>CAYTWA010000001.1:0-613328 GCA_964441955.1 uncultured Elusimicrobia bacterium
GTCGTTTCTGCAATGACCGTTAAAGGCCAGGAAAAGCCAAAAGTTCAACCGAAAGTAGTGCTCGTTCGTCAGGCATTGCTTGCGTTGGCGGACCGTCTTCAGCGGATGCCAGACGAAAAAAATGAAAATCATGCCAATATCGCCCGATGGGTCCGAGTATTCGCCAACGGTCGATTGAACCTGATTCCAAGCGACGCTCCCGTCCCATGGGTCACAACGATTGATCGCCGCTCGGATGGCTCCTTTATGCCTATGCATGACGCTGCAGACGGCTCACGTCCCGCCTCTTCCTGGCCGGTGACCCTGTTTATAACCTCCGCCGGCGCGGAATTCTTGCTGCAGCTGGCTTCGTTGCCGGCTGGCCAACAATACCGGGCAGACCTCCTGGCATGGCTATTCCTCCACCGCGAAATCAACAAACGAAGCGCTATTGTTCGTTTTGGAGATAAGGACCCTAATAATTTAGGCCACATGGCGAAGCAATTGAGAACTTGGATTGAACAAGAGATCGCACGCCGATCATCAGGTCAATATGAGTCAGAGTTGACCGATATGGGTTACCTGGGACAACTGGTTCAATACTACTTAACCGTCTATGCGCGCCAAGAAACCGCCGGGCTTGGTTTATTAGCGGAGGCCATGCAAAGCGGAGTTCTTGGATACAGCGCGCTCAATGGGGCTACCATAACGCGCCTAGCTACGTATTTCCCTTTAAAGCCTCAGCTAATGATTCAGAAATTCTGGAATTTCTTCATGGATGTTCCAGTAGAGGTAACGATATTGATAAGTACGCTAAAAGTTTCGGATGGGCACGAAGTAACGCAGAAATCAGAACCTTCATTTCAGGCCGGCCCCATTCCGCAATCTGTTTTTCAGTATGTGGTGGACCTATACGCGGATCCAAACCTGCCCTCACTGTTTGGCGAAGAACTTAAGTTCCGCCAATTGATTTGTCGCCTGGCCAATACGATTGAACTGGACCCTAAAAATCCAAGAATGTCTGGGAGTTACGGCGGAAGGAAGTCTGATTTCATGGGGTATTTGTCCAAAATTGATGATGACGAATTAACAGAAGGGCAATTGCAAAAAAGATTTGCACCGGGTGCCTCCGGGAAACCGCCTCGGGCGGGAAAGCCATGGACCGAAAAAGAGGAGGATGTTGCCGCCCTGCTACCGCGCGCGGCGAAGCTAGCCATGGTTCTTTTGGCCATCATATCTCCGGTGACTGTCAGCAAAATCGATTCTAATGCATCCGTTGTGCCAGAGCAAAACTCTGAAATGCGTAGTTCGTTGGGGCAGACCCCGCAAAAACCATTGGCTGGCAAAACCTTTTATGGTGACGTTTTGCGGTGGTGTTTCAATCTTTACGTGAACATATATCCGCTGTTTTTATCGATGTCAGGCGTCCCTTTGCCGGGCCCATCAACCCATGGCGCGTTAGAAAACCGATCTTCGCCGTCCTTTGAAAAAGCGAGCTGGGGCATGCGCCAAAGGCTACGAGGATTGGGCTTACTGCAGCAATTTCCATCGATCCACCGATGGATTTTCACGACCTTCCCTGAGCTTCGATCTGATCAGTTCTTTGATCCAACGCAAGATAGGTGCGGACTTTCGGTGAATATCGGTCAGGAATACTATCCGGTGATCACACGTACGTCGTTATCGGTTCCCCAACTTCTGTTGCGATTGGAACGGTTGTACGGAGTCGAGGTCCCTGCCAACCGAATTTTCGATATAAACGAGCCGGGCATCGGGGTAACCAAACATGTTGCTTTTACACCGGGCAGTGCCGTTGGGATTCGTGCAGGTGACTCCGGAGTACTGGTTTCGACGTCTAGAGTTCAGAAAGCGCAAGCGGCCTGGCCCATGTCGACGCGCGATCATTGGCGCTCGGGGTGGGTGGCGCTGCGGCATCGGGCTGTTCGATTTGCATTTAAAACGTGGAACGTGGCGTGGGCGACGGTTCGCCGGCCTAAGCTTTCGCTGGGACATTATTTGGAGACTGTGGGAGCTATCCAACATACGATGGAGCGGGCCATTCGCGCGGGAGATCTCGCCGCGGAAAAAGCGGTAATCGATATTCGAGTGGTTGGGGAAACGGCCGGCACGTTCGGTCAAAATCCCGCGTTTGTGGCGCGCGTCAAAAAAGTCGAATTTGATGAGCGGGGAAAAATTACACGGGTGGAGGCGGACATAAACCCTCACCACACTCGTCAAGTGCTGGAATTGGCGTTGATTCATGAATTACTGCATATTCACTATCGCTATCTGCAGAAAAATGGCTTGATGGAGGAAATCGGATCACGGGATGAAGAAACGTGGGTCACGTTGGGGGCGATTCAGTTCTATCAGGAACGTCTGAATGTTTTGAATAACGCGGTTCAAGAAGGAGCGCTCGGTTTACGGCAAACCTTCGCGACATCAGCCACCCCGATTTCTTCAACACCCAGCACGGCCGCGGCTTTCTTAATGAATCAATTGCCGGCGTTCACCGATCGTGAGCGAGTTCGCAATGCGTTGGAGCAAAACCGCCTGCGGGCGGTGCTTGGAGCGGCTTAATCGTTTTGACCTTGACCAGTCTTTTCGTCTATAATCGCGCAAAATTCAACATAAATTAGGAAAATAAAATGCCCTTAACCAAAGAAACCAAAAAAGCCACCATTGAGAATCAGAAAAAGCATGCGACCGATACCGGTAGCCCGGCGGTTCAGATTGCTCTGATCACCGAACGCATCAACCAGCTCACCACACACTTTAAAGGCCACGGCAAGGATTACGCTTCTCGCCAAGGGCTGCTTAAGCTTGTGGGTGCTCGCCGGCGTCTTTTGTCGTATTTGAAAGATTCTGACGTGGCAAAATATCGCGGTTTGCTTGAGCAGCTTAACCTGCGGCGTTAAACATCTTGGCTCGTGCCCATCGCCAGTATTTAAAAGGTCGGTCAAGCGACCTTTTTAGTATTGTCGATGGGTGTTTCTTATTCGGTCGCCACAGCGACCAGGGGCAAAATCAAGGAGAAATAACTCATGTCAGACAACGTCCGTAAAGTTGAAGTTGAAGTCGGAACAGAAAAGATTACCCTCGAAACTGGCGCGCTGGCCAAACAAGCCAATGGGGCCGTTTTAGTTACATCCGGTGAAACCGTGGTGCTGGTCACCGCCGTGGCCTCCCCGAAACCCAAAGAAGGAGCCGATTTTTTCCCCATGACGGTCGATTACCGCGAGCGCACCTATGCCGCGGGCCGTATCCCGGGGGGGTTTTTTAAGCGCGAGGGCAAAGCCCGCGACAAAGAAATTTTGACGTCTCGCCTCATTGACCGCTCCATCCGTCCGCTTTTTCCCGAAGGTTTCACGCATGAAGTTCAAGTCAGCGCGATCGTGCTGTCGAGCGATGGCGTGAGCAACCCGGATATTCTCTGCATGATTGGTGCCTCCGCTGCGCTGCGCGTCTCTGACATACCCTTTAATGGGCCCATCGGCGCGGTGCGAATCGGCCGTTTAAATGGGGAACTGGTCGTAAACCCCAGTATTCCGGATGAACCGGAAAGTGAATTGGATTTGGTGGTCGCCGGTTCTCGCGACGCGCTTTTGATGGTCGAAGGCGGGGCCGATGAACTTCCCGAAGCCGTGATGATCGAAGCGTTGGTTTTGGCTCAAAAAACAAACGCTAAAGTCTGTGACGCTTTGGATCAATTGGCCCAAGGTATGACCACCGGTCAAATGAAATGGGCTCCACCGGCCGTGACGGAGGACATGAAGAAGGCCGTCGAAAGCTTAAGCCGTGCCGGTCTAAAGGAAGCGGTTCGCATCAATGAAAAGGGCGAGCGCGATACGAAAGTGAGCGCGGTTAAAGACGCGACTCAGCAAGCTTTGGCCGAAAAATTTCCAAGTGCAAAAGCGCTTATTAACCTGGCGCTTGAAAATGTCATGTACGAAGAAGCCCGCAAACTCATTCTCGATGAAAAAAAGCGCTCCGACGGCAGAGGCTTTACGGACATTCGTCCATTGGCTTCCCGGACCGGGGTTTTGCCGCGAACGCATGGCAGCGCGCTTTTTACGCGCGGTCAAACACAAGCGCTTGTGACTTGTACCTTGGGCACCCCGTCCGATATGCAGATCATGGACGAACTCCAAGGCGAATATAAGGAACGCTTTCTCCTTCACTATAATTTCCCTGGTTTTTCGACCGGTGAGCCCAAAGGCGACCGCGGCCCGGGTCGGCGTGAAATTGGTCACGGCGCCTTGGCGAAACGCTCGTTAGCGGCCGTTCTTCCCGATGAAGAGACCTACCCTTACACGATCCGCATTGTCTCAGACATTCTTGAATCCAATGGGTCGAGCTCGATGGCTTCCGTCTGCGGCGGTTTACTCGCGATGTATGACGCGGGCGTTCCGGTCAAAAAGCCTGTGGCCGGTATCGCCATGGGGCTTGTTATGGAAGGAGACAAATACGCGGTCTTAACCGACATCCAGGGCCTCGAAGATCATTTAGGCGACATGGACTTTAAAGTCTCTGGGACGCCCGATGGCGTGACCGGGATTCAAATGGATATCAAGATCGCCGGTATCTCGGTCAAAATTTTGACCGAAGCCCTGGAGCAGGCCCGTCAAGCGCGCGCGAAACTTCTTGAGCATATGCTGGGCACGCTGGCTGCGCCCCGGGCCGAGATGTCCGTTCATGCGCCGCGCATGGTCACGGTCCAAATCCCAGTCGACAAGATTGGAGCCCTAATCGGTCCTGGCGGCAAGAATATTCGTCGCATCATCGAAGAGACCGGCGCCGAGGTGGAAGTCGAAGACGACGGCACGGTGTTTATTTCTTCCAAAGATTCGGTCGCGGTGGAGCGGGCTCGCGTCCAGGTTTCGGGGCTAACCGCCGAAGCCGAAGTGGGGAAAATTTATAAAGGCAAAGTCACGCGCATCATGCCGATCGGCGTTTTCGTGGAAATTCTGCCAGGGAAAGACGGTTTGATCCGCATGAGCCAACTGGCGGATAAGTTCGTCGAAAAGGCCGAAGATGTCGTCAAAGAGGGCGAAGAAATCGAAGTGAAAGTTCTCGATGTCGATATGCAAGGCCGTATTAACTTATCCCGCAAAGCCGTGACGCACCCGGGCTCGGAGTTAAAAGGCGGCGACCCGGCAGGCGCCGGCGGCCGCGGTGGGTTTGGCGGACGAAGCGGCGGCGGGTTTCGCGGGGGGGATCGCGGACGCAGCGGGCCTCCTCGCCGGGGGAACTTTTGACGGCGGAAGAAAAACTCGTTAAGCCAGACGCCGCTACCGGCGACGTCGGCGCGGTCGAAGAGCTCTATCAGGTGATGTGTGACGAGGGCCTCGATCTGCTGGAACTTAAAGACGGCGATTCTCACATCCGGCTCGTTCGCCGCGGCCACCCTAGAGCTGCGGCGGGCGCGCCGGTGTCACATTTAGCGCCGCACGCGCTTCCTGCCGCTCCTCCTAGAACCTCTTCGGCACCCGTCGCTTCAGCGGCAGCCCCCGAAAACACGATCACCTCTCCTTTGGCCGGTGTGTTTTACCGCGCCTCCTCACCCACCAGCGCTTCGTTCGTGAAAGAAGGGGATGTCGTGGACGTGGGGCAAACGCTTTGTATTGTAGAAGCAATGAAAGTGATGAACGAGATCAAAGCCGAAACCCGGTGCAAGATCATGAAGATCGTTGCGGAAAATTCGCGGCCGATCACGCCGGGTCAAACCCTATTCGTGATTCAGCCGGCATGAAGCCGCTTTCCTACCGCCGAGATCGCCGTAAAAATAAAACCCGGTCGACGTCGCCCCAATTTCCAGGCATTTGTTTAGCGGGCGCGGCCCTTCTGGGGTTTTATTGCACGATTTTTCCGCAGCACGCCGGTGTTGCCGGTGCGATGCTGGCTCGAAGCATCACGCGCGCCATGGGGCAAGGCGCTTATTTGGTGTGGGGGCTGCTTGGGTACCGTGGACTTCGTTTGGTTTTAAATCAAGAAAATCGTCGTCCCTGGCGCTATATTCTGGCGGATGGGCTTATTTTAGCCGCCGCCTGCGCGTTTTTGACTTCTTTTGGCCAAATCTTTTTAGATTTAAATCCGGGTGGTTATATTGGGAAAGGCGCCATTCGCATGTTAAGCGAGTGGTTCGGTCGCTGGGGGGGATTTTTCGTGTCCTTCTTTGCTCTGGCCGCCGTCATCGTTTGGCGTGCCGGGGCTACTCCGCGCGCTTTAATCCACTGGTTCAGTGAACAGCTTCGCCATGATTGGGCTGAATGGCGTGAAGCCATGGCGATTCAAAAAGCCAAAGCCAAAGACGGCGTTCCACAAAAGCCCATGCCCAAAGCCGGAAAATCCGCAGCGGGCCCAATGGTGCCGCCAAGCGCGGTGCTGCCGCCCAAACCGGTGGTGGCACTACCGCCCACGATTAACAAACCAACGCGCGCTGTCCCTCCTCCTTCTCGCGCGGTTCCACAAGCCCCATCGGATGCGGTGCCGCACGAGCAAGCGCAGGAGGCCAAACCTTTCATGAAGCCGACGATCGACTTGTTGGTCGCCGGCGAGCGTAACCCGGTCCAAGCCAAAGAAGAGGATCTTTTGGTCAGCGCGCAGCATTTAGAAAAGACCCTGGCTGATTTTGGCGTTCAAGGGAAAGTGGTTGAAATCCATCCCGGGCCGATCATTACGCGGTTTGATTTCACTCCTGCCCCCGGTATCAAAGTGCAAGCCGTGGCGAATTTGGCGAACGATATTGCCCTCGCGATGAAGGCCATGAGTGTGCGCGTTTTAGCCCCAATCCCAGGGAAATCAGCGGTGGGCATTGAGCTTCCCAACCCCAAACGCGCCATTGTGCGTTTGCGCGAAGTGCTTGAAACGGAAAATTTTCAAAACCACTCGTCGAAACTTCCCTTGGGTCTTGGGAAGGACGCCGAAGGCCATCCGATTGTGGCCGATTTAGCCACTATGCCGCATCTGTTGATTGCGGGTAGCACGGGGGCTGGCAAGTCGGTCTGCATTCATGCCTTGGTGATGTCGCTTCTGTACCGTTCCACACCGCAGGAACTTAAAATTCTCATGATCGACCCTAAGCGGCTTGAGTTGCCGCTTTATAACGGCATTCCGCACCTCTTTGACCCGAACCAAAACCCGGACGCCTGCCGTGTCATCACCGACCCGAAGGAAGCGGCGAAAGCGCTTGAGGGTATGATTCGCGTGATGGAGCATCGGTTCAAAAAATTTGCCGGTGTCATGGCGCGTGATATCGAGCATTACAACTCGAAGATGAAAGAAGAAAATCGGCCTCAAGAACCTTATGTGGTGATCATCATCGATGAGCTGGCCGATTTAATGGCGGTTTCAGCCAAGGAAGTGGAAACGGCGATTCAGCGCTTGACTCAAATGGCGCGAGCCGTGGGCATTCACATGATCCTGGCGACGCAAAGGCCCAGCGTGGATGTCATCACCGGCGTCATCAAAGCCAATTTGCCGGCACGCATTGCGTTTCGCGTTGCCTCCCAAACCGATTCGCGAGTCATCTTAGACGGCATGGGGGCGGAAAGCTTGCTGGGGCAAGGCGATATGCTTTTCCTGCCGCCTGGCGCGCCGAAGCCTTCACGGCTTCAGTGCGGCCTGGTGACCAGCAAAGAATTGCAGCTCGTAACCGATTTTGTTAAGGAACAAGGCGGGCCCTCTTATGAGCGTTTACTAAACCCCATTGCGCAAGCCACTAACGGGCAAGGCGGAACGTCCGAGGAGTTGGACGATTTGCACCAAGCCCTCATGCTTGTGCTCGAGCGTAAGCGCGTCTCCCAGGATCTCCTTAAAGCCCATTTCGGCTCTTCTGCCCGGGCCACCGATTTGTTAAGTCAGTTGGAGATCAAAGGATTCATTGAAAAACCAGAAGGCACGAACCGCTGGACGATTTATTTTGATCGCATTGATGCCCACTTGGCGCAAATTCACTCCAAAGCCGCGCTGATGGCGCAGGAGATGTCTCCAAAATGACCGAAACCCCGTCCTCCCCTCATCCGGAAGCACAGCCTAAACCCAAAGCGGGCGAACTTTTAAAATTAGGTCGTGCTCGCCAACGTCTATCGGTTGCCGACTGTGCCAAGCGAACGCACATCTCCGTTCGTTATTTGGAGGCGTTGGAAGAAAGCCGGTGGAAGGACCTCCCTTCGGAAAGCCACCGGCAAGGTTTTTTGCGTTCCTATGCTCGTTTCCTAGGCGTGTCTCATGATGAAGTGATGACGCTTTACCGTCAGGAAACGACCGCGCCGCTCACCGCAACGGAACAATCCGCTGCGAAAGACAAAGAGCGGCGTGCGGCCGCGGCCACGGAACCGCCGTCTTCCTGGTTTACGGGCTCTTGGGTTCAAGTCATGGGATTAATCGTGCTAATGCTGGCTTTGACTTGGATCGTCTATCACCAAGTAGGACGTTTTTTGCCGCATGAACCCGACGTCGTGGTCGTGCGTGAACGCCCCGACCAAACGCGACTTATCCCACCGACTCAAAAAATCACAGAACAGCGGGTGCGCGTCGTGACCCAAAGCGATACGTGGCTGCGCGTGCTCAACGATGGACGTCTTCTTTACGAAGGAATGTTGCCCGCAGGCGCCACCAAAGAGTGGAGCCGACCGGGCCAATTTTTGGTCAAAATAGGCGACATACGCACCCTCACGCTTTTTTGGAACGACCAGCCTGTGGACCTTCAAGTCGGAGCGCGTGCCGGCGTGAACGAAATCAAAATCCCGCTCGATAAGTGATTCGTCGATGCACAGAGTGCTGTCGCGGATGACTCTCGCCAACCGCCTTACGCTGCTTCGTTTGGCCTTGGTTCCGCCGTTTATGGCCTTCATGATTGTGGACCACATCTGGACGCGTGTGGCAGCGCTCATTATTTTTATCGGCGCCAGCGTCACCGACCTCTACGATGGCCGCATTGCCCGCCAAACGGGCACGGTGACGATGATGGGGAAATTCCTAGACCCTCTGGTGGATAAACTGCTCATTTGCGCGGCTCTTGTCGGGTTTGTCGAATTAAAAGAAATTCATGTACCGGCTTGGATGGTGGTGCTTATTATCAGTCGTGAATTTTTGATCACCGGTCTACGCGGTTTGGCCGCGGCGCGTGGGGTCGTCATGGCCGCCGAACGTGCCGGAAAATTCAAAACCACGTCACAAATAACAGCGATCATAACCATTTTGATTATTTTGGTCATCAATGAGGCGGTTCAGCATTGGCCGTTGGCCGAGCCGCAAGCGGCGTCGCTGTGGCGGAAGTTTTTTGTCATGGGAATTCAGCATGTCCCGTATTGGATGGTCTTATGGGTGGCCGCGCTCACCATTTTTTCCGGGGTGCTTTATTTAAGACAGCACCAGGATTTGCTGCGCCGGGAATTTCAGCTTAGGACGGAAAATCCGTGAGAGCGTTTTGGGTCTGGGCCGCGAAAGGGGCGGCTTCAGGTCTATTTCTTTCTTATCCGGTCGTGCGTTTGCGTATAGGCCCGTGGAAGAATCATACCGGGGCCGGGCTTGTGGGTTCGTTATGGGGCGTGGTGTGCGCGCCTTTATTGCCTGGCGAACCCACGCGCGCCTTTCTCATCTTGCTGGGTGTGGTGGCGGTCAGCGTGGCTGTCAGTGATGCCGCCGAGGAAGCGATGGGATTTCACGATGACCCTCGGATCGTCATCGATGAATGGGCGGGATATTTGTGTGCGGTCGCTTTCCTGCCGCAAACGCCATTGGTCTTAATCGGTGCCTTCATTTTGTTTAGGGTGTTCGATGTGATAAAGCCTGGCCCCATTCGCGCGTTGGCGCGGCTGCCCGGTGGCTGGGGCGTGGTGATGGATGATGTCTTGGCCGGGCTTATGGCCAATGGTTGTATACGATTAGTGGGATTGTTTTATCCGTTATAAACAGAAAGCAGCAGAGCAAGGAGGGCAAGGAAATCAGAAGTCAGAAAGTGACCTTTTTGCGATCTGATTTCCTTGCCCTCCTTGCACTCTTATCTTTTATGAGTCTAAATGTGAACGCCTCTCAAAAACCGAACCATCTCATTCATGAGAAAAGCCCGTATCTGCAGCAGCATGCCTTGAACCCGGTGGATTGGTATCCGTGGGGACAGGCCGCCTTCGATAAAGCCAAAAAAGAGAACAAGCCCCTTTTAATTTCTATTGGTTATTCAACGTGTCATTGGTGTCACGTGATGGAACGTGAATCCTTTGAAAACGCGGCCACCGCGGAGCTCATGAATAAGTATTTTGTCTGTGTAAAGGTAGACCGTGAAGAGCGCCCCGATGTCGACAAGATTTATATGACCGCGGTCACCGCGATGACCGGCCAAGGCGGTTGGCCGCTCAATGTGTTCGTCACGCCGGACTTAAAACCCTTTTTCGGGGGGACTTACTTCCCGCCGGAGGCCAAATGGGGTCATCCAAGTTGGACGGAGGTTCTCACGCAGCTCTCCAACGCGTGGCTGGACCCCAAAGAGAACGCGTACATGGCCGAGATTGGCCAAAAAATGGCCGAGGCGCTTCGAGACCATGCCGCGGCGCCTGCGTCCCCGGAGACGAAAGACGCAAGGTGGCTTCAAAAAGCCTACCTCGATCTTAAATCCGCTTACGATCCCGACCGAGGAGGCTTTGGCAAGGCGCCAAAGTTTCCAATGCCGGGATACCACACTTTTTTATTGCGCTACGCCGCGCGCGAGAAAGAAAAACAAGCGATGGCCATGTCTTTGACGAGCCTTCGCCGTATGGCGGAGGGTGGGATTTACGATCATTTAGGCGGGGGCTTTTCTCGTTACAGCACCGACGCACACTGGCACATCCCGCATTTCGAAAAAATGCTTTACGACAACGCGCAGCTTGCGGTAAATTACCTGGAAGCCTACCAAGTCAGCCGCGAGGACCTTTTTAAGAATGTCGCCCGTGAGACGCTTGAGTATCTTCTGCGCGACCTCCGTCATCCAGGCGGCGCCTTTTATTCCGCCGAAGATGCCGACAGCGAGGGACGGGAAGGCGCTTTTTACGTATGGACCCACGCGGACATCAGCCAGGCCTTGACCCCACCCTTGGCGGATTGGTTTTCTTTTCGCTACGGAGTGCGTGAAAAAGGCAATGCGGCTTCTGATCCGCATGGCGACTTCAACGAAAAAAATATTCTCTATGCGGCTCATTCGTTGGCGGAAACGGCAAGGACTTTTAAAGCCAGCCAAGCCGTTGTGGAAGCACGGCTGTCGGAAGCTCGAAAAATCTTATTTGATCTGCGCGCCAAACGTCCCCGCCCCCATCGAGACGAAAAAATACTGACGTCCTGGAACGGCCTGGCCATTTCCGCCTTTGCCCAAGCGGCGCAGATTTTAGGCGACAAGAAAGATTTATTAACCGCGCAGACAGCGGCGCGCTTTTTGGAGAAGAATCTCTGGGACTCGAAAACGAAAGTGCTCTTCCGGCGATGGAAAGACGGTGAACGCGGCATTCCCGGGGTGGCCGAGGATTACGCGTTTTTGATTCGTGGGCTCTTGGACCTCTATGAAACGGATTTTGATACGCAGTGGTTGGTTTGGTCAATGGCGTTAAGCGAATCGTTGCAGAACCAATTCTGGGATGTCTCCCGCGGAGGTTATTACATGACGCCCGCAAACGGGGATCCTCATTTGCTCAACCGCGTCAGGGAAGATCAAGACCATGTGGAACCCGCGGCGAGTTCCGTTCAAGCACTTAACTTACTACGACTATCCCAGCTGACCGGCCGTAAAGAATACGCCGAGTGGGGGGAGCAATCCATTCAAGCCTTTGGCGCCACTCTAAAACATTCCCCGCAGGCGATGCCCGTGATGTTATCGGCGCTCCACTGGGCGCTTACAGAACCTAAGCAGATTGTCATCGCCGGCCAAGTCGGCGCGCCGGACACCGAAGCTCTTTTGAATGAAATCCATAGACACTTTTTACCTGCAAAGTCTCTGATCTTGGTAGACGGCGGAAAAAACCAGGCCTGGTTTTCACAGCGCCTCGACTACGTAAGGACCATGTCGACGACCGAGCAAAAGGCGACGGCCTATGTGTGCGAGAAGCGTGTCTGCAAAAAGCCTACGACCGATCCCAAAGAACTCGAACAACTACTCCGGTAGCGTGTGCGCGGCCGTTGGGGCATCAAGGGTTGAAAGAATTCGCAGGCCTTCTTTTTTGGCGGCTGTAAATTGTTCTTTAAGTTCGGGCGGAACGGTTCGGGCCTTTTGCTCAAATTTTATGCCTAGGAAATTCACTAAACGTCCTGCCCGTTCAAATCCAAAATGCAGGTGCGGCCCTGTCGACAACCCGGTCGAGCCGACGCGGCCGATGTATTGACCTTGCTGAACGCTAACGCCTGAGCGAATGCCCGGGGCAAAGCGGCTTAAGTGTCCGTAAATCGAGACGTAACTTCCCGCATGGCGAACCCGGACCGCTTGGCCAAGGCCTTTGTCCCATCCGGCGAAGATGACATGTCCTTCGCCGATCGATTGGACTGGCGTTCCGTACGCGGCGGCATAATCGATGCCGTGATGGGGGCGATAATACCGGAGGATGGGATGGAATCGCGCATTCGTAAAACCAGACGATATGCGTCTATAGGAAAGCGGCGCGCGCAGAAACTGTCCTCTCATGGACCGGCCGTTTTGGTCGTAATATTCGCCCTCTAACAAAAACGCAAATATCTCTTCTCCGTTATGGCGACGGTAACTGGCGCATTCTATTTCACCCTCTCGGGTGTGGGCGTCATGGCGGTCGCGGCTCCATACCAGCCGAAAGCTGTCGCCCACCCGCGGCTCCGTTAAAAAATCAATGCGCGAGCCAAAAATTTCGGCAAATTTCCAGTTGAGAGCCAGCGTGTTTTGTTCTTTCATAGCGTCCCACAAGGACGTCTTGATCGAACCGCGTGCCGCCATACGTTCTTGAGTGATGGGGACGGTTTGATGGGTTGACACGTACGCTCCCGTCTGGGATCGGTCGACCGAATAAAATTCAAAGGCGTTTGGCCAATAAACAAACCGTACCAACGAACCGGAAGTGGACCTCCACAGTTCGTAGCGATGATCGGCCTGGGCGCTTCGCAGGCGAAACACTTTATTTAATGCCTGCTGGGCGCCATAGGCTTCTAGAGCGGGAATGCCTGGACGCTCAAAAGCTTTGGATATAGTCCCGCCTGTGCCCACGGTTCCGCTGGAATAGCTTAAAGAGATTTGAGCCGCCGTCCCGGATGACGTTGGCGTGGATGTGGATGGCCCACATCCCACGACGGCCCAAAGGCCTAGGAGGCAAAGCGCGCAGAGCGCATATTTATCGTCGATAGTGGTTTGCGAGCTCATGACAAAAATCGTACCATTCGACCGACGTTTGGACCAATGGATTCGTTCACGCTAGGGGGGATTCACTTGAAAAACATACGCATCACTGCATTTGTCATGCTGGCCATGGTCTTTTCTGGCTGTTCCAATAAAGGTACCTATGTTCGCAAAGGCGAAATTCAACAAACCATTAACCAACAACCGGAATCGAAACGCTATTTTGAGGCCATCGGAATCGGTGCGGCAGACCCCGCGTTGACCAACGTGACTCAAAAACGCGCGACGTCCCGCAATGCGGCCATCGTTCAAGCCCAATATGAAATGCTTTCGATGATTAAAGGCGTTCAAGTCGAAGGGGGCATTACGGTTGAAAAGGCGATTGAAACCAATTCCCTTCTCGAAACGAACATTAAAGAAGTGATTCGCGGAGCCGAAATCGTGAAGTCCGAATGGACTAAAGACGATGGCTGTTTAGTGACGCTGCGGCTGGAAAAAAAGAAGCTTGAATCGGCCGGAATCAAATTTGCGTCATGAAATCACACCGCGCTTCCCTCGCCGCCGTCTTGATGGGTGTTGTGCTTGGGGTGGGGTGTTCGGGTTCCAAATCGCAGCTTAAAAATGGAAAAGGCATGGGAGGGGAAGTGGTGGAGGCCGAAGGGATGGCGCCTTACAACGCTTCCGATATTCCCGGTAGCCGCGCGGCCGCCTTGGCCGCGGCGCAGCGCGCAGCGGTTGAACGGGTGGTCGGCGTGTATGTGAATGCGAAAACACGCGTGGATAAAGCCGTGGCCGTAGAACAAAATATCCTGGCTAAAAGCACGGGCTACATCAAACGTTATGACGTTCTCAAGGAAGGCCGCGAGGGTGAGTGGTACAAAATGCGAATTCGTGCCCTGGTGGCGACAGACCACCTGAGAGATGACATGGACACGGCCGGGCTTTTAAAACGCCCAGAAGTTGGCCATCCGCGTGTCACCATCCTTCTCCAGGAGTATGTGGGGGAAAACGAATCCAAAGACAAAGCCGCCACCCGTGCCCTTCAGCAGGTGCTTTTAGATAAAGGGTTTAAGGTGGTTGAGTTTCCGCGTTCTTTGAATAAGGATGAAGACCCTGTGGATCTGGCCAAAAAAATGGCACGCACCCAGGCGGAATTGCTGATTGCCGGTTTAGCCCGAGCGCAAGGGTTGGGCTACACCCAAAAAGAGCTGGGGGGCATGTCCTCTCACCGTGCCTCCATCACAGGACGCGTCATTGAAACGGGCAGCGGAGAAGTGCTTAAAACCTTTTCGCAAGTGGCCAGCGGTGTTGAAGGGACCTCTGAAATCGCGGCTCAAAAGTCTTTCGAGAAAGCCGCCGAACTCTGCGCTCAGGACTTGGCGAAACTTCCCCAGGAGTTAAGCCAGCGGGCCCAGGTGCATTTAACGGTGGTGGGACTGACCTCCTTTGAGGTGTTAAGCGATCTTCAGAAGAAGATGACCGCGGCTGCCGGAGTGAAGGACCTTTATCTGCGTTCCTTCAGCCAGGAAAGCGGAATTGCCGAACTCAACGTCCAAGTGGATCAAATCAGCCCGCAGGACCTGGCCGATCAAACCACGCGCTTGGGTGGCCCTGCATGGACGGTGATTCAAATTTCCGGTCGCGATATCCGTATCAACGCGTCCGCCGCTGGCCGATAGGCGGCTGTGAAGCAAACCGTCCAGGCTTTTTTCCTGGCGGGGTCGATTTTTTTTACGGGTTGTGCGGCGAACCAAGCCTATGTTTCGCAGCGCTACCAGTCTGCTGGGCGCGTGGCGGTGCTTCCCATCGCCAATGAAACGACGGACCTGGATGGGCCAGCGTATGTCCGCCAGTTGATTGTAGACGGGCTTCGCGCCCGCGGGTTTAACGTGAGCGACCCGGTCGAAGTCGACCGGATTATGAAAGACAATGGTTTTACGGATGGGGGGCAGTTGAATGCCGCCAAACCGGAAGACCTGGGAAAATGGTTGACCGCAGACACGCTCTTTTATAATACACTTGTCTACTTCAATGACATTAACATTGGTTTTTATTGGCAGCGCAAAGTGACGATTGCTGGACGCCTCGTGGAGGCCAAAACGGGAGAGACGTTGTGGAAAGACGAACGGACGTGGATGACTTTAAACGTCGTGACCGATAAAGAAAAAGCCAAACGGGAATTTGCGGCGCAGTTGGCCGTCAAAGCGATTGAAAAAATAGCGCATGCGCCTCTGCAAGTCGAATCACGCATTGCGGTGAAACGGCTGCTTGACACGCTGCCTAAACGATAGAAAGGAACCCTTATGACCACCCTTCGCCAAACCGCTCACGTTGTGCTCGGACTGTTGATGACGACGGCCTGCGCGCCGGGCCGTTCGGTCAAACAAAAAGAAACGATGACCCTCGACACGCCTAAAGGCATGGTGTCGTTAAAACGACGCGTCGGTGTCGTGGATTTTGACAACAAAACCAAATACGGCGAAGCCCGCTTAGGGTCCTCGGCCACGGATGTCCTCATCACCGAACTGGCCAAGTCGGGCAAATTTATTGTGGTGGAGCGCAGCAAGCTTAGTTCGCTTATGGCCGAACAGAAGTTGGCCATGTCTGGGGCCATTGATGCTTCGACCGCCGCCAAAGTCGGGAAAGTTTTGGGTCTTAATGCGATTGTGACGGGGTCGATCTCTGAGTTCGGTTCGCAAACGGAAGGGTCGGAATACTTGATTGCGCAATCGAAACGCCAAGTGGTGAAGGCCACCGTGGATATTCGTGTCGTGGATGCAGAGACGGGACAAATTCTTTATGCCGATTCCGGTTCGGGGCTAGGGGTTAAAAAGACAGGGGGCGTCTTAGGGCTTGGCACCCGCGCCGGTTACGACGAATCGCTTGAACAAGAAGCCCTTCGCGCGGCGATCGTCAAATTCATGAACAACATCGTCGCCCAAGTGGAAAAGAAACCCTGGAGCTGCCGTGTGGCCGATGCTGACGCCAATTCGGTTTATTTGAATGCCGGGAGTGACTCTGGGTTGCCTATTGGTTCGAAGCTAACGGTATATCGCTCCGGACGTGAAATCAAAGACCCGACAACGGGCCTGGTGATTGGCAATACGGAAGAAAAGATTGGTGAAATCAAGGTAAATCGCTACTTTGGTGAAAATGGCTCCGTGGCGGATTTGGTGAGCGGCAGCCTTCCTGGAAAAGGCGATGTGGCGCGGCTTAAGGAATAAATTCGCCGCTTATTGCTCTAACTATACGCTTTAAATACTAATAGACAAACACAGGAGAGCCCCATGGCAAAAGACGAACGGCTGAAAGCGTTGGAATTGGCTTTGACCCAAATCGAAAAGGATTTCGGGAAAGA
Source organism: uncultured Elusimicrobia bacterium (assembly GCA_964441955.1). GTDB lineage: Bacteria > Elusimicrobiota > Elusimicrobia > 2-01-FULL-59-12 > 2-01-FULL-59-12 > CAYTWA01. The sequence goes on from CAYTWA010000001.1 coordinate 16,659, forward strand.
AGCCATTATGAAGATGGGGGACAAAGCCACCAAAAAAGTGGAGGCGATCCCCACCGGAGCGCTTCCCCTGGATGTGGCCATCGGCATCGGCGGAATTCCGCGAGGCCGTGTGATTGAAATCTATGGCCCTGAATCCTCCGGAAAGACAACGTTATCGCTGCAAATCGTCGCCAACGCCCAAAAAGCGGGCGGCGTGGCCGCATTCATTGATGCGGAGCATGCCATGGACCCTGTATATGCCAAGAAATTAGGCGTGGATGTGGATAATCTTTTGATCTCTCAGCCGGATTCCGGTGAACAAGCCCTTGAAATCACCGAAACCCTCATCCGTTCGGGTGCGGTCGATATCATCGTGGTCGATTCGGTGGCGGCATTGGTGCCGCGTTCCGAAATCGAAGGCGATATGGGCGACCAGCAAATGGGCATGCAGGCCCGCTTGATGTCCCAGGCGCTTCGTAAGCTGACTGGAACCATAAATAAGTCCCGCACCAGCCTGATCTTCATCAACCAGCTTCGTCAAAAAATTGGCGTGATGTTTGGTAATCCCGAAACGACGCCGGGGGGCTTGGCCCTTAAGTTTTATTCCTCGCTGCGCCTCGACATTCGCCGCATTGAATCGATCAAATCCGGGGATGCCGTGATCGGAAACCGCGTGCGCGTCAAAGTGGTGAAAAATAAAGTGGCACCGCCTTTCCGCCAGGCCGAATTTGAAGTCTATTTCGGCGAAGGCACGTCGCGTGAAGGCTGCTTGCTTGATATGGGCGTGGAAAACGGCCTGGTGGAGAAGACAGGGTCGTGGTTCATTTGGGGCGAGGAACGCTTAGGACAAGGCCGCGACAATGCCCGGGCTTATCTTAAAGAGCATGCGGCGCTGGCCGATAAACTGGAAAAAATACTTCGGGATAAATACTTCCCCGCCACGGATACCGAAGGGGCGCCAGAGGCGCAAGAGGTGGAACCGGTTAAGGCTTCATCTGGGCGCAAGTAACCGAGCGGATGGGAGCGCAGATTGGGGAATCCAATCGTGACTTGCTGGATTCCTATCTGCGTTTTCTCCGAGTGGAGAGAGGGTTAGCACTTCGCACGCTTTCCAGCTACAGTCAAGATTTGGCGTCGTACCTCCTCTATCTTAAACGCCTTTCAAAAGACCCTCTCACCGTTTCGCGGGACGATTTAGCCGAGTATCTGTGGCATAAAAAGTCAAAAGGCGAGCAGGCCACCTCTGTGGCGCGCTATATCGCCAGCCTGCGGTCGTTTTATCGCTTCCTGTTAGCGGAAAACATGATCAAAAAAGACCCCGCAGCCTTGCTTCAAACGCCGCGACTTCCCGAACGCCTGCCGCGCTACCTAACTATTCAAGAAATAACCCGCCTGTTCTCCGCGCTGCATGGGAATCGACCAAGTGTGGTACGTCTACGCGCAATGTTGGAGGTGATGTATGCGGCGGGCCTGCGGGTCAGCGAGCTGGTGGGGCTTGAATTAGACCAAATGGACTTAACCGTGGGGTATGTGCGAGTGCGCGGAAAAGGCGGGAAAGAACGCGTTGTCCCGATTGGAAACCGTGCGCGATTGGCTGCGGAAGCGTATTTGCATATTCGCCCGAAACTTCCACCGTCGGTTAAAACAGTGTTTGTATCCAATCGAAAAATACCGATGAGCGCCGTTCAGTTTTGGCGCTGGGTTCGCTGGGCCGCCATTGAGGCAGGGATTCGAAAAACAGTTTCACCTCACGTCTTAAGACATTCTTTTGCGTCTCATTTAGTTCAAAATGGCGCGGATCTTCGAACTGTCCAAGAAATGCTGGGCCATAGTTCCATTAGTGCAACCCAAATTTACACGCACGTGGAACCGTCGCACATGCAAAAAGCCCACCGCGAATTTCACCCTCGAGCCTAATGGCGTTTTCTTTTAAAGAACGGCTTCATACTTGGAATACCCTATCCGAAGCCCCTCCGGAAGTTCTCATCATCGGGGCGGGGGTGGTGGGATGTGCGGCAGCAGCCTCCGCAGCGCGTCTTGGTCTTCATGTGCTCCTTTTGGACAAAGGGGATATGGCGTCGGGGACAAGCGGCGCATCCACCGGTTTAGCACATGCGGGTCTGCGTTACCTGGCTCAAGGAAGAGTCGGGTACGTTTTTAAAGCCGGGCGTGAGCGCCGACATCTTCAAGAAATCGCTCCTCAATGGGTGAGACCCTTTAATTTTATTTTGCCGGTTTATCAAGGAGAACCGCATTCCTATGCGGTGGTCCGTTTCGGGACCTTCCTGTACGATTTTTTAGCTCGGGTCGATGCTTGGATCTCTAGGCGTTCCATGCCTCGCCGTTATGAAACGCTAACCCCTCAAGCGATTCAAAGCAAGATTCCCGGCATCAAAACGGAAGGTCTCCAAGGGGGCCTTGCTTATTATGTCGACGCTCAGCTGCAAGACACTCGTTTAACCCTGGGGCTGGCACAGAGTGCGTCCCGTTATGGGGCGAGTGTTCTGACGTATGCGGGAGTGAAATCCTTTCATCCCTGGAAAGAGGGTGGGGTCTCGGTCATTTTCCAAGATCGCTTGACGGGAGAGGAACGCGAGGTGCGCACCCGGGTCGTCATCAATGCGGCGGGGCCTTGGATTGATCAGGTTCGCTCTCAAGCCGGGTTTAAGAAGCCGGTCGTGATGAATAGCCAAGGCCTTCATTTGGTGGTCGACCACATTACGGATACGCCGCTGATCTTTTCTACGGAGATCCCAGGGAAAGTGTTTTTCGTATTGCCGATTGATGCGTCTGTTTCACTGGTTGGAACCACCGACACGCCAGTGGGCTTAAATCCCGATGACACAAAAGCGGAACCCCGCGAAGTGACCGAACTGCTTCAGCGGCTTTTTCAGTTCTTTCCCTATTTACGACAAGGGGCGCATCTTCAAGAAGCGATGGCAACTTATAAAGAAGTTCACGTTAAAAGTGTGTATTGGGGCCTGCGCCCACTTTTGCGTCAAAGCGGTTCGACGCTAAAAGCCTCGCGTGAACATGCCCTTTTGAAAGAAGCGTCGTGGTTTTGGTCCATACCGGGCGTTAAACTGACGTCTGGGCTTTCTGCAGGGGAGGAAATCGCGCGAGAACTTTGGAAAACTCTCCGTAAAACTGCGCTACCCAACAAACCGTCTGATTCTTTGCCTGGCGGCGAGTTATGGGACTACGAAAAGTATGTGGGGGACGCTCAGAAAAGATTTAAGCTGGGAGAGAATTCAGACGCCATCATCCGCTATCTGATCTCCGTGTACGGCACACGGTATGTGGAGGTCCTCCAATGGGCGAACCGTGAACCGCATTACCGGGAACGGATTTTAGAAGGTGAGCCTTGGATATTGGCCCAGGTTCCTTATGCGATTCAGGAAGAGATGGTCTTAACCTTAAACGATTTGCTTTGGCGGCGGACCAAGTGGGCGCTCTGGCGTGATTTGCCGGAGGAAACCGTTTTAGGAATAGCCCAGGAAATGGCTGAAATTTTGGGCTGGGACGCTGAAGCGCGGCAATCGCATTGGGACGCCTACCAAAAAGAAAAACATAAGCATCAGGTTCCTTCTTGAACGACGAACACATTCTAAAAGCAAGAGCTCTCATCGCTAAAGCCCAACGCATCGTGGCGCTTACGGGAGCGGGCGCCTCGGCAGAAAGCGGCATCAAGACGTTTCGGGCGGCCGAGGGGTTGTGGGAAGAGCATTCCATTGAAGACGTGGCTACCCCCGAAGGCTTTAAGCGTGATCCTCAGCTCGTGTGGCGTTTTTATAACGAGCGCCGCCGCTGCGCGGATGTGGCCACTCCCAATGCAGGCCACATCGCCTTGGCTCGTATGGAATCCCTTCGGCTCCTGCGTCAAAAGCTCAAATCCGCTATTCCGCCTTTTTTGATTTTGACCCAAAATATCGATGGCCTTCATCAGCAGGCGGGCAGTCAAAATGTTTTAGAGCTTCACGGAAGCATCTGGAAAGTGCGCTGCACCGGGTGTGAGAGGGTCTCAGAGGATTTCCCAATCCAGCTTCCAGTCCCGCCGCGGTGCGCGGACTGCGCAAGTCTGCTTCGGCCGCATGTCGTCTGGTTCGGTGAAATGCTCGAAGAGGCCATTTTAGAGCAAGCCGACCAAGCCGTAGAGGCCTGCGATCTTTTCCTCGTGATTGGCACCTCCGCCCTCGTCCACCCCGCCGCCGCCTACCCCTTTCACGCTGCCCAACGCCACGTCCCGGTCATCGAAATAAACCTAGAACCGACCCCCGTAACCAAAATCGCAACCCTCTCCCTGTTAGGTAAAGCCGGAGACCTCCTTCCCCAACTCCTCTAGCCTCCAGCACCACACCGGTGCCAGGCTTGAGATTGGAGATTTTATCCACAGCCTTCAAATATTTCGGGAATAAAAATGCCCCAAAGCGCTCTAAGGCAGGGAGGTAAACCATGCCAAGAAAACCACGACTGGAATTTGAAGGAGCTTTTTATCACGTTTTTAGCCGGGGGAATCGCCGTGCGGATATCTTCTGGACTCCTGATGACTTTCGGGAATTTGAGGAATGGATGTTGGATTTATCTCAACGTATGGGGCTATCCCTATACAGCTGGTGTTTGATGCCCAACCACTTTCATTTGCTGATCGAAACACCGTTGGCCAATTTATCTGCCTTTATGCAACGCTTATTGAGCCAATACTCAAAATATTTTAACCGTATTCATCAGCAGGTGGGGCATGTGTTTCAGAGTCGTTACAAAGCGATTCTCTGCGATAAGGAGTCTTATTTTATGGAACTTCTACGATACATCCATTTAAATCCGTACCGTTCAAAAAAGCTGGACCTAATACCGGAAGATGTGTGGCCTTGGTCGAGTCATCGGTTCTATGCGGGTGGGGATGAACCGATGGCCGTGCGACCCTGGATTCATCATGCCCTCATGCGATTCGGAAGAGACCTCCCTAGCGCGCGCAAGTCTTACGCTCAGTTTCTTTCGGAGGGGTTAAAAAACGGGGATTGGGAAGACTTTTACCAGCTAAAAGGTAATCGCTATTTGGGGAGCGATCGCTTTGTTCAAGAAACCAAGAGAAGTGGAGGAGAATCGATTCGTCGAATCGATAGGTTGGCCAGAGTTCCACTTTCGGAATATTCCCGCCAGGTAGCTCTTCAGAGAAAAATGAACCCGTCAGATCTTTACTCCTCATCCAAAAACCGATTGAGTAGCCAAGCACGTCAGGATCTCGTCTACCTAGCACGACGGTATGGTGGAGTACGTACGGGGGAATTGGCAAATTTCCTACATAGAGATCCTTCCGCCATAAGTCAAATGTACCGGCAGGCTGAAAAAGTAGGAGAGAGCCCAGCAATTCAGCAGATTCTTTTAGATCTGAAGGGCTTGTCTGTGGATAAGATCTAAAATCTAAAGCCTGGTACGAAAGGTTCTGGCACGAAAGGTTCGCGGGCCTATTACACCGTATGTTTTGTGAGCCATTCGTAAGATGATTCCTGTGCCTGTGGCCGGTGAGTGCAGGGGAATTAGAAAATTACCTGCAAAGAAATCCATCGGGCATCAGTAATATATTGGCGAGCCGAAAAGGGCGGACAAAGCCCAGAAATACAGCAAATTCTTTTAAATCTAAATGGCTTCGCAGTGAAGGACACAATCTAAAATTTAATGACTGCTGCTGCATGGGCACCTTTTATGCGGCACCGTAAGAGTGTTTGTATTATTTGAAATCTTAATTGTGAGTCGAATCGAATTTCAACTAGCTGTTGCCTTCGTTGCCGCCCTCCTTGGCGGTATTCTTATCTTCGTAATATATTTTAATGTTCTGCGTCGCTATGTTCAGGCCTCGGTCATTGGCATTTTGTTGTCGATGATTATTGCCTCAACCGCATTTTTGGGCATCATGAAACTAAGTCAGAGGATAACAGCGTGGGATGTGGTGGGCCGCAACCGCGATGATAAATCCCTTTATGGTGTTTGCGCTTCTTTTGGTCTTTTGGCCGGCGCCGCTATTGGCAAGCAGCTTACGTACCGCAAACATTCCCCTTCCAAGTCATTCAGAATTTACTGAGCCTTTCGGTGCCCTTTTACCATTTCCGTTCCACCTACTCGGTACCTCATTTGGTGCCAGGCTTGAGATTTGAGATTTTGTCCACAAATTGTTCATAAGAACTCCAATCTAAAGCCTGGCACCGGTGTGGTTAGCTATAGCGGCGCAGGACCATCGCGCCACCTAGGCCTCCGGCGGCGCAGGCGGTGGCGAGGGCGGTTTTGATTTCGGGTTTTTGTTTCATTTGGTAGAGGGCGTTTAGGATGATGCGAGTTCCCGTGGCGGCTAGGGGATGCCCTAGGGGAATCGAGCCGCCGTTCGGGTTGACTTTGCCGTCTTTCCACTTGGCTTCCCAATTTTGGCTGTACTTTTCTTTACCGACCTTGAAAATGGAAAGACAGGTGGCGGCGAAAGCTTCGTGTAATTCCACCAAGTCGATGTCCTGAAATTTAAGACCTGAGCGCTCAAGCGCATTGGCGGTGGCAAACACGGGGGCTATCCCCATATGCGCGGGGTTATTACCCCAGTAACCCCAATCAACGATTTCGCCTAAGATTTCAAGTTTTAGTTCCTTTGCTTTTTCTTCCGAAGCGACGATAATGGCGGCTGCCCCATCGGACCTGGCGCAAGCGTTAAAGAGAGTGATCGTGGCCTGGGTTTGGCCTTCCAGGTATTGTTTTCCAAGAATGTATTGACCGTATTTTTCATAAAACTGTTTTATGGTAAAGGAGGAGGAATCAAAGATCACGGGGGCTTTTCGCATCATCTCTGGTTTTTTAACCAGGCCTTCGCGCAAAAAGGGATATTCGTCTTTCTCTAAAATCATCTGCTTGTTTTCATCCACGGGCACCACATGTGAAGTGTAAAACCCGGTATTTTCGGCTTCTAGGCAGCGCTTGTACGTCTCCAAGGCATACGAGTCTTGGGACGCGCGGTCGATCGAGTACATCTGCGCGCAAACCTCCGCCGTTGCCGCCATATTGAGTTGAACCACCGGGTCCACTAACCCTTCTTCGATACAGTCGACTAGGCTGACACCTTCCTTATTAAGGAGATCGGCCCAATTGGCTTTAAGGGTGTCAAGAGAGCGCAGTTCTTTATGGCTCCGGTCGCCGCGAATGGCATAGGGGAAGGTAGACATGGACTCGGTGCCGCCTGCAATATAGAGGTCACCTTCTCCCATGAGGATGTGACGCGCCGCAGAAGAAATGGCTTCCATGCCGGAAACGCAATTGGCTTGAACCGTTACGGCATGAGCCTTTTCGGGTAAATGCGAAAGGAGCACGGCAATACGAGCGATATTCGGGGCGTGGCTGCCCTGGCCTACCCAACCCGCCATCACTCCATCCACGGCATGGGGATAAAGGGTGGTGCGCGCCAAGAGCGCGTTGATCGTCAGCATCAAGAGATGTTCGGGGGAAATTTTGGTGAGGCTTTTAGAAAAATGCCCGATTGGGGTACGCACCCCGCCGCAAAGCACCACTTTTGTTTGACGTACTTTCATACCCGGAGACTAGCAGGATCGGTAGTCTAGTTCAAGGCGTAATTTAGGCGTTTATTAGGCGTAATGCCGAACGACTCGGATGACCTTCCCGATGATTTCGGTGCTTTCTTCAATTGGAATCGGCCTGTATTTGGGGTTTTCTGGGGCCAAATGGAGAATTCCCGGTTTTCGAACCAGGCGTTTAACGGTGGCTTCATCCTGGTTAAGGCGAGCGACCACGATATCCCCGTTTTTGGCCGAGTTTTGCGGCTGAACAATCACCAAATCGCCCTCAAAGATTCCTGCATTCACCATGGAATCTCCTTTGACGCGCAGAGCAAACAATCCACGCGCACCCATCGGGTTCATTTGGGTGGACGGGGGGAACGCTTTTGGAAGGGGCTGTGCCGGTTGTTCTTCCCCATGAATGGTGGACAAATACCCTTCGACATTTTCAAACGCCAGCTGGGCCGGGCCCGCCGGGACGCTGCCGACAATGGGAATGCCCACCGCCCGATGGGTGAGAGTAATTCCGCGGGAAAGCTTCGGCTTAATGTCGATAAACCCTGCTTCCATCAGGTTTTTGAGATGGTATTGGACTGTGCCGATAGCGGAAAAGCCGCAGTGGTCCTGAATCTCTCGAAACGTCGGGGGGGTTTGGTGCTCTTCCAAATAGGTGCGGATGAAGTGCAGGATCTTTTCGGGTGGTTTCATAATGGGGGAATTAAGCCATACAGGGGTACGAATGTCAACCTTGTATAATCGCTCCGTGAGTGCCTTTAACGATTTAGACCTGGCGTGCCCCGACTGCGGCGAAGAATTTCGCGGTACGGTGTGGACGGCGATCCACGCCCAGCAGGACCCGGAACTTAAAGAACTTCTTTTAGGTGGCGAAATGAATCTGCTGGCCTGCAGCCATTGTGGGAAAACAAATTTTTTCGAGAATTTTCTGTTGTACCAAGACCCAGCGCTTGACCTGGTCGCCTATGTGTACCCGCAAGCCGATGAAGCGCGTGAAGCCGAGTTACGCCCCCTCATGGAGCAAGGGTTTAAAGAAGTCCAGGAAACGTTTCCTTTAAAGGAGCGCTTCCGCCGGCCGCCGCAATTATTTTTCGGTTTGGCCGCGCTGGTTGAAGTAATTCGCGCGGAAGAACGGGAAGCCCTTCAAAAAGAAGTGGAAGCCGCTCGCTTGAAAGAAACGACGTGAATGATCGCTGGGCTAACGCCTTTCCCATTTAAGAATTCGCATTCCAGGTAAATCGGGCAGGTAATCCAGTTGATAGATGTTCCCTGATTCATCAAAACGGATGGATTGGGCCAGCTCATTTAAGCCGGTCAAAACGACCTTTCCTTTTAATTGGCCATCTATCGTGTAGACGCGAATTTCTTTTGGCCCCATGCGGGTATAAACCTCTCCGCGCTCTGTGGTGTAGATCACGCGGCCTTGAATATCGGCCCGTCGACCCTCCGGTGTTGTGATGCGGGAGAGGCGCTCGGCGTCATTTCTAGGATCTCCTGGAACCAGATCCACGAAATAAATTTGCCCTTCAGGTGGGCGAACTCGGTGATGGCCCTGAGGAGGTGGAGGTCCCTTTTCGGGTTTCATGAGAAAGGTTTTGCCGTCGAAGCCAAATACGTGCCCTTCAGAGGGTTTCTTGTCGGTTGAAAGAATGGCGCGCACATTCCCATCGTCTGCGACATGAAGGCGAAAACGGTTGTACTGGGAAAAGGCGGCGGTGCGTAAACTTTTGCCTTTGGGGCTGTAGACGCCGTAGTGAACGCCTCGTCCCGGGTCTGCGATTAAAAGCCACAAATTCCCGTCCGTATCCGCATGCGCAAACACCTGCTTTACCGTTTCGGGAAATTGGGCGCCCATTTCATACACCCCTGTGGGCGAAAAGCGCGCCACGCGGTGCTTGCCGATATCGGTAATATAGAACCGCCCCAAGCCGTCCAGTGTAAACTCATACGGCAGAATGTGACGCTCTCCTTCCAGGCGGACCCCCAACTCTCCTTTGCCGTTTCCAAATGGGATGCGAAAGACTTCCTTCGGTTCGAAGCGCAGAGGAGCGGCCGCCTGCGCATTCGCGGCCCACGCGGCAAATAGACTTATGAGCAGGCGGCGTTTAAACACGACGCTAGCGGGGACGGCGGTTTCGGCGCCGACGTTGGTTTTGGCGCGGTCCGGGAATTTTAGGCGGCATCGGGTGCGATTTGGGCGAAGCGGGCTTGGCAGAGGTAATCAACTGGAAATCGAGCTGACGTTTTAAAACATGGGCGGCGGCCAGTTTGACGGTGACCTTGTTGCCCATGGCATAAGTTTGATTGCTTCGGCGGCCGCGCAAGATCATTCGGGCTTCGTCAAAGACGAAGTAGTCGTTCCCAAGCATGGTCACATGAACGAGCCCTTCCACAAAAAATTCATCGAGCTGCACAAAAAAACCAAAATTAGTCACACTCGAAATGATCCCGGTGAAGGTGTCCCCCACGCGCGACTCCATTAACCGTACTTTTTGCAAATCCAAATATTCGCGTTCGGCATCCACCGCCAGGCGTTCGCGGCGCGAGGTGTGGGCCGTAATCATGGGCAATTCCTTATTCCAATAGTCATCCCGCGGATGACCTTTGAGATAATCCTTGAGGATGCGGTGGACGATCAAATCGGGGTAGCGCCGGATAGGCGATGTGAAATGCGTATAACACTTGGAAGCCAAACCGTAATGCCCTTTGTTGACGGGCGAATAGACGGCCTGCCGGAGGCTTCGCAAAATCATGACATGGACCATTCCCGGATAGGGAAGGGATTCGCTGGCTTTGATCACCTGTTGAAGCGCCTGGGGGTGCGCCGGGTCCATATGGCCGGGAAGACGCAGGCCTAGAATCTCCAAGGATTTGCGCAGTTTTTCCATTTTGGCCGGTTCGGGTGTTTCATGGATGCGGTAAAGAAAAGGATGGGATTGCATGTGCCGGGCCACCGCTTCATTGGCCAGCAGCATAAAGTCTTCAATCAAGCGGTGGCTTTCCAGGCGGTTTCGCCGGCGAATATCCACGGGACGGCCTTTGGCGTCATTGACCACCTCGGGTTCAGGGAAATCAAAGTCCAAGGATCCGCGTTCGAAACGTTTGGCGCGCAGCATCCGGGCCAGAGCGCCCATTTCTTTCACATCGGCGGCAATTTCCGGGGTGACCCGTTCGGGCATCCCGCCTTTTAAAATGGTTTCGACTTCTTCGTACGTGAATCGGCGATCGCTTTTAATCGCGCTTTCTACAACCCGCGCGCTTACCACGTGAGCGTCACGATTGATGTCCATCACGCAGCTTAAGGTTAACCGGACGCGCTCGGGGCGAAGGCTGCAGAGGTTATCCGAAAGGGGAAAGGGCAGCATGGGAAGCACGGTGCCACTTAAGTACACGCTCGTCCCTCGGCGATAAGCTTCCTGATCTAAGGCCGTTCCTTCACGCACATAATGCGCGACATCGGCGATATGAACGGCTAAGCGCCATCCGCCGGGGATATGTTCTAAGGACACGGCGTCATCAAAATCTTTGGCGTCGGCGCCATCAATGGTAAAAACGCGCTGCTTGAAAAAATTCTCCCGGCTTTTCCAAACCGTTTCCGGGACTTGATCGCCGAAGGCCTCAGCTTCTTTCACGACGTCGAGAGTAAAGCCGTCCGGCAATTCATGTTTAAGGACCAAGGCTTTAAGGTCCACCCCAGGGGAGTCGCGCGGCCCTAGGACTTGCGTGAGCACCCCTTCGGCGGCGTTTTGTTCGGTTGGCCAACGCAAAATGCGTGCCGCTACAACATCGCCCACGTGGGGGACAAAACTTTGGAGGTCGACCAATGTGACCGGCGCCCCTTCGTTTTCGGGGACGAGTGCCGGAACATGGCCTACGCGGCGAAACGTTCCAACCGCCGTGGTGCGGGAATGAACCAAAATATCCGTGATGACGCCGCAACGCCGAATGGCGTCAGGTTCGGAAACAACGCGCGCGCGCACCCGGTCCCCATTCATCGCGAGTTTAAGCGTGGGGCCATCCACCATCACGTCCCCAAGCGCTGGGTCTTCCGACAGCACAAAGCCGAATTTAGCTTTCAGCTGTAATAGGCCTTCCACATAGAGGGGGGCTTGTTTGGGTTTAACCATGATGCAAGAACTGGCTAAGAATGGGTGAGCTTCTTGTAATGGATCCGGTGCGGGGTTGCGGCGGCAGGCCCAAGGCGTTCTTTGAGGTTTTCTTCGTATTCGCGGTAATTGCCTTCCATGAAGTGGACTTTGCTTTCGCCCTCGAAGGCCATGATGTGCGTGCTGATGCGGTCTAAAAACCAGCGGTCGTGGCTGACCACCATCACGCAGCCGGCGAATTCCAAAATGGCGTCTTCCAAGGCTCGCAGGGTGTTTACATCCAAATCATTGGTGGGTTCGTCCAAAAGAAGCACATTGGCCCCGGATTTAAGCATCTTGGCCAAATGCAGGCGGTTTCGTTCGCCGCCGGAAAGCGCGCCGACTTTCTTTTGCTGATCCGCGCCTGAAAAGTTAAAGCGTGCGCAATACGCGCGGGAATTCATTTCGCGTTTGCCAAGCTGCACGTTATCTAGCCCGTCCGAAATTTCCTGGTAAACGGTTTTCTCATCCGACAAAGGCCGCATTTGGTCGACATAACATAGCGACACGCTGTCGCCCACGCGTAGCGTACCGGCATCCGGTTTTTCCATTCCTGCGATCATGCGAAAGAGGGTGGTTTTGCCGGCGCCGTTGGGCCCGATGATGCCCACAATTGAGCCCGGACGCATTCGGAAAGAAAGATTTTCGATTAAGAGGCGGTCCCCATACCCCTTGCTCATCGCTTCCGCTTCCACAACTAAGTCGCCCAAGCGCGGCCCGGGGGGAATATAAATTTCGAGATCTTCCGCGCGCTTGAGCACATCCTGGCTTAAAAGGGCTTCGTACTGGCCAATGCGCGCTTTGCTTTTGGCTTGGCGCCCGCGCGGGTTTTGGCGGATCCATTCCAACTCGCGTTCCAGCGTTTTCTGGCGTTGGCCTTCGGACTTTTCTTCACGGCGCAAACGTTCTTCCTTTTGTTCGAGCCAAGACGAGTAATTGCCCTTCCAGGGCACACCCATCCCGTGGTCTAACTCCAAAATCCACTCCGCGATGTTATCGAGGAAATACCGGTCGTGCGTGATCGCCACGATGGTGCCTTTGTAGTCTTTTAAATGGTTTTCCAGCCACGCCACGGATTCGGCATCCAAATGGTTGGTCGGTTCGTCCAATAAGAGCAAATCAGGGGCTTGGAGAAGGAGTTTGCAAAGAGCGATTCGGCGGCGTTCACCCCCGGAGAGTTTCGTGACCGGCGCATCCCCTGGGGGACATCGCAGCGCATCCATCGCAATTTCCAATTGCCGGTCTAGCTCCCAACCGTTCACCGCTTCAATTTTTTCTTGAAGTTCGGACTGGCGGTTAAGAGCCTTTTCCATGGCATCTGCGTCCATGCCTTCGGTGAAACTGCCGCTCACTTTTTCATACTCCGCCAACAAATCGGTGACAGACGTCATGCCTAAGGCGACATTTTCTTTAACCGTAAGCTTCTCATCGAGTTTGGGTTCTTGCGGTAGAAAGCCGACAGTTATGCCTTTGCCAGGAAATGCTTCCCCATGAAAGTCGGTTTCAAGCCCCGCCATGATCTTAAGGAGGGTGGATTTCCCAGCACCGTTTAACCCAATAACACCGATTTTGGCGCCGTAGTAGAAGGAGAGGTAAATATCCTTCAAAACCTGTTTCCCGTTAGGATAGGTTTTGGACAACCCTTTCATCGTAAAAACGAAATCTTTTCCTGCCATAGGTGGGCATTCTAACACAGCTGGATGTGTGTCGATCAGGTGTCGCGTCGCTGAAACTGGTATGAGGCCGCTCGGGTTAACTTCTGCAGGATTAAGCCGGCTCGTTTTAATAAGAATGAGCCGGTACGAGGAAGATTAAGCTGGTAAGCTCTAAAGAGTGAGCTGGTCAGCGCTCAAGATTAAGCGGGCACGTGTGAGAAATTAAGCTGGTTCGTAAACGGTCGTTGGGTCGCCCGGGGCGCCGCACCTGTTACAGGAGAGCCATATGCCCATACGGCCGCTTTCGGGGCATGATGCGCAAGCAAATTTAAAAGTTCGGAGATATGTTTCTTGGAAAGCCCTAGTTTTCTGGGTGTCATGTGTTGTGTTTGCGAAGTTGTTTAAATGGTGTTAGGGTGAGTTTCACGCGAACTGATTTTAACTCATTCCTTTTCGCTTCATGTAGAATCGCCGCATGTCTAAAGAAACAAAGGGGCCCCTCCTATGGCTAGACCTAGAGATGACAGGGTTGGACCCTGAGCGGAACGTCATTTTGGAAATTGGCTCGGTGATTACTGACGCGGAGTTAAACATCTTGGCGGAAGGGCCGGTGATGGCGGTTTATCAGCCGGAATCGGAATTGTCCAAAATGGATTCGTGGTGCGTGAAACACCATGGGAAGTCCGGACTGACGCAGCGCGTGCGAGATTCTAAAATCCTGCTTCCCCAGGCTGAAAGCGAAACCTTGGCCTTCCTTAAGAAGCATTGCAAAGCCAATGATTCTCCGCTTTGCGGAAATTCGATTGGGCAAGACCGGCGTTTTTTAGCCAAGTTCATGCCGGCTTTGGAGGGTTTTTTTCATTACCGCAACGTAGACGTCAGCACCATTAAAGAATTGGTACGTCGCTGGTACCCTAACGTGAAGCTGCCTAAGAAAAATAAGACGCATCAGGTGCTTGATGACATCCGTGAATCGATCGAAGAGCTCCGCTTTTACCGAAAAACCATATTCCGCTAGCAATTCAGCTATAATTCGCTCACCAAATGGGGAAATTAAGTCTATCCAATGGGGCCAAACAGCCCCTCTCCCAAGCGCTGCGCACCTTTCTCGGTCCTCTCATTCGCAAAGCCCAAGCGACTCAAACACCCCTTTATCTGGTGGGCGGTTCGGTGCGTGACCTTCTGCTTCGTCACGACCCCCAGGACATTGACGTGGTCATCGAGGGCCCCGCGGATGCCCTAGCTCGCGCGGCAGCTCGCACCTACCGCGCCAAACACGTCGCTCACCCGCAGTTTTTAACGCATACGCTGATCTTCAAAAATGGCCGTCATGTGGATGTGGCCACAGCGCGGCTTGAGTCCTACCCCGAACCGGGGGCGCTTCCCGTGGTGGAGGCCGCTAGCCTGCAAGACGACCTTTACCGCCGCGATTTTTCGATCAATGCCATCGCGTTGTCCCTTAATGCAGAAGATTTTGGACATGTCTGGGACCCCTTCGGGGGAGTAGAAGACCTTCGTACGGGAAAAATCCGTGTTTTGCACGCGGAAAGTTTTAAAGATGACCCCACGCGTATCTTCCGCGCGGCACGCTTTGCCGGACGTTTCGGCTACGCATTGGACTGGCGTACGCGCGAATGGTTAAGAGAATGTGCGGCCCAACAATTGGCGGCGAGACTTTCGGGGGCTCGTTTGCGCGAAGAGCTGGTGGCGCTTTTAATGGAAAAAGATCCAAGGCCGGCTTTTGCCTTGCTGCAGGAATGGGGGGCCCTTGATAGTTTAATACCACAACTCGTATGGGACAAATCGCATGACGCCTTAATGGGTTTTGCGATCAAGGCAAAACCCACGAAGGGTTCGGGGCTTTTGCCTCGTTTGCTGGCCCTCCTGCATCAAGTGCCTCAGGCCAAAGCCGTGGGAGCTATGACGCACATGATGTTTCCTCAAGCGCTCGTGGAAGCCGTTAATCAGGCGCTGGGCCTATTATGCGAGCTTCGCGAAGGGCGTTTAAGCGCGGCATCCGCCAAAGCATTACAAAGGCGCCCGATGCCCGCGAATGTAAAAGCTTTCTTAGAGAAAGCCATGCGTATTCGAAACGGCGCCTTACGTAAAGTTACGCAAAATCAGTGGAAGCGCTTCCATGCGAGCGCTCCGTGTCTGAGCGGTCAGGATGTTCGTGATTTGGGATATAAGCCAGGCCCCATTTTCAGCAAGATTTTTGACGCGCTGCGAGAAGCCAAATGGGAGGGGAAACTGCGCACTCGCGAAGAAGAAATTCGATTCGTGAAAGCGTCGTTCCCCCTGCCTGCCGGCCGGCCGGACTAAAATGCCTCCTAAAACCATTCTCTCCGGCATGCGGCCTACGGGCAAGCTCCACTTAGGCAACTACGTGGGCGCCCTTGAAAACTGGGTGCGTCTTCAAAAGGAAGCGACGTGTTATTTCATGGTGGCCGATTGGCATGCGCTGACGTCCGACTACGAAGACCCTTCCGCGGTGGAATCGAATAGTCAACAGATGCTGATCGATTGGCTCGCAGCGGGGTTAGACCCCCAAAAAAGCGTGATTTTCCGCCAATCCTGGATCTGCGCACACGCCGAATTGACGCTTTTGCTCTCCATGATCACACCGCTTTCTTGGCTCGAGCGCGTGCCGACCTATAAAGAACAAATTCAGCAGATCCAAAACAGAGATCTTTCTACCTATGGGTTTTTAGGTTATCCGCTGCTTCAGGCCTCCGATATCCTTCTTTATAAGGCCACCCATGTGCCGGTTGGAGAAGACCAGCTGCCTCATATTGAATTTACACGAGAGGTTGCCCGCCGCTTTAACCACCTTTACAAAAAAAGCGTCTTTATCGAACCCCAATCCCTGTTGTCCAAAGCCCCGCGCCTCCCTGGGACGGATAACCGAAAGATGTCAAAGTCTTACAACAACGCGGTGTTCATTTCAGACCCGCCCCAAGTGGTGGCCGCCAAGGTCAAAACCATGTACACCGACCCCCAAAAAATCCGCGCCGACGACCCTGGACACCCGGAAGGCTGCGTCGTGTTTGCCACTCATCATCTCTATACGCCGGAGGTGGCGGAGATCAAAACGCGCTGCAAGGCCGGCACGTTGGCGTGTTCCGCCTGCAAAGCGCGTTTGACCGAAACCTTGAGTGCCGGGCTTGCGCCGCTGCGTGAAGGGCGCGCTCAATGGGAAGCTCGCCCGAAGGCGGTGCGGGAACTATTGGTAGAAGGCACCCTCAAGGCGAAAAAAGTGGCGACCGAAACGTTGGAAGCGGCGCGAGAAGCGGTTAAAATGCTTCCGTTCCCGCAAGGAGAAAGCAGATGACGACGGCCAACCCTACTCTAGACGTCCGTTTAGACAATTTTGAGGGCCCCCTCGATCTATTGCTCTATCTCATTCGAAAAAACGATTTAGAAATCGCCGATATCCCGATCGCGCAAATCACGACCGAATATCTTGCCTATCTCGACATCATGAAAGACCTAAACCTCGAAGTGGCGGGGGAGTTTCTGGTGATGGCCAGCACCTTGATGCAAATTAAAGCGCAAATGCTGCTTCCCAGCCCCGAATCGGTTGAAGAAACAGGGCCAGATCCTCGTTCGGAGCTCGTCAGCAAGCTTATGGAATACCAGCGCTTTAAGGAAGCCTCCGCCATTTTGACCGGTTGGAACGACAAAGCCAAAGATGTGTATTACCGGCATGTGCCTGCGCGTTTTGCGGAAGAGGAATATGTGTTAAAGGCTTCCACGGTCGATTTGTTGGCGGCCTTCAAGCGCGTGCTGGACGCAGCGCCGCGTGAAGTCGGCCAAGTGATGCGGGAAGAAATTCCCATTGAAGTCAAAATTCGCGAAATTCTAGATATGCTGGAGGCCCATGCGTCGATTGCATTCGAAGAAGTCTTTCGTCCCGGCATGCGTAAAATCGATTTGATAGTGACCTTTATGGCCCTTTTAGAATTGGTGCGGCTGCGTCAAGTGGTCGCAGCGCAAGCCGAAATTTTTGGCGGTATCCGGTTGTACCGCCCAGAACATGCGCCCGTGGCAAGGGTTCAACCAATCGAAGCGGCCCCAGAACCTGCGCCGGTTCTTAGCCCGGTTGAAGAATTGAAAACGGAGGAGTCGATTCATGGAACGAACGGATATCCAGAGAATTCTTGAGTCCCTGTTGTTTGTCGCTGAACAACCGATAACTCTTAAAGCCATGGTGGACGTGTTTGACAACCAATCCAGCAAGGAGGAACTGACGGACATTTTGCAGGGCCTTGCCTCCGAGTACGAAGCGCGCGGCAGTGCACTTGAAGTCAAAGAAATCGCCGGAGGATGGCAGATTGCGACCCAAAGCGCTTTTGGCCCTTGGATTCGAAAACTGTTTAAAGACAAGCTGACATACCGGTTAAGCGCTTCCGCCATGGAGACGCTTTCGATCATCGCTTACAAACAACCCATCACGCGCAACGAAATCGAGGAAATCCGCGGTGTGGAAGTTACCGGCGTCTTAGAAACATTGGTGGAACGCCGTCTGGTTAAAATCGCCGGCCGCAAAGAATCGATCGGCCGCCCGCTGCTCTACGGCACCACGCCGGATTTCCTGCGTGCTTTCGGTCTTAAAAACCTGGAAGATTTGCCGTCGATAGAAACCCTGCTGCCCCCCACGGAAGAATCCATCCAGCAAGCACAGGCTGAGGCTGTCCCTGTCGTGGAGGAATCGCCTGTTTCCGCAGAACCGATAAAGGAGTAGCTTATGCCCGAATTACGACGCGATCCCGTTGTTGGACGTTGGGTCATCATTTCAACCGATCGAGGCAAGCGCCCATCCGATTTTGGCAAGGAAGTGGAAACGGGCGTCGGGAAATTTTGTCCTTTTTGCCCAGGAAACGAAGACAAAACGCCGCCGGAGCTTTTGGCTTATCACGAACCCGGTCGCGAAAAAAACGCGCCCGGCTGGTGGGTTCGCGTGGTGCCCAACAAATTTCCGGCGCTTCAAATTGAAGGGGGCTTGAACCGACAGGGCGAAGGGATGTACGACAAAATGAACGGCGTGGGGGCGCATGAAGTGGTGATCGAAACAGCTGACCACGCGACCGATTACCCGGAGCTGCCTTCAAACCGTGCGCAAGACGTCATCTGGGCGTTTAGGGACCGCATCATGGATTTAAAGAAGGACCCGCGGTTTGAATATATTCTCGTTTTTAAAAACAAGGGTGCCGCCGCCGGGGCCTCCCTGTCGCATACGCACTCGCAGTTGATTGCCACTCCGGTTGTTCCCAAGCAGGTGCGTGAGCTGGTGAGCGGGGCGAAAAACTATTTTGAATATAAAGAGCGTTGTGTGTTCTGCGACATGATCAAACAAGAGATGTCCACGGGCTCACGCATCGTGGCTGAAAACGATGATTTCATTGCCTTTGTTCCCTTCGCGGCGCGCTTTCCTTTCGAGGTCTGGATTCTCCCCAAAGTGCACGATTCGGACTTCGAAGACGTGCAAAAGCATGAGGTGGTCAATTTGTCGCAAATGCTTCAGCTTGTGCTGAAGCGGTTAAAAAACGTGCTGGATAACCCGCCTTACAATTTCGTGGTCACCAACTCCCCGCTGCGCGAGTCTAAGCTCGCGTATTTTCATTGGCACCTCGAAATCATTCCTAAGCTGACCAAAGTCGCCGGGTTTGAATGGGGCAGCGGGTTTTACATCAACCCCACACCCCCGGAAGAAGCCGCCAAGTTTCTTCGGGAAGCCGATTGAAAATTCTTTTTGTCGCATCGGAAGCCGTTCCTTTCTGTAAAACGGGAGGTTTGGCCGATGTCATCGGTGCGTTGCCAAAGGAACTGCGTAAGAGCCGGCATGATGTTCGCCTCATCCTTCCTAAATACAAATCCATTCGCGGGCAAGAATTCGGTTTAAAGGAGACCGGGGAGTGGGTTCGCGTTCCGGTCGCTGATCGAATCGAATCTGCCGACATTCGCACCGCTAAAACAGACCGCGGCGTACGGGTCTATTTTGTCAACCACGAAGGCTATTTTGGCCGTGCTGGGCTTTACCAGGGGCAAGGCCAGGATTTCCCAGACAATGCCGAACGGTTCAGCTTTTTTTGCCGCGCGGCGCTGGAAGCGTGTAAAGCGATGGAATTTCGACCGGATGTCATCCATGTTCATGATTGGCAAACCAGCCTCATCCCGGTTTATCTTAAAACGCTCTATGCGGGAGATTCCTTTTTTCAACACAGCGCCTCGGTCCTGACCATCCATAATAATGCCTACCAAGGCATTTTTCCGAAAGAGTGGTTGGCCTCCACCGGGCTTTCATGGAATGAATTCACGATGGACAAACTGGAATTTTATGACCAGCTGAATTTCCTCAAAGGTGGAATTGTTTACGCCGATGCGATCACCACGGTCAGTCCAACCTACGCGTCACAAATTCAAAATGCATACGAATTTGGCCGCGGATTGGAAGGCAGTCTGCGCAACCGCGCTCGGGATATTTTTGGCATCGTCAACGGACTCGATGTGGAGGAGTGGAACCCGGCGAAGGACCCGTTCTTGGCCAAATCGTTCGATCTTGGCTCGATTAAGCCCCGTCTGGACTGCAAGACGGCCCTTCAAAAAGCTCTGGGTTTGACGGTGGCGCCGCAAACCCCTCTTTTGGGTTTGGTCGCGCGTCTGGACCCTCAAAAGGGCGTTGACCTTTTAGCCGATATTCTTCCCGACCTTCTTGCTCAAGGCGTTCAAGGGGTGGTGTTAGGGCAAGGAGACCGAGTTTTGGAAGCCCGGTTAAAACAAATTGAAAGTCAATCGCCTCGGTCTTTTCGCCTTCGAACGGATTTTAATGAGCCGCTAGCGCATCATATATACGGCGGGTGCGATCTCTTCTTGATGCCGTCGCGTTTTGAACCCTGCGGTTTGGGGCAAATGATCGCGATGCGCTATGGAGCAGTTCCAGTCGCCGCGCGCACCGGCGGCTTGGAAGACACGATTGTTCCTGTTGGAAAACAAACGGGCACCGGTTTTCTTTTCCACCCAGGCAGCGCTGCGGCATTTTTGGGCGCCATTCGTGAAGCCCTGCATTGGTTCACGGACAAAGCGCAATGGGCGGCCATCCAGCAACGAGCCATGAGCGTGGATTTTTCATGGGCCCCCTCCACGCAAGCCGTCCTGCAAGTCTATCGCCATGTTCTGGGTCGCAAGACACGGCGTTCTCATTCCTTTAAGAAAATTGCGTGAAGCGTAACGCCGCGCTTTTGGGGGGAATGTTGGTCGTGGTCGGGGCCGTGGGATCGGCTTGGGTGCGAATACACGATGAAGCCCGTCACCGCTCCACGGCGCTCGTGGCGGACTGGGCGGAAATGCGTCAGCTTAGTTCACGTGAGACCAGGGCCACCTCCGCGCTCTTGGGGGCCCTCAAAGAACAAGGCATACAAGCGATCATTGTTCAGCCATTGACGCTTGATCAGCTTTGGCAAGACCGGCGGATCATTCCTGTGGCGCAGGCTCGCGAACGAGGCGCCTTGGATACAACGACCCTACGCATTCCAGACCCTGCGTTGGCTTCACTCCTGTATTGGGAATGGACGAAGCGGGGTGTCACAGGATTGATGCGGCCCCACAGGGACGCGCGTTCCTCCGATCTGCTTTTAGAGCGTGAGGGGGCTACGTTTTTAGCGCTGAAAGATCTGGAATCCGCCTTTGACGTGGAGGTGTTGTCCCAGGCGAAAAATCAGGGAGTACGGCTAATTTTTCGAATTTCTCAAGACCCGTGGCTTTCGACCGAGCGCGTGCCTGCTTATATTGATGAGCACCCTCTCCTGCCTTATGCGGAGGCTATTTTATGGAACACCGACACACCCCTCGGCGGTTGGACGTCATTTGACGCTTGGAAAGCATGGATGGGACGCCGTTTACAGCAAACGCTGCTTTTCGAATTCAAGCCGCCTCGCAGCCAAAGGATGGCGGCGCGCGCGTTGCCGCATTTAGCGCAGCGAGCGCATACCATCGCGGTCCCCGAACTTCGTGAGATGCGGCCGGAGCAAGAAATGGCCCGCTGGCGGCGTGCGGCGCTCGAGCGGTCCTGCCGTTTCCTTTTAGTCCATGCTTCGCCCGACCAGTCCATGGCGCATTATTTAGCGCATGTGTCTGACCTCAAACAAGTCATTCAACAAGCGGGATTATCGCTTGGATGGCCGATGACGCATGCCCACTGGAAGCCGACCCCGGCGTGGTTTGTTTCTCTTATGCTTTTCCTGGCATTTGGGGTAGCCGCGGCAGGGCCTTTGCTTGGGTTCTTGGCCATGCCCAAAAAAGCCCATCCCTTGATGCAATTCTTTGTGATCAGCGCTGTGACGTTGGCCTGCGCTTTAACGGCCGCCGCATTGGCAAACGGGCCCGAAACGCGCCTGCAAACGACGCCGTTTCGGGGAGTCAAGGTCGCTTTTTTAATCGGTTGGCTCGGTTCCTTTTTTGCGGTGTATCCAATGAGCGAGATCGGGCGTTATCTGGGACAAAGCGTCCGACGCGTGGACGTCTTGCTGGGCGCGGTTTTCGTGGGTGTGCTCGGCTATATGCTGATGCGTACCGGCAATGTCGGCAGCGGGTGGGTTTCGTCTTTTGAACAACCGCTTCGAGACCACTTAGAATCTTGGTTTGTCGTGCGCCCGCGGTTTAAGGAATTTGTTTTTGGCCACCCACTGCTTCTAGCGGGGCTCCTCTTGATGAAACGTCGCTCAACTCTCTTAGACCCGCGCTTGCTTATTTTTCTAGGGATGATCGGGCAAGCCTCCATGGTGAATACGTTTGCGCATTTGCACTCGCCGCTTGCGCTAGCCATCTCTCGCAGCTTCTTAGGTTTGGGTTTTGGCGTGATCTTGGGGTGGCTTTTGAATAGAATCGTTCTATCTTTTGAAAAAAAGGCAATGACATGAAAACCAATTCGATTGTAATCGCTGGATATTATGGGTTCGGAAACGCCGGGGATGAACTTATATTAGCTTCTCTCGTAGAGCAGCTGCGTTTGGAATCACCGCGCTGTCAGGTGGTGATCCTATCGCGAAACCCCGAAGAAACCCGGCGGCGTTATGTCGTGGAAGCGGTGGACCGTTGGAAGCCCTGGCAATGGATTGCGCCGCTTCTTAAATCCCCGCGCTTTATGCTGGGCGGAGGGGGGCTTCTTCAAGAGACTTCCGGGCCTTGGAATTACGTCTATTATTTGGGGCTCGTCGTCATCGCTAAGCTGATGGGGTGCCGCAGCGAACTACGAGCCATGGGAGTCGACCCCATCAAGCACGGCTTCAACCGTTGGCTGACCAGGTGTGTGTTCAACCATTTTGTCGATCATGTGTCGGTCCGCGATTCCGATTCCCAGCGCGCCTTGGAAGCCGCCGGCGTTCGCCGGACGATCTTCCGCGTAGCCGACCCCGTCTTCCAACTGCCGGTCCGCACCCCTCATACGATGGAGCCTCGTATGGGTTTGGCCCTCGCGCCGTGGCCTAAACGTCCGGGTTGGGACCATGACGTGGCACTCTTAATTGACCGCTTGCAAACGGAACTCCAAGCGCCTGTGGATCTTTTGGTTTTTTATCCCGATCAGGATTTGGCATTAAGCCGCCATGTGGCCCTCGCTTCAACCACGCACCCAATCGTGCGAGCCTGGGAAAACCCAGAGGATCTCTTAGAATGGGTGCCAACCTACGCGCTGATGATTGGGATGCGTTTTCACGCGCTGGCCATCGCGGCGCTTCATGAACGGCCCTTTATTGGGTGGGGTTATCAGAAAAAGGTGCTGACGCTATGCCGCGATTTCGGCCAACCCATGTGGACATTCGAACGCGGCTGGGATGAAGAACTCGTGTTTCGTCAAATCAAAGAAGCCTGGCGACACCGCGACACCTTGGCTCACAAATACAAACCTATTCTGCCGGAATTTAAATCCTCAACCCAACAAGCCAAAGACGTCCTCAAAATTCACCCGGCGTTAATTTAATGCGGTCGAGTTATTGGCATTCTTTTTTCGTGTTGTGTCTTGCTGCCGCGCTCGCCGTATTTCTAATGGCGGCAGACCATGAGCTGCTAAAGCGCGAGCGAGCGGCACGAGAAAGTCTGGTGGCCGTGGCCTATTTGGAAACATCGTTTCCAGATAAAGATGGGGCGACATGGGTTGAGAAGGCCCGCGCGCAATTGCCCGAAGCGATCAAAATTGATTTTATTTCCAAAGCCGATGCCCTTCAAACGGCTCAATCCGACCCCTCTTTGGCTAAAGCACTCCTCATGCTCAAAGATAACCCGCTTCCTTCGAGTGTTTCGGTGCGTTTCTCAGATGACGCCTGGCTTTATCAAGCCGACCCCGCCGATGCGCTTAAAGCCCTTGCCGAAATCAGTGAAATCCGCTGGAATCCGGCCGTTCGAGATGCGCTCCGCGCGACCAAGGTCTGGCGGCGGCGTATCCAAAAAGCCGGTTGGGGACTTGGCGTGTTGCTTTTAATATGGATAATTGGGGCTTGCAGATTAGGAAATTTCAAGTTAAAAAGACGCTATGAATCTTAGATTCGTTACATGCATCATTTTTGCCCCGCTTTGTGTTCATGCGGAGGCCTATGATTCGCTGCTTAAGCGTTATGAGCGCCAGATTGTCCAACAAAGTCGTCAGCTCAAATCCTTGCGTGCCCGCCTGTCGGAAAACGATCGAGACGTGCTTAAGTGGCAGCGAAAAGCCGAGGATTCCAGGCAATTGTGGGTGCAAACCGGTCAAAATGCAGACCGAGCCCGTCAAAAAGCCGAGGCTTCCCGTGAAGAATGGACGCGAACTCGTCATTTAGCCGAATCGGCGCAATGGGATGTGGCGACGCAAACGCTTCTCTCACGCGCCGCACACGACCATTTGACGCATTGTGCACGCGAACTTTATGCGCGTCACTTAACCGGACAAGTGAAGGCCTCTGTATCGTGGCAAGAGCGTCTTCCGGAATTTTTAGCTCAAGGGATGATGGATGTGGCGCATCGCGCCACTCAAGAGGCTATGCGGGCAGAGCAAGACGAGGTGCGTCTTCGAACCCAGGAACTTAAGCTCAAAGAGTTTGAACAACATCGCCGTGATGAATGGTCGCGGCTTCGACGAGAGCAACAGGTGTTTTGGCAAAAATGGCAGGGGGCTTTGCGGCGCCAAGAAGCGCTGCGCGAAGAAAAAGCTCAAATGGAGCAATCAGAGCTGGCACTTCAAGTGATGCTTCAAAACCTTCGCCAGGATAAAGAACGAACACGCGCCGCTCGAACCGGGCTGGTCATCAGTGACCCGGCCCTTGCTCGCTTGAAAGGAACGCTCCCTTGGCCTGCGGCAGGACGCGTCGTTCAGGAATTTGGCCGTCAGCAGTCATCCGAACTCCAACAGTTGGTTGTCTCCAACGGCATTAAAATCGAGGCCGGCGCCGGCCGTACCGTGCGGGCCATTCAACCCGGCAAGGTCATTTTTTCGGCCCCCTTTCGCAGTTATGGGCCGCTCGTCATTATCCAGCATAAGAGCGGGCTAACCTCTGTATACGCGGGCTTAAGCGACACGACCGTGCAACAAGGCGTCGAGCTGGCGGCGTTAGATGCCATCGGCCGCGTGAATGACTCCGGTTCATTCTATTTCGAACTCCGCCGCGATGAACGTCCCATTAACCCTCTGGCGTATTTGACGCCGGCCCGGCAGGACATTTCCTCTAGGAGGACGTACCCATGACGACGTTCCGTACCCGCCTCGCCGCATTGGCCGCCTTAACTTCCACCCTTTTGTTTTTAAAGATCCCAGCCGTTCAATCGGCGGTTGATCAAACGTACGAAGATATGAAGATGTTGGTTGAAGTCATCAACCTCATCAAGGACAACTATGTGAAGGAAGTGGACACGCGGGCCTTGGTGTATGGTGCGGCCGGAGGCATGGTCAAAACCCTTGATCCCTTTTCCCAATTTTTGGAGCCCGATGCCCATAAAGAAATGAAGTCGGAAACCCAAGGGGAATTCGGCGGCTTGGGGATTCGAATTGCCATCCGTGAAAATATTCTGACCGTCATCACGCCGCTTCCAGGAACGCCGGCCTATCGGGCAGGAATTTTGCCGGGGGATAAGGTGATTAAAATCGCTGGGGATAGCACGCAAGACATCACGATTGAACAGGCGGTCAAAAAACTGCGCGGTGCTCCTGGAAGCAAAGTCGTGATCACGATCGGTCGTGAGGGGGAAAAGGAGCTGAAAGATTTCACTCTGGTGCGGGAACAAATCAAAATCGAAACGATCAAATCGAGAATGATCGATGACGCGGTCGGCTATATTCGCCTCAGCGAATTCACCGAAAAATCAGCCGTGGATTTTGACAATGCATTGAAACGACTGAAAGGACAAGGCATGAAAAGCCTCGTCTTTGACCTGCGCAACAACCCCGGCGGCCTATTAAATATCGCGGTCGATACGGTTCGATTATTTGTCGGCTCCAACAAGCTCATTGTTTACACGGAAGGTCGGCGGCAGCCGAAGCAGGAATTCCGGGCGGATTCGAAGGCTCCTTATGGTGATTTGCCGATGGTGGTCCTGGTCAACCATGGGTCGGCTTCCGGTTCAGAAATTTTTGCCGGAGCGCTTCAAGATTACCACCGCGCGGTCATTATCGGCATGGAATCCTTCGGCAAAGGCAGCGTGCAATCAGTCATTCCCTTGGCCGACGGAAGTGGACTTCGACTGACCACCGCCAAGTACTATACGCCTTCCGGGCGGTCGTTTCATCGGGATGAAAAGACCGGTAAGGGCGGCATCGTCCCAGACATCTTGATTGAAGTGCCTCGTGATGTTGAAGTAAAGCTCCAGCAGCAAGATGAAGAGGTTTTTGGCAAAACAAAATCCGAACTGAAGAAAGACGATAAAAAAGACATTAAAAAAGACGATAAAACCGATAAAACCGATAAAACGGATAAAGATAAAGACAAGGTGGAAACACCGCCCACGGACCAAATTCTGGAACGGGCGGTCGAAGTGCTGAAATCTCGCGACATCTTTAGTAAACAAAAAGATTAAAATCGGATACATGTTCCGGAAACTCATCGGCCCCGCGATCATTTTGATCGTCGCGGCCGGTGCGTATTTTGCCTACCGGGGCTGGCAAGCCTTCCATTACCCAGGCCCTGCGCACTCCCTTGTTTCCCGCCCGGCCCCCAAAGCGCTGCCGAAACTAAAACCTAAACCAAGCCGTGTGATTCGCCCGACGACTGCATCTGCCCCTCTAAAACCCCGCGCGGCCATCGTTATTGATGATGTTGCTTATAATTTAAGCCTTCTCGATCAATACGCATCCTTGCAAGCGCCCCTCACGCTGGCGGTCCTACCCGGTGAAAAACGAGCGAAAGAATTTTCAGGACGTGCCCACCATTTAGGTTTTGAGGTGATCATTCACCTGCCTTTAGAACCGGTCGATGCCGTCAAAAACAACCCGGGACAAGCCGGCCTTTTACTACACATGACGCCGGAAGAGATGAAACGTAAATTTGACCGTGACGTAGAGACAGTGCCAGACGCGGTCGGAGTCAATAACCACATGGGCTCCGCCTTTACGGAAAATGAGTTTGCCATGACAAATTTATTGGGCTGGGTGAAGGGCAAAGGAATGTTCTTTTTAGATTCTCGCACGTCGCAAAAATCCGTGGCGGCGCGTGTGGCTAAACGCATGGGGCTTGCGCATTTGACCAATCACACGTTTCTGGATAATGTGGACGAGACCGAGGCCATTAAAGGCCAGTTGGACAAGGTGATGGGACTAGCCCTTCGCTACAAACGCACCGTCGCCATTGGGCATTACCGCCGCAAATATCTGCATGCGGCTCTTCAAGCCAAACTTCCAGAATTCCGGGCGAAGGGAATCGAGCTCGTCGTGTTGTCCGACCTCCTCAAAAAATGAACGTTTTGGGTATCGAGACCTCCTGCGATGAAACGGCCGCGGCGGTCGTTCAAAATGGACGTCGGGTGTTAAGAAGCGCGGTGGCCTCCCAAATGGCGATGCATGCCCCATTTAAAGGGGTTGTGCCGGAACTGGCGAGCCGCGCTCATGTGGAGCGCATGAACGACATCATTGACGAAGCGTTGGGAAAAAAACCGCTACCCATCGATGCCGTTGCGGTGACCGCTGGCCCTGGGCTCATTGGTTGTCTATTAGTCGGCGCGGTGACCGCCCAAACGTGGGGTTGGGTTAGGAACATTCCTATTATTGGCGTCAACCATCTCGAAGGACATTTGTTTGCGGGCCTTGTCGAACACCAGGGGCTTAAGCCTCCGTTCCTCGGTTTAATTGTTTCCGGAGGGCATACGGAATTAGTCCTCTTTAACGGGTACGGTCGTTATAAAAAACTGGGTGCCACGCGGGACGATGCGGCGGGAGAAGCGTTCGATAAAGTAGCAAACCTTCTAGGCCTTCCTTTTCCGGGAGGACCGGCCATCGATTGCCTCTCGAAAAAAGGAGACGCACACGCCATTTCGTTTCCGCGGGCTTGGATTCCTGGCACATGGGATTTTTCATTCAGTGGAATCAAGACGTCGGTTTCCAATTATCTTAAAGCCCATCGGGGCGTTCGCCCGGCGGATGTCGCCGCCTCGTTTCAAGAGGCTGTGGTGGACGTTTTAGTCAAAAAAACTTTTGACGCGGCCGTCTCGAACCGTTTGAAATCGGTGGTGGTGGGGGGAGGTGTGGCGGCCAACCAACGTTTGCGCGACGCTTTTCGAAACGAATCCCGGAGGCGAAACATCAAGGTCTATTTGCCCAATTTGTCTTTTTGCACCGACAATGCCGCGATGATCGCTGCGGCGGGGTATTACCAGCTTCGTCATGTCTCTAAGAAGCAGTTGCCTCTTCTTAAGGTGGATGCGAACCTAGCCGTTCAAAGCTGGGTTCGCGCCTAAGCGCTCGACGAGTATAATTAAGGCCGCCAATGCTCGCATCCAAATCGTCATTCGTCGCCTCCCCTCCATACCCTCTCACCGTTGAGGGTTCCGTTGTCTTGCATCAAATGGTGCGTGTAAGTTGGAAAAGCTGGCGTTCTCTAGAGGCGGTGGAGCGCAGGGCCATTCTTGAGGAGTGGGAGCTTGCCTGGGCGTCTTTGGAGTCTAAGGGAAGTGCCGCTTATTCAGTGCTTGGGCACAAAGCCGACTTGATGTGGGTCCATTTTCGCGATTCTTTTCCCGAGTTAACGGAGCTCCAGCACCGCTTCAATCACTTGCGGTTTTGGGATTACCTTGAGCCAAGCAGCTCCTATGTTTCCGCCGTGGAACTCGGCCTTTATGAAACAACCGCCAAAACCTACGCGGGATTGGCTGAGCGCGGCGTCGTACCTCATAGCCCGGAATGGGACCAGGAGGTAAAGGACGTACTCGCGCGTCAAAAAGAGACTTTTAAAGCACGCCTTTACCCCGGGGTGCCGGCAGGAAAATTTATTTGTTTTTATCCGATGAACAAGCGCCGGGGAGAGAGCAAAAACTGGTACTTGCTTTCGATGGATGAACGAGTACGGCAGCTTGGAGAGCATGGGATGGCGGGGCGCCGCTATGCAGGCGTCGTCAAACAAATCATTTCAGGATCCGTGGGTTTTGATGATTGGGAATGGGGGGTCGATCTCTTTGGGGAAGACCCCCTGGCGTTTAAAAAACTCGTTTACGAGATGCGTTTCGATGAAGTGAGCGCGCTCTATGGTGAATTTGGCCCTTTTTATATAGGCCAACGGCTTGATCCGGTGGAATTTCGGGATTGGTTGTCTCTTTAAGGAAAATCAAAAATAACTGATGTTTTTTGCTATTTTACGCGTGTGCCGATTTCATTAAAAGTACAAATCAAGGAGAAAGACCGTGAAATCGCGGTTTTGCACGAGCTCGTCCGTATTACCAGCGAAAACCCTACCGCCGACCAACTCCTGAATCAACTCTGTTCCCTCGTGGCCGTCCAGCTGAAAGCAGATTCCGCGCTCATTTATGTATTCAGCGAAGACCGAGCCGAGTTGGTCTTAGCCGGGGCTCACGGACCCCAAGCCACGACCCCCGGGCAGGTGCGTTTGAAATTAGGAGAAGGGGTAACAGGCTGGGTGGCTGAAAAGCGCAAACGCGTGTCCATTCCTAAACACGCCAGCGAAGATTCGAGGTTTAAATTTTTCTATACCGTTGCAGAAGACCGTTTTGAAGCGTTTTTGTCCGTTCCGATCATTTTGCGCGATGAGTTGATCGGCGTTTTGAACGTGCATCACAAGAAGTCGCACACGCATACCGCTTCCGAACAGCAATTGGCGCAAACCATAGCCAATGAAATTGCGGGCGTCCTTTCCCATGCCCAGCTCGATTTGGGCATCCGTCGCCGCACGCAGCAGATCGAAGCCCTTGCGCGCATGTCCCAGTCGATTGCTCAAGGCATTTATTTGAGGGAAATTCTCCAGCTTATCGTGACGATGACCGCCGAAATGATGGAGTCGAAAATTTGTTCCCTTATGCTGCTTGATGAAAAGGGTCGCGAACTTAAAATTGAAGCCACGCAGTCTTTGAGCGAAGAATACAAGTCCAAGCCGCCGGTCCAGCTGCGTTCAAGCGTTTCGGGCCGCGCCATTTTGGAAAAGAAGCCGATTGTGGTGGCGGATGTCACCAAAGACCCGCAATACGGATACCCGCAAATTGCAAAAAAGGAAAGCCTTAAATCCCTTCTTGTAGTCCCGATGATCACCAAAACCAAAACGATCGGCGTGCTGAACTGCTACACCGCCAAAGTGCATCAATTTTCCCGTGATGAAATCCAGCTGGTTCAAGCGGTGGCGAACCAAGCGGCCATCGCCATTGAGCACACTTGGGCCATCGAGCAGGCATTGCAGGCTCAAGAAGCGTTAGAGACGCGCAAGGTTGTAGAGCGCGCCAAAGGCATTTTAATGCGAGCCCAGGGTCTTTCTGAAGAAGCGTCGTTTCGCATCATTCAACGCCAAGCCATGGACCGCCGTAAATCAATGAAAGAAGTCGCGGAAGCCATCATCTTGTCCGAGGAAATCCAACGAACCAAATCAGCCACTTAAGACAACCTCTGCTTGTTTCGGGCATCGTTTGGCTATCGCAATCCCTCCCGCAGTCTGCCCCCATTTGGGATGCCGCCGTCGCCGCGCCGGCGAGCGGCTTTACGCTCCTTTATCCGCTTGGTCACCTTCTTTTTACGCCTTTTTGCCTAATCGCGGATTCGTTGACGGTTTTAGGCGCCCATCGCTTAGCCTATGCGGTTGCCGGGATGTGCCTTGGAATAGTGATTTGCATTCGGACATGGATGGCCCGAATCGCGGCGCTTATAGGCCTCATTGGTTTTTTGTTATGGGGGGCTTTGGTTCCGCGTCCCATGGCCAAATTAGTCCCTCATGATCCCGATGTTTTACTCGTCGATTTTCATTCGCACACGCGATACTCCCATGACGGTCGCCCGTCCTTTTCACCCGAGCGAAACATGGAATGGCACCGTTTGCAGGGTTTCCACGCCGGATTTATTACGGACCATAACCGTGTGGATGGGGCGCTAGAAGCAAAAGAATTGTCCCGGCAGAACTGGCAGCAGACCGGCTACCGTTCCCTTTTAGGGGAAGAGGTAAGTCTTTTTAAAACGCATTTAGTGGTTTTGGGTGTTGAGTCAATGATCGATCATCGTCCTTTTGATGGGGCGCATGAAAAAATAACGCCCTTTATTCAAAGCATGAAAAAAAGGGGGTTGCCCGTGGTGGCTTCATTGCCGGAATATTGGGCCCATGGATGGCCGCAGACGCTCGACGCGTTGACGAAGGGCGGTATTTCAGGATTTGAAATAATCAGCGGCGCCCCCAAGGCACTGGACTTTCCCCGTTTGAGCCGCGACCGCGTGGCGGCTTTTTGCCGCGAAAGAAATATATTCATCACCGGTATTTCAGATAATCACGGCTTCGGTTATGCCACGCCGGCATGGAATGCCATGAAAATTGCGCGTTGGCGCACCATGGGGCCGGACGCGCTGGAAAAAGCCATTATTCGAAACCTTCAAGCGGGTTATTCTTCTGTTCAGGTATTGGAGCGGGATTGGCGCTTTTGGAAATCGATTAAGCCCTCCCAGGCGCTTTCAATAACGGCTTGGATATGGCTTCTGTGGGGACTGGGACAACTAAAAAATGGCCGAAAAATTTAAAGAAATACTTTTTGGTTCAAAGAAAAATCCTTTAGACCCAAGGATTTTCACAAACTTATCACTGGTGGCTTTTTTTGCCTGGGTCGGCTTAGGGGCAGATGGACTTTCGTCGTCTAGCTACGGTCCAGAGGAAGCATTCTTAAGTCTTGGGCAACATCCCTATTTGGCATTGTGGTTAGCCTTTGCCGTGATGGTCACGGTCTGGATCCTCTCCTCTAGCTATTGCCAGATTATTGAACACTTTCCAACCGGTGGCGGAGGTTATCTTGTTGCCTCAAAATTGGTGGGTCGAAACGCCGGACTGGTCTCGGGATGCGCCCTGATCGTGGATTATGTATTGACGATTGCAATTTCCATCGCGGCGAGCGCCGATGCCCTTTTCAGCCTGCTTCCCTTAGAGTGGTACGCCTACAAATACTATGCCGCCATTTTGTTTCTCTTACTTTTGGTGATCTTAAACCTGCGCGGCGTGAAGGAATCCGTGATTGCGCTGACGCCCATCTTCCTTGTTTTCGTGTTAACGCATGTCGTGCTCGTCTTCTACGGCATCTTTTCTCACGGCAGCGATCTTCCGATTCTAGTCCACGATACCATCACCGATACCCGTCAGGCGGCCAACGAGGTTGGCTGGTTGGGAGTGCTGGTGGTTCTTTTTCGTGCGTTTTCCTTGGGGGGGGGCACGTTTACGGGGATTGAAGCCGTAAGCAACAGCATGGGGTTGCTTCGCGAGCCTCGCGTGGCGACGGCCAAAAAAACCATGCAGTATATGGCTTGGTCGCTTTCGTTGATGGCGGGTGGGTTAATCATCAATTATCTGCTGAACCATATCACGCATGAACCCGGCAAAACCCTTAACGCATCCTTATTCCAAACGTTGACGGCCGATTGGGCATGGGGATCTGGAATCGTGTTCATCACACTTCTGGCCGAAGGAGCACTCCTTTTAGTGGCGGCGCAGGCCGGGTTTTTGGGAGGCCCGCAAGTGATGTCGAGCATGGCCATTGACCGTTGGCTCCCCAGCCGATTCACTAGTTTAAGCGATCGCCTGGTGATGAAAGACGGTGTTTTAGTCATGGGAACGGCGGCTTTCGTAACGCTTTGGTACACCCATGCCAGCGTCAAAATTTTAGTCGTCATGTACAGCATCAACGTGTTTCTGACTTTCACTCTTTCGCAGCTTGGGATGGTGAATCATTGGGTCCAGAACCGGTCGAGCCCATGGAAAAAAGGGCTCCTGATTAATGGGACCGGCATGC
The DNA here is from genome assembly GCA_964441955.1 of uncultured Elusimicrobia bacterium. GTDB lineage: Bacteria > Elusimicrobiota > Elusimicrobia > 2-01-FULL-59-12 > 2-01-FULL-59-12 > CAYTWA01. Next base: position 49,419 of record CAYTWA010000001.1, read on the forward strand.
TCGTGACGGCACTCATCCTCTTAATGACGGCCGTGCTCAAATTTAAGGAAGGTGGTTGGGTGACTCTCCTGACCACTAGCGGCTTTGTCGCCCTTTGTTGGCTGATTCGACGGCATTACCACAAGACGCTCTTAGCCCTTAAGGACCTAAACCAAATTTTAAGCGATATTCCAATTCCTGAAAATACTCCTGAACCGCAAAAAAAGCCTAGTGAGCCCACCGCTGTCTTGATGGTCAATGGATACAACGGCATCGGTATTCACTCTTTTTTGGCCATTAACCGCTTTTTCTCTGGTTACTTTAAGAACTTTGTTTTTATTTCCGTGGGGGTCATTGACAGCGGCCGGTTTAAAGGAGCGGCAGAAATTGATTCGCTTAAAGTGTACGTGAATGACAGTTTGGCGAAATACGTGGCCTTGTGCAAGGGATTTGGTTTCTATGCAGAGTCACGAGCCGGACTTGGAACGGACATCGTGGATGAACTCGAATTGCTTTGTCTTCAAGCCGGTAAAGAATGGGATAGGAAGGTGTTTTTTATGGGTCAACTGGCTTTTGAGGGAGAGTCTTTATGGACACGGCTGCTTCATAACCAGACCAGTTTTGCCCTGCAACGCAAATTGTTATTTAATGGCCTCGAAGCCGTGATTCTCCCAATTAGGTTGAAAAATTGAACTGGTTTAAGCGAGCAAAAGAACCGACACCGTCAACCCCCGAGATTAAAATCTCCGATTATTTGTCGGAGAAAACAGTCGCTTTTTTTCCAGCGGGGCCTTCGAAACAGCAGGTCTTAGGGCAATTGCTGGCATTGTTGGATTTAACGGACCCCAGCGCGGCACTGAAAGCGATACTGTCCCGCGAAGAAAGCGGCGGCACAGTCATTGCACCTGGCATTTCGATCCCGCATGCAAGACTTCAAGGTTTGAAAAAACTCACGGCCGCAATGGGCATTATTCCAGCAGGTGTGGTAGACCCTCGTGCCAAAGGGGAGCCGGTTAAAATTTATTTATTGTTCATGGGATCTGCCGAAAACATGAAGGAACATTTGGGGTTTTTGGCAGCGGTTTCTTCCTATTTTCAACATCCCGATGTCGTCGAAAAAGTGCTTCGTGCCGCGACCCCAATCGACGTACTAAAGCTTCTGCGCTCTTAGCGCTTGCGCCAACGTCGGGTGTCGAAACGCGAAACCCGCCGTCGTTAACGCTTGCGGCAATACGCGCGCACTCGATAGAAGAAGCGACTCTCCCATTTCACCTAAAAATGTTTTTACGGCCCAGCGAGGAACGGGGAAAAACGCGGGGCGATAGAGCGTTTGGGCTAAAATTGACGCAAATTCTTTTTGACGCAATGGGGTGGGCGATGAAACATTGACGGCTCCTTGCAATTTTGGAGATTGCAGCAAAAATCGAATAGCCCCGACCATATCGTCCATCGATACCCAGCTCATATAGTGGGCCCCCGAACCGATGGGACCGCCTAAGCAAGCGCGAAAAGCGGGAAGGACCGCCCTTAAAAAACCGCCTTTTTTAGACAGAACCAAAGACGTTCGTAAATGAATGACGCGTATCCCTCGCTGCCGGGCGACTTCCGTGGCATTTTCCCATTGCGCACAAACATCCGCTAAAAAGCCTTCTCCTTTTGGGCTCGACTCGGTCAACGGGGCATCGCCTTGATTCCCGTAAAAACCAATGGCTGAGGCCGAAATGAAAACGGCGGGAGGGCGGGGAAGACGAGCCAAAGTTTGGGCTAAAAGGCGTGTGCCGTCAATCCGGGAACGGCGAATTCGGTTCTTTTTAGACGCGGTCCAGCGCCACCCGATGAGCGGTTCCCCGGCTAAGTGAACAACCGCATCTAATGGAGGAAGATTTTGGCTGTCAAACCGGCCGGATTCGGGGTCCCAATAAACCGAGCCGGGCACCCCGCTTCGACGGACCAAGGCCAGAACCGTATGGGAATCGCGCTCAAGGGCGTAGCTAAGCGCACGTCCCACCAACCCCGTCGACCCAGAGATGAGGACCTTCATACCCAAATGATGCGAAATAGGGAGAGCTTTGGGAACTTTTATATGATGGCCCCGTTTCCAGCGCGTGAAGGGAGGATGACAATGGCTGACCTGCAATTTTCTGATGGCAATTTTGATGGTGAAGTCGTGAAATCCGACAAGCCCGTGTTGGTTGATTTCTGGGCTCCATGGTGCGGCCCGTGCCGCATGTTGGGTCCGTTGGTCGAGGAACTTTCCCAGGAATATGCTGGAAAAATAAAAGTGGGAAAGCTTAATACCGATGAAAATTCCGAAGTCGCCACGCAATTTCGCATCTCCGCGATTCCGACGCTGCTTTTTTTTAAAGGCGGCAAAGTAGTCGACCAGTTAGTCGGGGTCCATCCTAAACCTGAAATTAAAAAACGTCTCGACGCCCTCCTTTCTTAAATCGTGAAACAAGCGGTTTGGCTTGCGGTGCTGACCTGCCTGGCTGTGGGGTGTTCTCCTCACAGTGAAGCAGACCGCCCGCGTCGACCGACCCGACCCGTCGACTTTTCGTTACAGGATCTCTCCGGCAAAACGGTTAAACTGTCGGATTTTCGTGGAAAACCCGTGTTGTTGGACTTCTGGGCCACTTGGTGCGGCCCTTGCCGCGTCTCCATGCCCATGGTTCAGGCGTTTTACGAACGTCATGCCAAAGAAGGGCTCGTGGTCTTGGGCCTTAATATGGATGAAGACCCCTCTCACGTGCCGCTTTTTGTGAAGAACTATAAAATCACCTACCCCATCGTTTTGGCCGGTTTAAGTTCCGTGCCAGGAGAATTCGGCATGGAAGGCATCCCCCTATTCATCTTTATCGACAAAAAAGGTTTTCTAGTGGACCGTTATGATGGATTTAGCCCCGAAATGTCATCTGCCTGGGAACGCACCCTTGAACAATTGATGGCAGATCCCGCGTAATCCCGCGCCTATTTTCATGCCGTCTTTTTATCTAATCGATGCGCATGCCTATTTACACCGTGCGTTTCACGCCTTGCCGCCTCTGACCACTTCTCGCGGCGAGCCGGTGGGCGCCGTGTATGGGTTTATGCGGATGCTGATCAAAATCTTAAAGCAGCACAAACCCGATTACGTCGCCGTTTGCTTTGATACCGCCGCGCCGACGTTTCGCCATCAAGCCTTCGCGGATTACAAAGCCACTCGAAAAGAAACCGACCGCGCGCTCGTCAGCCAATTTCCGCTCTCCCGCGAGGCGGTCGATGCGCTAGGGCTTACGCGGTTTGAATTGGACGGCTATGAAGCTGATGATGTGATGGCACACTTGGCGCGCCTGGGGGAAAAGAAGGGATGGGACGTGGTGGTCGTGACGGCGGATAAAGACGCGCTTCAGCTTGTCAACGATCATGTCAAAGTCCTTAACGAATCAAAAGACGTTTTGTTTGATGCCGCGCAAGTGAAAGCGCTTTGGGGGGTGGAACCCCGGCAAATTCCTGATATTTTGGCGCTGATGGGCGATGCGAGCGACAACGTGCCCGGAGTTCGCGGGATTGGTGAAAAAACCGCCGTGAAGCTGATTCAAGAATATGGGGATTTAGATCACCTTCTAAGCGCGGCGTCGCGATTAAAAGGCAAGACCGGCACTCTTTTAACGCAAGGGGCTCAAGAGGCTCGTCAAAGCTTGATGCTGGTCACCCTAAATAAGGAAATGCCTCTGGTTATTAAGACGCAAGACTGCGCCGTTCACCCGTTGGACACCGCCAAATTAAGTCCCTTCCTCCAGCGGTTAGAGTTGATGTCTTTATTGAAAGAATTAACACCCAACGCAAATCGCACGGTGGATAGCCGGGCGCGCGACTATCAGATTCTCCATAACGAAGACCAGCTAAAACGCTGGTGTGAAGCGGCTCTAAAAGCCGAACGCCTGGCCGTGGATGTTGAAACCGACGGACTTAACCCAAGGAGTGCGGCGCTGGTTGGGATTTCCCTTTCCACTCAGCCGGAAACCGGCGTTTATATTCCCTTGCGGCATTTGGATGCAGCCCCTTTTCCTTTGGACGTGCTACAGAAGTACCTTTCTTCATTGCTGATGGGGCGCGGCCCGAAACTCTATGGGCACAATCTTAAATTTGACGCCGCGGTGCTGGCCCGTCACGGGTTGCCCTTAAGTGCCTTGCACGTCGACACGATGGTGGCCTCCTACGTGCTTAACCCCTCGCGTCATTCGCACGGCCTTAAGGATTTGTCCTTGGAAATCCTGGGTGAACCAATGACGCCGATTGAGGCGCTCATCGGAAAAGGCGCTAAACAAATCACCATGGATGCGGTGTCCGTAAATCAAGCGGCTCCTTATGCCTGCGCCGATGTGGATATGACTCTGCGCTTGGCCGGCATTCTAGAACCCAAACTGAAAGAAAGCGCCTTGGAAAAACTTTTCTATGAACTTGAAATGCCGTTGATCACGGTATTGTCCGTCATGGAAGAAAAAGGGATTCGTATTGACCGTCCATACCTTGCGCAATTAGGACGTGAGTTTCAAAAATCCCTCCAAGAGCTGGAAGCCCAGGCGCACCGCCTGGCCGGCGAATCCTTTAATTTGGGATCCCCTAAACAGTTGGGCGTGATCTTGTTTGAAAAACTAAAGCTCCCTGTGGTGCGGCGCACCAAAACGGGAGTTTCAACGGATGAGGAAACCCTGCAAAAGTTATCGAGCCACCATCCGCTTCCTAAGGCGGTTCTGCAGTACCGTGAAGTTCAGAAGCTTTATTCCACCTACGTGGAAAGTTTGCTGGCCGCGGCGGACTCCAGCGACCGCGTGCATACCAGTTTTAATCAAACCGTCGCCGCGACCGGTCGCCTGTCTTCGAGCGACCCTAATTTGCAAAACATCCCCATTCGCACAGAAAGCGGACGCCGTATCCGGCAGGCGTTTGTGCCCGCGCCTGGAATGAAGCTGTTATCGGCGGATTATTCCCAAATCGATTTGCGAATGCTGGCGCACATCTCAAAAGACCCGGTCTTAATCGCGGCGTTTAAGGCGGGGGAAGATATTCACACGGCGACAGCCTCCGACATCTTCGGGGTAAAACCAGAAGACGTCAGTCCTGAAATGCGGCGTGTCGCCAAGTCGATCAATTTTGGCATTGTGTATGGGATGTCGGCGTACGGCTTGGCGGCGCAGCTGGGGATTGCCGCCGAAGAAGCGCAGGCTCATATCGAGCGCTATTTCGCGCGTTATGCCGGCGTGAAAACCTGGATGGCCTCCATCTTAGAGCAAGCGCGAAAGGAGGGTTTGGTACGAACGCTTTTAGGCCGTATCCGGCATTTGCCGGAGATCCAGTCGACCAATGGGGCGGTTCGCGGTTTTGCCGAACGAATGGCCATGAACACGCCCATTCAAGGGACCAGCGCCGATGTGATCAAAGTGGCCATGCTCCAGTTAGCCCATGCACGAGAGCAAAAGGAATGGCGCGGAGATATGCTGCTTCAGGTTCACGATGAATTGGTGTTTGAGATACCCGAAGCGGAATTTTCCGCGTCATGTCCGGTCATCAAGCGCATCATGGAAAATGCCGTTCAGTTGGACATTCCCGTCGTGGTCGATTTAAAAACGGGCCCGAATTGGTCTGAGATGAAGAAGATGGCGGTCTAATGGCTTTTGAAGATTTGCATCGCCCACTTGGAGCGGCGGGGTTTAATGGGGTGACGCGTTGGATGATCATCCTTTCTGGAACCCTGCTTCTCCTTCTTCAGTTTTTCGGCCAGACGTTGCTTCCACTTCTCGGGCTTGTCCCCGACCGAGTTTTAAGTCGCGGTTGGTTATGGCAGCCGTTCACTTATGTGTTTTTGCACGGCGGTATTTTTCATTGGCTGTTTAACATGTTTGTGTTTTGGATGTTCGGCCGGGAATTAGAGGTCCGCTGGGGAGCGCGGTCTTTTCTTCTTTTTTGCGTGATCACTGCCTTAGGCGCGGCTTTAAGCGTGATCCTCATAAGCCCGCATTCCACGATCCCCACCATTGGGTCCTCTGGGATCGTTTTTGGGCTCCTCGTGGCCTTTGCTTTAGCTTACCCTCACGCCACGATGTATTTGTATTTCTTAATTCCCATGAAAGTCTGGCAAGTCGCGGTTCTCTTTGGAGTGATTGAATTGCTGACGATTAAAAGCCAAGGCACGGCCGCCTGGGCTCATCTGGGAGGAATGGCGACCGCGTATATTTATTTGAAACGTCCCTGGGACATTGTTTGGAGATGGCGCCCGTCATGGCCCAAGCGTTCCAAAACAGCCAGAGCCAAACTCCATGTCGTCACCGATGACTTGGCCCAGGAAGTCGACCGCATTTTGGATAAAGTACTGAAAGAAGGCGCCGAAAGTCTGACCGCACACGAAAAGAAAATGATGGACCAATACGTCGCCAAAAAACGCTAGTGCCCGAACTCCCCGAAGTCGAAACCATTCGTCGCGATATAGACCCCGCCTTGCGCGGCAGGCGGATTACGAAGTTTGAAATCTTTGATCGACGTTTGATCTGCGCACGTGAAGAAAAAAAATGGCAGGAGCGCTTAAAGGGCCAGGTGTGGCAGGAGTTAATCCGGCGCGGCAAGTATCTTCTGGCGACGCTTTCAAACGGCTGGCGGATCGTCATTCATCTGCGGATGACCGGCCAGCTAGTGTTGGGGGCGGGGGAAGGCTTCGGCCGGCACCGCATGCGCCTTTCTTTCGAAGGAAACCAAACCCTTTCGTTTTATGACCAGCGCCGCTTCGGTGAAATGCGATTATTGGCCCCTGGCGAAACTCAGTTTTCAGCGACTCCTTTAGGGCCCGATGCACTGGAAGAGTGGAGCCTCGCCGGTTTCACTCACTTGATTAAAACCAAGACCACACGTATCCACGCGGTACTCTTAGATCAGCGTGTCGTCGCTGGCATTGGCAATATTTATGCGCAGGAAGCGCTTTTTAAGGCCGGTATCCGCCCATCCAAGCCGGCGGAACGTTTAACGCGCGACCAAAGCGCCCGCTTATTCAATGCCGTCCAAGATGTTCTAAGGCAAGCTTTGCTTTACCGAGGCACCTCCAGCCGCAACTACCGCGACGCCCAAGGCCAGCTGGGTCAAGCGCAGCTTTATCACGCTGTTTACCAACGTTCTGGAAAACCCTGTTTGCGCTGCGGCCAAAACCTTAAAGCGCTCCGTTTGGCCGGACGTGGAACGGTGTACTGTTCAGCGTGTCAATCATGAAAACCAAGCGCGTTGTTTTAGGGATCACAGGAGGGATCGCGACGGGCAAATCTACCGTTATGAATCTTTTGGCCCAGCAGGGGATCCCCGGTATTTCCTCCGATACGCTTTCTCATTCAGCCATTCGCAAAGGAACCCCCGCCTATCGAGCGATCTTGAAGCGGTTTGGGCGGCGTGTTTTAAGAAGCTACGGTCACATTTCCCGGACGAAGCTCGGGCGGCTTGTTTTTGGTGATGCTCAGGAAAGACGTTGGTTGGAAAAACAGATACATCCCTATGTGATCCGCGAATTGAAACGGTTCAAGAGCCGCTCCCCGGGCCTGATTGCATTGGATATTCCGTTACTCTTCGAAGCCCAGCTGCAAAAGCTCGTGGATGTCGTCGTGGTCGTGGATGCCCCTCGGGCCGCTCAACTGCGCCGGCTGCTAAAAAGGGATCAATTGTCGCGACCGGAGGCCCTTCGGCGCATTCGTGCCCAAATGCCGCTTTCCAAAAAGCGGGACCAAGCGGATTGGGTTATTTCAAATGGGGGAACTCAAGCCCAGTTAAAGGTGGAGGTCCAACAGTTGGTTCAAAAATTAAATTTCTTGACTTCCCAATCGCGGCGGGTATAATTTGGCCAGTTTCAAAGCAGTACAGGTTCCTTACCGAACTTCCAAGTTTTGAATCCCAAAAATAATTGAGAGTGCGATTCTGACAAACGAGCCAACCCCAACGAACACGTCAGCGGTGAAACCGGCCAGCGGTCCCACAACGCCGCCTGTTTCTGCGCCGCCTGTCGCCGCGGCTTCACCGCCCGCCGCTCAAGACGCCAAAAAAATGGACCTGATGGTGCTTTCCAAGCTGACTATTGCCGAACTGCAGAAGATCGGTCGTGATTTAAAGCTCGAAACCCCCGTAGGCCTACGGAAACAAGAGCTGATCGCAAAGATTCTGGAGGCCCAAGCCAAGGAAAAAGGCCAGATCTACGATGAGGGAGTTCTGGAGATTCTCCCGGACGGATTCGGGTTTTTGCGTAGCCCCAATTACAACTATTTGCCGGGCCCCGACGACATCTATATTTCACCTTCTCAAATTAAAAAGTTTGGTCTTCGTAAAGGGGATACCGTGGCGGGGGATGTTCGACCTCCGAAGGAACAAGAACGGTTTTTCGCTCTCCTCCAAGTCAAGAGCGTCAATGGCAGCACCTTGGAAGTCCTTCGTGAACGCCCTCTTTTCGATAACCTCACCCCGCTTTATCCTGAAAAACGCATCACCCTGGAACACAAGAAGGACGATCTAACATCCCGCGTCATCGATTTGATTGCGCCCATTGGCAAGGGGCAGCGCGCCCTTTTAAACGCGCCGCCTCGCACCGGCAAAACGATTATGATGCAAAAAATCGCCAACGCGATTACCGCCAATCACCCGGAAGTCGTGCTCCTTGTTTTGCTCATCGATGAACGTCCGGAAGAAGTCACGGACATGCAGCGCAGCGTCAAAGGGGAAGTGGTGTCCTCGACGTTCGATGAACCCGCGGAACGCCATGTGCAGGTGGCCGAAATGGTCATTGAAAAAGCCAAACGGATGGTGGAACACGGCAAAGATGTCGTGATCTTGTTGGATTCGATCACCCGTCTAGCTCGCGCCTACAATACGATCACCCCTTCTAGCGGCCGCGTGCTCTCCGGCGGCTTGGATTCCAACGCACTTCAACGCCCCAAACGCTTTTTCGGAGCCGCCCGCAATATCGAGGAAGGCGGAAGCCTCACGATCATCGCCACGGCGTTGGTGGAAACGGGCAGCCGAATGGACGACGTCATTTTCGAAGAATTTAAAGGGACCGGGAATATGGAAGTTTATTTGGACCGGAAGCTGGCCGATAAGCGTACCTTCCCGGCGATCGACATGACCCGAAGCGGCACGCGCAAAGAAGAACTGCTTTTAACCCCTGAAGAGCTCAATAAAGTCTGGATTCTGCGTAAAGTATTATCGACCCTGACCCCGATAGAAGCCATGGAACTGTTGATCGAAAAGTTGGGAGCCACAAAGTCCAATAAAGACTTCCTTAAATCCATGGAAACCTCAAGCATGGAAAAAGTTGGCGCCTAAGCTCTCCTCGTCTGACCGCAACCTTCAATTGATATTTGCCGTCTTTTCTGGTAGATAAGCCTATGCCCATGATGCGCTGGATCGTGCCCGCTTGCATCACAGGAATGCTCGTGATGCCGACACTTCAATTTATTGAGAGGGATGTGGAGGCTTCTGCCTTTTCTCCCTCGCCCTGGCGGGCCGACCTTTTAGTAACGTCCGCCCCACCAAAACCGGCTTTCGATCGGTTTAAGCAGTTGGACTACCCCGTTTTTGCCAACTATTTGGTGGGCAAAAACGAAGACCTCTACACTCTTTGTCGGCGCAACGCCTTGGACCCTTTTAGTATCCGCAGCAGCAACGATTTGGATGTGCAAACGCTCGTCCCGGGGACGTGGCTTAAAATTCCCAATCAGCGCGGCACGCTCTATGAGGTTCAAGACCCGGAGACTCTGCGCCAAATTAGCCAGGGCTATGAGCGCGGCCGGCGTTTGGGGGCGGCGTTCGAGCGGGAAATTCTACAGGCAAACCACTACCCGCCCCCGGATTTTTCTTTGGCCGATAAAAGTTTTGCCGCGGGAACTCAGTTGTTTCTTCCCGGATCTTATAAGCCGACGGGTGTTAGTTTTGCGTTCGCTGGTCAAGCTGGGTACCGGGTTTCTTCGGGTTTTGGCAAGCGCCGTCACCCCGTTCTAGGTTCCGTTCGTGCTCATCGGGGGTTCGATATCCCTCGCGCTTACGGCAGTCCCGTTTTAACGGCCCGGGATGGTCTGGTCACGTTTGCGGGTTGGGAAGGCGGGTACGGCAATATGGTCGAGGTTCGTCACGTCATTAAACGAAAACTCAAAACCCTGACACTTTACACCCGGTATGGGCACCTCTCCAGCATCAGTGTCTCGGTCGGTCAGCGCGTTCGGATGTATCAAAAAGTCGGGCGCGTCGGGTCGACCGGTTTATCGACCGGCCCCCATCTTCATTTCGAGGTGCGCGATGAAAACGGCGTCGCCCGAAACCCCGGCCAATTTCTCTGATATAATTCGCCCATCATGAAACAAAATATTCATCCCAACTACGTTGAATCTACTGTGTCGTGCGCATGCGGAAGCACGTTTAAGACGCGCTCCACAAAACCCGTCCTTAAGTTGGATATTTGTTCCAGCTGCCACCCATTTTTCACCGGTCGTCAAAAATTTGTCGATACCGCAGGGCGCGTGGAACGCTTTCAAAAGCGCTTTGAAAAAGTCGCCGAGGCGGTCGAAAAAAAGCAAACCCAACCCAAGTTAGCCAAAGGCCAGGCGGGTGTGGCAGCCAAGAAAAAAAATGTCAAAATTGTCAAAATTTTGACCTCCGCTCCGACCAAAGCCAAAGCCGCCCCGGGTGCCAAGCCGGCCGCGGAAAAAGCAGCCGCTCCAGCCAAAGCCCATTAGTTTTTTGTTAAGAAATGCACCCCTCAGGAGACTGGGGGGTGTTTTCTTTTGTCCAACGTTTTACATTGAGGAGTTGGGATGGATATCCGGCCGCATTTTGAACGACTCAAACAACGGCAGCAGGAATTGCTGATAGAACTCAGCACGCCTGAGGTCATCCAGGACCAAGCGCGTTTTCGCACGCTCCACCGCGAACATTCGAGGTTGGTGCCGCTGTTAGAAAAATACGTCTCCTATCTTTCTCTTCTCAAAGAACAAGAAGACCTTCGACAGCTCATAGCGGGCCAAGATCCCGATATGAAAGCCATGGCACACGAAGAACTTCCCGGTCTGGAAGCGCGTAGGCACGCTATGGAAAACGAATTGCGTTTGGCGCTTTTGCCTCAAGACCCCAACCAAGACCGAAACATTCTTTTGGAAATCCGGGCTGGGGCGGGCGGGGATGAAGCGGGAATTTTTGCCGGGGATTTGCTGCGCATGTATACGCGCTACGCGGAGTCCCATGCATGGAAATTGGAGCCACTTTCGATGAGTTTGGGAGAGCGCGGCGCCGTCAAAGAAGCGATCTTTCAAATCGAAGGCGAGGGCGTTTGGAAACACTTTAAGTTTGAACGCGGCGTTCACCGGGTTCAGCGTGTCCCTTTAACGGAGGCTTCCGGGCGTATTCACACGAGCACCGCCACCGTGGCTGTTATGCCGGAAGCCGAGGAGGTCGATATCGCCATCAACCCCGCGGATCTGCGCATCGACACGTTCCGTGCTTCGGGTGCCGGCGGCCAGCACATCAACAAAACGGACAGCGCCGTGCGCATCACGCATATCCCCACGGGCTTTTTTGTGGCCTGCCAGGAAGAACGCAGCCAAATTAAAAACCGCGCCAAAGCGATGAAGCTTTTGCGTTCACGCCTGCTGGAGATGGCGCAAGAAAAGCAAGCCAAAGAAATTTCGCAAAACCGTAAAACCCAGGTGGGGACCGGCGACCGCAGCGAAAAAATCCGCACCTATAACTTCCCTCAGGACCGTGTGACCGACCACCGCATTAATGCAAATTTTCATAATCTTCCGGCCATCATGGAGGGAAAATTAGGCGATATGATCGAAGCGCTCCAAAAAGATGAAGAAGCCAGACAGTTGGCGGCGTTGCTATGACCTTAGCCGAAACGTTGAAAGTAACCACCCGGCGTCTGGAAAAAGCCGGCGTGCCGCAAGCGCGCATGGAGACCGAGTTTTTGATCGCTGAACTCCTGGGGCATTCGCGCGCGGAGCTTCTGCGCCGCGGCGCAGAAACGGTCTCTATCGCTCTAGAGCGTCGATTAGAAGACGGCATTCGGCAGCGTGAAATGCGAAAACCTTTAGCCTATATCACGGGATCACAGCCATTTTTGGATTTTATGCTCCATGTGACCCCCGCTGTGTTGATTCCTCGGCCTGAAACCGAGCAATTAGCGGAGAAAATCCTGAAAAGTTTAGACGAAAGCCAGGAGATGTGGGATGTGGTCGATGTGGGCACGGGATCGGGGAACTTAAGCATCAGCTTGGCGCGTCATTTTATGGTGCGACACGTCTATGGGGTGGATGTATCGAAGAAAGCTTTAATTGTGGCTCGGCAAAACGCCAAGCGGCTTGGGCAAGCCGAAAAATGTTCGTGGGTTTTAAGCGATCTGCTTTCCGCCATTCCAGCAGGGCGTAAGACCCTGCTCGTGGCTAATTTGCCTTACATTAAAACGGCCGATCTAAAGAGGCTTGAAGCCGAATTGGGGTGGGAACCGCGCTCGGCTTTAGAGGGCGGCGAGACGGGCCTGCAGGTGATCGAGGCGCTCATTTCTCAAGCGGAGGTTAAAGTGGCGGCGACTTCGCGCCTTTGGCTCGAAATTGGGCATGACCAGGCGCCCGCGGTGACCCGACGTCTTAGGGAAAGCGGTGAGTGGACGGATATATCTGTCGAAAACGATTGGGCGGGATGGCCGCGGTTTGTGCGGGCAACAAGGAGCGTCAGCTAATGGATATTCTCAAAATTGAAGGCGGGCGGCGTTTAAGCGGTGAAGTGGCCATTTCCGGTTCTAAAAATGCGGCGCTCCCCATTTTAGCCGCCACACTTCTAACGGACGACCCGTGTATTTTGACCAACGTTCCGGATTTAGTCGACATCGAGACGATGATCGCCCTGTTGGTCTTTCTTGGGAAAAACATCGTTCGCCAGTCGGACACTCTGACGATATCCTCGGGCCCTACGCTTTACGGGGAAGCGCCTTATGAGCTGGTTCGCCGCATGCGCGCCAGTGTGGTGGTCGTGGGGCCGCTTTTGGCCCGGTTGGGAAAGGCGCGAGCCTCGCTTCCCGGAGGATGCGCTATTGGCGGACGCCCCATTAATATCCATTTGGAAGGGTTCAAAGCGCTTGGGGCCGATGTGACATTGGAGCAAGGCTATGTCAGCGTGGAGACAAAAGGGCTCCAGGGCGCGATGTTTCATATGGACTTCCCAAGTGTCGGCGCCACGCAAAATCTTGTGATGGCTGCCGCTCTCGCGAAAGGCCGATCGGTTTTACAAAACGTCGCCCGCGAGCCTGAAATTGCCGATTTGATCAAATTTTTGGTTCGCATGGGTGCACGCATCGAAGGGGAGGGCAGCGATACTTTGGTGGTGGAAGGCGTCCAAACGCTTCATGGCGCGGAGCATTCCATAATTCCTGATCGCATCGAAGCGGGAACCTTTTTAGCGGCGGGGGCCATGACCGGTGGAGACCTCACGGTGACGCGGACGGTCCCGGACCATTTAGGTTCATTTTTATCGAAATTAAAATTGGCGGGCTTACGAGTGACCGAGGGTTCGGACTATGTCAAGGTAAGCGCCGGCCGACGAATAGTCCCCGTAGATGCCGAAACCGCGGTGTATCCGGGCTTTCCCACAGACCTTCAAGCTCAGTGGATGGCGCTGATGACGTTATCGACCGGAACCAGCCAAATTACGGAAAAAGTATTTGAAAACCGATTTATGCATGTCCCAGAGCTTCAGCGTATGGGCGCCCAAATCGCTGTTGGCGGCAACACGGCGTCTGTCCAGGGAGTGGAGGAGCTCTCCGGCGCGGATGTGATGGTGTCCGATTTGCGCGCGGGAGCCGCGCTCGTTTTGGCCGCTTTAGCGGCTAAAGGCGAGAGCGTGATTCACCGCATCTACCATTTAGACCGCGGCTACGAAAAATTAGAGGCCAAATTGAGCGCGTTAGGGGCTAAAATCCAGCGGATGAAGGAATAAAGAACACATTGTCTTTTTGATAAAATTTGAATGCCGCAGGCGTTTATCCGCCGGTCGTGTGGCGGACCCAAAAAATTACCCAAATGAATTCTGTTTCTGAGGCCGTTCGTACCATCATATCGCAAGTTCGCCAGGAGGGGGACTTAGCGCTTTGTCGTTTGGCGCGACAGTTCGATGGGGTGAATCTTCGACCCGACGCCTTGGAGGTGCCTCGCGATGAAATCGTCAAAGCCTCCAAACAGGTTTCGCCTTCTTTTCTAAAGGCGATTAAAACCTGTGGGGATGAAATTGAAGCCTTTGCCAAAGCCGAAAAAAAACGTCTTTTAAAACCTTGGGTGATTTCCCGCGGTTCCGCAAGAGTTGGGCAAATTTCACGGCCTGTGGAGAGTGTGGGGCTCTACATTCCAGGGGGGCGCTTTCCATACCCCTCCACCGTCTTGATGTCGGCCATCCCGGCGCAGGTGGCGGGGGTAGAGCGTATTGTGATGGCGACACCGCCCAAGAATTTAACTCCCGAGGTACTCACCGCGGCGGCGTACGCTGGAGTTCAATCGATTTTTCAAATCGGTGGTGCTGGGGCCGTGGCGGCCTTGGCGTATGGAACGGCGCGGATCCCTCAGGTCGATTTCATCGTAGGGCCTGGTAACCAATATGTCATGGAAGCCAAACGCCAGGTCTTTGGCGATGTGGGAATCGATTCTTTGGCGGGCCCCAGCGAAGTCGTGGTCATTGCCGATGAGACGATTCCCGCGAGGTACGTGCTGATCGACCTTTTGGCGCAGGCCGAACATGATCCGCAGGCCAAATCCATTTTGATGTCTCCTTCGGCCGACTTATGCGAAAAAGTCGCGAAGGGGTTGGACGCACGCATCGCCAACCGCGTGCAGGTGATTCGGGTGGGTTCGTTGGATGAGGCATTTGCGAAGGCGAACGCCTTGGCTCCTGAACATTTGGAACTTCTCCTTAAAAACCCGGAGCGTCATTTACCAAAAGTTCGTCACGCGGGGGCTATTTTTTTGGGGCCCATGACGCCCGCCGCCATCGGCGATTACACGGCCGGGCCGTCCCATGTGCTACCGACGAACCGCTCGGCTCGTTTTTCTAGCGGGTTGTCGGTTGCCACCTTCATGAAGCGCAGCTCACTCATTCATTACAAAGCGGTCCCCAGTGAACGTTCACGCTGGGAGGCGGCGCTCGAAATGGCCAACACCGAAGGCATGGAGTATCACGCCCAGTCGCTTCAGTGCCGTGTGGCGCGGTCATGAGTGGGCCGTTAATCGCCTTGGTGGATTACGGAATGGGCAACCTTCGAAGCGTGGAAAAAGCGCTGGAAAAAGTCGGCGGCCGAGTGTCCGTGACGGACTCCCCGCGTATTGTCCGCGGCGCCGATGCCGTGGTGTTGCCAGGCGTTGGTGCGTTTGGACAGGCGGCACGGCGACTTAAAAAAGCGGGCTTACGTTCCGCGATCGAAGAAACGCTGCGCAAGGGCAAACCTTTTCTGGGTATTTGTTTAGGCTTGCAGTTGCTCTTTGAAGGCAGCGAAGAAGACCCGCGCGATAAAGGCTTGGGTTTTTTTAAAGGCCGCGTGGTTCGCTTTCGTGACCGAAATCTCAAAGTGCCGCACATGGGGTGGAATACTCTTACAGTCAAGGGGCGTCTGGCTCAAGGGCTTGAAGGTATTGCCCCCGAAGACCGTTTTTATTTCGTTCACTCGTATTTCCCAGTCCCTGAGGAACTCGCCGCGGTGGCGGCGACCACGTTCTACGGTAGGATGTTTTGTTCGGCGGCATCGCGTGGCAACGTTTTAGCGACTCAATTCCATCCCGAAAAAAGCGGCAAGCAAGGCCTTGGCCTCTTGAAGCGTTTTATAAAGCAGGTGAATGAATGCTCGTAATTCCAGCGATTGATATTCGACACGGCCAATGTGTGCGTTTGGTCCAAGGCAAAGAGGCCATGGAAACCGTCTATTCCAAAGACCCCGTGGAAATGGCTGTGCTCTGGCACAGCCGCGGTGCCCCCATGATTCATATCGCGGATTTGGACGGCGCCTTTCAGGGGAAACCCGTAAATTTGGAACTCGTCAAAAAAATTAAAGCTGCGGTGCCGGTGCCAGTGCAGCTTGGTGGGGGAATTCGCGAAATGGATACCATTGAACGAGCGATGAATACTGGAATCGATCGCGTGATTTTGGGAACGGCCGCTGTCTATGACCAGGATTTGGTGAAAGAAGCGGTGTCTCGTTATGGGGCAAAGATCGCCGTCAGCATCGATGTCTCAAACCAATTTGTGGCGGTCGCCGGTTGGAAAGAAGTGTCCAACGTTCGTTTTGAAGATTTAGCCCACCGGATGCGTGAATTGGGCGTTCAAACCTTGCTTTTTACGGACACGCACAAAGACGGGACACTGTCTGGTCCCAATGTGGAAGGCATCAAAGCGTTCCTTAAGGCTGCAAAAATTCCCGTGATCGTCTCAGGCGGTATTTCATCGGTGGCCGATGTGCAATTGTTGTCCCCATTAGCCGCGCAAGGCTTGGCCGGCGTCGTGATTGGCAAAGCGCTTTACGACCACAAATTCACGTTGGAGGAAGTGCTCTCGGCGGTCGGCCCCGTCTGATGCTGGCCAAACGATTGATCCCCTGCCTCGACGTACACGGGGGGCGAGTGGTGAAAGGCGTTCGGTTTTTAAATTTAACGGACGCCGGGGATCCCGTGGAGTTAGCCCGGCGTTACGACGCCGAAGGGGCCGATGAGCTGGTTTTCCTCGATATTACCGCATCAGCCCATAAGCGCCCGATTTTGCTCAATGTGGTGCGTCGAACAGCCGAGCAAGTGTTCATCCCGCTTACTGTGGGCGGCGGCATTCGAACCTTAGGAGACATCCGAACGCTCCTGAGAGCCGGAGCCGACAAAGTTTCCTTAAACACGGTGGCGGTTAAAAAACCCACCTTCATTCGTCAAGCGGCAAACCGTTTTGGCACGCAGTGCATCGTGGTGGCCATCGATGCGCGAAAAAATCCCCGTGTGCGCCGTCGGTGGGACGTCTTTATTTACGGCGGACGTCAAAACACTGGCCTCAATGTGGTCCATTGGGCGCGTCGTGCGGAGATGTTGGGAGCGGGTGAAATTTTGCTTACCAGCATGGACCGCGATGGCACTAAGGCTGGCTTCGACACCGCGCTTTTGTCCGCGGTTTCCCGCGCGGTTCGCATTCCCGTCATTGCAAGCGGCGGTGCTGGAACGAAGGGGCATTTTTATGATGCATTTTCGCACGGAGCGGACGCCGCGCTAGCCGCTTCGCTGTTTCATCGGCGCGAACTTAAAATTCGCGACTTAAAACGATATCTTAAAACGAAAGGAATCCCGATTCGGGATCACGAACATGGACCTCTATAAAACACTTAAATTGGATGACAAGGGCCTTATCCCCGCCATTATTCAGGACTATAAGAATAAGACGGTGTTGATGGTTGCTTACATGAATAAGGAATCGCTGCGGCGGACGGTCAAACTTAAAAAATGCGTGTTTTGGAGCCGCTCGCGTCAGTCCTATTGGCTGAAAGGCGAAAGCTCCGGCAACGTTCAAAAGGTAAAAGAGATTCGTATCGATTGCGACGGTGATGCGCTCGTGATTGAAGTCCAACAAATCGGCGGCGCCGCATGTCACACTGGCCAGCGGTCCTGTTTTTATCGCCGCGTCGTGCCGGGCGCAAAACTTAAAGTCATCGGTAAACCGTTATTTGACCCAAAGAAGGTTTACGGGAAATAGAGGCTAGCGATGCATAAGCGTTTCTTGTTTCTGTTGCTCTTGGGCTTAACAGGGGCGCTTCTGGTGCGAACGTATGTGATCGAAGCCGTGGCGGTGGTTTCCGGGTCGATGTTGCCCACGTTGTATGTCGGCCAACATTACTTAGTGAATAAATGGATATACCGGTTTCGCGCGCCGCAGCGCGGTGAGATCATTTCGTTTGAAGACCCTGAAACGCCGGAGATTTCATCAATCAAGCGCGTGATCGCCATCCCCGGAGATACCTTGGCGCTCAAGGATAAAAAAGTGGTTTTAAACGGCACGCCGCTCAAGGAACCGTATACGCATTATGCGCGGCCCAAAGACAAGTTGGTCGGCGACACGATGACGGAGGTGACCATTCCGCAGGGGCATGTGTTTGTGATGGGAGACAACCGCGATGTGTCGCTGGATTCGACCAGCTGGGTGGACCCTAAAACCAAGCAGCACATGTATTTTTTACCGTATTCCAAAATTAGAGGCAAGCTGATTTTATTTTCATGACCTTAATTCCCGACTTTAAACAATTCCAAGAGCTGGCGGCTTCGCACAACCTGATTCCGGTTCGTGCGGAAACGGTCGTCGACCGCCTTACCCCTGTCGCGGTTTATGAACGTTTGGCGGCCAAGGAGCCTTATGCTTTTTTGCTGGAGAGCGTGGAAGGCGGCGAACGTTTCGGCCGCTATTCCTTCGTGGGAAGAAAACCCCACGCCGTTTTCCAGTGCAAAGAAGGCCAGATCACTTATCGGGTGGGAACAAAAACATATAAACACACCGCGCAAAATCCTCTGCAAGAACTGAAAGCGCTATTTGCGGAATTTCGTTCACCCGAATTGCCGGGTTTGCCGCGTTTTTGGGGTGGTGCGGTCGGGTATTGGGATTACGACACCGTTCGTTTTTTTGAACGGCTTCCTCGCGATAAACCGGATCTCTTGAAACTTCCAACGGGTGCCTTTCAGTTGTCCGGCGAGTTGGTCATTTTAGACCGCTTCGCTCAAACGGCTCAGGTGATCTCGAATATCCATATCGGCAAAAGCCAGAAGAC
Source organism: uncultured Elusimicrobia bacterium (assembly GCA_964441955.1). Lineage (GTDB taxonomy): Bacteria > Elusimicrobiota > Elusimicrobia > 2-01-FULL-59-12 > 2-01-FULL-59-12 > CAYTWA01. The sequence continues at coordinate 68,209 of CAYTWA010000001.1, forward strand.
TCCGGCGGCCTTAATGCGTCTTTACAAACAAGCGCAAAAATCTATTGAGCGGCAAATGGCGGACCTTAAGCGCCCCCCGGCCAAACCACGGCGTCTAAAAAAGAGCGCTGGGGCGCTCTTGCGACCGACGGTGACCGAAGCCCAATACGCTAACGCGGTCCGCAAAGCACAAGACTATATTCGAGCCGGGGACATCATTCAGGTGGTTTTGTCTCAGCGGTGGAGCGTTGAAGGGACCCAAAATCCTTTTTCGGTATACCGAGCGCTGCGGTTGGTTAATCCGTCGCCCTACATGTACCTTTTGCATTTTCCCGAGGTTGATATTGTGGGGTCCTCCCCGGAGCTCTTGGTTCGTAAGGAACAGACACACGCGCAAACGCGTCCCATTGCTGGAACGCGGCCTCGTGGGAGGACGCCCGAAGAAGACGAGGCTTTGGCGAAAGAACTGTTAAGCGATCCCAAAGAACGGGCCGAACATTTGATGCTGGTCGATTTAGGACGAAATGATTTAGGGCGCGTCTGTAAGCCGGGGTCCGTTCGCGTACCGGAGTTGATGAAAATCGAAAATTATTCGCACGTCATGCATATCGTCTCTTCGGTGACCGGAGAACTGACCCCCAAAGCCAATGTCTTCGATTTGTTCCAGGCGTGTTTTCCAGCGGGTACGGTCTCCGGCGCACCCAAAATTCGCGCGATGGAAATCATCGACGAGTTAGAACCTTTTAAACGCGGCCCCTATGCGGGAGCGGTCGGTTATTTCTCCTTCAGCGGCAACATGGATATGGCCATTACCATTCGAACCTTGGTCTTCGTTAAAGGCAAAGCCTATTTGCAAGCAGGAGCTGGGATTGTGGCCGAATCTGTGCCCGCTCGTGAATTTAAAGAATGCGAGCATAAAGCCGCAGCGATGCTGGCGGCGCTCAAGAAAGCCGGTGAGCTCTCGTGATTTTAGTAATCGATAATTACGACTCCTTTACGTACAACTTGGTTCAGTATTTCCAGGAAATGACACCGGATGTTCGCGTGTACCGAAACGATGCTGTGACGCTGCAAGGAATCGAAGCGCTTAAACCCTCCCATTTAGTGATCTCTCCGGGGCCCGGGGCCCCAGATTCTGCGGGCATTTCCATAGAGGCCATCAAACATTTTGCAGGAAAGATGCCGGTGTTGGGCGTATGCCTAGGCCATCAAGCGTTGGGACAAGCCTACGGGGGAAAAGTCGTCCGTGCGGGACGCTTGATGCACGGAAAAACATCTCCGATACTTCATGACTGCAAAACGATCTTCGACGGACTTCCGCAGGGGTTCAATGCGACGCGCTACCATTCCTTGCTGGTTGAAAAATCCACCCTCCCGGCTTGTTTTGAAATCAGCGCCAAAACCGAGGAAGGAGAAATTATGGGGCTTCGCCATAAAACGATTCCTGCTTTAGAAGGCGTTCAGTTTCATCCGGAGTCGATTTTGACGCTCGATGGTAAAAAATTACTCCAGAATTTCGTGAATCGTTCCCTATGATTTTCCGCGACGCTCTGGAAAAAGTTTTGGAGGGGGCTGGACTCACCCGAGAACTCTCATGCAACCTCTTTACGCAATTGATGGCTGGGGAAGCCTCTCCGGTACAAATCGCCGCATTGGTATCGGCGCTGCGTGCAAAAGGGGAGTCGGTTGCAGAAATTACCGGCGCGGCAGAAGCCATGCGGCAAGCAGCGGTGCCTGTTCGAAGTGCCGGCGTGGTGGTGGATACCTGCGGCACAGGCGGAGACGGTCAAGGGACTGTTAATATCTCGACAATTGCCGCTTTTATTGTAGCGGGTGCCGGTTTCACGGTCGCCAAACACGGCAACCGGTCCTTGTCCTCGCGTTGCGGGTCGGCCGATGTCTTGGAGGCGGCCGGTATTGCCGTGCAACCCGGTCGAGAGGCAGTCGAGCGGTGTTTGGCCGAGGTCGGCATCGCCTTTCTTTTTGCTCCGGATTTTCATCCCGCGATGCGCCATGCGATGCCGGTGCGTAAAGAATTGGGAGTGCGCACGATTTTTAATGTCCTGGGTCCATTAACCAATCCTGCCAAACCCACCGTCCAAGTGGTCGGCGTATACAGCGCGCAGTGGGTCAAACCCTTGGCGCATGTTTTGGCGGCCCTTGGATGCGAAGAAGGCGCGGTGGTTCATGGAGGCGGTCACGACGAAATTGTTTTGGACGGTTCGACCGAGGTGGCCGAAATCATTCATGGGCGAGTTCGTTTGAAACGTTGGACACCGCGTGATTTTGGGATCACACCTTGTAAAAAAGTAAGTCTCAAAGGAAGTGATGCGGACGGCAATGCGCACGTGCTGTTGGGGGTACTCTCCGGTGATCAAAATGACGCGCAGGTGGCCGCATGCGTCAACGCGGCCGCGGCCATTCGCTCAGCATTACGTTCGAAACGGGGTGCCGGCAAAAGTATTACGTTAAAAGAAAGCATGCGACTGGCGGAATACTCCTTAAACAGCGGGAAAGCGTTGGAAAAATTCATGAACTTAAAGTCGCTCCTGGAGCGGTTGCGATGAGCGACTTTTTAAAGGAAATCGAAGCCCGGACGCGTCAACGCGTGGACATGATGAAAACGCGTACGTCGATTGAATTTTTGAAAAAACGGATGAAAGACATGGGACCCGTGAGAGGATTTCATAATGCGATTCGCCAGACGGATCGCCTCACGTTGATTGCCGAACTCAAACAAGCGTCACCTTCAGCGGGCCTTATTCGAGCGGAAAACGATATGGAGGGTCGAATGGAGTGCTACACCCAAGGGGGGGCGAGCGCCCTATCCATTTTGACGGAAGAGGAATATTTTCGAGGCTCCCCGGAATTATTGGAGCGCGCCAAACGGACGATCCCGCTGCCGCTCCTTCGAAAAGATTTTTTGTTAGATTCGTATCAAGTTATTGAAAGCCGCGTGTTAGGCGCAGATGCAGTACTTTTAATTGCCGCCCTTCTAGGCCCCGTAAAGCTTCGCGATATGGTCCATTACGTCCAAGACGCTGAGATGGATTCGCTCGTTGAGATTCACGATGAATGGGAAATCGATGCCGCGCTAAATGCGGAGGCGGATATTATCGGCATTAACAACCGTGATTTGCGCTCGCTTAAAGTGGATCCTGCGACCGCGCAGCGCCTGGCGCCGCGCGTGCCCAAGGACCGAACGCTCGTGATTGAAAGCGGTGTTAAAGAGCCCCAGGAGATGACGCGGTACCGGTTTTGGGGGGCTCATGCCGTCTTGATTGGGGAAGCCTTGATGCGCTCGGATGACCCTGAAAAACTCGTTCGATCTTTTGTGGAGGCTGGAAAACAATGATCAAGGTCAAAATATGCGGTGTCACAAATACGCAAGACGCGTTGTGGGCCGCCAACCTCGGCGCCGATTTTGTGGGCCTCAACTTTTACCCACAAAGCCCACGTAAAGTGTCGCCTAAAAACGCCAAGGACATCGCGGCGGGTTTGCCGCCGTTTGTGCAAACCTTCGGTGTTTTTGTTGATGAACCGGTGGCCTCGATCGCCAAATTGGTGAAAAGCGTTCCGCTTAAAGGGGTTCAGCTTCATGGGCAGGAAACACCGACCATTTGCCAAGACATTAAAAACCTCGGGGTCAAAGTGATGAAAGTGATCCGCCTTAAAAAACCTTTGGAAGAGGCGGATTGGAAGCCCTTTGAAGCGGTTGTGGATTATTTCTTGTTTGATAAATATTCCGATGCGGCTCCGGGAGGTACTGGAGAGACATTCGCCTGGGATTGGCTGCAGGGGGCTTCGGCCATTTCCAAGCCGTGGTTTTTGGCGGGAGGGCTGACGCCGGAGAATATCGGCGAGGCGATGAAAGCCGTGAAACCCTTCATGGTGGATGTGTGCAGCGGTGTCGAGCGTTTGCCTACCCGCAAAGACTTTGAAGCGATGAAAAAATTCATCCAAACGGTGAAAGCCTTCCGATGACGGCGCGTCCCGATAAACGCGGCTACTTCGGCGATTTCGGGGGTCGTTTTGTCCCGGAAACACTCATGACGCCTCTGCTTGAACTGGAAAAGGCATACCGCGCCGTTACGCGAGACCGTGCCTTCCAACGAGAACTCTTAGGCTATTTCGACACGTTTGTGGGCCGGCCCACGCCCCTTATGCCGGCGCAGCGTCTATCCAAAGCGTTACGGCGCGGACGGATTTATCTTAAGCGAGAAGACCTCTGTCACACGGGCGCGCACAAGATTAACAACGCTGTAGGGCAGGCGCTTCTAACGCGCTATTTGGGCAAAAAGCGCATCATCGCCGAAACAGGCGCCGGACAGCATGGGGTCGCCACGGCGACCGCCGCCGCGTTTTTAGGAATCCCTTGTGACGTGTACATGGGAGAAGAAGACATCATCCGCCAGGCGCCTAATGTGTTTCGCATGCGCCGCCTGGGAGCGCGGGTGATTCCCGTACATAGCGGAACAAAAACGCTGAAGGATGCCATCAACGAAGCGATGCGAGACTGGGTGACGAACGTCCAAACCACTCACTATATCGTAGGCTCGGTGGTGGGGCCGCATCCTTTCCCGATGATGGTGCGTGATTTCCAATCGGTGATCGGCCGGGAAGCGCGAAAGCAAATTCTAAAAGCCGAAGGCCGCTTACCTCATTATGTGGTGGCTTGCGTAGGGGGCGGGTCGAATGCGATGGGCTTATTCCACCCGTTCTACAACGACCGCTCCGTCAAAATGATTGGGGTCGAGCCAGCCGGACGGGGTTTAAACGGCATTCATCATGCCGCCTCTCTAGCCAAAGGCAAACGCGGCGTCTTGCACGGCTCCCTAAGTTATTTGCTTCAAGATAAAGACGGTCAAATCATGGGGACGCATTCCATTTCAGCCGGCCTTGATTATCCGGGCGTTGGTCCCGAACATTCCTTTTACAAAGACTCCAAACGCGCGCAGTATGTGGCCATTGACGACAAAAAGACAATCGAAGGGTTCGAAATGCTCTGCCGTTATGAGGGCATTATCCCAGCGCTAGAAACGTCCCATGCGGTGGCGTATTTAAAAACATTGGCCCCACGTTTAAAAACGAACGATATCGTGATTCTCGGCCTCTCCGGCCGCGGGGATAAAGATATGCCCATTTTGAACAACGTATATGGCCAATAGAATAACCCAGACCTTTCAATCGTTAAAGCGTCAAAGGCGCAAAGCTTTAATTGGCTATGTCACGGCGGGGCACCCGACACGGGCGAGCCTAGCCAGTCTAGTGCCACTGCTGGAAAAATCAGGTGTGGATATATTGGAAATTGGCGTGCCGTTTTCCGACCCGATGGCTGATGGTCCCACCATTCAGCAATCTTCCCAAATAGGGTTGGCCAATGGCGCTACGCTCTCGTGGATTCTAAAATCCATTGCCGCGCTGCGAAAGAATGGCGTTCGGTTGCCTTTGGTGCTCATGTCTTACTGCAACCCCATCTATTCCATGGGCCTTGAGGCTTTTTTTAGGGCGGGAAAAGCGGCGGGAGTCGATGGGCTCATTATTCCAGATTTGATTCCGGAGGAATCCAAACCCTACGCCACGTCCGCACGGCGTCATGGGATCGATCTGATCTTCTTAGCGGCGCCGACCACGCCTGAGCGGCGAATCCGCATGATTGCGGGTAAAACGAGCGGCTTTTTGTATGCGGTGTCTTTAACGGGAGTAACGGGTGTGCGGAGCGCGCTGCCGATGGATGCAGTTCAATTCTTGCGAACGGTGAAATCCATCAGTCGTAAACCCGTGGCGGTGGGGTTTGGGTTGTCTACGCCGCAGCAGGTGCGAAAGATCGCTTTGTATGCGGATGGGGTTATCGTGGGGTCGGCCTTGGTCCGCCACGTCGAGCAGTCGAGTCAACATCATTTTAAAGGAGCCGTGCGTTTCGTGCAGTCCTTGCGCCGCGCGCTGGACTCCTAGGAGGATGCGATGCCATTAGAAAATGCCCGACAAAAAAAACAGATTCCTGAAGGGGTGTGGACCAAATGCGCCAAGTGTGAGCAAATCATCTACAACAAAGAACTCGAAGAAAACCTGAAGATCTGCCCCAAGTGCGGGGCGCATTTCCGGCTCAATTCGAAGGAGCGCATTGCGCATCTTTTTGACCCCAAAAGTTTTAAGGAATTCGCCGAAACGATATCGTCCACGGACCCCCTCGAGTTTACGGATATTCAGCCTTACGCCGCGCGTCTCGTGCAGTCGCAAAAAAAGACTGGTTTGACGGACGCCTGTGTGGCCGGCGAGGGCACTGTGGAAGGTTATCCGCTCGTGGCGGCGATCCTTGATTTTGATTACATGGGCGGTAGCATGGGAAGCGTGGTGGGGGAAAAAGTGACACTGGCGATCGAGCGCGGTATTCAAAGTAAAACACCGGTGCTCGTCATTTCTTCATCGGGAGGCGCGCGCATGCAAGAATCGATTTTTTCGCTGATGCAAATGGCTAAAACGAGCGCGGCTTTAGCCCGGCTACATGAGGCGCGCGTGCCGTTTATATCGCTCTTGGCCGACCCGACCACGGGGGGTGTGACGGCTTCCTTTGCGATGTTAGGCGACATTATTTTGGCTGAGCCTAAAGCGTTAATCGCTTTCGCGGGGCCTCGTGTTATTGAACAAACCATTCGCCAGCAGCTCCCTGAAGGGTTTCAGTTGTCTGAATTTCTATTAACACACGGCATGATCGATGCCATTGTTGAACGGCCGCATCTACGCAAATACCTCGCCGACCTCCTTGCCTACTTTAAGCCGCAATGAAGCCTGCCTCTATCTTATCGCGGCTTGAAGAGAGGGGTTTTTTTCATATTAAGCCCGGCTTAGGCCGCATTCGGCGCGTTTTAACCGCCCTAGGCCACCCTGAAAACCATATGCGGGCGATTCATATTGCCGGGACTAACGGTAAAGGTTCGGTGGCGGCCATGCTGGAATCGGTTCTTCGCAAAGCCGGCTACCGCACGGGGTTGTATACGTCGCCTCATTTGTTGGATGTGACCGAACGCATTCAAATCAACCGCCAGCCCCTACCCCGAACGGATTTTTCCGAAATGGCCCGGCTTGTTTTCGAAGCGGAACAGGCAGCCCAAATAAACTTAACCTATTTTGAATTTACGACCGTCATGGCATTTATCGCTTTTTCCCGCGCCCGCACGCAGGTCGCTATTGTAGAAGTCGGCATGGGTGGGCTCTGGGATGCCACCAACGTACTCAAACACCCCCTGTTAACGGTGATTACGTCGATTGGTTTGGATCACCAGAAATGGTTGGGGAGCACAGAGGAAAAGATCGCCGCACAAAAAGCGGGCATCGTTAAAAAAAATGTGCCGCTCGTCTCGGGTGTTCGAGGGGTTGGAAAAGCGGTGATTGCCGCAACCGCTCGCCGCAAGCGCGCTCCTCTCTATCAAATCGATGATGATTTTCGGGTGCAGCGGCGCTCCACGCATTGGGATCAAGGCCGTCAGTTGGTTCGCTACAGCGAAGGCGTCTGTGACGATTATGCGGTTGCACTCCTTGGGGCACATCAGGCTGATAACGCGGCCGTCGCACTTTGCGCGCTTTTTCGATTACGGGAGGCAGGGCTCTGCGTGCCAGAGGCCGCCATTCGAGGAGGGCTGCGCGACGTGAAATGGGCCGGGCGTTTGGAGTGCATTGTGCGGGCGAATGAAGCGCCCCTTCTGCTCGATGGCGCGCATAACCCGGCCGGGACACAGGCTCTCCTTCAAGCGCTCCAAGACTCTCCATTTCACGCTCGACGTAAAATTCTCGTCTTTGGCGCTTACGGCGATAAAGACATTCATGAGATGGCCCGCCAATGGCGTTCTCGTGCGCAGAGCGTGCATTTGGTCGGTTTCCCGGGCGAGCGTGGGACAAGCCGGTCGATGCTCCGCCGGGTGTTTCGTACGTTCCAAGGGCCGGTTAAAACTCATGCGACCACAAACGAAGCGCTTCGAGCGGCTTTCCAGGCGGCATCCGCGCAGGACGTCGTCATCGTGTCGGGTTCATTGCGATTGGTGGGGGAAGTGCTCGGCTCCACGATTGCGCAGCCCAAAGGAATTTCAACATGTCTAAGCCATTAGCGTTAGGAATCGACCTGGGTGGGACCGGGATTAAATTGGGGCTCGTGGATGCGCAAGGAAAATTAGGGCGCACCTTTCGATTTTCGACCCCCTCTAAGTCCGATCCCAAAGAAGTCGCCGACATGATCCTCTCGCAAACGGAAGCTCTGTTACAGATGGCCGGCTCTCCTAAAATTTTGGGCATTGGAATCGGCGCGGCCGGAGATGTGGATCCAAACACGGGGACCATTCGTATTTCTCCTAACCTCCATTGGAAAAATGCTCCGCTTAAAAAGCTTTTAGCCAGAAAAATAAAGTTTCCCATCACCATTGACAACGACGCCAATGTCGCGGCCCTGGCGGCTTACATTGTCGAAGCCAAGCGGAGCGTCAAAAACTTGCTTTGCGTGACGCTGGGCACGGGGGTTGGCGGCGGGTTAATTCTGGATGGGAAAGTGTTTCGCGGGACGAGCGGCAGCGCGGGCGAAATCGGCCACATGACGCTTTATCCCGAGGGTACGGCCTGCAATTGCGGCAACATCGGGTGCTTGGAGCGCTACGTGGGTGCCAAAGCGATGGCTGAAGAAGCCCGTCGTGCCATTGAAGCCGGAGAGACAAGCATTCTAACGAAGCTTGCCCATAACGACATGGGCAAAATTACCCCGCTATTGGTGACCCAGGCGGCCAAGCACAAGGACCGTTTGGCGATGCGGCTCTATGAGCAAGCCGGTGAGCGTTTGGGGATTGGGCTGGCGTCGCTCGTCAATATTTTAAATCCCGAATGGATCGTTTTTGCGGGGGGGCTTTCTCGCGCAGGGAAACTTCTTCTCGACCCGGTCCGCCAAACGTTGATGAAACGCGCTTTTGCCACGCCGGCCTCCGTCGTTAAACTGGTCGTATCCCAATTAGACCAGGATTTAGGAATTGTCGGCGCAGGCCTTTTGGCGCATGAAAGAAGCTAGCACCCTCGTTTGCGGACTTACGTTATGGCTGCTGCTCCTGTGTTCGCCCGCGTTTGCGTTTAATCAAAACGAACCTTTCGACGTCGAAGCAGACACCCTGACTTATCGTCACGCGACGCGCGAACTCATCGCCGAAGGCCATGTGCGGGTCACCCAAACGTCTTCTTCCGTGACCGCCGATTACCTGCTGTATGACAGGTCTTTGGAAAAAATACTGGCGCGCGGCCGCGTCGTCCTTCGGGACAAAAAAAGCATCTTAAGCGGAGAAGAGTTGCATTACGACGTCGCCCTGGAAAAAGGGGAGATGAGCGGCGCCAAAGGGTACGGCGCGCCCTGGCTGTTTCAAGGCGCCGGGTGGCAAAAGGAGGGAGATTTGCTCATCGGGCAAGACACGGCTTTTACGAGCTGCAGCCTTCCTGATGCGCACTATCATTTTTTATCCGACCGCATCAGCCTCATTGAGGACCATTTCTTTTGGGGATGGGGAAATACGCTTCGCCTTGACCACACGCCGGTGTTTTATTCGCCCTTTCTCTACAAATCCCTTGAACCGCGCCGCATAGCTCTTCAGGCCACACCGGGAACCGATAGTGTTAAAGGCGCCTTTGCCAAAACCCAAACGACGATCCGCTTTAAAAACGATATTTATGACCGCCTCCTGTACGATTACTACACCAAATCGGGAAGCGGAATCGGGAACGAATTTTTTTACAACACGGGCGACCGGATGAAAGGAAGCCTATTCGGCTATTACATCAACCCCAAAGGCAGCCCCGAATTGGTTGGAGCCCCCAATGCGCCGCAGTACAATTTCCGTTTTTATCATTGGCAGCGCCTTTCGAATACCTTCACTATTCAGTCCAATACCAATTTGCGGAAGAATGTGTCATTTAACAATCAGTTTTTTTCGCAGGACTACAACCAGTCCGTCAACGATTTAACGAGCTCAATCGCCCTAACACAGCAAACGCAAAAGGTGAATCAGCGCTTAGTTCTAGAGCGTTTGGACGCCCCCGATGATGGGGCGGACCCGTTGTTCGCGGATACTCACATCCAAGAAGCCTCTCTTCCGCGGTATGAGTTTACGGTCTTTCAAACGCCGTTATGGACGCCTCACGCGGCGTCGTCGACCACCGTAAAGCCCGGGCATTTCGGGCCACTCCAGTTTACGATGACTGGAAACGCCGGCAATACGTATACGCGCACGAACAAACGAACCCAGACGAATGGCAACACCAGTTTTTCTCTTTCACAAAACATCAATTTAAACCGCCGGTGGTCGTTTACACCAAGCCTTTCGCCGTCACTGCGTTGGCAGGACAAGGCATCCGCCGGGAATAATGCTTCCTCGTCTTATCGCGGGTTTCAAGGGCGGGTGGGGACTTCGGACCTTCTGCGCTATCGCCCTTTTTCGGCGATGACGCTTGATAATACCTACAACTGGACGGGGCGCATGGCCCCCAACCACGTAGGCTTAGACCGCACGCCCAGTGACGGCGGCGTGGAGAGTCACAACGTGTCGTCCTTTTTGTACTGGCGACCAAACCGAGTCGTTCAGTTTCGTTCTTTTTCCGGTTATGACTTGCGGCAATTAAGCGACGAAACAAAAAGCGCCTTTCGCCAGCGCCGCATTTCGCCTTGGACGTCGGAGCTCACCATTTACCCCTCGCAGTCCGCCTGGGAATATTTCGCGCGTTATACGCTGGGCTATTACCCCTTACGCAACACCCAATGGGAGGCCAGTGCCAAAACGCATTGGGCCCACAACACCACCTTGGAAACCGGAATGCTTTACAACCGCGGTATTCCTGGGACGATCACCTGGAACAGCCGCTTTGGCTTTTACGTGACGCCCGGCTGGCGAGTGGACGCGGTGATGAATGCGCTCCTTCCCAACGGTTCTGGCCGAAAGGAATCGTTTGCCAGAATGATTCAATCAGAATTTTATGTCACCCGAAACCTTCATTGCTGGGAAGCCCGGTTTATTTACCGAAACCGCCCGCCTTTTTCGCGTGAAGTGGGCCTTCAAGTCAGCCTGCGTTTTGGTTCGCAAGCCGAACGCGACTTGGCCGACGCCGATTTAGAATCGCAGTTTTACCCGTGGCGGTATAAGTGAGTCATATATTGTGAACAATCTTCGATCTTCGTATCCTGGGACCGGTATGGATTGTTGATCTTGAGATCGAGGAATGAAAAACAAATTATTTGTGGACTTCTATGACGGAGCGGGAAGTGATGCAACCTCCCGTTTTAGCTGACCGTATAGTTCCTCGACCCAAGGCGGCGATGACGGCAACATCCTGGGAGAACTTGGCCGCCGAAAATCGACGGGGCAGACGACCACCTTCATGTGTCGCAAACTGACATCTGCACTTAAAACGAACAGCTCTTCAATCGCGGTGTCACCGATGGCGATGCAACCAATCGACACACGGTTTCCGTGAATCATAATGTCGCCGCCAAGGTTGGGTCGGCCGTCTTCCCGTCCACGATCTCGGTCGAACGGGTTAGGGTAATTGAGCCTTAAAGACAAGTGAAAGGCGCTGTTGGGATTAAGTGATTCAATGAGATAGACCCCCTCAGGAACTTGCTTGTCCCCTTCCCGGAGTTTTGGTCCAAGAGCGCCGCTTGCCGCCAGCACTGGGTACGACCGGACAAATACAGGCTGACCGGACCTTCCCTTGGCATAAAGTTCCACTATGGCGCGATCCTTGATAGTAAGGATGATCACTTGGCGCGGCGGATACGTGATCTTCGCACGTTCAAAATAAGGTTTCAATCGGTTGCGCGCCGCACCCTCATATTGGGACACACGTTGAGCCACTGTTGCGCGACCACGGGTACGACTTTGGACCATTGAAACGTAGTCGCGTAGTCGTGGCCCTTCTCGGTTGACACAAAAATCACTGTGCAGAATCAAAGCGAAGATTACGGAAACAAGCAGAAAGGCGACCAGCAGGATCATTTTCCGCTTCGTGATATACCCCTCCAAACCTTCTAGTGCGCCATGGGTCGACGGAGACAACACATCCATTATGCGTGTTTTTATGATTCGATTTTAACGTGAACCTAACGTGGAACCACTACCCAACCTTGCTTATGAAGCGGGTCTAGGGGGACGCTCCTCGGTAACTCGGAAAGTTGGTTGACCGTTTGTATAGAGAGGACGTTTAGAAACTGTAATCACCTAGCAGGCAACGCAAACAGAGTCCTCTCTGGAACCGGTATCTCTCTCTCCAGCCAGCAGCTTCTCACGCCTGGGTAAGGGGAGTGGGTAAGCCGCGGCGGGCTTGCGACGCTTCTGCGGACCTATGGTTTTGACCACAGCGACCTTGGACGCCCATTCCAAAAAACGGCGATCTTTAAAAACGCACAACCTATTGAGACGTCAGAACTTCCCCAGATCGTCATTCCCCGACAGGGGCGCTCGGGGATGACAAAAATGGGTTTGAGGAAGTTCTGCCGAGACGTTAAAATCAATTCCGAAGCGGTTAGCTTATTGATAGGATCGTGCGCGAATGAAATCAAAATTTAAAGGGATTGTTTTGGCCGGGGGGACGGGAACGCGGTTGTTTCCGTTGACCCGGGCGGTCAGCAAACAGCTGATGCCCGTCTACGACAAGCCGATGATTTATTACCCGCTTTCAACGCTCATGCTGGCCGGCATTCGCGATATTTTGATCATCACCACACCGCATGAACAGGCCGAATTCAAACGCTTATTAGGGGATGGGCGCTGGGTTGGGCTGAATCTGCAGTATGCGATTCAACCCAAACCCGCGGGCATTGCTCAAGCGTTTATTGTTGCGCGGACCTTTATTGGAAATAGCCCAACTGCATTGATTCTTGGTGACAACATTTTTTATGGGCATGGTCTGCCCGACTTGCTTCGGAAAGCCGCCCGCCGCACGCAGGGTGCTACGGTCTTCGCATACCAAGTCAAAGATCCTCAGCGCTACGGCGTTGTTTCGATCAATGCTCAAGGACGCGCGACATCTATAGAAGAAAAGCCCAAACGCCCCAAAAGCGCTTATGCTGTGACCGGGTTGTACTTTTACGATCCCACTGTCGTTGAAAAGGCGGCCCGTCTAAAGCCTTCGCCGCGCGGCGAATTGGAAATTACGGATTTAAACGCTCTTTATCTGCGCGCAAAAAAATTGCACGTGGAACTATTGGGGCGCGGGATTGCATGGCTCGATACGGGCACGCATGATTCGCTGCTGCAAGCCTCCAACTTCATCCAGGCCATTGAAGAACGCCAAGGACTTCAGGTGTCTTGTCTAGAAGAGATTGCCTACCGCTTGGGATATCTCTCCGAGAGCCAAGTCCGGCAACTGGCCGAGCCGATGAAACAAAATGCCTACGGCCAACACTTGCTGCGGCTTCTTGATTCCAAGTGAAGATCCAAGCGACCCCACTCCCCGGGGTGCTGCTCATTGAGCCCACGGTTCACCGCGATGCCCGGGGATTTTTCTTTGAATCGTATAACCAGAAGCGTTATGCGGAAAATGGTTTGAAGGTCCAGTTTGTTCAGGACAACCATTCCCGCTCGACCCAAAACATTGTGCGCGGCTTGCATCTTCAGTGCCTTCACCCTCAAGGTAAATTGGTTCGGGTGTTAGAAGGGGAAATTTTTGACGTGGCGGTGGATGTCCGGAAAGGGTCGCCTACGTACAAGAAGTGGTTTGGTGTGAATTTAAGTGCAGAAAATTTTCTGCAGCTTTATGTGCCGCCCGGGTTTGCGCACGGGTATGCGGTTCTTTCTTCCGTGGCCCAGGTGGAGTATAAAGTGACCGATTTTTATGATCCGAAAGATGAAATCACCCTCCTTTGGAACGACCCGGATCTTCAAATTAAATGGCCGTTATCTTCACCACTCCTATCCGACAAAGATGCCCGAGGGTTGCTCATAAAGGATGCTGAACCTCGTCTCCCAAGCAAATAATATAGAATCGCTGAAACAGTCTGAAAAAAGGTGAGTTTCTTCCTATGAGATGCATGGTAACGGGGGGGGCCGGGTTCATTGGATCCCATATCGCAGAAGCGCTCGTAAAACGAGGCGATTTTGTGCGGGTTTTTGACAATTTAACGACTGGCAGCAAGAGTAACCTGGCTTCCGTTTTAAATCAAATCGATTTTCAGCAAGGAGATCTTCGTTCCACCGCTGACTTGGCCAAAGCGGTGGAGGGGATCGATGTGGTCTTTCATGAAGGCGCTTTGCGCTCGGTGCCTCGGTCGGTGGATGATCCCTCGTCTACAAACGATGTCAACATTACCGGTACGCTTCACTTGCTGCTGGCGGCCAAAAAAGCCGGTGTCAAACGCCTGGTTTACGCGTCTTCCTCCTCTACGTATGGAGATAACAAGCAATACCCTCAAGTCGAAACCATGCGTGGGGCGCCATTGTCGCCTTATGCGGTTTCTAAATACACCGCAGAAATGTATTGCGTGATGTTTTCTAAAACGTTCGGGCTTGAAACGGTTTCGCTGCGCTATTTTAACGTCTTTGGTCCCCGCCAGCATCCCGAGTCGCAGTACGCGGCCGTGATTCCTAAATTCATGCAATCCATCTTAAACGGTGACCCGCTTCAAATCCACTGGGACGGCAAGCAGTCGCGCGATTTCACCTACATAGATAATGTGGTTCAAGGTAATTTACTTGCCGCTTCCGCCAAAGGTGTCGCCGGCGAAGTCTTTAACCTAGCCTGCGGGAAAAACCATTCGCTGCTCGAAATTATCCGGGTACTCGAAAAACTCTCAGGGACGAAGGCCGTACGAAAGCACCATCCCATGCGCGCCGGGGATGTCCGCAAAACCTGGGCCAATATCGCCAAAGCTAAAAAGAGGCTTCACTATAAACCTGAAATCGATTTGGACGAAGGGTTGCGCCGGACCTGGGAGTGGTTCACCCAGAAATCATGAAAATCCTAGTCACGGGCGGTGCCGGTTTCATTGGGTCTCATTTCGTGCGGCGCATGGTGGTCCGGCGCGACGTGAAGCGTTTGATCAACTTAGACAAGCTGACGTATGCCGGCCATTTCGACAACCTTCGTGAGGTGTCCAAAAATTCTCGCTATCGCTTTGTGCGGGGGGATATTGCAGATGCGGCGCGGGTCCGCCGGTTGCTGCGCGGTGTCGACACGGTGGTCAATTTTGCTGCGGAAACCCATGTTGACCGGTCAATTCACGACGCCGCTCCATTTTTAAAAACGAACGTGATCGGCGTACAAACGCTTTTAGAGGAATCAAGGCGTGCCAGGGTCCGTCGATTTTTGCAGGTTTCAACGGATGAAGTTTACGGCGATGTGGCGCGTGGTGAAAGTCTGGAAAGCGACCGTTTGGCGCCTTCTAGTCCCTATTCCGCAAGCAAAGCAGCGGCCGATCACTTAACACTGGCGTTCCACCGTACCCATGGCCTTCCTGTTGTGATCACGCGGGCCTCGAACAATTACGGGCCCTATCAGTATCCTGAAAAGTTTTTGCCGCTGTTTATCACCCATGCCTTATTAAATGAACCGTTGCCGCTTTATGGCGATGGCCGGCAAGTCCGTGACTGGCTGCATGTTGAAGACCACTGCGCGGGTATCGAAGCGGCTCTTCGTAAAGGAAAGGGTGGTGAGATTTACAACATCGGGGGCGGTAAAGGGTTTTCCAACATTGATGTGGCGCATTGGATCCTCAAGCAGACCGGTAGGTCGAAATCTTTGATACAGCCTGTGAAGGACCGTCCCGGACACGACCGGCGATATGCCCTTTCCATTGCCAAAGCGCGCCAAGAACTCAAATGGTCGCCAAAAATTCCGTTCACGCAAGGGCTTAGCGAGTTAATCCGTTGGTATCAAACCCATCACGCATGGTGGGAATCCATTTTGCATCACTCCAAAACGTACCGCCGGTATTACGCTCAACACTATTCGAGGAAAATGCGGTGAAAGTACTACTGACCGGTGCCGGGGGGTTGTTGGGGCAAGAAATTTGGAAGCGTTTGGAGGGCGACCCCCATCAAGAGCTTTTTGCTATCGGACGTCAGCAGCCTGGGTTTGTCCCCGAGGCCCAGTGGCTTTCTTGTGATTTAACGAATGCCGCGCGAACCTATACACAAATCACCAAACTAAATCCTGAAGTGATTATCCACTGCGCCGCCTACAATGCCGTGGATAAAGCCGAGGCAGAGCCCGATGAAGCGTATCGGATGAATGCGTTGGCGACGCGTAATGTGGCGCTTGCCTGCCAGCGTTTCGATGCGACGTTGATGAGTGTTTCAAGCGATTATGTGTTTGACGGAGAGGATGCGCCGCCTTCAGGATACCGGGAAATCGATGTCTGTAAACCGATCAGCCGCTACGGCGAATCCAAACGCTGGGGTGAATTGTTTGTTCAGCAGCTCTTGAGCCACTATTTTATCGTCAGAACGTCATGGCTTTTCGGGCCGGGGCGGCCGACCTGGGTCGATCAGGTGAGACACTTGCTTCAAGAGGGGAAAACGGTGTATGCCATCACCGACATGGTGAGCTCCCCGACGTATACGCCCGACTTGGCGGAAGCCTTGGTGCGCCTTGCCCAAAGCCGTCATTACGGCCTGTACCATTTAACGAACCAAGGGTTTGTGTCCCGCGCCGACTTGGCAGAACAGATTCAACGTGCGGCTAAAATAAAGGTTGGCACTATTGAAAAGCGGATGCGGGCGCAGCTCAAGCTGCCGGCGGCACGGCCCGCTTTTTCAGGTCTTGAGAATTTGGCCTGGCGCCTGGACGGGTTTGCGCCCCTCCGGTCTTGGAAAGAAGCGTTACATGAGCATTTGGAATCGTCCAACGTAAGGAGTCGGGAATGAAATCGCAAAAAATTTGCGTCGTCGGCTGCGGGTACGTGGGCTTGGTCACGGGAGCATGCCTAGCCGAAATCGGCCACGACGTGGTCTGCGTGGACAACGACGCCCAAAAAATAGACATGCTGCATGCCGGAAAGATGCCGATTTTTGAAGACGGTTTGAAAGAATTAGTGACGAAGAATGTAAAACGAAAACGACTCTTCTTTTCGGGCAGTTTGCCGGAAAGCGTGCGAAGGTCGCAGGTGGTTTTTATTGCGGTGGGGACTCCGCCGCGCGAGGATGGGTCCGCCGATTTAACGTACATTGAAGCGGTGGCGCGCGATATTGCGCTAAACATGCGCGGATATACGGTGATTGCCGAAAAGTCTACCGTGCCGGTGGAAACGGGTGAGCAGGTGGAGAAAACCATCAGTCGGTACAACAAAAAGAAGGTCCCCTTTGATGTTGTTTCAAATCCGGAATTTTTACGGGAAGGCACTGCCGTCCATGATTTTTTGCACCCGGACCGGATTGTGATCGGGGTGAAATCACCCCGCGCCCAAAAAGTGATGACGGAACTTTATGCGCCGCTTAAAGCCAAAATGGTGATCACCGATTTAAAAAGCGCCGAGATTATTAAACACGCCTCCAATTCATTTCTCTCGACAAAGATTTCATTCATCAATGCCGTCAGCCGCGTCTGCGAAGCTGTTGGAGCAGATGTGACGCAAGTGGCTGAAGGGATGGGACTCGATGTCCGTATCGGAAAGCCTTTTCTTTATGCCGGGATCGGGTTCGGCGGTTTTTGTTTTCCTAAAGATTTGGAAGCGTTTCTCTACATTTCCAAAAAGGTCGGCTACGATTTTGAGCTGCTTAGCGCCGTTAAAAAGATCAACGAAAGCCAGCGGGATTTGTTTGTGAAAAAAATAGAAGAGGCGCTTTGGATTTTAAAAGGCAAAACCATCGCCGTTCTGGGTTTAGCCTTTAAGCCCCACACCGACGATATTCGTTTTGCGCCGGCCATCGACATTATCGAAAAACTTCAAGCCAAAAACGCTCTCATCCGCGTGTACGACCCCGTGGCCATGCCGCGTGCCAAGGCCGAACTAAGCAATGTCCAGTTTTGCGTGGATCCCTACGAAGCGTTGGCCGGCGCGGACTGCTTGGCGCTGGTGACCGAATGGCCGGAGTTTAAAACGCTCGATTTAAAACGGGCCAAGAAACTCATGAACCATCCGCTCGTTGTGGATGGGCGAAACCTTTTTGACCCGGCGCGACTGCGCACGCTTGGGTTCGACTACTTTGGCATGGGCCGCGGTGGAGCGCCACGATGAGAGCGGTCATTACGGGTGGAGCCGGTTTTTTAGGCAGTCATTTAGCCGATTATTTCCTTGCGAAGGGCCATTCGGTGGTGGCGATTGATAATTTGCTCACGGGCGATATGCGAAACATCGAGCACCTGTTCGGCAATAGAAATTTTCAGTTTATACGCCATGACGTCACAAATTTCATCCACGTGCCTGGAAAAGTTGACGCCGTGCTTCATTTTGCAAGTCCCGCTTCGCCCGCGGACTATTTAGAATTTCCAATTCCTACTCTAAAAGTGGGCGCGCTAGGCACGCACAAGGCGCTGGGGCTTGCCAAAGAAAAGAAAGCGCGGTTTCTGTTGGCTTCCACCTCGGAAGTCTACGGCGACCCCCTCGTCAACCCGCAGCCGGAGTCTTATTGGGGAAATGTGAACCCCATCGGTCCGCGAGGCGTTTACGACGAAGCCAAACGTTTTGCCGAAGCCATGACGATTGCCTATCAGCGCTATCACGGATTAAAAGCGCGTGTGGTGCGCATATTTAATACGTATGGGCCGCGCATGCGTTTAAACGATGGTCGGGCGATTCCTAATTTCTTAACCCAAGCGCTTTCGAAAAAACCGATCACCATTTTTGGCGATGGCTCGCAAACCCGAAGTTTCTGTTATGTCGATGATTTGGTGGAGGGGTTATATCGCCTCTTGATGTCGGAGGTAAAAACGCCGGTTAATATCGGAAACCCGACCGAAATGACGCTCATGCAGTTAGCCGATGCGATTATTCGGCTCACCGGGTCGAAAAGCCGGAAAGTGTTTCGCCCGCTGCCCCAAGACGATCCTAAAGTGCGGCGCCCCGATATCGCCTTGGCCAGGCGCGCTCTTAAGTGGTCCCCTAAAGTGACCTTAGATGCGGGCCTTAAGAAGACGATTGCTTATTTTAAAACGGCGCTGCGTCGCGGATGACTCACACCGCTGTCCCTCTGATTGATCTGCGGGCGGAATACCAGGAAATCCGTTCTGAAATAGACCCCGAAATTCAAAACGTTTTAGAAAGCGGGGCGTTTATTTTGGGTCCGAAGGAGCGAGCGTTTGAAAACGATTTAGCGCTTTTTCATGGGGTTCCCTATGCAGTGGGGGTAAATTCCGGAACCGATGCGCTAGTCCTGCTGCTTCGAACGCTCCAGTTAACGCCTGGCGATGAAGTCATTGTCCCCGCCTTCAGCTTTTTTGCCACGGCGGAAGCCGTTGTGTTGGCGGGGGGAAAACCGGTTTTTGCCGATATCGACCGCGAGACCTTGACGATGGACCCCGCGTCGGTCCTGCAGCTCATCACCGGGAAAACGCGCGCCATCATCGCCGTGCATCTCTACGGTCTAATGGCCGACATGCCCCTTTTAAGTTCCATCGCGCGCCAACACAAGTTGGCTCTTTTTGAAGACAATGCGCAGGCCATTGGGGCCGAGCGAAACGGAGTGCGCGCCGGGAATGCAGCCGATGGCGCCGCATTAAGTTTTTTCCCAACCAAAAACTTGGGCGGCTATGGCGATGGGGGCGCGGTGCTGGTGAATTCTCGAGAGCGAGCCCGGCAAATTCAAATGCTGCGAGCGCATGGCTCGGTGATTAAATATGACCACGAAGACGTCGGCTATAACTCCCGCCTGGATGAACTTCAAGCCGCCATCCTTCGCGTCAAGCTGCGCCGCCTGGATGAATGGACGGGAAAGCGCCGCGTTCTCGCCGCGCGCTATCACGCTGAACTTAGACGCCTTCCGCTGACACTGCCCATTGAACCCTCTGCCGCCAAACACGTTTACCATCTCTACACGATCCAGACCGACAAGCGTGGGGATTTAAAAAACTATCTGGAGAGTCAGCACATCGCCTGCGCGGTTCACTACCCAAAACCCATGCATCGCCAAAAAGCCATGGTGCCCTACGCGATAGAGGCCGATTGCCCAGTGTCGGATATCGCCGCACGCACCGTTTTGAGTCTGCCCCTATACCCCCAAATGACCGAAGCCCAGCAAGACCTCGTGATTCAGGCACTTAAACTCTTTTACGGAAAAAGCGAACTATAATCCTTTCATGCAAAAGATTGACGATCCTACTTTAGATGAGCTGGTACGACGAATAGTGAAGACGGCGGACCCTGATCGGGTTATCCTGTTTGGTTCCAGGGCAAGGGGTACAGCCCGCCCATCCAGCGATTATGATTTTCTCGTGGTCAAACGTGATATTCCTGTGCCTCTTAACGCATTTCGACTTGGTATCTACCATGCCCTGTATGGCCTAGGTGTTGCCAAAGACATCGTTTTGACCACGCCCGATGTGCTGGAGCGGTATGGGAAATTAATCGGTTCCGTTCTTAAACCTGCCATGGAAGAAGGCATAGAGGTATATCGCCGTGCCGCCTGATTTACCAAATTTCGTGAAGGAGTGGATTGAATTTGCGGAGGAAGATCTACAGGTGGCTTCCAGCCTTTACAGCTTAAAAAAATGGCGAACATCTTGCTTTTACTGTCAACAAGCCGTCGAAAAATTGGTCAAAGCATTATTTTGATCCCCATTACGAAACCTGTCGAATTATGCCAAGAGTAAGTCTTCTGGTCCCCGTTTATAACGAAGAGGCCGATTTGGGCCGCGTCATTGAGCATTTGATGGCAGTCCGGTTTCCCGTCGATGCTGAATGGATATTTATCGATGATAAATCGCGCGATAACAGCCTGGCTGTTTTGCGCGATTACGCGAGCCGTTACCGCTTTCAGGTGATCGAGCAACCCGCGAACCTGGGGAAGGGAGCGGCCATCATTCGCGGGATCCAGGAGGCATCGGGGGATTTAATCGCGATCCAAGACGCCGATTTTGAATACGACCCCCGCGAACTTCCCTCCTTGATGCAGCCGATTTTGGATAACCGCGCCGATGTGGTTTATGGCAGCCGTTTTCGCCAGGGATCGACGCAAGTTCACCGCACCTACCATTACTTTGGCAATCGTTTTTTAACAATTGCCAGTAACCTGCTCTCGGGCGTTTATCTAACCGATATGGAAACCTGTTACAAAGTCTTCCGTGCGGATCTTCTTAAAGCCATGAACCTAACCTCGCAGCGTTTTGGCATCGAAGTCGAATTGACGGCCTATATCGCTAAAACCCACGCACGCATCCATGAAATCCCGATTTCCTATTACCCGCGCACCCGTTTGGAAGGGAAAAAAATCAATTGGAAAGATGGCGTGGCGGCTTTGGGGCACTTGATTCGTTTCAATATAGGCACCTCTTTTGAACAAGCGTTTAGCCGCCTTCCAAGCCATTATCATCCCACCGCGACCCCCGCCCGAAAACCGCCTTCCAAGGTATAATTCACGTCGATGAACCAGGCTCCATTTATTCCTTATGGAAGGCACACGATAGAACAAGACGACCTGGACGCGGTCTTGAACGTTTTACGTTCCAGTCACCTAACCACCGGCCCAAAAGTGGCAGAATTCGAACAGGCGGTGGCAACTTACGTTGGGGCCAAGGAAGGTGTTGCCTTCTCCAGCGGGACGGCTGCGCTCCATGGGGCCATGACCGTTTGTGGTGTGGGGACCAACGATGAAGTCTTGGTGCCGACCCTTTCGTTTTTGGCGAGTGCCAACGCCGTCTTGTATGCGGGAGCACGGCCGGTTTTTGTGGATTGCATCCCGGGGGGCTTTAACCTGGATTTAAGTGATGCCGAAAAGAAAATTACTCCCCGAACGAAAGCCATTGTGGCCGTTCATTTTGCTGGGCAGCCTGTGGATGGAAAGGCGCTTGACGCTTTGGCTGAAAAATATCACTTAAAAATCATCGAAGATGCGGCGCATGCGTTCGGGGCCGAGTCGCAAGGCCGCCGAGTGGGGTCTTCTCCTCATTCGTTAACCGTATTTAGCTTTCATCCGGTTAAACACATTACCACCGCCGAAGGGGGCATGGTGATGACCGCCGATGCGACATTAGCGGCTCGTTTGCGGCGGTTTCGTCATCACGGTATTGGCGTGGACGTTGTGGCAAGGGATGCACAAAAGCAATGGTTTTACGATATGAGCGATTTGGGGTTTAACTACCGTCTCTGCGATTTGCAGTGCGCTTTGGGTGTGTCGCAATTAAAAAAAGCGGATCGCTTTCTTAAAAGTCGTGAGGCCTTGGCGGCCGCTTATGACCAAGCGTTTTCATCGATTGATGGGCTGCTTGCCCCGCCGCGCGCCATTTTTCCCGATCGCCATTCCTGGCACCTTTACTGCATTCGATTAGATCCGCAGAAAACCTCGAGAACTCGCGATGAATTGTTTTCCAAACTGCGACACGCAGGGGTCGGCGTTCAAGTGCATTACAGGCCGATTCATCTGCATAGTTATTACGCGTCTTTAGGGTACGCCGTCGGGGACTGTCCCGTCGCCGAAGAGACGTTTAAAACCATGCTCTCGCTGCCGCTATTTCCAGGTTTAACTCCGCCCATGCAAGATCGGGTGATCTCAGCCGTGCGGACACTTATTGAGGAGGGGATATGTCCATAAACGGAAAAACGATATTGATCACCGGCGGCACGGGGTCTTTTGGCCATGCTTTTGTTAAACGGTTATTAGGTGCTTATAAGCCCGCTAAAGTCATTGTGTTTAGCCGCGATGAACTCAAGCAGTTCGAAATGCAAAAAGAGTTTATGAACCACGAGGCGCTGCGTTTTTTTCTGGGCGATATTCGAGACAAAGATCGCTTAAGCCGCGCCTTTCATGGCGTCGATATCGTAGTCCATGCGGCGGCGCTTAAACAGGTCCCGATGCTGGAATACAACCCTTTTGAGGCGGTTAAAACCAACATTTTAGGCGCTGAAAACATCATCAGCGCGGCCTTGGACCAGGGCGTAAAAAAATTGGTGGCGCTGAGTACCGACAAAGCCGTCAATCCCGTAAACCTTTATGGCGCCACCAAGTTATGCATGGAAAAATTGTTTGTAGCGGGAAATTCTTACGCCGGGGGGGATTCGACTCGTTTTAGCGTGGTTCGCTACGGAAATGTGGTCGGAAGCCGCGGCAGCGTCATTCCATTTTTTTTGGCTGAGCGTGAAAAAGGCGTGCTGCCCATTACAGATGAACGCATGACGCGGTTTTGGATCACCCTAGACCAAGCGGTGGATCTGGTTTTAAACGGCCTTGCTCGAATGCAAGGCGGTGAAATCTTTGTGCCAAAAATCCCAAGCATGCGCGTCAGCGATTTGGCGAGAGCCTTGGCGCCTGAATGCAAGGTTCACATCGTTGGGATTCGGCCTGGAGAAAAACTCCACGAAGTTTTGCTCACGGAGGACGAATCGCGTCATGCGGTCGATGGAGGAGCGATGTATGTCATTGAACCCGAACATCCCTTCTGGGGCCGCTTGTCTTCGGAGATACAGCGTTCCGCGCCGCGTTTGCCGCTGTCTTTTCGCTATTCCAGCGAAACGAACACGGAATGGTTAACCCCCGAACAACTCTCTGAGATGACGTCGTCTTTTTCAAAGCAGGCGAGGCCGACTGCGGCACACCGCTGACGTCTGTGTCTTTGGCGTTAGGAACGGCACAGATGGGCATGCCCTACGGAGCAACCAACCGTCGAGGCCTCGTGTCCCCCGTGGAGGTTCAGGCCATTCTTCGTCAAGCGCGCCGCGATGGGGTCGACCTTTTGGATACCGCGGCGGCATACGGAGAGTCGGAGACCGTCCTGGGCGCCCAAGGCGCCGTTTCGCTAGGGTTTCATATCGTCAGTAAGTTGCCGCCCGCACTTGCGCCGCAGGACGTCCCAAAAGCCGTGGAGCGCTCCTTGGCGCGGTTGGGCGCCCCGAGCCTATACGCGTTGCTTGCGCATCATGCTCATGATGTTTTGGGGATTGAGGGAAAAGAGAGATGGCAAGGCATGCGGGCGGTTCAGTCTAAGGGAAGCGCGCAGAGACTCGGAGTTTCTGTTTACCACCCTGAAGAATTGGACGCGGTGTTGGCACAGCACGCGGTTGATGTCGTGCAGATTCCGTTTAATGTGTTGGACCAACGTTGGCTCAATGACGGGCGACTTGAGCGTTTATCTAACAGAGGCATTGAAATCCATGTTCGTTCAGTGTTTCTTCAGGGAACCTTGCTGGTTAAGCCCGAAGCGCTTACAGGTACACCTGGCCTTTATAAAGCCGTGTACGAACGTTTTCACCAGGCTTGCCGCGAGGCAGGGGCGAGCCCCCTATCGGCTTGTTTAAGCTACGCGCTTTCCTATTCCTCCATTGCGCGAGTCGTCGTGGGGGTGACCGCGTTGTCTGAATGGAATGACATTGCGCAAGCGGCCTTGCGCCCGGTTCGCTTGGATTGGTCCTCTCTCGCCTGTCATGATGAGAAGCTTTTAATTCCTTCGGCTTGGGAAAAGCAGGCATGATTGGGATTCTGCAGGCCCGGATTTCCTCCAGTCGACTGCCCGGAAAGGCCTTGGCCGCTCTTTCGGGAAAGCCTATGCTCGCACAGCAAATGGAGCGTCTTAAACGGGCGCGCGCTCTCCAAGATCTGTGGCTCTCCACCAGCACGGAGCCCTCCGATGACCCTTTGGTTGATCTGGCTCGCAAGATGGGAATTCAATGTTATCGAGGCAGCCTCTTAGACGTCTTAGACCGTTTTTATCACACCGCGCAGGCCTCGAAGGCGTCGGTTGTGGTGCGCCTAACAGGAGATTGCCCCTTGATTGACCCGAAAGTCATCGATCACTTGGCCGATTTTTTTCAATCGGGAGACTACGATTATGCGAGCAATACGATAACCCCCACGTTTCCAGATGGACTGGACGCGGAAATCGTAACGGTCCAAGCCTTGCAGCAGGCCTGGAGAGAAGCCGTTCTTCCCTCCGACCGCGAACACGTGACATCATTTATATGGAGGCAGCCCGACCGATTTCGTCTCGGTGATTTTAGACAACAACGTAATTTATCTCACTTGCGTTGGACGGTCGATCTGCCGGAAGATCTTGCGTTTGTCCAAGAGGTGTACGGCCATCTTTATGCGAAGAATCCCGGCTTTGGGATGGCGGATGTTTTAGAGCTTCTTAACAATCACCCTGCGCTCGCCACGCTTTCATCAGGCCAAATGCGTAATGAAGGGTATCAACGCTCACTTGCCCAAGACCCCGCCCCGCGGAGTACTCCAATATGAGTAAGCGTTATCAGCAATCCGAAGCGCTTCTAGCTCGTGCGCTCAAACTTATTCCACTCGGCACACAAACGTTCAGCAAGAGCCTCACGCAATACCCCCGGGGCGTATCGCCCTTTTTTATTCAGCGCGCGAAGGGTTCGCATGTGTGGGATGTGGATGGGAATAAATACTTGGATTTTGTGAACAGCCTGGCGGCCGTGACGCTTGGCTACGCCGACCCGGGGGTGACCCAAGCGGTTAAACGCCAGCTTAAAGACGGCGTCATATTTTCGCTGCCTCACCCCATCGAGGTTGAGGTCGCAAAGAAAATTTCGCAGATGGTGCCTTGTGCCGAGGCCGTGCGATTTGGAAAAAACGGATCGGATGCGACCGCCGGCGCCGTTCGCGTCGCGCGGGCGTTCACAAAGAAAGATCATGTGGCGGTCTGCGGATACCATGGCTGGCAGGACTGGTTCATTGGGTCCACTTCCCGCCACCTCGGCGTTCCCGATGTCGTACGTCGTTTAACTCACCCGTTTACTTATAACGATTTGGCCTCGTTAGAAAAAATATTCTCCGATTACCCGGACAACTTGGCGGCGGTGATCATGGAGCCGATGAATACCGTCTACCCCCAACCGGGCTTTTTGGAATCATGTCGCGATTTGGCGCATCGAAAAGGCGCGCTTTTTATTTTCGACGAAACGATTACGGGGTTTCGCTTTGCCAATGGAGGCGCTCAAGAACTCTTTAGTGTAAAGCCCGATTTGGCCACTTTCGGTAAGGGAATCGCAAACGGTTATCCGCTTTCGGCCTTGGTCGGTCGCGCCGATGTGATGCGCGTGATGGAAGACATCTTTTTTTCATTCACGTTTGGGGGCGAAACCCTGTCGCTTGCAGCAGCCCAGGCCACTTTAAGCCGTCTTAAGCGAGAACCTGTGCTGCACGCATTAACCCAAGCCGGTGTTTCATTTTTGAAGCGATTCAATGCCTTGATTCAAGAAACCGCAGCCTCCTCCTGGTTGTCGGTGAGCGGCCATCCCACCTGGAGTTTTCTACAGATGTCGCCTCCCGAGGGTGTTAATGTATGGGCAGTCAAAACGCTGTTCTTGCAGGAAATGTTCGCGCGCGGTGTGTTAATCCTTGGAACCCACAACCTAAGCGCCGCGCATTCGCCCAAAGACTTTGACACGCTTCTGCACGCCTACCGGGAGGTGCTGCCGCTCGTCACGCAGGCGATCCAAAAGCGTGATGTCGGCAAACGACTGCGCGGCGCGGTCCTTAAACCGCTATTTAAAATTCGATGAAGATTTTATTTCGCGCGGATGCCTCCCGGTGGCTTGGAACGGGTCATGTGCGCCGCTGTTTGACGCTGGCGCGTGAGCTCCAAAAGATGGGGGGGCAAATCGCCTTCACAGGCTGGCGATTAGGCGGAACCTTTTTATCGGAATTGGTGGGGAACGATTTTCCGGTCTTTGAACTGGGCAAGCGACCGGACGGGGGATTTACACCCGATGCCTGGGATCAAGACACTGATGCGAGAAGCGTGCTAAACCTTAAGTTTAAACCCGATTGGATTGTCGTTGATCATTATGCGCTGGACAAACGGTGGGAAACGATTTTTAAAGACCAAGGAATACGTCTATTGGCCATTGACGATTTAGCCAATAGAGCTCACGTAAGCGATTTATTATTGGATCAAAACGATTCCAATGCCATGCGCTACCAAGACCTTGTTCCGCTAAAAACGGGACTTCTGCTAGGGCCGCCGTACGCGCTCTTGTCGAAGGAATTTCAAAAGCAGCGATTAAGTCCCCGTTTCCGTCACTCTGTTCAGCGCATCTTGGTGCTTTTAGGAGGGACCGACCCTCAAGACATCACCTCGCGCGTATGGGCTTGGATGAAAGACCGCTTGCCGCAAGGTATCCAGGTGGATGTGGTGATCGGTCGCTATCACCCTGCACGTCAAGCCTTCGAAGCGTTGAACGATTTGCGATGCCGCGTCCATGTCGAAACGAATCACGTTCCCGAACTGATGCAAAAATCCGATTTATGCATTGGCGCACCCGGTACGGTCAGCTGGGAGCGCTGCGCCGCGGCCCTGCCGTCATTACTCGTGGAAATTGCTCCAAATCAAGCGCCTGTGGCCAGGCGCCTTTCCGAGGCCGAGGCCGCCGTTACGCTTGGGCCAGTGGAAAACGTTCAGAAACGCGATTTTTTGCAATGGTTCGACGTTCTTTTGAACAGCCCGGCGCGGCTTGCTTCCATGAGCCGTGCCGCACACGCGCTTTTGGGCGGCGACGCCTACAAAGGCCCGAGGGCTGTGGTGGAGCGGATGCAGGAGGTTTTTCATGCCGCCGCGTAGCGCGCGACTTCGCCCGGCTCGTCCGGGGGATGCTCAGCTCATTTTTCGTTGGCGAAATTCCATGGGTGTTCGCCGTTGGATGTTTGGAGAGAAAAAAATCACGCCACAAGAGCATCAGAGGTGGATGCGAGGCGTTTTGTCGGGTTCCAAAGGGCGCCTTTACCTTTATGAAGAAGATCGCCATGCGCTGGGCCTTGTTCATTTCCGCCTCCTTTCGGTTTTTGATGGCTTATGGGAATGGGGCTTTTATATGGGTGAAAGAGACCGTCCGCCGCGGTCCGGTGAACGCATGCTGCGTTTGGCGCTTCGCGCTTTTCATAAGTTGCCGCGCGCGCATAAACTCATCGCGGAAGTGTTTGATTTTAATACGCGCAGCCTCCTTGTGCACAAACGATTAGGTTTTAAGCAAGAGGGGGTTATGAAAAAACATCGTTTCAAAAATGGGCGCTGGCGTACGGTTTATTATTTTTCACTTTTCAAAAAGGGCGCGCCGCGCCGATGATTCGCTTGCGCCTTCCCATAGGCCGTAATCACCCGCCGTTTATCATCGCCGAGATGTCGGGTAATCATCTGGGCTCTTTGCGCCGCGCTCTATCGATTGTCGATGCCGTTGCTGATTCCGGAGCGCAGGCGCTTAAAATACAAACCTACACCGCGGACACCATGACGCTTCCGATGAGCCGTGGAGAATTTACGATCCGAAATCGCGGCAGTCTTTGGTACGGCCGCCGCCTTTATGATTTATATCACGAAGCCCATACGCCGTGGGCTTGGCATCAAGACATATTTGACCGTTGCCGAAAGCGCGGAATCACCGGGTTTAGCACGCCCTTTGATATCTCGGCGGTTGATTTTTTAGAGAAACTCAATGTCCCGCTCTACAAAATGGCTTCTTTTGAGAACGTGGATATTCCGCTCATCCGGCGAGTCGCCAAAACCCGCAAACCCATGATTATTTCTACGGGATTGGCGACGAAACAAGAAATAAGCCGGGCGGTCTACGAAGCGAGGCGCCATGGCTGCCCGAACGTGATTCTCTTAAAGTGCACTAGTGCTTACCCGGCTTCCCCATCGGATTCCCATTTGGCCACGATCCCGGCATTGGCGCGCTCGTTTCGATGTCTGGCTGGCCTTTCGGACCACACACTGGGTTCAGCCGCCGCCATCGCTTCGGTCGCACTCGGCGCGAGCGTTATTGAAAAACATGTCACGCTGCGGCGTAAAGACGGCGGGGTCGATTCGGCTTTTTCCATGGAACCCCAAGAACTCAGCCAACTGGTCCAAGACGCGCGTCACGCCTGGCAGGCCGTAGGACGGGTGCATTGGGGGCCGACCCCCGCCGAGAAACCATCTCTGGCATTTCGACGCTCGCTATATGTCACAGCACCGATTCGCAAAGGAGAAAGGCTAACGCCTGAAAACATACGCGCCATCCGCCCCGGGCGTGGGCTTGCGCCCCGTTTTTGGGACTACGTGTTACGGCGAAAAGCCAAAGGGTTTTTGCGTCCTGGGACACCGCTTCGTTTGAAAGATCTTTGTTAAGTGCTCTACCTTAGGCGCCTGCATCCGTTCAATTGGGTATGGGCGCGTGCTCATCGGTTATGGGGACCCGTCTATTACTGGAGAAAAGAAGGGATAACAGCGGCCATGGCCCAAACGTTCACGCCTTTGGATGCCGGAGAGCTTTTTTCTCCTGACGAATGGGTTCAATTAAATGAACGGATTTGGGACCACGTGTCCCGCTCGTTTTCAGGAAAAGCGGACATCGCACTGACGCGAGCGCTTCCCGGCTACTCGGCTCAAGCACCCACGCTGATCGAGCGCCAGGAATTCTTTCAATTTGAATCGATCTTAGAGAAAATTCCCGGCGCCCGCGCCCCTGGGTTTCCTTGGCAGCCGTTGGACTGGCTTTGGAGGCATGTCCGACCTTTGATTCGGCTGCTGCGCACGTTCAAAAAAGCCCTTTCATGTGGTCGTTCCGGCGTTGTCCCCGCGGCTCATTACCTCATTGGGGGAATCAATCCGCGCGAAGTTTGGGCGGGGCCTGGGCAGCTTAGTTTCTCATTCCTCGTGGAAAGAAAATTACTCCCTGCAACCGAAACGCTTTATTTACTGCCCATTCCACCGGAGGCGGTGCATCATGCCGCGCTGGCCCAAGCCGGGGTTCGTTGGATGCTGCGTGATGATTTTTTAAGCGTATTTTCATGGCCCAAGCGTTTGTCTTTAGTCTTTGGCGCCTGCCGCATTGTGTTCGGTGGTTTGGTGCGCAACGGTCTGTTTTCTTCCTTTGGGTGGGGGGAAGAGGAGGCGCATCGTTTTTTGTGGGCTCAATTTTTCAGGTTCTTGAAAGGAAAGTGTTTTATTCACACGTCCAGCACGGCATGGCCGGAGGGGACTGAAGTGGCCGCTGCTCGCACGGCGGGAATGTCCACGCTCCTGTGGCATTACAGTGCCAATAATTTTTTATTTCGAAGAACGCTCGACTTGAATTTTAAAGACCGCTCGCTTCCCTTTAGTCTGGCGGTCACCGAGCATATGGCGGTTTGGAATAAAGAAATTTCGGACCTTCATCGGGACCGGATGCAGTTGCGTGAACAGCCCCTGCCCACCTTTCACGAAATGGGTCCTATGATGTGCGGGAATGCGGCCCTCCTGGCTGATTCTCCCGAACACGCCCGGAACTTAAGTAACATTCGTGACCCCGAGGCACGGTTGTGGATGGCGGTGTTTGATGTGCCACCGATTGGAAAAATTAATCGGCTGTCTGATGGCCTTGGACCGGATGTTTATACGGTTGCGATGCTCGAGCGTTTTTTTGAGGACCTGGACGATTGCCTCAAGCACTTTCCAACCCTGCGGCTCCTGATGAAACCCAAACGCGCTTTAGACAATGTCAAAGTAGACTATGCCCCCGCCATGCGCCGGTTGCTAGACCCCCATGGAGAAAGAATGCGCCAAAGAAAAATCATTCTTATTCCGCATGCCGCCGATCCCTACCATGCGGTGGCCGCAGGGGACGTGTGCCTTGGACTTCCCTTCACCTCACCTGTTTTAGCGGGTTTAACATCCGGACGCGCCGGAGTTTTTTACGATCCAACCGGGGATGTCAGGCAATTTCGGTGCCGTTCTTACGCCCCGTGGCTTATCACCGGAGCGGAGGCAATAAAAAGCAAAATTAAAACGTGGTTAGACCACCCCGAGGAACGAACTTATAAGCGAACGCTAGAGGATGAAAACGCTTTGGGGCCAACGGGAGGTGACCCTGGGGAGCGTTTGGCCTCCCTCATTCAAGCTCTCGCCGTGCGGAGGTGATCGAGCAGTTCGCGCAGTACGCCGAAACCGCCCGCGCTGCGGGCCACCCAGTCAGCTTTATTTAAAACACAGGGGTGCGCATCGGCGGGTGCTAAAACCATGCCCATATGGCGCATCGCCCCTAAATCGTTTTCATCGTTTCCAACATAGGCCATGTGTTTTAAATCCCACCTTTCACGCTGGGCCCAACTCAGCAAGGCTTTTTCTTTATCTTCCAGGCCATGCAGGACGGGGAGTTTAAGCTTCTTGGCTCGCTGCGCGACGACGGGGTTTGATTCGGTGGACAAAATGGCCTGGATGAGTCCCATTTTGGCGAATTGACCCACCGCCCAGCCATCCCCCCGATGGCAGAAGACGCCCTCGCGCCCGTCTTCAAGCACCCACACACGGTTATCGGTCATGACTCCATCAAAGTCGTAGATGAATCCCTTCAAACGGCGAAATTTGCGGCAGAGGCTTGGGGTCATGTGTTCTCCAGGGGTTGGTTTCATATTTAGTATATTTCCGACGCAATTATGGAATTGATTTGCCGTCTCTGTCGCACGCCGCTGACGACGACCTTTGTTGATCTAGGTTCCTCTCCTTTGGCGAATGCGTATGTCAAACCCGATCAGTTGGACAAAGAGGATCCATTTTACCCTCTGCACGTGTATGTGTGCAGGGCGTGCGGCCTAATTCAACTGCCTGCGTGGCAGCGCCCCGAGGCCATTTTTACGGATTACGCGTATTATTCTTCTTTTTCGGACACATGGCTGGCGCATTCCAAAGCGCATGCCGAAGCGGCGATTGAACGGTTGGCATTAAATCACCAATCGCTCGTGGTTGAAGTCGCCAGCAACGATGGGTATTTGCTTCAGTATTTTAAGGCGCGCGATATACCTGTTTTAGGGATTGAACCCGCTGAAAATGTGGCTAAAACAGCCGAAACCAAGGGCATCCCCACGCGTACCGTATTTTTTGGAGCTCAAACCGCACTTACCCTTCAGCAAGAAGGCTATGCGGCGGATTATTTAATCGGGAACAACGTCCTCGCTCACGTCCCGGACCTCCACTCTTTTGTGTCGGGTTTAAAAATGTTGCTTAAGCCACAAGGCCGTATTTCCGTGGAATTTCCTCATGTGCTGCAGCTGATGCAGATGAATCAGTTCGATACGATTTACCACGAACATTTTTCCTATCTATCGCTTTTTGTCGTACAGCGGCTCTTTCATGAGCATGGCCTGGAGGTCGTGGACGTGGAGGAATTAAGTACCCACGGAGGATCTTTACGCGTGTTAGCGGCCCATTCCAAAGGGGCTCCACCCCCCTCGGAGGGAGTCCGTCGCGTGTTGGCTTCGGAGCAAGAGTTCGGCCTTTCTTCGTTGGATACGGTCAAGCGATTCCAAGACCAGGTTGAACGTATCAAAGGCGACCTCCAAGCTTTTTTCAAGCGCGCTCGCCAGGAAGGAAAAACGGTTGCGGGGTATGGGGCGCCGGCCAAAGGCAATACGCTGCTTAACTTTGCCAAAGTTCGTCAAGAAGACCTTCGTTTTACAGTCGACCGCAGTCCGTATAAACAAGGTCATTTTCTTCCAGGGACGCGAATCCCCATTTACGCCCCGGAGGTGGTTCGCGAAAAAAGGCCGGATTATCTTTTGATTCTACCCTGGAATTTACGTGAAGAAATTTCCACTCAGATGGCGTATGTCCGGGAATGGGGAGGTCGGTTGGTCGTGGCGATTCCCGCCTTGGAGATATTTTGATTCATTTTGAGGCTTTGGCGATAAGCGGTGTGTGGCTCATGCGTCCCGACATTCACCAAGACGTTCGGGGTTTTTTTGTTCGCTACACATGCGAAGAAGAATTGGCTGCCCAAGGCCTAGTCTCCCGTTTTGTTCAAACCAGCGCGGCCGGCAACCATCTGGTGGGCACCCTTCGCGGGATGCACTACCTCGCTGCCTCCGCGGGGGAAACTAAAATTATTCGCTGCGTGTCCGGAAAAGTATTCGATGTTTTGGTGGATTTGCGCCCCGATTCATCAACCTTTAAGAAATGGATATCTTTAGAGTTAAGCGAAGAAAGCCACCTCGGCTTGTATGTCCCACCCGGTGTAGCCCATGGGTATCAAACTCTCGGTCAAAACGTTCGGATGCTTTACCAAATGAGTTCGTTTTATAAAGCGGAGCTCGAATGCGGATTCCGCTGGAATGACCCGGCGTTTGGCATCCCTTGGCCCTATCCTTCCCCCATACTTTCGCCTCGAGATGCGGCCCTGCCTTTTTATTCGACATGAAACCCAAGGTGCTTGTCACAGGGGCCAGCGGGTTTATCGGGCAGCATGCCGTGCGTTTTCTTTTGGAAGCAGGTGTTGATGTCCATGCCGTGACCTTTTCGAGAAGTTTGGACGCAGGCGTCGCCCACTTTTCGCACGTCTGCGACTTGCACGACGAGCGGGCCATGCGACACTTGTTGGAAACTCTTCGTCCCGACTATTTGCTTCATTTGGCTTGGCATGTTCCGCCAGGGGAATTCTGGCACTCTCCTGAAAATAGTCGTTGGGTCAAAACGTCCGCGGCCTTGTTCCAGACGTTTTTTGAGGTGGGTGGACGGCGCGTTCTTTCTGTGGGAACGTGCGCCGAGTACGATTGGACGGCCCCGGCACCCTTTGATGAAGACCTTACGCCCATTCTACCCACAACGCCTTATGGGGCGGCAAAAGCTGCGTTGGCCACGCGCCTTGAGCAATTGACGCAGCAGTTTCCGCAGAAGTCATCGGCTTGGGCGCGCTTATTTTTCTTATATGGGCCGGGAGAAGCACAAGGACGACTGGTTCCATCGGTCGTCGAGTCCTTGCGCTCTGGCCAGCCTGCGCTTTGCACGCGCGGCGAGCAAAAGAGGGATTTTTTGTACGTGGAAGACGCGGGTCGGGCGTTGGTCGTGACCCTATTGAGTTCGCTAGAGGGGAAAATCAATATCGCATCAGGACGAAGTCCTGCGGTCCAAGAGGTGATTCAGCAGCTTGGGCAGATCACAGGACGTTCGGATTTGCTTCGATGGGGGGCCCTCCCTGAGCGGGAGGGAGAGCCTCCGGTCATTGCCGCTAATACGAGGCGGTTAAGCGCCCTGGGTTTTAAACCTTCCGTCACCTTGGAAGAGGGGCTTCGCAAGACAATCACCATAGGGTATCCATCGTCACAAAAGCCACAGCGGAAATATGTTATAAAACGGGCCGAAATCGATGATTCAGCTCAAAGAAAAATTTAAAGCGACCGTTAAAAATTTGGTCCACGAAAACCCCAAGCTTGATTGGGTGTTGTTTAAGCGCACAGCCCCGCCTGCCGTTGTGGCGATTGAGACAAGCACTTGGTGCAACCGACGCTGCTCCTACTGCCCCAACTCCGTTTACGATCGCGGCCTCAAGCAAAACGAGCGGCTGCTTTCCTCTGAGCTTCATGAAAAGATTATTCACGATTTGAAGTCGATGAACTTTAAGGGGAAGCTTAGTTATCAGTTTTACGGTGAACCTTTGCTCGATAAGCGCCTTCCCGATTTCATTCGCACGGCCAAACGAATCTTAGGGCCGGAAGCTTACGTGACCTTCTCAACCAACGGAGACCTTCTAACCCAAGAGCTTCTGAAGGATTTTTCCGACATGAAAGTAACCAAAATCACGGTTTCCATTCACGACCCTGAAATCAAACCCCAGTTAAAACGACTGCTTCAGGAGGTTGAAGAAAAAAATTGGCCGACTCCTCCGCTCCATATTAAACATTTGAAGAATCACAAAATGATGTTCAACAGAGGCGGTTTGCTTAAGGTCGATAAAGATCTCGATTTTATGGCCGGCGTGGTGGAAGGCTGTGACAAAGCCACGCACATGCAACTAAACGCCGAAGGGCAGATGATTTTATGCTGCAACGATTATTTGTCCCAATACGTCATGGGGCGTGCGGGCGAAACAACTCTGGCAAACTTGTGGAAAAGATCCGAAAAGCTCCGGGGGGATATTTTTACTGGCACGTTCGATTTGGACATTTGCCGCAAGTGCGTCAGCCTTCCTGGCGAAGGTGTTAAACCCGAGCAGTTTAAGATCGACTAACAAGGATTCCACCCTCCCAATGCCCCTTAAGACCTCCATCCCACACGACAACCGGTTTTGGCGAGGCCGTTCGGTCTTTGTGACAGGAGCCATGGGGTTTATGGGGTCTTGGCTAAGCGCCGAATTATGCCGCCTGGGGGCTCGCGTGGTGGTGCTGATTCGCGACCGTGTGCCGCCGTCGCATTACGCACAGCTCTCTTTGGCTGAGAAGGTCATTGAAGTGCCCGGAGAACTCGAAGACCGCGATGTGGTCGAGCGAATCTTAAATGAATACGAAGTCGACACCTGCTTTCATTTGGCGGCTCAA
The DNA here is from genome assembly GCA_964441955.1 of uncultured Elusimicrobia bacterium. Classification (GTDB taxonomy): domain Bacteria; phylum Elusimicrobiota; class Elusimicrobia; order 2-01-FULL-59-12; family 2-01-FULL-59-12; genus CAYTWA01. The sequence continues at coordinate 103,557 of CAYTWA010000001.1, forward strand.
GCATTGGTGACCACCGCGACTCGAAATCCGCTGTCGACATTTCGGTCCAATTTAACGGGAACGTGGAATTTGCTCGAGGCCGCCCGTCAGTCGACGCTCCTTAAGGCGATCGTGGTGGCATCAACCGACAAAGCTTATGGGGACGCGGCCAAACTGCCCTATCGCGAAGATATGCCCTTGGCGGGGAAATACCCCTACGATGTGTCGAAAGTCTGTGTGGATCTATTGTGTCAGTCATATTTTCACACGTATCAGCTTCCCGTCACTATTTCTCGCTGTGGAAATTTATACGGAGGAGGCGATTTTGCGTGGGACCGCCTGATCCCCGGCACCATTCGTTCCATTTTGCGGTCCGAACCTCCGGTTATTCGCAGTAACGGTCAGCTGCGCCGGGATTATTTTTATATCGAAGATGCCGTTGGGGCTTATTTGCGTTTAGGGGAAGTGACGCGACGCGGCAAGTACCATGGCGAAGCATTTAATTTCGCAGCTGGGGAATCGGCCACTGTCCTGGATGTCGTTCATCGACTTTTGAGAATGAGCGGCGTTTCAAATCTCAAGCCCAAAATTTTAAACCAAGCGTCCAAGGAAATCATTGACCAGCGGTTGTCGTGCCAGAAAGCACGGACGCATCTGGGGTGGAGGCCGACGACCGCTTTGACAGATGGGTTGCGCAAGACTTGGGATTGGTACCGTCAAAGCACGAAAGTAGCAGACCTGCTGTGAAAAACTTGACTGTTGTCATCCTTTGCGGCGGTATGGGACTGCGCCTGCGTGAAGAAACCGAGCGATTGCCGAAGCCTTTGGTTGAAATCGGTGGAAAACCTCTTTTGTGGCATTTAATGAAGCACTATCACCATTACGGCCATCGGCGATTCGTGTTGTGTTTGGGGTATTTGGGCGAAAAAATTAAGCAATATTTTTTGCATTACAACGCCATGAATTATGACTGCGAAATAACGCTTAAGCCCATGGCACTGCCGGACGTGCGACTGCTAAACCCCTCTCAGGAACCGTGGACCCTCGTGCTGGCGGATACGGGCCCCACCACTCAAACGGGCGCACGGGTCAAGCGCGTCGAAGCGCATATTCAAGATGACCTTTTTTTATTGACGTACGGCGACGGCCTTTGCAATGTCAACATCGATCGATTGCTTGAATTTCATCAACGCCACGGCAAGATGGCCACTGTGACCGGCGTGCGTCCCAGTTCACGATTTGGGGAATTAAAAAATGATGGGAATCGTGTCGTCGAGTTTAGCGAAAAACCCCAGGCCAGTCACGGAATCATTAATGGGGGTTTTTTTGTTTTCAATCGTCGTTTTTTTGATTATTTGACGGCCGATAACGCGTGTCAATTGGAGGGGGCCCCGCTCGAGCGTCTCGCGCGCGAAGGGCAATTGATGGTCTATCTTCACGACGGGTTTTGGCAATGTATGGATACGTATCGAGATTTTCAATTGTTGAATACTCTTTGGAATGCCGGAGATGCGCCGTGGAAAAGCTGGTCTGAAAGCATCCCCGTGCTAAAATAGGGCCCTTCATGAACTCTCCCGAAATGACCATTGGCCGTTTTAAAATTGGCGATGACGCGCCGTGTTTTGTGATTGCTGAGGTGGGCCACAACCACCAAGGAAGCATCGATACCGCAATAAAGTTAGTTGATGAGGCCGCCGCCTCCGGCGCGCATGCCTATAAACTTCAAAAGCGCGACAACAAAACACTCTACACCAAAGCGATGTTCGATAAGCCCTATGAAAACGAAAATAGTTTTGGGGCGACGTATGGCGAGCACCGCGAATTCCTTGAATTTGATGCGGTTCAATACCGTGAGATCAAACACTACGCCGAATCGAAAGGCTTGGTCTTCTTTTCGACGGCGTTTGATTTTCCAAGCGTCGATTTCCTGGAAAAACTAGATGTTCCCGCCTATAAAATCGCTTCGGGGGACGTTACCAACCTGCCTTTGCTGGAGGTCGTGGCTCGCACCGGAAAGCCGGTTATTTTTTCAACCGGCGCCGCGGCGTTGGAGGAGGTGCGTTGTGCCTACGAAACCGTTCGAAAATACAATTCAAAGATCGCCATCCTTCATTGCACGGCCTGCTACCCGGTGACGCAATACCGTGAAATCAATTTAAATGTCATCCCGCTTTATAAAAGAGAGTTTCCAGATGCCGTGATCGGCTACTCGGGGCACGACAACGGTATCGTTTTTCCGGTCGCCGCGTATTTGCTGGGTGCGCGTATTGTGGAAAAGCATTTCACCATGAACCGCTCCATGAAGGGCACCGACCATAAATTTTCCTTGGAACCCATCGGGATGCGAAAAATGACGCGGGACCTCGAGCGGGTTCGCGAATCGCTCCATCAGGATGGAAAAATCGTTTATGAAAGTGAAAAATCGGCCCGCGTCAAAATGGGCAAAAGCATCGTTCTGCTGCACGAACTTCCAGCGGGCACTTGCCTGACGGCGGCTATGCTGGGATTCAAATCACCGGGCGAAGGCATCGCGCCGCTGCATATGGCACGCGTCCTTGGCCGCAAACTTAAACGCTCGTTGCCTATGGATGCGTTGCTAACGTGGGAAGACTTGGAAGATGTTACGGAACCTAAAGCGGTGTCTTCCGCCTTGCGTTAAGCCGTGCCTCGAGACCCTTACTCCCTTTTTTCCGTTCAAAAACGTTGTGTCGTGGTGACCGGAGCGTCTGGTTTATTAGGTCGGCTTTTTGTGCGGCACTTGGCCAAAGCGGGGGCCCGTGTCGCTGCGCTCGATCTGCAACGGTCGGATTCAAACAACAAAAAAATATGGCCTGTATCGGCCGATGTCACGAGTTCCTCATCCCTGCGCAAAGCGCTGGCGAGTGTTGTTGAGCGCTGGGGAGTGCCCGATGTTTTAATCAACAATGCCGGGGTCGATACGCCGCCGACCCATCCAACCGCCGGGCGCGTTTCGTTCGAAGAATTTCCAGTCGCCGAATGGGACCGCGTGCTGGATGTGAATTTAAAAGGCATTTTTCTGACGTGTCAAGTGATAGGAGGCGCCATGGCTCGCAAAAAGCGCGGGTCTATTATCAATATCGGTTCCATTTATGGCATGCATGCCCCTGACCAGCGAATTTATGATTATTTGCGTAAACCAAACCAACCTCCTTTCGTCAAACCCGTGGCGTACTCGGCCAGCAAATCGGGTGTGATGAATTTGACGCGTTACTTGGCAGGTTATTGGGGTCTGCAGGGGGTGCGTGTTAACACCTTGGTGCCCGGCGGAATTTTTAATCAACATGACCGCCGCTTTTTGAAAGCCTTTACTGCCAAAGTTCCACAGGGGCGCATGGCCAATCCTGAAGAGCTGATTGGCCCCTTGTTGTTTTTAGCGTCCGAGGCCTCGTCGTACATGACTGGAGCTGCCTTGGTGGTGGACGGAGGGTACAGCGTATGGTAGAAACGATCTCCCAGCCCCAACGGTTTACGTCTATTATCGAGGGACGTACGGCCCCGACTGCTTCGACGCAATGGTTTGAAAACAGAAATCCCGCCAATCCTGCGCAACTCTTAGGTTTTTTTGAACGATCGAAAGCTTCCGAGGTAAACCAAGCCGTGGAAGCCGCCCAACGTGCTCTTCCGGCGTGGTCGCAAACGCCTCCTCCGGTTCGCGCGAGAGTTCTTTTTCGGATCGCCGAATTACTCGCGCAACAAAAAGAAGCACTGGCCCAGATCATTGTTCAGGAAATGGGCAAAACCTTGCCGGAGTCGCGCGGAGACGTCCAGTCGGCGATTGATATGGCGCAATTTGTGGCCTCGGAGGGCCGGCGGTGGTACGGGGAAACCACTCATTCTGAACTTCCGAAACGCTGGGCGCTAACGCGGCGGCGGCCGATTGGTGTTTGTGGCGTGATTACGGCGTGGAATGCCCCGATGGCCACCCCGGCTTGGAAACTCTTTCCTGCTCTTTTGTGCGGGAATACGGTCGTCTTTAAACCGGCGGAAGATACCCCAGCCACGGCGCACGAGCTTGTCCGATTGCTTCATGAAGCGGGCCTGCCGCCCGGTGTGCTTAATTTGGTCCATGGCTTGGGGGAGGAAGCCGGGGCGGCGTTAGTCGAACACCCGGATGTTCGGTTAATTTCTTTTACGGGATCCAGTGAGGTGGGACGCTGGATTGCCCAAGAGGCGGGTAAACGTTTGGCGAAAGTGTCGTTAGAACTGGGGGGAAAAAACGCGCTGATCGTTATGCCCGATGCCATGATAAGCGCCGCCGTGACGGCTGTGACGGCAGGTGCCTTTTCCGTTGCGGGGCAGCGATGCGCTGCAACAAGTCGCCTCATTTTGCATGAAAGCCTTTATGAGTCCTTTCTCGCAAAATTAACCGAGGCCACTCGACAATTAGTTTTGGGCGATGGATTGGACGCAAGAACGCAGGTCTGTCCCCTCATTAACGCGCAGCAAATCGAACGCGTCGAGCGTTATGTGGAAACCGGATTAAAGGAAGGGGCACGGCTTTTGTGTGGGGGGCATCGCGCGCATGTGCCGTCTCATCCCCAAGGATTCTTTTATGAACCCACCATTTTCGTGGATGTAAAGTCGACCATGACGATTGCACGGGAAGAGATATTTGGTCCCGTGCTGAGTGTCTTTCGCGTCTCGTCTTTGGAGGAAGCCATCGACGTGCATAATGCCTCGCCATATGGCTTGACGGGGTCGATTTTTACATCCGACATGAACACGGCTCTGCGTAGCCTCGACCAGATGGCGGTCGGGGTTGGCTACCTAAATGCCCCCACGTTTGGTTCCGAGGTGCATATGCCCTTTGGTGGTCTCAAGCTTTCTGGTAATGGTCACCGAGAAGCGGGCCTTAGCGGACTGGACGTTTTTTCTGACGTTCAAACGCTCTATATGGATTACAGCGCAAAAGTTCAAAATGCTCAGTACGCCGACCCTACGAAAAAAACATCATGACACCCTCGATAAAAGCACCGGCTGTTTCTCGCAGCTTTTTTAAGTCGGCGGAGTATGCCGCGCTCTGGGCCCAAAGCGCCTCGAAGGAAGACCGCTTTAAGTCGCTTTCGGCCATGCTGCGCCTGGATACGCTCTCGACCGTGTTTTGGGCGGGTACCGGACATCTCGGCGCCTCTTTAAGCGCCATCGAAATGTTGGCCGCGCTTTATTTTGATGTGATGACCATTGACCCATCCCATCCCAACGAAAGAAACCGGGACGTTTTTCTTCTTTCTAAGGGGCATGCCGCGCCCGCTCACTATGCGGTACTAGCCGCTCGCGGCTATTTTGACAGCGAAAAACTTAAAACATTCCGGCGTTGGGGAGGGCTTCCGGGACACGTGGATGTGGAGGTCCCGGGTGTGGACGGAAGCACCGGGTCGCTTGGAATGGGAATTTCTAAAGCCAAGGGATACGCTTGGGCGGCCAAGCAAAAGGGTATGCCTGCACGCGCCTTCGCCATGGTTGGGGACGGAGAGCTTCAAGAGGGGCAATTGTGGGAAGCTTTTCAAACGGCGGTCCACATGCGTTTGGATAATTTATTTGTTTTGGTGGACCGCAACCATGTGCAGACAGATCGTTTGGTCAAAGATATCGTCGAACCGCTTAGTATCGAAGAAAAACTGCGCGCCTTTGGATGGGAAACGCTGCGGATTGATGGACACCACGCCGAAAACGTGTCGGATGCAATCACTCGTTTGAGCACTCTTAATGGAAAACCCAAGGCCATCATTGCTGACACCATTAAGGGGAAGGGCATTTCATTCATGGAGCACCCGACGGCCATGGCCAAAGACGGTGGTTATTACTACTGGCACGCCAAGGTTCCTAGCCAAGCGCAGTACCATGAGGCGCTTTCCGAGCTAATGACTTCCATCACTCCTTTTTTCCCCGTTGAAACGATTCCCAATGGGCTCGATTCGCCCCTCCGGAGCGTCGGGTCTTCCTCTAGCGCGAAAGCTCTGGTGGATTCCTACAGCCGCGTTTTGCTGCGTTTGGCGGAGGAAAATAATGAGTGGGTTGTGATCGACGGCGATTTGGAAGAGTCTTGCGGGTTGCGTCCCTTTCGTTTGGCCCACCCGGATCGTTTCATAGAGCTTGGATGCGCGGAGCAAGACATGGTTTCCATGGCCGGCGCCTTGTCTCGCGCGGGAACATTGCCTCTCGTCAATACCTATTCCGCATTTTTGTCTTCTCGTGCCAACGAGCAAATCTTTAATAGCGCCACGGAATACAACCACGTCATTTACGTGGGACACATGGCGGGATTAATCCCTGCAACACCGGGAAAGTCTCATCAAGCCGTTCGCGACATCGCGGTGTTCAACGGAATTCCAACGCTATTGGTGTTGGAGCCCGCCAGTGAAATGGAATTGGAGTCCCTGCTTCGCTACGCCATGAAAACATATAAGGGCCCGACCTATTTTCGAATCGCCAATGCACCCGCAAGCGCGCTGATCCCATCCCCAACGCATGCTCCACAAGTGGGAGTTGGGCAAGTGCTGCAGGAAGGGAGTGACGCCGCGGTATTTGTGTACGGTCCGATCCCCACCGCCGAGGTCTTGGACGCGGCCGCACGATTAAAGTCCGAGAACATATCCATTCGGGTCATTCAAACACCATGGCTTAACCGTTTAGATCAAGAATGGTTTGCCAAAGTGGTGCAAGGGGTGCGCTTCATTTATGTGGTGGAAAACCACGCGGATGGGGGGGGGCTGGGCGATTTACTTGCGCGAGCGCTCTCCGGAAATCCGGCGCGTTACGCGTCGACCCCTTTACGAGTTTTGGGGCTTCGAGGGTTTGCGCAATCTGGGCTTATTCGTGAAAGTCTAGATGGGTTTGGGTTGTCTGCGGAAGCCTTTATGGAACGCTGGCGTACGGAGATTCAATGAAAGCTCTGGGTCTTATTCTTGCCCGGGGAGGCTCTCAGCGCGTCGCCCAAAAAAACATTCGCCCTTTGGGAGGCGTTCCTCTTTTGGCTCACACCATTACCGAAATAAAGAATTCACGTTACGTTCAGAGATTGGTCGTTTCTACAAATGATGACGAGATTGCTGCGACCGCTGTGCGATACGGGGCCGAGGCACCGTTTCGGCGTCCAGAGAGCATTTCAGGCCCCGATTCCACGGAATGGGAAGCTTTTTCACATGCGATGGAGTGGTTCCGGTCTTCGCGAGGCGCCCTTCCCGAATATGTTGTTTTGCTTCGTCCGACAACGCCATTTAGGAAAGTGCAGACGGTGGACCGGGCTATCGAACTATTAATGAATACCCCGGAAGCGGATTCGGTACGCAGCGTTCGATGGTGCAGCGAGCACCCGCATAAAATGTGGGTCGCACAAAACGGACGCATCTCGTCCTTGATTCCCATGGATCAGAAAAAACCTCAAGCCCACACCTTGTCCTATCACCTGCTTCCGCCTGTCTATATTCAAAACGCCTCCTTTGATGTGATTCGCGTGGCGCATGCGATGGAAAAAGCGTCCACGACCGGGACCCACATTCTTCCAATTGAGATGGACGAGCGAGAATCCATCGACATCAACACGGAGTTGGATTTCGAATTTGCCGAATTTTTGCTTCAGAAAACCCTGATGGGTCAACCCCTCGCGCCGCGTTAATCATGGGGTACTCCACGAAGTTTGATTACAAATCGCTTGGATACTTTTTAAAACCTTACCCTCTGGGATTGTCTCTTTTAGCGGGGTTAGCGTTGACGAAAGGCTTGCTGGAGCTCTTTAACGTCCATCTCATTTTTTTAATACTTCAGTGGGGGTTATCTGCCAGCCCTGCCATTCCCTCTCCCTTGATTCATGTCGTCAATCAACTCAATCAAAAGCTTCCCTTCGACCCATTTATCTCCAGCTGTATATTCTTTTTATGCACATCTGTGCTTTTAGGCGCGGTTGAAGTCATTAGTTTGGTGTATCGAAGCCGTTTGGTCACACGAATTGTCTACCGCGCCCAATCGAATTTATATTCCCTTTACCTGCGCGAAGGGTATGAAAAGCTGCTCCATAGCAAGCAAGGGGATATGATTTATACGCTGGTCATGCCCCCCAACAACCTGCAAACCCTCTTTATTACGGCAACAACTTTGTTTACCGATACCGTCATTTTTGCGGCGTTGTTTGGGTCCATATTGTTTTTATCCCTCAAAGCGGCTTTTTTGATAACAGTCCTTGGCGTGGTTTATTACCTTTTTGCGCACTACGTAAGTGGCGCCATCCTCTTCCGCTCATCCGCTGCTCAGCAACTCATTGAACAGCGCATGAGTGTTCACATGAACGAGACTTTTAATGGCATTCGTTTGATCAAAGGCAGTCGCATGGAAGCCGTATGGATCGAGCAATTCAAGCAGTTGGTGCGGGGTCGTTTGGCCAATTACCAAAAACGAATGATTTGGAAAAGAGTGCCGGCGATTTTGCTCACTATCGTGCCGGCAGTCATTTTATCACTCGTGGGAATGACTTTAAAATATTCGCAGCCTCAGCTGTTTTTAGCCTCACTCCCGGTGTTTGGTGCGATAGGGTTTGCGGTCTACCGCGTCATGCCGCACATCATGTCCTTGATGACCATTAAGATGGACATTGTCAGCGTCCTCCCCAGTATGGATCTCTTGCACCAAAAATTGCAGCGTGTGCCGCCCGTTGTTCCACAAGGCCATCATGTGTTTACTCGGTTCAGCGAGCCGATTGTTTTTGAGAACGTTGCTTTCCACTTTGAAGGTCAGCCTTCCCTGATGGAAAACGTATCGTTTGCCCTTCAACCCCATCAAACCACGGCTTTGGTTGGGGCCTCCGGCACTGGAAAATCGACGCTGGTTAACTTGCTTCTTCGACTTTATGAACCGAGCGCCGGCTTGATCCGCGTGAACGGCATCCCCCTCAAAGACTACACATTAGATTCTTGGCTATCCAAGATAGGGTTGGTGGCACAAGAACCTTTCGTAGTCCATGGCACCATTCGAGAAAACATTTTCTTTGGCTTAACATCCCCGCTACTGGCTTTTGAGAAAGCGTGTCAGCAAGCCGGCGTGGAAGAATTTGTACAGCGCCTGCCCCAGGGGTATGACACGGTGGTTGGCGATCAGGGTCTGCGCCTTTCGGGGGGTGAACGCCAAAGGTTGTGCATCGCGCGAGCCCTTTTGCGGGACCCGGAATTTTTAATTCTTGATGAGGCCACCAGCTCTTTAGATAACCGATCGGAAGCCCTTATCCAGGGCGCTTTAGAAAGAATTCGCAAAGAGCGAACTATTCTCATGATTGCCCACCGCCTTTCTACAGTCGTCAATGCCGACACCATCGTGGTGATGGGGCGCGGGGGGGTTCTTGAAAGCGGAAAACATCAAGAGCTTATGGATCGCCGGGGCCCTTACTGGCAGCTGTATACGGCCCAAACGCGTACCCATGAACCCTCAACGGATACCCCGCGCCCATCGGTGGCCGGCTGAGATCATGGCACAGCGAATTCTTCTCCTGTCTCTTTCAAGGGCACTCAATGTGCGCAATTTCTTGCTGTATGAATTTTTCGATCAAGCCTTAGACGCTTTTGATGAGGTCCATCTCCTCACGGATTTTTCGCTGCAAGATTCGTTTCGTCAGCAATTTCAGCGGGAACGTGTCGTTTTTCACTCGCTTCCACTCCTGTCAACGTCTTGGCAAAACGTTTTGCGAAAAAGGCTGCTGTGGATTTATACGCTCGGAATGATGCGCCGCTTTTATACGCTCCCCTATACGTCCATGTTTACGAAGGGCAAACGTTTTAAATGGAACAACCGGCCTCTATGGACCAAGATGGTCGTTTATAGTCTCGAATCGCTCCAACACATGACGATCTTTCGCTTTCTTATGCGGTCGATACGCAATTGGATAATGGCTCCAAGCGAGTTTCGTCGCTTCCTGAAAAGGATTAAACCAGACCTTGTGATGACCACCTATGTCCCCCACGCGGGTGAAATGGCCGAAGAATATTTGATTGGGAGTGCACGGCAGGAAGGGATTCCTGTTGTTTCGCACATTAGCGGGGTTGATAATTTAACGCTTAAGGCCCCTTTTTTGGCCGTTCCCGATTACGTTTTAGTCTGGAATCAACTGATGAAAGAGCATGCCGAAGACATTTATCCTTCCCTTCGCCGTCAACGGGTTTTTATCGCGCCGCCGCCCCAATTTGCCATCTATGGCGATCCTCCAAAATTGTTGGATCGCCCGTCGCTTTACCATGCGCTTGGTTTTCATGCCTCGGAGGCCCATCTTAAGCTCTTGACGTTTGTTTCCAACGGGGGGGTAAACTACATCCATCCGAACGATGAATTGGATATTTTTGAGCGGTTGTATGAACGTATTCAATCCTCCGAGTATCAAAAGCAGGTAGTTTTTTTTGTTCGTTTATCGGCCACGCGAAACGAAGACGAGTGGGCCAAGCGTTTATTGCGTATGCCGAAGGCCCGAACCCGGGCCGTCACCATGGCGCATAGCAACCAACGTCCCCCCTATCCTTGGCAAAATGAGCCGATGGATGCGATTTTTTTGCAAAGTCTTGTTCGTCATTCATCTGTTTTAGTCTCCGCATGCTCCACGTTGACGTTAGATGCTTGCCTTTGCGATGTTCCGTCGGTCAGCGTGGCGTTTGATGGATTTTCCAAGGCAGCCTCTTTGATCGAATCCATGCGGCGCAAACCCATCGAAGATCATTTTTTGCCTCTCACCTTGATGGGCGCTACGCAGTTTTCATTAAACGAACAAGATCTCTTTGAGCAAGTCACCGCCGCTCTTGAACATCCCCAACAGGGTGCCCGAGCTCGTGAAAAAGCGCGAGCTTTTTATTTTTCGGGTTTGATTGGGGCTCCTCATGAAGAGACGGTGGCCATTCTTTCGCGTTTGGCGGCGTGCCATGCCTGAGGTTACCGTTTTAATTCCCACGTTTGAGCGATGCGAACTCCTGAAAGAGACCCTTCAGAGCGTTTTGGCTCAAGACTTCCAAGACTTTCGAATCGTGGTGATCGACAACGCGTCTACCGATAACACGCCGGCTGTGGTACGTCAATTTAATAACCCAAAAATTGTCTACCAGCGACATTCCTCGAATGTTGGCTTAGCGGCAAACTTTATGCAGGCCGTCCATTTTGTTGAAACCCCATTTTTTTGCTGGCTGGGTGATGACGACCTTCATTTGCCGGGTTTCCTAAAAGAAAGCCTGGCCTTTTTTAAGAAAAACCCGCAGGTGGATTTTCTGTGGTCTCGTTTCGCGTGGTTTGAGGTGCGCGCCGGGGAACGTTCCTTGATGCCGATGCACGCCAGGGTCTACCCCGAGGGGTCTGTCCTTCATGCGGCGGATGTTTTGAAAGCTTATCTGCTTGGAAGCAATCGAGGCATTCGAATCACAAGCCAGGTCATCCGCACCGATTGGTATAGGTCCAAACAATTTGTTTGGGGCGATTCTCCTCAGTTCGACGTCCTCTTGCGGTTGGAGATGCTCCGACAGGCCGCGCAGGTGGGTCACATTCCAGAGGTTTTGCATTGGGCGCGGCATCATGAGCGGCGGTTTACCCATCAGCAGAAGACATCCCTGTCGGATTTGTGGCGCTTAGATACCCAGTCACGCATTCGTGACTTCGTATTTAAAGAGCGAGCCTACTTAACCGCGCGCCAGATTGGAATCATGGGCCCGCTGCGCGCCATTTTAAAGACATCTGCAAAACGTGCGGTCTATGCTTCTGACTGGCGTTTGCTGCCCTTTGCATTACGACTGTGTTTAACCGTCGGCCTCGATCTGTTTTGGGAACTAGCGGCGGGCGTATTGGCGGTGTGCGTATCGCCCTTGCCTCTTTTGCAGGGATTGTTTAAAAAAATAAAAACTGTTAAACGCCGATTGTTTGATTCGAAAGGAAACCGTTCATGACTTCTGAAGAGTCTCATCGCCCAAGTTCCATCGGAAAACCATCCGGTCAGGACACCTTGCGGCATATTCAAAGCAGTATCCAAAAAATGATGGCGGAGCGCGCTCGTATAGAGGGCATGCAGACGAATCCGAGTGATTACTGGAAATCCTATATAGCGCAATTTGAGCATTTGATTACCGGGAGCGATCTGACGCCCTTTTATGAACTCCGCCGTCATACGCACGTGATCACGGGTGCTCGGCCGTCCGACCATCCTCTGATGGATGAAAAAGTGCGCTATTTGTTTCGACATTTACGGCTTCCGTCATGGATCTTTAAAGTCGTTCAGGAACCTCGTGCGCTGGCCGGGTTTGGAGTTGAATTAAACGGGTGTTTCGTGAACCGAGACATCGTGCGCTATCTCGCTTTTTTTTCCGTTTTGGATCAAGCCGGGCTGCTTCAGCCCTCTGCACCGCTTAACGTATTGGAAATCGGGGGAGGCTGGGGAGGCTTGGCACATCATTTCCGACAAGTGTTCCCACGCTCCACGTATGTCATCGTCGATCTTCCGGAAACACTAATATTTTCCGCGTCTTATGTCACGCAGTTAAACCCGGCAGCCAAGATCTATATTTATGACCCCCAGACGGCGCCAAGTACATTAAGCGACGAATTCCTACGTTCCTATTCGTGGGTATTTTTGCCGCATTGGAAGATAAAAGAATTACCCTCCCGCTTCTTCGACTTAACCATGAATATGGCTTCTTTACAGGAAATGACGGTTGCGCAGGTGGAAGAATACATGCGTGAGCTCCACCGCTTAACCAGAGGGTTTTTCTACTCTCAAAACAAGAAAAATATAGCCAACCACGAGCTCGATAACGTTCATCCCTATATCGCGAAAAAATTCACCATGACACGCTACGGCACTGTGTTGCCCGATTCACCGCTTGGGCGATTACGTGATTTTTGGACTCATCTTCGCGGCCCAGTTACACGTTTGCCCCAGCACGATGCCCCACCCGCCTGGGAGTGGCTGCCTGGTTACCTGCACTATTTGTGTACGCCTCGACGGGATATCCCTGAGGAATGAAAATTCTCGTCCCTATACAAGGGATCATTTTCTTTAGAAATTTCATTACAAGCGGGGCCTTGAGCGACCTGGCGAAGCACCATGACGTCTTGGTATCGGCCGCAAACCCTGCGCTTAAAGAATTCCCGCTTCCTGATCGGTTGCGCTGGGCTTTAGAATTTCCGGTTGATAAACGCCGCAATAAAATAAGGTCTTTTGTTCAGGAATTCGTCATGTGCGGTTTGCGCAAGCGTTGCCATACCTTCCAGCTAAAGATTTATCGTTTAAGCCGAAAAAAACAATGGATCTACCCACTTATAGCGACGCATCGCACCGCGCGGTGGGTGCAATCGTTAAGCGAATGGGTGCTCGGGATCAATCATGCGGTCGACCGCTGGCTAAAGGCTATTGGCCCCGATTGGGTGCTCATCCCTTCCTCGAGCGAAGACGGGTTGTCGGCTGACATCATAAAGTCCGCCCACCTTCAGGGCATCCATCATATGCTCCTCATCAACGGTTGGGATAACTTAACCAGCAAGGGAACGCTGCCGGTTCACCCGCAATGGCTGGCGGTGTGGGGTGAGCAGGCCAAAGGGGATGCCATCCGCATTCACGACGTAAAAGCGTCTCAAATCAAAATGCTTGGCGCCCCGCATTTCGAATTATATTTTCGGTCTACTCCACACGCGGATGATATAGAACAGATTCGAAGGCTGCACCATGTGCCAGAGGGCGCACGGCTATTGCTCTTTGGGGGGTGCCTTCAACCCTTCGATGAAATGGCTGTTTTGGAATCGCTCAATCATGCGATCTCGCGCGGAGAATTAGGCCGTTTACACGTCATTTTTCGCCCGCATCCTTGGCGCCATGCTCGTCAGCACGAAGCGCCTTTTGAAGCCCATAAACTTCAACATGTAACGCTCGATAACCAGGTGGGGCCGGTGTTTATGAAAGTGCAAAATCTAAATAGACCCGTTGAATCACACAAGCATTACCCCGATTTGAGTTTTTATCCGCGTTTGATCCAGGCCGCCGATGCGGTGATATCGCCGCTCTCGACGTTCGTTCTGGAATCTTTGCTCATGGGTAAAAAAACGCTGGCTCTATGTTATTCCGATGGGAAACATTATTTTTCCGCAGACAAAGTAAGCCAATATGAGCATGTGAAAATCATGGAAAATGCCCCTGGGCTTCTTTTTTGCCGTTCAGCCCCCCAGCTCATTTCAGATGTTCAGAAGATCCTGGCGATGACCCATGGTGCGGAGCTTACTTCAGCGATGGCTCGGCATTTAAAATCGATACTAAACGATGATGGCCGTTCGTACGCCGCACGCCTTGCGGAAGTGATTGAAAATTCTTCGAATCGGTGAATATTCATCGTCTCCTCTGTGTCGCTGACCATTTAGGCCCTTTCCAAGCCTTATCCGCTGTTTTTGCTCAACGTCCTCCAAAATCGCTGCGTTGGCTTCTGGGACCCGCGGCGCGGCAAACGGCGCATTCTTTGGGAATTGATTCCGTTGCGGTTAAATCCTCTTTAAGACCGATGCATTATCTTAAGAGCCACCATGTTACGGCCCTTGTGCGAGGAACCTCTCAAGACCGCGCGAAACGCGATTTGCTGGAAGACATGTGGGGGAGTGCGGCAACGAAATTGGGACTTCCCATTTTTGTCATCGAAGACTTTCCGTTCAATTATCGCTGGCGTCCTGAAGAAAAACCGAGCGTCGTTTTTGTCGAGTCCGCGGACGTGGCTCGTGAGCATCAGCGCCGTCAGCCTTCGGCGCCCGTTGAAGCCGTGGGCAATCCACGCTACACGGTTTGTCGCTCTGTACGACCCCTTCAACACCCTCCGACTGTTTTATGGGCGGGACAGCCAGACGGCAAATGGTCGTATCGCACTTTTTTAAGTCTTTTGGCACCGCTTAAGCAGTTCAAAAGCCGCCTGCTTTTTCGAGCGCACCCGAGGGATATTTATTACCGTGAAGGACGCTATCGCCGATTGCAAAAATCGTCACTTTGGCCTTGGGAGGACATTTCTTTTCTTCCAATAACGTCATCCCTGTGGCAGCGGGTAGATTTGGTCGTGACGCAGTACTCGAGCCTAGCGCTGGAGGCGGCCTCAAAGGGTATTCCAGCGCTTTTCGCGTTATTTGCGGATTCAGGCGCTTTGTCCATGATGCATTTTAAAGGTCATACTTCTCTCCCCTGGTGTGACGCGAAAGCGGCTTTTCGTGTTACGTCCCCCGAGCGTTTAAAGGAGTCTTTAGCTCAGGCCCTTTTCGACCAAAATGCTCGTTTGACTGTCATAAGCAACTTTGCGAGAATCTGTCGTCGAAACAAGGCGTCTGCGGCGCGTATTAGACGTCAAATACAGCACGTGTTAAACTCTCGGCGGAGCGCAAAATGAAGTTACTCCCTATCCTTCAGCCCAATCGTTATAGTCCTGAAACGCTTTTATCGGATGGAAGCGTCAGCGGGACCGCGGTCAATTTGAATGCATTGTCAACGAAGGCGGACCGCGAAATACGATTTGAACGCCTTAAACACCCCGAAGTCCGATACGAAGTCACCGACCACTGCAACGCCTCCTGCATCATGTGCCCCCGCGACAAACACGCTGAAGGCCGTGAACACGGCATCATGGACTTAGACCAGTACAAGAAAAGCATTGATGAGGTGGTTTTGTTGGGCGCTAAAAAGATAGTTCTGACCGGTTTTGGCGAACCATTTATGGACCGAACTCTGGAAGAGAAAATTCGTTATGCCAAGAGCAAGGGCCTTAACACCTATATTATCTCCAACGCCTCTTTGATCAATGCCAAGCGGGCTGAAGGGATTATTGAAGCGGGTTTAGATGAGCTGCGCGTGAGTTTTTACGGCATGTCCCACGACACCTACGACAAGGTGATGCGCAATTTGAACTTCGATGTCACGATGAAAAATTTGATGACGCTTTTAGAGTTGCGCGCGGCGAAAGGCTCGAAGAAACCGCGGCTAGAAATCAGCTATTTAATGATGAAAGAAAACGAGCAGGACACCGAAAAATTTAAAGAATTTTGGGGGGCTCGCGCGGATGCCATCGAAATTTGGAAACCGCACAATTTCGGGGATGGACGCGATTACCGGACGCGTTTGGAAGATTTAACCGTGAAGACCACCTGCGGTCGTCCGGAAAACGGACCTCTCCAAATTCAGTGGAATGGCGAAGTCATTCCATGCTGCTATGACTACAACAACCAAGTGATTCTGGGAAATGCGTTTGAACAGCCGGTCATGGACGTTCTGAACAATCAGAAATACCGAATGCTGCGTGTGGCGCACCGCGACAAAGAGTTTGCCGCTTTTCCCTACTGCAACCAATGCGATCAACTATTGCCGCACGCGGATGCCTTGGTTTACACCAATCGGCATAACCTTCCTAAAGAGGTCGCGGTCAAGATGTCGAATACCGACCTTTATAACTTGGTGGAAGATCAAGAATTTAACCCCAACCACTTTAACGAACGATACGCCGACGGTCTCGTCGAACCCCCGCCCGCGAGCCGTTAAACCCGATGGTGAATGATTTTAGCGCTCGTTACAGCGCTTGGATCGCTGCCCTAAATCAACGCAATCATGCCCGTTATGGTTTTTTTTGGTGGGCACTAAACCTGACCAACAAAAACCCCATCGCCACGCGTTTGTGTGACTCACTAGCCCGTCAAAAAATGCCGCGGTTAAAACCGATTTCATATTTTTTGCGTTGGGTTTTTCCCTGGGGCTTGTTGCGCACGTTGTGTCGTCTTGCGGCACTGGGCCTCTATTGGCGACTGTTGGCTCCCCGGATACAACCAATTTCGCCTCCTCCGGTACTTTTATGGTCACTTTTTAATCATCAGTCCTTTGATGATAAGGGCTTTCGCGACGCTTATTTTGGGTCACTGCCGGGTTGGCTAAAGCAAACGGGGCAACCCGTCATTCTGACAGGCCAAACTATGCAGCATCCGTTTAAAACGCTTTACCGAATGGCACGCCAGCCGCCTTCCTACCCCGTGCAGCCGATGGAGAGTGTACTGACTTTTAGTGATTACGTTTGGATCGCATGGAAAACCCTTCAAGCACACTACGGGCCACCCTTGCCTCAAGAAATTCCTCCCTGGGAGAATTTTCCCGTTAAACCCCTGCTTCATTCGGAGATCATCCGCAATGTGCGCTCCTCTCGGTGGCCTACGGATTTGGCGTTCTATCGGGCGGCTCGACGGTTTGCGGAGCGCACCCATTTTTGGCGGGTGATCTATCCATTTGAAAATCGCAGTTGGGAGAAAATGATCCTTTCGGCTGTCCGAGAAAATCCGGATCATCCCGAAGCGTGGGGCTATCAGCACGCTGTATTAACACCTAAACATTTGAACTTTATTCTTGAAAATGGGGAAGGCGTTTGGACGCCGCTGCCCGAACGTATACTGACCATGGGGGAGGTGAGCCGACAGTGGATGATTCAGCATGGCTACGAGGCCCCGCGTTTGGAAGTGGGTGCAGCGCTTCGACGACCTGCCGTCGTTAAGGCTCCACGGCGCCCAAGGCCAAAGGTATTTCAAAAACTCCTCATAACCTTGGCCACGGATTATCAAGAATATGCTGGTGTTTTTCGATTACTCCGAGATGTGCATTCCGCTTGCCCGACGCTTAAGCTTCAGATTCGGCCCCATCCGGTTTTTCCGTTGAAGGGGTATTTTAAGCGTTATGGTGAAGAGAGGTTTCCTTTCACAGAGAACCATGGACCTTTATCCGCGGCTCTTAACGATTGTGATTTGCTCGGGTATTCGGCGTCCACACTCGGGTTGGATGCGTTGAGCGCGGGCCTGCCCGTTTTTAATCTGGCGTGGGGGGATTACCTGGCGACCGACCCCCTTATGAACTTTTCAACGTTTAAATGGCGAATCTCGAACGGCCAAGATGCCCAGAAGGCTTTAGCCGATCTGACCTCGCTCCCACAAGAGGAGTTCGCAAGGCGCCAAAACGAAGGAAAAGCGTATGCCGAATCTTATGCCTTAGAGCCCACCCCCGAGCGGTTAAGCCGCTTCGTTCAACGGGTAAAATGAATTAAAATCCACCCCATGAAAACGCTTCCAGATAAAGTATTTGAGGGCACCGCCAAGCGCGGCAGTGATTTTGTTTTTAACGAACAAGTCGCTGCGGTTTTTGACGACATGCTGGTTCGAAGCGTCCCCTTTTATGTAGAAGTCCAGCACATGCTCGTCGAGATGACCCGCAAGTTCTACCAACCTGGCAGTGTCGTTTACGATTTAGGCTCTTCCACGGGAACGACGCTTATCAACCTGCGGACTGTTTTAGGCGAGAAAGCAAAGCTCGTGGGCTTTGACAACTCCCAGCCGATGATCGAAAAAGCCAAAGTGAAAACCGCAGAACATGGTTATCAAAAAGAAATCGAGTACAGGTTTGGCGATATTAACGGGGCCTTGCCCATTGATGAGGCAAGCGTGGTGCTGATGACTTGGACCCTTCAGTTTGTCCGCCCTCTGCAGCGGGACGTCTTAATTCGTTCGATCTACGATGGTTTAAAGCCAGGCGGCGTGTTTTTGTGTGTGGAAAAAGTGTTGACGAACAGCTCGGATATGAATCGAATCTTCATTGAGCTTTATTACGATTTTAAGCGGCGAAACGGTTACTCCGAAGAGGAAATTGTGCGCAAGCGCGAGGCTTTGGAAAACGTGCTTATTCCTTATCGCATCGAGGAAAACATCCAGCTTTTTAAGCGCAACGGCTTTGAAATCGCCGAAACCTTTTTCCAGTGGTACAACTTCGCCGGCTTTTTGTGCGTGAAAAAGTCCCCCGCATCCGTATGAGCCCCACAACACTTGACATTGCGCCGGCTTCCGTCCTGCCGGCCTTTACGGATGTGTTTGATCGTATTCAAGCGGAAGCGAACGCGCAACAGAAACATCTTCCCGATTACCGCAAAGGCCTCGATGCAAAATGGGAAGCCAAAACCGCCTCGGATCCCAAGCGATTAATCGATTCCAATGGGCGAATTCGTCAGGATGCTTTTCGAAATTTTCGTCGTGAACAACTTTTTGTCCCAGACACCCCGGCCACGGATTACTCAACGTTCAACCTACGAAACAGCATCGACGGCGTTCGTCGGGGGGAGAAGCGTCTTTTAAAAGAGCTTTACGATCGCTTGGAGCGTTTAGGGCATTTAGACACTCTTCGGAAATACCCCTGCCCCACTGTCGGCAACCCTTATTTGTTTCATTATCGAGGCACAACCTATACCTACCGTTGGCATAAACACATGCATTTCATCGATTTGGCGGAACGTTTTTTACGGTCCCGGCTCAGTCCAAACTTTACAGGGCTTGATTTGGGAAGCAGCTACGGAATTTTCCCCGGGCTTATGAAAAAAGAATACCCAGAAAGCCGCTGGATACTGGTGGACTTTCCCGAGCAGTTGTTAATGGCCTATTATTACCTCTCTCACTATCATCCAGGTGCTCGAATTGCGGGAACCCAGGAACTGCACGCGTTACCCATGATCACTGCTGAATCGCTTCGCAATTACGATTTTGTGCTCATTCCCGTCTCGATGTATTCGCGCCTTTCAGCGGATTCCGTGGATCTTTACACCAATTTCGCCTCGCTCGGTGAAATGCGTCGTGAATGGTTTAACGGGTATTTAGAATCGCCGGTTTATAAAACCGCCCGTTATTTTTTTACGGCGAACCGATATGAATCGGCGCCCACCTACGACACCGATGTGACCGTTTTAGACTACCCGATATGGGATCCTTCTAAGCGCCTGCATTTCACCACATCCCCTGTTTTTTCACACATCTATACCCGTCGAAAACTCATCAGTTTTGAACGTCTGACCTACCCGCAATATTTCGAATATATCGGTCGGGTAAGCCAGCGTTAATATCCCCTTCGTGAACCTTCAGCGAGATATTCAAAAAGCGGTACGTTCTGAAGCCCGGTCTCTTCTGTATTTGGCCGATCGAATTACCCCGGCTTTTGCCAAGGCCACGCGCCTAATCTTAAATGGTCACGGCAAATTGATAGTTACCGGCATGGGCAAATCGGGTTTAGTGGCTCAAAAAATAGCGGCGACCTTTTCCTCAACAGGCACACCTGCCATATTTTTGCACCCTGCCGAGGGCCTTCATGGGGATTTAGGGATCGTGGCGCGGCAAGATATCGTTTTAGCCATTGGTAAATCAGGGGAAAGCGAAGAGCTGATTAATCTGCTGCCTTCGATCCGACGAATCGGCGCAAAACTTATTGCTTTGACATCAAACCCCGCCTCCAGCCTGGCCCAGCGAGCAGCCGTTGTGCTTCACATGCCCATCGATCAAGAAATATGTCCGCTTAACTTGGCACCCACTACCAGTACGACGGCCGCGATGGTGATTGGGGATGCTTTGGCGGTTGCCTTAATGAAGTTGCGCGGATTCAATAAGTCGCATTTTGCCCTATATCACCCCGGCGGTATTTTAGGCAAAAAACTTTTATTAAAGGTCAAGGATGTGATGCGTTCCGGAAAACAGAATCCTATGGTATCTGTCCATGCCAGTTTCGATGCATTATTATTAGAAATAACCCAAAAATCTGCGGGGGCCGCTTCCGTGATTGACGACCGTGGGCGGTTGGTCGGATTAGTGACCGATTATGATCTGCGCCGGCTTTTGCGAAAACCCGCTGAACTTCCGCAAGTTCGCATTCGAGACATCATGAACTCAAAACCGGTTTTCGTTTATGCAGAACAAATGGCTGTGGAAGCCATTGGCCTAATGGAACAGCGTAAGAAACCCATTACGCTTCTTCCCGTAGTAAACCGAAAGCGTTATTGCGTCGGGATGATTCATATTCACGACCTAGTGGCGCGTGGGCTTTTAGCACCGCCTATTGATTCAAACCGATGACACCTCGAGTCTCGGTTCTACTTTGCACTAAAAATAGGATTTCTGAGGTCCACCGGTTTCTAAGATCGTTAACCTTCCAAACGCAAAGGCCTGATGAAACGCTTGTCTTGGATGGCGCGTCCCAAAGCGAAGTGGCCAAGATCGCCCGTTCCTTTACTTCGTCGTTGCCGAAGTTGCTTTATGAAACAGTCGAGGGAGATTTGACGGTAGCCCGCAACCAAGGTGTGCGTCACTCGACAGGCGATATTCTTTTTTTTCTCGATGATGACTTGGAATTGGACCCTCACTTTATTGAAAACATTGTGCAGGTATTTCGCTTGGATACGAACCATCGCATCGGCGGCGTTTGCGGAACTCTCCAGGGCTACCAGGCATCACAGGGATGGCGGTATGCCATGAATCGATTGCTTATGATGCCAACCGATGGGAATGGTAAATTACGTTTCTCTGGCGCGGCAACATGGGTCTACAGTCGACAAACCCCCCAAGATGTGCACTTTTTGCCAGGGGGTTTGACGGCGTATCGGCGAGAGGTTTTTAACTTCGAACTCTTCGACGAAGCCCTTCCACTGTTTGGGTTCACAGACGACGTGGATTTTTCTTGCCGGGTTTCGCGTCGCTTTAGGCTGCATTATGAACCCTCCGCGCGAGCACACCATTTTCGACCCGCCAATACTCGCACGATGTCCTTACGTATTCTGGGGTTATGGGTATGGGCGTATTGGCGAACTTACCAGAAAAATCGCCCTTACGGCTGGTGGGGATATCCCGCTTTAGCCTTGTTGACGATAGGGTTCGCATTCAAATTTTTGGAGTCTCGCCTTTTAAGTGGGTGGGGAAAACTAACGGGATGAAACCCATTCGCATGATTTTCGAATCGTGGTTGCTGGTCCCACTGATCGGGCTTTATCTTGCCCTTCAGCTAGCCTTCAATAAGGGGTTTTCGTATGCCCATGTGTGGGTAGGACCTTTTCCGTTGTTTGTGACCGAGGGTCTTTTGGGGCTTATCGCCATCGCGGCCGTTTGGGGTATCTTCAGCGATAAAAGAGAAGTTCTTTTTGAATCTAAAAGCTTCCTGCTTTTGGCCGTTATGTATGGGTGTGTTTTTGTTCTGGCTCTTTGGCGAATATCAGAGCTTCGTGGCCCGGACCTCTTGCAATCCCTAAAGCGTTTCGCTCTTTGGTATTACATGGCGGCAAGCTTCTTGCTGTTGATGGCCTTGCGTGACTCGACATCACGCCGTCGCCTTCTGATGTGGCTTTACGTCGGATGTCTTATTCGAACGATGGCTAATTTATATGAACGGTTTGCCCCGCTGCCGGCTGGATGGCCAACGTCTGTAGGGATCGCTGAACTGACCGCCTCAATATTTGCATTTTATTATGCCTTCATTTTTTCGCATGGGTCAGACAAAGCCGTGTTTCACCGATACGCGGCAGCTTTAGCCATGGTTATTTTGGTGACTACAGGCATACGTACGGCCTCTGTAGGCGTGTTTCTGTCTTTTATTGTGTTTTTAGGGGCGGCCCACCGCACTGGGTTTTGGAGTGAATTTTCATGGAAAGTCTGGCTGGGACCTTCTGTCCTAATGCTCTTGCTTATAGGCCTTATTTTTAATCAAAAGGGCACGCAAACGGCTTTTTCTCGTATGCAGCGCGATATCATTTCGATGCCTCCGGTAATGCCTTTATCCGCTCGCCCTCCGGTGACATCAGCGAAATCCAAGGCGGTTTCGCCGCTAGTCAAAACGCTAAAAGAACCGAAAGTTCATGTCCCCACGCCCTCTATTCCAAACACACCGAACGATGCGTTTTTGGATGAAATTGCGGCTCATGACAGCGTACCCATCCTAGAAAAAAGCGCACACAAACCGCTTCAGACCGTAACGAAACGTGTTTCAGCCGCCGTAGTGCCGGCGCCCATTTCAACTAGACACCAGTGGCCTATGGCGCACTTTTCTGGAAATATCTTATGGCGTCTTTTAGTCTGGCAGGAGGCTTTGACTAAAACATTTCGTTATCATCCGATTTTGGGATATGGTCCCATTAAGCCTTTGATTGCTGAATCCGTAACTCCTTATTTATCACAAGAGAGGCGTCGTAAAGCCGCCGAACTGCTTTACAAGCGCTATTCTTTCCATGATCGATTGACAAATTCCACGCGCCGACCTTCGGACAATATCCCCGCCGATTACCCGATCCCCATGACGTACGAAGAACAACAACGAACTTTTTATTCGACTCACTGGTATGACATCGACCCCCACAATTCGCATGTGGCAATTCTCTACCGTTATGGGTTGTTGGGTTTTTTTGTATATGCCGCTTGGTTGTTATGGATCGCCAAACAAAATTGGATTATGGCCAAAGAAGGCTCAAGAGAGTCTCTTTGGTTTCTGTCAGCGTTTGCTTGGATCCTATCCGCGGCTTCGTTAAATGTCGTTTTAGAGGGACCTTTTTTGGGAGCAACCTTTTGGATTCTAGCTGGGGTTAGTATGATTTCAACGTCTCTCTTACGTAAGGGACCATATGAATATTAAACGAATCCGTAATATTGTATTCCGACACTTGCCTACGCTTCTACGGGTGGAAATGCTGCGCCGCTTTCCATCGCTTTACAGTCGTTTGGCCATTAAACCGAGCAGTGCGTGGCTCAATGTGACCGACAACTGCAATATGCGCTGCATCATGTGCAACCAGTGGGAGGAAAACAAAAAAGGTGAAATGAGCACGGACGAATGGATAAAGGTGCTCAATCAACTGGCCGCCATGGGGATTAAGGAATTGTGTTTTGGAGGGGGCGAGCCGCTTTTAGTGAGAGACCTTCCGCTTTTGATTGAGCACGGCCGCACGCTAGGGATCGATATGGGGATTACCACGAGCGGTTACCTTCTTAGTGAACGTAAACTCGACGAACTTCTGGGTGCAGGGATTACCAATATCACAATTTCAATCGATGGCGTCGGTGAAGGATACGAAAAAATCCGTCGTCGCGAATGGAAGAACGTTCATGAAGCGGTTCAACGCCTCAGCGCCGCTCACCATGCGGGAAAAGTCAAGGTCGTGATCGGCTTCGTTCTGATGAAACCCACGCTGGAAAATTACGCTGCCGTGCAGGCCTTAGCCAAAGAATTAGATCTTCCGCTGGTTACGTCATTGGTCGATACAACACCCTTTCTTTTTAAACTTTCGGAAAACAAAAATGAAAATTGGGTTGGGCCCTCCTCGATGGCACAACTCAACGACGTCCAGCAAGTTATGCGCAACTACAAAGCCGATAAGCCGGCGGCCATCTATAACAGTTTTGCAGACATTGATTTTTTTGAATCGTATTTTAAGGAACCTCTTCAAGCCGGCGTGCCTTGCACCGTTTCCCAGGTGCGCATCATGATCAACGGAATGGGGGAGGTTTACGGAGGCTGTTGGTCTATGGGGCATTTTGGGAGCGTGCGGCAAAAGCCGCTGGCTGAGATCATTGCCTCTGATCGTTATGTGAAAGCCCATAAGGCCATGTTTTATAAGAAATGCCCGGGATGCTCGTGCGGCTATGCAACGAACAATCGATACTACCTCCCTATGCAGGTGAAAGAACTCAAAAATCGTATACGTCCTCCCCGTGAACTTGCTTTAAAAAATTGACTCCTTTCGTTCGAAATTATCTTCGGGAACTTTATTATTCAGGCAAAGATGCTTTGCAGCCCTTCCGTCGTTGGAGGTCTCCACGCCCTCAAGGTTTATCCGAATTGGGATTATCTTCGTCGCAGATTTATCCTGAAGGCGATCACTTTGACGAAAGTTTAACGGAGGGACTGCACCAGCAGGTTGAAAAGTTGTCGATTGACCGCCGGACGACGGTGGCATCAATCGGAAGTTGTTTTGCCGAAGAATTTGCGGATCATATGCGCAAAAACGGTTTTAACTACATGCAAGAAGAGAAAGACACCTTCCGTGGGTCAGCGCGCTGGGGACGTGTCTACACCGTCGCGAATTTTCTACAAGTGGTCCGCTATGCGCTCGAACCAAGTTTTCCAATCTGGGTTGAATCGTGTCAAAAGGGTTGGTTTGACCCGCTACGTGAACACAGTTTGCCTTTTTACCCTGATCGTTTAACGGCTGAGGCAGAAATAGAAGCCCATCGTGCCGCGGCAAAACGAGTGTTTCGTAGTGCCCAAATCTTGGTGATCACACTTGGTCAAAATGAAGCCTGGAAGGATAACCAAGAAGGTTGGATCTGGGCTCGAAAACCGCCCGCTGACCTCCTGCGCAGTCAGCCCAAGCGTTTTACACCGCTGGAGTTTAGCTTCGAAGAAAACAAAGATATGTTTAAAAAGGCGGTGGACGCTCTCTTAACCGCTAACCCCGCGATACGCATTATCCTGACGATTTCGCCCGTTCCGGCCTATGCCACATTTCTAGATTCGAACGGCGTGACTCGAGCCTGGGCCGGCAAAGCGGTCTTACGCGCCTTGGTGCACGACATGGTCACTCGAGTCTACCCTACACAAATGGTTTACTTTCCATCGTTTGAGCGCGTCGTGGCCGATAACCCACACCAATTCATGGCTGACAACCGCCATATCAAGCGCCATGCTGTGAGACGCATTTTTACGCTTTTTGATCGTGTATTTGTGAAATGAATTCGAGAATAGAACGCCTCGCGTGTATGAGTCTCGTGCTCCTTGCTCTAATAATGGGGGCTTTCTTAATTAAAAGAGGACATGGGTGCGACGGTGATTTCCCGCGCCATGTCATCAACGGGACGGCTAATTTAGACGTTGGAGCCTGGCAACATATGAGCCGCCCACCTTTCCCATTGATGGATTTATTCCATGGCGCCGCGACGCGCTTTTTTGGAACCGATGATTATCGGCTGAACATCCTTTCTTATCTGGCGGCGTTCTTTAACTTGTTCCTCTTTGGTCTGATTTATCGGCAATACCAAACCGGTTCGGATCTTCACGGACAGTGGCGGGCGTTGGCGCTTATGGCCGTTCATCCGGTATTTGTGGTGGCGTCGGGTACGCGGGGTGACTATATTTTTTCGCTGATGCTGGTTCAGGGGGCTTGGTTATGCAGCCTTCGGGGGGACTTGGCTATGGCCGCCGTTTTAACCGGTGTGGCCTCTGGCTTTCGAATGTCCAACTGTCTTTGGGCGCTTCCACTGACGTGGATCGCATGGCGACAACACGGAACTTATCGGGCCGCCGG
Source organism: uncultured Elusimicrobia bacterium (assembly GCA_964441955.1). Classification (GTDB taxonomy): domain Bacteria; phylum Elusimicrobiota; class Elusimicrobia; order 2-01-FULL-59-12; family 2-01-FULL-59-12; genus CAYTWA01. Next base: position 129,632 of record CAYTWA010000001.1, read on the forward strand.
CTACGCAGCGGCATCGGCTGTTGTTGGTTTTTTAGCGTGGCTGGGGCCTCTCATGAAGCTACACTTTGATGTGGCATCATTTGCAACCGGCTATTCGGAGCTCACCGAATGGGGAAGTCGTATCAAATCGGCGGTGAGTAAAATTCTTGCGTTTTGGGGATTGCCTTTGCTGATCACCACGCTCGTTTTTTGTCGAAGGGCTGCGTGGCAGAATCGTTTAGACGTTTTAAGAAGGTATCCCGAACTGGGACTGGCTTTGATTTTGCAATACGCCGTTTTCTTTTACCTTCCTTCCGAGCTTGGCTATTTAATTTCTACTTTGCCGCTCATGGCTCTACTTTTACCGGTCCCAGACAGCGCCTGGAAATCCGTGCTACAAGTCAGCTGCGTGTTTTTGATGAATATCGCGGTGTTAGACCTCCAAAATAAAATTCCGACAAAGCTCCATTTGTCCCATGGGTATTACGTGGCTGAATTCACATGCAAAGGAACCGATTCTTGTCTGGAACATATGCGCTTTTCTTATCCAAGAGGCTATAGCCCAGTGGGGGATTGGGCCTCTGCCGCACGCGTCGGGGAAAAGTAAGTGCCCAAAACACTAGTCGTCATTCCAACGTACAACGAAAAGGACAATATTGCCGCTCTCATTGGTCGCATTCTAGATCTTCCGGAAAAACCCGAGGTGTTAGTCGTGGATGATGATTCCCCTGATGGAACAAGCCAAGCGGTTCGCGCCCTGGCCATCCAAAATACGAGAGTCCGTCTTCTTTCACGCAAGGGAAAAGGAGGGCGCGGTTCGGCCACTTTAGACGGTTTTAAAATGGCCCTGGAGGAAGGGTGGGACTATGTCATAGAAATGGACGCCGACTTCTCGCATGATCCCAACGACATTTCCCGGCTTTTAGCGCTTTCCGGGCAAGCCGAAATGGTTCTGGGCTCGCGTTATCTTCCTGAAAGTGTCATTGTCCAGTGGCCGCTTAAGCGAAAACTTTTTAGCCGCCTGGCTAATTTTTATGCGCGTTTGATTTTGGGGATTCCGTTGTCAGACTACACCAATGGTTACCGTTGTTATAGTCGCGCAGCGCTACAGAAGCTCCACTTTGAAAAAATCCCCGCCACAGGCTATATCGTGCTTAGTTATGTGTCCTATCAGCTTTATAAACAAGGGGCCCGGTTTAAAGAGATCCCGATCCGCTTCGTAAATCGCCGTCGAGGCGCTTCCAATTTTTCGAAACAAGAAGTGCTTCAGGCATTTAGCGCGGTTTGGGAAATCCGCCGCTCTTGGCCGTGACGATCCTCGTTTTAGCGCCCGAGCCTCCTCCTTGGGCCGGTGTGGAAATGGTGACGGCCTTTCTGCGCCGCGGCTCGGCGAGCTCCGGCACGGTTTATAGTTTCCTACGTTCAAACATCCGCGCGAGCAACCGAGAAAAGGGCAAATTAGACCTCGCCGGCTTCCTTCGTTTCGTCGTGGTGGTGATCCAGTTGTTGGGGCGAATGCTCAATCCCCAAATCAATGTCGTGTATTTGCCTCTCGCGCAAAACCGCGTTGGTTTCTACAGGGATTCTCTCTACGTTTTAATAACTCGAAGTTTTGGACGAAAGACCGTCGCGCACCTTCATGGAAGTTATTTCCGCGTGTATTATAACGCCGCTTCAGAATTTGAAAAACGCTACATCCGCTTCGTTTTGGCCCGTCTATCGGCATTGTGTCTTTTGGGCGAAAACCTTAAGCCCATGATGGACGGGCTTGTTCTTCCATCAAAACTTCATGTGGTCAGAACGGGACTCCCGATAACAGATTACGCGGTCGCATCACGCGAACGTCGTTTGCAGGTAACGCTTCTTTTTTTGGGCCATTTGACACCGGCCAAAGGGTTTGACTTGGTTCTGACGGCATTGGAGCAATTGTTGCCTCAGCACGCTTGTCTTCAGTTTCGCTGCGCCGGTGAATTCTTTGCGGTGGAAAGAAATATTCACGCTTCAAACCGAGAGGGTACAGCCTCTTTGCAGGAACGCTGGCGTCATCTTGAAGAGCGTTTTGGGCCTCGTGTGCGCCGCTTGGAATCTATTACTGGCCAGGCCAAATCCGATTTTTTTGAAGAAGGCGATATTTTTGTGCTGCCTTCACGTTCGGAAGGCCTGCCGGTCGCTGTTTTAGAGGCAATGGCATGCGGCCTGGCTGTCGTGACTACGCCCGTAGGCGCGATACCGGCATTTTTTCGAAATGAGCAGGAACTGTGCTTTACTCCAGTTGATAAGACTCCGGCCCTAACGGCGACCTTATCTGCCTTAATTCTCGACCCGCAAAGACGACAGCAATTAGGTGGCCGGGCGCGCGCGGCGATCGAACAGTCCTTTAGTCTAGACACCTTGAATGAGGATTTGAATAAGGTCTGGTATCATTTGCGCGCGTAATGGACAGGCCTCCTTCTAAACGTTTTTGGTCGTTTTTTTCGGCGATATGGGCGAGCGTCATGTGGGTCGCTTACACGCACGAATGGGTTTTCCATTCCCCCACGTTAAGGCGTCTTTTTAGAATCGACTGACATGTCCCTTCCGTTATCCTTCCGCCTTTGTCTTGGGTTAGCGCTTTTCATCCAGTGCTCGAGTCTTTGTTTGTTTGTAGGTGGTATCAGTTCTCTGGGGGTTCGCCTATCGGTGGGTCTGTTAATCGTTAGCTGGTTGTTGACGTCTTTCTTGCTGGCTTTTCGCGGACCGCTATACTTTTTTTCCCTTAAGAATTTAAAGTTGGGTTTGAAAAATATACCGATCAGCTTGCGTCTGCTGGTCGCTCTCGGGTGCTTTCAAGCGTTTCTAAATCTCCTCAATGCCTCGTATCCGCTGACGGAGGGGGATTCTCTGCACAGCTACCTTACCTCCGCCAAGGGATGGGTCGTCCACAACCACATCGGTTATGTGTCCAATGCTTTTGTGAACGGATTGTATGGCCCCGGGGCCATGGTCAACCTTTTCGGCTACTTTTTCGGCGAGGATCGTGGAGCCATGCTGCTAAACGGCTGGGCGATGGGTTTAGCCCTGGCAGGCAGCGTTTATGCGATCGCTCGAATACTGCGCGTGGAAGGGCCGAGCGCGTTGGCGGCTGGCTTATTCGTTTTAATTCTTCCAGATGTCTGGTATGAGGCCGCGTCCGCCAAGTTCGATTTGACCACGAGTTTTCTTTTGGTGGTCTCTTTAGGTCTTTTGTTGCGCCGACCGTCGGAACATCGAATGTGGTTTGGAGTCGCTGGGTTTTTGGCCGGAGGAGCGGCGATGTCCCAATCCAGCGCGGTTCTTTTTCTGCCGATGGCCCTTTTGCTTTTGCTTCGCATGCGCTCCATGGCTCCCATACTATTCTTTATTGTGGGCTGGGGCGTGGCGAGTCTGCCGATTTGCCTTTTTAATTACATGACTCAAGGCAACCCCATCTATCCTATTGGATGGGGACCCTGGCTGCATAAAGGGATCCGCGTGTTTGATATGAACCCGAACCGCAGCGAGTGGACGTATGTTTATTTTGGCGGTTGGCTGGGACCTTTACAATCGATACTGTTTGAAACCTTTCGTGATCGCTACCATGGGTTTGGACCGATGCCGCTTTTGTTTTTTCCGGTTTATGTCTATCGTGTGTTATCGGATGCGTCCTGGCGGCCGGTGGGGGTGTGCGCGTTGGCATACGTTTTAGGATGGACGCAGATGCGGCAAGTTCCGCGTGACATGCTGGCCATTTTGGCTCTCCTGTCAATTCCGATAGCGGACTCTTTGTGGGGGCTTTATCGCGACCGTTTAGAGCGCTCGGCCCGCTGCGTGTTGATCACGGTGGCGCTTGTTGCTTACGGAGCGGTTGTTTCGCAAAACGCGATGAATGCGGTTTTCTTCGAACGTCTACCCGGCTATTCTTCTCCGCGGCGTGATTCTTATCTTTCCCGCGTTCTTCCGAAAATTGATGAACGGATTCCTCGATGGGATTTAGTCACATGGATCAATACCCAGACACCCTTGGATGCCAAGATTTTAGCGCTCATAAACCCAAACCTTTTTTACTTTGATAGAACGTTGCTCATGCCCGACGACCCCTCCGTCATCGCGGCCTTAAATGCCGCCGAACCCGCCGCGGTCCTGCGCGTCTGGGATGATGCGTCGATTTCGTATATTATCGCCGCAGAGGATCAGTCCTATCACAATACACCGCGACGCGCCCCGTGGTTGGATATGCGCTGGTTAGAAAGCCATTATGAACAGGTTTTCAGAAGCCCACAGGCGCGAATCTGGAAAAGAAGGCCGTGATGACCCCTGATCCACTTTTTTGGCGTGGTAAAAATGTTCTCGTCACCGGGGGTGCCGGGTTTGTCGGCAGCCACATCGTGGAACAGCTCTTGGAGATGGGGGCAAAACTCCGTGTGCCTTGTTATCAAGAACAAGGTTTCCCGTCCAACCTGCGTCATGTTCAGGGACGAATCGAAACCCTAGAGGGGGACCTGCGAACGGCGGACTTTGCCCTGAGGGCCTGCCGAGACATGGATGTTGTCTTACATACCGCCGCTCAAGTCGGCAGCGTCCAATACAACATTGACCATCCCGGAACCATTTACCGTGATAATGTTTTGCTTAATACCCAGATCCTTGAAGCGGCTCGCGAATGCAAAGCCGACCGGACGGTGATGGTTTCCAGTGCCTGCGTTTACCCCCGTTTTTGCTCTATTCCAACGCCCGAAACGGAGGGTTTTAAAGACGAACCGGAACCGACGAACCAAGGGTACGGCTGGTCCAAACGCATGGCGGAACTCCAGGCGATTGTCTACGCTAGGGAATTCGGGATGAACATCGGGGTGGTCAGGCCTTATAACGCGTATGGCCCGCGCGACCATTTTGGCGCTGAGAACTCGCATGTGATTCCCGCGCTTATCCACCGGCTCTATCACGTGGAAGGTCCGCTCACGGTTTGGGGCAGCGGCGAACAAACCCGGGCGTTTTTGTATGCGGAAGATTTTGCACGCGGTGTGCTGCTTTCTGCGGAGCGCTACCCCACACCCGACCCCGTTAATTTGGGAACCGATGAAGAGGTTAAAATCCGCGACGTGGTGAAAATGATTATTCGCTTAAGCGGTAAAAAAACGGAGCCCTTTTTTGACACAACGCATACCGATGGTCAGCCGCGGCGAAATTCCGACAATCATAAAGCCAAAGAAAAGCTGGGATTTTCCGCACAGGTTCGCTTGGAAGAAGGCCTTCAGAAAACACTGGTGTGGTACCAAGAGAATATCTTGAAAGCGGCCCACATTTAATGCCCGCCTCCACAAAAAAACAGCCTAGAGCGCAACTCGGGGTTGGGTGTTCCGATATCGGCCCCCGAGAAATACGCTATGTAAACCAAGTGCTTAAGAGCCAGCGCCTTTCGTACGGGCCTTTCACCGCCAAATTTGAACAACGGTTCGCAAAAGGCCATCAAAATCGTTTCGGCATCATGTGCAACAGCGGAACCAGCGCGCTACGTATCGCTGTGGCCTGCCTTAAGGAACACGACCAGTGGGGAGGGGATAGCGAAGTTTTAGTGCCAGCGGTGACGTTTGTCGCGACATCCAATGTTTTGCTTCAGCAAAATATCAGGCCCGTTTTCGTAGATGTGGACCCCAAGACTTACAACATTGACCCAGCCCAAATGGAACGACACATCACTTCAAAGACACGCGCGATCATGGTGGTGCACCTCTTTGGCCAACCTGCGGAGATGGACCCCATTATGACGATCGCCAAGAAATACAATCTGCGCATTATTGAAGACTCTTGTGAAACGATGTTTGTGAACTATAAAGGCAAATCGGTGGGGTCTTTCGGCGACATCAGTTGTTTTTCAACCTACATTGCGCACTTGCTTGTCACGGGAGTAGGCGGGCTGGCCCTCACGAACAATCCTGAATATGCCGTCACGATTAAAAGCCTGATGAACCACGGACGCGATTCCATCTATTTGTCGATTGACGACGACAAAACGGATGATCCTGAAAAACTTTTCAACGTGGTCCAAAGACGCTTTAAATTTGTACGGTTGGGGTATAGTTTTCGCGCGACCGAGATGGAAGCCGCGTTGGGTTTAGCCCAATTGGAACGGCACTCGGAAATTCTCTCTGCCCGCCAGCGAAACGCGCGTTACCTGCTTAAAAAACTAAAACCTCTCGAACGCTATATTCAGCTGCCTTGGTGGCCAGACTATAAAGAACATGCCTTCATGATGTTTCCAATCGTCATTCAAGAGCCTCGGGTCGAAAAGTCCGATCTGGTCTTTTACCTTGAGCAGCGACAAATCGAAACACGTGACATGCTTCCACTCATCAACCAGCCCATCTATGTGAAACTTTTTGGGAATCTAGACGCCCACTATCCCGTGGCGGCGCACATCAACAACAATGGGTTTTACATCGGCTGTCACCAGGGACTTAAAACAAACGATCTGGATTACATGGCGGATACGTTCTTCGCCTATTTCCGCCAGAAAGGATTTGCGGCATGAGCAAGAAAGCACTCATTACAGGAATTACGGGACAAGATGGCTCGTATTTGGCAGAGTTGCTTTTGCAAAAAGGCTACGAAGTTCATGGGGTCATTCGCCGTTCGAGCTCCTTTAACACAGGGCGCTTGGCCGGGATTTTCCAGGACCCCCATGTAGCCAACACACGCCTCAAGCTTCATTACGGCGATATTTCTGACGCGAGCGTCATCAACCAATTGATTAAATCGATTCGACCGGAGGAGGTGTACCACTTGGCCGCGCAAAGCCATGTCCGCGTGAGCTTCGATATTCCGGAATACACAAGCGATATCACGGGATTAGGGACTCTGCGCATCTTGGAAGCCATTCGTGACAGCGGAGTCCAAACCCGGTTTTACCAGGCCTCCTCCAGCGAAATGTTCGGCATGGTCCAGGAAACGCCGCAAACGGAGAAGACCCCCTTTTACCCGCGCAGCCCATACGCGGTGGGTAAAGTCTTCGCGTACTGGACGACAGTCAATTACCGCGAGGCCTATCAAATTTACGCGTGCAACGGCATTCTCTTTAACCATGAGTCGCCGCGGCGAGGGGAAACATTCGTTTCTCGAAAAATTACGCGAAGCGTGGCGCGCATCCTGGCCCGATTAGACCAAAAGCTTTACCTAGGAAATTTGGATGCAAAGCGCGATTGGGGCTATGCGCCCGAATACGTGGATGCCATGTGGCGAATGCTCCAGCAAGACAAGCCCTCGGATTACATTATCGCCACAGGCGAAACGCATACGGTAAAAGAGTTCGTAACAGAAGCCTTCTCCTATGTGGGCTTGGACTGGAATAAGTATGTGGAGATCGACCCGCGTTATTTCCGTCCGACCGAAGTCGATCTGCTCTTAGGAGACTCGCGAAAGGCGGAAAAAGAATTGGGGTGGAAACCCAAATTAAAATTTACGGATTTGGTCCGCGTCATGGTCGATGCCGATTTGTCTCTCCTGGGTATTGACCGAAGCGGCAAAGCCACTGGCCAAAAAGGCTAAATGTGCGGATTCGCCGGCTATCTGGGCCACCCTGCTTCATCCTGGCTTAAAAATTCAACGGCGTGGCTTAGACACCGCGGACCGGATTCCAATGGGTTATTTGAACGGCCGGGAATCGGTTTGGCCCACTGCCGCCTTTCTATTCTTGATCTAACCCACGCTGGTGCCCAACCCATGGAGACGCCCGATGCGCGCTATACGATCGCATACAACGGCGAGATCTATAACTTTCCGCAACTGAGAGCAGAACTGGAAGGTTTGGGGCACACCTTTCGTTCACGCTCGGATACGGAAATCCTGCTGGCGGCATGGAGCCAATGGGGGGAAACGTGTCTCAATAAACTCAATGGCATTTTCGCATTCGCTTTATGGGACGCGCGAGAAGAGCGGTTAGCGTTGGTTCGTGATCCGCTGGGGGTTAAACCCCTGTATTGGACAAGAAATACGGAAGGCACGGTATACTTTGGCTCCGAAATCCGTCCGCTTAGGAAAGCCCCCGGTGTCTCATCTGCGCTGTCCCGCGATGCTTTGAATGCCTATGTGGCCTTTCTCTGGGTCCCTTCTCCAAAAACGATCTTTCAAGCCATAGAGCAATTGGATGCCGGCACTCTCCTTGTTCTTAAACGCGGGCAAGAGCCGCTCAAGCGCCATTATTCGGATCTCGACCAAACGATTTTGTCATCCAGGCCGCGTTCGGTCGCCCCCGAAGAACTTTGGGCGCAATGTCAAGCGGCGGTTAAACGCCAGATGATGAGCGACGTGCCCGTGGGCGCTTTTTTAAGCGGAGGGCTTGATTCCACCGGAATCGTGGCGGCTTGTGAAGACCGAAGTAAGCTAACTGCCTACACCATTTCCTTTTCTGCGCAAGACAGCGCTTTCGAAGCGGCCAGCAACGATTTATCCTACGCTAAAGAGGCTGCACGCTTTTTTGGCATTGAACAACAGGTCATCCAGGTTGATCCAAAAATCACGGAAGCCTTACCCCATTATTTGGCCCGCATGGACCATCCGGTGGGGGATCATGCGCCATTAGCCAGCTACCTGATTTGTGAAGCCGCCCGCAAGCAGGGAGCAAAAGTGCTGCTTTCCGGGCAAGGGGCGGATGAGGTTTTTGGCGGTTATCCATGGCATAAAGCCGGTTTACTTTCGTTTATTTTTAATAGTTTTCCATCCTTTGTTAATAACGGGCTTCAGGCTGCAGCAGACGCACTCCCCGGAAGTAAAGGGGGGGCATGGCAGGGTCATTTCAGGCGAATAAAACGGTTTGTTTCTAATGCGGCTCTTCCATGGCCTGAACGCTACCCCGCCTTATGTCGATATCTAACGCCTTCCCGCCGTCAAAGTTTGTTAGCCGGCCCGCCGCTTCAAGATCCTCTTTGGCCGGAATCGCTTTACTTAACGGCGATGGCTAAAGTCAAAGATGACGATCCTTTAGCGCAGATGCTGTATGCGGACCTTAAAACGTTCCTGCCGGGACTGAACCTTTTTTATACCGATCGAACCAGCATGGCGCATGGCGTCGAGGTCCGGGTTCCGTATCTTGATTTGGACATGGTGAGGCTCGCGTTTCAAATTCCATCGGCTGAAAAAAACGATGGTTTCAAAGGGAAAAAGATACTGACACAGGCTCTTTCTCCGCATCTTCCTAAAGCAATAGTGAAAAGAAAGAAGGCCGGTTTTGGATTGCCCGTCCGCAGTTGGATGCGCGCAAGCCTTGGCGTGATGCTGCGAGATCGTTTAACCCCTAGCCGAATCCAAAAAGCCGGCTTGTGGAACCCTGCGGAAGTACAAGGGCTACTCGATGAACACTTCAGTGGCCGCGAGGACCGGGCCTACCTTTTGTTTGCGCTCTTAGCTTTAGACATCTGGCAGGAACAGTTCAATTGATCGCGTTGGCCGCTGGCATCGGACTTTTGGTGGTTGGGATGCTCAATTGGGTCGTGGTTTGCCTAACATGGCTGCCCAAACGCGAGGCCCCTACAGCGTCTGTCACGAAACGCCTCTCCATGAGCCTCATTTTGGCGATTCTGGGAGGGTTATTTATTACCGCGGGTACTTTTTTAATTAAGAGTTAAAATGGGTGCATGAAAACAATCACCCTCTGGGCGAACCTCCAATGCGGCACATGCCAAAAGGTTTCAGACGCTCTTAAAAAAAAAGGCTATCTCGTTAAGGTCATTGAGTATTTAAAAACGCCGCCTTCCATTGAGGACATTGATGACGTCTGTCTCAAACTGGGTTTGGAGCCCCAAGCGGTTGCGCGTCAGAAAGAAGATGGCTATAACGAGGCTTCCAAACAATGCAAAACCCGCCGCGATTGGCTTCGAGCACTTCACGAGAATCCGCGCTTGATTCAGCGCCCCATTGTCATTTTGGAAAACAAGGCCATCATCGCTCGTCCACCCGAGCGTCTAGAGGAGCTCCTATGAAACGTTGCTTGGTGATTTCGTTGTGGGTTGGCTTTCTCCATCCGCTCTGGGCGGCGGAAAAGGCCGACACGCTTAGACCCGCAGGGCCTTCGTTAGATGAATTGGCCATTGCCATAAGCTCTCAAGATTCCAAAGCCCGCGTAAGTGCGATCCAAGCGCTTTGGCGAATGGGGCCTGCGGCTAAACCGGCTATTCCCGTTTTGCTTCAGGCGGCCGACGACCCCAATACGGTGGTTGAAACCTCTGGGACGTTTCGCATAGGCCATGAAGCAATTAAGGCGATTCGGCGAATTGACCCCACGTATATGTTCCCCGAAGAATTTGTCGCAAAGCTGATCAAGCAGGCGAAATCGCCTCCAGGCCGCAAAAAAATTCAAAATGCTTCGATTGCCAATTGCACCCACCAGCCCGCCGCCATCATGTCGCTGGGTTTAATCGGTCATTCGGCTCATGCCGCGTTGCCGGATTTGGTGCGTTTGGCGCGTAAACCTTGCGGCGAGTCGGTGGCTCGTCAAGCCATGGAGGCGATCGGCCAGGCTACACCCGAACAACTGGAGATTATTTACAAGGGGATTTCAGACGACGATGCTGATGTTCGACTCGCCACTATTGAGTATTTAAGCGCGACTCACTCTGAAGCCCCCGAGCAAACCCTCGTTTTGGGGCGCGCCCTGAATGATCGTTCCAGCGCGGTTCGTTTAGCGGCGGTAGAAGCCCTCGAGAAAATTCATCCAGAAGGGGCGGGACGTCTTTCGGTTCTGTCGCCTCTGTTAAATGATGCCAGCCGCTCGGTTAGGGAAGGCGCGGTGTATGCGGTCGCTCAGCTGCAAAACTGTCCCGAAGCCACGGCGCTTCTGCGTGAGGCACTTAAGGACCCAGAGCGCGGCGTGGTTTTGTCCGCGGCCCGGATGCTCATTCAAAGAGACGCCAGCGATCCTTTTGTGGTTCAAACCTTAATTGACGCCAGTCATAACGCGACCACCCCTGAAGGGCGCGACGCGGCGGATATTTTGGAAACGCTTCCAGTGCGAACAGCGGCTGTCGCCAAGGCCTTGGAACCCTACCATGAAGAGGAACGTCATCGCCTTGCCCGTCGTGCGATAGCGGCGACCACCCCTCAGCAGCGGTTGGAAAATGCCCGAACGCTTAAGGTGTTATCAATTAAAATGGCCAAGGATGTTCTCTTTGAAGAGCCCTCCCGTACGGGGACGGTTTTTCGCGCAGGGCCTGAACCTCTCTATTGCTGGACCGAACTTTCGATTAGCACGCCGCCTGTGTCCCTGCTGCATGTGTGGTATTTGAAAAATGAAAAAATGGCGGAATATCAATTAGACATTGTCACCCCGACCGCTAAAGCTTGGAGCCATCACAAAGTGAAGCCAGGCTCTTGGAGGGTACTTGTGCAGACAGCGGCCGCCTCTGAGCCCTTGGCCACCATACGTTTTGACGTGATTGCGGGTACAAACACACAAGGGCACGCCCTGCCGCGTCCAAAAGCGCTAAAGAAAACGTCGAGGCCCTAGTGGTTGGTTTTCCGAACGGCCGTATTGACGCCCAATAGGCGGTTGATAAAACAAAACCCGTACCATGCGCTAGCGAACAGAAGAATTCCAACGATCAACGCTCCGACCCGCGTGGTGGGTGTGGGAAGAAAAAACAAGGCCGATAGGGTAAAGACAATCCCCGCTAAAACACGTGCGATCCGGTCTACTCCGCCGACGTTGCAAGTCATAAACCCTCCCAAAAATACGCTAGAATAAACCCCACTATGAAATCGGTAGGTTCCAGAGTCTTTATTATGACATCCCTTTGTGCGGGTTTGTGGGGGTGTTCGAATATTGACCGTATGAGCAGTAAGATGGATATGGCGGCCAATCATTTAAGCGAACCCGGGAACGTTCAGCATGAAGGCCGCATTCAATCCGTGAGGAGAATCGGCAGCATGACGTCGATTCAGTTCCACGACGGCGCGATGTTTGATGTCAATGATGCCTCGCCGCTTCTGGTCAATGGCGATACGGCCCGAATTTACAAGACACCAAAGGGGTTGGAAGCGCGCCTTTGGAAAGCGGTGCCTGACAATGCGTTGCCTGCAAACACGTCAACCAAACAATAACTTTTAAGGGAGATTTTATGGGAAGCAAAAAACCAAAATGGCTGATTAAGCAAATCCGCAAAAAAGGTGTCGAAGCGCGCAAACTCGCACGGCTGAAGATGCCTGGTACCAAAAATCTTGGGGTTCGCCGCCTTGCCCGACATGGCGGTTCTAAGCAAGGACAAGGCGTTTAAGTTGCGTTGACGTGTCGCCGCAAAGAAAAAACATGGTGAAACGGCTTCGGGGATGGATCCAACGACTCATTTTAAGAATTAAAGGCCAAAAACCTAAAGACATCCCCAACGATATTTACACCTTGTGGTAGATTATCAAGACGCCTACGACCACTATGTCCCGGTTCTTGAAAACAGCACTTATGCCTTTGCTTCCAATGGCGACTATGCGCCCGACCGCTACCTGGGGTTTAGACTTCGACCCCTGGACCGCTGGATAAATGGGAAAAGAGTTCTAAAAACAAATTCGCTAGGGCTTCGCTGTCCAGAAATTGACCAAATGGCAAGAGACCGGGATCTTGCCGTCTTTTTAGGTGGCTCGACGCTCTTTGGCTCCTACGCGCCTTCGGATGAGGAAACCATCCCCGCCTTCTGTGAAACATTTCTCCATGAACGCCTGCGCTGCATCAATGCCGGCGCCAACGGGCATGTGTTTACGCAACATGTATCTCTTTTCGCCAACTATCTCTTACCGTATTTAAAACCTAAGAATGTGGTCGTTTTGGCGGGTTACAACGATTTTTTGGCCTGCTGCCGATACAATAAGGCGTACGGAGAAATCATTATTGATGACTTTCAAGTAATTCTTCATGATTACCCCCGAAGACCCTTGCGCACCGCCGGAAAAATAATGGCGAAATACGCAAAAATGAAAGCCTCTCGAGTCTTACCCACGATGAAACCCCTGTCCGTGCCTTCTGCCAGCTTAAGGTTTGACGCCCAGGCCAGAGGCCGCCTGGAGCGCTACGTTCAGATATTTACGCAGCATATTTTAAGCCTCGACGCCCTTTGCGCCTCAATGGGAGCGCAGTTTTCGTTTTTTTTGCAGCCCGCCCTTGTCCTTTCAAGTAAATCAAAGAGCGCTTTTGAGCAAAATCTCGAACGCACCATTACGGATACACCTTTATTGGCCGCCTTTTATAACGCCCTTAAAAATAGAATGACCGGGAAGGTAAGCTTTTATGATTTATCGGATGCTTTTGCAGGAGTGAATCAGACCGTCTTTATTGATCCTGTTCACATGGGAGACCGAGGCAATCGACTTTTGGGAGAAAGGATTGCCTCAGAGCTTAAAATCAAAGACGACGCTAGAACAGCGTGTAAATAAATGGCGCGAGCGGAGTTCCGGAGAAAAAAGTAAGGATGGCCATTCCCATGATTACGATCAACAATGGGATCATCCAGAATTTTTTATTTTCATTCAAATACAAATAAAACTCACGCCACAAGCTGCTGGATGATTTCATAGATCCCTTTTTTAGAATAAACGTTCGTAATATGTTTTGTCCGATATTTCGGGGTGCTCCAACCAGTGGGTCGGTCGTTTTCTGGCTTTGCTGTGGCGCGCCAAAGCGTCCCGACCCATCCAACGAAACACCATGGCCATCGGCGTCAACAACCCAAAAAAGAAAAGCGCTAAAAAAATATGGCCCATCACCGTTCCCATGATCAAGGCGATGCCCATCCAAACCCGGTAAAGCGGTAAAAGCCATTTCGGACAGCGTTTTGGGTTCCAATTAATCTTAGGGGTATACATGCGCGATTAGTCCGGTTTAAATCCTTTTCTATACGCTTCTGCCCCGGGCATCGGGGGCTGCGATTCCTTTAAAAGAAGACAACGATCCAAAACCAGCACATCCATATCCGTCCACATAAAGCAGCGGTACGCTTCTTCCGGCGTGTTTACAATCGGTTCTCCGCGAATGTTAAAGCTGGTGTTAATCATGACGGGGCAGCCGGTCAAGGCATCGAAGGCTTTTACGACGTCATAAAAAAACCCGTTTCGTTCGCGTGTGAGGGTTTGAACGCGTGCGCTGTAATCCACATGGGTGACCGCCGGAATCTCAGAGCGAATTTGATTGAGTTTTTCTATGCCAAAAGCGCGTTCGGCTCCCTCAGGGAGTTTTTTGCGTTGTTTTTCCGCCACCGCAGCGACTAAAAGCATGTAGGGGCTTTCTTGGTTGAGTTCAAAAAAATCGGCGGCTTTTTCAGCCAATACGACAGGCGCAAAAGGACGAAAAGATTCGCGAAATTTAATCGCCAAGTTCATTTTAGCCTGCATGGAGGGATGCCGGGCGTCGCCGATGATACTGCGTGCTCCAAGGGCTCTTGGGCCAAACTCCATACGCCCTTGAAAAAGTCCTATCACCTTGCCTTGCGCCGCCAGTTCAGCCACACGCTGCGATAGAACCGATGACTCTAAACACTCGTAAGGAGCAGCAGATGTTTTTAAAAACGATTCAATAGCATTTAATTCTGGTATGGGACCTAAATACCCGCCCGCCATGGAATCTGTGGACTTTAAGGGTCTTGGGTGGTCTAAAATTTCATGCCAGGTTAGCAGGGCCGCGCCCAGAGAGCCTCCAGCGTCACCCGCTGCAGGCTGAACAAAAATCTTTTTAAAAATCTTTTCTCGAGCGATCAGTCCGTTGGCGACACAGTTTAGTGCGCACCCGCCGGCCATCGTTAAGTACTCTGCCCCGGTGACCCATTTGGCATGCCGCGCCAGCTTAAGCATGACGTCTTCACAGACTTTTTGAACGGACGCTGCTAAATCCATATGCCGCTGTGTGAGTTCCTGGTCAGGCTGGCGCGGTGGCCCTTCAAAAAGGTCATGAAAGGCAGGGCTTGTCATCGTTAATCCTTGACCGTAATTAAAATAACGCATATCCATCCAAAACGACCCGTCGTCTCGAATATCGATGAGATGCTGAACAATGCGGTCGTAGTAAATCGCACGTCCATAAGGAGCAAGTCCCATCACCTTGTATTCGCCGGAGTTCACGCGGAAGCCGGTGTAATACGTAAACGCACTGTAGAGAAGCCCCAAAGAATGAGGAAATCGAATCTCTTTAAGAAGTCTGAGTCGGTTTTTTTGACCTATTCCAAGCGTCGTCGTACTCCATTCCCCAACGCCATCAATGGTCAGTACCGCCGCCTCTTCAAACTCCGAAGGATAAAAGGCAGAAGCCGCGTGCGATTGATGGTGCCGTGCGAATCGCAAATCGCCATCACAGCGTTTGTTAAGCCCCGAGTCGATCTCCTTTGGGATAAAAAGTTTCTCGTTTAACCAGACGGGCAGTGCCATTGAAAAGGCGCGAAACCCCCGTGGCGCATAGGACAGCCAGGTTTCGACCAAGCGGTCAAAGGTCAACAGTGGCTTATCGTAATACGCCACATGCTGAACGTCTTCGTAAGTGATCCCGGCATACTGGAGACAAAAATCGATCGCATGGGATGGGAAATTACGATCGTGTTTAATGCGCGTAAAGCGTTCTTCCTGCGCCGCCGCAACAATGTCGCCATCTCGAATGAGACAGGCCGCGCTGTCATGGTAAAAAGCCGATAGTCCAAGAATATAGAGTGGTTTGCCCATGCAATTTCGTCGTTGTAGCAAATTCTTTTATGCATCATTTTCGACAAATCTATAATGGCAAAAAGTATGAAATTTCTAGCTGGCCATCCTTATTTAACTGTTTTTTGTTTGATAACCGGTGCGGCGCTTTGGCAGGCCTTAAAGTCTCTCGGGTCGCGCCCTGCGTTTCAAACGATTTGGCTGCATAAGGCCACACCCTTTGTTTTGCTGCTCCTACTGGCTGCTTTCTGGTGGCGTGGGTATTGGACCCCTACAACGTACTATCACCCTGGAAATATCGGGGTTTTGGGCGATAACTACAGCTACATGGGGTCGACGCTTGAAAACCCGTCTTATTTTAACGCGCAGCACCTGTATTTTCCTTGGGTGGCCGGTCAGTGGGTGAAATTCCTCAGCGACCGCGGAATTTTGAACCCGGCGAATCAAGACTATGTTCGACAGGCCTTTGTCCAAGCGGCAGTTCCAACGAAACTCCTGACGCTTTTATCTTTCCTCGCGATCGGGTTTACCCTCAGACGAGTCGGCTGGAGTCGTGTCGACGCGGCACTGGCCACGCTGCTCTATGCGTCCACCGCAGGAATCTGGTTGTGGGGGCATCAACTAAACGCCATGGGGGCGGCGCTCGCGTGCCAAGCCATGACTTTGTGCGCCTATTGGATATGGTTGAAAAAACCAGGATGGTTTTCGACAGCGATCTTAAGCGCTATGGCGGCTTTGTGTCTCTATGCGCATGCGGCGGCGATATTTTTTACCTTTTCATGCGCGCTTTCTGTCTTTTGGATTGAACTTTTCCGAGCTCGTTCAAACGGGCGCTGGGTGCGACTTGGAATCTACGCGTTCGTCTCGCTGGCCTTAGCGGTGATGTACTACCCTCTGGCCGCCGCGCGGGCCGGCAGCCAGGACCCGCAGGCCATATTTAATGCCATCGCCGACGTTCCCTATTTTGGAGAGTTTGTGTTTCATTTCTCCGACCTTCCAAGGCTTATAAAGGACAACGGGGTCAGCGGCATGGTCAACCTGCTCAACTATTGGGATCCACAAAACGCGCGCGATAGGGCCCTGACCGCTTTGTTGTTTCTAACGCTGGTTGCATGGTTTTCGGCTCTTGCGGGCTCACCCCGCGCGCTGATCAAGGATTTTCGCAGCGGTTTTAATCATTTGATTCTGCTCGCCTCGATTTTCACCTTTGCCGTGTTTTTAACGCGCAACAGCGCCATGTATTATTATGCGGTTGCGACCGTGCCCAACATGTGGCTGTTGATCGTTTGGGGCAAGGCGCGTATCGAAGAATCCAAAGAGACTGCGTTTGCCCTTCGAAGCGTTTGGGCTTTGATGATTTTGGCTCTGATTTTGTACTCCAGTCTTTCCACTCGGAGCGTCCTTTTGGGGAGCCGTTGGGAGGATAATGAATTCATCCGGGTGCTGCGGCACCTCCAAAATAACCCCCGCACCAGCGATCAGCCTCCCGTTTATTTCACGTCTCAAACCATTCGCTATGAGACGAATGCGGTGCGGCATTACTACGGCCACAACCCCAAAGCGAAAGTCCTGTGGTGCACCCGGCCTGACGTCTGGAGCGAGCCGTCGGATTTGCTGGCTCAAACCCTTTATCATCTGAACCGCGGGGCCTTAGTCTTAATGGATGAGGAGTCCGCCGCACTTCTGCCCTCCGCCATCGCGCAGAGGGTTGCTATAATCCGTCGACCGTGACCCCGCAGACGATCTCGATCATTGGTTTAGGTTATATCGGGCTGCCGCTCGCTTCGCTGCTGGCGGCCGAAGGTAAAACTGTTTTAGGGGTCGACAGTGATCCGCGCGTTGTAAAGACGCTTCAAGACGGCCACATCCATATTGTCGAGCCTGGCCTCCATGCGTTGGTTTCAGCCGGCGTAGGGTCAGGGCACTTCCGCGTATCCACAACCCCTGAACCCAGTGATTATTTTGTCATTTGCGTCCCAACCCCGTTCAAAGAGGGGCATCAAGCTGATTTGTCCTATGTTGAACGCGCGGCGCAGTCATTGGTCCCGCATTTGCGCCCGGGGTGTACGGTGATCTTGGAATCGACAGTTCCCGTTGGAACGACGGAAACCTGTCTTCGCCCGATCTTGGAAAAAAGCGGGCTTGAGGTCGGGCAAACGCTTTTTATGGCGTATTGCCCCGAGCGTGTCCTGCCCGGAAGAATTTTAAAGGAGCTCGTGGAAAATGACCGAGTGATCGGCGGGATCGATGCCCCTTCGACTCAGAAAGCGAAGTCCCTTTATGCCACGTTTGTGAACGGAGAACTTCACGAAACCCATGCATCGACCGCGGAAATGGTTAAGTTGGTGGAAAACTCCTATCGTGATGTAAATATCGCCTTTGCGAATGAACTTGCCACTATTTCATCGGCGAGCGGCCTTAATGTCTGGGAGGTGATTCGCCTGGCCAACAAACATCCTCGCGTTAAGATTTTGTCGCCGGGTCCTGGCGTCGGCGGTCACTGCATAGCCGTAGACCCTTGGTTTATTGTTGAAAAGGCGGGGGAAAATGCGCGGCTCATCCGGACCGCCCGTGAAGTCAATGATGGTCGACCCGAAAAGATTGTCGCTCAGGTGCGCCGGGCCGTGGAGGATATTCCCAATCCGAAAATTGCCTGCCTGGGTTTAACGTACAAAGCCAACGTAGATGACACCCGTGAAAGCCCTGCGGCGCAGGTCGCTTTGGGCTTGGTTCGAGCCGGTTTTCAAGTGATGAGCCATGACCCCTTTGTCACGACGTATAAGGGACTTGAACTGGCTTCACTGGATGAAACTTTGCGCCAGGCCCATGCGGCCGTGCTCCTCGTGGACCATAAAGAATTTTCTCAGCTCGATTGGGCCAAAGCTTTAAAGTTAATGGCACGACCGCGCGTGATCGATACCCGCGGCGTGGTTCCGGTTTTCGTCACCCCATCGACGCACGCTCAACCGGCTCATTCCTAATGGACCAAGTCCTCCAAGATCTTCGTAGAGGCGGCATCGCTTCGCACGTGGTTCCACCCCCACGCCCAGGCCCGGGGGACGTGCTGGTTCACAACCGTTATTCACTGATCAGTGCGGGAACCGAGCGGGCGAAAGTCGAAACCGGCCAAAAATCGCTGCTAGGAAAAGCACTGGAACGACCCGATCACGTGCGCCAGGTGCTCCAAAAAATACGCCAAGACGGCGTCTGGGCCGCTTGGCGTAAAGTACGGGACCGCCTGGATACCCCGTCGCCTTTAGGCTACAGTTCTGCCGGCGTCGTGGTCGAATGCGGGATTGATGTGAAAGATGTAAAACCCGGAGACCGTGTCGCCTGTGCCGGCGCGCAGTCCGCGTTCCACGCAGAGTTTATCGCGGTGCCTAGAAACCTCTGTGCGCGAATTCCGCCACAGGTTTCATTTTCGGCGGCCTCTACCGCGACCGTGGGAGCCATCGCGCTTCAAGGTCTTCGTCAAGCCGATGTCCGGTTGGGCGAAAATGTTGTCGTGATTGGGCTTGGCCTTCTTGGGCAGCTTAGTGTCCAGTTGCTTAAAGCCGCCGGGTGCCGGGTGTATGGCATCGACTTGGATCTGCGAAAAATCGATACCGCTAAAAAATTCGGTTTGGATGCGGGGTCATTGTGGAATGAGGGAGGCGCATTAGACGCCATTGGCCGGTTCACGGACGGCTTTGGGGCCGATGTCGTACTTTTGACCGCGGCTTCCTCGGCCGGGGAGTTGGCGGCTTTTGCGGGTGAGGCGTGTCGCGACCGCGGACGTGTGGTCGTGGTGGGACAAGTGCCGATGCAGCTGCCTCGCGGCCCGTTTTATGAAAAAGAATTGTCGGTTTATTACTCCCGGTCCTATGGCCCTGGGCGGTATGACGCGGCCTATGAAGAAGCCGGCGTGGACTACCCCATCGGTTATGTGCGTTGGACCGAAAACCGGAATATGGAAGCCTATCTCGAACAAATTGAATCCGCGAAGGTCGCTCCGGAAGCGTTGCTCACTCACCGGTTTTCCGTTCAGGATGCGCCTAAGGCTTATGAGCTCGTCGCTCAGCCGGGGTCCCAATTTGTTGTGGGGGTTCTTTTAGAATACCCGGAAGCCTCCGCGACAGTTCCCACGATTTTGCGGCTCAGCGAGGCCCCAATTTCTTCGAGGAAAGGTCAGCAGCGCATCGGTGTGATCGGCGCGGGTAGTTTTGCAACGTCTTCACTCCTCCCACACCTCAAAAAAAATCCATCGGTCCAGTTCACGACGATTTGTACGCAGCACGGGCACACCGCCAAACACGCCGCCAAAACCTGGGGTTTTGCGGCGTGCACCACGCGCGCGGACGATGTGTTGGATGACCCCACGGTGGATGGCGTGCTCATCGCCTCACGGCACGATACGCATGGGTCGCTTGTGGCACGTGCTTTAGTCAATGGAAAAGCTGTTTTTGTTGAGAAGCCGCTATGTTTAACCCAGTTGGAGCTTGCCGACATCGTTCGTGCCCAAACGTCCTCGGGAAAAATAGTTCAAGTCGGATTTAATAGGCGGTTTTCGCCGCTTGCTCAAGAGCTGTTTCGAGTTTTTAAAACACGGCCCGGGCCACGGACTCTTCTTTACCGTATTAACGCCGGGGCATTACCCGTTGGTCATTGGCTGAATGATTTAAAAATAGGCGGCGGGCGCATCCGGGGGGAAGTTTGCCATTTTTTAGATTTTTCGCTCGCGTGGGTGGGACGAACGCTTCTAAGCGTTCATGCCTCCTCGACGGGGGGTGCGGCGAGCGAAGACGTGCATATCACGCTTTCTTTCGATGATGGGTCTATGGCTCGAATCGATTACGTTGTTTCCGGCTCATCGCGCATGCCGAAAGAACGGATTGAGGTGTTTGCCTCCGGGGCCTCGGCCGTATTGGAGAATTTCTCAAAACTGACGTTTTATGGGATCGAGGGAAACCGGGTTCAACGCTCGTGGACTGTTCAGAAAGGCTACAAACAAGAAATGGACGCCTGGGTGAATAGCCTCCAGGGAAAAACGGCGCCGGCGCTTCCTTTTGAACAGGCCGTGTATACGACTCAGACCGTAGAAGCCGTCCTAAGAAGTCTTTCCCAAGGCCGCACCGTACCCTTCACGCTCACATCTAACGAATGAACCCGCCGGCCGCGGCTCGTCACTGGGCCGTTCGGTGGCTGGGCGAAGCCGAACAAGCCTCTTGGAAAGGCTGGGACCCTTACGATGGGCTTAATTTTCCAGGTTCTCGCTTTCTAACGTTACGACAAAAATGGATTCGCATCGCCCTCATTCAATTTTTTAAACGTTCGCCGATCAATTTTCGCCCTGTGTTTGGTATTCCTCAACACGTGAACCCGAAAGCGTTGGCGCTTTTTGCGGCCGCCGCTTTAGAACTCTCCCTGCAGGAGTCGCGATTTGAAGGCGTCGCGCGCCGACTTTTGGATGAATTGTTCGCTCGTCAAAAGCGTTGGAAAAACGGAAAAGCCTGGGGGTATCCCTTCGACTGGCAATCGCGGGCTTTTTTTGCTCCCGCCGGCACGCCCAATGTCGTGGTGACGAGTTTTGCCGCCGATGCGCTCTTGGAGGGCGCCGAACGATTAAAAGTCAGCGCATACCGAGACGCGGCTTATGACGCCGCACGATTTGTCGCGGAGGACTTAAACTGCGCGCCAACGGCCCATGGACTCTGCTTTAGCTATACCCCTTTGGACCATTCGCGAATCGACAATGCCAATCTCTTAGCGGCGCAGCTTCTGGCACGCACGGGCAAAGCATCGGGGGAAACGTCCTGGGCCCGCAAAGCCCAAGAGGCCACAGCACACGCCCTCAGTCGTCAAAAAACCGATGGGTCTTGGACCTATGGCGAGGCGTCCAACCAGGGCTGGATCGACCATTTTCACACCGGATTTAATTTGGTGGCGCTCGACCAGATCAGCACCCACTTGGAGTCGGCCGCGTGTGCGGACGCCGTCAAGCGCGGGCTCGATTTTTATTTAGATCATTTCTTTGAACAAGACGGCGCTCCGCGGTATTATGCGGACAACCTATGGCCAATCGACATTCACAGCGCGGCGCAGGCCCTCATGACCTTGGCGAGATTTCGGGACAGAAGCCCGAAAGCATCGGCTCAATTAAGCCGTACGACCGTGTGGACGCTGAAGCACATGGTCCAACCCGTGACCGGAGGCCTGGTGTTTCAGCGTCACCGGTTTTGGAGCAACACGGTACCTTACCGCCGCTGGTCTCAAGCGTGGATGTGCCGCGCCATGACCGCTCTTTTGACGTGCGAACCCAACTGCATTTCTGTCCCATCGATACCCTGACACTGTCGCAGACCGTGGAAACGGTCCTGCGGCATATCCGGGAAAACCGCACGCCCATGCAGCACTGCGTGGTCAATACATTTAAATTTCTATTGATGGAGCAAGACCCCGAACTGCGTGCGATCGTTCACCGGTGCGGGTTGATCAACGCCGATGGCCAGTCGGTTGTGTGGGGGTTGCGGTTTTTGGGTCGGCCCTGTCCCGAGCGTGTTACAGGAATCGATTTGATGGAACAATTGGTCGCGCGAGCCGAAAAAGAGAAGTTATCGGTTTATTTTCTAGGCGCAACGCCTGATGTGTTGGAGCGCGTGCTGGTTTTGTACCGGCAGAAATACCCGACGCTTCGTGTCGCCGGCTCGCACCACGGTTATATCGCCTGGGACACCTTCGCGGAGACCGAATTGGCCGATAGGGTTCGAGCCGCCCAGCCGGATATGCTGTTTGTAGCCTTGGATTCTCCCAGAAAGGAATATTTCTTAAGTCGCCAATTGGAACGCATGCAGGTGCCTTTCTCCATGGGAGTGGGGGGAACTTTCGACGTGCTGGCGGGGCGCTACCCGCGCGCTCCGCGCTGGATGCAAAACCATGGTCTGGAATGGGTATGGCGATTGTCATTGGACCCTCTGCGCATGTGGAAGCGTTATTTGATGAGTCACTCGCTTTTTCTCTGGATCATCGCGAAAGAAAATTGGCGCAAGGCCCATTCGCCGTGAAAAACCGGTCCCTTCTCTGGGCTTTTGTCTTGTGGGGGAGTGCTGCGCTCTTGTGGGTCACCTGGCGTCCGGGTTTCTCGAATACCTTTCAAATCGTGGGTTTTCTGGCGCTCCTTTTGTGCGCGTTTTCGGCCACAAGGGCTAGCCTAGAAGACGGGTTTTTGTTGTTAACCGCTATGGTCCCCTTCGAATACAGTGTCCGACGTTGGGGTTTTCCCTCTTTTTCACCGATTGACTTGGTTTGTATTTCGTTGGCCTTTGGCCTGTTCTACCGCGTTGGAGCACGGCCGCTTTTTGACCGCACTCTCCGACTCTTTTCACGCGTAGGAATTTTCTTCTGGATCGGATTTCTCATCTGGGGAATCGCTGTCGCTTTCTTAAACCATGGACGCGTCGCTCAAGTGTTGCGATGGGGGGAGTTTCTTTTTTTTCTGGTCTATCTTTCCGCCTTGTCTCCTGAGAGTTTCCCCGGTTTTGCGAGGCGTTTGGCCCAATGGTTGGCGGTCATGGGAGCCGGTCTTTCCGCGATGGCGCTTCTGCAGTATGTGATGTCTGATGCCAACTTCATGAAAACCTTTGCCACGTTTGGGCAGAAGAACGTTTTTGCCGCTTATCTATCCTTGGCGCTCCCCTTGACTCTTGGCTTGGCTCGTTTTTCACGCGGCGTGACGCGGGGGGGAATTTTTATCGCCATCGCGGTGATGGGTTTGGCGCTCTTGGTCTCATTATCGCGCGGCGCCGTGGTTGCGCTCGTTGGCTCTGTCGTTTTCTTGACCCTTTTTTCACATCGTGAGAATTCAATCCCCTCCTCTCGGTCCTGGCAGATGGCGTTACTCGCCATCTTCCTTTTAGGGGTGGGTGTGCTGATTGGCCGAGCCAGCAATGCGCGAGATTGGAGCAGTTCCAACGGGCGCCTTCTTTACGTGTCCGTCGCTAGTCGAATCGTAAAAGATCATCCTGTGTCGGGAGTTGGGCCGGGTAATTTTCTTAATGTCCTGCCGGACTATCTTTCGTCCCGTCAGCTGGCCGACCATGAAAGCGAGGTCCGGTCCCGCGGCCATGCCGATTTTTGGCAGCATCTTCACAACCTGTATCTGCAAATTAGCGTGGATTACGGCGTTCCCGGGTTGATGTTATGGGTGGTGGGCCTTTTATTTTTGATTGTGCCGCTTTACCGGTATCCTCCCGACCCCCTAAAAGCGTGGAGTTGGGCTTTCCCTTATATGCTTTTAAGTTTAACCGCCTTTCTCCTACACAACACTGTTGACATCCTTTTTGTGTCCAGCCTGGAC
The DNA here is from genome assembly GCA_964441955.1 of uncultured Elusimicrobia bacterium. Lineage (GTDB taxonomy): Bacteria > Elusimicrobiota > Elusimicrobia > 2-01-FULL-59-12 > 2-01-FULL-59-12 > CAYTWA01. The sequence goes on from CAYTWA010000001.1 coordinate 153,594, forward strand.
GTCCTTTTTGCCGCCTACGTGGCCATGAGCCGCTCAACGCAGAACGCATGAAATTTAAAAATATGGCGTGGAAATTATCCGGGCTCGTCTTGGGTGGTGGCGCGCTGTTTGTTTTTCAAATCATGATCATGCGTTACCTGGGTCCTGAATCTTTCGGTCATTGGGCATTCGCAATAAGCTGTGCCGGTTTATTTGCAGTTTTCATTGACTTTGGCTTTAACCCGCTTATTAGCCGTGATTTGGCGCAATGGCCTCATCGAGGCATTGATTATTGGAACGCCATTTCGCATTTTAAGGGCGTCCTCACGGTGGCCGCTTTTGTCCTGATGATCCTCGTCTCGCGGTTTTATGATCCCATTGGCCGAAACCTTGTGCTGACACTTGGCGCACTAGGATATATGGCGGCGTGTTCATGGGCGGAAACGTTCCAATCCTTTACGCACGGCTTCGAAGCCTTTCGCCCTGGGACGCTCATGTCGATATCCTTCAAAGGATTGGCTGTGCTCGCTGGACTCTACGCTATATTTAGTGGTTTTTCCGCGGTGACGGTCATGCTTTTTCTTGCGGGCGGGGCCATTTTGGGAGCCTCTGTAAACGCATGGATCATTCGTCATTCGGTCATTCCCCGTCTCTTACGCTCATCGGAAACGTTCCACACCCGCTCTGCATGGATGCAAGCGTTGCCCCTTTTTGTTCAAAACGCACTCATTTTCATTTATTTCCGGGTCGATACGGCTCTTCTCATGCATTATTCAAGCGCCCGGGAAACGGGTATTTACAATGGCGCGTACCGCTTTTTTGAACTCTCCAGCGTAATACCCACGGCACTATTAGCCGCTCATGTGGCCACGCTCTCCAGAGAGACAAAAAACGGCCTATCCAACTTTTTTTTAATGAAATACATCCGATTGTTTGGCAGTGTTGCCCTGGGGGGCATGGTCCTGCTATGGATTGGTTCTTATGCGATTTCTTTAGACCTTCTGGGTTCGCAGTACCGCACCTCAGCCCAGCTCCTGTTGTGCTTAAGTCCTACCCTTCTTTTTCTCTACGTGAACTATTTCCTGACGACGCTGTTGGTATTGATAAAAAAGTCTTATGCAAACGCTTGGATTGCCGCCGCTGCCGCCATCCTCAATATTACGAGTAACGCACTCTCTATTCCTCGATGGGGAGCCTACGGCGCGGTGTGGAGCACTCTGGCCACAGAAGTCTGCATTACGGTGTTAAGCCTTGCGACGATTATGACTTTTGTGCGATCGCAAAAATATTAGGAGAAACAAGGAACGGTGTTTTTTGTCGACCGCGCGTTCCTCCCACTTGAATTCGGAAATCAAGTTTTAAGAACACTTCGCGAATTTTCCATAAGACCCACCGCAAGAATGTTCCCGCGTCATAGGGCACGGCAGCCTCCGGGTAGCACGTCGAGGTGAGTCCGTACAAAGACAACAACTGCGTCAGGCTTTCCGGCGTGAATAATCGAACATGCGTGAGATCGCTGTAGTGATTGTAACCCGCCCAGGGGGTGCAGGCATTGGGCGTCGTTAGAAGGATCGAACCGCCTTTCTTAGTGACTTTCACCAAAAGCTCTAATAAATAAAAAAGGGGTTCATCCGTGAAGTGTTCAATCATGTGGTTGCAGACAACGAGGTCGTATTGATTGGAACAGTTCTCGAGCCATTGGAAGGCATCCGCACACTCGAACTGGCCTTTTATTTGTTTCTGGCATCGATCGAGACGGTCCTGACTGGAATCAATCCCCGTGAGATCGGCGCACCCCTGCTCTTGCAGGTAATAGAGGTAGTGACCGTCGCCGCAACCCACGTCCAAAACCTTCATTCCAGGAAACAAAACCAAAGGCGGCTGATAAATCTTTTTGAAGCGCCGTGCCGCGCGAGTGTATTCCCTGGTCGAAAATTCTCTCACAGAATCCACCATGAGGGACCCGTAATTGGCCATGAGTTTTTGGCGGGCAGACATCGTGGCGTTCATTATAGCTGCATGGGGATGGTTGCACGACCGCAGGAGTTTTTCCTCACGGGTTATTACCCTCCAACAGGCGGTGATAGAGATTTTCCATCGCGGCGGCTGTTAAGCGGCCTTGGAAATGCTCAAGGGCCCGAGCCCGGCCGCGTTGTCCCAAACGCTGGGTCTTCCCGGGGTCGCGTAACAAGGTCATGACCGCATCCGCCAAGGCGGCGGGGTTGGAGGGGGGGCAAATGATCGCCGCGTCGCCTACGACGTATGGAATCGCGCCGCTATCGGTGGTAATAACCGGTTTGCCCATGCTTAAGGCCTCCGCCAGCGCATAGCCGAACTGTTCCTCCCAAATGGGCGTCGAAACGCTGGGAAGTGCCGTCGCATCCGCGGCGGCATAAGCCTTAGGCATGAGGTCATAAGGGACAGCCCCGCGAAATTGAACGCGCGCGCTAAGCCCATGCTGGCTGACCCATCGGCGCATGCCGTTTTCTTCCGGGCCCTGTCCGATAAATTCGAGCTTGACGCGCTGTCCATCCGAATACGCTTGCAGGAGATGCAACATTTCTAATAAATCGTAAACGCCTTTCGATCGAACGAGACGCGCCACGCAAAGAAGAACAAAATCGGTGTGAAGCGGGGACGGAGTAGGTGAAAAATGATCGGTGTCTATTCCAGGAAATAGGACGTGAATTCGATGGGGGGAAACACCTTCCTTCAAAAGCATCTGACGACTCCTTTCCGTCACGGCATGAAAGGCGTCTGCCTCCTTAAGCACTTGCTTTTTGCGCCAGGTTCGCAAAGGGTGACTCTCTCCGCGGTGAGGGATCGTTTCCCAAACCGTCACCACAAGCTTTCCGCCCCATTTCCGCTTGGCCTGCAAACATTGGTAGGTGAGTGTGTTGTGCGTTTCGAGCGCATGCAGGATGTCAAAGCTTTTCAAAAGGTCCACCAAACCCGCCATGTGGAAGCTAACACCCAATAAGCGGCTAGAAGCACCGTTTAAAAGGGCCGCAGCATATGGAGAAACCCGGGCGACTGCCGCATCCGGCCAGGCGCAGCGTTCCAGTATGGCTCCGGAAATCGAGTCGACATTCCAATACGGTGTTCGCGTGGTCGCAAAGACCGAGACCGCATGACGCGGGAAAAGCGGTCGAAAACTTTCTAGGTCCCAAGGGTTTAAACTGGGACCGCGAATCAGGGCAATTTTCATCGGGCGTCGATGATAATACGTAAAATGCCCTTCATGCGTCGCTCGTATGTATACAAGAAAAGCTGGAAACGCCGTTTAGCCGCGGCCCTCGATTGGGCCGGCGACTTTTTTTATAAACGAAAAACCCAAAGGTCGCCGTCCGTCACACGGGGAACACGGTTTTTGATTATCCGCTGGGATCACCTTGGCGATGTGATCTCCATCCTCCCGCTCCTAAAAACCCTAAAAGCGGGCCCATCCAAACCCTACGTGGCGGTCAGCGTGAGTTCCGCGGGGGCGGTGCTGCTGCGTGACACGCCCTGGGTGGATCATCTCTTGCCCTTTGATGCCCCATGGTTTTGCCGGCCCTACAGCGCCGGGACAAGGCGATCATGGCGTGCATGGGTCAAACACGTGCAAACGATGCGGTTCGATATCGGCCTCGACCTGCGGGGGGATGTGCGCCATCATTGTCTTATGGCGTTAGCCCGCATTCCCTACCGGGCCGGTTACGGAATCACCGGAGGGGGCTTTTTACTTAACGACGAACTACTGTGGAACTCGCAAGCCCATGCGGTGGATTTAAATCTGTCATTTTTGAAGGTGTTGGGGATGGCGCTTCCGCAAGACCGAACGCCGCAGTTGATGTGGCGCGCCAAGCCCGAAGAGCTGGCTTGGCTTAAACAAACGATTAAGGGCTCACGTCCCTTTGTCGCCTTTCATGCCGAAGCGGGAACACCCGCTAAGCGTTGGCCTTTGGCGCATTGGGCAGCGCTTCTTTCCTCGGGATTATTGGAAGGCCGCTGGCCGGTGTTAATTGGCAGCGATGCCGCCATTGGAAAGCGGCTATTAAACCTCGCTCCAAAAAACAGTTTCTTGGACTTAACCGGAAAAACGTCACTACCGCAGCTCGTCACGCTTCTGCAGCAAGCTAATGCCGTGCTTTCAACCGACTCTGGACCGGCCCACATCGCGGCCGCGCTGGGCCGGCCGACGTTTGTGTTTTGGAGCGGGGTCACCTCTCCTCAAAATTGGGCGCCGCGCGGACTGCATTCAGCGTGGACGCGCCAAGACGTGCCGTGCCAACCTTGCGGGTTGGAAGTATGTCCTCTGGAAAGACATGTGTGCATGGAAACCCTCGTACCGCAAGATGTCGTCCCACGGGTACGGGCCTTCCTCGCCAGCTGATGCCTAAGAAAATCTTGATCGTGAAGCTTTCGGCCATCGGGGATGTGGTGCTGACTTTGCCGGCGGCCCAAGCTATCCGGCGTGCCGAACCGGGCGCACGCCTCACGTGGTTGGTCGGGCGCGCCGCAGCGCCGCTTTTGGAAAGACAGCCGGAGGTGGATGAATACCTGATCACGGACGAAGCCATTTTTTGGACGAAACAAGCAAAGCCTTTGTTTGAGCTTTTTTTAACTTTGAGGCGCCAACGGTTTGATGGCGTGTATATTTTCCATTGGTCGCGCTGGTTTCATTTCTTCTTTTGGCTGATGGGAATACCGCAGCGTTTTGGATTTGCACGGGATGGAAAATCTTTTGCGCTTACCCGTGCGGAGCCCTACCGGGAAGCCGATGCCCGGCGCCACGACGTGGACCAATATGCGCGCATCGTAACCGGCGCTTCGATGCTCTCCAGCGCCAACCGTCGTCCGACGCTACGATTTGGCGAAGAGGAAGCCGAAGCGCTGCAGGACCTTTGGAGAGAGGCGGGACTTCCCGCCGAGGGGCTTTTTATCACCATGGCGCCAGGCGGGGGACATAACACAAAACTTTTTATGCCGGCCAAACGCTGGCCCATCGAACGGTTTGCCGCCCTGGCCAATTTTTTGACAGAAAAAGAAAAAGCCATCCTCATTTTTTTAGGAGACGCTTCAGAAGCGTCGCTGATAGCGCCCTTAATCAAACCCGGCCGTATCTCGTGGGCGGGTCGCAGGTCTTTGCGGGAAACGGCTTTGACGATTCAAAAAAGCCGGCTTTTTATCGGAAACGATTCGGGCCTTTTGCACATCGCCGGGGCTGTCCGTACGCCGTCTCTCTCGTTTTTTGGGCCGACCTCGCCCCATGGAAAAACGGCGGAATGGACCGCGCACCGCATTTTGTACCGAAACGAGTCCTGCAGCCCCTGCTACAAATACGGCGAAGCCCCACCGTGCCCCTACGCGCTTAAATGCATGACCGGCATTACGGCCGAAGAGGCGTATGCCAACGTCTTGGAATTGCTCAAATGAAGATCGCCTTGATTCACGATTGGCTGACGGGCATGCGCGGGGGGGAAAAAGTGCTCGAAGTGCTTTGCGGTTTGTTTCCTAAGGCCGATGTGTTTACGCTGGTTCACCGGCCGGGACGCGTGAGTCCCCTCATCGAATCGCACCGAATTATCACCTCTCCTTTGCAAAAAATCCCTGGGATTGGCCAAATCTACCGTCACTTTTTGCCTCTTATGCCCTGGGCTATTGAGCAATTTGACTTTCGCGGCTATGACGTCTTGATTAGCACCAGCCACTGTGTGGCCAAAGGCGCCATTCCACCTCCTGGCATTTCCCATATCTGTTATTGCCATACGCCCATGCGCTACATTTGGGATCAATACGATCACTATTTTGGCCCAGGCCGCGCCTCATGGCCGGTTCGAATGCTGATGAAGGCTCTGCGGCCACGCTTGCAGCGGTGGGATATTAAAACGCTTCCTCGCGTCACCACTTTTTTGGCCAATTCCAAAAACGTTCATGAGCGCATTGATCGTCTTTACCAGCGCAAGGCCGAGGTCCTTTACCCGCCCGTGGACACGGATTTTTATACGTCGGTGCCGCTTCTGGCAACAAACAAGCGCGATAATTTTTACTTGGTGGTCGGCGCCTTGGCCCCCTATAAGCGAATTGATTTGGCGATTGACGCCTGCCGGCGTCTTCGTCGAAAGCTCGTTGTGATCGGTGAAGGTCAAACCCAAAGTGCCCTGCAAGCCGCCTCCCATGGCGCGGACATTCAGTTTCTCGGTTGGCAAGCAGGAAGTGCTCTGCGCGAGGCGTTTTCAAAATCGCGGGCGCTGTTATTTCCCGGTGAAGAAGACTTTGGCATCGTTCCGCTCGAAGCTCAGGCGGCTGGGTGCCCGGTTATAGCGCTTGGCCGCGGAGGAGCGTTGGAAACAGTAGTCCAAGATGAAACCGGGATTTTTTTTAGTGACCCCTCAGTCGAATCCTTCATGCAGGCCATAGAGCGGTTTGAACGGCGCTCATGGGATCCCGCCCTCGCCCGGGCCCAGGCCCAACGCTTCAGCCGCGCGCGCTGCGAAAAATCCTTTCGTGAACTGTTAAAATCGTTCGCGCCGTCGGCGATTGTCCCTGAATGACCTTGTCGGGGGTCTATGGTTCCCCCGCGGGCGAGCGCGGGTAAAGACGAGGAAAAAATGAAAACGCATCGAATTTGGCGTTTATTTCGTGCACTTGCTTTTTTAATGGGCGATGCCGGAATGGTTTTGCTGGCCTTTCAAGCCGCGTACTGGACGCGCTTTCATTCGTTATCTTTCCTGACGCATTTTCCAGCCCTTAAAGGAATTCCGCCCATTGAACTTTACCATCAGGGCCTATGGGTCGTTTTGCCGGTTTGGCTCTTGATATTCACATCGCTCGGGTTTTACCGCGAATCGTGGGCCGGCGCCTATGACGAATTTGTCCAAATCGTGAAGGGCGTCGGGTTGGCGGCGCTCATCACAATGGCCATGAGCTTTTCCTATCGCGAAGGGGATTATTCACGTTTGGTCTTGGGGTTATGGTCGCTTTACAGCATTCTGGGTGTTTTCATGCTTCATGAAATCTTTAACTGGGCGCTGGACCATATTGCCTCTCGCTGGATTGGTCCCCGGGCGGTGCTGGTGGTGGGAAAAGGAAAAGCCGTTGAAGCCATTCGGGATGAAGCCAACAAAGACCCGCTGATGGAAGTCCATGCCCTGGACCATATTCCCCAAGAAAAAGACCTGCGGCAACTTATTGAAAAAAAGCGCATCCGGGAATTGGTCCTCTTGCAAGGAAGTCTTTCACGGGACGTCATTTTAGAAACCGCCCGTCTTTGCGAAACGCTCTTTGTCGAATGCCGGGTGGTTCCCGACCTTTTTGAGATGCGCCGCGGCCAAATCATCATGGACCGCTTTTTGGGTTTGCCCACCTTTGACATCAAACCGCTCTCGCTCCATGGCAGCGACTATGTGCTGAAGCGTTCATTTGACATCGTTTTAAGCCTTTTGATTTTGTCGGTGCTGGCCATTCCGCTCCTGCTGGTCAGCCTCTTGGTTCGACTGGATTCGCCGGGCCGGGTGTTGTTCTCACAAGACCGCATGGGTTTACGTGGACGCAAATTCAAACTGTATAAGTTCCGGACCATGATCCACGATGCCGATGCCCACCTAGAAAAACTCAAGCATCGCAGCGACCGTTCGGGCCCCGTTTTTAAAATGAAAAATGACCCGCGCATCACTCGGGTTGGGAAATGGCTGCGGGCTTTCAGCGTTGATGAATTGCCGCAAATTTTTAACGTGCTTCTTGGCGACATGAGTTTGGTAGGCCCGCGCCCTCAAGTTTTATGGGAAGCGGCGGCCTATGACGACCATGCGCGCAAACGCTTGCGCGTCATGCCGGGCATCACCGGGCTTTGGCAGGTCAGCGGTCGCGCGGCGCTTAGTTATGAACAAATGATCGACTTGGACGTCTTTTATGTGGAAAATTGGTCGCTCGGACTTGATCTCAAAATATTAGTGAGAACGCTGCCGGCCATTTTTGCCAAAGAGGGAGCTTATTAGATATGAAAATTCTAGTGACTGGCGGCGCCGGTTTTATCGCGTCGCAAATTGCGGATGCCTATATTGAGGCCGGGCATACCGTCACCGTGATCGATGATTTAAGCCGGGGAAGCAAGAAGAACGTGAATGCGCGCGCCACGCTGCATGTTATGGACGTGCGCGACCCCAATATCAGCACGATCTTTGAAAAAAATGCTTTTGACGTCGTTAATCATCATGCCGCCCAAATTGATGTTCGCCATTCCATGGAAGATCCTTTTTTCGATGCCTCTGTTAATATTCTGGGCACACTACGTTTGTTGGAAGCGGCACGGGCTTTTAAAGTGAAAAAGTTCATATTTGCTTCCTCTGGAGGCGTGATGTATGGGGAGTGCCCGCAAGGCCCGGCCAATGAAAGTACTGTGGCTCGCCCTATTTCACCCTATGGTTTCAGCAAATTGGCCGCCGAAACGTATGTTCGTTTTTATGGCGATCAATTTAATTTGGATTGCACCGTGTTTCGTTACGCCAATGTGTACGGTCCGCGCCAGGACCCGCATGGGGAAGCGGGCGTGGTGGCGATCTTTGCAGGTAAGCTGCTTAAAAAGGAGCCCGTTCGCATCTTTGGAGATGGAAAACAAGTGCGTGATTACGTATACGTGGGCGATATTGTGCGCGCCAACGTTATGGCATTAACCAAGGGAAGCGGGCAAACGTTGAACATCGGCACCGCGCAAGCGACCTCGGTTGTGTCACTCTATGAAAAAATGCGGCGCTTCTCGGGGTCTAAGGCCGACCCTGTGTATGCGCCGGCCCGGGCCGGAGAATTGGAAAAAAGTGTTTTAGACGCCTCCTGCGCGTCGCGTGAAATCGGCTGGACGCCGGCTCATACGTTGGAACAAGGTTTGGAGGCGACCTATCGGCATTTTCAGTCTCTTAAAAATTCATGAGCCTTAAAAAGGTTGTGAAACCTTGGGGATGGGAACGGTGGTTTGCGCACACCCGAACGTATGTGGGAAAAATAATATTCATTAAAAAAGGCCACCGGTTAAGCAAGCAATACCATCGCTTTAAACATGAAACCGTTTATGCCGATGAAGGCACGTGGTTGCTTGAAATCGGCGGCCAAAAACGTCGAATGAAACCAGGGTCCACCGCCGTCATCCGACCTGGAGTCGTCCACCGCTTTTGCGCCCCTTACGAACCGGTCCGACTTCTGGAAGTCTCAACACCTCAAGTCCACGACGTGGTTCGTTTGGAAGATGATTACGGCCGGGGAAAGAAACGGTGAGTGATATCCGCTTTGGAACGGACGGCTGGCGCGGGGTGATCGCGGATGATTTCACCTTTGGCAATTTGCGCCGCGCATCGCGCGCCGCCGCGTCCTATTTCAAAACAACCCCCACCGCGCACCTACCCGTTTTAATCGGCTACGACCGCCGTTTTTTTTCGCCGGAATTCGCGCGTACGGTGGCGACGGTTTTTCAATCGGAGGGTCTCGAAGTCCGTTTAGCGGCCCAGCCCGTGACCACCCCTTCGGTGTCGGTGGCACTCAAGCACTTTGGCTTTGGATGGGGTGTCATGATTACCGCGAGCCACAACCCGGCACGCTATAACGGCTTTAAGATCAAGGAAGGGTCCGGGCGTTCCGCGCCGCCCGAAGTGACCGCGGCCATCGAGCAGCGAATGGGCCGGGATGAGTCTATTCCACCCGCCATGGGAAAAGAAATTCCAACATTAAACTGGTTGCCACATTATGAACGGGACCTCGCCAAGCATTTGGATTGGAAAGCGATTCACGGACTGAAAGGAACCGTCGTTTTTGATTATTTGCACGGCGTGGCAGCCGGAATTCCGGAACAACTTTTAAAAAGATCCAAGCTACAGGTGACAACCCTTCATGCGGCTCACGATCCCTTGTTTGGAGGCCTTCACCCGGAACCGATTGATGAAAATCTTTCGTTTCTAAAACAAGAAGTCCGCAAACGCCGCGCGTTGGCCGGTATTGCTTTGGACGGCGATGCCGACCGGCTGGGTGTCGTGGATGATCGAGGAACCTATTTAACTCCGCATCAAGTCTTTCCTCTCTTGGCGCTGCACGGCATTGAAAACAAGGGATGGAAGGGGAAAATCGTTCAATCGGTTTCGTTGGGCGCTTTAGGGCCACGAATCGCCCAGGCTTTTGGGTTGCCGTTTGAAGAAGTTCCCGTCGGCTTTAAGCACGTCGCCGAACGCCTATTGCGTGAAGAGGTGGCCGCCGGCGGCGAAGAGTCCGGTGGCTATGCGTTTCAGGGCGGTTTGCCGGAGCGGGATGGCATCTTGTGCGGCTTGATGGTACTGGAAATGCTTGGAATGACCGGAAAAAAACTATCCCGTCTCGTCACGGAGATGGAAAAACGGTTTGGTCCGGCCCGCTTTCACCGCATTGATATTCCTGTTCAGCGGGCGATTTGGGATAAGACCGTTTTCGTTCAAGGGGTTACGACGCGCTTGCCGTCGCGAATTGGTTCGCGTTCGGTCAAAGAAGTCCGCACGATGGACGGTGTCAAAATGATCCGCGATGACGGCTCGTGGCTTTTGCTGCGTCCCTCCGGTACAGAACCACTGATTCGCACCTATGCCGAATCGTCCAGTTTTAAAGAAACCCATCAGATGCTGGCTTGGGCCCAGGATTTTCTCCACTCGTGAGTGGCATTCGCGCCATGGTGATGGCGGCGGGAGCCGGTACGCGCCTACGTCCCTTAACGAACGACTTGCCCAAACCCATGGTGCCCATCGCCAACCGTCCTGTTTTGGAATACACCGTAGAAAACCTCCGGCGTCACGGTATTACCGATATTATTTTCAATCTGCACAGTTACCCCGAACTGATTCGCAATCATTTTGGCGACGGCTCGCGCTTTGGCGTGTCCATCTCTTATTCGCACGAACCTAAACTGCTTGGGACAGCGGGTGGTGTTAAAAAAGTGGAGTGGTTCTTAAAAGACAATACTTTCTTAGTGCTTTCGGGGGATGGGCTTACCACAGTTAATGTCACTCGGCTGCTGCGGTTCCATCGTGAAAAACGTTCGGTGGCCACCATGGGCCTTAAAGCGGTAGATACACGTTTCGACTACGGGGTCACTTTGACTCAAAAAAATGGCCGTATTAAGCGGTTTATTGAAAAACCCCTCTGGGGCGATGTTTTCAGTAGTGAAGTCAATTCCGGAATTTACGTTTTTGAACCTTCGATATTCAAAGCGATCCCGCCCGGAGCGGTCTATGACTTCGGGAAGCAGGTTTGGCCGAAACTCTTAAAGTCGGGCGCCGCCATTTACGGTTTCCCATTCACAGAGTATTGGTGCGATGTGGGCAATGTGTCTGAATACCGCCGCGCACAATGCGATTTTCTCGATGGAACCGTAGGTCTGCCGCCTCCCGGGAAACGCCTGCGTCCCGGTATTTGGGTGGAAGAAGGCGCCCACATCGACGCTCAAGCCAAGCTCGCGGCCCCGTGTTTGATTGGACGCCATGCGCGTATTGAAGCGGGAGCATTCATTGGACCCCACAGCGTGATAGGCCCTGGCGCGAAAGTGATGCGAAAGGCCAGCGTCAAAAATTCCACACTTTGGGCCGATGCTCAGGTTGGCCACTCGGCCGCACTCGAAAACACCATTCTAGCCGCAGGCGCCCAAGTCCCCGCCCGCACCGCCTTGTTCGATGCTCTAGTGACAAATCGACGAGCCATCCGACCCTAAATTGTTATTTAGACAGAACGGTGTTTAAGGACAAAAAGGCGTTCAGGGACATGACGGCGTTCAGGGGCAGAAAGGCGTTCAGATTCGAAACGTCGTTTTTAGTTGAACGGCGTTAGGACCCTAAACGCCTTCGCGTCCTTGATCGTCGCCTCGTTGTCGCTTTTTTGTTCAACCTTCCCAACCCAAAATGATATTCTTGCGCGTCTGATTTTGAGTGTAATGCTTGACTGAACTACAGAGGAGAAAAAATTCATCATGGCCAATCGCTACGTGTTTACGTCCGAATCTGTGACCGAGGGACACCCCGACAAGGTCTGCGACCAAATTTCTGATGCGGTGTTGGATGACGTCCTTCGCCAGGACCCGATGGGTCGGGTGGCTTGCGAAACCTTTATTACGGTGGGGCTTTGCATCGTGGGCGGGGAAATCACCACGACGGGTTACGTGGAAGTGGCCGACCTAGTCCGCCAAGTCGTTAAAGACATCGGCTATACTCACGCCAAATACGGCTTTAATTTCGAAAGCTGCGCGATTTTAAATGCGATCGGACGCCAATCGCCGGATATCTCCCAGGGCGTGGATACGGGCGGCGCGGGCGACCAGGGCCTTATGATTGGCTACGCCTGCCGCGAAACGCCGGAGCTGATGCCGATGCCCATTATGCTTTCGCATGCGCTTTCTCGGCGCTTGGCGGAGGTTCGCAAGAAAAACATTTTAAAGTACCTTGGGCCGGACGGCAAATCGCAAGTTACGGTGGAATACCGCGACGGCAAACCCTTCCGAATTGATACGGTCGTGGTGAGCTCCCAACACACCGAAGACATCTTAGACCGTAGCGGTAAACGCATCACGAAAGCAGCGATCGATGAAATCATCGACAAAGTGGTGATGCCCGTACTGCCGGCTAAAATGCTTGATAAGAACACGAAATATTACGTAAACCCGACCGGGAAATTTGTGATCGGCGGCCCGCAGTCGGACACGGGCGTCACCGGGCGCAAAATCATCGTGGACACCTACGGGGGAATGGCGGCGCACGGCGGCGGCGCGTTTTCGGGGAAGGATCCGACAAAAGTCGACCGCTCCGCTTGTTATATGGCGCGCTACGTTGCCAAAAATATTGTGGCAGCTAACCTGGCGGACAAATGCACGGTGCAGTTAGCCTATGCCATTGGCGTGGCCGAACCAGTGAGCATCATGATCGACACGCATGGGACGAGCGATGTCGATGAAGAAACGCTGGTCAAAGCGGTGCGAAAAACCTTTGCCATGACACCAAAGGGCATCATCGATACGCTTAAGCTTCGCCGTCCGATCTTTCGCTCCACCGCGGCCTACGGCCACTTTGGACGTTCGGAGGAAAGCTTTACCTGGGAAAAAACCGATAAAGCCGCTGGATTGCGCAAGGAATTAGGCTTAAGCGCTTCCTCGGCTGAACTGGCCCTGTCGCGGTAACGAGCCAGTAATGAAAGACGTTATTTAGTGTACGACGTTCAAAGGCACAAAGACGTTCAGGTTCATAACGACGTTCAGGTTCTGAACGTCGTTTCGTAATGAACGGCGTCAGGACCCTGAACGCAGTTCTGACGCTGAACGCCTTTCTGGCCCTTGGCGCCTTTGCTGTTCCTCATATAGATCCCGAAGCCTATCCGGGAACTACGCAGTGCCGCACGCGCTCTCTAACCGCCGCGCAAATTAAGGCGGCGGGAGGGGATTACAAAAAAGCCCTCATCACCTCACGCACGGGGACTAAAAACATTGCGGTCATTTTGGTTAATTTCCCGTCCGCGGGGGTGAGCACCTCGAGCGGGACGAGTCTAAATGCGAACTTAAGTGACGTCAAAACGTACTTCGACGATTTTGTCGCGTACTACACCGAAGTTTCCTACGGCAACATCACCCTTGTCCCCAAATTCTTTGGTACCGGAACGGTCAATCCCTTGGGCGTGGCCGACCCTACGACCCTAACAGGCGGCTATTCGATGCCGCAAAACATGGAGTATTACGGTTGCGGCGATGTGGATTCTGGCTGTTCGGGCGTTTCACCTGTTTATACGCCAGGCAAAGGGGGGGCCGCCTTAATCCAAGCCGCGTTAGCCGCGGCTCGAGCGGCGACGGGCGGTCCCACCGCGCGCCCGGGTGGTACTTTTGACGCCGTGCTCATCATGCATTCCGGGGCCGGCAACGAGTCCAGTTCCAAAAACGGCGACATCTGGTCGGCTGTTTATCAAGAGCCGACCATCATCGATTATGCCACCCATGGTTTTAGCGACGGGGCTGTTTTCCCGATTCGCGAAATTTCTTTAGCTTCTCCTTTGGGCGTCATTTGCCATGAATTTGGGCATATTCTGGCGCTTCCCGATATTTACAACACCACCTCTTTAGGCGGCACGTCGGTTGCAGGCAACTGGGAACTGATGGATTCGGGCGCCTACCTGGGTTCCGGCGAAAACCCCGCGCATATGGGCGCCTGGTGCAAAAAAGAACTGGGGTGGACGACGCCGCAGGTTGCAACCGAAAGAGGCTCTTATACGATTGGTACAGCTGAAAGCACCACGGTGTCGGGTGTGCCCTCCACCAACGTCGTCAAAATTCCGGTGGGGGGGTCCTCCAATGAATACTTTTTAGTCGAATACCGCAGCGCCACGAGCGCAGGCGCCTCGTATGACCGAAACATTCCTGGGTCCGGGCTTCTTCTGTGGCATATCGACCAATCGCTCGCCGATGCGCGGGCCATCACAGTAAGCAACCAGAATTTGGCCAATACGGTCAACAGCGGGTCTCCCCACTACGGTGTTTCCCTCATCACTGCGGATGGACGCACTATTTCAAACGCCAATAAGGGCAACGCCGGCAATGCGTACGGAACGGGGGGGGTTTTTACAAGCCCCAGTTCGAATAATTTCTCCGGAAACCCTTCAGGGGTCAATGTCGTCAACATGGCAGTGAGCGGCGCCAACGCCACCTTTGACGTGGTAAATTTGGCGGTAACGGCCAGCCAAACTATTTTGAAAGCTCTCACATATCCCAACCCGGCCGGTAAAGGCTATTCCCACCCAAGCGGCGAAGGCCATGCCACGGTGACCCTGCAGCTAACCCGGCCCAGCAGTGATTATTCCGTCAATATCTATACGTTAAGCGGTGATTTGGTTCAGCAGGTGAAGGAAGATGCCATAGCGCTTAACATCACGCGTTCCCAAGACCGCAAATGGATTTACGAATTTGTGTGGGACTTAAAGAACGGCGACGGCCAGCATGTGGCGCCGGGGGTTTACCTCATTCTCGTGCGCGCCGACGGCGAAACCAAACGCATTAAAACGGTCATTATTCGCTAGACCACGGCCTTCCTAAATAAGCCAACTGATACGCCGGCAAAAAGAATATTCGGCAGCCAGGCGGCCAGTGTCGCCGGAAGTGTGCCTTGTTCTCCAAACGATTGAAAAACCGAAACACATCCCCAGTACACGAATGACGCCAATAAAGCGTACGCGAAGGTTTGCAGACGGCCTTTGCGCCCTTGTCGAACCGCAAAGGGAATCCCAAGGGCCACCACCACGACATTGGCAAATGGCAGCGCCATACGTAAATGATAGGCCGTTTGTTCGGAAGCGGTTTTGGTCCCTAGTTGTTTGAGGCGCTTGATGCGCCGGCGCAGCTCATGAGCCGTCATATCGTCAGGGTTTTTGTCTTCCACGATAAAGTCGCGCGGCTTTTCTTTTAGGGTCATCCAATGGTCGCTGAATTTTTCTTCGCGCATGACGCCGCTTGCATCGAGCCAACGGTGGAGGCCGTTTTTAAAGCGCCAGCGGCCCTCAACATACTCCGCCTCGCTTGCGGAAACGGATTCCAGCCACACGAGGTCTTTGTCGAATTGGTCGAGGACAATTTGCTCCAAGCGGTTTTTCTCAACGTCCACCCACCCAATCGTAAATTGACGGTTGTCCTGCCCCGCCGCCACGACATTGTCGCGCCGATACGAAACGGCCTCCACATTTTTGATCGCGACGCGGTAAATGGTGCGGGACTCAAAATTCCAGTGGGGAAACACCCAGATGCCGCCGGCAAGCGACAGGGCCGCCAAAAGCAAGGCCACCGCAAAGTACGGCGCATAAAGTTTACCGGAGGCAATGCCGGCGCTTCGCATTGCCGTTAATTCTCCGCGCTGCTGCAGCGTCCCCAAAGCAAAAAGAAGCGCCAAAAGCGTCGCCACGGGTAAAACCAAATTGATCCAATAGGGGAGGCCGAGCAGCAAATACATGACGATATTGCCCAGGCCTGCGTTGTAGTGGTTAAACGATCCCATTTTGTCGAAATAGCGGCCAAAGAGAACCAGAATAGAAAATAGGCCTAAACAAGCGCCAAAGGGCGTCGCATAACCGCGTAAGATGTAGCGATAAAGAATCCATTTGTTCATCGGGCTTCCCGCACCAATCGCCAGGTCAAAAAGAAAGTCAAAGCGGCCATCACCAGGTTCGCCGACCAGACGGCCACCCAGGGAGGTAAAATCCCACGCTGCCCTAGCCCTGCCCCGCCCATGAGCATTACATAGTAGAGGAGCGTGACCCCAATACTGACGCCAAAACCCAGCGAGCGTCCCCCGCGGTGAAGACGGATGGCGAGCGGAATAGCCAAACCGACGAAAAGTAATGGAGTTGCCGCCAGAGCCCATCGCAGCTGGCGCTGACATTCCAAGATGGCAAAGGGAACCCCTTTGGCCTTTAACTCTTTTATTTGGCGGGTTAATTCTCCATTGGTCATTTCGTCGATGGTTTTGTCCTTCGTATTGTTGCCGCGCGTGAGCGGAAGCGCCAAAGAATAAGTATTAAAAGCCGTATAAAACCATTGGCCGGGGTTTTTAGGGTCTACTTGTTCGATCCGTCCATCTTTCAAATCCAGCTTGACGCCTTGTTCGGGGTGAACATACGCCTTCCCGCGACTGGCAAAGATACGAATCGGCGCGCCCTCTGGGCTTGTGCGGTAGATCGTCACCCCTCGCAGTTCATTGGTTTTGCGAACTTTTTTGTGGACGTAAACATGGTAATCGCCGATTTGGGCAAATGTTTTTTCTTCAATGCGAACCAAAGGATTGCGGTTTAATAGCTCCACATAAATGCTGCGGAAATGGGTGTGTGCACGAGGCGCCCATTGCGCATTGAAAGGAATTAAAAAAAGCGCCGCCACACACGCCGCGGCCAAAGGGGCTCGGATATAACTCCATGGAGATAAACCGCTCGCCCGCGCGGCGATGATCTCATTGTTTTCCGACAATCGCCCATAGGTTAAAAGGGCTCCCAACAAAAACGACATCGGGAAGGTAATCACCAAAGACGAGGGAAGCAAATATAAGAGGATTTTAAATGTCAGCCATATCCCCACCCCTTTTCGCATCAGCAGGTCGACCAACTCAAAGAGACGGTCTAAAATCAAAATAAACGTAAACACCAGCGCCCCGCCCACTTGATTGGATAGGAATTCCTTAAGGATGTACGCGGAGAGGATTTTCATTAACTGATTGAAATTATAGCGCGTTTTATTAAGCGCACGGCAAAGCAACGACCGGTATCGGTGTCGGGATCGGGGAGTTTCGAGACTCGTGGAGCTTTGAGATCGAGAACTGATTGGATCTTGTTCCCGCTCCCGAAACTTGATCCTCGCACCGATTCCGATACCGATACCGGCCTCCCATGTCACAGAACCATAAAAATGCTTAAAAAGACTTGCAGATTCACCTTTTCGGGGTAACAATTACGCGTCGAAATGAAAAAAATCGTATTTCGCATCGTGTTAGCGATGGGTTTTATTCCCTTTGCCTGGTTTGCGCTGCATAGCGAATCCGACTTTCCCGACTATGTTCTTGAATCGCTCAAGATTCTCAAGAAACCGATTGAAGACCTCCTTCCCGATGTTCAAGACCCAGAAAATACGTCGGCCATTTTAACGGCGTCTCTTGACTTGGATCCCTTTCAAGACCTGCGCAATAACCGAATTCGGTGGAACGAAACTCGTCAACTGATCGAAACAGGACAACCGCTTTACCGGCCTCTTCCATCCGAAATTGCCTTGTCGACAAGTCCCGTTGGAAATTTGGCGCCGGAAGTACCGCCGCCGCCGGGGTTTACCGTGCAGCTTCCCTATGAATCGCGCCTGACCGTTTCAGGGCGAAAAACGATCGGGATGGCCTACCGGAGCACGCGCTACACCAATGCGAGCTATGCCCAAACCCAAGGCGTGCCCACCGGGGTCAGCAATTTTGAACTAGAACAGCAGCTTCAGGTGCGAATCAACGGCCAGGTCGGCCGCAAAGTGACGGTCAATGTTGATTTTGACGATACCAAGGAGGATAAAAAGGATATTTCTATCGTCTATAAAGGCGACCCCGATGAAGTGGTTCAGCGCGCGGCGTTTGGCGACATCAATTTGTCGCTCCCGCAAACGGAATTTGCGGGCTATAGCAAACAAGTCTTTGGCGCTACCGCCGAGCTTAAATACAAGGCGCTTCGCGGATACGTCATCGGAAGCCGAACGAAGGGCGAAACAGAAACCAAAGAGTTCGTGGGAAATGTCATCTTGCAGCGCACCAATATTGCCGACACCGCCTACGTTCGACGTCGTTTCTATAACTACACCCTTTTGACAGGGGGGGGAGCCGACAAGCCCATCGATGTAGGATCGCTTCAAGTCTGGTTGGATACGCAAGATGTCTCGAGAAGCTCCGCCTCTTTGACCGCGCTGACCGTAGACCATACGCTCCTGACCAACGCGGTTGCTTACAGCGGCAACTTTACGCAGATGATCCAAGGGATCGACTACACGGTGGACGCAAGCTCCGGCGTGCTCACCTTCCGAAATACCTTGCCATCGAATGCCGTGGTCGCCATCGATTACGCATTACCCGCAGGGGGTCGATTAAAAGATCAACGCGGGACGTCAGGGCAGCTCAAAATGCTCAAATTTGATGAATCTCAGGTCACCCAGATACCGGCCACCGAAGAACTGACGCACTACTCCATCGGCGCCATTAAACTCGTACGCGACAACAACCAGGGCAATTTCACGCTTCAGTTGCGTGATTTAAATGACACCAACATAAGCCCGACCGTGGGGATTCAATATCTTCCCAATAACCAAGGCCAAATCTTGGTCGATTTCGAAGCGGGAACCTTTGTGTTGGGAAAGCGCCTCGACCAATCCAATGACCCTGCGCGCTTTTCATCCGTTTATTTGCAAAGCCCCACCTCCCAATCACGGTTCTTTGTGGAATACCGTTCGCGCGTTAAAACGTATACCTTGCGGCCCAATATTGTTCTGCACAGCGAACGCATCGTGATGAACGGCCGGGCCTTAATCCGCGACCAGGATTATTTCATCGATTACGAATCGGGCTTTATCACGTTTTTTAACGAAGACCAAATCAGCGAAACCACCCGGATCACCGCCACCTACGATTTTTCACCCTTCGGGATCGCCGGCGAACAGCAAGACACACTCGTGGGAGCGCGGACCGAGCTTTCCTTGTCACCCTTGGCCCCGATCTTGGCGTCGAGTTTGCTCGGGTCCACCGTCATTTACGATTTTGCTCCGAAACAAACCGCCGCGCCGGACATCCGCCAAACCTCCGGCAGCTTTTTGGTGACGGAAGCCGACGCGCATTTAAAAGACCTTATTTTTAATCCGATCCCGATGCTTAAATCCAGTTTTAGCGGCGAGGTGGCGCGTAGCGCGCGAAACCCCAATACCTTCGGCAAAGCCTTGATCGATAACATGGAAGGCATCAAGGATGACACGTCGATTTCACTTAATAAACTCGGCTGGCAAATTGCCTCCAACCCCACCGTAGCCGGGGCAGCCACCTATGTCGATGCCATCGGCGTCGTCAACGTTTCCAACAACGCGTCGGACAATTTGACCAACGAACTGATCCCGACCAAAGACATCAACCCGGCTGCCTCCGCTTTAGACAGTGACCGCACGCTCGTCATGAACATCCGTTATGACCTTACACGTTCAAGCGAAGCCTCGATTGCCACTGTCTTAAGTCCTACGGGAATCGATTTTTCCAAGAAACTCTATATGGAAATGTGGGTTAAAGGCGACGGGTCCGGAAATTCGGGAACACGCATGAATGTGACAATGGGGCAAATAAGCGAAAATTTTGACGCGTCAGGATCGCTTAAAACCGAAGACAGCAACCGCAACAATACTTTAGATACCAGCGAAGACGCCGGCATCCCTTTTGTCAACCCCGATGCGACCGTAACCACTTTAGGCGCCAATAATTTGCGCATCGATTCCAACGATTTGGACCGAAACGGCATTTTAGACAGCGAAAATACTGCCGTCGGCGGCAACATTGGGTATCGCTCCGGGGCGTTTGCGCATTTCAATTTCTCGGGCGCTTCCGCGGTCGATGCGGTCGACCACGGCGAATGGAAATTCGTCCGTATTCCCCTAAATATCAGCTCGGCAACCGCCTCGAGTTGGTCGGCGATCAAAGAACTTCGTGTATCGCTAAAGCCCACGGGCAGCGCGTTTGGAACGACCGGAACCGTACGCATCGCAAAAATCTCGATTGTAGGCAACCGATGGGAAGCCATTCAGTCGGAAGTGGTGGGGTCCACCGTGTCGTCTAAAGCTATGAACAACGAAGACGACTCCAACTATTACTCCCCAAGCGACGGGGATTTTGACGCCTTAAACCAAGTCAACACAGCCTTAACAGGTCCGCAACCCACAAAGCGAAGGGAACAATCTCTTGGCATTGAATTTAAAGCCCCCAGCGGGAGCACGGTTGCGGTGCGCAGCGTAACAGTTTCACCCATGGATTTTAGCCCCTACGGAAGCATCCGTTTTTACGTGAACAAGCGGCCCAGTACGGTCTTAAGCCCTGGGGCGGTATTCTTTTACCGCATCGGCTCGGATAACGATTTCTGGGAATACAGCGTTCCCTTGGATGAACTCCCCGGCAATGACCAAGGCAATTGGGTTCAAATCAAAATCAACCAAACCGGCAGTTCGCGCGCCGACACATGGGTGAACGGAACATCGATTTCTGGAGCAGCGGTACGACGGGTGGGAAGCCCGAATTTAAATTCTGTTTCTCAGTCAAAATTCGGAATCCTTAATAACGGTCTAAGCACCGCCACGGGCGAAATTTGGGTGGATGAGCTCCATGCCTCCGACGTGATCACCCGCATAGGCTACGCCAGCCGAATGAATGCGGATTTCGAGGTTTTTGGTTGGGGTACCTTTGGAATGGGGGTGCGCGATATAGACCGTAATTTTGAAACTTTCACGACCGCGCTTTCCAACCAAGATCGACGCGAAGAAAATGCTTATTTAACCGTGTCTCGATTAGCCTGGCTGCCAATGCGCTTTTCGACGCTTCGACGGCGCACCATCACCCCGACCATCAACTCGGTTGGTAACACAACCTTAGTATCCATTCAGCAGGAAGGCCGTGTCACGGAACGCAACTTTTCAGGCGACGGCACCCTTCAGATTCCAAAATGGCCGCGCTTAGGGTTTACCTATGACGGCAATAAGACGGATTCAGACAATTTGTTTCGAGTTGATTCAAGAAACGCTTATGGGTTGACCTTGGATTACACCCTGCCTTGGAAACGACGCTACCTTCCGGAGAATGTCCAGCTGGGTTATAAAATGACGAAACTAAAATTAGATTTCGAAGCCGGTGCTTTGGCCGGTGCAAGCGACCCCTTCTCCGTTTCCGATACCCGCAACGACTCCCGCGACCTTTCGGCCAAAGCGGCTTTTCAGCCGATCAACGGGTTTACTTTCACCCCGTCCTATGCCCTGTCGACCGTCAAGGAAGAAAAGGACGTGCTTTTTTCAACGAGCAGCGTGGACGGCTCGACCGTTACGCTTAAATACGACAAATCCCGTGCGCAAACGGCGAGTTTAGACGGCACATTGGGCTTCGTGCGTTGGTTCTCCCCGCGGGTGCGCTACAGCATGACCACGCGCGAAACCTACGGAATCCCTCTTCGCTCTAATTTGCTCGCCGCGATGGAAAAAACCGTGGACCGCACCGGCAACAGCGAAGCCACATGGGACTTCGCCTGGCGCGATTTTTCGAAGAAGGCGCGGCCGCTTCAGTCCTTAAACGTCGTGACCAGCTATCTTCTTGAAGATGGCGACACCTGGGAGAAAGTCGAATCGGGACATAACACGCTGACGCGACTGTCGGTTCGAAGCACTCTTGGAAACGGCACGCGCCGCCAGCAAACGCTGCGCGATACTTTGCGCTCAACCCTGCGCCTAAGCCCCTTTGATTGGGCCACCACCTGGACCGGCGCCGCCACGCCACTTAGAACCATGTCGTTGACCAACACATTCACGAACACCGAGCAGCGGACCGATACGACCGGGACCATTTCAAAGATCAAAACGAAAATATTTCCGGATGCCATCATCGGGTTGTCGCAAACCGAATATTTTTTTGGGGCGCCCCGTTGGATGTCCAACAGCCAGATGAACATTAAAACGCAAAAGAAAACGGTGGATACCGTGGATCGGACGTTCCAAAAAACCCTCACCTGGGGCGGCGATTGGCGTTTCACTCTTTTTCGCAAGCTTGACCTTTACTCCACGTATTCGCGAACGACGGATGTGACGGAAGATAAGATCAACAAGGTCACCTCGAATGATTCGTTGTCCGAAACGATGAGCTTCCAAACCGGCTTTAATGTGGGCAAATGGCGCTTTACGCCGAAATATGACCAGTCGAAACAACAATCCAAAGACTCCTCCGGCCGCCTGTCCGCCGATTTACGCACGCGCAAACCCGCCCTTCAGGTGTATGCCGACTTATATTTGCCGGCAGGAATCAAACTGCCCTTCTCCGACTTGATCGTCTTCTCCAACCGTATCCGCACCACCAACACAGTCTCGCTTGAACAGAGACGCTCGAGCCTAAACAGCCTGCGAGACAACACCGATACCTATACCTTCACGACGAGCAATGATTACGAAATCACCTCCCTCATTCGCCTCACGGTAGGGGGCAGTTATGGTTTCACCCGCAACAAACAAAGCGCGGATGCCAATTCGTACGCCTACGAATTTAATTCCCTGCTCACCATTCAGTTCTAGAGGAAGCGAGTAAGCGATTGAGCGAGTAGGCGAGTAAGGGGATGACGGGAATAAAATTCCGTTTGGTTCCTCTAAGACTGTATGAATCTTGATTTCCTGTCGCATGTGCTGCGCTTTTTGTTTCCCTGGGTATGTTGTGTTTGTCGAAAACCGCTTCCTTATATAGAGGACCGTGGCTTTTGTTCGGATTGCTGGGTTCGCCTGCCGCGCTTGCAAGGCCCTGTCTGTCGATTTTGCGGTATTTCGTTGCCGGAGGGCGGAGGGCGCTGTTTTGATTGCCGTGATGGGCGCCCGGAAGCGCTCCTGCGAGCGGCCGGGTTGTATGAAGAGGGCTTGCGGGCCGCGGTGCTACGCTTCAAATTTAGTGGACGACAAACGCTGGCTGGCCCCTTGGCGGTGCTGATGGCCTGGGCCTGGCGGCAATACCCCGAATTACACGCCGCGCAGGTGCTGGTTCCTGTCCCGATTCATCCCAAGCGCCTTCGTGAGCGAGGTTTTGATCAAACGAAGCAATTGGCTGAATCGCTCGGGCATTTAATTGGTCGCCCGGTTGAACCTCTGCTCGAGCGTTTACTGTGGAAAAAGCCTCAAACCGACTTTAACCGCGCCGAGCGTCAAACCAACGTGGTCGGGGCCTTTCGTGCGAGGCTAAAAACGGACTGCGATGTTCTTTTAATCGACGATGTGTGCACGACCAGCGCCACGCTTTGGGAATGCGCCAAGGTATTGCGCCGCGCCGGCGCCCGCCGCGTGAGCGCCCTGGTCGTGGCCAAAGACCAGGTGAAGCGCAGCGTTGATGTAAAATAAGCGCGACAGAGCGTAGACTAAATTTCAGGAGACTTCCATGAGCGCACAAACCCTTTCCCGAGAAGCCAATTACAAGGTCGCCGACATGAAGCTGGCCGATTGGGGCCGTAAAGAAATCGAGGTGGCGGAAAAAGAAATGCCGGGACTTATGTCCATTCGGCGGAAACACGCCGCCGCCAAACCCCTTCAAGGCGTACGCGTAACCGGGTCGCTCCATATGACCATTCAAACGGCGGTCTTAATCGAAACGCTCGTCGATTTGGGCGCCAATGTCCGCTGGGCGAGCTGCAATATTTTCTCAACTCAAGACCATGCAGCGGCGGCGATTGCTGCCGCAGGAATACCGGTATTTGCCTGGAAAGGCGAAACCCTGGAGGACTATTGGTGGTGCACGGACCAGGCGCTTCGTTTTCCGGGGGGGCTTGGGCCTCAGCTCGTCGTGGATGACGGGGGGGATGCGACGCTTTTGATCCACAAAGGCTATGAGCTTGAAAACGGGAGTGGTTGGGTGAACACCCCCTCCGGTAATAAGGAAGAGCAAGTCATTAAAAATCTTTTAAAGAAGATCCATACCGAAACCCCGAAACGCTGGCATGACGTCGTAAAAGATTGGAAAGGGGTATCGGAAGAAACGACCACCGGCGTCCATCGGCTCTATAAGATGTTCGAGGCCGGACAACTGCTCGTACCAGCGATTAATGTGAACGACTCTGTCACCAAATCCAAGTTCGACAACCTGTATGGGTGCCGTGAGTCTTTAGCCGACGGCATCAAACGCGCCACCGATGTCATGGTCGCGGGCAAAGTGTGCGTGGTCTGCGGCTACGGCGACGTCGGCAAGGGGTCCGCGCACTCGCTTCGAGGGCTTGGCGCGCGCGTGATCATCACCGAAATCGACCCAATCAACGCTTTGCAAGCCGCCATGGAAGGTTTTGAAGTCACGACGGTGGAAGAGACCCTCGGCCGCGGCGACATTTATGTGACCACCACTGGAAACCTTGCCGTCATCACACTAGAACACATGCGCAAGATGAAGGACCAAGCGATTGTCTGCAACATCGGGCACTTTGACAGTGAAATCCAAGTGGATAAACTAAACGCCTCTGATGCGAAGAAGGTCGAAATTAAGCCGCAAGTGGATAGGTATACCTTCCCCACAGGAAACAGCATTTTCGTCCTGGCGGAAGGTCGCTTGGTGAACTTGGGATGCGCTACCGGTCACCCAAGCTTTGTCATGTCCAACAGCTTCTCCAACCAGACATTGGCCCAGCTGGACCTTTGGGCCAACAAAGACAAGTATAAACCAGGGGTTTTTGTCCTGCCTAAAAAACTGGACGAAGAAGTCGCGCGTTTGCATCTAGAAAAGATCGGCGTCAAGCTGACTCAGCTCACGAAAGAACAGGCGGACTACATTGGGGTTCCCATCGAGGGGCCATTTAAGCCTGACCATTACCGGTATTGATTTGCACCCTTAAATCTGTAGAATAGCGCCAAACCCCGTCGGTTTGACCGCTGATAAACCCGGATAATTCGACTTCGACACATGAGACCTTAGGAGGAAGCACCATGGGCGTTCGCGTAGGCATTAATGGATTTGGACGTATCGGCCGTTTGGTTTTGAAAGCCGGCTGGGGCCGCAAAGATATTGAATGGGTGGCCGTCAACGACCTTACGGATGCCAAAACGCTGGCTCACCTTTATAAGTACGACTCTATATTCGGCGTGGATTCGCACAAAATCGAAGCCCGCGACAACGAGCTTTTGATCGATGGGAAAGCCGTTAAAGTGGTGGCCCAGCGCGACCCGGCGCAGCTGCCCTGGAAAGATTTGGGCGTGGACATTGTCGTGGAATCAACCGGACGTTTTACCGATGCCGAAAAAGCCAAAGCGCATTTAACTGCCGGTGCCAAACGCGTCGTCATTTCAGCCCCGGCCAAAGGGGAAGATATCACCATCTGCATGGGGATCAACGAAGACAAATTCGACCCGGCCAAGCACATCATCCTGTCGAATGCCTCGTGCACCACGAACTGTTTAGCGCCCCTGGCCAAAGTGCTCCGCGAAGCCTTCGGCATTAAACGCGGTTTAATGACCACGATCCATTCCTACACCAATGACCAAGTTGTCCAAGACTTCCCGCACAGCGACCTGCGCCGCGCACGCGCAGCCGGTTTGTCGATGATCCCGACCTCCACCGGCGCCGCCAAGGCGATTGGCCTCGTGATCCCGGAGCTGAAGGGAAAAATGAACGGCACGTCGATCCGTGTCCCTACACCCGATGTGTCGATCGTTGATCTGGTGGTCGAACTTGAAAAACCGGCTACGAAAGACGAGATCAATGCGGCCTATAAGAAAGCCGCTTCCGGTCCACTTGGAAACTATTTGCAGTACTTGGATGAGCCGCTCGTTTCGCGTGATTTTATCGGTAACCCCAAAAGCTGTATTTTTGATTCGCTATCGACCGATGTCATCGATGGAAACTTCGCGAAGGTGTTCGGGTGGTATGACAACGAATGGGGCTATTCGAACCGTGTGGTCGACCTTGTGTCTTACATCGCTCAGAAGTCCGGCGCCGCGCTGGCTTCTCGTTAAGCAGGCCCGCAAGTTTTGATGAACACCGCCTCACTTCCGCGCATTTCCAAACGCACGGTCGAAGACCTCGATGTCCAAGGAAAGCGAGTTTTAGTCCGTGTGGATTACAACGTCCCCTTAAATGAGCAAGGGGCCATTACGGATGACACTCGAATCCGCGAAACTTTACCGACGCTTCAACATCTCCTTCAAAAGGGTGCGAGTTTAGTGCTGTGTGCCCATCTTGGCCGTCCTAAAGGCGAAGCAAACCCTAAGTACAGCTTAAAACCTGTAGCCAAAAGGCTTGAAGAAGTTCTTAAAAAGAATGTAACGCTTGCGCCGGACTGCATCGGTTCTGAAGTGGAAAAAATGACACAGGCGCTTCCTCCCGGGGGCGTTATACTTCTTGAAAACCTGCGTTACCACTCGGAAGAAGAGGCCAACGACGCCGCTTTTGCCAAAAAATTGGCAAGCACCGCGGATCTCTTTGTGCAAGACGCTTTTGGAGCGGTTCACCGGGCTCATGCTTCGACTGCTGGCGTTAATGCGTATTTGCCCTCTGCGGCAGGCTTATTGCTGGCCAAGGAAATTTATTTCTTATCCCGTGCGATGGAAAACCCTGAAAAACCTTTCATCGCTATTTTGGGCGGCGCCAAAGTTTCCGATAAAATCGCGGTCATTGATCATTTGCTTGAGAAGGTCAACGGATTGGTGATTGGCGGGGCTATGGCTTACACCTTTATGAAAGCCCAAGGCGTTTCGGTTGGGAACTCTCGCGTGGAGCTGGACAAAGTCGACATGGCCAAAGCCCTCCTTAAAAAGGCCCAAGACCGGCACATCCAAGTTTTCTTACCGCAAGACCATGTTATTGTCGATGAAGTGAGTGAAAAAGCAGTCTCTCAAGTCACCAAAGACCGCTCTATTCCAGACGGCAAAATTGCCGTGGATGTCGGCCCTCAAACGATAAAGGCTCTTTCACCCCTGCTTCAAAAGGCCAAAACCGTGGTGTGGAATGGCCCTATGGGAATATTCGAAATGGCGCCTTTTGCGCATGGTACCTTAGGTGTGGCGAAAGCATTGGCTGAAGCCACCAAAATGGGCGCTGTCACCATCGTGGGTGGGGGAGACTCCGTAGCGGCTGTAAAACAAGCCGGTTTAGCCGACCAACTTTCGCACATCTCAACAGGCGGCGGCGCGTCATTGGAATTTTTGGAGGGCAAGTCGCTTCCCGGCATTGCCGCGCTTCCCACCATTTAGCCATGCCCGGGAAACTTGTCTTAGTCCGTCACGGTCAATCGCAATGGAATTTGGAAAACCGCTTTACGGGCTGGGTGGATGTAGAGCTTACTCCTTTGGGGCGTCAAGAAGCCCAGAAAGCAGGCCAAGCGCTTAAGGGCATTGGCTTTTCGCGCGCTTTCACATCCAACTTAAAACGCGCTCAAGACACACTGCAAATTATTTTGGGCGAAATTGGGCAAACGAATATCCCGATTACACGAGATAAATCCTTGAATGAACGCCATTACGGCGCCTTGCAAGGGCTCGATAAGAAGGAAACGGCCGACAGATACGGTTCGGATCAAGTGCATATTTGGCGGCGCAGCTACGACGTGCCTCCTCCGACTCAAAAGACCGACATGAATCCGGAAGGCATCAGCGAAAGTCTAAAAGACACAGCGGCCCGCACGCTTCCTTATTTCAATACGCAGATCCTGCCGTTTGTAAAAAAAGGTGAAAACGTCCTGGTTGCCGCGCACGGAAATTCCCTGCGCTCTATAGTGATGGAGTTGGACCACCTAACGAAAGATCAAGTGCTTGAGCTTAATATCGCCACCGGCAGCCCGATTGTTTACGACATTGATGCCGATGGGAAAATTCGTCAAAAATCGGAGGCCCAACCATGTATGGAGTGATCGTTTTTTTGCACATCATTGTATGCGCAGGCTTAATTTTGGTCGTTTTACTTCAAGCGGGAAAGGGTGCGGGGCTAGGTAACTTATTCGGTGGCGGCGGAGGGGACCAACTTTTTTCGGCGCCCTCGGGTACCGCCTTTATCAAGAAACTAACTACGGGAATGGCGCTTGTTTTTGTGTGCACATCGGTTCTTTTGACCCTCTTGACGTCACGGCGCAATCAGCGTTCACTCATGGAACAACTCCCCATGTCCGGCGCGCCAGAAGTGCCCCGACCGTAGTATCATGACCTGGTTTGACGCGGTGGCCGAACGGTTAGGCAGAAGTCTGCAAAACTTCGTATCCGGGTTCAACTCCCGGCCGCGTCTCCAGTTTTTTGAAGTATAGCGCTCGGGTAATGGAATGGCAGTCCCATCGATTGAAACAGTCCGTACGGGCAGATTCAGTTATTCATTTGCGCTCGGGTGGTGGAATGGCAGACACGTACGCTTGAGGTGCGTATGCCGCGAGGCTTGCAGGTTCAAGTCCTGTCCCGAGCATTTTTTAGCTTCTAAACGCTGATTATTTATGCGCACAACATTTTGAGCAATAAGCGGGCGTGGTTCAATGGTAGAACGAGTCCTTGCCAAGGATTAGACGTGGGTTCGATTCCCATCGCCCGCTTATTGCTCATTCTTTTTTTTGCCGGTTCCGCCTCTGTCGCCGATGCTCCTGTTGAAAGCCAAGTCCCCCCTGTACGAACTGTCATGGAACGTAAAGCTGAAATCGCGCGCGGGGAAATCCGCGCCATTCACTTAACTGGCTCCGCGGCCGCATCTAAAAAGTACCGCGAAAAACTTAAAAAGATGCTGGATCAAACCATACTAAACGGCGTGATCATCGACATTAAAGAAGAGACGGGGTACATCTACATCCCGGGGGTGAGCACGGCCGAAAAAGCCGGCGCGTATCAGCGCACGATGGGCGACTGGAAAGAATGGCTGGCCCAACTCGAAAGCGAAGGCGTCTATGCGGCGGCCCGCATCGTAGTCAATAAAGACAACATTTACCCACGAAAAAATTTGGCCGCCGCCGTCAAAAACACGCACGGCGAAATCTGGTTCGACCGAACTAAAACGACCTGGATGGACCCCTACAGCAATGAGGCTCAGCGTTACAATTTGCTGGTCGCTTTGGAAGCCGCAAAGTTGGGTTTCGAT
Organism: uncultured Elusimicrobia bacterium; assembly: GCA_964441955.1. Lineage (GTDB taxonomy): Bacteria > Elusimicrobiota > Elusimicrobia > 2-01-FULL-59-12 > 2-01-FULL-59-12 > CAYTWA01. The sequence continues at coordinate 182,870 of CAYTWA010000001.1, forward strand.
GAAATTCAATTCGACTACATTCGGTTTCCAACGGACGGAAGCCTAAACATGATGCGTTTTTCGCAAACCTTCAATAAGCGTACCTCGGCCGCCGCCATTGTGGAATTTCTCATGAAGGCCAAACAGCTGCTTCAGCCGATGGGGGTTAAACTTTCAATCGATGTTTTCGGCTTGACGACGACCGGCAGCGGCATGGGCATCGGCCAGGACATGGCGGCTATGAGCGAACAAGTGGATTTTGTCTGCCCCATGGTCTACCCCTCCCACTACAACCCCGGAGAATACGGCCTAGCGATCCCCAATGACGCTCCGTACGAAACCATTACGTTCGCCATGCGCGAAGCCAAAAAGATGCTTGGTGGAGTTTCGAAATTAAGGCCCTATTTACAGGATTTCTCTCTAAAAGGCCGAGGAAAGCGTTATGCTGCGAAGGAAGTTCGGGCACAAATCCAAGCTTCGGCGGATCAAGGGATCGTAGGCTGGACGTTATGGAATGCCCGGTGTTCTTACACCTTAGACGCCTTGCGCGACCCCGTCACCCCTAATTTAGATCCACCGTCGACAGAACTCCAAAATAATCGTTGACTTTTAGCCCTTTCGGGGCTAGGGGATCTTTATGTCTACACCGACGACACCCATTGAGCCCACCGTGGTCAGTAATGCCAAAGAGGCCTCAGGCGACCCATCCAAACGGCGGCGAATTTTGGTCGTGGACGATGACCCTGTGGTGCGACGCATCCTTTTAGAGCTGCTTAACAAAAATTACATGGTTATTTTGGCTTCGACCGGGGTCCAACTCCCGGATTTAATCCACAAACATGCCCCGAATTTGGTCATTTTAGACGTAATGCTCCCCTGGGTGAACGGTTTTGAACTGTGCCGAATGATTAAAAGCCACCCGCAAGGCGAAAAACTACCTGTGCTCTTTTTAACGGGCTGCAAGGAAAAAGAAGATTTAATGACTGGAAAAGAAGTGGGCGCTTCAGGTTATTTGACCAAACCGTTTTACGCCAAGACCCTCTACAAGGAGGTCGAGCGTCTACTTGCCGCATGAATTTTCGGCCCCGATGTTTTGCCTTTTTGCCGTTTTAGTCCTCGAAACTACCTACCTCCTTTATCGCGTTTTCAGCTCGCCTAAAAAAACACGCGCTGGACGTCAGGCCCTGGAAGGCATTGTGGCTTTCCTCAATGCCTTAAATCGTTTTTCTCCAACGCTAGATCGGGAAGCGCTTCATAAAGAGCTGGTCCAACTCTTACAGGAAACGATGACGCCCATGGGATTCTTTTCGCGCATTTGGGTCGCCAATACGTCCTGGCAAACGCTAAGGGGGTATGGAGAACACCCGGCGCTTCAGTCGAACTCGGCGCATCATTTGCCTGTAGCCGCGTGCCCGGCGTACCAAATGAAAAAACCTTTCCGCTATCAGAAAACCGAAGGCCATCCCTGCCAAAGCGAGCGATTCAATTATTCGCGCCATCTGTGCCTCCCCATTATTTATGAGGAGGAATCTTTCGGCGTACTCTTTGTGGGCAGTTATGCTGCGGGAGAATGGACGGTTGAAGAAAATCATCTTTTTACGCTGATCACCCAAGCCATCGCTTTAACGCTTCAACGCCGTAACGCCTTTGAACGACTTCAGGAAAAAATCGAAGAGCTTAAATTTTCATTCGAAGTGGGCGCCACCGCGATGGCGACCTTTTTTGGCTCCACGCAAAGCTTGGAAGAAACCACTTTCCATTTATTGGACGGTGTGCAGTCGATCTTAAAAGTGGACCGGTCGTCGCTCATGATCTGGGACGCTCAGCAAGGTCAGTTGCGGACCCAATGGGTTCGTGGAGAGCATAGTTCTATTCGCAGCCCGATGGCGCTCGCGATGGGAGAGGGAATGGCGGGTTGGGCACTAAAAACGGGACAGCCTTACGGGGCAGAGTATGCGATGGGAGACCCTCATTACAAAGCGACGGCCCAGCCAATTCAATCGCTGCTGTGTGTTCCGATGTTTACGATGGACCGTCAGCCGCTTGGTGTAATCAACGCGGTGACGACAAAAAAACCACGCCATTTCGAAGAACGCGAAGTGCGCTTTCTATCGACATTTGCTCACCAAGCGGCGATGGCCATCGAAAATGCGCAGCTTCACCAGCGCAACCGTTCGAATATCGACCAGTTAAGCGAGCTCAACAAGATGAAATCCCAATTTCTATCGCTGGTGAGCCATGACTTGCGAGGGCCGCTTACAGGGATCCGGGGTTTTTGTGAAGTCCTCAAGGAAGAAAACGTGGGAGCCCTCAATGACACCCAAAGGGAGCTCCTGGATCAGATGGAAAAGCAAGTCGACCATCAAGAACGCATGGTGGATGACTTGCTCGACTTCGCTCGTATGGAAAAGGGCCAACTTTCTATTCACCCCACGTTGGCGTCTTTGTCCGTCTTGCTGCGCGAGGAAGTAGAAAAGTCCACGCGAGAAGCCAAAGAGCGCGGCCTTCAGCTCGCCCTTGTCTTACCCCACACGCCCCTGCCGGAGGTTTGCATAGATGAAGGCCGGATCCGGCAGGTGGTTTGGAACTTAATTCACAACGCTCTTAAATTTACGCCCGAAGGCGGTCGTGTAACCGTACGGGCGCAGAAACTTGAGGCGGCTATCCGCGTAGACGTGGAAGACTCAGGGGTTGGTTTGTCCACGGAAACCCAGCAGAAAATATTTGAAAAGTTTTTTCAAGTCACGCCGGGGGGGTCGCGCGGCGCGCAGGGCTTGGGCCTTGGTTTGGCGATTTGCAGAGAAATTATCTTGTCTCATCAAGGCGAAATAGTCGCGCAGTCGCCTGGACTAGGCCTTGGTACCACGATTTCATTTCGCTTGCCGCTACCGCAGTCTCTCGCTAAAGCCGCCTGAAGACGTTATAATCCACGCCGTGCCATTTGCCAGATCTTTCGCCGTGTTTCTTCTGCTCGCCAGTGCGCTTAGCAGTTGCGAAAACCGTCCCATTCCGGTCACCTCCGCTTCGGGAATGGGACCCAAGGGAGCGGAAGCGCTTAAATTCACGGTGCACCATAGTCCAAGGGGGATTTATGAACGATAAACTGCGTCCGGCCTTAGCCGAATTAGTGGGAACCTTTATTTTCTTTTTCATCGGGGCGGGTGCGATTATTACGGATAACTATACCCATGGCGCTGTGGGATTAATCGGCATCGCATTAGCTCATGGTTTAGCCTTGGCCGTGATGGTTTCAGCCTTAGGGCCCATTTCAGGTGGCCACTTTAATCCAGCCGTCACCGTTGGTCTTTGGATCGCCAAAAAAATTCCAACGTCTTCCCTGCCTTTCTACATTGGCGCTCAATTGATCGGCGGGGTATTAGCCGGCCTGGCACTGCGCAGCGTTTTCACCTATGACGTGTGGAATCGCGTTCATTTGGGAACCCCGGCCTTAGCACCATTTATGTCGCCTTTTGCCGCCATTGGAATTGAAGCGATTTTGACCATGGCGCTCATGATCGCGGTATTGGGAACGGCGGTGGATTCCATGGCTCCTAAAATTGGCGGGTTTGGAATCGGCCTAACCGTGACCGCAGACATTTTGGTCGGTGGTCCACTGACCGGAGGTGCCATGAACCCGGCGCGTGTTTTTGGCCCGGGCCTTGTGGCCGGCTTTTGGGAATACCACTGGGTCTATTGGATCGGCCCGATCGCCGGCGCTTCCTTGGCCAGCTGGTTGTATACCCGGTATCTCTCCAAGACCATCTAAGGCTATAATCGCGATTCAATTTTTCGCCCGGTTAGCTCAGTGGTAGAGCGTTCCCTTGACATGGGAAAGGTCGTGGGTTCAATCCCCTCATCGGGCACCATTTAAAACGTGAATAATCCGACAGAAACCAAAGAAGAGTTCCTCTTCAAGCTCCGCCACTCCACCGCGCATGTGTTGGCACAGGCGGTGCAGGAGTTATTTCCAGGAACGAAGCTCACCATCGGTCCTCCGGTCGAAGATGGCTTTTATTACGATTTCGATTCTTCTCATAAGTTTTCACCCGATGATCTTGAAAAAATAGAAAAGCGGATGCGTCAAATCGTAGAGGGAAACCATCCCTTCACGATGAGCACCCATTCGAGCGAAGAGGCCAAAAAATATTGGGCTGAACGTGGGGAGAAGTACAAAGTCGAGCTGATTGAAGAATTTGGCGCACCGACCGTTACGTATTGTTCGCACGACACGTTCACGGATCTTTGCCGTGGCGGACATGTGGAGTCCACGAAAGATATTCGTCACTTTAAGCTTTTAAAAACCGCCGGGTCTTATTGGCGGGGGGATGAAAAACGCGAAACGCTCCAACGCATCTACGGAACCGCCTGGACCAGCAAAGATGAACTCCAGCAGTACCTCACGCGCCTGGAAGAAGCCAAGAAGCGAGACCACCGGGAATTAGGCCCGCGTCTTGGGCTTTTTAACATTCTGCCGGAGAGCATTGGCCCGGGCCTCATCTTTTGGCTGCCTAAAGGCGCCACAATCCGCCATCTCATGGAAGAGCATTTACGCCAGATGCTCGAGAAGCACGGCTATCAATTCGTCATTACGCCGCATATCGCGCGCCGGGAGCTTTGGGAAACCTCCGGCCACTGGGGATTTTACCGCGAGAACATGTTTGCCCCGATGAAAATCGATGAGCAGGAATATCTGCTCAAACCCATGAATTGCCCTGGACACATCCAGATTTATAAAAGCTCGCTCCACTCTTACCGTGAATTGCCGCTTCGCTATACGGAAATGGGGACCGTTTATCGCTATGAGCGCACGGGGGTGATGCATGGTCTCATGCGCGTGCGCGGGTTTACGCAGGATGATGCGCATATCTTTTGCCGGCCGGATCAAATTGAATCCGAAGTCACCCATATCTTGAATTTGACGTTCGACATCTTAAAAACCTTCGGTTTTGACCAATTTACGATTCGTCTGGCCACACGGCCGAAGGAATTCGTAGGGGAAATCAGCAACTGGGACAAAGCCATTACGGCGCTAAAGGCCTCCTTGGATTCTCGGCAATTGAAATACGAGGTGGATGAAGGGGGCGGCGCGTTCTATGGCCCTAAGATCGATGTGGCCATCCGTGACGCGCTGGGCCGTGAGTGGCAATGTTCGACGGTTCAAGTCGACTTTAACCTTCCCGAACGTTTTGATGTCAGCTACCGCGGCGAATCGGGCAAAGATGAACGCGCCATTATGGTGCACCGCGCCCTTTTGGGGTCGCTGGAGCGTTTCATCGGAATTTTGATCGAACACTTTGGCGGAAATTTCCCGGTTTGGCTCGCGCCCGTTCAAGTCAAACTCATGACCATTACGGCCAATCAGGATGAGTTCGTTAAAAAGATCGCCGCTCAATTGACGGCCTTAGGCTTTCGTATAGAGACGGATTTACGCAATGAAAAAATTGGCGCCAAAATCCGCGAAGCCACTCTGGCTAAGATTCCCTACCTTGCTGTGGTGGGCGATAAAGAGCTGTTAGCCGGGGCTGTGGCCGTGCGGCTATTGAACGGGGAGTCCCTGCCGCCGATGCCTATAGCCGACTTTATCGCTTTATTGACGGATAAGGCGCGTTTCTAGTACGATTCGGGCTCGTTTTTGAAAAAAACTTAAGGCGGAGGTCAACACATAAGCAAACCACCAGAACCACGAATTAACCAGCAAATCCGGGTACGCGACGTTCGTTTAATCGATTCCGACGGGACTCAACTAGGCATCAAATCGATCGAAGAAGCTCTGACGCTGGCGCAGAATCGTGGTTTAGACCTCGTAGAAATAGCGCCGCAGAACAACCCGCCGGTTTGCAAACTGGCTGACTTCTCGAAATTTCGCTACGAGCGTGAAAAAAAGCTGAAAGAAGCCCGCAAGAAGCACAAAGGCGGGGGCGTCAAAGAATTACGCATCAGACCCAAAATTGGTGTCCATGATTTGGATATCAAAATTGAGCATATGCGAGAGTTTTTGAAGGAACGCGACAAAGTCCGGCTGACCATCGTCTTTCGCGGACGCGAAATGGAACACCGCGATGTAACGAAGCCTTTAGTGGACCGCGTCAAAGAAAAGATCATGGATATTGCGAGTATTGAACAAGACGGCGAGATGGAAGGGACGCGTATGCACCTGCTCTTCGTGCCGAAACGATAAAGAGGACGTTATGCCTAAAATCAAATCACACCGTGGAGCTGGAAAACGATTTAAAGTCACCGCCTCAGGCCTGGTGAAGTATAAGCAGCCGGGTCTCAGGCATTTACTGACTGGGATGTCCACCGATCGCGGCCGTCGTTTACGCAAAGCCCGCTATTTAAACAAGGTGGATGGCGCCATCATCAAAAAGCTTCTTCCCTACGCTTAAAGGCAGGATACTTCAATGGCACGAGTCAAAAGCGGTAAAACTACACGTCAGCGTAAGAAAAAGACATTTAAGATAGCGAAGGGCTATTACCATTCTAAGCGAAGCCGTTGGCGCCAGGTGGTTCAGCAGGTGGAGAAGTCACTCCGCTATGCTTATGTGGGCCGCAAAGACAAAAAGGGCGATTTCCGCGAATTGTGGATCCAGCGCATTAATGCGGCCGCTCGCATCAACAACATCTCCTACAGCAAGCTGATTTTTGGCCTTAAGAAAGCCGGCATAGCCCTCGACCGAAAGATGCTGGCGGAACTTGCCGTCTCAGATCAAAACGCCTTCAAGCAGTTGGCTGAGACCGCCAAAGCCTGCCTGCCGGCAGGAACGCCGCAGGCATCGGTTTAAGTCCTTTAGGAAGCCATGAGTCGGCTTCCCGACCCTGCCGCCCTCCAAGCTGAATTTGAACAGCAATTGGCCTCTGCGCAAAACGCTGAGGATGTTGAACGCTTGCGTATCCAGTGGCTTGGTCGTAAAGACGGCCGCTTAACAGCCCTCATGCGGCAATTGGGTGATATGCCCATGGACCTTAAGCGCCTATGGGGCCCCCGCTTAAATTCCTTTAAAGCCGACCTAGAAAAATCCCTGGGCGACAAACAAAAAAACCTCTTAAACCTAAATCGCACACAGGCTTTCGAAGCGGATGCGTTTGATATTTCTCTGCCGGGGACACCTGTCGATGTCGGGCGAACGCACCCCCTTTACCAAGTGATGGAGACGTTGACAGGCATTTTCCAGCGTTTAGGCTTTGTGTGCGCCAATGGCCCTGAAATGGAAAGCGAGTTCTATAACTTCGATGCATTGAATGTGCCGCCCAACCACCCTGCGCGCGATATGCAAGATACCTTCTATTTAGGCTCGGTCTCAGAGGCTGGCGCGCAGCCATTACTCTTTGCGGATCAGCCGGTTTCATCCAGCGAACCCATACTTTTGCGGACTCATACCTCACCGGTCCAAATTCACGTGCTTCAAAATTACCCTCCTCCTGTGGCTATCATTGCGCCGGGTCGCGTTTACCGAAATGAAGCGCAAGATGCGACACATCTGGCTACCTTTCACCAGATGGAGGGTCTTTTGGTTGATCAAAACCTTTCCTTTGCCGATTTAAAAGGAACTCTTTCACGGTTTGCGCAATTATTTTTTGCCCCAACCGTGCGCACGCGATTTAAACCTTCTTTTTTTCCGTTTACGGAACCCTCCGCTCAGATGGATGTCTCCTGTTGGCAATGCGAAGGGACACGCCTGCCGGCCGGCCGGCAGAACTGCAAAACCTGCAAAGGGGCCGGTTGGATCGAACTCTTAGGTGCAGGCATGGTAAACCCCAAAGTGCTTGAAGCCGTCCACCTCGATCCCGTCAAATACAGCGGCTTTGCTTTTGGCATGGGGATTGAACGGTTGGCGATGCTGAAATTTGGCGTTGAAGATTTAAGGCTTTTCTATGAAAACGACGTGCGTTTCCTTCAACAATTCTGATGAAGGTAACGCTTGCTTGGCTTAAAGAATTTGTCCCCTATGAGGGCACGGCATCTCAAGCCGCGGAGGTCTTTGAACGTTTGGGGTTTGAAGTATCTAGCGTTCAAGATTTCAGCGGATCAATCTCCAATGTGGTCACCGCCGAAATTCGAGAAACCGCACGCCACCCCAATGCGGACCGTTTGTCGCTTTGCACCGTATGGGATGGCCAGCAGGAATTTTCGGTTGTTTGCGGAGCGCCAAATGTAAAGGCCGGGTCGCACGTTGCCTTTGCCCGTTTAGGCGCCAAACTCCCCGGCGGTTTGGAAATCAAAGCCGCCAAAATTCGCGGCGTTGAATCAAAGGGAATGATTTGCTCCAAGTCAGAACTTGGCCTCGAAGAAAAGTCTGAGGGGATTTTACTGTTGGAGGGCCGTCCCCCCGCTGGGCAAGACATCAAAACCGTTTTAGGGTTAGATGATGCGGTCCTTGACATGGATGTCACACCCAACCGGCGCGATGCCCTCTCCGTATTGGGTTTGGCCCGCGAGTTGGCGGCTGGAACGGGACTTTCTCTTAAAAGTCCTGAACCGCGCGTTCGTGAAATAGACTTGACTTGTCCTATGGCTTTGACCAACGACGCCTTGGACCTGTGTGCGCGCTACACAGCCCGACTCATTCGCGATATCCGTATCGCGCCGTCTCCGGAGTGGATGCGTCGACGGCTGACTCTCTGCGGTATTCGTTCGATTAACAACGTTGTCGATATCACCAATTATGTGCTCCTTGAATTGGGCCAGCCTCTGCACGCTTTTGACGCCGCTAAGATGAAAGGCCGTCAAGTCCGCGTTCGTCGGGCCCGCGCGGGCGAGTCTTTGGTTCTACTAGATGGCCGAAGTGTGGGCCTAAGCGAAGGCATGTTGATCATTGCCGACGAAGAACGCCCGGCTGCGCTCGCCGGTATTATGGGCGGTCAAGAATCCGCGGTCAGCGACAGGACGGAAGAAATCATTTTGGAAAGCGCCGCTTTCGATCCGGCGCACATTCGTTCAAACGCCAAAGCGCTGGCCACGCACTCCGAAAGTTCTTATCGATTTGAAAGGGGCTCCGATTGGAGCATGGTGGCTTTGGCATCTCGCCGTGCAGCCCAGCTTATGCAAGAATTGGCAAACGGCCTTAGTTACATGCCCATGGAAGCCTCCTCAGCGCCTCCCGTATCGCCCACGATCAAGCTGCATACCGAGAGAATTCGCCAACTTTTAGGGTTGGAGATAAAAGAATCGCTCGCGGCGGACTATTTGCGAAAGCTTGGATGCGTGATCAATACAGGTGTAGGCCAGCATGCGGTCACGGTCCCACCTTGGCGCCTCGATTTAACGATGGAAGCCGATTTGCTGGAAGAAATCGCCCGTCTGCACGGGTACGATCAAATTCCGCAGCAGATGCCCCACTGGCGCGCCACGGCCGTGCCTGAAGATAAACAATGGCCTTTCGACAGAGCTTTAGCCGAGCGTTTGGCCGGGATGGGTTTTTTAGAGGCGTGCAACACCAGTTTTTTAAATGCCGCTCAAGGCGCGCCGTTTTCTCCTGGTTTCGGACAACCCGGCGAGGCGAGGGCCGTTCGCGTGTCCAATCCGCTTTCTTTGGATCAAGCGCTTCTGCGTCCCAGTTTGCTTCCAGCCCTTCTCCAAAGCGCCGCGTTTAATTTCAGGCGCCAAATTCCGGCCGTTCAGCTTTTCGAATTAGGCCGGGTTTTTTACGAAATGCCGCAAAACCGTTATGAAGCGCTGCATGGCGCCCTCGTTTTAGGCGGTGAGGTTAAGCCTGCGCACTGGCGACAAAAAAGACGAGCCGGCGACTTTCATGACTTAGTGGGGGTGATCCACGCGTTGCTCAACGCGCTGCACATACCCGATGTGCGTATGTTGGCGCACCGAATTTCCATATTTCACCCAAAACGCTCAGCCATTTTATTGACCGGTGGAACGGCTTTGGGTTGGCTGGGCGAGTTGCATCCAGATCTTTTAGAATCGCTTGATTTGCCGCAAGGCATGGCCGGCTGTGAATTCGACACTGAACTTCTGCGCAAAGCCACTCCCGCGGTTCTGACGTTTCGTGCGGCCAGTGCGTACCCACCGGTCACACGGGATCTTTCCTTTGTGGTAGAGTCCAAGACTTCATACGAAGTGGTGGAGCGAACCGTTCGTTTTGGCGCGGGGGATCTCCTGGAACACGTCGGCTTGATTGACCTGTATCAGGGGGATAAAATCGGTTCGGGAAAAAAATCCATGACGCTTTCACTTCTTTTCCGCCACGCTGAGCGGACGCTAAGCGATGCCGAAATTGAAAGAATTATGGAGCGTTTGATGGCTGACTTGGGGCAAAAATGCGGCGCGGTTTTACGGAAATAACTTTATGATTATTGGCTTGACCGGGAAAAATGCGGCTGGGAAAGGGGAAGTAGCCAAATTTCTACAAGAGCGCGGTTTTCAATACCATTCTCTCTCCGACGTCTTGCGTCAGGAACTTAAGGACCGCCGCCTAACGTCCACCCGCGATAATTTGACCCAAATTGGCAATGACTTGCGCGAAGAACACGGGCCCGCCGTTTTAGCGGACCGGATTCTCGCCCGACTCACCGATGGACCGCATTATGTGATCGATTCCTTTCGCAACCCGGCGGAGGTCGAAGCCTTCCGTAGACGCCAGGATTTTTTGCTTTGGGCCGTAACAGCGAGCCCCAAAATTCGCTTTTTACGCATTAAGGTGCGCGCCAGGGAAAACGACCCCGACACGCTTGAGCAGTTCGTCAAAGTAGAAAAGCGTGAAGCCAAAAACGCCGACAAGCACAAGCAAGCTATTGAAGCCTGCGAAAAAGCAGCGGATGTGCGCATCGTTAATAATGGAACACTCAAGACCCTGACGCAACAGCTAACCGCGCAGCTGCGCGCGGCGCTTAAAAAAAAACTTCTCCGGCCTGATTGGGACCGCTATTTTATGGGCATTGCCCAGGTCGTGGCGCATCGCTCCAATTGCATTAAACGCCGGGTGGCCGCCGTTATTGTCAAAAACGGTCGCATCATTTCAACGGGCTATAACGGAACCCCGCGCAAAACTCGAAACTGTTATGAGGGGGGCTGCCCGCGCTGCAACGCCATTGGCCCGTCCGGGAAAAACTTAAGCGATTGTTTTTGTTCGCATGGGGAAGAAAACGCGATCGTTCAAGCGGCTTATCATGGTATTTCGATTAAAGAATCAACCCTTTATTCCACGTTTTCACCTTGCCTGCTGTGCACCAAAATGATTATTAATGCCGGCGTTGACGAAGTGGTATTTAATCAGGCTTACCCACTGGCGGATACCGCCATCGCTCTTTTAAAAGAAGCCGGCGTGAAGCTGCGCCGAATTAACCTCTAGGAGACACCCATGCTAGGAAAAAAATCCGCTGAACCTGCCCTGCCAGCTCAAATGCCTGGCCGCAATGATCCTTGCCACTGCGGGTCTGGGAAAAAATACAAGAAATGCTGCGAAACGAGCGATGAGGCTAAAACGCATGCCGTCCACGAAAAAACATGGGAAAAAGCGGAGAAAGAATTTGAAAAACTAAAAAAAGATGCGGAAAAGAAAGCTGGCGACCCCGGAGCCCATTCCGTTATCCCGGGTGTTCATGGCAACAAACCGCCGACGCCGTCCCTCAATGCCGCAAAACACGCCGTCTTACCGACGCCAAAATTCAATATGCCTCGCAAAACGGGCGGGGGCGGTTGATTGGACACCCTTGCTCATGGCCTTTGGGGTGGCGCCGCCTTTGGCCAGAAAAAAACAGAATGGAAGTGGGCATTTTTATTAGGAATGGCCCCTGACCTTATTTCCTTTGGTCCCTATTTTCTCACGCGACTGCCCGCGCTCCTTGATCGTTTCAAAAACGGTACTTGGGGCCCCCCTGACCCCTCGACTATCCCGATCGCTGTCTACGAAGCCTACAACGTCACGCATAGTTTGGTCGTATGGTCAGCCCTATTTTTGTTCAGTTGGCGTTTTAGAAGCCGTCTTTTTTGGCCATTAGCCGCCTGGGGACTTCATATCCTTTGCGACATTCCCCTTCACAGCACTCGTTTTTTCCCGACCCCGTACCTATGGCCCTTCCCAACTCCTTTTGTCAACGGCCGGCCTTGGGCTACCGACACGTTCATGGCGGTCAATTACACCTTGCTTGTCGCGGCCTACCTGGCTATTTTTTTGTACCGGCGCAGAGTGCAAAGGTTTGATACGCCAAAACTCAAGTAGTATCATCACGGCGTGAGCAAAACCGATGAGTTAGAAGCAAAAATCAGACAAACGGTAATGCTGGTCGCCAGCCTCCGCAAGGAAAATCAACAGCTTCGCAGCGAAATTGATTCCACAAAATCGCATCTCTCGCTTTACAACAACGAGAATAATAAGGCACAGCAAATATTGGCGGATTACGAACAGATTCGCCGTAAAAATGAAATGGTTGGCCAAAAGGTTGAAAAAGCGCTGGCAACCCTTCAGGCCATGCGAGGAGGCACGTGAAGAACATCCAGTACGTTCAAATTTTAGGTCATGAATACCCTGTGGAGGCCAATGCGGGGGAAGAACTGTATGTAAACCGCTTGGCGCAATATGTTGAGCAAAAAATGCGAGAGATGAAAGAAGAGGCAAAAATTGTCGACTCTTATAAATTAGCCGTAATGGCGGCGATGAACATTACGGATGAGCTATTTCGTATTCAAGACAACAAGGGCGCCGGAGCCAAAGGCCAAGAACACAAAACGGAAGAATGGATCGAGTTGCTGGATTCTGTCCTAGCCTTTCAAGGAAACCGCACGTCATGACTCGAAAGGGGGCTTCGAACGGGACACTATCTCTTTTCGCCCGTCCTGAAAACATACACAAAGAAGACACTCCCCTAGCCGCTCGCATGACGCCGCGCACGATGGATGAATGGGCGGGGCAAGAAGAATTATTAGGCGAGGGGAAATTGCTGCGTCGCGCGGTGGAAGCCGATCGGCTGCAGTCCGCTATATTTTTTGGCCCGCCTGGATGCGGCAAATCTGCTTTAGCGCGCATGATCGCCAAAAAGACAAACGCTGCAGTCGAAGAATTAAACGCCGTAACAGCCGGCGTGTCCGATGTGAGAGCCGTCATTGAACGCGCTAAAGAGCGACGATCGTTAACGGCCCAAAAAACGCTCCTGGTGTTGGACGAAATTCATCGTTTTAATCGTGCCCAACAAGACGCGCTTTTGCCGGATGTGGAGCGCGGCCTCATCACGTTGATCGGGTTGACGACCGAAAATCCCTACTTTTATGTTAATAGCGCGCTGCTATCGAGAGCCCAAGCGTTTGAATTTAAACCCCTCTCGGGTTCCGCTTTAGAACATATTTTAGAGAACGCATTGGCCGATAAAGAGCGCGGATTAGCCGATCGCCTGGTGGTGCTTGAGGCCAACGCTCGAAAACATTTTTTAGAGCAGGCTCAAGGGGATGCTCGTCGCCTGCTGAATGCCTTAGAATTAGCCGTTTTGACGACTCTTCCCGATGCGCAGGGCCGCATTCGAATCACTTTACCTATCGCCGAAGAGTGCGTTCAAAGGCGCAGCTTGATTTATGACAAGCAGGGCGACCAACATTACGACATTATTTCAGCCTTCATTAAATCCTTGCGCGGCGGCGCTGCGGACGCCGCTCTTTATTGGATGGCCCGGATGCTCAAAAGCGGAGAAGATCCACGTTTCATCGCCAGGCGGTTAATGATTTGCGCGAGTGAAGACATTGGAAACGCCGACCCGCAAGCACTAGTCATCGCGAACGCGGCGCTGGGCGCTGTGGAATTTGTCGGAATGCCCGAAGGCCAAATTCCTTTGGCTCAAGCGGTGACGTATATCGCTAGCGCGCCTAAGTCCAACGCCGCCTACCTTGCGATTCACAAGGCTATGAGCGAAGTTGAAACGGGCCCGCGCCGGGATGTGCCCAACCATTTAAAAGATTCTAGTCGCGATCGCGAAAAACTCGGACATGGCCAAGGATATCTATATCCTCACGATTTTCCTGGGCACTTTGTGCCCCAAACGTATTGGACCGATGCTGTCTCCCTTTATGAACCGACGATTATGGGATATGAAGCCACCATTCGGGAGCGATTGGGGACATGGCAAACACAGCTAAAAGCGAACTCCGAAAAGATGTCTTAGCCCGGCGCAGCGCGCTGGACCAAACCGCGATTTCGCGCGATAGCGCCATCATACGGCAGCGTCTGCTCCGCTTGCCGGAGTGGGAAGACGCCGGGTCGGTCTTATGCTACGTGTCGATGATGCACGAAGTCGATACGCATAAATTAATTGAAGAAGCCTTAGGACGACGGAAGCGCGTCATCGTTCCCGTTATAAGCGAAGATAAACAAACCGGTTTTCTGTCTGAATTACGTTCACTTCGCGAACTCTCCTCTAGCCGCATTCCAGGACTATTTGAACACGCGCCTCGGTACCACCGTCCGGCAGAACCTCGAGAGGTGGAAGTCGCCATCATCCCCGGTGTGGTTTTTGACCTCTATGGGGGACGTATCGGATTTGGGGGTGGGTATTTTGATCGCCTCCTGCCCCAAATGCCCAATTGCATCCGCATCGGCCTAGCGTTTTCTCTTCAAATTTTTAGGCAACCCTTGCCGGTTGAGGAGCACGACATACGGATGCACAAAATTATCACCGAAGCCGAAATTATCCTCCCGCGCCCTACCTCTTCTAATGGCCATTCAGCCGACGCGAAACACCCATACCTTGCCTAAATCGAATCCGGCATCGATTAGGATCCTTGCGGTTTATCGCCTAGCGGACTGATGCAATGCAGCCAACTCAGCGTATCTTCACGGTTTCGCAAGTCGTTCGTGATGTGAAGTCGAACCTGGAAACGCTATACCCGGAAATTTGGATGGAAGGGGAAATTTCCAATTTCTTACGTCATTCAGCCAGCGGGCATTGTTATTTTTCACTGAAAGATCCCGGAGCACAAATGAGCGCCGTGATGTTTGCTGGAGAGGCGATTTCGCTTAAGTTTAAACCCATGGATGGGTTAAAAGTGGTTGTTCGAGGTCGCCTATCCCTGTATCCCGGGCAAGGCCGTTTTCAAATCATTTTATCGGCCATGGAACCGCAGGGAAAAGGAAGCCTTCAACTGTCCTTTGAACAATTAAAAGCCAAACTTTCAAAGGAAGGCCTTTTTAATGACGAACACAAAAAATCGATCCCAAGCCTGCCTTCATGGATCGGTGTGGTGACTTCGCGTGACGGTGCCGCGCTTCAAGACATCCTCACGGTGCTTAATCGCCGGGCCTCCAGCGTTCGGGTGTTGGTTTGCCCGGTCCGTGTTCAGGGGGAAGGTGCCGCCGAAGAAATTGCCCAAGGGATCGAAATCCTCAATCAAAATTTTCCACAGTTGGATGTGATTCTCGTTGGCCGCGGCGGAGGCTCTCTAGAAGATCTTTGGGCTTTTAATGAAGAACGTGTAGCACGGGCCATTTTTGCATCCAGAATTCCCGTTTTGTCTTGCGTGGGCCATGAAATTGACTTTACCATCGCCGACTTTGTGGCGGATCGGCGCGCTCCGACGCCGTCTGCGGCCGCGGAAATGGTTTGTCGAGGCCGGGACGAAATTGCCCAATTTCTCACGCATACCTTAGAACTTCTTAAACGCGGCCCCGCGCGCTTAATGGAAGAATTGGATCAGGAAATCGACGATTTAGTGCAACGTTTGCGGCGTGCCGTGCAGGACAAACTTCAAGACAGGGGTTATTCATTCGAAATGGCCGCTCAAAAGTTGCATTTGTTGTCGCCTTTGGCTACGCTTTCGCGCGGTTACGCGATCACCTGGAAGCTGCCGGAGCGCGCTGTGGTTAAAGAGGCGCGAGACCTTTCGCCCGCAGATCATTTAGAAATCCAAGTTCATAAAGGCCGAATTTATGCCCAAGTCGAAAGAACTGACGTTTGACGCCCAGTTGAAGCGCTTGGAAGCCATTGTAAACCAGCTTGAAGCCAAAGAGGTCTCGTTGGAAGCGTCGCTGAAGCTGTTTGAAGAGGGCGTAAATCTCACACGCGCTTGCCAGGGAGCTTTGGAAGGCGCCAAACAAAAAGTCGAATGCCTAATTAGAGAAACGGGAGAACTTAAACCCTTATGATGCCGGAACCTCTTCACTCGTTTTTTGAGCGCTACTCTAAACAAGTCGATCAGGCGCTCAATCATTACATGGATACGACCCAGCACAACCCGGAAATTATCCATGAATCGATGCGTTACTCGGTTTTTGCCGGTGGCAAACGCCTCCGCCCCGTCTTGGTCTTAGCCGGAGCCGAGATTTGCGGCGCTAGACCAGAGATAGCCCTGCCCACGGCGGCGGCAATGGAGCTCATTCATACTTATTCCCTAGTCCATGATGATTTGCCCGCCATGGATGACGATGACATTCGCCGGGGCCGTCCCACCAATCACAAAGTCTATGGGGATGCGATTGCCATTTTGGCGGGGGATGCCCTCCTCACCAAGGCTTTTGAGCTGGTCGCCTTTAATGCTAAAATTCGAGGCGTTCGCCCTTCAGTAATCCCCGATGTGGCCGCCCTCATTGCCAAAGGTGCCGGAACGTTCGGAATGGTCGGTGGGCAGATTGTCGATATCCAGATGGATGAGGGCAAGTGGAAGACGCACAACGGGACGCCGCGCTCTAAAGCTGAAATAGAGCGGATTTTAACCACGATTCACCGTTTAAAGACTGCGGCCCTCATCCGCACAAGCCTTCAAGCAGGCGCTCTTTTGGCCGGTGCCACTTCGCAGCAATTCAAACGGTTGGGAGAATATGGGGAAAAAATTGGTTTGGCGTTTCAAATTGCCGATGATGTGTTAGATGTTGTGGCGGACAAAAAGAAACTAGGAAAGTCCGGTAGCGACGCCAAAAACCAGAAACTGACGTATGCGGCCATTTACGGTTTAGATGCATCCAAGAAAAAAGCATTCAAGCTGGTAGAAGAGGCTAAAGGAGCGCTTAAGCCGTTCGGTAAGCGCGCGCAAGTTTTGAAGCAACTCGCAAATTACATTGTTGAGCGAGATCACTGATAAACAGGGGAGACATGCATGCTGCTCGACCAGATTAAGGATCCCAGCGATCTTCGTAAGCTTCGGCGGGAAGACCTGCCGCAGCTCGCGCGGGAAGTCCGCGACCGGATCCTCGAAGCCGTTTCGAAAAAAGGCGGCCATTTGGGTTCGTCATTAGGAGCGACGGACCTAACGATTGCGCTTCACTACGTTTTTAACACCCCCCAAGACAAAATTATTTGGGATACCGGTCATCAAACCTACGGCCATAAGATCCTCACGGGCCGCAATGACCGTTTCGACTCCATTCGCCAGTTAAACGGCCTCTCCGGGTTTTTAAAGCGCGACGAGTCGCCGTATGACGCCTTTGGCGCCGGGCACGCCTCGACGGCCATCTCAGCCGGCTTAGGCATGGCCGTGGCACGGGACCAAAAAAAAGAGGATTTCCGCGTTGTGTCCGTCGTAAGCGACGGATGCATCACCGGGGGCATGTCTTTTGAGGGCCTGCAAAACGCCGGCCACGTAGGAACCGACTTGCTGGTCATCTTAAACGACAATCAGATGTTCATCTCCAACCGCGTGGGCGCTTTGGGTGCTTTCTTAACCAAAATGCTGACCGGTGGTTTGGCCAAGAAGCTAGAAAAAGAAGTCGAAAAATTCTTGAAGCGCATTCAATTCTATGGGGCGGGACTACTTCGCGTGGCCAAACGGATGCGCGTCCTCTTATTCCCGGGGATGCTCTTCGAGGAATTAGGTTTCTCTTATTTTGGACCGGTGGATGGCCACGACGTTAATCGACTAGTGGAAGTGCTCCAAAACATTAAGAACTTAAAAGGCCCAATCCTTTTGCACATCGTCACAAAAAAGGGCAAAGGCTACGAGTATGCCGAAAAAGACCCCTACACCTGGCATGGCCCCGGTAAATTCGACGTGGCCACGGGCACGATGGTCAAAAATGCCGCGCCAACGCCGCCCGCTTATCAAAAGGTGTTTGGCCAAACGCTGCTTAGGCTTGCTAAAGCCGACCCCAAGATTGTCACGATCTCTGCCGCTATGCCGGAAGGCACGGGGACGGACGTGATACGTGACCAAATCCCATCTCGTTTTTTTGACGTGGGATTGGCTGAAGAACACGCTGTCACGTTTGCCGCCGGCATGGCCTGCGAGGGCCTTAAGCCAGTGTGCGCGATCTATTCCACTTTCCTTCAGCGCGGGTTTGATCAAATGGAACATGACGTGGCGCTTCAGAAGCTGCCCGTTGTGTTTGCGCTTGATCGCGCCGGGTTGGTTGGAGAAGACGGCCCAACGCATCACGGCGTCTTCGACTTCGCTTATACGCGAATGATCCCCAATTTCACCATTATGGCGCCAATGGATGAAAATGAACTTCAGCACATGATTAAAACGGCATTTTCGCTCAACGCCCCCGTGATGCTGCGTTATCCGCGCGGCGCTGGGGAAGGCGTGCCGCTCGATGCCGAGCTTAAAACCTTGCCTGCGGGGAAAGCTCAGGTTCTTAAAGACGGCCGTGATGGGTATTTGCTGGCGATCGGGTCGATGGTTCACCCGGCGCTTAAAGCGGCGATGCAATTGGACAAAGAAGGCATCCACTGCGGCGTCATCAACATGCGTTACGTAAAACCCATTGATTTAGAACTTCTCCTTCAGCTACGCGAAACAACCACTAACTTTATCACGGTGGAAGAACACGTGCTGACGGGGGGATTTGGAAGCGCGGTTATGGAAGCTTTCGAAGGTCAGGATGTGCGAATCCATAGGATCGGAATCCCGGATAAATTTGTCGAGCATGGTCCCCAAAACGTGCTGCGCGACATGGTGGGTTTGTCCGTAGAAAAAATCGCTCATACCACGCGTGAATTCCTTCGGAATGTTCGTCCCGCACTCGAACCGGTCGGTTGACTGATGCCGTCATCCCCGATTGCTTTTGTCGGGGATCCCTCGTCATAAACCTTAAGGTGAATTCCCGCCTGCAATCCTTGCCTGCCGGTAGGCCGGCGCGGGGATGACCACAACAAAATACGTCTCGCGCGGGGGGCATAAACTGCGCGGTGCGCTCGATACGTTCAACATAGACCCCCGCGGTAAAGTTTGCCTGGATATCGGCTCATCCACAGGTGGTTTCACGGATTGTCTCTTGCAAGCGGGCGCCATGGCCGTTTGGGCCGTAGACGTTGGCTACGGGCTTCTCGATTACAATCTGCGCCAGGACCCACGCGTTCACCTACTGGAGCGTACTAATATCCGCCATATGGATGCCTCCACGATTAAAGACGCGGTTGACTTAATCGTGATTGATGTGGCCTTTATTTCTCTTCTTAAGGTCCTCCCCAAGGTTCGAGAGATCGCCAAGAATGAAACCGTCATTTTGGCTTTGGTGAAACCTCAATTCGAAGGCACCCCTAAAGAAGTCCCCGGGGGCTTCGTCAAAGACGTACTCACGCGCCAAAACATAGTGGGGCGCACTCGCGAGGGCGTCTTGACTCAGGGTTTTAAAGTTTTAAGCGAATGCGATTCTGTCATGAAGGGACGCCAAGGAAACCAAGAAACGTTTATGCAACTCACGATTTGAAGTGCAGGGCTTTTGGGGGGCGTTCGATGACGGCGTCAATCAAACCGTACGCTTTCGCTTCTTCGGCAGAGAGATAAAAATTGCGTTCGGCGTCTTTCATGATGCGCTCAAAGGGTTGTCCGGTATGGTAAGACAAGATCCGCGCCAGCGCTTGCTTGTTTTGCTCGATCTCTTTGGCCTCAATCATGATGTCCGTGGCTTGGCCCCCCATGCCACCTGCAAGCGGCTGGTGGATCATGATGCGAGAATGCGTCAGCGCATAACGTTTGCCTTTTTCGCCGGCCGCTAACAAAACGGCGCCAAAAGACATCGCCATTCCAATGCAAATCGTGGTAATGGGGGAATGGATGTACTGCATGGTGTCATAAACCGCCAAACCCGCCGTAATCAACCCGCCTGGAGAATTGATGTAGAGAAAAATTTCTTTGCCGGGATCAATCGAATGCAAATACAAGAGCTGCGCAATGACGATATTGGCGGAATCCGTGGTCACCCCGCCCTCTTCGTCACCGAAAAAGATGACGCGTTCTTTGAACAGCTTAGAATAAAGGTCATAGCGCTGGGAAGCGCCGGCGTCTCGGGAATGTTCAATGACTGTGGGAATCAGCATCACGGCACAATCTTAGCGAATTTTTATGCAGAGATTGCTGCTCTTCCAACCGTCGAAGTACAATGCGGATCTTATGAAAGACGTTTACGACCCCAAAACCGTTGAGTCCAAATGGCAGGGCGAGTGGATGAAGCGCAAGAGCTTTTCCGCTCAAGAAAACGACCCCCGGCCGCGTTTTTTCTGCTTGGAAATGTTTCCGTACCCTTCAGGAAACCTTCATATGGGGCACGTTCGCAATTACTCGCTCGGGGACGTCGTGGCACGCCACCAGCGAATGCTGGGAAAAAATGTCCTCCACCCCATTGGCTGGGATTCGTTTGGTTTGCCTGCTGAAAACGCGGCCATTAAAAACAATACCCATCCCGGCTCCTGGACCCAACAAAATATCGCGGTGATGCGTAAACAGCTTAAAGCCTTAGGCATCGCCTACGACTGGGAACGTGAATTCGCGACCTGCGACCCGGAGTACTACCGCTGGAACCAATGGTTTTTTATCCAATTTTTCAAAAAAAGTCTGGTTTATAAGAAAAAGGCGCCAGTCAACTGGTGCCCTGTGGACAAAACCGTCCTGGCCAATGAACAGGTTTCTTCCGATGGGAAATGCTGGCGGTGCGATTCACCCGTGGAGCTTAAAGAGCTCTCCCAATGGTTTATTCGTATTACCCAATACGCCGAAGCGTTGATCCAAGACCATGCGCTCCTTAAAGACAAATGGCCGGAGGACGTTTTAAGCATGCAGTCCCATTGGATCGGCCGCAGCGAAGGTGCCGAAGTCATTTTCGCCGTTAAAGGCAAACCTGACGCCCTTACGGTTTTTACGACCCGCCCCGATACCCTCTTTGGCGCCACGTTTCTTGCGCTTGCCCCGGAGCATCCCTTAGCCATATCTCAGGCGGAGGCGCTTGGCAAAACAAAAGAATTGCAATCGCTTATTGCCGGTCAACGAGCCCGCAAGCGCGACCGACAAGACGTCGCGGACAAAAACGGGTTCTTCCTTGGAATATATGCCGTAAATCCTATCAACCAGAGGGAAGTGCCCATCTGGGTTGCAGACTACGTCTTGATGGAGTACGGCACGGGCGCCATCATGGCCGTTCCAGCTCATGATCAACGCGATTTTGAGTTCGCCAGCAAGTTCAAGATTCCCATCATTGAAGTCATCGGTGACCCGCAAAACCCGGTGGCGCATTTTGAAAAAGCCATCGATGCCGACGGCATGATGATGAACTCAGGCCCGTTCGACGGAACCCCTTCCAAAGATGGTCGCCGCCAAGTCGGGGAATGGCTAGAAAAAAACCGTGCAGGAAAACCCTCGCTCACGTATAAGCTGCGTGATTGGCTCGTGTCCAGGCAACGTTACTGGGGAACGCCGATCCCCATGGTTTCGTGCCCCTCCTGCGGCGTTGTGCCTGTCAATGAAGCCGATTTGCCGGTTCTCTTACCCATGGACGTTAAATTTACCGGTACGGGTGAATCGCCGCTCGCCCAGTCCCCGGGTTTTGTTCAGGTCAAATGTCCGTCCTGTCATAGAGACGCCTCGCGAGAGACCGATACGATGGACACCTTCGTTGATTCTTCCTGGTATTACGCGCGCTATACCGATGCCAAGCAAGACAAAAAGCCCTTCGATACCGCACACGCCCAGCGGTGGCTTCCAGTAAACCAATACATCGGCGGCATCGAGCACGCCTGCATGCATCTCATTTATTCACGCTTCTGGCATAAAGCGATGAAAGACTTAGGGTTAGTCAATACAGCTGAACCCTTCGAGCGTCTTTTGGCTCAAGGCATGGTCACCCTGGGTGGCTCGGCGATGTCCAAGTCGCGCGGCAATGTGGTGGACCCAAGCGCCATCATTTCCAAATACGGCGCCGATACGGCCCGCTTGTTTATCCTCTTTGCCGCGCCTCCCGAGAAACAGCTGGAATGGAATGACGAAGCCGTTGAAGGGATGTGGCGCTTTTTGAACCGAGTCTGGCGCTTGGTCGGTCATTGGCTGGACAAAAGGGGCGCCGCAAGCGCCGCCGAGCCTGCGGCAAAAGCCATTCGCCGTAAAACCCATTGGGCCATCCAACGCGTCACGCGCGATTACGGCGGTGAACAAATTCAAATCAATACCGCGATCGCCGCCGTTATGGAATTGGTCAACGACCTCTATGCCTATCCGGCGATGGGCGATGAGGCTTCCGCAGAAGCGGTGCGACGCGTGGTCCAGCTGCTATCGCCTGTGGCTCCCCATTTAATGGAAGAATTGTGGGAAAAATTAGGGGAAAGAGGCCTTGCATCCGAATCGGCTTGGCCAGCGGTCGACCCCCATTGGCTCGTCGCCGAGAGCCTCGAGATCGTCATTCAGATTAATGGTAAACTCCGCTCACGTTTACAGATGGCGCCTGGCACCGCTAAAGACGTTTTGGAACGTGAAGCCCTAAAAGATGCGAAGGTTCAAGAGCTTTTAAGAGGTCAAACGGTCGCCAAGGTCATCGTCATTCCTGACAAACTGGTGAACATTGTCGCTAAATGAAAAAACTCGCCCCATTTTTTGCGCTACTTTTTTTACTGGGCTGTAGTAAGTACTACTACAACCCGGCACCGCAGGTATTGCCTCAATACATCCGCAAGCTTGCGGTGCGCGCCTTCGCCAATAAAACACAGCAATACGGTCTTGAAGACAAACTCACGTTGGCCGTCCAAACCGAATTTAACCGTGATGGGCGTTATCAAATTACGACGGAAGACCAAGC
Organism: uncultured Elusimicrobia bacterium; assembly: GCA_964441955.1. Classification (GTDB taxonomy): domain Bacteria; phylum Elusimicrobiota; class Elusimicrobia; order 2-01-FULL-59-12; family 2-01-FULL-59-12; genus CAYTWA01. The sequence goes on from CAYTWA010000001.1 coordinate 205,774, forward strand.
CGAAGGCGTTTTAATTGGCGACATCACCCGCTATATTTTGGAGCCCTTGTCTTACGACACCAACCACGTTCCAACTCAATACAAACTTTGGATTCTGGTGGATGTCACGTTTTATGACAAAGTTAAAAACGTCACGCTTTGGAAAGAATCCAACATGAACGGCGAGCTGCGCTATTACGTGGCCTCCTCCGGCTTGCCGGGCGCACAAACCGAAGACGAAGCCCGTGAAACGATCTGGGATCAGCTTTCTCGAGACATCGCCAAACGGACGTTTGAAGGATTCGGCTCTGTCACGGGCACTTCCGATAAGGCCGCCCCAAAATCGTCGCCTGACCAATACCCTTCTTCACCGCGAACTCCCGGCTCAAACGCCCTGCCGCCTCCTATTCCCAGCGAACAGCCGTCCAACCCGCGCACCCCACTGCCCTACTAATCATGCCCGGAGCCGCTCCGATCCGGTCGGACGAATTGTTTTCCTCTTGGGCGAGAAACCTGTGGAAACCGGTTTATCTTTTTGCCGGGACTGAAGATTTTTTAATCGACCAAGCCGTCCAACAGGCCACCCGGCATTGGCTAACGGGCGATGCATCGGGTGGTTTAAACCTCGATCGCTACGATGCCCAGTCTCATAGCGCGGGGGAAATACTCCAAGCGGCGCAAACGGTGCCTTTTCTTGGAAATGTGCGCGTGGTGCGTGTTGCTCATGCGAGCGCCTTTTCGCCCACAGACCAAAAGATTTTGGCCGAACACCTCTCTTCTTTACCTCCTGAAACACGCCTCATCCTTGCTTGGGGGCGCGAATGGCGCCGTGACGACGCGAAGAAAGCGCTCGTCGAAGCCATTGGGCAGCGCGGGCAGGTGGTTATTTTCTGGCCGCCGTTTCCGGAAGCGGCACGCCAATGGGCCATCGACCGTGCTAAAAGGGAGTACTCCAAAACACTGACTCCCGCCGCCGGTTCATGGCTGGTTCACCATTCGTTAGAAGGTCTGCGGTTTTTGGATCAGGAATTGGCCAAGGCAGCGTCATTTGTTGGAGGACGTCCGGAAATCGATGTCGATGATCTGCAGCAATCGTCAGGCTACGAAAGGGCCTCGTCCCCTTTTGACTGGACCGCTCAAATTCGTCAGCGAAAAAGCTCAGCGGCTGTGAAAACTCTGGAGAAGCTGTTAAACGAAGGGGAAGAACCGGTCCGCTTATTAGCTCTCTTATCTCGAACGCTGAGGGACTGGTTAAGCGCCATATCGAGCCGCGAACCGGCGGCGGCGATGGCCATGCGCTTTCATGTGCGGCGCGGTGAAGAGAATCAATTTGCCCGGGAGTTATCTTTATGGAGGGAAGACGAACTCATTGACTCACTTAACCTGGCCGTTTTGACTGAACAGGGAATTAAAACGGGAAAAGAAACCCCGGCGATGGGTCTAACGCTTTTGACGCTAGAGCTGGGGAAATTAAGCGGCTTGCCCCGCTGAGAGGCGGCCAACTTTTTGCGCCAGGCGGGCTTTGGTTCGAGCGGCAGCTCTCCAATGAATTAAACCGGTCTTCGCGGCTTTGTCCCACAACGAGAACGCTTCATTAAGCTGCGTCTGGGCAGACTTCGCGTCTTTGGCGGTGACGGCATCTTCTACGCGGCGCGCGATGGTCCGAATGCGGCTGCGAACTTCGCGGTTGGCGATCGCATGTTTGGCGGCCTGACGTTTGGCTTTTAAAGCGGATGTGTGCCTGCCTGTTTTGAGTTTAGCCATGTCTTAAATCTCCCGTACGCTTTTTTCTTTCGACAGGACTAAAGGCGCTGAATACAATCTCCGAAAGTCCCTGAAATTGCGATTATTTTTGCGAAGTGGTATCGTAGCCCATCGACGGTGAAAAAGTCAACCCACCACACCTTAGCCCGCTCAGCGGGCGTTTTTACAGGCGCAACGCTCATATCCCGTATTTTAGGCTATGTTCGCGATAGCTTAGTGGCCAATTATTTTGGCGCCGGCGCGGCGGCGGATGCCTTTTATGCGGCTTTTCGCATTTCCAACCTCTTCCGACGTCTTTTGGGCGAAGGAGCGCTTTCGGCATCGTTCATCCCCGTTTTCGCCCAGTATTGCGAAAAAGAAGGGGAGGCAAAAACGAAAGAATTTTTCCAAGTGATGTGGACGACTTTGGCGAGTCTTTTACTTGTGATCACGGTTCTAGGCATAGTCTTTGCTCCGCAAATCACGACGTTCATCGCGATGGGTTTTGAACGCACGCCGGAGCGTTTCCAGTTAACCGTCGACTTAACGCGTGCCATGTTTCCCTTTTTACTTTTCATCTCACTGGCCGCGCTTGTAACCGGCGTTTTAAACGCCTTTCGTATATTTTTCCTGCCGGCGGTAGCGCCCGCGTCGTTAAGCCTCGCCGAGATCGGGTACTTGCTCATGCTGGCCCCGGCGCTAGCACCCGACCATCAGATTTTGGGCCTGGCACTTTCCGTTGTGGTGGGGGGGGCAATACAGCTTTTTGCGCAAATCCCGGCCCTATGGAAAAAGGGATTTCGTTTGGTCCCGAAATGGGATTGGTCACACCCCGGCATGCGGCGCGTGACGGGGTTAATGCTCCCCGCCACATTAGGGCTTTCGGTCGACCAACTGAATGCATTTGTAGACACCATTTGCGCGTCTTATTTAGCGCAAGGTTCGGTGACCGCGCTTTATTACTCGAACCGCGTCATGCAGCTGCCTTTGGCTCTTTTTGGCATTGCGCTTTCGCAAGTCTCACTGCCCACTTTGGCCGCGCATGTAGCCAAGGGGGAGTTGGAGGAAGTTAAGGACACGCTTAACTTCGCGCTGCGACTGACGCTTTTTATGATAGTGCCCGCCACGGTTGGCCTCATCGTTTTAGGTGAACCGATTGTTCGCATGTTGTTCCAGCACGGTGAATTCACGGCAGAAGCGACCACCCTCACCAACCATGCCCTGCTTTTTTTCTCGCTGGGTTTGCTGGCTTATGCATCGGTTAAAATTCTAGCCAGTGCCTTTTATGCCTTTCAAAACACACGCACACCCGTGCGGGTGGCCGCCGGATGCGTATTTTTAAACATCGCACTAAGTTTGGTTTTGATGCGGCCCATGGGCGTGGGGGGCTTAGCGTTGGCCACGGCCTTGTCCTCCTGGGCAAACGCCGTCATGCTATTTTTATTGCTGCGAAAAAAGCTTGGGCTTTTAGGAGGCCGGCGCGTGGGGATGACGTTAGTAAAAGCGCTCCTCGCCAGTGCGATGATGGCGGCGGTCTGCCTCGCGCTGATGCAAGCCCTTCAACATTTTCCTCATATTCTGCGCGTGCTCGTGGCTATGATCGGCGGAGCTTTGGCCTATTTGGCAGCGGCTCGGGCGCTTCGCATGGAAGAATGGGCGCCCTTTTGGGCGCAGATGAAACGAACATGACCGACAAACATCAACACTTTATTTACTTCGCCCAATGGAGCAAACGCGCGGTGCGCGACCGGCAGAATAAACCCGTGGGTCGTTTATGGGACCTGTCGATCAATCCGCAAGAACCTTATCCGCCCGTAACCGGTTTAATTGTTTCGCGCGGCACGTGGGGTCGCGTTTACGCCAGCCTTCCTTGGTCGGATGTGGCCGATATCGATACGTGCGTGCGACTGCGAGTGGACGCCTCCCAATTGACGTTTAAGCCCACCTTGGACCGCGATGAGTTTCGCATCCGTAAGGACATATTGGACCAGCAAGTCGTGGATACTTACAACCATAAAGTGATCCGTGTAAACGATGTTCATCTGCTTACCGTGACACCGCCGCGCGTGGTCCATGTCGATATTGGCACGCGCGGGTTGATCCGTCGCTTGCGTTGGGAAACGTGGGTCGATCGCGCGGTGAGGCTAATTAAACCGCGCGCCAAATACCTCCATGATGACCGCCTGATTAGCTGGAAATACGTCAAAACCATTACGACGGACCCGACGCAGCCGATACAAATGGATTTAACCGCCAAGCAGCTCTCGAGCATCCCTCCGGCGGACCTCGGAGAACTGCTGATGGACTTGGATATTCACCAGCGCATTGCCCTACTACGAACGGCCGACCCCCATCAGCGCGCACGGCTGTTCGAACGCTTGGATTTCACGCAGCAGGAGCAGCTGATGGAAAACTTGGGTCAAAAAGAGATTGTGGACCTTCTGTCGCGCATGAGCGCGGATGAAGCCGTCGATTTGTTGGGCGAAATGCCGCCTGAAACCAGCCGGAATCTTTTGTCCCTGATGGAGTCCAACCGCGCCCGCCGCTTATCCCAGCTCCTCGGTTATGAACAAGATGAAGCGGGCGGCATCATGACGACCGAAGTGATGGACATTCATGAACAAAAAACGGTTCGAGACGCCCTCGAATTGGTCAAAGAGCGCACGCCTCATTTAGAAACCATTTATTACCTTTATGTCGTTAATGACCAAAAACAATTGGTCGGTACGACCACACTGCGTCAGCTGATCTCCGCTGACCCGGCCCTCCCCATCACCAAAACGATTTTTCCAAAACCCATCTATGTGTATGTCAATACCTCTCTTAAGGAGGTGGCGTTTTTGATGGATAAATACAAAGTCTCAGCCCTTCCTGTGGTCGACAAAGAAAAACATCTTCAAGGCTTAATCACGGTGGATGACGTCTTGCACCACGTCATCCCCATCGCCTGGCGACGCCGCGCGGGGAAAAAACACGCATGAGATTGACCCCCCTTTCAATGGCCTTCACGCGTCTGGCGGGCTTCCTGGCCGTCATGGGCCCGGGCGTTATCACCGCCTTTGTGGACAATGACGCGGGAGGGATCGCCACGTGCTCGACCATCGGGTCGCATTTTGGCTACTCGATGCTCTGGACACTCCTCCCGCTGACCCTAGCCTTAATCGTCACGCAAGAAATGTCGGCGCGCATGGGTGTGGTCACGGGGAAAGGCCTGGCCGATTTGATACGCGAAAATTACGGCGTTCGCGCCACCTTCTACATTATGGTCGCGATTTTAATCGCCAATGTGGGCACGACCGTCTCCGAGTTCATCGGGATCGCCGCCAGCCTCGAACTTTTCGGCATTTCAAAATACATCTCAGTCCCCATCACCGCCGCTGGGGTTTGGCTGTTGGTCACGCGCGGAAGCTACAAGAACGTCGAAAAGGTTTTCCTGGTCTCGATTTTCTTTTTTGGCAGTTATATCGTTTCTGGGTATCTGGCCAAGCCCGACTGGCCGATGGTCTTAAAAGAAATGGTGATGCCCAGCACGATTGTCTGGAGTCGAGATTATTTGATCGTTCTGATCGGCCTCTTTGGTACGACGATCACGCCTTGGATGATGTTTTATCTACAGTCCTCGGTGGTTGAAAAAGGAATTCACAAAGAAGACTACCCCCTGGCGCGCTGGGATGTGATCGGCGGCTGTGCGATGACCAACGTGATCTCGTTTTTCATCATGGTGACTTGCGCCGTGACCCTTTACGCCCACGGCATTAAAGTCAACGACGCCGCCTCCGCGGCCCAAGCGTTGGCACCCGTGGCGGGTGTCTATGCCTATTATTTGTTTGCCGTTGGGCTTTTCGTAGCTTCTGTCGCTGGGGCGGCCATATTGCCGCTCACCACTGCTTTTTATATCTGCGAAGGTTTAGGATGGGAAGCGGGGATCGACCGCACCTTTGATGAAGCCCCGCAGTTTTACTCGCTTTTTGGCGCCTCAATCCTGCTGGCCGCTGGGACAGTTTTAATTCCGCATCTGCCGCTTTGGCGGATGATGCTTTTAACCCAGGTGGTTCAAGGCGTTCTTCTTCCTTTTGTTTTGATCTTTATGTTGGCGCTCGTCAACAAGAAGGATTTGATGGGTGAGCATGTCAATTCCCGCTTCTATAACCTGGTCGCCTGGTCAACGGTCATTATCTTAATCGTTCTGACCGCCGCGATGGTTGTCACAACGATTTAACGAACGGATACGTCGAGCGGTCGCATTTTCATGCCGCGCTGTTAGAATCCCCTTATGTTCCAACTCTTCACCGGTCGGTATCATGCCCTTGAAGATGAGCTCTTAACCCATCTTCTTGAGGAGCGCAACAGGGATCCTCTGGGCAGTCTGCTGATCGTTTCTCCGTCCGGTCATATTTTGACGCGTCTTCAGCAGGAGTTATCCAAACGTCGGCCCGGGTTTTTAAACATTCATTTCTTAAGTTTTTATGCGCTCGCCGTGCGGCTAATGGTGGGAAGCGCCTACAGCGAACCCATTATGACCGAACCGACATTTTTTCATGAAATGGTCCGATGGATTTTATCCGCCGAAAGCGGGGAGGCCATCGACCAAAAGCTTCGCAGGGATTTTGGTCTGGAAAAGCGCGCGCTTCCCAAAGGACTGCCGGGCGCCTTGGCGGCGACCCTCAAAGATCTCTCCGATGCCGGCGTCTTAGCCGAGACGGCCATTCAAGCGACACAGGAAGGTTTTTTAGGAAAACATGCTCTGGAGGCGGCGCCCACCCTGGCGCTTTACGCGCGCACCATCGGCCTTTTTGAAACGCACGGGCTGCGCACCTCGGCGGATTTATTTCGCCGTGCAGCCACCCTCGCGTTGGACCATTCATGGGTTAAAGAACAAAAGGGAATTTTTCTTTACGGCTTTTACGATTTAACAGGCGTTCAGCTCGATCTATTACTGGCCCTTTCTTCACATTCGAAGGCCCGTGTTTATTTTCCCTATGACGCCGGGAACACGGCGTATGCGTTTGCGGAAAAATTATTGAACGATCCCGCATTCACATCGAAGGTGGGGACAAAAGTCGTGGTAGGTGGTACGTGGAATGTGGTCCGCAAGATCGAGCTTTCTTCACGTACCACTGACCACGTACCAATGACCACGGTCTGGTCCGTCTCTGGTTCCCGAGACGAAATATGGCTTGCGGCCAAGGAAATCCTGCGTTTAAACGCCCAAGGGTTGGCCTTCAAAGACATCGCGGTGATCAGCCGACGAATGGATCCCTATTTACCGGCTTTGCGCGAAATCTTCCCAGCCCATCAACTACCCTACGACATCAACCAGGGAGAACCGGCGGGGGTTCATCCGCTCATTAAAACCATTCGGTCGCTGGTTTCTTTCGAAGAAGAAAACCCCGCGGCAGCCACACGCCGTCAGGCTTTGGAGAAATCGCCCTATTGGAAAATGACACCCCAGCTCGCGCCTCCCATGAGTGGCCACGAAGCCCGTGCGCCTTGGTCGGCGCACGCGACGAGGGTAAAAGACGCCATTCAATTGGCCATCGCGCTGCCCGCGGATGTCGTGGCGGAAGAACGGTCTTTATTTGAGGACGTCCTCAATTCTCTTCAGGCGCTCCACGCGCTGGATGTATTGGGCAGCCCCGTCACCTGGAGGCAATTTTTGGCGGCCTGGGAAGAAAGGCTGGATGCTTTGAGGCGCCCATTGCCTCCAAGCCATGCGGGGGTTCAGGTGCTGGAAGTTCTCCAAGCCCGTGGACTGCGCTTTAAGGCGGTATTTGTGCTGGGCCTTAACGAGAAAACGTTTCCGCGTCTCATCCGTGAAGACCCATTCCTTTTGGATCAAGCTCGCGCGGCTCTTTCGCAAACGCTCGGCTCCCGTTTGCCCCTTAAACTGGAAGGCTATAGCGATGAACGCCTCCTTTTTACGCTCATGCAAGAAACGGCCGAGGAGTCGCTCACCTTGATCACCCAACGCTCCGATGATGAAGGAAAGACGTTGATCCCCTCTATTTATTTACAAGAATACCTTCGTGAGACGCGCCAAAAGGCCAAGCGACTGCCGCGCGCTTTCCCTGCAAAGTTCAAAACGCTAAAACTCACCCCTAATGACTGCACCCCCAAAGAAGCCTCCTACCTGCTGAACCGAGCGCGCCACGCCTACGCAGACCTCGAACCTCTTTATGCAGCCTTAGGGTGGGATAAAACCCACTTCAAAGCCTTGCTTTCAGCCCAGGAAGACATGGAGCGTTTTCACAAAGGGCTCCTGCCCTATGATGGTTTGATTTCAGCCAAGGAGCTCATCCGCCCCGCCCTCGCCAAAGGATTCTCACCCTCTTCGATGGAAGATTTAGCCGAATGCCCTTTCCAGTACTACGCGGGGCAAGTATTGAAACTTATCCCGAAGGAAGAATTGGCTCCTAATGGAGAAATCACAAACAAAGCCTTAGGAAGCCTTTTTCACCGTATCTTGGAAGTTTTTTATAAGTCTCTAAAGGATCTCTCGAACCCGACACCGATACCGAGCTCGGGTCTGAAACTCGAATCTGCATTAGAAACCGCCTGTCAAACCGTTTTTGCGGAATTTAAAGCCAAATCCACGCCCATTTATCCACTCGCTTGGAAGGCCACCGAAAGTTTGGTTCGAAAAGTCCTCCAGAATTTCATTAAACAAGATATTGAAGAATCGAAGGAAAGCGGCTTTTTTCCAGCCTATTTTGAGGAAACACTTGAAGGTCATCTGCCGCTTAAGGGGAGTGCCGGCCAAATCTGGTTCCATGGTCGCCCCGACCGCTTAGACCTTCAAAAAAGACCGGACGGCACCCGTGTGCGGGTTGTGGATTACAAAACCGGCAAAGCCAAGGAGCTAAAAGGCAAACTAGAAACACAGCTGATCAAAGGCAAATTTCTCCAGTTACCCATCTACCAAGCTTTAGCTGTCGATTACGTTAAAGCCCATGGACACCCCCAGGCTCAAGCGGAGAGCGCCGCCCTTCGTTGGTTACGCCCTGAAAGGGAAGACACTGAGCCCCCAACGCTTCAATCCGGCTTTTGGCAGTCCCCCGAGGCTAAGACGTTGGCCGAGAATTTGGAAGGATTAATCCGCCTGGTCGAGCAAGGCCAGTTCTATATTGAACCCGACAGCGGTCAGTGGGGCTACTGCGCGCGCTGCTCGTTTGCCCGCGTCTGCCGGAAAGAGCACATGCGGACTCGGTCGCGCAGTGAGTGGGAGCCATTCAGGATCGCTAACCGCGCGCGGCTCGATAGAACGGCAGGGACTAAGGAGAAACGGCGTGAACAGTGATAGGTGCTACGAGCTACCACCTCCCACGCCATTTCCTCACCATGTCTGAAGCCAACACCGTCATCGAAGCTGGAGCCGGAACCGGCAAAACCACACGCCTCGTTAAGGTCGTCCTGCACGCCCTCCTCGTGCGCCGTTTGCCTTTAGAAACTGTTGTGGCACTCACCTTTACCAAAAAAGCGGCGGGCGAACTTAAAGAACGTATTTCCTTAAGCCTTCAAGAAATCCTCCAAACTCCGGCTATCGACTTATTGCGCCTCAAACCCTGGTGGCCGTCTCCAGAAGCGGCTTCAACACTGGACGATTTAAAAACCCTAGCCGCAACCGCCTTAAGCGTCATTGATCGCGCCGAGATCTCTACCATTCACTCCTTTGCCTTCTCACTCCTTAAGCGATTCCCTCTTGCCTCGGGCATCGACCCGGGGGCTGAAATCGATGATAAAGGCCTGCGTTTTGACGATCTCTTCCGCCAGGAATGGCCGCGCTGGTTGACGTTGGAATTGGCGGAAGGCTCGGCGCATGAAGCGCAGTGGCTGGAGCTCTTGTCCTACGTCACGCTCTTCGAAATCGAAGAGGTGGCCCGACGCTTGGCGGATTTCACGGTGCCGCTGGAAAAATTGCCGCTGGATGATGCGGACCTCCCGAAACGCTTGGCCGTCCTGCATGAAGAAACTCGTGCCCTCATCAAAGCGCATGGCGCCGATTTAAACGCCGGGAAAGTCGCCACCGCCTGCGAAGAAGTGCTGGGAATAGGCGCAGCGGGCGAATGGGAAAAACTGGAAACCTTAAGCGCGGAAACGCTTCAATATCTCCATAAAGATCCCGGCTCGCCAATGGTATGGAGTAGTGATGTCGAACGCCTCGTAACCCTCCAGCAGGCGGCCAAGAATGTGGTGGCGCGCGGCGACCGCGTGATAGCGCTTTTAACCCTTCGGCTCGCGCCTTTTGCGGCGCTTTTTCGCACGCGTCTCTTAAGTGAAGGCTGCCTGACGCACAGCGCGCTTCTTTTTCTTTCCAAAGAACTCGTCAAAACGCAAAGCCAAATCCGCGAACGTCTTAAGGAGACATGGCGGCTCATCTTAATTGACGAATTCCAAGACACGGACCCCCTCCAAGCCGAACTCTTGGTGTTCTTATCTGAAAAACCCGGCCACACGGCGCCGGACTGGCGGCAGGTAACCCTCGAAAACGGAAAACTCTTTACCGTAGGCGACCCCAAACAATCCATTTACCGCTTTCGCGGCGCCGACATCGCCGTCTACGAAGACGTAAGCCGCATGATTGTCGACCAAGGCGGCGTCCAAGACACTCTCCGCGTCAACTACCGGAGCCAATCGCAAATTTTAGCGGGGGTTAACACCGCCTTCGAAACCATCATCCAAGAAATACCGCGCATCTCACCCCCGTACATCCCCGTGGAGTCGTATCATCCTCAGGACCCCGCTTCACCGCTGCATGATGTCCAACTTTGGCTTGCCATTTCCCAACAGGAGCAAACGGTCGAAGAAGCCCAAACCACGGAAGCCGAAGCCATAGCCGCTTGGATTCAAGACCACGTCCAACAACGAACATTAAACCGCCGCGACGTCGCCCTCATCTTTCGCACGTACAGCCCGATGGACCGCTACATTGAAGCCCTGCGCCGTTACGATATCCCCTTCGTCGTTGAAAGCGAGCGCTACTTCTACACCACGCCGGAAGTCACCGATTTCATTAACCTGCTGCATGCAAGCGACGACCCCAGCGACGACCTCTCTCTTGTAGGCTTTTTGCGAAGCCCGCTCATGGGCTTGCCGGATGAAACCATCCTCCGCCACCGTCAAGCGGGGACGTTGGAGCAATTGGAGGGTGTTCGCTGGGTGCGCCGTATTGGAGAGCGCCTGAAGCGCGAACCGTTAACCGATGTGATGGCGGATATCTTCGAAAACACGTTTTTGTTGGAGCTTGCCGCACGCAGCTACCACGGAGACCAAACCGCCGCAAATTTGGAAAAACTCCGCCGGCTTCTTGAGACTCTTGCTTCCCAAGGCATCACCACGATGGGAGCGCTGTTAACCAAACTCCAGGAATTTTTCGATGATGATAAGCTGGAAGGGGAAAACCCGCTGGCCGATGAGAACTACGACGCCGTGAAACTCATGACGATCCACAAAGCCAAAGGATTAGAGTTTCGAGCTGTTTTTCTGCCCTCGCTGCATTCCGAACTCACCGCACATCGCTCCGACGCGTTCCTTTATGACTGGCGCACCGGCGCCCTGGGCCTACGCGTAGGAACATCCTTCTGTAATCTAGATAAATTCTTTCTTGACGAGGAGGCGCGTAGGCGCGAGGTTGCCGAACAAAACCGCCTGCTCTATGTCGCCATGACCCGCGCCAAAGAGCATTTGGTCTTAAGCGGGGGCATTCACCTAAAATCGAGCCGCAAAGCGACGTTTTTAAAACGCCTCACCGATGCCTGGCAGATTCCGTTAGCGGAAGCCGTGGATGGCTTGGTTACGTATGGCCATTTCAACCTGACGGTGCGCCGCCTGCAAAAGGTAGAAGCCAAAGCGGAAAAACCGGGCAAAGGCGAGACGATGATGACGGGGGATATTGATCCAAAGGCTTTCGCCAAAGTGTGGGCCGATCGCACAGCGCAGCGCAAGCAGGCCGAGGCCACAATTCCAATAAAAACACCAACCGGCGTGATCCGTGATACGTGGACCGTGATACGTGACGACGAAAACACGTCCTATTCTTCACCTACCACCTACCACGTACCACTGGCCACTACCTCAGGAACCGGCCTTGGCACCCTCTTACACCTTTTCCTCCAACACTGGGATTTCAGCGCGCGAAAGTGTGACATGCCAAGCAAATTGCGTCAGCTCGCGAAAAACGACTACGACGCCGCCATCATCGACCGCGCAGAGCGTATCCTCGTCACCTTTATGGACTCCCCCGACTTCAAAGAACTCCAATCGAGCGACATTCTGGGAAGAGAAATTCCATTCTTTTATGAGATAAAACCAGAAGGCGTAGTACGTGATAAGGGGCCTGTGGTACGAAGCGACCCGAATGCTTCCCCACGTACAACGGACCACCTACCACTGACCACGTCGCTCATGCGAGGAACAATGGACATCATTTACCGAACCAAGGATGGAACGCTGGTGGTGGGGGACTACAAGAGCGGAGCAACGCGAGCGGAACACGACTACCAGGCCCAAGCCTACCTCAAAGCCATCCACCACGCCTTAGGCGAAGAAGCCACCTTTAAAATCATTTCTCTCGTCTAAAACAGGAATAAATTCTCACCGCACACCTCTAATATCCACATCGTTAAAAATATCTTGTGCACTTGTACCCATTGCGCTATTGGACCGAGGCAGGGAGACAGCCTGAAACAACTTCTTTTCAGCATGCCGTACGCGTTTGCCGAAGAGAGGCAATACTTTTATGCAGCCGTTTGCCGGGGAGACGGCAAAAAAGACGTCCCCTTATCGAAGAATTTGGGTAAAGAGAGGCTAAAATATTCGGCCATAACGCTTTTGCAAAATAGTGATATAGGCCGTTTCTCTCTAATTTAGACGTTTTTGCATGGTGCCCGTAAAACGCCTCTACAAATATGTCTGTTTTAGGCAACATATATTCATCTCAAATCGAGCTTAGCATCGCTTAGCAGGGGGGGTTCTAGTCTTGCCAGGTTTAGAATGCCGTGGTATCTGGTGGCAAGGAGAAATCAACCATGTATACCTTATCGATCGCCAAGCAGATGTGGTTTGAAGAAACCCCTATGGGAGCCACGCTCCATTACCGGTCTACGGATGGGCCAGACGCTATCCTATTTAAGGTGGGGATCTCATTCATTTCCCTTTTAGATTGCAATAGAGAGGTCAACAGCAAGGCCTGCCTTTGGACGATTAAAGACGGCAGCCTTTCCGTTTTTGGGGACCCCGAGCAACTGACCCTCACCTTTTGCGCTGTAAACGGCGAGTTCTACCAAGCGGGCTGCTCGCTTTACGGCGAAGAGCTTAAAGCCTTCCGCTACGCGATTAACGCGCTGGCCTTTCGTCCCGTTTTGCAACTTAACTAAGCCGGCCCTTAGCCCCGCAATTGCTAAGCGGTAAGCATGGAGCCGCTGTGCTTTGCCCAAGGGGCTTTTCAAGAAAGTCCCGAACCTTCTGTTTACTCCCAACAGGGCATCCGGGTGCTCATCGTTGATGATGAAGAAACCAATCTTCGGCTTTTAACCAAAATTTTCACGCGTTATGGGTATCAGATTCGAACGGCCTGCGATGGGGAAGAAGCCCTTCAACTGGTGGAAGAAGAAACACCAGACATCGTTCTCTTGGACCTTTCCATGCCCCGTATGGACGGCCTGACCACCTGCCGGAGGCTTCGCAGTCATTTCCACACCCGGGGCCTACCCATCATCATGGTCACCGCACGCGGGAGCACTGCCGATAAAATTCTCGGGTTTCGAGCGGGGGCGGATGACTATGTAGTTAAGCCCTTCGATGTCGAAGAACTGAAAGCTCGGATCGAAGGCACTCTGGCGCGGCGCCATTGGGATCTCTACCGTCACCCGCTTACGGGCTTGCCCGGCAGCCTGGCAATCGAAGAAGAAGTCTCCCGGCGAATCCGCCTTGAGGAGGCGTGGGCCTTTGCCTATGTCGATATCGATAATTTTAAGGCTTATAACGATAGTTATGGGTATGAGGCAGGCGACAGCATTATCCGTTGGGTGGCGAAACTTCTGCTGCAGGAGAGTTTGGATAAAGAAGCCATGGGCTCTTGCTTCCCCGGACACGTCGGGGGGGATGATTTTGTGTTTATTGGCCCGATCCATTTTTTAAAACAAAAGATTCCGCATTTTTTGGCCGAGTTTGATGGCGAGCGAAAGCGCTTCTACAACCTAAACGATATCGAACAAGGCGGCATTCTGACCAAAGACCGGCAGGGTATAGAACGACGCTTTCCATTTGTTTCGTTGACCGTGGCGGTTGTATCGACCGACACACGCCGCATCGCCCATTACGGACGAATGATTCAGATCGCTTCAGAATTAAAAAGTTACGCCAAACGCCAAGACCATCAAGGAAAAAGCCTGATGCTTTGGGACCGTCGCCGGGATGCCTAACCCCATTCACATTTTGGTGGTAGACGACGAAGCCATGATTCGCACCACTTGTCAGCGTTCCTTGTCGCGCCTTGGATACCGGGTCGACATCGCCCCCAATGCGGAAGAGGCGTTAAGGCGCGCTCATGAGGAGCCCTATGAAGTCGTCATTACCGACATCAGCATGCCCGGCGCCATGGATGGGAAGGGCTTAGTCGAAGCGGTCCGCCGAAAATCACCGGGGACCGATATTGTGGTAATGACAGGCTACCCGAGTTTAGACAGCGCCATTCCCGTCATGAAGCAAGGCGCAGTGGATTATTTGATCAAACCGTTTGACGCCTATGCGCTGCAGCAAACGGTCGAACGCTGCTGCGAGCGAAGGCGCTTAAAAGACGAACTTAACCAGGAGCGAAAGCTGCGAGAAGAACTTCAAGCCGCTTACGCGGAGTTAGAAGAGCTTTCACGAACCAAGGAGGCGTTCGTATCCCGCCTCAACCATGAACTGCGTATCCCCTTGACGCCGGCACTCCTCGCGGTCGATATTTTGTCCCAGCAAACCAAAGACCCCCAAACACTGCAGCTCTGCGCGTTGACCCGAAAGCGCCTCACGCAGCTCCAAGGCTTGATTGACAATCTCTTGATGTTTGGCGACTTAAAAGACAAGGCTTTGGATATCCCCTGGACGCGCATTTCCTTGCGACGTCTTTGGAGTCGTTTGGTGGAACAAGGCGCCGCGGAATGGCACGAACGAAATATTCACCTTTTTCTGGATTTTCCCCGTGAAGCCACGCTGGTTCGTGGAATCCCCGGTTTGATCGAGGTCGCCTTTAAACAATTGCTTCAAAATGCCGTTTTATTTAACCGAAATGGGGGAACGGTCACCGTCGCCTCACGCTTCATTTCCCAAATCAAACAGGTGGCCATTTCCGTGACCGATACGGGTATAGGGATCCCAAAACGCGAAACCGAAAAAGTGTTCGACAGTTTTTACCAAGTGGCCCATTATTTAACCAGAGAGGTTGGAGGGGTGGGCTTAGGACTTGCTTTGGTCAAGCGGATCGCTGAAAAGCACGGTGGGCGCGTCAGCGTACACAGCGTTTCTCGACGAGGAAGCACCTTTACAATTTATTTACCTGCTGCGTAAGTCCTTAGCACCGTCTTTGCAACTCCGATGTGTGTATGGGAACCCTGCTCAAAGAACGCCTTCGAATCTTGGAACGAGAAAACCGGCACCTGCGTCGTTTGTGCACGCATGACCCTCTGACTGAACTTCTCAATCGCCGCGGGCTCGAACAAGCCCTCGACCGGGAATGGAAACGCGCGATGCGCCGACAAACCCCCATCGCCTTCTTGATGACCGATATCGACTTTTTTAAACGATACAACGATGCGGCCGGACACCTGGCAGGCGACCAGTGTTTAAGCGACGTAGCAAAAGTGATCAGCCGTTCAACCTTGCGTGCGGAAGACTTGGCAGCGCGCTACGGAGGGGAAGAATTCGCCCTGGTCCTGCCCGATGTCACGCTTTATGGCGCAAAAACCGTTGCCGAACGTCTTTTGCGGCACCTTACAGCCGATCAGCTTTCACACCCGGATTCCCCACTGGGCCCCTATATCACCCTGTCGGTGGGAATAGCTTGGACAGCGCCCATGGAAAGCGACCTTTGGGAACCCCTCGTCCAGGCGGCAGACCAAGCGCTCTATCACGCGAAAGAATCGGGGCGAAACCAACTTTCGATGCTCTGCCTGAAGCGCGCTCAAAGCCACTCTGTCTCGCTCCTAGAAGCCAGCTAATGCAGTCCGCTCCTCAGCCGGAATACGAAGAGCAACGCCTACGCGCCCTCAACGAGTACGGCGTATTGGATACGCTTGAAGAATCGGAATTTAACGATTTAACGCAGCTCGCCGCATGCATTTGCGACGCCCCGATAGCGCTCATTAGTTTAGTGGACCGGCACCGGCAATGGTTTAAATCCAAAGTGGGGCTTCACACCGCCGAAACGCCAAGAGACGTCGCCTTTTGCGCTCATGGAATTCTCAAAGATGAGGTCATGATTGTTCCCGATGCCCTTCATGATAACCGCTTTCATGACAATCCCTTGGTTACAGGCGAGCCCCATGTGCGATTTTATGCAGGAGCGCCGCTCATCACACCCAAAGGACAACGGATTGGGATGCTCTGTGTCATTGATCACGAAGCGCGAACACTCTCCCCAAATCAGATCAACGCTCTTCAAATTCTTGGCCGTGAGGTCATCGCTCGTTTGGAATTAAAAAAGGCTCAGCAAACGGCCGAAATAGCCACTCAGAATAAAAGTGAGTTTCTGGCATGCATGAGCCACGAGATTCGAACTCCCATGAACGGCATCATGGGGTTGACCGAACTTCTTCTCGAAACCTCTTTAAACGACGACCAGCGCCAAAAGCTTGAAACGCTCAAACATGCCGCAGACGCTTTACATGTTCTCTTAAACGACATTTTGGATTTTTCCAAAATTGAAGCGGGAAAACTGATGCTGGAAACCACACCGTTTGACCCTGTCGCCGTTCTTCAAGACATCATGCGTTTGGCGGAGCGTATCCCGCGCCATGAGGGAGTCGTTCTTCGCCATCACATCAAGGAGTCGCTCCCCGCTTCTGTTTTGGGTGATCCCGTTCGGTTTCGGCAGGTGATTATCAACCTCATCAGCAATGCGATCAAATTTACGGAATCGGGCTTTATCGAACTGCGTCTTTACGAGCAGAAGCGCGACGACACCCATATTACGCTGGCGGTCGATGTTCAAGACAGCGGCATTGGGATTCCAAAAGACAAATTGCAAACCATCTTTGAATCGTTCACGCAAGCCGATACGAGCACGACGCGTCGTTTTGGGGGGACGGGCCTAGGGTTAACGATTTCACGGCATTTGGCGAAGGTCATGGGGGGGGATTTATTCGTCTCCAGTACGCCCGGAAAGGGCAGTTGCTTCACTTTCACACTTCAAGTCCTACTGGATACGACTGGCCGTAATTTAATGACGCCTTTGGTCGAAACGAAGCCGGATGAAAAGCGCCCCGCGCGCCCCTACAGAATTTTGTTAGCGGAAGACAATGCCATTAATCAACAAGTCGCTGTGGCGATGCTTAAAAAGCGCGGCCATACCGTCACCGTTGCCGCCAACGGACAAATCGCCGTGGATCTCTACAAACAGGGATCTTACGATCTCGTCCTGATGGACGGTCATATGCCCGAGATGGATGGGCTTCAAGCGACCCGCGCCATACGGGCCTATGAAAAGGAAAAAGGCATCTACACGCCGATCATTGCTTTGACCGCTAGTGTGCTGGAAAGCGACAAGGAGCAATTTCTATCTGCCGGCATGAACGCTTTCCTCACAAAACCGCTCAGAAAAGATGAATTGCTGGAAACTCTCGACCAACAATTTCAAAAGCATCATTCATGAGCCTGTCGCTTAACCGCAGTTACCGGCGCCCATTTTTGTTTATCGTCCTTTCAGTCTTGCTGATTGGAACCATGGGCGCAAGTCTTTGGCTCAATCAGCGACTCCTTCGGCTGCATGCTCAAGCGGTCCAATACAATCTGGATTGGGGCTTAAGGATGAACCGTTACAGCCACCTGGCTGAATACGTGCTTGCCATCAATATTCCTTGCAACGATATTTTTGAAACCAAAAATATCGCCAAAGAATACAAACGTTTTCGCGAAGCCATTGAAGCCTACGAAGCTCAACAAGGGGCGGCAGAAAATGACCTGGAGGGACTGGCCTCATCCCCTGTACGTGCAGACCTGCAGGTTTTTCTAAAACAGATTCATCAAATCGCCAACACCATGAGTCGAAATGGGGAAATTCTTTTCATGCAATTTAAACGGAGTCATTTGTCCAACGCTGGCACGCTGATGGCCCAGATTGACCGCGAAAACGCGGCCGCGAGCAGCGTGTTTCGAAACATGTCCAACCGAATAAGAGAACATCTATTAATCGAATTTTCCCACCAGCAGGCAAACGGCCAGAAATGGCGTCTTTGGGAAATCTCTTTGGCGGCACTATTTTTGCCCCTGGGCGTGGGCCTGGTGTTTTATGGGAACCGCCTAGCGGAGGCACTTGAGAAATCTCGAGATGAAGCCCTCCAAGCCTCCCGGGCCAAGAGCCATTTCTTGGCCAACATGAGTCATGAAATCCGCACCCCCATGAATGGCATCCTGGGGATGTCGCATATCGTTTTGGATGGGACGCTCCCTGAAGAGCCGCGTAAACAAGTGGAAATCATTCAATCGTCTGCACAAGCCCTTCTGACACTTTTAAACGATATTCTTGACTTTTCGAAAATCGAGGCTGGAAAGCTGGTCATGGACCGCGTCGCTTTCAACGTCCGCCAGCTCTTCGGCGCCCTTCTACCGTTGATTGAACTACAGGCTCGCGAAAAGGGGCTTTTATTTCAATTCGATATGGCATCCGATGTACCGGTGGCCGTATGGGGAGACCCCCACCGTTTAAGACAGATTGCGACGAATTTGTTGTCGAATGCGATCAAATTTACGCCTTTTGGCGAAGTGACGCTGCACGTCTATACGCGCGATGTGCACGGGGATCAACAACAGCTGGTCATTGATGTCCAGGATTCCGGAATCGGGATGTCGCCGGACTTTCAAGAGCGTCTCTTTAGGCCATTTGAACAGGCGGACGCCTCAACCACCCGACGCTTTGGCGGCACGGGCCTGGGCTTGGCCATCACGCATCAACTGGTTTTTCTCATGAAGGGCCAAATGGAGGTGCAAAGCGCACTGGGGAAAGGCACTAGGTTTCTAGTCACCGTCCCTGCTCAAACAGCGCCCAACCCCGTTGCCGTAACGCCCAGCAGTAACAAATCCTGGGTAGAAGGCCTGCGAATTCTTTTAGCTGAAGATAACCCCGTAAACCAAGCCGTAGTCAAAGGAATTCTTAAAAAAGGTCGCCATCACATTACCGTAGTAGACAATGGACGCAAAGCCGTGGAGGCCTACGAGGCGCAGACTTGGGACTTGATCTTAATGGATCAACAGATGCCAGAGATGAGCGGCTTGGAGGCCACACAGAAGATTCGGTCCATTGAATCGACGACGGGACAATGCGTCCCCATTATCGCGTTGACCGCCAGCGCTATGAGCGGAGACCGCGATCGATGTTTGGCCGCCGGAATGAATGCCTACATTTCAAAACCGTTCGACCCAGCGGCGCTCCTGCGGATGATCAATCACGTTTACCGCAATACCCAAGACGCCAAAGCGGCCTAGGCCCCGGGGAAAATCACCAATAGAACCGTCCGCTGAGCGTCCGCCTCTTGACCCGAAAGATGAACCTTGAGAAAGCCGATGGCGTCATACAGCTCCGGCGTTTGGGTATCCACGGTGGGTTCTTGCTCCATCAAGAAAGTATTCAGCACACGCACGAATTCGTTGCCGGGCGGCAAACGATATCCTTTCTGTACAAACGTCTCGAGGGTTGCCTCATTGAAGGGAATCCCTTGTCTTACCCCGAAGGACTGTCCCCGACGATTGACATGGAGGATGTGCCGCCCTTCTCCAATGAGCATGAGGGGAAAGGGAAATTCATTGGCGAAGGATTGCAGGGCACTGGAGGATTGCAGGGCCTCCGCCGCACCCCACTGCAGGGCGATTTCTTTGAGGCCTTTGATTTCGAGGTGCAACCGGCCTGAAGGCTTTTGTTCAACAGTGGGATTTCGCTTGCTCCTAATCTTTTGACGCGCTTGATTAAGAACTCCGATGAGTTGTTCTAAGTCTAAAGGTTTTTGCAGGTAGCTAAAAGCCCCTTTGTTTAAGAGAAATTGAGCCGTTTCCGCGTCCCCATAACCTGTCAACACAATGACTTCCGTTTCCGGCGAATGTTCCTTGATGGCGCAAAGGACTCCTTTCCCATCAATAAAAGGCATTTTAAGGTCCGTGATCACAATCTCCGGCTTTTCCTTTTCAAATACCGACAACCCATCCCGCCCGTCCACGGCTTGAAGGGTCTGATACTTTTCCCGGTCGGCGATGCGTTTGATCGTTTTACGCACAGGTTCAAAATCGTCAATGATTAAAAGCTTTTCCATTAGGCGGCCTGTTGCAGTCGATCCCGATCGAGCGGCAGGGCTACATTAAAAAGCGTCCCCTCCCCGGTGGTCGATTCGAAACTCAGTTGCCCACCCAGGGATTCGACAATTCGTTTTGATATTGATAGCCCCAGCCCCGTACCCCGACCTTCTTTTTTGGTGGTGAAAAAAGGCTGAAAGACCTTGTCTCGTATCGCCTCAGGGATGCCGTTGGCATTGTCTTGAACGGATATCAGCAAATCCTGCCGACTTAAAGAGGTGCCCACAATTCGGCTTTGAATGGAAATCCATTTATTCGCTTTAGGGCAGTCCGCCAAAGCATCCCGCGCGTTGGATAAAAGATTCATAAACACTTGTTCCAGTTTGACGCGATTGCTGACCAGTCCGGGCACATCGGGCTTTAGGTCCATTCGCACAACGATTCCCTGTGAACGAAATTGCCGGTGCGTCAGGTTTAAGACATCTCGAAGGATATGGTTGATGTCGATTTTTTGCTGTTCATCACCGTCCGAATAGTGGGCAAAGTTGCGCATGTGTTTGATGATTTCGATGACGCCATCAATATGGCCTACCATCTCTTCAATGGATTTGGTCAATTCCTCTTTGGGCATTAGGTTTTCACGCGTAGCATAGAGCATATCTTGGCAGGTTAATTTAAGGGCGGTGAGGGGTTGATTGATCTCGTGCGTAAGTCCCGCCGTAAGCTCTCCTAATGCGCACATTTTCGCGGACTGCATCAATTCCCGTTCCGCCTGCTTGAGATGCTCTTCCTTTTCATGGACCATCTTTTTTAACTGCTCGGATTGACGCGTTCTACGCGCCTGAGCCTGGTGTTTAAGAAGCGCCTCTTGGACTGAATGGTCCAAATCCTCATAGCTAAACGGCTTCGTTAGAAAATCCATGGCTCCCGCGCGAAGCCCTGAGATGGCGGCATCGCGTTCTGGATTGCCAGTCATCAAAATTGCGGCTGTTTCTGGGCTGTGCTGCTTGATTTGTCGAATGACTTCCAACCCGCTAACGCGCGGAAGCATAATATCCGCCAAAACCAGCGCTGGCCGATAAGCGGCGAAAAGCTCGAGCGCTTCCTCTCCATCTTTCGCTAGAAGGCTCGCATACCCCTTTCGCCGAAAAAAGGTCTGGAGCGCCTTTCGCAGCGCGGGATCATCGTCCACGATAAGGATTTTTTGATCTGGTGGTGACACGCATTCCTCCGCGTATTCATATCGGACAGGCGCCACGAGACCTTGATCGAGAGGAACCACGAGCATACACGTCGCACTTCTTATGCCAAGCGCTTAGCGCGGGTTTTGCTTATTCGATGTGTGGATGAATAGGGCATGGATTTTAGCCGGATGTTTGATGCTCCCCTTGAGCAGCGGGCATAGCGAAGCGGCATTAAAAGGCTTACGCAAAACGCCGCAAGACCCCTTTCGAGAGGCGCCCCAACTCGAATTAAACTCTGAGTGGGACTCGCTTGGCCCTTCCAGCAGCGTTCAAGAAGGAGACCATTGGGATAAAGACCTCTTCCATGCCGTCCCATTGGCTTTCGATCTGGTTTATACGCAAGAAGGTCAGGAAAGGACCAATCTCCAGCTGGATTCCACTCTTCGCAAAACCTTGGAAGACCGTCAGTTTCGCGTGTTGTCGTCTGCAGAAGATCCCCGAATAGCCGATTTTTATTTACGTATTGAAGTCGACGTCACCGTATTTCAAAACACATGGCAAAAATATGTTCGAGTGGTGGCCACCAGCGACTTTACGCTTGAGGAACGGCACCGCGATCAGCGGCAGTATCACCTGACCGGCCCTGTTCAGGAAGGCTATGGAGGCGATGCGGAAGCCGCTATCGCACAAATGAACAAGCGATTAACGAGAGATTTGGTGATGACGATTCGCGACAAATTGCGCATTCAGCGATGAAAATCGCGCTTAGCACAGGCGGCGGCGATGCGCCGGGTCTTAATGCCGTTATTCGTGCGGTGGTGCTTTCAGCGCGCCAACTGGGATGGCAGGTGTATGGCATCCAGCGGGGTTTCGAGGGGCTCTACGATAAAAAAAGTTTTCTGGAACTGACGGAGGCGAACGTGCGCGGTATCGCCCATATCGGGGGCACGATCTTAGGAACAACCAATAAGGGCCATCCGTTTGAATTCCCAACCAAACAGGCCGATGGCACGATTAAAGCCGTCGATCGATCTGATGAACTTATTGAAAACTTCCGAGCTCTGGGATTGGAAGCCCTGATTTCTGTTGGCGGGGATGGGTCCCTAGGAATTGCACAACGTCTCTTTGAAAAGGGACTCCCCGTAGTGGGTGTCCCCAAAACCATTGATAACGATTTGGCCGTTACCTCCGCTACCTTTGGTTTTGATACCGCCGTTCAGACTGCCACGGAAGCGCTCGATAAATTACACACCACCGCCGAATCTCACAGCCGGGTGATGGTGGTTGAAGTAATGGGTCGCTACGCCGGATGGATCGCGCTTCACGCCGGTTTAGCAGGTGCCGCCCATGTGATATTAATCCCTGAGATTCCCTTCAATATCGATCGTGTGGCCGACGCGATCGAGCGCCGGCAACAACGCGGGCGTCATTACACCGTGGTCGTGGTGGCGGAGGGCGCCAAACCCAAGGACGGGACGCACTTTACAACCGGTCAAAAAGAGATCGGTCGAGAAATCCGCCTCGGAGGCATCTGCGCATGGGTGGCCGATCACATTGGGCGCCTTACAAACAAAGAAACGCGAACGTTGGTCCTTGGCCATTTGCAGCGAGGGGGAAGCCCTTCGGCCTTTGACCGGTTATTAGGCCTGCGGTGCGGGTCGGCGGCCGTTGACGCCGTTCAACGGGGTCATTTTGGCTGTATGGTCGCTTTGACCCCACCCACAGTCAGTCTTGTTCCTATTCGGGAAGCGGTCTCTAGGCTTAAAACCGTTCCGATTGATTCCGACACCGTTCATACCGCGCGCCGGTTAGGGATCTCCTTTGGCGATTAGCATGCATCTTGCCAATAAAGAGAGTCATGAAATGTCCGATATCACGGAAGGATAGATGACGATGAGCGAATTAAACCCTGAGCAGACGCTCCTCCTGTTTGAAGTGGGTGACGCCCGCATGGCCGTGCCACTTGCGCAAGTCGACCGGCTGGAGGAATTTAGGAAAAACGCAACAGAGCATTCAGGAGATCAAAACGTGGTTCAGTATCGTGAAAAGATCATGCCTCTCGTAGACCTCTGCCAAATACTTGGCAAGACGTCCCAGGCGCCAAGCCACCGCGAATCCTTTCAGGTCGTTGTGACCTCCCACGATGGGCGGCGGGTGGGGCTTGTGGTCGACAAGATTTTAGACATCGTTGAAGATTCCGTCGAACTTGATTCGCTCAGCAAGCGTCGAGGGCTCAAAGGTTCTGCGCTGGTTCAAAACCGCGTCACCGACTTCTTGGATGTGGACTCCATTCTTCAAGATGCGGGCCTCACGCGGGCGGCCGCCTAATGTCCACCACCAATCAGTTTTGCACGTTTTATATTGATGGACACTTCTTTGGCACTGAAGTTGAAAAGGTTCAGGAAGTGATCCGCTACCAAGATATGACCCGTGTGCCATTGGCGCCCCCTTCCGTGAGTGGGCTAATTAATTTACGAGGGCAAATTGTCACGGCGATAGATACGCGTGAACGTTTGGGCTTCCCAGCACGCCCGTGCGAAGTTAAACCAATGAATGTAGTCATCCGCAGCGACCATGGAGCGGTTAGCCTCCTGGTAGACGAAATTGGCGACGTCATCGAAGTGGATTCTCAAAGTTACGAAAATGCACCCGACAACATTTCCGGCAAGGCGCGCGAGCTCATAAAAGGTGTTTATAAGCTCAAGGGGCACCTTCTCCTTATCCTCAATACGGATCGCGCCTTAGCCATTGAACGCGTAGGAAGTGAGGCATGACACCGACTTCGGTTACAGCCTTCCGACGCACCCACTTTGGATCGTCACGGATTCAAGGTGGGCCCCCCCTTTCGTCATCCTTAAAAATCGCCCTAGAGGAGATCCCGTCATGTCCTATCTTCATCAGTTAAGCATTCGCGGTAAATTTGCAGTCCTAGTGGGTTTGGTGGCTCTTGGTTTTTTCCTATTCGGAGGCCTTGCTTATCGAACCCTTAGCCAAGTCAAAGTTAATGGGCCCTACTATAAGGATATTGTCCAGGGCAAAGATTTAGTCGCCGACATATTGCCGCCTCCTGCTTACATTTTGGAGTCGTATTTAACGGCCTTTCAGCTCTTGCATGCCAACGGAGTCCAGGAGCAAAGAGCACTCTCTGAAAAACTTTCACAGTTAAAAAAGGATTATGAGGCTAGGCAAGACTTTTGGGGAACGAATCTGACTTCTGGAAAAATCAAAGACCTGCTCACCAAAGAGTCTGCGTACCCCGCGCGGGATTTTTACAGGCTTTTAGACCAGGAATTCCTGCCTGCCATTCAAGAAGGACGCAGGGAGAAGGCAATCACTCTGGTTGAACACGAATTGACATCTCTCTATCAAAAGCACCTCGGCTCCATCTTGGCTCTCGTAGACCAAGTCAACGCTGACAATGGACAGCAGGAAACGCATGTTCAAACCTTGATACGGAACCGCACGCTCCTATTAGTTGGCGTTGGCTTGGTGATTCTTTTGGTTTTATTCGTTCTAATTTGGCGCATCGCGTTGGAATTGATTGTCCCCATGAACAAGACCGTTGACGTCTTGGAGGGAGTGGCAAGCGGAAATTTAATGAATCGCCTTTCTGTCGAGTCCAAAGATGAACTTGGCCGGTTGGCCAGCGCCCTTAACAAAACGGTGGACGGCATCCGTATGGTTCTTCAGAGCGATCAGGTGGACTGGCAAGTGGTCGCAGAAAACCAAAAAAAGGCACTTCAAGAAAAAGAAAGCGCACGCCTTCTTCGTGAGAAGGTCGACCAGTTGGTGGACATTGTTGCATTGGCCTCCAAAGGCGATTTAACCCAGCGGATTTCTATTCAGGGGGAAGATGCCATTGGACAAATGGGACACGCCCTATCGAACCTCTTGGACTCCTTCCGTCAAAATCTAGTGAAAATCAGCCAAAACGCGCAGACTCTTGCCAGCGCCTCAGAAGAATTATCCTCTGTAAGCCAGCAAATGAGCAGCAACGCGGAAGAAACCGCTACGCAATCAAACGTCGTCTCCGCAGCGGCCGAAGAAGTCTCCAAGAATCTTCAAACCGTTGCCACTGGCTCGGAAGAAATGACGGCCAGCATCAAAGAAATAGCGAAGAATGCAGTGGAGGCCGCTAAAGTGGCGAGTGCGGCCGTCCATGTGGCCGAGACTACCAATACAACGATTGGAAAACTGGGCGAATCGAGCGCTGAAATTGGCAACGTGATCAAGGTGATTACCTCCATTGCTCAACAAACCAATCTTCTTGCGCTAAACGCCACCATTGAGGCCGCGCGGGCCGGCGAAGCCGGAAAGGGGTTTGCGGTGGTGGCCAACGAAGTCAAAGAACTGGCGAAAGAAACAGCCAAGGCTACGGAAGATATCAGTCACCGCATCGAAGCTATTCAAAGCGATACCCAAGGCGCTGTGGGAGCCATCAAACAGATCTCTGGCGTTATTAACCAGATCAATGACATCTCCAACACCATAGCCAGCGCGGTTGAAGAGCAAACAGCCACGACCAATGAAATATCGCGCAACGTCAATGAGGCGGCCAAAGGCAGCTCTGAAATAGCGCGAAGTATTACAGGCGTCGTCCAAGCCGCTCAAGGCACCACGCATGGGGCAGGCGATAGCCAAAAAGCGGCACAAGAGCTCGCCCGGATGGCCGCGGAGCTGCAAAAGCTGGTTTCACTCTATAAAACCGAAGCTCGCACATCGATGCCGATGCGTGAAGCGGCCTAATAGACCGAAACGCAATCGCTAAAGGGGACGTTAACGCACTGTTACAGGGGGAGTTATGCGCGCATTGGTAGTGGATGATTCACGAGCTATCCGAAACATCATTGCCCAGATGCTCAATGAGTTGGGCATCGAAACCGCTACGGCTTCCCACGGCAAAGAGGCCTTAAGCGTTCTAGAAAGCAGCCCTAAGCCATTCGACGTTGCACTCGTGGATTGGAACATGCCTGAAATGAATGGCTATGAGCTCGTATGCGCCGCTCGCCAACAGGAACGCTTTAGTCCCATGCGCATCGTCATGGTCACCACAGAAACCGAGATGGGGCAAATGGTGAAAGCCCTGCAAGCGGGCGCCAACGAATACATCATGAAACCCTTCACTAAGGAGGTTTTGCTTGAAAAGTTGGCCCTTATGGGAATTTTAGATACCAGCAAAGGATAACGTGGTGAGTTTTCAAGATGAGGAACTCATGAACGACTTTTTAGCCGAATCGGCGGAGAATTTAGACCAGCTGGAGCGGCATTTGGTGGTGCTTGAAAAAGAGCCCACGAATTCAGACATTATTTCGAGCATTTTTCGGACTGTTCACACGTTAAAAGGAACATCGGGCTTTTTGGGGTTGTCAAAATTGGAACTCATCGCGCACAAAGGGGAAAACCTCCTGGTTAAGCTGCGTGACGGCCACCTATTGGTTAATTCAGAAATCATCACGGCGCTGTTGTCCCTGTTGGATACCGTCCGGGGCATTTTAAAGAGCCTGGAAAACACCAAAACGGAAGGAGACGTAAACGCCGCCGCCTTGCTTGAAACGTTCGAACGGCTCCAGGGTGGAGGAGTTCTGCCAACGGGCGTCCCCGTTCCTGCCGCCGTACCCTCGGTCCAATCGACTCCTCCGCTTGAACCGGCTTTGGAACCAACAACTGTCAGGGTCGAATCGATACCGAATGAACCCTCTCCTTTACCGGCTCCGGCTTCAACATCCACCCCGACTAGTGAAGCGCTTGAAGTAAACGACAATGCGATTCGCGTTCATGTCGGGCTCCTTGACCGCCTCATGAATTTAGTCGGAGAGCTCGTTCTGGCACGCAATCAGGTGATCCAATACACCGTGAGTCAAGATTTCGCCACTTTGCTTAGTACCTCGCAGCGCCTAAACCTCATTACCAGCGAGCTTCAGGAAGGGATCATGAAGACACGGATGCAGCCGATCAACACAGTTTGGAATAAATTCCCTCGTGTCGTACGTGATCTCTCAAAAGCGTGCGGGAAAGACGTCGTCTTGGAGATGGAGGGAAAAGAAACGGAACTCGACCGAACCCTCATTGAGTCAATAAAAGATCCGCTCACTCATTTGGTGCGAAATTCGGTCGACCATGGGATTGAATCACCCGAGCGGCGAAAGAGTGCTGGAAAACCATCCCAGGGAAAGATCGTGCTGCGGGCCTACCATGAAGGTGGTAAGGTCAACATTGAAATCAAAGATGACGGAGGCGGCTTGGATGTTGAAAAGCTTAAAGCCAAGGCTCTCCAAAAGAAATTGATTTCTGCGGAGCAAGCCGCTGGGATGAGTGATCGAGAGCTATTTAACTTAATTTACCTGCCCGGCTTTTCAACCGCTGAAAAAGTTACGAACGTTTCCGGGCGTGGAGTCGGCATGGACGTGGTCAAAACCAATATTGAGCGGATCGGTGGATCCATCGACATTCAAAGCCAGATGGGCACGGGGACCACAATTAGAATCAAGATTCCTTTGACTCTGGCGATCATTCCCGCGCTCATTGTGACCTCCGGGGGCGAACGCTTTGCGATCCCTCAAGTCAATCTGTTGGAACTCGTTCGCTTGGATGGCGAAGAAGCCATGAAAAGCATTGAACAGATCAAGGACAAACGGCTCTATCGTTTGCGCGGACAATTGCTGCAATTGGTGTATTTGAATCAAGAACTCCGTTTAGACTCGGTGGACCGATCACAGACAAAATGCTTGACCATCGTCGTCCTTCAATCTGACGAGCGAGCTTTTGGGCTTGTGGTAGACGACGTTAGCGACACGGGAGAGATCGTAGTTAAACCGATGGGCAAGCAGCTTAAGGGCCTGCCGGCTTTTGCAGGGGCGACCATTATGGGGGACGGCCGGGTGGCCCTCATCTTGGATGTATTTGGGTTGGCCCAGCGCGCTGGGTTTCGAACGAGGGAGACGGCTGCGCTCGCCGCTTAAGCGATGCCCAAAACACGCGTGTTGATCGTGGATGATTCCGTATTGGTCCGTCGCCTTATGACCGACGTGCTTTACGATGAATCTGAAATTGAAATCGCCGGCACCGCAGCGAACGGAAAAATTGCGCTCAGCATGATTTCCCAGGTCAACCCCGATGTGGTCACGATGGACGTAGAAATGCCGGAAATGAACGGCATTCAAGCGCTGACAGAAATTCGAAAAACGCATCCTCGTCTTCCGGTGATCATGGTTAGCTCGCACACGGAGCAGGGGGCCGCGGCAACAATTGATGCGCTGACGTGCGGAGCTAACGACTATATCGCCAAGCCCTCCCGCATGGGCAGCATGGATGCGGCCCTTGAATATTTTAAGGCTCAGTTGATTCCAAAAATCAAACAGCTCACGCGCCCGCTGTCGCGCCCTCTCGCCTCGTCAGTTGCTGGGTCACCAGTCCGTGCCAAGCCATCGGTACTCTCCAAAACCCACCGTATCGACATCGTGGCGATTGGCGTATCCACAGGGGGTCCCAACGCTTTGGCCGAAGTCATCCCAAAGCTGCCCGCAAATTTCCCGGTCCCCATTGTGATCGTGCAGCATATGCCGGCCACCTTTACTCGCCTCCTAGCCGAACGCCTTGGGGCCAAATCTCTCAACCCCGTTCATGAAGGCGCCGCAGGACAGGTTCTGGGCCCCAAACAAATCTGGATCGCTCCAGGGGATTACCACATGATCGTAGGCCGGCAAGGGGCCCAGCGGATCCTGCAGCTTCATCAAGGGCCTCCCGAGAATTCCTGCCGGCCGGCGGTCGATGTGCTCTTTCGATCCGTAGCCGACGTATACGGCGCCAATTGCTTGGCCGTGGTAATGACAGGGATGGGTCAAGACGGTCTGCGAGGATCGGAGCGAATTCGAGAACTAGGGGGCAGCATCTTTGCGCAAGATGAAGCGAGCAGCGTGGTCTGGGGGATGCCGGGGTTTATCGTTCAGGCCGGATTGGCCGATAAAGTACTTCCGTTGGACCAGCTCGCACATGAAATCTCACGACGCGCTCAAGAAAAACAAACCGTCTTTTTAGGAAAACCCTAATGATTGCTGCCTCCGATTTTGACTTCATTTCCAAATTGGTTAAAGAGCGTTCCGCCATCGTTCTAGAACCCAGCAAAGAATATTTGATCACTTCACGGCTGGACCCATTGGTTCGCGAAGTGGGACTTAAGTCGATTGGTGATTTAGTGATGAAAATGAAACTCGAACCCTATAGCGGCCTTCATTACAAAGTGGTCGAAGCCATGACGACCAATGAAACTTCCTTTTTTCGGGATATTCATCCTTTTGAGGCATTTAAAAACCATGTGCTGCCTGAATTCATTAAATCGCGGGAATCTAGAAAGGAACTGACCATTTGGTGCGCCGCCTGTTCCAGCGGCCAAGAGCCTTATACGATCGCCATGATTCTCTGGGAACATTTTCCTCAGTTGCTGAAGTGGAACCTACGGATTGTGGCAACCGACATCTCGCGCGAAATGCTGACACGCGCACAAGAAGCTCGCTTTTCACAACTGGAAGTCAACCGTGGGCTTCCGGCAACCATGCTTGTCAAATACTTTTCACAAAAGGGCACCGAATGGCAATTACGCGATGATCTGCGAAAACTGGTGGAGTTTAGAGAACTCAACCTCATCGATGCATGGCCCACGATGCCCGCCTGCGACGTGGTGATGATTCGAAATGTCCTGATCTATTTTGATTTGCCTACAAAAGCCGCCATATTGGGAAAAATTAAACGGCTGATGCGCCCTGATACGTACCTGTTTTTAGGCGGGGCTGAGACCACGATCAACATCGACGACTCCTTTGAGCGTGTACCGGTGGAACGCACGAGCTTGTATCGAATTAAAAAGGCGGCCAACCCATGAATGCAACGTTAGACCCGTTGTTGGAAGATATTAAAAAACTGACCGTTAATGTGTGGACGTCCATGGCCAACGTCGAATTGCGTCCCCATGACACACCCATCTCCACCGCCTCCATTGGACATGCTCTGGCGGGTTGCGTGCGAATTAAGGGGGGCTGGAACGGCGCGATCGTGCTCCATTGTGCCCCGGACCTCTTAAAAAAAGCGTCTAAAGCGATGCTCTCAGTTGATCCCGAAAAGGCCACTCGCGATGATTTGCGTGACACCTTGGGAGAACTCTCGAACATCACGGGAGGAAACATTAAGGCCATCCTGCCGGGACCCAGTGATTTGTCGCTACCGATTGTAGCGGAAGGCGATGAACTCTCCGTACGAGTCCCAAAAAGCAACCCGGTCGTACGACTTCAGTTCATCGCACCCGAAGGCCCTATGACTTTGATCATTTTGGAGACACAGGAATAACTATGAACCCTGACGTCATCCGCGCAGTGCAGAAAGTCACGGAAGATTTGTTTAAAACCATGGTTTTTTTACCCCTTGAGGCTCAACCCGCTCATCCCATTGACGCCGGCAAAGAGCGCTTCGATTTTACTGGAACGATTGGTTTAAGCGGCGAAAGCCCCGGAGCCGTTGGGGTACGCTTTCCAAAGGCTCTTGCCAGCAAAGTCGCCTCCTCCATGCTTGGCTCTCCAATCCCGGAAGACAGCATTGAGGTTCAGCAAACCGTGGGGGAATTAACCAACATGATTGCAGGCGGCATGAAAAATGCGTTGGACCCCTCCGGTATACGGTTCGATATTTCAATTCCAACGGTGATTGCGGGAGATCAGCACACGTTCAATATCCTGGCCAACGTCGATGGGATTGCGGTTCCGTTCAAAGCGGACGGCGGCCTCTTTGTGGTCGAAGTATGCCTCAAGAAAAAGTAACTTTAAGCATCGACCCTTTTCAGCGCCTGCGTCATGATTTGCGAGGCCGGCTAAATGGCATTTTAGGCTTTGGCCAGCTCCTTGCGGACTCTACGCTCGATGATGAACAGCGCCATTTTTTAGGAAAGATTTTATCCTCCGGCGACAGCTTGCTTTCGCTCATAGACCAAATAACGCCAGGGCTCACGTCACAGTCACTCGCATCATGCGAACCTTTCTTGGAGGTCCTTCCTTCTGACGATTCGCCCATGGAGGAGTCTGTTACTTTCGACAACAAACGAGGGCATATTATTTTGATGATTGACGATGAAGTAAGCAACTTAGACGTGCTCGAAAAAGCGCTTTCGAAATCAGGCCATCATATTTTAACCGCCAGCTCCGCCGCGATGGCCCGTGATCACATTCGCAGCATACTGCCAGATATCATTCTGATGGACCTCTTGATGCCGGGGGTTTCGGGTTACGACCTATGTCGCGAATTGAAGGACAACCCTCTTACGCAGGCGATACCCGTCGTATTTTTAAGCAGCGTCACAGACATTAAAGGACGTCTTAAAGCGTATGAGGCGGGAGGGGTTGATTTTATCCTCAAACCCTTTTATGCGCGGGAAGTCGTGGTTCGCATTCATACTCATTTGCAGCTCTTAGACGCACGCAAGAAATTAGAACGATACACGAAATCGCTGGAGTCATTGGTCAAAGAGCGTACTGAACAGCTGATCCACCAAGACCGGATGGCAAGCGTAGGCCTAATGTCGGCGGGGGTCGTCCATGAAATCAACAATCCCGTTACCTTTATTCAAGGGAATCTTTCCATCCTCAAACGTTTCGAACAAGATTTAAGCTCGGCCCTGTCCGCCCTGTCGGTTGAACAACGTAAGTCCACCAAAACCGATTTTATTTTGAAAGAGATGCCGTCGCTGCTTAAGGAAATGCAAAGCGGGGTGGACCGAATTATTTCAATTGTCTCCGGCCTAAAATCGTTCTCGAGAAAAGACCCGAGCAGCAAGACGACTTTGGATGTCCGTGAACCAATCGAAGAAGCCTTGAAACTGACAGTTAGTGAAATTAAGCGCTTTAAAGTTGAAAAGAAATGGCCTTCGACGCTGCCGCCAATCCTGGGAAACGCTCAGCAGCTGTCGCAAGCTTTTGTGAACCTTTTCGTCAACGCTGGCCACGCCATGCAGGGTAAATCGGACGGTTGTCTGACGGTTGAAATCGAATGGGTTGGCAAGAAGCAAATCGTGATACGCGTGCGCGACAACGGATGCGGCATGAGTGCGGAAACCCTTTCTAAGATCTGGCTTCCATTTTTCACGACGAAGCCCAAAAACATCGGCACCGGGCTTGGCATGCCAATTGTTCATGGAATTATTGAAGACCACGCGGGGACGGTCCGCGCCTTCAGTGAGCCGGGGCAGGGGACCATCTTCGAGATTCACTTCCCAGCGCTCGAAAAGGAGGCCTGATGGCACAGGCGCTCGATGTAAAACTGCTGATTGTCGATGACGAAAAAGCGATCACGGAGATGCTCGTGCGCTATTTCAGCTATGAAGGATATCTCGTGAAGGGAGTAAACGACCCCGTAGAAGCATTGAAACTCATCCAAGAGGATAATTTCCTGATCGTGCTTACGGATATCCAAATGCCAGGGATGGATGGGCTCGATCTCTTAAAAGCTATCAAACAGTATAACGGCATGATTGGCGTCATTATGCTGACCGCGCATGCCTCAACCGAAAATATTCTTACTGCTCTTCGGCGGGGGGCAGAGACTTGCTTTTTGAAGCCACTGAATGACTTAGAAGCCATCCGCCGCAGCGTCGATTCGCTAATTAAGCGTCTAAAGGCTTGGCAGACTCTTATTCAGTCGCTCGTTGTGCCCAGGACGTCTTATGAGGAAAAACAATGAAACCTCGTATTTTAGTCATCGACGACGAAGAAGAAATCTTATCCGCTCTGCGGCGTTACTTGGAATACGCTCTGGAGGCCGAAGTCCTCACAGCCTGCGAAGCTCGATCCGCCATGTCTTTATACCGCGAAAAAACCCCCATGGTGATTTTGAGCGATATCCAAATGCCTGGCTTATCCGGAGTCGAGGTCCTCAAAGATGTGAAATCGCATTATCCCGCCATCCAAGTGTTAATCATGACCGGACAAAGCACCTTGGATCGCTCTCTAGAGTGCTTAGAAGCCGGGGCCGTGGATTATCTTATGAAACCGTTGGACATGGACATCCTAGAGAAGCTGGTTCGAGAGGCGCTTGAGCGATATGAGCGTTGGCATAGTGTGATTAAAATCAACCTTCACAACAAACGACTCAAGAACGCATGAGTAAATCGCAAATTGACCTTGATCCCGAATTGGTTGAGGGTTTTATCCAAGAATCTTTAGAGATGCTTGAAGATGTCGAAACTCGATTTGTGGAATTGGAAAAGACTCCTCAGGATCGCTCCAACATAGACGCTATTTTTCGTTCGATTCATTCCATCAAAGGTAATTCTGCTTACTTTAACTGGACCCATATCAAAGTCTTTGCTCACAACCTTGAGAATGTCTTAGATGAACTGCGCCAGGGCAAGCGGACGGTGACCGCGGAAGTAGTCGATGCCCTGATCCGCGGCAGTCGAATTCTTAAAGAACTGGTGCAAAAAGCCGCGAGCGCGCAACCGGGCGGAGAAGTCGGTAGCCACGAAAAGCTTTTTCTCCAAAGCTTAGACAAACTTGTTTACAACATCGCGAGCGTAGAAGATTCCTTAATGCGGTTCTATGAACAAATGAATAGTTTTGTCCAAACACATGAGTCAGAAACGAGCCTGAATCCTGAAGTGCTGCTGGGAAAAATCAAGGCCATCGTTAACGATCAGCGGATGAAACTTTCATTGGTCACTAAACCAATCGAAAGAGTTTCTCTAGCGGTCAATTCCAATGAAACGGCGGCGCAGACTTCTTCCTCGCCTGATCCCGCCGCTGGTGAAACTTCTAAAACCTTGCGGGTCAGCACAGATAAAGTCGATGAGTTCATGAATTATGTGGGGGAACTCATCATCATGTCTGATTTGTTCAACAACATCCAGAAGAGTCTGGAAAAGTGGAAAATGGATTCCGACCTGACGACGGACTTTAAACAAGCCTATTTGGCGTTCGACAAGCTCTCCTCGGGCTTACAGAAGAGTCTAATGGAAGTACGCAAAATACCGGTCAAGTCCTTGTTACAGAAAATTCCCCGCATTGTGAGGGATTTGGCTAGGCAGCAGGGCAAAGAGGTGGACGTCGTCATCTCTGGGGCCGAGGTCCTCATCGACAAAAGCCTCATCGATGATATGGAAGCACCGATGGTGCATATGGTCCGCAACGCGGTCGACCACGGCCTCGAAACCGCTGAGGAGCGAACCCAAGCGGGGAAACCCGCGAAGGGCAGCATCACCGTTTCGGCTGAGACCCAGCAGGAACATTTTATTTTGACCATCCGTGACGACGGACGGGGGATGAGCCCAGCCGGGATACGCACAGCCGCCGTCAAAAAAGGGGTGGTCAGTGAGTCCCAAGCTTCGCAACTCTCAGATGAAGAAGCCATCAACCTCATCTTTAGACCTGGTTTTTCGACCCGTGAAGCGGTCACTGATGTGTCCGGACGCGGGGTGGGGATGGACGTCGTCTTAAAGAACGTCCAAAAGTGCAAGGGCAGCGTAGAAGTGACCTCCACCATGGGTAAGGGTTCCACGCTCACCATTAAGCTTCCACTCTCTGCAATATTAATGGTTGAAAACGGTCTCATGGTGCGCGTGCGAGGAGACCGCTACCTGATACCCGCCGATGCGATACGTGAAATCATTCCTTTCGGTGCACGCTCGGCAGTGAGTTCCATAGGAACCGCCCAGGTGCTTAATGTTCGCGGCAGCCTTTACCCACTTCTGGAAACCGATCGGCTGTTAGGGTATCCCGCGCAAGAAAGTCGAAACGACGAAAGCCGGCAGGCCATCGTGATACGCCACAGGGGTGATGGAGGCTGCTTGGTCGTAGACGAAATTATCGGGATCCAACAAGTGGTTGTACGGGAAATGGATGAGCGTTTTAAAAGGGGCGACCTTATTAAAGGGGTGGCGCTTTTAGGTCATTCGAAACCGGTCATTGTTTTGGAAGTTGCGGCTATCCTTGAAAGCATTCGAAGAGGGAGCAAGGTTTATGAATTGGCACCGGCTTGCTGAATGCTCTCTTAAAACTAAGGTTTTG
Organism: uncultured Elusimicrobia bacterium; assembly: GCA_964441955.1. Classification (GTDB taxonomy): domain Bacteria; phylum Elusimicrobiota; class Elusimicrobia; order 2-01-FULL-59-12; family 2-01-FULL-59-12; genus CAYTWA01. Next base: position 241,190 of record CAYTWA010000001.1, read on the forward strand.
TTGCCTGCCGTTTTAGGTCTAGCCCTATTTGGGGCGCTTCCCTTACGCATCCTGGCGGGCGCTCTGATTGTCGTTTTGGTCGTGGCGGAACTCTTCGACCGGCTAGAGGCGGAGGACAACTATCACAAAGCGGCGCAAGACATGGAGCGCTACTCCCATGAACTTGAAACAGCGCGTCAGTTTCAAGATGAAAACGCCAAGCAGCTGACCCAGTTGGTATCAGAGCTTGAAGAGGCCAATGGAAAAGCCTTGCAGGCAGCAAAAGCTAAAAGCGAGTTTCTCGCAAATATGAGTCACGAAATCCGCACTCCGATGAATGGCGTCATTGGAATGCTTCAACTCCTACAAAACACCGATCTTTCTCCAGAGCAGAGTGAATACGTGAACGCGGCTTCTCATTCAGCGGAATCGCTGCTTGAAATTATTAACGATATTTTGGATTTTTCAAAAATTGAAGCGGGTAAACTCAAGATTGAAGCCATTCCATTTGACCTGGAATTACTAATCAAAGAAGTGGTGACGCTGCTTTCTGTTAACGCGAAGCAACGAGGCTTGGCCCTCAGTGCTCATTTCATGCCCGAGCGCCCTTATCAAGTCATTGGTGACCCTGGACGGTTTCGCCAAGTCTTAACCAATCTTGTTGGTAATGCGTTGAAATTTACGCAAACAGGAGAAATTCGCATCCACACCAAATGCGAAACCCTGAATGATACGCGCGCTCTGTATGTCATATCTGTGGAAGATACCGGAATCGGGATGAATCCCGATCAGATACATGGGATCTTTGACCGTTTTCAACAGGTCGACACCTCTACGACACGCAAATATGGAGGCACGGGTCTAGGACTTGCTATTTGTCGGCAACTAATGGATTTAATGGGCGGCAGCATTGACGTGCGCAGCACCCTTGGCAAGGGCTCTACTTTCACCTTTCAAATTATTCTACCCATTGACGATAGCACTGGGCATTCACGGAAGGTCACGCCAATGCCCCTCCTTACGAAGGAAACGTCCAGGTCTTTTCTGAAAACAAGGATCCTCCTCGCTGAAGACAACATGGTTAATCGAAGAGTCGCGTTTCACATGCTTGAGAAAATGGGGTATGAGGTCGATTTGGTTGACAATGGCGAGCAGGCCCTGAAAGCCTTCGAAAAATATCCCTACGCCGTAATTTTAATGGATTGTCAAATGCCAGTAATGGATGGTTATGAAGCCTCACGGCGGATCCGCGCTCACGAAGAAACCCATCGCTGGAAAACACCGATCATCGCTATGACGGCACATGCTCTGGAAGGCGACCGACAAAAATGCATGGCGGCCGGGATGAGTGACTATTTATCGAAACCTTTTAAAACTCAAGAATTGGAGGCCCTGCTGCATCGATGGTCGCAACCTTTGGATATAGCGGAGCAAGAGCACATCCGGCAGGTTCTAAAAGATAAACCGGATGAGCTGGATCTGCTTTATGCTGACTTTGAGCAAGACACCCAAAAACAAATGCAAGCGATTGCACAGGGGATCAACCAAAAGGACGCATTCATAGTGGAAAGTGCCTCTCACCATATTAAAGGGGCCAGCGGTTCTTTGGGAGCCTTCCATCTGCATGAAATTGCCTCCCGCCTTGAACAGCATGGACGCTGTAAATTATTTGACGATATCGGTCCACTTTTTGAGGCTATGCAGGAATCCTATTTCAGAATTACACAATCACTCAAAAACCGCCGTCCTTCTCAAGTTTTGCAGTCTCGAGCCGATAAATTAGTCGAGGGGGAAGCTTAACCATGAAAATTCTTATTATTGACGACTCGCCGATCATGCGTAAAATCGTCAAAAAATCGCTCTCTGAAACAAAATTCAGCACGGCCGAGACCGTTGAAGCCGGCGATGGGCAGGAGGCCCTTAAGATTTATAAGAATGGGGGCATCGATTGGATTTTTTGTGATTGGAATATGCCCAACATGAACGGCTTGGAATTTGTAATTCAGGCTCGTCAGGTCAAGACGCCCAAACATGTTCCGATCATCATGGTGACAACAGAGGGAACCATGGGTAAAGTGGAAGAAGCCTTAAACCAGGGAGCCGATCGCTATATCGTCAAGCCCTTCACCGCCTTAGATCTTGAGAAAAACATGAATTTGGTTCTCAACAAAATGGCCGCATAAACTTTGATTTCATTATGGACCAACGCATTCTTCGCTCCATCATCGCCTCCACTCAAGACGTGTTTAAAACGATGGTATTTCAGGAGATTCATGAAGGGGAAGCCTCCGAACAGGCAAACCCGCAGCACCGTTATGACCTCTCAGGGGTGATTGGTCTATCAGGTCCAGCCTCGGGTGCCGTGTGCGTTCATTTCTCAAAAGAGTTAGCCGCTGAAGTCGCTTCGAGTATGTTAGGGCAACCCGTGGCAGCTGATAGTGAAGACACGCGCCAGACCGTTTCCGAACTGACCAACATGATTGCGGGGGGTATGCGAAACGAACTGTCAAAAGATTCGGTGGAGTTCGACATCTCGATCCCTACAGTGATTTCGGGTTCTGATCACCGTACCGAAATGCGTGTCGAAGCCGCTAGCCTTTCTGTTCCTTTTAATCATAAATCCGGTACCTTCGTTGTCGAGGCTTGCATTGCCATCAAATGAAAACGCTTATTGTGGATGATGACCCCGTCTCTTTACGCCTAACGAGTGAAATCGCTAAGCAATGCGGATGCGACATTGTCAGTCATACCCGCGCTCAAGACGCCTGGGAGGACTGTCAAAAGGACTATTTCCCGCTTATATTATTGGACTGGATGATGCCCGTCATCGATGGGCTTACTTTGTGCCGGAAGATTCGCGAACTGCCACATGGCCACAGGAGCGTCATTTTGATCGTGACCGTACGCGACGGTGAAGGCGATTTACAGCAAGTGCTCGACGCCGGTGCAGACGACTACCTGGCCAAACCGGTCACCACCAGTTATCTCAATGTCCGTTTGGCTATTGCACGACGCCATGTGGACCGTATCACCGAACGTTTTCAAATGGAAAATCAACTTAGGCAATTTCAGGAACAGCGGCTCCAGGCGGAAAAACTGCTCTCCCTCTCCACCATGATCTCAGGCATCGCCCATGAGTTCAACAACCCATTACAAGGCATTCTCGGCTTTTCACAGCTCATTCATCAAGACCTCGAAGACGGCAACCCCCTTAAGCAAGATATTGAAGACATCGAGGAGGCGGCCAAACGGTGCCGTGCGATCGTGGCTGGACTGCTTCAGTTTTCACAATGTGAAACCACGGCCCCTGGAAATGTGGACTTGCACGAATTGCTGGATCGCTTCCTCACGTTGTGGCAATCTAAACTATGTGCCGAGAATATCCGCGTAAACAAAACGTTTCAGGCGGGAGAAGCGCGCGCCTTGATTGACCCGCAACTGATGAATCAAGTCTTTTTTAATCTCTACCAAAATGCCGTCCAAGCCATGCCCAATGGAGGAGAACTATCGCTTCAAACGCGTTCCCTTCAAGAGGAGAAGTCTCCTTTCATCGAAATTAAATTTAAGGATACCGGCATGGGAATCCCACACCAGGATCTGCCGCGAGTGTTTGACCCCTTTTTCACGACTAAACAAGTTGGCCAAGGAAGCGGCTTGGGATTATCGGTATGCCATGGAATCTTAGAGCAGCATCACGGTCGCATTTCAGTTCACAGCGAAGGCAACGGGAAAGGAACGGAAGTTACTCTGCTTGTTCCCGCGGCTGCATGACATGCCTTTTAACCCTGAACCTGCCCTCAAACGCCTTCTGCAGGACCACGATTTACTTCTTGAAACCATTCAAAGTTATTTCTCGACTTTGCCTGGCTTTCTTAACGACATTCGAAACGATCTAAACTGCTTAGACGCGAGTTCATTGGAAATCCACGCGCACACTTTAAAGAGCGTCATCGCAAATTTGGACGGTGGTCAAGCCTATCAACACGCCTTGATGCTTGAGGAGCGAGCGCGTGCTGGAAGCCTTGGGGATGCCCAAGCTCTTTTCGAAGGACTCGTCTCTTCTGCTACCGCATTAGAAATAGAACTAAAAACATATTTAAAAAGACGAGCCGCTTGAAACACAAAAGGAACCTGTCATGAAACTGCAAACCACCCACTACCTGAAAGACCGCGGCTGGACCCTAGAGCCCACGCCTGAACTGGACTCCCCTCACACGTTGATTCTCGTCTTTGGTGCCGCTTCCTATTTTGATAAACCAGACCCTTTAAACGATTATTTAAGACACTATCCTTTATCCCAGGTGCTGGGTTGTTCGACCTCGGGCGAAATCACAGGCGGCAGCATTTATGATGAGTCGCTTTCTGTGGCTGTGATCCAGTTTGAAAGAACTACCTTAAAATCCATTGCCCTCCCGCTTCAAGAACCTCAGAAGTCCTACGCTGTTGGTCAGCAGCTCGCGCATAACCTTGATAGCCCTCAATTAAATGGAGTTTTTATTCTTTCTGAAGGACTCCATGTTAACGGGAGCGAAGTGATACGCGGTATAAATTCCACATTGCGTCGTGAGGTGATTGTCACGGGAGGGCTTGCTGGAGATGGGGCCCACTTTAAACGGACCTGGACGCTGGTCAACCGCAAACCATTGGCCGATCACGTGACGGCAGTGGGTTTCTATGGCTCGCACGTTCAGATCGGTCACGGCTCCAGAGGAGGGTGGGACGTCTTTGGGCCGGAGCGGCGCATCACGCGTTCGTCCGCGAACATCCTTTACGAACTGGACGGCAAGCCCGCATTGAGTCTCTACAAAGAATATCTGGGCGAGCGCGCCCAGGAATTGCCAGCTTCGGGCCTTCTTTTCCCGTTAGCCATACGCTCATCGGAGTCTGAAACCAAAACCCTTGTTCGAACCATACTTGCCGTGGATGAAGCGCAGCAATCACTGACTTTTGCGGGTGATATTCCTCAAGGCGCCCTGGCCCAACTCATGAGGGCTAACTTTGATCGTTTGATTGATGCTGCGGGTGAGGCGGGGGAGATGGCCCGATATCAGACTGCGAATATGCCCATCTTGGCGATCTCCATCAGCTGCGTGGGACGCCGTCTTATTATGGGACAGAGAACCGAAGAAGAAGTAGAGGCCGCCCTAGAATCGTTTCCGCCAGGAACAAAGCAAATAGGATATTACTCCTATGGGGAACTTTCTCCCTTTGCCACAGGGCATTGCGACCTGCATAACCAGACGATGACGATTACGACATTGTCTGAGGGCTGAGAGATCGGGTGACCGTGTGTTCAAGGAGCTTCATCAGTTACTCAGACGTCAACTGAAGCGCATTGAGGCTAGTCCGTCCGAGCCTCCCAAAGACCTCGCCCATTGGCATTCGCTGTTAGAACTCTTGAACAACGCTTATAGTCAAGCCGACCAAGAGCGCAGGCTTTCAGAGCGCTCTCTCACCCTGTCATCCAATGAGATGAAAGAGCTTTATGAGAAACTGCGTCTGTCCTCTGAAACGCAGATCGCCATTGAACGTGATAAATTAAAAATTGCCAAAGAAGAAGCGGAAAAGGCCGCCCGCCTACGAGGGGAATTCTTAGCCAACATGAGTCACGAAATTCGAACCCCCATGAACGGCATTTTGGGGCTGGCCCAACTTCTCTTGGAATCGCCGTTGAATAGGCAGCAGCGAGATCGTCTGGAGATGATCATCTCTTCCGCAGAGGCGCTTCTTTCTGTCATTAACGATATCTTAGACTTTTCCAAGTTTGAATCCGGCAAGGTTAGCTTCGAATGCATCCCATTTTCCTTACGTCAAACGCTTCAGGAATCCCTTTTACTAATGCAAACAACTAGCAAAAAAGGGCATTTGTATTTTAGGTCCGACGTTCAAGAATCCGTTCTAGATTCCCTCCTTGGTGACCCCGGACGTCTGCGGCAGGTTCTTCTTAATTTGCTTGGAAATGCGCAGAAATTTACAGACTCCGGGGGGATTACGGTCCTCGTGTGTTCTGAAGGACAAACGGAAGATGAAGTATTGCTGCATGTCCAAGTCGTCGACACGGGGATTGGTATTGCCCCCGAAAAGCAAGCCAGCATTTTCGAGGCGTTCTCCCAAGGCGAGAAGTCGACCCATCGCCAATATGGCGGGACGGGACTTGGTCTTTCAATTTCCGCTCAATTGGTTCGCCTAATGGGCGGACGAATCTGGGTTGAAAGCACGCCTGGAAAGGGAAGCACCTTTCACTTTACGCTGCGTTTCAAGCGAGGCATCGATTTGAAGAAAAAGGAACATCCACAGTCCGAAGCCCAGCCGATCCAAGCGCTTCGCATTCTCCTGGCAGAAGACAATGAGGTCAATGCGCACCTGACCGTGTCTGTTTTAAAACGGCATAGGCATATCGTCACGGTGGCACGCACGGGCGTTGAGGCGCTGGAAGCTTACCGCAGCCAACGCTTTGACTTAATCCTTATGGATTCTCAAATGCCTGAAATGAGCGGCCTCGAAGCGACGGAGCGGATTCGTCAGAGCGAAACTCTAACTGGGCTACACATCCCGATTATTTCTTTGACTGCCAACGCCATGGAGGGCGACCGTGAACGATCCTTAAATTCAGGGATGGATGCCTACATGGCCAAACCCATTCATGCGGCCGCTCTTTTGGCCTTGATTCAAGAGCTCTACACGAAGAAATGTCTCGGACAACAAAAAGCGGCTTAAAGTGTACGCAGAACCCGGCGCGCAATGGTCATGGTATTGCGGTTGACCAAATCGATATAGGCGCCAATTGTTCTTAGGCGAGAGATATGCTGGCGGCATAAATTCGCCTTTGGATTTTCCATGCCGACTTGCCCTTCCATAGAGCGATTAATCGAAGTTCTTAACTCCTCGAGATGATGGTATTGAGCCATGGTTTTTCGCTTCTCTATTAAAAGTGACAACGCTGCCTGAACCTGCGAACGGCGCCAGCAATATTGTTCATCAAGAGACAGGCGCAGCAGGTTTTCACAGGTATGGACCGATTCGCGCAATAGCGCTTCAAGCGTATGCAATGTCGATTTAATGAGCGGCATATAGTGTGTAAATCGGCGTTTCATTAATTTTCTTTATGGACCACGGGTCCATGGCTGGCCTTTAAATCAAGCTGAATTTGAAAAAGGGTGCCCATGCCGACCTTACTTTCCAGCTTTAAATGGCCCCCCATGAGCGAAAGAAGCTCAGAAGCGATGGTTAATCCAAGGCCCGTTCCTCCATAGCGTCGACTTACGCTTCCATCGACCTGTGTGAAGGGTTCAAAAATGCTTTTTTGCTTTTCAGGCGGTATCCCGATCCCGGTGTCTCGAACATCGATTTGCCAGGCATACCGTCCATCGGCCAATTCGTGACCGTAAGAACGAATCGAGACTTCGCCCTTCGGGGTAAATTTAAATGCGTTGCCGACCACATGCATCAGAATTTGCCGCACTCGCATGACATCGCCATCAAGATATTCCGGAGTTCTTTCATCTATTTGGATGGTTAAGGCAAGCTGTTTACGATTGGCCTGCGCTTCGAATACGGATTTCAGTTCCTGGAATAGTTGTTTCGGTGAAAATTGTTTTTTTTCAATTCGAAGAGTGCCGTGTTCCAATTGCGAGAAATTCAAGAGGTCTGTGATGATGCTTAGAAGCGATTCTCCAGAATAGCGCAGCAAATGGAGTTGTTCGCGCTGCTCGTGAGTTAGATTTGTATCTAACACCAGGTCGGTTAACCCAAGAATCCCATTCATCGGGGTTCTTAGCTCATGACTGATATTGGCTAAAAACTCGCTTTTGACCTTTAACGCCTGTTGTGCCTGATCGCGTGCCTTGGCGAGTTCTATCGTCTGTTTCTCAAGTTCCGCCGCTTTTTTTTGCAGGTCTTCTTTCGATACGGTTGTTCGTCCAAGCACATCGGCCATCTGATTAAATCGTTCAGTAAGACGTCCAAGTTCATCGTTTGTTGCAACAGGAATACGTACGGTGTAATCCCGGTTGCGGATGTGTTCGGTCCCTCGCATCAGATTATGAATGGGAATGAGAATACCGCGGATGAAAATCAGGGCTCCAAGCAAGGCGACCGTACCAATGCCTGCCAAAAGCACGCCTAACCACTTCGCGATGCCAATGGAGCTTTGTTCGGCTTCTCTTAACGAGAGTCCGATACGCAAGGTTCCGAGTCGTCTATCGGAGTGCTCCCGCACCTGACCTTCGAGAAGAAAGTCCTCGCTTAGTGCATCCGAGGCATGACCATAAATGGGGATGGCCACATCTAGAATCGTTTTCTTGTCTAATACGAGGCGTTCCGTATTTGGTTGGTTTGCCTCTAACGTGGTGAGGGTTCTTGGATCAGAATATCGCTTGTGCAGTTCGGTTACGCGCGTATGCGCGACCACATCTCCATATCGGTTTTGCGCAAAAGCATACACGGCACCCATACGTTCGCGCGCCAGCTGCAAATAGGGAAGCAACTCTTTTTCACTTCCTTTTTCCAGTGCGCCTTCAAGAGCGCGCGCCAATTCAGTTCCTTTGCTGATGCCTCGTCGCGCCACGTCTTCAAAAAGAACTTGTCGTACGGATATCCAGGACAAACTAACCAAGGCTATCTCGGCCAACACAACGGTCGGCAGAAACATGGCTAAAAGTTTTCGCCTTAGGGTTATCATGGCCGTTCCGCAACCAAATTAGAGTTCCATTCGCCAGGTAATTTACGGTTTATTTCTTTGAAAGCGGCGGCATTAACGGCCAGTTCAGAAATCTGCGGGTAGATTTCATCATCCACTGGCTGCTTTTGCTGAAGTGATTTCACGACGCGCGCGGCTTCTTTTCCCATTTCGCGAAAGGATGGAGCCAATGACCCTGCGGCGCCTTTCATGACCAAACCATGTGTGGGCACCCATAAAACGATTTTGTTGCTCGTTGCAAATTCTTTCAGCAGCTCAAAGGACTGAGGGGTTAACAGCAACGGGTCGGGCGGAACCCAAAGCGTGTCCAGCCGCCCGGCCAGTTTTCGAAGCATTTGAGGAAGGTCTGAAGGGTCGTCAAGTGCTTCCACTTGAATGCTCAATTGATCTTGACGCCCCAGCAAAAGAAGTTCATCGCCGTATGCCATAGAGTTTTTGCTCATTGACAACATGCCTATTCGATCGTTTGGACGCGGAAGACGCTTTAATGTCTCAAGAAGTCGCTTTGGGGAAGGGATCGTACGGATTCGAACAAATTGGCTGACAGGATGTGTTGGCTCTGTAATACCGGGTGCCAAAATCGCCACGACCGCCACGTTCGAAGGATAAGGCTTGATGGCGGCTTTACCCCCGATGGCTACCACCACGCGGCACCCTGGAAGCGTCATCAAATTTTCATCGACACGGCGCCTTTCGACAGGAAGTCCGTCGCTGTTTTCTAGGAAACCCTCTTGAGCTTGAAGGTACGGAGCCAATGACGAACCCAGAACTAAGACCACCTGATCGTTGGCAAACCCCGCGGGTTTCATGGCAAGGACGAAAAAGCCTACGATCACCCACGATCGCTGAAGTTTATGGGTAGCGCCATTCCAAACCAACATGAAATTGTCGTCCCTCCTGGGAAATAGCATTTTGATTGTGTTCTCCGGCAGACGAGGTAGTTTGCGCCGCATTGGTCACGTTATAGACCGCCGCCAACAAGGTAAGGTTGTAGGCCGCCCACGGCTGCCGCACACTAACGTTACAGCGTGCTTGCGTTGGCAGGGCGTTTCCTTGAACGGTATATCGTTTACCTATGACCTGCCCATGGACCGCCACGAGCGTCTGAGGGTATGCCCATCGATGCTCAAGTCTTAAAATGCCAATGTGCGCGGGAGCGTTTGATAATTTATTGCCTCCGACCACTCTGGTTTCCTGCAAGATCCAGCCAATGGATAAGTGGGTATTTCGCTCAATCAAGGGCCTTTGCCAATAGCCTTCTATCCCCATCGACTGGATGTTTTCTTTGTTTACAAAATGAACGAGGTTATCATTGGAATCCTTGATTTGGCTGATCAAGTGGCTGACACGGCTGTGATAACCTCCAAACGATAGGCGCTGGCCCGAGGGCCAATGCTGTTCGAACACGAGTTCAGTGGTTCGTATTCGTTCGGGTTTTAATGTCGAGTTTTCCTTATAAAGGCCCGGCGTTTGATAAAACATCTCATAGGGCACCGGAGCCCGGAAGGCTGAGCCGTATAGGGATTTGAGCGCGCCTCCAGACCAAACATCCACGACTAGGGCCACCCGAGGGTTCCACGTATATCCAAATGTCCGATAGCGATCGTAGCGTCCACCTAGCGTCGCGTTGACCCGACGTGACAACTGAATTTCTTGCTGAACATAGCAGGCGTACCGGTACGGTGTTTGATTAGTCTCTAAATGAACCGTAGGGGGAAATTCATCCGCATTGGATTGCAGGTTTTGCAAGTTTTTTTCATACTCTTGACCCATCGTTAGGGCGTTTCGTTCTCCAAAATAAGTCAAGCGCAGACGTGTTTCCTCACCCCACCACTGGGCCACAGAACTGTCCAGGTTATGCAGCACACTCGGTGAGCCGCTTTGATCGGAGTATAAATTGGCTTTATATCGGTACCAATCCAGGTAAGCGCGTGCCGTCACCTCCACATCGCGAAGCCATTGACCGTCCCAGCGCGCTTCGTAGAATCGCCGTTCATCCAGGGTATCGCTGCGGCCGTCATTGAATCGAGTTCCGTATGAAGCGGTTGGGATGGCTTTTAATCGACTATTGGCATTCGCGTGAAACAGCCATTGCTTCCAATGAAATGCCCCGTAGACCGCATAATCTTCTTCTCCATCGGCCCGTTGGGAGAGCCCGCCATTTGTAGAAGAATAATAAGGCTCGTAAAGGTCCTGACCGAACGTTCGGTGATGTGATCCTGTGGCATACAGGGAACCATGGGTGCGAAACTTGTTGCTGAAGGCGGCAAATGCCTTATGCGTCCCATCACTTCCGCCATACCCCTTAATATGCAGGGTCGGGGCATTCTGGACGGATTTCGTGACCACATTGATCACGCCAAAAAACGCACTATCGCCATAAAGCGAGGAAGAAGGACCTTTAACGACCTCGATACGCTCCACGGCTTCCATTGGGATTGGGAATTCATTGCCGATATAAGCGCCGCCATAAATATTTTCATTGATCCGATGGCCATTGATGAGCACCAATACGCGTCCGTTGTAGTCCCCCGGACGTCCAAATCCCCGAACCCAGAGGTAGGAATAGTTGCGGTCGTTGCTGACATACATTCCCGGAACTTGTTCGAGCGCTTCCGCTAGCGTTCGATACCCATAGGTTTCGATGTCTCTGGCCAAGATCACGTAGGTGCTAGCCGGGGCATCGGAGAGCCGCTGGAGGTGTTTTGAGGCGGCCATCACCATCGCTTCTTCCTGGAAAAAAGCAAAAGGATCGGATTCCTCGGCAAAAAGATGGGAGGTATGAACGGTGAAACACCAATAAGCCAAGATAAAAATGGATTTTTTCATTCGTAACTATTTATCGACTTTTTAAGCGTGGGACTGAAGTCCGCCTGGCACCTCTTTTGCAGAGACTCGGTTGATGTTTGCCGGCATTGAACGCAACGCCCAAGCGATGGATGTCTTGACGCAAAAACAAGACATCGTGTCCAACAATCTGGCCAATGCCGCCACTCCCGGGTTCAAAAAGGATTCCGTAGCGATTAAAAGCTTTCAAGAGACTCTCCAAGCGGCTGTTTACACCGACCGAATGGATGGGCTTCTTAAACAAACCGGAAATCCTCTCGATTTGGCATTGGAAGGGGCTGGCTTTTTCGCCATCCAAACTCCTGAGGGTGTCCAGTACACGCGTGAAGGTTCCTTTCGGTTGAATAGTCAGGGGGAAGTGGTGACCGCGGAGGGTTATGCTCTTTTAAGCGATGGAGGGGTACTTCGGCTAGATCCCCAGGACAAAGGAGACCTAAAAATTGCGGAAGACGGCCGGGTTACGGTGGGGACAACGGTTAAAGGAACCGTGAACGTGGTTTCTTTCCCGGAAAATGCCGTTTTGGAAAAATTAGGGCATAACCGTGTCAGTCTTACAAGCGGAACGCCTCAACCTTCAAAAGCTCGGGTCATGCAAGGTACCTTAGAAAATTCAACCGTGCAAAGCGTTGAGATGATGGTGGAAATGATGGATACCTTAAAACATTTCGAAGCCAATCAACGCTCCATTCGTATGCAAGATGATGCACTTGGCAAGGCCATTGCAACACTCGGTCAATGAAGGCTGACCTTTAAGGAGGACACATGATACGCGCACTTTGGACCGCCGCAACGGGAATGTCCGCTCAGCAAATGAACGTGGACATCATTTCCAACAACCTAGCCAATGTAAACACCACGGGGTACAAGAAAAGCCGAGTCGATTTTCAGGACCTCTTCTATCAAACCATCCGCACCGCGGGCGCCGAACAGGCGAGCGGTCTGCAAAACCCATCCGGGCTTCAGGTGGGCATGGGCACCGTTGCGGTAGCCACACAGAAAATCTTCTCCCAGGGAGATTACCAAAACACCGAAAACCCCATGGATTTGTCCGTCGAAGGCAATGGATTTTTTCAGGTCCTCATGCCGGATAATTCCAAAGCGTACACGCGCGCTGGTTCCTTTAAGCTGGATAGCACGGGGAAAATCGTGACCTCCGATGGCTATCCAATAGAACCGGCCATCACCTTGCCGGCGGATTCCAAAGACTTCACAGTCGGCGTGGATGGAACGATAACCGTACGTCAGGCGGGTGGCTCTCCTACGGCCATCGGAGCCCTTGAATTGGCGCGCTTCGTTAACCCTGCAGGGCTAACCAGCTTGGGACATAACCTCTTTGCTGAAACGGCGGCTTCCGGTGTTCCTACGACCGGAGCTCCGGGAAGCGGAGAATTGGGGCAGATCAAACAAGGAATGCTTGAAATGTCCAATGTACGGGTCGTAGACGAGATGGTGCAAATGATCCTGGCTCAGCGCGCTTACGAAGTCAATTCCAAGGCGATCCAAACGTCGGATGAGATGATCCGGATTGCCAACAATATCCGAGGTTAACGCATGCGCCACTTTCGCGATTTGATCGTCCTCTTCCTTCTTGGTTGCGCGTGGGACCTGCACGCATCGTCTTTGGTGGAAGGTTCGCAAGTGGCTCAGGATGTCTCCCGGCGTGTCGTGAAGGCCTGGGAGAAAGCCGGCTACGAAGCGCAAGCGATGATCGTTCGCATTCCAAGAGACCGCTTTGGTCCCTGCGGCTCTCTGGCTTGGGAGCTGGACGAAACTCACCTAAGCCTTAATCGGGTTGGGCATACTCGCATTCCTATTCGCATCCTTAAAAATGGACGGTTCAGCGAGGTTTCAGAAGTCGGCTTATATGTCACCCTCAAATCCACGGTGGCCGTGGCGGCCTTGCCGCTTAAGCGACTTTCAACGCTGAAAGAACCCGATGTGATTTGGCAGGAACAGTGGGTCGATACACGTCCCCAAGACTGGTTGATCAACGCCTCTCAAATCAACGGAAAACGTCTGCGCCGCGACATTCCCTCGGGTTCTCGCATTGCTATGAATGCACTCGAAATCGATCCCTTGGTCAGGCGCGGAGAGGTCGTCGATATTGTCTCCGTCCAAGGTCCCATTCGTTTGACGTTTCGCGGCGTGGCGGAAAACGACGGACAACTCCAAGACGTCATACGCGTGAAAAGCCTGGATACGGGTCACATATTGTTGGCTTACGTGGCAGGCAACAAGGCTCTCGAACTGCGATGACGCGCTTGTGGCTTTTGCTGCTCGTTTGTTTAGAGGGTTGTGCAACCGCTCCTAAAACCGCCCAGGCGCCTTCAAGCGCTGCTACGGCTGCCCCCACACTCCTAAGCATGTATGAGGACACACGCGCCTTTCGCGTAGGCGACTTGGTGACCATACAAGTGGAAGAGAGCGCTCGTGGATTTAAGCAAAACCGATCTAAAGCCGAGAAAAATTCTGAGCTTTCAGCCGATTTCGAAGGCAATGTGGGAACCCTAGGCAAGAAAGGAACCCTCGGCAACAACCTGTCCAATACGGCCCTAAAAACAAAAAATAAATACGACGGCGAAAGCGGCCTGGAAAAGAAAAATACGTTGGAAGCCAATGTTACAGCCACCATTATTGAAGTGCTCGCTTCGGGAAACCTGCGTATTAAAGGAGAGCAGCAAATCACGTTGGACCGCGGCACACAAACGATTTTGGTTGAAGGAACGGTTAGGCCTGAGGACGTCTCAAGCCGAAACACCATTTCTTCCACTCGTCTCGCTGATGCCCGCATCAAATATAAATCAGCGCGTGAAGCCGACATCCACCGCTATGGGCTAGCGGCGTGGATATTCAACTTTATTTTCTAATGCCTAATAAATTCTTTGCGATCGCGCTGTGGTTCATTCCCGGCTTGTGCCTGGGGACGGTTCGATTAAAGGACATCGCTAATATCGGAGGAGCCCGAGACATTGAGCTGATTGGATACGGCTTGGTCACGGGACTTGATGGAACGGGCGATAAAGCCGGCAGCTTTCCAACCGTTCAATCGTTGGCCAATATGCTGCGCCGGCTGGGCGTGATTGTTTCGCAAAACGAAATTAGCGGCAGCAACGTGGCCGCCGTGGTGGTCACGGCGCGCGTTCCAACCTATGCTCCCAGCGGCGCTAAGCTCGATGCCACCATTTCTTCACTTGGAAGTGCCACGTCCCTGCGCGGGGGGACCTTACTTTTGACGCCTCTGCGATCAATAGAGGGAAAAACGATCGCCTCGGCTCAAGGCAAAGTGGTCACAGAGGCAGCCGTATCTGATCAAGCGAAACGTAAAACGGCCAAATCCGTCTTTACGGTAGGCAGTTTACCCAGTGGCGTCTTGCTCGAAAGCGACATATCCGCTTCGCTTCTTAGGGAAGGGCGATATGTTGACGTTTTGCTTCAACAACCTGACTTTTTAACCGCGCAGCGGGTCTCCGAGGCGGTGCACGCCGCGCTTAAAACGCCGTCCAAACCTTTGAGCCCGGCACGCATCGAAGTAGATTTACCGACCGAGTTTGCCGACAATCCTGTTCCCTTTATCGCACAGCTTGAAACGGTGCTCATCGATGCGGACTCCGCCTCGCGGATCGTCATTAACGAGCGGACCGGCACGGTGATTTCAGGCCAGAATGTTGAACTATTACCCGTGTCTATTTCTCATGGGAATCTTAAGATAGATATAGACTCTGAACGCCGCAGTGTCGTGATGCTGCAGAAAGGGTCTACTATCAACACCTTGATTTCCATGCTCAACGGAATCGGCGTTTCCGCACCGGATATCACCATGATTTTTAAGACACTGCAAAGGGTCGGCGCGCTGAAAGCTCAGGTGGACATTCTATGAACCGTCTGGAAGACGCTGCTCGCGGGATGGAGTCGCTCTTTATTCAAAAAATCTTCCATGAAATGCGCGAGTCCACTAATCCTGAATGGGACATCACGGGGGCCAGTCACGCGACCCAAACGTACCAAGAATTGTTGGACACTGAATTGTCCAAAGAGCTTTCTAAGGGGCAGGGAATGGGTCTATGGAAAGCGCTCTACAATCAATTGTCTGCTAAAGAAACCCCATCACCGGCCGATAACCTCTGGTGGGAGGGTCTATCTTCAAGGAGGGAACGCAATGAATCCCATTGATCCACTACCGCCGTACCGGGCCAACGATGTGTCTTCAGATCACACCCTATCCACCGGGGGCGTGGGGAAGAAGCGTCTCAAGGGTTCGGATGATGTTATGACGCCTGCGGCCGCATCGGATACGGTCATGCTTTCTCAATTGGCCAATGATATCGATGTCGTCAAAACGCAACTCGGCGCCGCGGATGCTAAACGCGACGCAAAATTGCAAGAGATTCGGCAGCGGCTGGCAAGCGACACTTACCACGTGGATTTTCCGGGTCTGGCAAAGAAGATTTACCAGGCTCTTTCTTAAAAAGGACTCTGTGAACAGCTCTCGTCTGGAGGACGTGCTTGCACGCCTCACTGACAAAGTTCTGCGTTTGCTTGGAACCTTAGAAGATGAAAACGCCTCTTTCACCCAACCCAATGCGGAATATTCCATAGAATTGGCGAAAGAAAAGGAAAACTTAGCCCGCCAAATTGGCATTCTTAGTCGCGAATTTGAAGACATCAAGGACACGTTATGGACCCGTCTGGATCCTCGCCGAAGAAATCCAACTTTTGAAGCGCTTTTAAGTCAGATCGACCCCGATCGTGCCGTCCAGCTGGAAAGCCGCTACCAAGCGTTTCTTTCTCTTCTACAGCGTTTAAGTGCGGTTCAGCACCAAAATGCCAGTTTATTGCACCACGCGCTGTTCTACAACCGGACTCTCTTGGGCATGCTTACGCCGCGCTTAGGCCGCGCCCAGTGGGTGGACACCCTAGGCTAGCGATGAGCGGACTCTTTAGCGCACTCTACGTTGGATCCCGAGCTCTGAGAACATTTCAGTATGCGATGCAAACCTCCTCGCACAACATTGCCAATGCCAACACGCCGGGCTACTCCCGGCAACGAGCCCTTTTAGTCACTGCGCCTCCCGATCAATCCCAGAGTTTTTTGGTGGGCCGAGGAGTGGACATCGCGGGGATAGAGCGCCTGCGCGACCAGTTTATCGATACGCAGCTTCAGCATGAACAAGGGGGGTTGGCAGAAGCGCAAACCCTTCAAGAAACGTATCAGCAGTTGGAGGTTCTCTTTGGTGAGCCTTCTGAATCGGGCCTCTCGACACGAATGACCGCCTTTTGGAATGCCTGGCATGAAGTCGCAAACCGTCCCGAAGACATGGCCATTCGAGACAATTTGCGAAACCAAGCCGCGAACATGACCACGACGTTTCATCGTTTGTCTTCCGACCTAAAGGCCGCGCAATCGCGCTTGAATGACAAAGTGCTTTCCGAAGTGGTTCATATCAATAGCCTTGGAGAACGCGTGAATGATCTTAACCACCAGATCAAGCAATTGGTATTTCAAGGCCGCCAACCAAACGATTTGTGGGACGAGCAAAACAAAGTTCTACAGGAATTGTCTAAGGCAATGGATATTTCAGTCCTTAAGAAACCGGATGGATCAGTTCAAGTCCATGTGCATGGAACATTTTTAGTGGATGAAGCGGGCTATCATGGGCTGCAAGCCACCCCTCGCCCAGCAGACCCCATGCGCTTAGTTGATGTCGCTTGGGCCTCATCGGGCCGTGCCATAAACACTCAAGCTGGAACTTTGCGCGGACTTCTGGATTCTCGCGATACGGTTATTCCCGATTTTGTCGCCCGCCTAAACGATTTAGCCGAAGGGATCATCACCGAAGTGAATGCTCAACATGTGCAAGGCACGGGGCTGGATGCCTCCGTTCAAATCACAGGCAGCACGCCCTTCTTAGGAACTCTTACGAGCAACACCTCCATAGGCATTAATGGTCAAACCATCTCATTAAACGCGGGCGATTCCCTAAGCAACATCGTTAGCGCCATCAATGGTGCGGAGACGTCCACAGGGGTCCACGCCGCGGCCTCAAGCGGCGTTTTGGTGCTGACCCCATCGACCCTTGCCCCTCAAACCATTCGCATTACCGCTGACCCGGGTCAAGTCATGTTGACCTTGGGCATCCGGAACAACTTCTTTCAAGGCAGCGACAGCAGCACCATTGACCTCTCGCTTCCGGTTCAAAATGATTTGCGTTCCATTGCCGCTTCATTGGCTGGCGCACCGGGAGACAACGCCAATGCCCTGGCCATAGGCGGTCTTCGAGACGTCCTAACGATGATGAGCGATACCGTCACTTTCGGCGGTTATCAGCAACTTTTGATCGCCGATTTGGGGAGCCAAAGTGCGGCCGCGCAGGCGGGCGTCGTAAACCAAACCTCTGTGCTCGAACAGCTGCATGCTCTCGAGCAAAGCACATCCGGCGTATCGCTGGATGAGGAAGCGGTGAACCTCATGACGCAGCAAAAAGCCTACGAAATGTCGGCCAAACTCATTGCCACGGTGGATGAGATGTTAGACACCCTGCTCAATATGGTCCATCGATAACCGATAAGGATGGAAGGATGCGACTAACACAAGACGTCATAACCCGGCGGATTATCCAAGACATCCAAACCAACACGTTCGACTTGGATCGGTTGCGCGCGCAAGTATCCACAGGAAAGCGCATTCGGCAAGCGTCCGAAGATCCGGTTCGTGCCTCGCAGTCCCTGTCATATTCTCGAGAGTTAGCCCATTTGGATCAATACACCAAAAACACAGATGAGGCCTTGGGTTGGATGCACGTGACAGATGCAGCGCTCCAAAACGTCCATGAGATCATCGCTCAAGCGCGGCTCGAAGCCCAGCAAGCGGGGACCGATACCATGACCCCCGAAGCCCGACTGGCCTCCGCTGAAAATGTCCGCCGTCTTCACGAACGGGTTCGTGAAATTGGCAATTCCATGTATCAAGGGCATTATCTCTTTGGCGGTCACAAAACGACGACTCCTCCATTTTCAGCTTCGGGCGTTTACGCTGGCGATTCTGGTCAGATATTTCGCGCCATCGCGCCGGGTGAAAGCGTGGTCGTCAATGTAGCCGGTGATCGACTTCTTAAAACGGGGACAGATCTTTTTAGCGCTTTAAATTCTTTGGAAAATGCGCTGCGAAACAACGACACTCAAGCCATTTTGACGTCTATGGATACGTTGGATCATTCGCTAAATCAAACCCTCCAAATAGAAGCCGAATGGGGCGCCCAAATACAGCGCGTAGAAAGCACGCGTTCTCGCCTGGACGATCAACGAACGGCTTTTGAAAAACTTCAATCCACGAATGATGATGTCGATGTGACCGAGGCCATCGTACGGCTTCGCTCTTTGGAAAATAGCTATCAAGCATCCCTTTCGGCCGGCGCTCAAGTCTTTCAAACATCCTTGCTCAACTTTCTAAACAGATGACTGAGACAACGACAACGATTCAGTTGAGCGGCACGCGTTTTGGACCTTTACGCTTAGATGCCGATGCATTGATCACGTTTCCTGAAGGATTGGTGGGCTTTTCTAAGCTGAAACGTTTTGCCCTGTTGCCTCATAATGACGAACAGCTCTTTTGGTGGCTTCAAAGTATTGAAGAAGAAGGTTTCGCCTTTCCGGTAACGGATCCCAGACGGTTTCTTGCGGACTATTGCCATCCATTATCCCCGCAAGACCTTCAAACTCTCTGCGCTTCCCAGGTCCGAGAATTCTCCTTGTGGTGCATGGTCACGGTTCCCCGTGAAAGCCCCGATGAACTTTGGCTTAATCTGCAAGCGCCCTTGCTCATCGAAGGGCAAGCGCGTCTTGGAAAACAACTGGTTTTAGATGCCTCTCAATACCCCCTTCGATACCGCGTCTTCATGGAAAGGAAATCGGATGCTGCTTCTGACACGCAAACGGCGCCAAAGCATACTCATCGGTGACGCGATCGAAGTGACGGTGCTTTCCATTGAGGGGGGCAAAGTTCAATTGGGAATCCTCGCCCCGGCCCATATTCCCGTTCATCGTCGAGAACTTATTCAAGCCATGCAAAAAGCCGGCACGGCCTCGATCCGTTCAAAACCCCATGAATTATCAATGGTTTTGGACCGGGTCCGTCTTCCAAAACTTCCTCCAACCCACTAAAGGTCCCCGGCTTTCTTCCCGATAACGTCAGTAGAGGTTTCGCAAGAAGCCCTCAGAACTCCACCCTCACGGGGAACCGAGATCTGACTTCGGGAAGGGAATCCTGAAGGATATAGACGTAAGGAGTCTTACAAACATGCGTATCGCGAATAACATCACCGCCTTAAATGCTTGGAGAAACCTTGAAAAAACCGACCGGATGTTCGGGAAATCGATGGAAAAACTCTCCAGCGGCTTCCGGATTAACCGCGCGGCAGACGATCCCGCCGGCTTGGTGCTGTCCGAAAAGTTCCGTGCACAAATCACGGGCTTAGGCCAAGGGTTGCGCAACACGCAAGACGCCGTTTCCATGATTCAAACCGCTGAAGGCGCGCTGGAAGAACAGCATCGCCTCTTAAACGACATGCGTGCCTTGGCGCTGCATGCCGCCAACACCGGTGTGGTGGATTCCGCTTCCATCGCGGCCGACCAGGCGCAAATCGATGAAGCCGTCAGCTCTCTTGATCGCATCGCGCTCAATACGGTCTTCGCCGGAAAAAACCTGCTGAACGGTTCAGCCTCGAACAAAGCCACGGTCGTTAACACCACAAACATCGCTAATGCCGTGGGCGGAACCAATGCTCCCACCGGCACCAACTTAGTCGGCGTGGCCATCACCACAGCCGCCACACGCGGCACCATGGCCGGTTCCGTTGACCGAAGTGGTGCGCTGGGCGCCAACGCCAACGTCGTTGTGAATGGCGTCAGCGTGACCTTGACTTCAGGTTCGACCCAAGCTCAAGTCATCGCCACTCTTAACAATGCGTTCTCCGCGAATGCCTTGGATGTAACGGCTGTCGCCAACGGCAACAACATCGACATCCGACACAATCAGTATGGCGCGTCGTATTTTGTAACTGTCAATGACGTCAGCGGAGTTTTGAAAGCGGCTGGCACGACCACGAATGCCGGTGTGAACGTAGCCGGAACGGTCAATGGCGAAACGGCCACCGGAGACGGGTTAACGTTAACCGCGGCGGCTGGCACAGCCTATGCCGGAATGAAAGTGACCTTGACAGCGGCCGGCAACACGGTGACCACACACGCCAACGCGGTGTCGGTGACCCGCGGTCAGCTGACCTTCCAAGTCGGCTCCGAAGCGACTGACAGCGTCACGTCGGTCATCTCAGACATGGAAGCCAATCAGCTTGGAACATCGAGCGGCGGCGTCGGTGGATTAAACAACATCAAAACCGGTGCTTCTAAAAACTTGGCAACCGATGCCAAAGGCGCGCTCGCGGTGATTGATGAAGCCATTGCAGACGTGTCTGATGAACGCGCGAAACTCGGCGCGCTCCAAAAGTACGTGCTTGAAACCAAGCTCAACAGCTTGAATGTCGCTCGTGAAAACGTGCAAGCGTCCGAATCTCGTGTTCGCGACGTGGACATGGCCAGCGAAACGACGAACTTCACCAAACACCAGATCCTGATGCAGGCTGCCACAGCGATGTTGGCGCAAGCCAACACGGCTCCGCAGAATGTGCTTCAGCTTCTGAGAGGCTAATAAACCGCTTTCAAGGAGCCCCTGGAGGCTTTAAGGCCTCCAGGGCCCTTGAGGGCCTTTGAACATGAACATCAACCCTCTTTCATCATCGTCAGCGGCTTGGCCGCCGCTATCGGCCCCACAGCCCAAGGCGCCCCCTGCCCCCGTTACGCAGCCCGCGTTCCAAGTGGACACGCCTTCCATGGTCAGTTACAGAGTCGATGAAGGTTTAGGCCGCGTCGTCGTGTCGATTATCGACGGAGACTCAGGCGAAGTCATACGCCAGATCCCGTCCAATGAAATGCTCGCCTTCTTTAGGCGCATGAAAGAATTTTTAGAGACACAGTTTCCAGCCAACCCATAGGAGAATAACCGGTGCCCATTATCAGCGGTTTAATTTCGGGTTTAGACACTGAAAACATCATTAAGCAGCTTACCGCGATCAACCAGGTCCCCATCACGCGGATAGAAAACAAAAAGGCACAAATCAACGAAAAAATTTCTTCTTGGCAGTCCTTTGGGCTAAAGCTCTTGGATTTAAAAGTCAATGCCACGGCCTTATCGTCTCGTTTAAACGAAGGAGGAAAAGCGGTTACGTCCAGCCGGCCAGATGATCTGGCTGTAAGCCTCCAGGGCAGCCCAGAGGTGGGAAATTATTCCGTTAAGGTCAATCGTTTGGCACAGGGGGAACTCAGCTTGTCTCAGGGTTTTTCAATAACCGATGCACCCGTGATGACGAGCGGCACATTGAGGATTAAAGCTGGAATTGGCTCCGATGATAAAGACGTGCACGCCTCAACAGCCCTTTCCTTTTTAAACAACGGGACGGGCATATCCTTAGGTTCCATTGGAATAACGGATCGAAGCGGGGCGAGCGCCATCATCGATATTTCAAGCGCCGAAACAGTCCAAGACGTTTTGGACCTCATTTCGGCGCACCCAAGCATCAACGTTTCGGCCACCCTTAACGACAAGGGAAATGGAATTAAAATCATGGATGAAACGGGCCTAAGCAACAGCAACCTCATCATCCAAGAAGTGGGAGGTGGGCACACCGCTGCCCAACTCGGCCTTCTAACGCCAAGTGGCGGCGTCACGGCGAACACCTACCAGGGATCGGATCTGGACCCGTTGTATTCGATCACTATCGACAGCTCCAACAATACGCTGGACAAAATCCGCTCCGCCATCAACAGCTTAGGCGGTCCCTTCTCCGCGGCCATTGTGCACGACGGCTCGGCTTTGACGCCTTACCGCTTATCCATCACCAGCAAAAATTCCGGCACAATCGGGGCTTTGGACATCCAAACCACGACCGTCCCAGGGGGAAGCTTAACGTTTTCTGAAATGCAGGCGGCACAAGATGCCGAAATCGAACTGGGCAGCACCACGCCGCTTAAGATTTATGGCCATACTAATCAAATGGGAAGTGTCATATCTGGAATCACGCTTAATCTCCTTAACCCCACAACCCAGCCTGTGCAAATCTCGGTAAACCCCAACATTCAGCCATTGACCGATTCGATTAAGACGTTTATCTCTGCCTACAACGAATTGGCTGATGCGATCCATCAAGAAAATACCTATGACAGTGAAAACAAAAGCGAGGGGGGGCCGCTTTTTGGTGATGTTACGCTCCAAAACATGTTTAAGGATATTACGCGCAACTTGACAAATTCCGTTAAAGGCTTGCCTTCGACAGCCTCCTCCATTTTCCAAATCGGAATTGAACCAGGGCCTTCAGGAACCTTAAAGGTCAATGAAGCCAAGCTCAACGACAACCTGCTGAACCACTATGATGCTGTGAAAGCGATCTTCAATCAAAAAACCAATGTCGCTGCCGAAGCGACTTTAAATGCGAGCAGCACGACCCCAGGCTACTTTCTTTCCAGTCTTACGGACGGAGATTTAACCTCTGAGGGCTTTGGCCCCGGCCATGGATGGATGGGGAGTCATGCCGATGGAGTGGAAACACTGGAATGGTCTTATTCAACCCCTCGGTATTTAAGCCGCGCGGTCATTCACACGGTGGACTCCGACTTCATGCCAGCGGCCGCTTGGGGGATTCGCGACTACGACCTTGAAGCCCTTAGCGTCGGAGGAAACCCCGGCGTTGAAAGCGACTGGGTTCCACTCGCCAGCGTTCGCGGCAATCTAAAGGGGTCGACCGAGCATCACTTCAGCGTCTACACAAGCCGCGTGCGCTTAAAAGTGCTCTCTAACAACGCCAATGACCACCTCACTCGCCTAACCGAAGTGCAGCTCGATGAGTCAGCGGGGGCCTCAGTGCGACTCAATAGCACTTTAAGCACGCTGACCAACAGCACAACGGGAACTCTTTTTTCGATCCAAGACACGCTTTCACAGCAAGTCAGCAGTATGGACGCTAATATTTCTCGTTTGAACAGCCGCCTGGCCGCTCAAATGTCATTCTTATCGAAACAATTCCTTCAAATGGAACAAGCACTCGCTCAATTGCAGCGATCAAGCTCATTTTTAACCGCCTTCAGTGGAATTTCGGCTTCCGCGGCAGCGTCCAGTCGCGTGTCCAACGCATGAAGCCGCTTTCAGCGTACAAGCAGCAAGGCATCGAGTCAGCCAACCCCGCTCAATTAGTCTTGATGCTTTACGATGGGTTACTGATCGCTTTGCTCAAAGGGCAAGCCGCCATCACCGCACATCAGTGGGCGCTTGCCCATGACCAGTTGATTCGGGCCCAAGATATTCTTCGTGAACTGATGCGGTCGCTTAATATGGACGCAGGCGACATTTCTCAAAATCTCTTTAACCTCTACGACTTCATGACCGTCCAACTCGCTGAAGCCAATGTACGCAAGGACAGCCAAGTCATCGGACGCGTCATCGACATGATTCAACCGATTCGAGAAGCTTGGGAAACCGCGGTCCTTCCGCTGGCTTAGTACCGGCTTTGCATTCACTTAAGTCTAGAAAGGGTCTACCGATATATCTCATTAGCCATGATCCACCAACGATCTTCCCGTTCTTCTCTAATAGTCCTTTCGCTCCTCGGACTGCTTTCGAATGCGCATGGCGTCTCTTCTGAACCTTATACCCGAATCGCCGACCGTCCATACACAACACCTTTTCGTATGGGGGTCGAAGATGTCGACAAAATTCAAAGCGAACGCCATCAGTCGCGAGCCGAACAATTTAACCAGCTATTTCGTTTGGTCAAGGGAGATCGGCGCTACGAACGATGGGCGGGGCTAAAACGCTCAGAATGCGTCCGGCCTCTGAACGGAATTTGGAGCACCGATGCCCTAGTCACGCCTTGGACCGACCGATGCCTGGCCATGGTAGGGGAAACCGAAGCCTTTTACACATTTGCTTTCAACCCATACCAAAAGACGAATACGCTCCAGCACATTGCGATCACCGTTCCCGGAACGGAATGGAAAATGAAAAAGCGTCTTATCGCGCACGTCTCGCCGCTTTTAGGTAAAGCCGTGCCTACATTACCGAAAGGATCTCCTAAAGGGTCTGCTTTGGTTTGGAAGTGGAAAGCAGGGAAAGGTCAAGCCACACTTACGGAAGAATACTCGCCTTTTTTAAAAATGAAGGTTACACGGTTTGTTTGGTACCGTCCAGCCGAAGCGCCCAAGGCGAGCGTGGTCGTCAAATCGGCGACCCCCGCACGTCCAACACAAGTACGTCTTCGTATTCCTCAAACCCGATCCTAAAATAATTTCAATTCTTTTTTAAACCGGCTGGATGTCGCTTTGGCGTGAACGGAGCAAAAGCGCGCTCATGCGCTCTAGTAAGGCTTCACCCCGAAAGGGCTTGGTGAGGTAATCGTTGGCTCCTAATGACAGAGTTTTTTGCTTGCTTTCGGCGTCATTTCGGGACGTTAAGACTAAAATCGGAAGAGATTCCAGACCAATGATTTGTCGAATCCCTCGCAACACCTCGTGACCGCTGGCTTGCGGCATTTGTAAATCCAAAATCAGGAGGTCCGGAGGTCTCACCGCCACCCGCTCCAACACTTCGATCCCATGAACAGCTTCTTCCACATCGTAGTGAGCCTGGGTTAAACACGCTCTTATAAGCGTGCGGGTAACTGAATCGTCGTCAGCCACCAAGACCTTTAGCGATTGCCTTGACTCCAAGGAGGACGCCGGCGTGGGGAGGGGAGTAGCGGTGGCAGGTTCATCAGGCACTCGAAGAGAGTCTTCCGTGGGAATGGGTTTTTGGACATCACTCATCATTTTCACCTTTGGCAGATCCGTAACGACAGGCGGGGAATGAAAATGAAGAAAAGGCAGCGCCTCTATGATGGAAGTGCGTCCTTGCGCCACATGCCACCAGGCGTCAATTGAGAGTAATTCGAGCATTCCCTTACGAAGGGCCATATCGCGCAGATGACGTTCGTCAACGCCCTGCGAGACGGCCTGACGCAACTCATCGTCCAATTCAAATAATTCCATGATGGGAAAACGGCCCTTATACCCTGAAAAAAAACACGCTTTACAGCCTTTGGGACCGTACCAAGGGCCTCCGGGCTTTAACCGCTCCAGCTCGTCCAAAAGACGCGGTTCAACATCCGCCGTTTTTATGGGGATGCGGCACTCCATACACAGTTTTCGAACCAAGCGCTGAGCCGATACGGCAATTAAAGAAGAAGAGATCTTAAACCGCTCCAATCCGATGTCTTGCAAACGCGTCACGGCTGAAATCGAGTCATTGGTGTGCAAAGTCGACAGCACAAAGTGTCCCGTCATCGAGGCTCGAATACTGGCTTGGGCCGTTTCGAGGTCTCGGATTTCTCCAACTAAAATGATGTCTGGGTCCTGCCTTAATACCGAGCGAATCACCGCTGGGAAGGGTAGGCCTTGCGCTTCATTGACTTGAACTTGGTTAATCCCATCCAGTTTGTATTCAATGGGGTCTTCCACCGTCACGATGTTGGTGCCCTCCGTTCGAAGACGATTAAGGATGGAGTAAAGCGTCGTGGTCTTTCCGGAACCTGTTGGTCCCGTGATCAGCATCATTCCTTCTTCGCGGATCAACAGTCGCTCTAGTCGCTTGGCAATCGAGGGGTTAAAGCCCAAGGATTCGAACGGCAGCGTGGCGACGCGCCTATCCAATATTCGCATCACGATTTTTTCACCTAAATTCGTGGGCATGACCGATACCCTCAGGACAATTTCATGCCCTTCGAAACGCAGCCGAATTCGGCCATCCTGTGGCTGAAAATGGTTGGCCAGGTCTAAAGAGGCCATCACTTTGATTCGCGACACGACTGGCCCCGCTGCCAAATGGGTGGGAAGGACTAACGCATGCCGCAGCACTCCATCGATGCGGTAGCGGATGACGCTCGAACGCTCTTGGTGTTCAATGTGGATGTCCGAAGCTTGCTGCTCTAAGGCTTGCGCGATGACTCGATTGACGAACTGAACGACCGGAGCAGGCTGTTTTGAACCATTGGCGTTTTGCTCCGTCTCGTTGTCCAAAAGGACTTCGATGAGGTGTTGCTCCGGAAGCTGTTCAAGGAGGTGCCCCATGACAGAATCGGTATCGAAGGCGCTTTTGATCAGCGCTTCAATTCGCTCAAGGGGGGCAAACAATGGCAAGACACGCCGTCCCGAGACTACACGGATGTCTTCCATGGCATGTTCGTTCAAAGGGTTAAGCATCGCCACCGAAATGGATTGATCGTCAGCACGCAATGGCAACGCCATGTGTCGGCGGCATATCTTTTCAGGAACTAATCCCAGGGTCATGCGATCGACGCGGTCTTGTGATGTGACCATTCCGATTTGATAATGGGCTTGAAGCGCTTCCTTGAATTTTTGCTCATTAAGCCATTTTGCATCTTTGAGTCCTCGCCAGAGGCTCTCCACCCGCCTGGATCGAATATCCTCTATTGGGGCAGGGGCCATTTCGGGGATGCGCCTTAAAACCGGGGCAATCCATTCGTCCAGAAAATGATGGGGGGTGCTCATAACGTTTGAAGATAAGCCTTTAATTCATGGTCAAATTCGCGCAAGGATACGCCCAATGCCCTAACGGTCGAAGGCGCATCGGCCATGCGCTGCTCTTTACCCATTTGCTCCAAAGCAAACGCCGTATCGAACAAATCTCCCGCTGCCAGCGCTCCAATGGATGCTTTCAATAGATGAGCGGCGCGCGCCAATTCCAAAGAGTTTTTGTTTTGTATGGCGTCTTCAACGGCCTCAAACTGCTTGCGGTAAGCAACAAGATAGCTCTCAATCACATCTCGCAGCAATTCGCAGTCGCCAAGCATGCGCTGAAGGGCCGCATGGGAATCAAAATAGTTCGTCACATCAATTTCTTTGCAAACAAGCGGCCAAGCGCTTATTCTTGCAGCGGCTTTTGGCGGGCCTGT
Organism: uncultured Elusimicrobia bacterium; assembly: GCA_964441955.1. Lineage (GTDB taxonomy): Bacteria > Elusimicrobiota > Elusimicrobia > 2-01-FULL-59-12 > 2-01-FULL-59-12 > CAYTWA01. The sequence goes on from CAYTWA010000001.1 coordinate 268,760, forward strand.
TCCCGCTGGCGGTGGATCACGTAGCGCGCTATCCAGTCTTGTTGATCATCGGAAATATCTAAAAACTGAATCGTCCGTGTGGGTGCCTCGTCATGGGGCATCACTTGCCCTAAGGCTAATATCGGTTCATGATGGTGCGAAGGCAAAATCATTTTTAAAAAGACATGAACACCACCAATAAGACCGGGTTCCGAGGCCCCCTCAAAGACCTCGAGATGATCCGTGCTAAGCCGTACGCGCTTAGACCCCATGGGCTTTTCGCGCCGATGCTTAAGAACCTCGAGCATGTCCTCTATTTTTTCTTCCAATCGTCCCAACCGATATAAGAGAGCGCGCGTGTCGTCCGAGGCATGCGGATCCGCTTCCGCCATGACCCTGCGCCGAACCGACCCATCCACGATTTCAGAACGTGCGCGACTTATATCTTGAGGGGCCAAAATGGTGATCGCCATTTCTAAGTAGGTCTCGGCCTTTAAAGAAGTGTTTTCATGGTTCATATCTGGACTCATCGAGGCCTCTCCGCGGAAATGATGCGGCCCACGACCGCCCCCTCCGCCCCAAAAGTTGACCTTAGATCCGCCGTTAAAGGTCCGAGGGCCGGGGGATGGACATCCGTATCGCGAGGCTGAGCACTCTTTTTCAAGACGACCAATTCCACACGGCGGTTTTTGGACCGACCGGCGGCTGTGTCATTGCTTGCTAAGGGCTTGTACTGCGCATAAGCAGCGGTGGACAAGCGCTCGGGCACGATGCCGTCTCGGATCAATTCGCGCAGAACGCTGAGCGAGCGCGCGCTAGACAATTCCCAATTCCCGACGAAACGTGCGCCTTTGATCGGAAGGTTGTCGGTATGTCCTTCAATACGCAGCAACAAAGCGTTTTTCGCCAGCTCCACCGACACTTTGGAGAGGATTTCTCTGGCCTTCACTGTTAACACATCAGATCCTGACTCAAATAAATCGAGCGTTTGGAGACGTATGGTTAACCCTTCCGAATCTCCTTGGACCGACATTTCTTTGCTCAGTCCGTTCTCACGAATCGTCTCTTCCATATTTTTTTCAAGTTCGTTGATCGCCATAGCCAGGTCGTAGAGGCCGGAATCGATAGACCCATTTTTGGAATCCAGCAAAACACTATGCGTTCCGGGCTCAAATAAAGTGAATGAAAACGCCCGCTCCACGCTTCCTACGAACTCTTTGACTTTTTTTGAATCCGTTTGCGACGTGGCGTAAAGCACCGTAAAAAAGGCGAACAAGAGCGTAATGAAGTCGGCGTAGGAGACAAGCCATCGCTCATGGTTTACATGCTCAGGATGTTTTATCTTTTTAGCCATTAGACGACCTTTACCTTCTGAGCTGGGGTCAGGTAACCTTTAAGCCGCTCCTTTAGTTGGGTGGGATTTTCACCCTGCTGAATGGCCACGATCGCCTCCACAATAATCGTCATCATTTTGCCGTGCTCATCTTTCATAATTTTAAGCTTGCCGGCTGCAGGCAAAAACAGCAAGTTGGCAGAGCCTACGCCGTAAACAGTGGCGACAAAGGCCGTCGCGATTCCTCCGCCAAGCGCCGAGGGGTCGGATAGGTTTTCCATCACATGGATCAAGCCTAAGACCGCGCCAAGAATGCCGACCGTGGGGGCGTAGCCGCCGCAGGCCTCTAAATACTTGGCATAGTTTTCGTGCGTATGCTCTGTGGTTTCAATTTCGACTTCAAGCATTTCACGCAGCGCCTTTTCTTGCGTTCCATCAATGACCAACTGAAGAGCTTTCTTAAGAAAAGGGTCATGCACCTCTTGAAGCGGCTTTTGAAGAGCAAGAAGGCCATCTTTTCGGCTGATGGTGGCAAACTCAATAAGTTCTCGGATTAAACTGGGGAGATCCTCTTGTTTGTTCATGAAAACTGATAACAGCGCTTTCCCGCAGCCAATCGTCACATCTAAGGGAAAGCTAAGCATAGTGGCCCCCAGCGTGCCTCCAAAAACGATCAAAGCCGCTGTGGGTTGAAGAATCGATCCTATGTGCCCACCCTCCAGGTGTTGCCCTAGAAGAATCAGCGCAATGGCTCCAAATAAACCGGCGAGCGATGCAATATCGGGTTTCAGCGCATTCTCCCTATTTAAAACACTCCAGGCTCGTGATGGGGAAGAACCCCGGGCCGTCTGGCAGGACCGGTCCCGGGGATCCTCCAGAGTGGAGGCCTCTCCAAAACCGTTATCGGGTTTTCCAATTTGCTCTTGACAAAGTTTTGTTCGGACCGCATACACACGTCACGAATCATGGAATCACTTCAAGTTTTAATCGTAGATGACGACAAAGTCATGGCGGGGTCGATCAAAAAGGCGTTGGCTTGCGAACGCTACCAGGCCACAACCGTTCACTCAGGACGCGATGCGCTTTTGGCCCTGCGCGAACAGCGCTACGATGCGGTATTGCTGGATTTATACATGCCTGACATGAATGGGATGGACGTCTTAAAAACCATCCGTCAGGAACACGGCGATTTAGATGTGATTGCCATGTCTGGAATGGGAACACTTCGCACGGCCATGAGCATGTTGCAGCTTAATGCCATCGATTATCTGGACAAACCCTTTGAAGTAGACACTCTCCTCCACGTCATGAAGCGTCTTAAAGAAAAGCGCCTGCCCACGCAAACGGTTCCAACGATAACGCCTTTAAGCAGTGAGACGCCTCGTCCCACAGCTCTGCCGCTCATTGGGAAAAGCGCCAGTCTCTTAAAAGCGCTGCATACCGCCGACCGCGTGGCCCAAACGGATGCCACGGTGCACATTCACGGTGAAACCGGCACGGGGAAGGAAGTGATTGCGCATAGAATTCATTATCAAAGCCAGCGACGAAACGGTCCGTTTGTCATCCTTAACTGCAGCGCCCTTCCTGACACGCTTCTTGAAAGCGAACTCTTTGGGCACGAAAAAGGGGCCTTTACGGACGCCAGTTCCATGAAAAAGGGACTTTTGGAATCCGCGCACGGAGGCACATTATTTCTTGATGAAATTGGTGAAATTACCCCTTCATTGCAAGCCAAATTGCTGCGTGTGATCGAAACGAAGCGCTACCGGCGATTAGGCAGCAACCAAGAACGAAGCGTGGATGTGCGTTTCCTTTCGGCCACCAACAAAGACTTACTTAAAGAATCGGAGGCTCATCGCTTTCGCAGTGATCTTTATTATCGATTAGGCGTGATCACCATTGAGCTGCCGCCGCTGCGCGAACGAAAAGAGGACATCCCCTTATTAATTGAGCACTTTATCGAAAAATTAACTCCTGATACACAATCTCCAAAACATCTGCCGCCCCAGGTTCTAGAGTGCTTAATGTCGTATTCCTGGCCGGGCAATGTGCGCGAGCTGCATAATGTGATTGAACATCTGCTGATCTTTAGCGGACCTGATCCAATTCAAAACGATCATCTTCCTCAGCGTCTGGCCGCCTGATTTTATACTTGGCAAGCCAATTGCTCGACATCCGGTCAGAGCACGATGAAAACGATCCCACCCGATGCGGTTTTGAAGTATTTGTCCCAGGCGCTGCTTGAACTAACCCGTCAAGAAGGCCAAGCCATCGATACATCCCAATGGGACAAAATGGAGTCTTTACTGCGTTGCAAGCGTCGACTTTTGTCTCGAATGCATCGGTTCGATTTACGTGTTTTTGATAAACCTCACGACACGGGTCCGAACAATACTCAAGAGATCCACAACCTCTTAAACGACGTCGCGGCTCTTGAAACCCGTAACCGTGCGAGCCTCCAGGAGAAAATGCGCTTACTTCAAATGCAGATGCGCCAAACCCAGAACCAATGGAAAATCGAGCAGGCTTACAAAATGCCGCCGTCATGAACTCCATTACGGACATTGCTGGCGATAAACTTAGCGAACACTTAAAAGCGTCCTGGTTAAATCACCAAGCCATCGCGAATAACCTAGCCAACGCGAACACACCTGCCTATAGAGGCAGTCACATTGCATTTAAAGATCGTGCGACTTTGGCCGATACCTTAGCTGATATAGAACTACAAAGGTCGCAGCCTGCGCATTTAAAACCGATGGAATGGCTCCCGGCGCAAGGGTTCGAAGTGACGCCTATCGATTCTGTTCAGGTGGATCAGGAAATGGCTGAGATGAATAAAAATAGCCTCTTCTATCAAACGTTAGTGGAAGTGGTGGCACGGCAGGACAAAATGGCGCGTAGCGTTATTGAAGGTCGTTAATCATGGGTGTATTTAGAAATTTAGATGTTAGTGAAACCGGGATGACCGCCAATCGCACGTGGATGGACGTCATTTCGAACAATATTGCAAATGCCAATACGACGCGAACGCCAGAAGGCGGACCCTACAAAGCCAAAGCCGTCAGCTTTTCAAGCGTCCTTGACTCCGCCTCCGGCACATCTCCTAAAGCCCCCGCTATCGGGAGTGGCGTACAAGTCAGCAACGTTGTTTTAAACGAAACACCGCCCGTGCTGCTTTACAACCCCGCTCACCCGGATGCGGATGCGCAGGGGCGCGTGGCGCTTCCCAATGTCAATTTAACTCAAGAGATGGTCCAAATGATTTCAGCCACGCGGTCATACGAAGCGAATGTAGCGGCTTTTAACGCTGGGAAAACGATGTATCTTAAAGCGTTAGACGTCGGCAAATAACCCTCCGGACTTCACACAGCATCCGTGTTTACAATCGATTGGTATTCGCAATTTATTTATCACAGCTCTGGGGTTGTGCCGTTTAGCAACCTTTTTGCACTAGGAAAGGGTGATGAGTGGTATGGACCCGATTCGTCTCAACATTCCAGACATCCCCGATCTCACACCTCTACAGACGCTCGATGTGGCGGGACAGACGTCGCCCCAGGACGGCTCGTTTGGAAAATTGTTTCAGGAAATGGTTTCGCAAACAGACCAACACATTCACGGTGCAGAAAAGACAGTGAAAGATTTAGTGTCCGGAGCACTCGAACATCCGCACCAGGCCATGGTCAAACTCGAACAAGCGAACCTCGCGCTTCAGTTCACCATTCAAGCCAGAAACAAGGTGCTTGAGGCCTATAACGAAATTATGCGCATGCAAATTTAACTCTCCTGGCATGGCTGGGCCTTTCCACAAGGGGGCCATAAACGGAGGGGGATGTTTGAGTGGAGTTTATCGAGCAGCTTAAAAATACGTTTTCACGTCTGACGTACGGCCAAAAGTTAGCCACGGTTGGGGTTTTCGTTTTGGTCATCGCCGTCTTAGGGGGGCTTTCCGCGTTTCTCACGCATGAAGGCTTTGCGCCGCTTTATGTCCGACTCGCCCAAGAGGATGCCGCCCGGGTCGTTGAACAGCTTAACAGTCAGCACATCCCCTACCGCCTCACGGACAATGGATCAACGGTAAACGTTCCTGCGTCCAAAGTGTTTGATCTGCGTCTTAAACTTTCCATGGCTGGACTTCCTGCCGGAAGCGGCATGGGTTTTGAACTATTTGACAAAAATGCTCTTGGCTTAACCGATTTTGCGCAGCAAGTAAACTACCAGCGCGCGGTGCAAGGGGAGTTGGTACGCACTATTTCGGAATTGGAATCTGTCACGCAAGTCAAAGTGCATTTGGTTTTTCCAGAGAGTTCGGCCTTTTTCGAAAATGACAAAGAAGCCAGCGCCTCTGTGGTGCTGGCCCTACACCCAGGGGCGGTTCTGGAGAAACGACAAGTCCAGGGCATTGTGCACTTAGTGGCCGGCGCCGTCAAAGGACTACGCCCCGAAAACGTCACCATCGTTGACACCAATGGCAACTTGCTCTCCAACGGCGCCAAACCAGGAAGCCTTCTGGCGGCCGGAGATCAAATGCTGGCCATACAGCACAACGTTGAAGAGTATTTAGAGCAAAAAGTCTTAAGCATGCTCAACCGTGTCTTAGGCCCGGACAAAGCGGTGGTACGCATAAGCGCCTTGCTGGACACTCAAATGATCAAGGAGCAATCGGAACTTTTTGACCCATCCGGTTCGCTTCGCAGCGAACAAAGCATTGCGGATCGAACGGCGGGCAATTCCCAGCTGCGCAATTACGAACTTGGAAAAACGATTCGCCAGGTAGTGGCTAGCCCCGGGACCATTCGGCGACTAACCGTCTCGCTGGTACTTGACGGCAGCCGGACGGCGGATGCGAATAATCCGGCGCAGAGCACCTACACGCCGCGAAACCCTGAAGAATTAAAAAGTATTACGGAGCTCGTCAAACAAGCCGTCGGGTTTAACGAAGAGCGAGAAGACAAAATAGAAGTCAAAAACCTGGCGTTTGATACCGAACAGCATAATTCCAGCGTCCTCCAGATGGACGCCGCTCAAAAAGCGATTAAGAAAGATCGTTTGATGGAACAAGGGATGGCCTTAGCTCAACGCAGTGTGATTGCCGGAGCCATGATCTTTATCGTCTTGTCTCTTCTTAAAACCCTAAAAACAATGCCGGTCGCGCAACTTCCAATCTCCAGCCAAACCGCCGCAGGCTCGTTAGCCCCCGCACAAGGCATAGCGGCGCCGGCACTCCTGTCTGGTTCGTCGCCACCGACTACCTCGCCCGAATTACCCAAGCCGATGGAGCGAGCCGCATTGCCATCCGGCGGACCAGCGGTAAGCGAACTCAGCAGTAAAACAACCGCTGTGACTGATTTTGTTAAAGCGAGCAAAGAGAACCCCGCGGAAGTCGCACGGCTGCTTCAGAAAGGATGGTCGAAATAACGCATGAACCCGCATTTAAAGACAGCCATTGTGCTAAGCACGTTGCCTGACGAACAATGCGTGGACATTTTGAAGCATATGAAGGAAGACGAAGTCTCGCTCATTGCGCGAGAAATGCTTTCGCTGTCCCAAGTCGACGCCAAGACACGCCAGGGAGTTCTCGTTGAGTTTCAAGAAATGCTCAGCGGACGAGCGTCCACTCTCAAGGAAGGCGCTGAGTATGTTGAAAGCATTTTAGCGCGGGCCTTTGGAATTCGCCGGGCTTCGCTCATGATGAACCATATGGAGGAGCACAGTACGACCCAAGTGGATTTGGATGACTTGATCGCTGAAATCGGGTCTGAAACGGTTGCCACGGACTTACAGAAAGAACATCCCCAAGTGATTGCCAGCATTTTGTCCTCTCTTTCAACCAAAAAAGCAGCCGATGTCTTAGCCTTTTTTACAGAAGAAGCGCAGATGCAAGCACTCAGCAACATCGCCGTCCCTCGCCCCATGCCGTCGGATTTGGCCGACAAAATAAAGCGTGGTTTTACGGAGAAGTTGATACTTAAGAAGAGCTCGAAGCGCAGCATTGGCAAAGAGGGCGTGCGTTCCTCCGCTGAGATACTGGTTTTACTTCCTCCCGATAAATCAAAGAAGATTCTGGAATCCCTTAAATCCAAGGACGAAGAACTGGCCAAGAACGTGGAAGCGGCGATGTTTTCCTTTGATGACATTGTGAAGGTGGACGACAAGGACCTTCAAAAGATCCTGGCGAGCATCAACCAAGCGGACCTTAAATTGGCCTTGCGTAAATCGAAAGACGAAACAAAGGAAAAGATTTACGCGAACATGTCGGAACGAGCCGCCACCATGCTCAAAGAAGACATCGAAATGATGGGGCCTCAAAAGAAAGAAGCCATTAGCGCCGCCCAACAGCGCATTGTAGGGGTGATTCGCAAATTGGAGGAGTCCGGCCAGATCACGATTTCGCGTGGGACAGGCGAAGAAGCAGCTCTCGTATGACCCCCCGCAGCTCCATTGTGAAAAAAACCATCGTGGCGGTGGAACCTCTGCGTATCGAAGCGCGCGGGGCGCTCGTTCCTATAACTTCATCGGATAAACCCTTGCCGGTGAATCCAAATCCCTCCACCCATGAAGAAGCGCTATATGAAAAAGTCAAAACTCGTATTCAGCAAGACCTCCAAACAGCGCTTCAGAAACAACACCTGCTGATCAGCGAACAGGCACGTGAAGAAGTGTCACGAACAATTCTCGCGTTTGAGGCCGATCTCTTAAAACTGGCTTTGGCGGCGGCAGAAAAGGTGTGTCGTAAAGAAATCACAGACAATCAAGAACTCGTTCGGGAGGTCATTCGCGAAGGGCTCGCCGTCCTGGGCCGACGCGCATCGACCGCCATCCGGCTTCATCCGGACGATATGTCTCTTATTCAAAGCAGTTTGCCCTCCTTGGTGGAAAACCCTTCAGACATTCACCTAAGCCCAGATTCGACCGTTGAGCGGGGGGGGGCCGTCTTGGAAAGCGGTGCTCAGATGGTGGATGCGCAAGTTGTCACACGCCTTCATGCGCTTCGTGAAACGCTGCTGGGGCACGATCATGCTTAAAGTGGATCAGCGCATCGAGATACTGACCTCACGCTCCCTTCTTAAAGTCACAGGCAAAATTACGAGAGTCGTCGGCGCATTGGTTGAGGGCACGGGGGTCAGCGCTTCAGTCGGCGATTTATGCCGCTTGGTGAGCCGGGACGGCCGGCGCTCTCATTTGGCTGAGGTGGTGGGCTTTCAAGGCGATAAAATTCTCCTGACCCCCTTAGAAGATTTACGCGGGTTCGGTCCTGGGAGCGCCCTCATGGCCAACCCGGAACCGCCCAGCATTCCAATTGGAAATGCACTTTTAGGCCGAGTCATCGATGCCTTCGGACGCCCTTTAGATTCCTTGGGCCCCCTACAAACCACCGAGCGCCACACACTTCACAGCGCGACGCTTTCTCCTCTCCAGCGCGCTCGTATTCGCGAACCAATTTCTACGGGGATTCGAGCCATCGATGGGTTGTTAACGTGTGGTAAAGGTCAACGCATGGGTCTCTTCGCCGGCAGCGGTGTTGGAAAAAGCGTCTTGATGGGCATGATCGCCCGCCATACCGCCGCGAAAGTAAACGTGATTGCCTTAATTGGAGAACGCGGCCGTGAAATTCGGGAATTCATTGAAAAAGATCTCAAAGAAGAGGGACTGGCACGCTCCGTGGTCATTGCTGTTCCCTCTGACCATCCCCCTATGACCAAAATTTATGGAGCTTTGGCCGCGACCGCTATCGCGGAATCGTTTCGTGAGCAGGGGGACGATGTATTTTTGATGATGGACTCTTTGACGCGTTTGGCCATGGCGGGACGCGAAATCGGCTTGGCTAGTGGGGAACCCCCGACCACCAAAGGGTATACCCCTTCTGTGTTTGCGTTTATGCCTAAACTTCTTGAGCGAGCGGGGGGACTTGAGGGGCGAGGCAGCATCACTGGTTTTTACACCGTCTTGGTGGAGGCGGATGAAATGGACGATCCCATTGCAGACACCGCTCGCTCGATTTTAGATGGCCATTTGGTGCTTTCAAGACGGTTGGCGAGCAAAGGCCACTTTCCAGCCATCGATATTCTAGAAAGCGTCAGCCGAATGATGGTGGACATCACGACGGATGAGCACCAGCGCCTGGCGTCCCAAGTTCGCCAGAATCTGGCGACCTATCGCGAGGCCGAAGAACTCATTCAAGTCGGTGTTTATTCGAAGGGTTCCCAGCCTCATGTCGACCGTGCCATCGAACGCTTGGAGCCCATTAATGCGTTTCTAAATCAAGGAATTCAGGAATCTTCAACCTTTCAAGAAACGTTAAACCGTTTGCAGCAGCTCATGCGATGAAATCCTTTCGATTCCGTCTTCAAAGTCTCCTTCATTTTCGTGAATCCCAGGAAATCCAATGTCGGCAGGAATTGACACGATTGGAAGCCCAAGAGCGCGCCTGTCAGGACCATATCAAAGATTTAAACCAGCGCCAGCAGGAACTCCTGTCTCTGGCGGGCCGACAGCCCCTCTCGTTGGTGCGCCTGCAAGCCCACGAGGAGTATCAAGACTGGCTTCAAGAATGCCTTAAACAGCAGCACCAGATGCTTGCGGAACTCTCCCAAAAACACATGCGCCTAAAGGGGAAACTGGAGTCGATTTTAAAAGGCAAACAGACATTGGAAAACTACAAAGACCATCTCAAACAGCGGCATCAGCACTTCGCCCGAAAAATGCAGGGGAAATTTTTAGATTCCCTGGCCGCGCGTCCACGGAACCGCTTTATGGAGGACTAATGGCGGCATGGCTTGCCCTTTTTAAAGACCAACCCTGGAAACATCGAATCTGGGTCCTTTTGATAGCTACGACATTGAGCTCGTACATGTCTTGGATGGACTTATCGCAGACGTTACGCTTGTCCCAACGCCCAAGTGGGGTAACACCCATCCCTTCATGGGGGCAAATTCACGGTCTTCCGCGACAAGAGGTTCAACAGATGGTTAGCATTCAGATTGCTTCAGGTACAGTTGTGAAAACTTTAGCCCAAGATTCGGGAATTCCCCAGCAAGAAAATCTCCTAACGTACATGTTTCACAACGCCGCCGGTCAAAAAGCATTGCTTGAAGGCAGCTATGAGAATTTAGACCGCATGAAAAAACTCATCCAAACTCAGGACAGCCGAATTCAGTTGCTTTTGGAGCGTATGGAAGCGTACGAAAAAGCCTCTAAAGCCGCCGTCGAAAGCGCCAAAACGGAGGCCGCCCAAACCGCCGTCACCGCTCAGGCCTCTGAGGAATCCAAGAAGCTGGCAAAACTTATCGGGGCGTTGCCCAATGCCAAGGCCGTCTCAATGTTGCAGGAGATGGACGACAAAATGGTGTCTGCGGTTCTTTCTCAAATGAAGGAACCTGAAGCTGCCAAGCTGCTTTCCGGATTTCCAGCCAAACGCGCCGCCCTCATTTCGCTTCGAATGGCGGAGCCCAAACGACCATGAACCAACCCATCCTAATGGAAAAGGAGTTGGACCTCATCGCACCCGAAAAAGCGCAAGCGATTCCACTGAATTTGACTGGATTCGATGAAACGGCGCCGGCTTTCACGTTTAACGAAGCCCTTCAAAACACGTTAAAAAACACGACGTCTTTGAGAAAAACTCACCGGGAGTCAGCTCCGCTTGAATTAAGCCAAGACTCCAAGGGTCAATCAAAGGGTGCACACAACGAAGCCGAAAAACCGGAAACTCCATTGGAGCGTGCCTCAATGCTCTCGAACACTTCGATGCCCGTTTTAGCCCCCGTCATGACGCCGCTTGCCGTGGAACCGGTGAGTGTTCACGTTTCAGGGCCTACGCGTGCGCCTCTCTCCTTAAAATCGAAAACACCGTCCGTGCGCATCACTCAGAAAACGGTCGAATCCTTTTCCAGCGAATCCACACCCGCCGCCCCATCACAATGGCCTGCGATCCCTACGCAGCGGCCGGCCTTAGTCGTGCCTTTAGAAACCATCCGGTCCGGGGCATTTGCCGCGATGGACCCTACGTTTAAAGACCTTCCAGCCCGTCTGGAGCATCTGGAAATTTCTCCCGCTCGTCCGCAAGCCGCAGAGACGATGGGCGCTCTTTGGGAACAAAAGCCCACGTATGACTTTACCTTTGGCACGACCCGCCCTGAGGCGTCACGGGCGAACGCGCAGCCGACCTTCAGCGCCGGTGGCGAGCCGCGAAAAGCTCCATTTATGATGCGGGCGCCGGGCGTGACGGATGCCGTCGAAAAGAATGGCCTCGAAGCTGCCCCCCTGCAAAGTCCCATGGAGAAGACCATTCCTTTGGAAGCGCCGTCACGGTTGCAAACGCCGTCCAAAGACCATTGGCAACCCTTTCAACAACATTCGCAAAGTCGCACGGCGCCGCGCGGTCCTGGAGGCGACTCCCAGCGTTGGCCTGTGGTGTTATTTCCAGAACCAATGTCCGCAACGCCATTGGACATAGTATCCACGAAACACGCGGCTGCGCAAAGAGCCTTGCCTGCCGCGGGTGCTCCACTAGACCCCCAACCCGTCATCGATCAAGTCTTAAATCGCATCGATGTCATTCAGCTAAAAGAAGGCAAACCCATCAAAATCGAGCTCCACCCAAAGGATTTGGGGCAAGTCACCATGCAGGTTCAAGTGAAGGATCACCAGATGACGCTGGATGTGCGAGTGGAGAGTTCTCACGTCCGTGAAATGGTTCAGCAAGCCGTGCCTGAAATTCGCCAATCGCTGTCTGAACACGGCATTCAACTGGATCAATTCCAGATTCAAACGTTTGATACTCCCGCGACGCTGAGTTTGTTTCAAGGCTTAGGGACAGATGCCAAACAAAACACGCCCGATTTTCGCGGCTACCGTCCACGCAGCGTCATTCGGCAAGCCTTTCGAGAACGTGCGGCTGAGGCTGTAGAAGCCATGGATACGCACGTGAATATTCTGGTGTAAGGAGATGCCCATGGCCATCAATGCCATCCATTCATCAGCCCCTCAGGATTCGGGAGAACTCGGCAGCCAAACCAAGGTGGCTAAAGAGGATTTTTTGCGGCTGTTAACGACTCAGCTTCAACATCAAGATCCTTTAAACCCCGCGGATCAAGAACAGATGCTAAGCACCTTGGCGCAATTTAGCACGCTCGAGCAGATGACCAATCTTAATTCCCAAGTCACGCAGCTCACTTCTACAAGTGGAATGGGCGATGCCGTGGCTTTGTTGGGTAAAACCGTCAAGGCGCAAATGAGCGACGTGCAAACGTTGGTCGGAGTGGTAGACCGCGTCACCAGCGTTGGGGGCGTTCCCCAATTGGTCGTTGATGGACAGTTCGTAAATCTTAAGCAAGTGATCGAAATCCGATGATTTCACCCATTTCCAACTCTATCCCGCTTCAAATTTCCAAACACGCCGAAAAGCGTTTGGAGCAGGACGGATTTCAGCTGACCCCTGATCACGCTTCACGCATCCGCCACGGCGTGGAACGCGCGGAAAGCAAGGGAGCGAAGGAATCGCTCTTTCTTATGGACGACAAGGCCTTCATCGTCAACATTCGGGATCGCGTTTTGGTGACTCACATCGCACGCGAACGATTGAAGGAAAACGTATTCACCAACATTGATAGCGCCGTCATTATTTAGCGCAAAAAGGAGAGCTTCTATGATGCCATCGTTGTTTTCAGGTGTATCGGGACTTAAAAATCACCAATTCCGCCTCAACGTGATTGGGAACAACTTAGCCAACGTGAACACCATCGGCTACAAATACAGCCGCGTGACCTTCAGCGACTTGGTGTATCAAAACCTACGCGATGCCTCGGCCCCACAAAATGGGACAGGCGGAACGAACCCGGTTCAAATGGGCTTAGGGTCTGTGATTGGAAGCGTTGACATGATCAACAGCCAAGGAAACTTGGAAGCCACAGGACGCAACACGGATATGGCGATTCAAGGGGAAGGGTTGTTTATCTTAGGCGATGATACGCAGCAATATTACACCCGCGCTGGAAACATGCTCATGGGGACGGATGGGGACCTGTTTAATCCTTCGAACGGTCTCAAATATAAAGGTTGGACAGCCAACAACGGAGTGATCAATACCTCCGGAGCATTAGGCAACATCAACATTCCCGTGGGGCAAGCGCTCCCGGCCAAGGCTACGACCACCTTGACTTTTAAGGGGAACCTTGATGCTTCCACCGCGGTGGCAGGCACCTACCAGTCCAGCACTCAAGTCTTCGACAGCCAAGGCAATCTGCATACGGTCGACCTCACCTATACGAAGACCGCCGCCAATGCTTGGAATTGGGCCGCTTCGATAGGGGGCAGTTCTGTGGGCAGTGGAACGTTGACCTTTAACGCGAGCGGCGCCCTTACGGCTACGACCGGAAGCATCAGCATCCCATTGACCAATGGCGCGACGACTCCGCTGGTTATTGCGAACGATTTTTCGGGCGCAAGCCAGTTCTCCGGCAATTCTTCGCTCATTGTGGATGAACAAGACGGGTACGCGGCCGCCTCGTTGACGAACTTCTCGGTTGGCCAGTCAGGCGAAGTCACGGGCTTTTTCACTAATGGAAAGAGCCTGCTGTTAGGGCAGCTGGGGATCGCGACATTTAAAAACTCAAGCTCCTTGATGCGAAACGGCCGCAACCTGCTGTCTGAATCGGCCAATTCGGGTACGGCGACGGTTGGTCTTCCGGGAACCGGTGGTCGCGGGACGATCGTCGGTGGCTCATTAGAAATGTCGAACGTCGACGTGGCACGCGAGTTTACAGACATGATCGTTACTCAGCGCGGATTCCAAGCGAACTCAAGAATCATCACGACCTCCGACCAGCTGCTGGAAGAACTCGTGAACTTAAAACGATCGTAACGTGAAAGTGAGCGTACGCCATGGCTCTTAAACTGCCTGACTTTTTAACCCGTGATGGGGTCAAAAAAGCCCTCGTCGAGATCGCGACCTTGTCGGTTTCCGGACTGATCTGCACCGTGGGGTCCTACGGCATCGTCTCCCACTGGATGAAGAAACAGTCACACGCGCCCGCCACCGCTGCAGTCGACTCCTCCGTGGAGTCCTCCACCGCAGCGGTCGAACGCGCCGATACCCATGCCGCGACTGAAGGGGAAGAAAAAAAGGCAGAAACGAAGAGCCATGGCGAGGCGCCCGCTAAAGAAGAGCATAAATCGAAAGAAAGCGAAAGCAAGGGTCATGGCGAAAAAGGAAAAGACGGGGCTGGTTCGTCCGGCGGCTCCGATACGCATTACGCGTTAAAACCAGTCATCGTCAATCTCTCCGATCCCAATGCACGCCGATACGCCAAAATGACGCTCACGCTGGACTTAACGAACGAAAAAATAAAGAGCTCCATCGAAGAACACGAACCTGAAGTGTATGACGCGCTGATCAAGATTTTAGGCAACTACCGCTTTGAGGAGATCAACACAAGCACGGGCAAAGAAGCGCTTAAAGAAGAAATTAAAGGGCGTTTAAACCAGATCCTTAAAAATGGGATTGCCGGCGCCTACCTTACGGAGATGATCGTTCAATAATGAACCGGGAAACCGCTAAAACCGTCAAGCCATTTAACGTCCATGACGTGAGTCTGGCTAAAAAGAAAAAAGACTTTTTAGAACGCATTCACACGGAATTTGCCGTCGCGCTGACAAGCACACTGGCTAGCTATGTGTCCTTAAGCGCGAAAGTGACTTTTCAGGGTGTTCGGCAATTTAATTACGAGACAGTCCAAAAAGAAGAAAAAAAGGGGTCTTTGTACAGCTTTTTTGAGATTGAGCCTGTGAGCGCGCATGCATTGCTGCGTCTGGATGCGCCATTGGTTTTAGTCTCCATTGATCGCATCTTAGGCGGCACGGGGGAATCGCCTGAAGCGCGCGAACTCTCCGTCATTGAAACCAAGATGGCTGAAGCCCTTATGAACCGGATCTTAAATCAACTGAACGCCGCATGGGAATTGTTTGGAGAATTTAGTTTTAAATTAAAGAGCAACGCGCAAACTTGCACAGCGTTCCGTTTTTTGGCTCCCGAAGATCCTGTTCTTGTGATCACATTGAACGTCCTCCTTAATAAAACGTCGGGACTTTTGGACGTGTGTTTTCCTTTTTCGTTTGTAAAGCCGTTTCTGTCATCCCTTGAAAAATCGCAAGGCCACTCGTTAGGCGATTTAAACGACCCCAAGATTTGCCGAGCGCTGCAAAGCCGCTTTGAACACTTAAAAGTTCCGGTTCGCGCCGTCTTAGGCGAGCAGCAATTGCCGCTTAAAGACATCAGTGATTTAGGCTGCGGAGACGTGATTCGCTTAGGACCGACGGACTTCCCTTTACGCATTGACGTGGGAAATATCCCATTACTCCTCGGCCGCCCCGGGTCCGCCAATAAACGATGCGCGGTTCAGATTTCAGGCGTTTACGTTGCACAGTCTCAAACCAAAGGAGACGGATATGCCAGCCCGACATAAAACCACCCTTCGCCGCACCACACGCGCCCTTAGCAGCGGGCTTTTCGCTCGACTAGCGTCCAAACGACAGGGCTATCAATTGCTCGCGGCAGCCCAGGAACCCACGGCAGAAAGCGTCGACCCCATTTGCACGTCGCCAGAAATAAAAAACGTGGCGCAGACGATGCCGACGACCGCTCAAGACATGCCGACCACCGTCAAACCGGCCGTTTTCTCGGACCTGCAGGCTTCACCCAAGAAAACAGCCGGCGTGCCTGTTGCTCCTTTAATGGATGTGAATTTAAAAATTAGCGTGGTTTTAGGTGAAACCGAAATGAGTCTCGGTGAACTTTTGAAACTTGCTGAAGGCTCCGTGGTCGAATTGAACAATTCCACTGGAGAACCGATTCAAATTCTCGTAAACGGCCGAGCGTATGCCAAAGGCGACATTGTCGTCATCGATGATGTCTTTGGCGTGCGCATATCCGAATTGATCGACCCTCACCAGAAGGGATAATGGAATCTACCTCTGTCTTCGAAAGTCTCCTGCGAGTCGCTGGTTTTTTAGCGGCGCTGGTCGCCTTAAGTTACGCTTTACTCCCAGCCCTGAAGCGCTTTAAAGGCCAAAGGCTTTGGGCATCCTCGTCTTCGTCTGCTATTCAAATTCAGGCCCGAACGATGCTTCCTGGACAGAGTCCCTCTGTTTTGTATGTCATTGAAGTGGAATCGAAGCGATTTTTAATCGGCGCCACAGCCCATCACCTACGTTTGTTAGCCGAGTTAAACCCCCAGAAAGCGGCCTCCGCTGATGAAGATCGTTAAAACGCTCGTTTGCGTCGTTTTCCTCCACGTCTTCCTTCCATTTTTGTCGCATGCGGCTTCCAATGCCGGAGTCTTTCCAGGCGACCTTCCTAATTTACTCGAGCCTAAAAAGATTTCGGCCTTGCTGGAAACGCTCATCGTTTTAACCCTTTTGTCGCTTATCCCCACCTTGCTTATTATGACAACATCGTTTTTGCGCATGGTCATTGTCCTGGGATTTCTTCGTCACGCCATGGGAACGCAGCAGACTCCGCCCAATGCACTGCTGCTAAGCCTGGCCATGATCTTGACTTTTTTTGTCATGACTCCGACCTGGAACCGGGTTTACGAGGGCTCGATCAAACCCTACCAAAACAAAAAGGTGGAATGGGCCGTGGCGCTCGAACGGGGTTTGCTTCCCATCAAAGAATTTATGCTCCGGCAAACCCGGCAGCCCGATTTAATGCTGACGCTTTCTTTAGCCAAAGCGGCTCGCCCCAAGAACCCGATCGATGCCCCGTTTAGCACGCTGGTTACGGCTTTCGTCTTATCGGAACTTAAAACGGCTTTTCAAATCGGCTTCATGCTGTTTGTTCCGTTCTTGGTGATCGATTTGGTCGTGGCGAGCATATTGATGTCGTTAGGCATGATGATGGTGCCGCCGACGCTTTTGTCCCTGCCTTTAAAACTTCTGTTGTTTGTGATGGTGGACGGCTGGAATCTTCTTATTAAAGGCTTGGTGGAGAGTGTGCGATGAATGAAATGAATGCTTTCCACATGCTGCGCGAGGCCTTTTTACTATCCGTTCTTTTGCCGGCGCCGATCCTGATCTTGGGGCTTGTGGTGGGGGTGGCCATTAGTTTTGTCCAAGCCATTACGCAAATTCACGAGCCAAGCCTCGTGTTTATCCCAAAACTTGCGGTGTCAACGCTGGCCCTTTTGGTGGGGGGCCAGTGGATGATGAACCTATTGGTGCAATACACCACGCGCCTTTTGACACAGTTGCCGCACGTGGTGCGCTGACCCATGGAGTCACTTACAGGTGGTTTTTTTTATGCGTTTGTGCGCTGCGCCTCCTTCATCTCTTTTTCGCCCGTATTTTCCAGCCCCGCCATCCCAAGCCGGGCCAAAATTGGCCTTGCGTTGCTTCTCAGTATGTACATGGTCAGTCTTTTTCCAAAAGTTTCTCTACCGACTGACGAATGGCAGTTCTTAGGAATTCTAATGGGTGAAATGTTTATTGGCTTTTTCATGGGAACGCTTCTTCAATTCTTATTTAAAGCCGTGGAAATGGCGGGGCAATGGATAAGTCTTCAAATGGGATTTGGGTTTGGCGGCCTCTACGACCCGGAGTTTGATGCGCAAACCGACGCCGTTACGATGGCGTATCACTGGTTGGTAATTGTGGTCTTTTTTTCCGTCAAAGGTCATCATCAATGGCTGCAAGCTTTAGCCAAGAGCTGGGAATGGGTGCCGCCCGGAAGCCTCTGCCACCTTCAAACGGGGTTAGGAGGCTGGCTCCTCATGAGCCGGTCTCTTTTCGTCGTAAGCCTTCAAATGGCGGCCCCCTTGCTCTTTACGCTTTGGATCACGTCCATGGTCTTAGGTTTTTTGGGACGCATGCTTACACAATTTAATGTGTTCATGGTGGACTTCCCAATCAAAATCAGTGTCGGGTTAGTGGGGTTGGGGGTCACGCTACCCTTCATCAGCACGGTATTCGAACGTGCGCTTCGGCATTGTTGGCCCGCCATGGGCCAA
This sequence comes from uncultured Elusimicrobia bacterium, assembly GCA_964441955.1. Classification (GTDB taxonomy): domain Bacteria; phylum Elusimicrobiota; class Elusimicrobia; order 2-01-FULL-59-12; family 2-01-FULL-59-12; genus CAYTWA01. Next base: position 287,075 of record CAYTWA010000001.1, read on the forward strand.
CTCCTCCATTCCTTGCGTGGCTGAGAACGGTTCATCAGAGGAACGCTCTCATCAAGCCACCGGACGACGGCTTCAAAAAGCGCGGGAATCGGGGCAAGTGGCGCAGAGCCGGGATATCAACGGGGTAATCGTTTTTTGGGCCGCTGCAGGGCTTCTTATTGCACTCAACCATTCTTTTGTCACACAGTGGAAAGTGTTGTTCGAACAACTATTACAAGCCTGGCCGGTCGTTCTTGAGGGACGAGAATCGATTGGGCACACCTTCCCATTGGCGTTGCTGCTGATGGGAAAGTGTCTACTACCTTTCCTTAGTGCCGTTGTCATTTTTACGGTGATTCCGACCCTTTGTCAAACACGTTTTTTAATCACTTTTCAGCCGATTTCTTTGGATTTCTCAAAGGTCGACCCCAAGTCCGGGTTGGGGCGGCTTTTTTCAAGCAAGAGTTTATGGGACTGCGCAAAAACCTTCATTAAATTGATGATTGTCTTAGGGGCGTTGTGGCATACCCTCCAATCGCTCCTCTCCCAGAGAGACCTCTTGATGACCCATTCGTCCACCTCGTTGTTTGTCCAGGTAGGTCATTTTTCCTGGATTGCCTTTAAGAACGTCGGCATTTGGATGCTGGTGTTTGCGGCGGCCGATTATGTCTTGGAACATCGGCGTCTTCAAAAGCAGCTCATGATGAGCCGACACGAACTGAAAGAAGAGCTCAAGGAAACCGATGGAAATCCACGGATCAAATCCAAATGGCGCGCTTTAAGACGCAAACGCCAAGGAAAGCCGCTTCGAAAAGCAGTTCCTCAAGCAACGCTTGTGGTCACCAACCCCACCCACTTGGCGGTTGCCATTCACTATGAGGCCCCGATGCGGGCCCCCGTTGTCGTCGCCAAGGGGGCTGATTTAAGAGCGCGAACGATTCGGCAACTCGCACTGGATCATCACATCCCCATGATGGAAAACAAACCCTTGGCACGGCTTTTGTACAGACAAGTCGATGTGGATGACGAAATCCCATCGTCCCTCTTCCAAGCAGTGGCTGAACTTTTGGCCGCCGTATACCGGTTGCGAATAAGAAAACACGAGAGTCTGTCTTGAAAATGACCCATCGATCCATCGACTTTATTGCCGCGCTAGGGCTTATTTCGATGCTTTTTCTTATGTTGGTGCCGCTGCCGACATGGCTAGTGAGCTTCCTAGTGGTCTTAAATCTTTCTTTGTCCGTCGTGGTGCTTCTTATTACGACCTACATCCAACAAGCATTAGAGTTTTCAGTGTTTCCAACGCTGCTGCTTGGCCTCACGCTTTTTCGCATGTCGCTGTCCGTGGCGAGCACAAAACTTATTTTGCTGCAGGGAGATGCAGGGTCGGTCATCCAAGCTTTCGGCGAAGTCGTGGTTCGGGGCAACCCGGTGGTGGGGTTTGTCGTGTTTTTGATTCTAGTCGTAGTGCAGTTCATCGTGATTACCAAAGGCGCAGAACGGGTTTCGGAAGTGGCCGCTCGCTTTACCTTAGATGCCATGCCCGGCAAACAAATGGCCGTAGACGCGGAACTTAATGCCGGACTGATCGATGAAAAACAGGCCCGCCTTAGGCGCGAAGTCATTGAGAAAGAAGCGGATTTCTATGGATCGATGGACGGCGCCAGCAAATTCGTCCGCGGCGATGCGATCGCATCCATGATCATTGTGGCCGTTAATTTAATTGGGGGAATTTCCGTTGGATTCCTTCAAAAGAAAATGGAATGGGGGGAAATTTTAAGCACGTTTACCATCCTAACCATTGGCGATGGTTTAGCGCATCAAATACCTGCCCTCATTGTCTCCACAGCCGCGGGCATCTTGGTGACCCGCACAGGCTCCTCAGCAAGCCTCGGACAAGACCTCATGCAGCAATTTTCACTGAACCCGCGAGCCTTAAGCATCGGTTCCGGCATCGTTTTCTCTTTTGCCTTGTTAGGCATGATGAGTGGGTTGCCCTCGATACCTTTTCTTGCAGTGGCTGGGCTTTTGTTGATGGCGGCCAACGCGGTGATTCGCAAACAAAAGCAAACCGCTTTAGAACTGGCAAAAGCAAGCCCGTCCAAAGAAAAAGAAAATCCTAAAAACCCGGAAGATGTCACGCCGCTTTTAACCATCGAAACATTGGAAGTCGAACTGGGGTACGGCCTTTTGTACTTAGTTGATGCTTCCAAAGGCGAAGAGCTCCTGGAGCGGATCGCGCATATACGACGCAATGTCGCCAAGGAATTGGGGTTGGTGGTGCCGCCCGTGCGCATTCGCGACAGCGTCATGCTCCCGGCCAACACGTATGCGATCAAAATTCGGAATTTGGAAGTCGCCCGTGGGGAGCTTATGCCCAAACAGCTTATGGCTATGGGCAGCGGAAGCGAAACATCACCCCTCCAAGGGATTGAAACGAAGGAACCGGCTTTCGGCCTACCCGCTGTTTGGATCAAAGACAGCGATCGTCGCGGCGCCGAGTTGGCGGGCTATACGGTCGTGGACACGCCGTCGGTCTTGGCGACTCATTTAACGGAAATCATCAAATCGCATGCGCATGAATTTCTAGGGCGGCAAGAAGTGCAAGCCTTGCTAAGCGATTTAAAGAGCAAAGGCTACACCGCGATCCTAGAGGAACTCTCGCCTCAAGTGTTGGGGATTGGAGCGGTCCAGAAAGTTCTTCAAAGCCTGCTTCGTGAGCGCATTTCCATTCGCAACCTTCTAACGATCTTAGAAGCCACTGCGGACGCTGCGGCCGTAAGTAAGGAGCCGGATCATTTAACCGAGCATGTGCGCACCGTTTTAGGACGTCAAATCACCCGCAGTTATGTGGATGCAGACGGCGTGCTCCACGCTGTAACTCTGGCGCCCCCCTTAGAACGTCAGTTGCTCGATTCCCTCCACAAAACGGAGCGAGGAGTGCGCTTGCTGCTCGAGCCGCCCCGGTCCGAACAATTGATGCATGCGCTAGCGCAAAAAGTCCAAGAGGCGACCGGCCAGGGGATTTCGCCCGTCGTCTTATGCAGCGCATCGCTGCGCCCCCACCTTCAACGCCAAGCGGAGCATGTTTTAAAACCAGCGGTTGTTCTATCGTTTTCCGAAGTACCCGCAGACATTCACATTAGATCGCTGGGAAGTTTAACCCTAGGCGATGAACCTCTCGTGAAGGAGCTCTTGCCATGAAACCGATGCTTGCCCGTCAAACCCCTCTCACCCCAAGCGCCGAGGGCCTTGATTTAGCCCGTGTGTGGAGTCGCTGCTTCGACGCCAAAGATCCCGTGGCCAGGGAGACATTGCTCAAGCATTATGCTCCGCTCGTTAGACAATTGGTGGGACGCATGAAAATTCGCTTTATCCAAAGCTTGGACCGCGATGACTTAGAAAGCATGGGGGCAGTGGGCTTGATTAAGGCCGTGGACCGTTTCAACCCGCATATGAACGTGAAATTTGAGACGTTTGCCTACCGATGGATACAAGGCCAAGTGCTCGATTACGTCCGATCACTCGACGCTCTAAGCCGCACCTCCCGGGAACGCTTGAGCAAATTTAAGGCCAATTATCGTCAATTGCGTGACTCGTTGGGCCATGACCCCTCAGAACACGAGATCGCGGAAGCGCTTCATCTCTCTTCAGAAGAATTAGCGTCCTTATATACCGATATGGGACATTGCGAATCACTCTCGCTGAGCGGCCGCGCGGAACATGAAGACTCCGACGAAAACTGGGAAGATTCCTTTGCGGATATTAAAGAAAAGAGCCCGCAGTCTGTTTTGGAACGTCAAGAAACACTTGACCAAATAAAAGAGGTTTTAGAAACGCTCCCTGAAAAGGAACGTTTGGTCATGTCGCTTTACTACTACGATGAGTTGACGCTTAAAGAGATTGGCGAATTGCTGAATCTTTCCGAATCTCGGGTCTGTCAGCTGCATTCGAAAGCCGTGATGCGGTTTCGCGAGTGCCTTTCGCCGATTTCTTGAATTCTCGAGCCCTCAAGTACACGTTCGGCACGGCAAGCTCACCGCGGTATTTGGCGACCGTTCGGGTTGCAATCGGCACACCGTAGAGCTGGCGCAAACGGTCGCGAATCTCATCATCCTGCAAAGGTTCGTGCCGAACACCTTTCATAAACGCCTCATTTTCCTCGAAAAAATAGTCCTGCATGGTGGCTTTCATCCGAAAAACAAGCCCTTTCACAAAAAAGGCTTTGAGTGGAATTTCTTCTTTCCAAGGGGTCATTACAGACTTACGTGTTAATGCCCGGCTAATGGTGCTGGAATGAAGGCCTAACACTTGAGCCATTTCAATCTGACTCATGGGTTCTAATAGTTCTTTGCGTTGGCTACGAAGGTAAGCTTTTTGCCGCTGGGCAATAGCATCTAAAATCATGCAAATGGTGGCCTTGCGGGTATTGACTAATTCCATGCTTCGCACGAGCGCTCTTAATTCCTGCCATTCCTCCTTCTTTAGATCGCCCGCATTTTTGAGAGTGGCTAGGCGCGTATAGTCAATGTGATACCGTCCTCGCGCATAACGCAAAGACGAATAGGTCACCCGCACGTCATCTTTTTCCATCTCCAATAAGCCGATTCGGTCCCACGCGGCGTTAGGAGAATGGGTATCCATGGGACTTGCGACAAACTCTTCTTGCACCGCGATATGGTTTACCATGTCCATCGCTTTTTTCACCTCTGCGGGGGTGATGAGGCAGGTCGAGGCAATGTCTTCAATAGAATGCCTGCCTTCGTTATAAAGGAAATACTGTTCAAAGTTTTCCTGTCCAATTTTCTGGCACAGTCGAATAATTTCCTGTTTGTCTTCTAAAAACCCTTCGAGATCAACAGACGCTTTATCGACCATAAGGCCTTCGTTAAGTTCCAAAAAGGAGGAAGACATCCCGCTATGTGGAAATCGCCGGTGTCCAAACAATCTGTGCTTGGGGTTGTCAGCCGAATAAAACCGCTTAAAAAGCGGGTCTTTTTCAATGTCACTAATGAGACGCCCAAAATCAGATTCTCGCATCTCCATTACCTTGGCCACCTTAAGCCGATGTATTAATCGATGTGACTGGGAGGTGCCGGTGGTGTTTTTAGGTCGTGGGGCCAGATTCATGCAGGGAGTCTCCTTTCTTGTTCGGTGCGTTCTCTAAGCTGCGAAACAATGGCGGAGGCTTGACGCGCGGCTTCCTGAATCAAAAGCAAATCGTCTTGAGCGGTGCTGTGATGGGGGAGTTCTGATTTGATCAACTCCGGCAGCATCAGCAGGGGCCCTAAAACGTTATTTAATTGATGCGTGGCTCGATGAACGTGCGCTAAAAATTCTGGTGATGCATTAGACGCCCTGTCAGAAGACATGCACCGCCTCCTCTTGAGCCTTGGGCTTTGCGGCCTCGGGCGCGATCGGCAACTGCACGGTAAACACGGTCCCCTCGCCCCATTGGCTTTCGACGCTTAGTGTCCCTAGATGTTCTTCCATAATGCTGCGGCAAATGGATAAACCAAGGCCCGTCCCCTGCCCCGCCGGTTTGGTTGTAAAAAAAGGGTCAAAAATCTTTCCGAGGATTTCTTCGCGAATTCCCGTCCCGTTATCCGCAAAGCGCAGGCGCATCGCACCGGATTCGACGTGAGCCGAGATTCGAAGAGAAGCGGATTTTTTGCCTTGGAGCGCGTGCCGTGCGTTGGTAATTAAGTTCATGAAAACCTGCTGAAGCTGATGGGCGTCGCCATAAACGACGGGCAATTCACTGGGCAATTCGAGCAGCAGTTCCACGCCAGAAGTTGAAAATTCATAGGCCACCAAGTGCAAGGTGGAGCGCATGAGGGGGACAAGGTCGACATATTCCATTTTAGGTTTGCGCGTTCGGCTGAACTCTAGGAGCTCGCGAATGATGGAGCGGCAGCGCTTGGCTTGCGTTTCAATGGTTTCCAAATCTTCTCTTTGCTGAGTGGTCAAATCACGGCCTGCTAACAATAATTGCGCAAAACCTAAAATCCCGCTTAACGGGTTATTGAGTTCATGGGCGACACCCGCCGCCAATTGCCCCATGGCCGCCATTTTTTCCGAATGAATAACCTGCTGCTGGGCTTCTTCAAGTTTTTTTTGCGCCGCCTGTAGTTCGTGGACTTTTCCTGTCAGTTCCCCGTAAAGATTGGCATTGCCGACGGCGTGGGATACATGCGAGCACAATACGCCCAAGCACCGAATGTCCATGGGCGTTAAAACATCGTCGCGGTTATGTCGGAATGCGGCGATGCCCCCTAAAAGCTGCCCATCCAAAACCAAGGGTTTTAGCACGCCGTTATAAAGAGGTCGAGCCCCCTGGTCGGCGGGAAAAACAGCAAAACTTTCTTTTATGGCAAGCAAGGTGTCTTGCCGTAACGAATCGTCGCGCCCCACATAGGCGCACATAGTCCATTCGCCGTGCTCGTTGATGAGTGCCATGCAAACCGAATCGATTCGAAGCACCTGTTTGCATATATTTACAATGGCTGGCATCAATACATCCAGGCGCGTAGACCGTAAATCCCTCTTACTTGCTTCATAAATGGCCATGGTGTGCTGCAGATCGCTTTTTTCAGCTGCCTTTTCCAATAGGACCAACAATCGTCTAAACGAAAATGGCTTTTGCAAGAAGTCGACCGCCCCTTTTTTCATGGAAGCGATGGCGCTTTCAATGCATGCATCGGCGGTCATCATGAGCACTTGGATTTCGGGGTTTTGCGCCAGGAGCTGTTCTAGGAGGTCAAGGCCATTGGTATCGGGTAAATGGATGTCGCAGAGCGCCAACCCATAATGATGTCGCTGCATCAGCTCTAGGGCTTGCGCGCCGGTGGCGGCCCAATCCACCCCATACCCTTGAGCCTTAAGGCTTTTTATTAAATGAGAAGCCAGATCTTTGTCATCATCGATCAGCAAAATCCGAAAATGCATGTTTTCACATTCACTGATTATCATTTATTTATTGTGAACATTAGAAAATCCGCTTCAAGTTGGCAATATTTCTTTTATTTTTAAAGGTAAAGGGCAAATCCTTGGCATCCGCTTTGCATACGCGCGGCCAGCGTTGTATAGTCAGCCGAAATGGGAAAGAAAATATTGATCGTTGAAGACGAAGAAGTGATTCGGCACCTCTTTAAGCGGGTTCTCACCCCTCTCGGGCATGATTTAAATATTGTGCCGGGAGTTCGCGACGCGATAGCTCAACTTGAAACAAATGTGTTCGACTTGCTGATCAGCGATTTACGGCTGCAGGACGGAATAGGAACGGACGTCGCTCGCGCTTATTTGCAAAAACAGCCGGGTCATCCCGTTTTGATTGTGACGGGGTCTTTATCTCCCGGAGAGCGCCTCGGGGAACTTGAAAACATTCCTAATTGTCATTGCCTTCACAAACCTGTGGAACTTCACGAGCTGCAATCTAAAATCGATCAACTGCTGGCTTAAGCTTTATAATGCGCGTCATGAAAGGTTTCTGGGCGCTTTTTATATTCAGCGCTGGTACTGTTGCGGCCATTGGGGGACCAGCAGGCTTACCTGCGGGCGTTTTGGCGCGGCTGGAGGAGGAATATCCGGGATGGAAAGTAGCGGTCTCCTCGAAGGCCGTTTGGGAAGAATTTAGAAAAGAAAAGCGACCCGACCATCCCAACCTTTTATCGGCGGATTTCGACAAAGACGGAAAACGCGATTGGGTGGTGCACGTATCCTTGGTCGTTCCAGGGCAGGAAGAACAATTTGTGACCGTCTTTCTTGAGCGAGACGCGGGATACGAAGAAGCCATCATTGAATCCCGCGGGCTTGACCCCAACGTTTACGTCACGCAGCGCAGTCGTTCGGTCACGGAGCATGTTTCTGGGAAAAACCAGATCAGCCAGAGAACGGAACTTGTTATCATCGGCGGCCCTATGGGAGATTCCGCGTATTACTGGGAAAACGGCCAGTTTAGGGAATCTCCAAGTGACACCACCGACATCCAACCCATGGAGAACTTTCAATGAACCTTTCGGAAATGGATCCCATTGCCCAAGGAAAGTCACCGCTCGTTCTTTTGCCAGGGATGGCCAATCGCCACGGCCTGATCGCTGGCGCGACGGGAACCGGCAAAACGGTTTCCCTGCAAGTGCTGGCCGAAACGTTTAGTCGCATTGGAGTTCCAGTTTTTATGGCGGATGTAAAAGGAGATCTTTCAGGCCTTACCCTGGCGGGGGGACAAAACCCGAAGATCGATGAGCGAATCCAAAAATTAAAGCTGTCGAATTTTTCTTTTGAGCCTAGCCCGGTAGTGTTTTGGGATGTGTGGGGCGAAAAAGGCCACCCGGTTCGAACCACCATTTCTGAAATGGGCCCGTTTTTGTTGGCTAATTTACTGCGTTTAAACGACGTGCAAGCCGGCGTCCTTACCATCGTATTTAAAGTTGCCGACGACCAAGGAATGCTCCTTTTAGATCTGAAAGATCTGCAGGGGATGTTAAATCATGTGGGGGAAAATGCCGAGCGCTACACCACGCAATACGGCAACATTTCGGCGGCGAGCATCGGCGCTATCCAGCGCGGTTTGCTTGCACTCGAACAACAAGGGGCCGATCGTCTCTTTGGCGAACCGGCGCTGGCGCTCGACGACTTTATTCAAACCGATTCCAAAGGCCGCGGCGTGATTAACATCCTGGCCGCCGACAAACTTTTGGGCTCCCCCAAGACCTACGCGACCTTTTTACTCTGGATGCTTTCTGAACTTTTTGAACGTCTCCCAGAACAAGGAGACGCCGAGAAACCAAAACTCGTGTTCTTTTTTGATGAAGCGCACCTGCTGTTTGAAGATGCGCCCAAAGCACTCTTGGAAAAAATCGAACAGGTGGTGCGTTTGGTTCGCTCCAAAGGGGTCGGCGTTTATTTCGTCACGCAAAACCCATTAGATGTCCCTTCCGATGTGGCGGGGCAATTAAGCCACCGCATCCAGCATGCGCTTCGCGCCTTTACACCCAAAGACCAAAAAGCCGTTCAGGCCGCCGCTCAAACGTTTCGCCCCAACCCTTCCGTCCAGGTAGAAAAAGCGATCACGGAACTCGCGGTGGGGGAGGCGCTTGTCTCCTTCCTCGATGCGACGGGTTCGCCCTGCCCGGTGGAACGCGCTTGGATTTACCCGCCACGCAGCCATGTCGGAGCCGTCAGCGATTCAGAGCGCCGTCAAACGATTGAAAAATCAGTCTTGTTTGGCCATTATGAAAAAGTGGTTGACCGCGAATCGGCATACGAAAAGCTAAAAGCCGCTGTCGCCGCCGCACCGGCCACGGCCGGTCAATCTCTGCGCGCACCGGCTCGAACCCCTGACACGTTTGTGGAATCCATGGCCAAATCCGCCGCGCGTGCCGCCGCCAGCCAAATGGGCCGCCAAATCATCCGGGGTGTTTTAGGGTCGATCTTAGGTGGCAGCCGTTCGCGAAGCCGTTGGTGACGTTCTTTCTTTTCACGGCCGTTTTTTTCGTGCCGCTTCCTGCGCAATCCAAAACTCTGGATATTTGTTTTAGCCCCCATGGCCACTGCGACCAAGTTTTTGTTTCGTGGGTCGATGCCTCTCGAAAATCGTTGGAAGGTGCGATTTACAGCTTCACGGAACCACACATCGTGGAAGCCTTGATCCGCGCTCACCGGCGAGGCGTGAAGGTACGGCTGGTTAAAAACACTCCTGATGACTCCAAAACCACCCAGAGCATGCTTCTGCGTTTGGAAGATGCGGGGATCCCCATCCACCGCCAGCCCGGCAGCGGAGGAGGGCTGCAGCACAACAAATTTCTGATTGTGGATGGAAAATACGTCCTTACCGGCAGCTTCAACTGGACGCGCGCGGCCAGCAAACGCAACGACGAAAACCTCGTGGTCTTAGACGACGCCGCCCTCCGTTTCCAGAAAGAATTCGAGCGGCTATGGATGGCCCCTGACTAAAGCGATCTTGATAAAGTGAGTCATTGACAAATAAGTTAATTACGCGCATTAGCCCGGGACTAGCGCCATCGTCTTTAATTTCTAAGAGCCTGTATACGTTTGATCTCGATGCGACGTAGTATAATGCGCTTGCTCAAGCATTTTTTTGACCCTTATCCCCGGTGAACAACTCTTCTCCTCCAGGAGTACCACTTAAACCGCCAGCCACCCTTGCGGCTTTGGCGCAGCTGAACATGGGGCGCGTGTTGCGGCCATTGGTCAACCTGGCGACCGCCATCAGTTTCTATTTTCACCTGCGCCAGTTTCTCTCATCGGCCTACGTTCTTCGATTTGATCCAGATATTGCCTACGTAATTCTTTTAACTGCTTATGCTGGCCACCGGGAAATCCGCCGGTGGTCGCAAGACCCGGAAATTATTCAGGAACGGGCCAGAAGGGGAGAACTTTTTGTGGTGGGCTGGTGGTCGTATTATTTTGTGACGCTGACCGCCGCCAACCATGTTGAACACTACACCGTGCCGGAAGGTTTGCTGTCGCTGTGCATTCAAATGACCACGATTTTTTTCGGCACGTTGACCTCCCAACAGCTCTACAAACGCCGCGCTCCCTCCGCCGCTGAGGAAGCTTCGTTGCAAATTCGTGTCTTAGAGCATTTGCGTAAGTCCAAAGAACCAGTTAAAAGTTCCAGTCTTCATACGGCCCTAGGCGTCTCCCAGCCCACCCTTTGGCGTACCATGAATAAGCTAAAAAAAGCCGACCAAGTGGCTTGGACCGGCACGTCCGATACCGACCCCGACGGTGGCTTTACGATCAAGAGTGCCTAGCTTATTCAGTGAATAAGCTTACTACGCATGAATAAGCTCTTGAATAAGGCTGCTGAATAGGCCTTAAGCATGTCCATTCCTGAGTTCCTGTCTCTTGCCCAACGAAGGGACAAGGTTGCCTACCGACAGTTGATCGAGGCCACCCAAGACTTGCGGTCCTGGTTGGGTTGCGCACGGCACCATAAACTTTCTGCCTACGAGGCCTCGTATTTCCGTTTAACTGAGGAACGCGGAAAAGATCTGGTGAGTCAAGACCCCGATTTCTTGACACGGCGCACCCAATGCCCCTGGATCAAAGCCCTAGACGCGACGTAGAATCTCGGCATGGAACTAGATTTCGCTTTTTTAGCCGATGCCGCCGATGTGGCCGCGGGGAAGCTTTTTGTCTTAGGGGGGGCCTTCGATACCATTCAAGTGCAGGCGCTGCCGGCCACACACCCGGCGCTGGCGGTCGCCATGCGCCTTCTTTTAAGCCCGAATGATTTGGACCGCCAGCACAGCTTAGAAATCCTCTTACTGGACGCCGACGCACGCCACATTGCCTCCGCGAAGGGGGAGTTAACGGTTCCTAAGTCTTCGCAAGCGCCGCATGGTTGGAAACAAGCCGTTATCTTACCGCTTCGCTTTATGAATGTTCCCTTTCAGTTGGCAGGCCACTACTCGATCGAAATTTTGGTCAATGGCACGATGCTTAAAGCCATTCCCCTGCGCGTCTTGAAGGCAGGCGAGTGAGCAAGAAAGCGAGTAAGCGAGTGGGCAGGTGTTTCTTACTCGCCTAATCGCTTACTCGCTTTTCTAAAGTAATTCCGGGGGCCGAAGCACTTTGGCGATCCGTGGGCGGATGTCTTTCACATCGCTTAAGCGAATAAACGACCTTTTGGCTTTGTGCGTGGCCGTGGCGGCATGAATAAATTTGCCATGTCCAATATAAACCCCGACGTGCGTGATGGAATGTCCCCAAAAGGCGCGGTGAGCGGGGCTCGCGGCCTTGATGGCGATAATGTCGCCAGGTTCCATTTCATCCATGGACACTTTCGTATAAGGAAGTTTGGCCATATCCCAGGCGTCTAAAACCGGAACCTGCACGCCGGCTTCTCCCAAATACGTATGCACGAACCCCGCGCAGGAAAACCGCTTGAAGGGGGAGTTCAGCCAGAAATCGGCCAAACCGTAAATCTTGATATGCCGCGGGGTCCATAACGGTGAATTCCACATCCATAAATTACCGTCCGCTTTCGAGCTCTCCCCCGTGATTCGCCCCCGCTCCATGAACACGAGGCGTTTGCGGCCGGGAGTATAGACATGGATTTGCCAGACAGCCGTGTTTCCTGTGGAATAAATTTCTACCCGCCGAAACGTCTGGCCAAATGAAACGACGTATTCCTTTCCTCGCGGAGCATCGGTTATAACCGCCGCATGCAGCCCTTTCGAACGTATAGCAGCACGGTCCGATACATAGGGATAGGCGATAAAAAACCAGGCCCATTGGGGGGGAACCTCCGGGCGGGCAATGGGGAGGGGCGTGGGGGACACATACCGTGATCCTTCTAAAGGAGTGGGGTGCAGCATTTGCTGCACCGAGGTAAGCGCCCATAGCGTCGACCCCGCCAGCGAAAAACCGGCTAGCGCCCCAACCACGAACCCTTTGCGAACCCCATAGATTTGCATCGGTCTTAGCATAGGGTTTCTTGGATGTTTTTCAAGGGTTCTTTTCCGTCTCCATTCCCAAAAACCACAACGCGATTACGGCCTGTTTCCTTCGCCCCGTAAAGCGCTTGGTCGGTTTGGCTGATCAACTCTTTTTTGTCATAAGGCGCGTGGGCTTGGGCCACGCCGATGCTGACCGTGGCGCGCAGCGCTTCCCCGTCTTCCGTAACATGGGGTTTTTGTTCAACGATTTTACGCAGGCGTTCGGCTAAAAGCGCCGTTTGGGACGCCGTGGCATCGGTCAACATGGCGATAAACTCTTCGCCGCCGTAGCGCGCCACAACGTCATAGCCGCGAAAGACCGATTTGGCGATCCGCGCAATGTGCTGAAGAATTTGGTCTCCAGCGGGGTGTCCGTACCGGTCGTTGATTCGTTTAAAACGATCGGCATCAAACAAGATGAGCGACAAAGGACGTCCCGAGCGTTTCACTCGCTCGAGTTCACGGTCCAAGGCTTCATGGAAAAAACGGGCATTGTAGAGTCCCGTAAGCCCGTCGCGATTGGCCATATCCGATACTTTTTGAAAGTTGTCTTTTAAGTTAACGGCCATCGCATTAAAGGCGTGCGCCAAGTCTCCCAATTCGTCCCGACGGTTGAGTGGCAGCTGGACGCCGTAATTGCCTTTGCTGATTTCAGAAACGGCTTGGGCCAGTCTTTGCAGGGGACGTGTAAAGGATTGGGCGAGTTTCATGGCAATTAAAATCGACAAAAAAGCGAATGGAAGCACGAAGAACCCGATTTTCTGACGGATGCGAGGGCTGTTGGCTTGCAGATACTGCACGTAAGAGACTCCGACGCGCAAAGTACCAAGGCGTTTTCCTTTTACGATCATTGGTACCGCCACATCACAGAGTTCGCTTGGCCGACCATCATTTTCCACATCTACTTTTCCAAACTGCACGCGGCTTACGGCCGTCGCTAAACTGCGCCGTGTGAGAGGGTCCGCTAATTTTTGACCCACGCGTTCCGATTCGCTATGCGCCAGGACCACTCCCTCTTGGTCCGTCAGAAATACATAAGCGATATCGTTGCGGCTAGACGCCAGTCGACGAAACGTAAAATCCAGGTTCGGAAATGTCTTGGACTGAAGGCCGTAGGCCACTTCGCCTTTGAGTGCTTCGGCGATCGCTTGCCCACGGTAGATGGCGCTGATTTTAATTTCACGGGTCGTTTGGTAGACCGCGAAACCGTAAAAAAAGGCGGTCATCGTCAAAATAAGCCCGCTAAAAAGGAGCGAAAGTTTTGCCCGCATGGAGAGAGCGTCCCAGAGCCGTATAATTTCCGTCCAATACGGTTCGATGGATCGGCGGAGGGAATGGAAGTGAAACCGCAGTTTTTGGATCACGAACCGAATGATACCGCTTGACGGAAGGACATGCAATTTCGCCCAATGTGAAAATGCGTTATAAACCTTTTTCCTGGCTGGATGTTCGCACCGTAGGGGCCGCAGGACTGTTATGCCTCGGGGTCATGACCGCCGAAAGACTGCTGCTTCTGGTGAAAAATGAGTCGCTCGTCCCGCACACGATTGGCACCTGGGTGTCTTGTTTCTGGGTGGGTCTTCAATTTGATTTGACCGTGATCGGCGTGTTGGGCCTGCCGGCCATGCTGCTTGCGCTGCGGCGCACCTCGCCTTTTGACCGGCGCCGCGGCCTGCTTAGCGCTTCTCTTTTTACCGCGTGGTTTTTAATTCTTTATCTCATTCTCTGCGACATTTTTTTCTTCGAGGAATTCAATGCCCATTTCAACTATGTCGCAGTCGACTATATATTTGTCAACGGCCATGAAGTCCTGCAAAACATTTGGCAAAGCTACCCCGTCATCCCGGCCACGCTTTGGATTGTTTTAGTGGCTGCGGCGCTCACGCGACTCACCCTTATATTCGGCGGCTCCCCATCTAAGGCTACCCCTCATCCCCACCGCTGGGCCGCCTTATGGTTCGCACTTACTCTAGTAGGGCTTGGATTGACGGATATCCGCAAAATTCATGCCGCCGGCAACCGTGTGCTAGGAGAGCTAAGTACCAACAGTCTCTACACGCTCGCCTACGCTTTATGGACGCATGATTTGCAGTACGACCATTACTACGAAACGATACCGGAAGACGAAGCCACCCAACGGGTGCGACGCCTTGTGGGCCAACCGGGCCAAACATTTTTATCGCATGGGTCCGCGGTTTTCCGGCGTGTTCCTTCCGCGGCGTCCCCTAAGCGATTGAATGTGGTCATTATTTTGGTTGAAAGTTTTGGCTCAGAATTCGTCGACGCTTTATACCCTCACACGCCGCCTTTGACGCCGGAGTTTTCGCGTCTAAGCCGCGAAGGCCTTTTTTTCTCAAATATTTACGCGACAGGAAATCGCACCGTCCGCGGACTGGAAGGCGTGTTGGCGTCTTACCCGCCTATCCCAGGCGGAGCCATCGTAAAGCGAAAGCCTGCTCGCGACGTGCCCACTTTGGCGAGCCTTTTTAAATCCAATGGATACCGCACGTTCTTTATATACGGGGGCAGAGGCCTCTTCGACAATATGCGTGCGTTTATGAAACGAAATGGCTTTGACGCATTTTTGGAACAAAAAGACTACCCTCACCCGCCTTTTACCAGTGCCTGGGGTGTGCCGGACGAGGACATTTTTAATAAAGCCCATGACACATTTGATGAAGCCCATCGCTTAGGGAAGCCGTTTTTTGCGACGGTTTTGACGGTTTCAAATCATCGTCCTTACACGTACCCTAAAGGGCGAATTAATCGAAACCCGGATGACCATCGCCGTGAAAACGCCGTCGCCTACACCGATTGGGCGATCGGGCAATTTTTTAAGAAGGCTCGAAGCAAACCTTATTTCAAGGATACTCTCTTCGTCATTTTGGGAGACCACGGGGCGCGGGTTTATGGTTCGGATTTTATTCCTATCGCCTCGTACGAAATTCCGCTTTTATTCTATTCGCCTTTCCATGTGCCGGCGCAGCGCCTTTCGACCCTGGGGGGCTCGATTGATGTGGCTCCCACAATCCTGGGGATTCTAGGCTGGGGGTATGACTCCCCTTTTTATGGAAGGGACTTGCGCAAAGTACCGGCGGACGAGGGTTGGGCGCTGATGCAGCATGACCGTGACATCGCCCGGTATGACAAGGGCCGACTCGTCGTCTTATCGATGCCCAAGAGTGCCGTGCTCTTCCGGTTTGATCCACGGAAGAAAACATTCACCTACGACCCAGACATTCCCGCTGCCGGTCAAAGCGCGATTCGAGACGCGGTGGCGTACTATCAAATTGCCTCTCATGATTTTGAACGTTTGCGAAACCCGCCCGCTCACTGAGAAATACCCGGCAGGGAGTGAACAGGTAGTTTCTGTGCGGCCGCGTGTTTTTCTTCGTCGTCCAGACGCCACTCATCATCTTCGAATACCCATTTTTGTTTTATGAAAATATCGCCATGATCCATTTGAGTTTCTTTGATCAGCACCAAGCGCTCCGTAGCCCTGTCGCGGCGGGTTTTTAGGACGTTTTGTACTATGCTGCTGTCGGTTGGATGCCTTAAGGTTTGAAGTTTTACAAAGCCGCTCTCACTCATCCCAGCTTGAATCATTTCTGATTGTTTCCGCTGACTGAATTGTTTCCAGATCGTCGAATAGTCCCGGTTTTGAAAAGCCGCCTGGCGAACGCTCCACGCGGCTTTAAACAACGCTTCAGGCGAAGGCTTTGGGGGGGCTTTCGGTGACGCGGCCGCGGACTTGCGTGAACGCGCGTCAGGCCCAACATCCATCCACCTCTGGGCGAGACTATTGAGACCGCGAACCGCTTGTACAGGCAGGTTGGCTTCGAAAGCCAATACTTGCGATGTGGACCCTGGCGCCTCAAACCACGACAGCGTCACATGGTAGAGCCCGGCCGTTTGCCGTTCGAAATCCCACCGCGGATGAATTTGTTTGATATCAAAGTACTGACGAAGGTTTCGGTAGGCGGAAGCGGTTGGAAACGAGGTCTGCTCCACGAGCCGGATCACCCCGCTTTTTTCCTGCTGCTCCGTCGTTTTATTTTTCCAAAGGACGTACCCAGCCGCGGCAGCGCCCAAAAAGATCGTCATTAATATGATCACGGAGAACCGCGCTCCATTTCTTTCCTTTTTTGAAGGGGCGACCACAACCGACGGGCTCGGCGCCGCGCTGCGCCGCTGGGCCGGTTTGGGGGGTGGAGCAGGGGGAAGGTCCGGCGTATTAAGTTCATCCACCGCGCGGAAAACCTTCGCTAACTCCGGGATATCCGCTGGGCTTACCCAATCGCCGGTCTCACCGTTTTCCGTTTCGCGGCAGACCCGCGTTTCACGCGAAAAACCACGCTGACGAATGAGTTGATCCACCGCGAATGGCCCTTTTACTTCTTCATTGATAAACATCCAATATCGGCTCATGGTTATTTAAGCAGCTCCGCAAAGGAATAGGCTTTTGCGCCATTTTGAAGCGCGCTCTCCGGGTATTTGGTGCGGAAATACACGATTGACTTACGTACTTTTTCACGGGCTTCTTGGATCGTTTTTTCAGAGGCTTTGCGTTCGGTTTTGCTTCCGCGAACCACCATGGCGCGTAGTTTCTGCTTATTCCAACCGTCCACGCCGCCCAAAATATTGTCCATATCTTTTGCGGCGTCTTGGCGACCGCGGTTTGGCATTTCAGTGGCGGAGAGAAAATCACCTTGGGTTCCCGCATCATCGGTTCGCACCTGCTTGTCGATCAAGTCGATCACAAACGGGTAGGAACGCGTCTGGACGCGCATGCCGCCCGCTTGAAGCGCTGAGAAATTGAGATACACCCGGTAGCGCGCCCCTTCTTCTCGAAGGGCCGACCAATTCATTTTGTCGGGCAAATAAAGCCTCTCCCCGGTCTCCATCGCGTGCAGCAATTCCTTGTCATGCATTTGTTCCAGTATCGTCTCGGCTAATGTTCCGATGGTTAATTTGCCGGACAAAATTTTTGATTTCATGACGACGTCGATCGCCTCCTGCTGTCGGTCTTTCCAGGGATCGTCTGTACTCGACGTGGGGGAGGGGCCTTCGACTCTCGGGGGTTCCCGGGCCGAGTCGACCTTCGGTGGAACGGCCGCAAGAGGCGGCGCCTCATGATGAACGGGTAGGGGTTTTATTTTAGGCTGTATCCGTTGCTTTATGGCTTTCACGGTTTTGGGGACAACGTTGTTTACCACTTGGGGAATAGGCGGTTTTGGAATGTGTCGAACGGTGCGCGCCGCAGACAAGGCAATGGCGGCTCGAGACGTTGAATAATCCGCCCATTTGGAGCCGCCGAAAAGCGCGAGCGCCGTTAAAGCCGCCAAACCTAAAACCCATGGCCATAACGAAATGGAATGAGGGGGTAAAGCCGCCTGAGGCGTATCCGCCATTCGTTCGTAAAGCTGCTCTCGGGGAGGGGCGGCGGCCTCCAAAGAGATTTTGGTTTGGGCTTGGACGGTGGGCGTGGGCTCCACCTTTGCAGGGGGAAATTCGACGTCGATGATTGTTTCGGGTTCGGGGATCGAATCCCGCATGGGCTCGGGAACATATTCCCATTCAGGTAGGTCTGGTTTTTGAATCAGCGCCTCCGGGGTTGGGACCGTCAGCGTATTCGTATTTTTCGCAACGAAACGTATGGGCATGCTCACCGCAGGCGCAACCCATTCCTCCAAGGAGTCCGTGGTCAAGGGGACATAATCAAAGGGTCCTTTATTCTCCCCAGGCGGTTCAAAAAGAAATTTTTGTTCCGGGGGAGTAGAAAAAAACTCGCCTTGAAGCGGGACGGTTCGCGGAGGCTGCGAAGGCGGCGGCGGTGGGGGAGGGGGAGGGAAATTCTGTTTTGCTTTCCACGATTCCAATGCCGGAGACAAATCCGCGATACGGCCCGCCGGCAGCCAGTCCGTCCGGCCGTCTAAGCACACGAGCAGCTCTTCGCTAAATGCCGCGAGCGCGCTTAACTCAAAGGCTTCAAAAGGCCCTTGAACCAAGTCATTCCACCAGATCCAATAACGCATCGGTATTTACTAGAAGAAACGCGCTGTTTTTGCAATAGGAAAAAGCCATCCGATACACGTCGTATAATGGCCCCATGAGAATCGTATTAGCGCAAATAAATACGGTTGTTGGGGACATCGATGGCAATCGAAAAAAAATTCGGACATTTGCGGCCAAAGCACGCGCCAAGAAAGCCGATTTGGTGGTGTTTCCAGAGCTCTCTTTGACCGGATATCCCCCGCGGGATCTTCTACAACAAAACAGCTTCATTGCAAAGAATCGCACCGCCTTGGCCGAGCTTGCCGGTGAGACGGGCCAAATGGGACTCATTGTCGGTTTTGTCGATCCCAACACGGTTAAAGGTGAAAAACGCTTACACAACGCCGCGGCCTTGCTGTTTGCAGGACGGATCCAGGCCATCCGCCACAAACAGCTGCTCCCGACCTACGATGTTTTTGATGAAGCGCGTTATTTTGCGCCCGCCCGCCATTCGTCCCCTATTTTGTTTCAAGGACGGCGCATCGGACTGAGCATTTGCGAAGACATGTGGCACGTACCGCTTTTGTGTCCCGGCTCACCCTATTCGCATGACCCCATTGCCGCTTTAGCCAGACAGAAAGTCGATTTCTTCATTAACATCTCCGCCTCGCCTTTTCACCGGGGAAAAACTCCTTTGCGCTTGGAGCTCGTTAAGCACCATGCCAAACGCCATCACAGGCCATTCCTTTTTGCAAATCAAACCGGTGGAAACGATGACGTCCTGTTTGATGGAAACAGCTTTGGCGTCGATGCGGCAGGTCTGCCCATCGCCCAAAGCAAAGGCTTTGTCGAAGATTTAGCCGTTGTAAATCTTGAGCGTCCATCCCCGGTTCAGTGGGAGGAAGAAGGCGAGTTAGCACAGGTCCGCGCCGCGCTCGTGATGGGCGTGCGCGATTACGTCAAAAAATGCGGCTTCCAACAGACGGTCCTGGGGCTTTCAGGCGGGATTGATTCCGCCGTCACGGCCGCTTTAGCGGTCGAAGCCTTGGGAGCCAGAAATGTAAGAGGCGTTTTGTTGCCCTCACCGTATTCCTCGCGCGGAAGCCTGAGCGATGCGCTCGCTCTTTGCCGGAATTTAAATATCCGGCATGAAACAATTTCCATCACGCCCGCCTTTACAGCGTTTAGACGTTCGCTTCGAAGAAGCTTTAAGGGGCGCGCACCCGATATCACGGAAGAAAACCTGCAGGCGCGCATACGCGGGACGTTTTTGATGGCTTTGTCCAACAAATTCGGCTCGCTTCTTTTGACCACCGGCAACAAATCCGAACTGTCGATGGGCTATTGCACGCTTTATGGGGATATGAACGGCGGCTTGGCTGTCATTTCAGACGTTCCCAAAACGATGGTCTACCGCTTGGGGCGGCTGATCAACGAAAAACATCCGGTCATCCCGGAAGCCTCTTTCACCAAGCCGCCCTCCGCGGAGCTGCGGCCGAACCAAACCGACCAAGACAGCCTGCCGCCCTATGAGGTTTTGGATGCGCTCGTGCAGGCGTATGTCGAGGAGGGGCAGGATGTAAACGAGATCACCGCCATGGGCTACCCGCGATCGTTGGTGGTCCGCCTTTTAAATACGATCGACCGCAATGAATACAAGCGTCGTCAAGCCGCTCCGGGGCTTCGCATTTCGGTGAATGCTTTTGGCACCGGCCGTCGTTTCCCCATCGCGCGCGGGGGGTTTCGCACACGTCTGTCATAAGGTCGTCGCACGTCCACCCATTCGTGACGTGCGAGTTTGACAGATTCGCGGACAAAAACTATCGTTGCTCTGCGAATGATTAGTGAACCCCTAGCCGCCGTTCCGGCCGAAGTCACAAGCCAAATTGAGCAGCTTCAGGCTGAAATTGAAACTCTGCAACGCGAGTTGGGACAAGCGCGCGATGTCTGGCGTGGAACACTCGAGGTCGAAAAAAAACAATTTGAAGAATTCGTACAGCACAAAACACTGGCTTGGCAGGAACAGGAAACACAGTGGCTGCGGCAAAAGTTAGCCTATGAGCAGCGTATCGAAGAGTTAAAAACTGAATTTGAAGCGCGCCTTAAGCAAACCGAGCAAAATGCGGTGCGTTCCCTAAATGAATTGGATGACGCCTGGCAGAGAGATAAACTCGACTGGGGCGCCAAATCCGCGCCGCCGGCTATAGCGGCAGCACCCGTCGCTTCGCCTCAGCTGGACACGCTGCGCCAGCAGCTGGTGGACCTGCAAGACCAAATGGCGACAGCCCAAAGCAAATCCGCGCAATCCGATAACCTGGTGGACGCTTGTTTGCAAGCGCTCGATCATCAGATCGAAGTCCTTTACGACCTCATGACGCATTTTTCGTCCACAACACCTCCTAACCCCGAACCCAGCCTTGCCGACCGCTAGCCCGTATCTTCTAAGCGCACTCACGCGCTGGACCGACCGCCAAAAAGCGGTGCGAACCGAGGTTGAATCGCATTTGGACCACACCGCCGAAAAGCGCGTTTATCTAGACGATTTAATGAAGCAGGTTTTGCGTCATCGGCATGAAGACGTCTCGCAGCTCGCGGAGTCGCACGAAGCGGCTGCTTCGCGCTGGCAAGAACGCTTAAAACGGTTGGAAACTTGGGTGGACGGTGCCGTCAGCATGCGGCAGCGCTTTGATCGCGTGCAGGGGTGGCAAAGAAGCGTCCGGTGGTTCGAACGCATGAACCGCTTAGCAGAACGCGCGGCTTTACGTCTTGAGCGCCGCGCCCGGCGTTACGAAGAGCGGCACACCAAAATATCCGAAGAACTATCGCTTTGGAATGCGCGCCTTGGCATGAAGGAAGTCGAACTGCGTGAATTTGTTGACCGCCAAACGCACAGTGCATACGAGATTTTTGTCTCCAGCGCCCGCAAAAAACCCTTTCTGGATTTCGTCGTTGAAGAGCGAGATCACGAATCTCAATTGGGAAAAACGCTTCGTTCTCTGCGCGAAGGCGTTATGCTGACCCTCAAGCGTCTTGAAACTGCCATCACTTGGGCAAAGGACCGCGCCGGATACCAACCGGCTAAGTTTGAACTCCACCGCAAGCAAATCGAACTCTTATCGGAACCGCTGCGCGGCCGTTATGAAACGATCCGCATCCATGTGATGAACGATGCCTTGTTGTTTGAAGAGGGCCGTAAACGCTTGCGTGATGTTTACGAGATGGTCCAAAAGATGCGGGTGATCGAATCGCCGCAAAAGCCCGCGCGGACTTTTTTCGACCGCCTCCTTAACTACGAAAAAGAATAAACCCTTCCGCAAGCCACGCACCAATCGTTGCGCCCCCTAGAACCGCCGTCCATCGCATGCCTAAGCTCATCCAAGGCGCCGTGACGCGCCACCAGGAAAAAAGAAAGGCCAGCGCAAGCCCGGCGGGCATGGTCCAAGGATGTCCAATCCACACAGCGGCGGCGCTGAAAAAAAACCCGGCCAGAGCGGTGACGCGAGCCGGGCGGCTTTTGAGAAATTCCCTTTGAGACAAGGCCTGCGCGGCCAAAGGCGAGGCACAAGCACTAAATAAAAGCCACCGCTGAATTTCGCAAGAGGCATCGCTTGGAGAAATGAACCCCGAAAGCCCCGCCAGAACACCCACCATGGCCAACCATGATGTGGCGTCTGAGCGTTTTTCTTCCACCATTCGAAGCAGGCGAACGAGAAAGGTTTGAAAGGCCAAAAGGATCCAAGGAAGAGACAAAAGTTGACTCGCCTGGGCGGCTTGTTCACGAACAAAAGCAGAGGAGGTCCACACCGGCCACCCAATCCCCTGGGTGTAGCGGGCATAAAATTCATAGACGACATCCTTGATCGATCCTTCATGAGTAAAAATGATGGAATGAACCACCCGCGCGATCTCCGCGAGCACCCAGCCGCCCGTTACGATCAGTAGAAAAGCCCAAAACGCCGACGCCCGGCGACGGTCAAATAAAGACCAGACTGCCAAGCCAGCGATCCAAAAAAGCGACGCCGAAGGGCCGAACAAAAACATGACCCCAAAGCCTTGCATCAGCATCAAGGACCGCATGAAAATAGACCAGTTTCGCACGCTTAACCACAGTGCCGCTAACCCTAAGGTCAACAGCGGACCCCGCATACTCATCCACGGCTCTAACAAAAATCTCGGTTCGACCAAAAGCGGATTGAACAGAAAAAAAATCACCGAGACGACCGAGACCACCAAGGCGGAGCGCTCCTGCGACAAGAGCCATCCCACCACGTAAACCAAAAAAGCGCCGAGAAGCGAGCCCAAAACAGGCTGGAAGAGGGGAACTGACGGGGCCGGTTCGAGATACCCAGCCCGAGACTGAAGCAGGAACGCGCCATAGATCAAAAGCGTTCCAAGCACGGTAAAGCCCGATCGCCGCGAGGGTTTCATGCGCTTTCGAGCTTACCTAATATATATTCAGCGAGCTACTATGACCACCCCTGACCGTTCATCGATCCCCCACGCCCCGGGTGTTTACCTCATGCGCGATAGTGCCGCGCGCGTCATTTATGTCGGCAAAGCCAAAAACCTAGCCAAGCGCGTGGCGTCCTATTTCTTAGATCGTCCGCATATCCCCGCCAAAACCGCGATCATGTCTTCCTCGATTCGACATATCGATTACATCCCGGCGGAAAGCGAACGGGAAGCGCTTTTGGTGGAGCGCAGTCTCATTCACAAGCTGCAACCTCCTTTTAACGTCATGTGGAAAGATGACAAATCGTATCCCTACGTCAAACTAAGCTTGGGGGAAGATTTTCCGCGCTTGTTCATGACCCGGCGAAAATCACGCGATGGGGGGGCTTATTTTGGTCCGTTTCCAAACGTGCAATCCGTTCGAAAACTTCTCCATTTCCTCTGGCGGCAGAAATATTTCCCTCTGCGTCCATGCCGCTACGAATTTTCACAGGCCCAGCCGCTGTCGCCAGAAAAGATTAAATCGTGTCTTTACTACCACACGCGCGAATGTCCGGCCCCCTGCGCCAATCGCATTACGAGAGACGATTATCGAGGCATCGCGCGCGAGGCCGAACTCTTTTTTTCCGGTCGTCGAAAAAAACTGGTCATCGCCTGGGAAAATGAAATGAAGGAAGCCTCTCAAAATCAGGATTTTGAACGCGCCGCCCAAATCCGCGACAACCTGGCGGCCTTAAAGCACATGGCCGAACGTGTGACCACACGAGAAATCAGGCCGGACGATGTAGCAGTTCATGTGGACCGATCCCGAGCCATCTCCGAACTTCAGAAGGCTTTGGGCCTTCCCCAGCCGCCGCTACGAATCGAATGTTTCGACATTTCCCACTTCCAAGGGTTGGAAACGGTCGCCTCCATGGTGTCGTTTAAGCAGGGTGTGCCGGATAAAAAAAACTACCGGAAGTTTAAAATCCGCACCGTCGCAGGCATCGATGATTTCGCCAGCATGGGGGAAGTGGTGGGACGCCGCTACAGTCGTTTACGCGCTGAAAAAAAACCATTGCCGGATTTGGTTTTAATCGATGGGGGAAAAGGTCAATTAAGTGCGGCGCAAGCCGCCATTAAAGACGCGCTGCAGTCTGCGCGTATTCCTCCGATGGCCGCTTTAGCCAAACGAGAGGAAGAACTTTTTTTGCCCGACCGGGAACAGCCCGTCTTGTTACCCCACGACTCGCCCGCCCTCCATGTCGTGCAATCGGTGAGGGACGAAGCCCACCGTTTCGCCGTTGCTTTTCACCGCCTGCGCCGTTCGAAACGGTTTCTTCCAGGCGGCCATTGACGTCTGGGATCTGGCCTGTTAGGCTTCCGTTCATGATGAATTCTACGCCTTCATCCCAACGCGCCGAGCCCGCCTCTTCTTTGGCCGCGCTTCACACGCACATCGAATCGGTTTTTGTCGGAAAGCCCGAAGTGGTCCGCCACTCGCTCGTGACGCTGTTGGCGGGCGGACACCTCCTCATCGAAGATGTGCCGGGAATGGGAAAAACAACGTTGGCGCTGGCTTTGGCGCGATCCATCGGGGGGTCGTTTCAACGCATTCAGTTTACGAGCGATTTATTGCCGGCCGACATCCTGGGAATTTCAGTACCGCATCCGGAAACGCGGCAGTTTGAATTTCGTCCCGGCCCCCTCTTTCATCAAGTGGTCTTAGCCGATGAACTCAACCGCGCCACGCCGCGCACGCAAAGCGCGCTCCTTGAAGCGATGAACGAACGTCAAGTCACACTCGACAATCAAACCCATCAGCTGCCCGCCCCATTTTTCGTGATGGCCACTCAAAATCCACTCGAACACCATGGGACTTTTCCGCTGCCGGAATCGCAGCTCGACCGTTTCTTAATGCGCTTGTCTATCGGGTACCCCGGCCCCAAAGAAGAAAAGGCTATTTTGTCGATGGGCCTTGATTTTAAGTCGCTTCAAACATTGAAGCCTTGTATGACGAGCGCGGACATTTTAGGCTTGATGGACACGGTGCCGCGTATTCATGTGGCGTCGGTTGTCGATGACTACGTTTTAGCCATTGTTCAAGCCACAAGAGACAACCGGGATATCGAAGTGGGGGTGAGCCCGCGAGGGGCTTTGGCGCTGCGCCGCGCCGCGCAAGCCCGTGCGCTTTTAGAAGGACGCGATCACGTCCTTCCCGATGACATCAAAGCCTTGGCCGTTCCCGTACTGGCGCACCGGCTGATGTTAGCCTCGGACGCGCAGCAGGGGCAACGCCTTCAAGCGCAACATTTATTGGCCTCGCTGCTCGGCAGCCTTCCCGTTCCGATTTGAAACCCAAACGCACTCTGCGCTTCACCCGTTTTGGCGTCGTTTATATTTTCTTTTCAATCGCAGTGGGCGCCGCAGCCATCAATACCGGAAACAATCTTCTTTACCTGATCCTGGGAATACTTTTAGGAATGATCGTCGTTTCTGGCATTCTCTCCGATTCCAGCCTTTGGGGATTGCAAACAACGTGGCAGCCCTTGGATGATTTGTATGCTCACCGACCCGCGCGCTGGGCTTGCACCGTCCGCAAGACCCGTTTTCCAGCGATTCTGGCGCACGTAAAGGCTCAGTGGAATTTCGCCGAGAGCAGCTTTTTGCCTATCCCTTGGGTGCCGTCCCACGAGAACCGTGCTTTTCTTTTTGAAATGACTCCTGCAAGGCGGGGAACACTCAAGCTGCAGCAGGTTCTTTCCACCACGCTTTTTCCTTTTGGATTTTTTGAAAAACGTCATCAAGAAACGCGCGAGGACAGATGGTTGGTTTATCCAGAAATCAAACCCCTTCGCCAAACGGAATCGTCAAAAGAGACCGCCGGACCAAAAGAGACATCCCAACACGTCGGCACCGGGTCGGTTCCCTTTACACTTCGAGAATACCGTCTTGGAGATAGCGCGCGGCGCATTCATTGGAAAGCCAGTGAACGGATGGGCCGGTGGTTGGTTAATGAAATGGAAGACGAATCCGATCAAGGGGAAACCTTGGTTGTTCGCCAATGGCCCCAAACGTTTTCTCAAAATGAACAGGAGGCGTTTATTTCTTTTCTGGCCTCCTTTTGCGCGGTCCGTCTTGATCGTGGACAAGCCATCGGGCTCCATACGCCCGACATTCACCTCTTGCCGGACTCCCGCCCTGCACAACGCCGGCGCATCCTTCGCTATTTGGCGCTCGTGGAATGGAAAGAAAGTTCGCCTTGCACCGGCCAAGGCATGGACGCTATCGCGTTATGGAAAAATCATGCTGGCTGAAAAAACATTCGCCGGGTGGTCACGCGCCATAGCAGTGCTTGGTCTGGCGGCGCTTAGCCTTACGGATGAATTAAACCCGGTCGTACTCATTCTCGCGTGGTCCGCGTGGGGGGCGTCTTGGATTTTGGACCGTTTTCCCGCGCACCAAGCGGCGCTTCGCCGCTTTGATGCCTGGGCCGTTGGAGTATTGGTCGCTGCCTCTTTAACGGACTTTTTCTTTTTGCGCAGCTCAATTTTCGTTACGGTCGCCCATTTCCTTCTTTTGTTTCAAACCTATAAATTGATCGGCCGCAAGAACCGCATCGATAGCCTTCAAATAATGCTCTTTAGTTTTTTCCAAGTTCTTTCGGCCACTACTCTCTCGGCTGATATTCTCCAAGCCATGATCCTTCTTGTGTGGGTCCCGCTTTCAGCAGCAGGGCTTTTTTGGCATCAAGCGGCCGTGTGTGAAGAAAAAGGATCTCGACTTAACGCCAGCACGCATCGCATTTTTAGCCGTCTGGCGTGGAAAATGGCGGGGATATCGCTGCCCGTAACATTCATGCTGACCGCCGGGGTATTTATCTTCTTTCCGCGTCTTAAATGGAACGTGACGATTCCCGGGTTTGGAAACGCTCGAATCGGCTATTCCGAAGAGATGAATTTATCCCGCACAGGCCTTTTAAGCGCCGACAACAAGGTGGCGCTTTGGATGGCCTTTGCAGAGGGTTCAGACCGGGACCTGTGGGATGGTTATTTACGGGGGGCCACCTTTACCGATTTCGACGGACGCCAGTGGCACACAGACCCCTCTGGAGCGCTCACCTTACGGGCCGATTCGAATAACCTTATGACCCTCGTCTATCGCAAAGAACGCCTGCGCCACACACGCCGCGCCTCCATCACGCTCATGGACACCGGCGCACGAACCTTGGTCACACCCGGGGCGGCGATCCAAGTTCGAACCGCGCTGTCTTCCTTGCAGCGGTGGAAGGATGGAAGCCTCCATTTCGGGCAAGCTTGGGAAAAGCCGCTGCTCTACGAGGTCTGGAGCGCAGAAGAATCGTCTGTGGAAGACGATGTCGCACAGGCGGATTGGACCTCTTATCTTAAGGTCCCCCGTCTATCTTCTCAGGTGCAAACTCTGGCTAACCAAGCCGCGGGAAATGGGCCCGCGCTGACCCAAGCTCAGCGACTGGAGACTTATTTTCGCACAACCTACCGGTATTCCACAGACCTAGGGGGCGAATCAGCGGAACACCCCGTCGAAACTTTTTTATTCAACCGCAAACGAGGCCCTTGCGGCCACTTCGCCACCGCCATGGCGCTTTGTTTGCGTCTACGTGGGATCCCTAGCCGCGTCGTGGCGGGCTATTGGCAGGGGGAATGGAACGTTCCGGCGAAGCAGCAGGTGATCCGGTCGCGCGATGCGCATGCCTGGGTGGAGGCCTTTATTCCAGGCCAGGGCTGGCGGCGGTTTGACCCTTCACCGCGCGAGCGCGAAAATGGCACGGATTCAAACGTATGGTCACACACCTGGCTTATGGCCAAGCAGCGCTGGGATTACCTTAGTCTTCAGTGGAATAAAATAATTTTGGAATACGACATGTACAGCCAACTTCGCACCTTGGAGCATCTTAAAACCCAATCGTTCGGTTGGAGTTTGGTGGGCAAAGAAGACAAACGTATCCAACCCACTCGGCGTCACTCGCCGCGGCGTTCGCTTCCAGCGTTCCGTGTGGTTTTTTACTTCACAGGCGCATTATTCCTGACCGGAATCTTTTATTGGGCATGCAAACCGCATACTCCCGAAGCCGCGTACTTACGTTTTCTAAAACGCATGTCGAAAATGGGCGTCCCTAAAACACCTAGTGAAACGGCTCTCGAATTTGCCAGGCGCGCCCAACTAGCCCGCCCCACAAACAAAGCGTTTATTAGAAAGGCGACCCAACAATATGTGGAAAATCGTTTTTGTCCCTCACCACGATAATCATCAAGACAGTTCCCAAAAAGCTTGCTAAACTAGCGGCGTGAACCTTCGGTTTTTTCCCATCTTCTTAACAAGCCTGCTGGTTTCAACGTCTCTTTTTGCCAAGGGTCGAGAGCCTGGAGAAAATAAAGGTTTCGGCTGGGATGATTCGCGTGTACGAAGAGGGAGCCCAGCGAACCCCAATTCGTCCTACAAGCCGCCGCAATTCGAGGGCTATTCCGCGGCGCCCTCTCGCCCTGAAGAAACCGAGCCCAACCCTGCACCGGCCGCTCGGAAGAAAAAATCATCCGAAAAAGCGGTGGAGGCCTATTCCACAGAAGAACCGGCCCATTCATTGCCGCCCTCACCGCCGCCGACCGTAACTCCGCCTTCGACAACGCTCGAATCGGGGGAACAAGCGCTGCCTGAGAACGATCCGCCCGAAAAGCCGCAGCCTCCTACGAAAATACCGTAATGCGACGTTTGCCTTTGGTTTTATTATTTTTCCTGACCACTTTATCGTTTGGGGAGAGTCCTTGGCAGACATTAGGAAGCCGGGTCGTACAAAAAAAACTGTCCAATGGCATCACCGTTTTGGTGCTGGAACGCCATTATGCGCCCACGATCTCAATCCGCATGTTGTTTCCTACCGGATCGGTGGATGAAACCAGCGGAAAAACGGGCCTCGCCCATATGTTTGAACACATGCTCTTTAAAGGAACCAAAAAGCTAGGCACACGCCAATACGAAGAAGAAGCGCCGCTTCTTAAAGAGATCGACCGTCTGTACCAGGAATTAGACGTAGAAAAAAGCAAACGCCATTTAGCCAACCAGCAAAAAATCGCGACGCTCTTAGAAACCGTCCGACCTCTGGAAAAAAAAGCGGCGGGGTATGTCAAAGAAAACGAACTCTGGCAGATCTATGAGCGGGAGGGGGGCTCAAATTTAAATGCCAGCACCTCACGCGATTACACGCAGTACCGGGTCGATTTACCCTCCAACAAGTTGGAACTTTGGGCTATGCTTGATTCTGACCGCGTGAAAAACCCGGTGTTTCGGCAGTTTTACGCCGAACGCGAGGTCGTCAAAGAAGAACGCCGCATGCGCGTCGACAATGACCCGGACGGCAAGTTATTTGAACAATTTTTGGCCACGGCATACTTGGCGCACCCCTACCGCAATCCCACAATCGGCTGGGAAGCCGATATCGATCGGCTCCATGTGGCGGACCTCGAAGACTTTTACAAACGATATTACACGCCGGACCGCTTAACCATCGCGGTCGTGGGCGATGTGCAAGCGGCGGACGTTTTCGGCTTGGCCGAGCGCTATTTTGGGTCGTGGCGGACGGCCCCGTCCCAACCCGCGCGCATTACGGATGAACCGTCGCAAACAGGGGAACGGCTATTAGTGCTAAAGGATGAATCCCAACCTAAACTCGTGGTCGGTTATCCGCTCACCGCTTATCCGGACCGCAATCACTTTGTTTCGGAAGCGCTGACCAACCTTTTAACCGAAGGTCTTTCCTCGCGGCTCTACAAAGCCCTGGTTGAAAAAAAGCAGCTCGCCGTATCGATCGACTCGTTTAAAGATTACCCCGGCAATCGGTTTGCACCTCTTTTGATCATCTCGGCCGTTCCCCGTTTTCCCGTGACGAATGACAAACTTCTGGCCGCCCTCCAAGAAGAAATCGACCGAATCAAAGAAAAACCGATTGAGCGTTGGGAGATGGAAAAAGTCCGTGCCTCGATTGAAATGCAGATGCTGGGGCTTCTTCAGTCTAACGGGGGCATGGCCGACACGCTGGCCTACTCGCAGGCAATTTTCGGCGATTGGAAGTATCTACTCGAGTATGCGAAAACGATGCCCACCGTTACAGCCGAAGATATTCAAAAGCTGGCCAAGTCGGCCTTAACAGTGGATAAACGCTTGGTGGGGATGTTGGAGCCAAAGCGATGAACGGAATCTCAAAGCCCAAAGCTCAAAGCTTTAAACTCAAAACTTGGCTAATACGCCTTTTCATTTTGAGTTTTGCCTTTTGGGTTTTGAGTTTTGAGATTTCCTATGCTGTTGAACTTAAGCTCCCCTCTTTTCCACCGCTTAACTTCCGCCTCACCACACCCGAACGCTTCACACTTGAAAACGGACTCACTTTTTTCCTGCTTCCTGATCACGATTTGCCGCTCATCCAGCTTCAGATGATGTTTAAAGCCGGTTCGCAGTACGATGCGCCAGACAAGTTGGGCCTAAGTTCCGTTTTGGCCTCGGTCTGGTCTCAAAGCGGCACGCCAACTTTATCCTCCGAGGAGGTGGAGCGTCTCTTGGCTACAACGGCGGCGTCCATCAGCTTCTCGATCGATTTAGAGCAAGGCACCGCGGGATTAAGCTGCCGCAGCGGCGATTGGAACACGATTTTCCCGGTTTTTGTCGAACGTCTAAGACATCCTGTCTTTCCAACGGATAAATTGCGTCTGGCCAAATCGCAAGCGTTGGAAGGGCTTCGGCGCCTTAACGATGACCCAGGCGAAATATCCCGCCGTGAATTTCGCCGTTTGGTCTATGGAGGAGCCCACCCATACGCGCGTGTGCCGTCTCCACAGACGATCGACCATATTAAAATGGCGGATCTTCAAGCGCTTCATGCGGCGGTCGTCCGTCCCATGCACGCCTACGCGGCCATCTCCGGAGACTTTGACCCGGCCGAAATGAAAAAACGTCTTAAAGAAACATTCCAGGATTGGCCCAAAACAGAAGCGCCGTTTGATCCTGTACAGCCTGTACCTCCCAGCCAGGGCGACAACCGTATTTATTTTATCCGTCGCCCTTTAAATCAAACGCAAATCCGAATGGGTCAACTGGGGTTTTCACGTCACAGTCCTGAACAAGAGGCTTGGACAGTTTTCAATGAGCTTTGGGGGGCGGGGTCGAGTTCCCGGCTCTTTACGGTCGTGCGCACGCAAAAGGGGTTGGCGTATGCGGTGGGAAGCGCCTATTCCGCTTTGGCCGACCGGGGTTTAATCGTGGCCATCAGCCAAACGCGGGGCCCCGAAACCATTACGGCGATTCAAGCCATTCAGGAAGTGAACCGAAGCCTGGTTAAGACCCGCTTTTTGGCGCAGGATGTCCAAAATGCCAAAGAAGGTCTCATCAACGAATACGCGCAGCGTTTTACAACGGCCGCGCAAATCGTGCAAGCGTTCATGCAGCACGCCTACTACGGTTACCCGGGCGATTACCTCACGACTTATATCGACCGTTTAAGACGCGTGACACCCCTAGACATTCAAAAAGCCGTGCAAAAATATTTAAAGCCGGATGAAACATTTATTCTGTTGGTGGGCGACCCCAGCACATTTGAAAAACCGCTCTCGACGCTTGGTAAAATCCAAGAGGTCAAGCCAGTCGACTACACCGTTTCAGGCAACTGAAGGGCCCGCCAGTCGGCCAGCGGGCGGGCGATATCCTAAAAAAGACGAGGAAACGCATCATGCAAGGTAAAGTAAAGTGGTTCAACGATCAAAAAGGTTTCGGTTTTATCTCCAAATCGGATGGTTCGGGAGACGTGTTTGTCCACTTCTCTTCCATCACCGGCGACGGCTTTAAGTCGTTGGCCGAGGGAGACACAGTAGAATTTGACGTGGTTGACTCGGATAAGGGCCCCAAAGCCGCAAACGTTACCAAAGCTTAATTCTGCTCCTAAATCCAAGGACCCCCCAACCCTATGGGGGGTCCTTGTTTGTTAGAATCCGACGACTCTATGGCCCTCGAATTCCTCAAAAAGATATTCGGCTCGCAAAACGAACGGACGCTTAAAAAGCTTTGGCCGGTCGTGGCGCAGATCAACGCTTTGGAACCCGAAATGTCCGATTTGTCGGACTCCGATCTGCGCGAAAAAACGCTCGAATTTAAAAACCGCCTATCCAAAGGAGAACTCCTCGATCACTTGCTGCCGGAAGCCTTCGCCGTGGTCCGCGAAGCCTCTAAACGCACGACAGGGCTGCGTCACTTTGACGTTCAGCTTTTAGGCGGCATGATTTTGCATCAAGGCAAAATCGCCGAGATGAAAACCGGCGAAGGAAAAACGCTGGTGGCGACATTACCCGTATACCTGAACGCCCTGACGGGTTTAGGGGTGCACGTGGTGACCGTGAACGATTACTTGGCCAAACGCGACCGCACCTGGATGGGACCCATTTACGAATTTCTGGGATTGACCGTGGGCTTTGTACAGCACGATCTGCCCTCCTCCGAGCACCGCGCCGCCTACGCGTGCGACATCACCTATGTCACCAATAACGAAATCGGTTTTGATTACCTTCGCGACAACATGGTGGTGCGAAAAGAAGACCGCGTAATGCGCTACTTGCCCAAGCCGATTGAGCGTGATGCCATTTTTCGCCGGCTGCCTTTTGCAATCGTAGACGAAGTCGACTCCATTTTAGTGGATGAGGCGCGAACGCCGCTTATTATTTCGGGCCCCGCGGAAGATTCCACAGAAAAATACGTCATTGTGAACCGCATTATCCCGCATTTAAAAGGCCGTTGGGTCACTGAAAAGGAAGAAATTAAATCGAAGTACACCGGCGAAGATTTAAGCAAAGGGTTTGATATTTTAATCGACGAAAAAGCGCATAACGCAACCCTCACTGACGAAGGGATTGCGCACTGCGAAAAACTTCTTGGCATCCCCAGCCTCTACGATGACGTCCAGGGCGAATGGGTGCACCACATCAACCAAGCACTTCGCGCCCATCACCTTTACCAGCGCGACGTGGAATACGTGGTCAAAGAAGGTGAAGTCATCATTGTGGATGAATTTACAGGGCGCTTAATGCCGGGGCGCCGCTGGTCGGAAGGCCTGCACCAAGCGGTCGAAGCCAAAGAAAACATCCGCGTGGCCGAAGAAAACCAGACGCTTGCCACGATCACGTTTCAGAACTTTTTTAGACTTTACGATAAGCTGGCGGGCATGACCGGAACGGCCATGACTGAAGCCACCGAACTTTGGGAAATTTACAAATTAGACGTGGTTGAAATCCCGACCAACAAGGTAAACATTCGCCGGGATAGCGCCGACGTCATTTACCGAACAGAGCGCGAAAAATTTAACGCCATTGTCCATGAAATCACAGAGCTTTGGAAGAAGGGAAAACCGGTTCTCGTTGGAACTCGCTCTATCGAAAAATCGGAACGTATTTCCACGCTGTTGCGCCAAGCCGGTGTGCCTCACCAAGTGTTAAACGCCAAATACCACGAAATGGAAGCCCAAATCATCGCCCAAGCCGGCAAAAAAGCCGCGGTCACCATCGCCACCAACATGGCCGGCCGTGGAACCGATATTCTTTTGGGGGGGAGTCCCCAGGATCCGGGTGAAGCTGTCGACGTTCGAGGCCTCGGAGGTTTGCACATTCTTGGAACAGAGCGTCACGAATCGCGGCGCATCGACAACCAGCTGCGTGGTCGCACCGGCCGTCAAGGAGATCCCGGCTCATCCAAATTTTATTTGGCCTTGGATGACGAACTCATGCGACTCTTCGGCACGGACCGCCTTTCCACCATGATGGGGCGCCTGGGCATGCAAGAAGGGGAAGACATTCAGCACCCTTTCCTAACTCGCGCCATCGAAAACGCTCAGCGCAAAGTCGAAGCGATGAACTTCGACATTCGAAAGCAGCTCTTGGAATACGACAACGTGATGAATAAGCAGCGTGAGATGATTTACACGCTGCGCAACCAAATGCTTGACGGCCAGGACGTTTCCAAAACCATCGACCAAATGGTCCACGAAACCATCGAGGAAAAGCTAGACACCTGGATTCCTCCTAAAGAAATCCCTGAACGCTGGGATATCGCCTCGCTCATCACGTGGCTCACCCATATGTTCGGCTCTTCAGGACATTTAAAGGCCGAAGGGTGGAGCAAGCTTTCGCGATTGGAAATAGAAAACGCGTTACGAGAAATGATCGACAAAGCGTTTGTGGTGCGCAAAGCAGAAATTGGCGATTTCTTTCCGCAGCTGGAACGCATGATTTTGCTGCAAATGATGGACATTTCCTGGAAGGAACATCTTTACGATTTAGACCAACTTAAAAAAAGCATCAACTTGCGTGCCTACGCTCAGAAAGACCCGTTGGTTGAATTCCAGCGCGAAGCATTCAACCTCTTTAACGCCATGATGATTCGCATTCGTGAACAGACCCTGGAATACTTGTTTAAAGTCCGAGTGGGAATACCTGGGGAAGAAACCGAACAAGCTTTTGTTCCGCGGTCCGTCTTTTCGGGAGCGCGCGCGGAAAAACCGGAGTTCGAAGCCCCAGCACCGGAGGCGGACTTTATCCCTGAAAATTCACCTAGCCAAGCGCCCGTGGCGCGCCAATCAGGCACCATCTTGGATTCCGCGGGCATCGCCCCCAAAGCACAACCGATTGCAGCACCTACGAAAATTGGCCGCAACGACCCTTGCACCTGCGGCAGCGGCAAAAAATTTAAGAAGTGCCACGGCGTCTAATTCTCGTCTTTCCGGTCGCCTCCGCCCTCTTAACAATCCTTGCTTTTCCAAGTTGGAATCAAGCCTATTTAGCCTGGGTCGCCTTGGCGCCAATCGCCTGCATGGCCCGCTGCCTCACCCCGCGCGAATCGTTACTTTTCGGATGGCTCTGCGGAAGCTTGAGCTATATCGGTCTTCTATCATGGATCATCGACACGTTTCGCGCGGCAAACCTTTCGGTCGGCCTTGCAATTTTATGCCTCGTCGCTTTGGCGGCCTACCTCGGCCTCTTTTGGGGTATGTGGACTTGGTGGCTGCAACGGGGTCATGGACCTTTGGCCGGGGCGGCAGCATGGGTGGGACTCGAATACCTGCGAACCTACCTATTCAGCGGGTTTCCCTGGACGCTTTGGGGCGATTCGCAGGTGACGAATCTTCCTTTGATTCAAATGGCCTCCGTCACCGGTGTTTATGGCGTATCGTTTTTGGTGGTCCTTGGCAATTTAGCTTTGGCTTCCGGACGGATGCGTACCATTTTCTACACGATGCCCATTGTCATAGCGGCTTATGCTTACGGGTATTGGACGCTTAAGGCTGCTAAATTACCCGCTACATCTTCCGTTAAAGTCGCTTTGCTCCAGGGGAACATCGACCAATATAAGAAGTGGGATGACCAGTACGTTCGCGATATCCAAAACGCCTATGCCGCCCTAATAAGTCAAGCCATGGTTCATAACCCTGATTTAATCGTTTGGCCTGAAACCTCAGTCCCCGGCTACCTTCTTCAAAACGCGCCACTGCGCTCCTGGCTGGAAAATGTCGTTCGTGCCTCTCGTACTTGGCATATCGTCGGATCGCCCGTTCAACATCATGAAAAGTCTTATAACACATCATTTTCAATAAGTCCCGAAGGTTATTTAGAAGACGAATATGCCAAAGTACACTTAGTTCCCTTCGGGGAAATAGTCCCTTTTGCCACGATCCTTGGACGCTGGGTTTCAGTCCTAAACGAATTAGGAGGTTTCACGGCCGGAACCGCTTCGCCTCTCCTTTCAGTGGGTAAAGCCAAGGCAGGTGTCAGCATCTGCTACGAAGCCATTTTCCCGAATTTGGTGCGCCAAGGCGTAAAAGAAGGCGCCGAAATCCTCGTCAACCTCACCAACGACGCCTGGTACATGAAAACGGCGGCGCCCTATCAGCACTTAGCCCCTAACATTCTGCGTGCCGTAGAGAATCGCCGGTGGTTTCTGCGCGCTAACAACACCGGAATCAGTGCCATTGTCGATCCTTTCGGACGAGTCGTTGCGGCGTCACCCCTTTTTGAACAGGCGGTCGTTGAAGGCTTCGTCGAACCGCGAAGCACCCAAACCCCTTACACACGCTTTGGGGACGTCTTCGCGTGGCTTTGCATGGCTTTCTGCGGTCTGATGGGGAGAACGTGCTATACTTCGCGCGCCGACGATAAAAAAACATGAAAAGCGAACTCCTATCGACTCTTTCCAAATTAAGCGACCGCCTGGAAAAAATTAGGGGGTACCTTTGACCTTTCCACCAAGTCGGCCCGCCTAAAAGAGCTAGAAGCTCAATCGTCCGATCCCTCGCTTTGGGAACAGCCGCAAAAAGCTCAAGACCTTCTTCGAGAACTGAACCGCTTAAAAAGCGAGCTTCAGTCGTTCCAGCTGATCGAAACGCAGCTTAAAGACCTTCAGGAACTAACCGAGCTTGCTGAAGAACGGGACGATGCGATCTTTAACGACCTGACGCAAAATGCCAAGTCACTAGAAGAATTACTGCGAAAAACCGAACGTCAGGCGAAATTTACCGATCCTGCGGATACAAACGATGCCTTGGTCACCATTAACGCCGGCGCCGGCGGAACGGAGGCGCAGGACTGGGCCGAGATGATCACCCGCATGTATGAACGTTATGCCGAACGCAAAGGGTTTAAAGTCGAAGTGGAAGACATGCAGCCCGGCGAACAAGCTGGAATCAAATCGATTACATTTTTCGTTCGTGGTCCCTACGCTTATGGCCTTTTTAAGGGAGAGGCCGGCGTTCACCGCCTGGTCCGCATCTCACCCTTTGATGCCAATAAGCGGCGCCATACCAGTTTTGCCGCCTGCGACGTCCTGCCGGACGTCAACGAAGAAATCAAAATCGATATCAAAGACGCCGATTTAAAAGTCGACACCTACCGCGCCTCGGGAGCCGGCGGGCAGCACATCAACAAAACCGAAAGCGCAATCCGCATCACGCATTTGCCCACGGGCGTTGTGGTGGCCTGTCAAACGCAGCGCTCGCAAATGAAAAACCGCGATCGAGCGATGCAGATGCTTAAAATCAAACTGTATGAACGCGAACTCGACAAACAACGACAAGCCCAGGAAAAGCGTTATGACGACAAAGGCGACATCGCCTGGGGCAATCAAATTCGCTCCTACGTCTTTATGCCCTACCAATTGGTGAAAGACACACGCACCAGTTTTGAGTCCAGCCAAGTCGACCGCGTCATGGACGGCGATTTAGATGCGTTTATCGATGCTTACCTTGAAATGAACGCGGCGCAAAAGGCGAAAATTTAGATGGGCGAGTGGCGCCCAGACCAAGCCAAACATACCCGCCGCTACACGTGGGGCACCACACGCGATAAAAAGGATGCTGTCTGGCGCGATTTCGGTCTGCGGTTGGAGAAAATGCACGCCTTAAAAGACCTTCGGCATGAAAAAATCGGCGGCGAAATCCATTTTTGGCGTCTGTCGAAAGACCCAAACGGAAAGCCTTTTTGGTTTTCCTGCTTGCGCTTAGTGGGCGATGGATGGGGCTATTGGACGCTGTATTGGCGTCCGGACGAACGGCGCTGGCGCACCACCGGCATCGAAGAACTTCCGGCGGGAAAAGCAATAAATGCAACCGCGGAGTTTTACAAGTCCAAGCTAAACGATTTTTTGTAATATAGGCGCGCGATGGCCCGTGTACTCGTTGTCGACGATGAAAAGGACGTGGTAGAACTCGTTAAGTTCCTCCTGGAACGAGACGGTCACCAGGTTTTAGAAGCCTTTAATGGCCGTGAAGCGCTGGAACGCGCTTTTGCCGAACACCCCGACCTCATCATTTTAGACATCATGATGCCGGAGATGGACGGCTACACCGTAAATGCCAGGCTGACCGAAAGCGACTCGACGCGCCGCATCCCCGTAATCATTTTGACCGCGAAGGGCCAAATGCGTGATGTTTTTGAAATGGCCTCGAACGTCGCCTTTTACATGGAAAAGCCCTTCGACCCCAAACACCTCCGCGAAAAGATCCAAGAAGTCCTCGCCAAGTCGTCTCAGAAATAACCATGGCGGAAACGCCGCAGCCGTCCGCGCCCCCAATTGAAGCACTGGTTCAACAACGCCGCGGCACGCTCGCGCGCATCCAAGCGCGCGGCATTGAACCCTATCCTTATTCGTTCGACCGCACGCACGCCGTAGGCGCGCTTGTCCAAGAATTCAGCGGTGCGCTGCCTGAACACGGGTCGGACCAAGTTGTTCGCACGGCTGGACGGGTGATGACGATGCGTGATATGGGGAAGTCTTGTTTTGCCACGATCTCGGATGGACCGCAGCGAATTCAGATCTATGTGAAAAAAGAGGTCGTAGGCGACGAAGCCTATTTGTTATTCCAGAAAGATTCGGATCTGGGGGATTTTATTGGTGTAGAGGGCACGATGTTTCGCACCCGAACCAACGAGCTTTCCGTCAAAGTCTCGAAGTTGACCCTTCTCGCCAAATCGCTTCGGCCTTTGCCGGAGAAATATCACGGGCTTAAAGATGTCGAAGTGCGCTACCGCGAACGGGAAATGGATTTGGTTTCGAATCCAGACATCCAAAAGCTTTTCATGAAGCGCAGCACGCTCATGCATTCGATTCGAAAAACCCTTGAAGGCCAAGGGTTCTTAGAAGTGGAAACGCCGCTCCTTCAAACCCAAGCGGGCGGCGCGGCCGCACGACCGTTTAAAACGTACCACAACGCGCTTGAATCCAATTTGTTTTTACGCATTGCCCTCGAAATTCATTTGAAGCGTCTTTTGGTGGGCGGACTGTCACGGGTCTTTGAAATCGGCCGCGTTTTCCGCAACGAAGGCGTCGACACGATGCACAACCCGGAATTTACGTTATTGGAAGCGTACCAGGCCTACGCCGATTACAACGACATGATGAAACTCACGGAGCAAATCATCAGTCAAGGCGCTATGGACTGCAATGGCTCTCTTGACGTCACACTGCACGGCAAACCCGTGAGCCTTAAGCCGCCCTTTGTGCGCGCATCAATGACCGACCTTTTTATTGAGCACGCAGGCGTGGATGTGGTGCGGGCCTGGCAAGAGGGGAAACTGCGTGAAACTGCTCGCGCCTTGCACTTGAGTTTTGATGAATCCATCCCAGACCACAAGGTGTTTGATCGCCTCTTCGATATCAAAGTTAAGCCGCATTTATGGCAGCCGACGTTTGTACTCGATTACCCAGTTGAAATTTCACCGCTTGCCAAAAAACATCGTTCCAAACCCGGCCTCGTGGAACGGTTTGAACTCTTTATTGCCCATGATGAAGTGGCCAACGCTTATTCTGAACTAAACGACCCGGTGGACCAACGCCAGCGTTTGGAAAAGCAAGCCGCGGCCAAGAACAAAGGCGACGAAGAAGCTGAAATCGCAGACGAATCGCTCCTCGTGGCCTTGGAACACGGCATGCCTCCGGCGGGAGGACTAGGGATTGGAATCGACCGCCTGACCATGCTCATCCTTGGCCAAACGTCCATCCGAGAAGTAATCCTTTTCCCGTTGCTAAAACCTGAAAGTTGATGACTTTCGAATTTTTTCTCGCCCGTAAATTCCTCTTCGGCCAGCGCTTCGGAATTTTTCGCCTCATCACGACCGCTATTGCTGTCGTGGGCACGGCGCTGGGAGTTGCGTCCCTTTTGGTGACACTGGCGGTCATGGACGGTTTTCGCAAAGACATCCAGGAAAAAATACTGGGCACGCAGCCGCACATTATGGTGTTAAGCCCCATGGGCGCGCCTTTACGGCCGGAACCCGCGCTTTTGGAAAGCATCGAAACCCTGCCCGGTATTACGGCGGCCGCTCCTTATGTATCCGGGCAAGCGCTGCTTCAAGCGGATGCCAAAGTCACCGGCATTATTTTGCGGGGTGTGGTCCCAAGCCGGGAACGAGAAGTGACCCGATTGGAGGCGATTCTTTCGGAAGGTCACTGGAGTCATTTGGATAAAAAGGGCGTGGTCTTAGGGTACGAGCTTTCAAAAGCCGTCGGCGCGCGGATGGGGGATTCGGTTACGTTGGTTGCTCCCGAGCGTGAGGGACCCACCTTGGGACAACCGCCCCGTACCCGGCGCTTCAACGTAGTGGGGATTTTTCGCTCCGGGATGTACGAATACGATGCGAACTTGGCTTACCTGGCCCTTCCTGCCGCACAAGACTTGATGGGCATCGGCACGCGCGTTACGGGGATTGGAGTGCGAGTCCAGGATGTGGACCAGACCTTATCAATAACAGAACAGCTGAATGAAAGGCTAGGCTTGAGCTTTTGGACGCGTTCTTGGCAGGATCTTAACCGTCCGCTTTTTTCTGCCATGAAACTGGAACGGACGGTCATGTTCATCATTTTGACTCTCATTATTTTGGTCTCGAGCTTTACGATTATTTCGAACCTTCTGCTCTTAACCATCGAAAAAGCCCGTGAAATCGGTATTTTACAGGCCTTAGGAGCGTCCCCGAATCAAATTGGACGCGTCTTCCTTATAAATGGCTTGATGCTGGGGGGCAGCGGGGTAGGGCTTGGGCTCATCTTAGGGGTGGGACTGAGCCTATTTCTTAAACATTACCCGATCATTCAGCTGCCGGCAGACGTCTATTACATTGACCGTTTGCCGGTGCGACTGACCTGGTCGATGTTGAGCAGTGTGGCGTGGAGCGCCTTCGGACTCGTTCTCGCATCAGTTCTATACCCCGCTCGGAAAGCCCGGCAAATGGATCCGGTTCAGGCGATTCGCCATGGGTGACCTCGTACTCGAAGCCAAAAATCTGGTGAAACGCTTTCCTCAAGGAAAAGGAGAGGTTGAAATTTTGCATGGAATTCATGTCTCGCTGGGCAAAGGGGAGATTGTGGCGGTGATGGGGCCTTCGGGGGCCGGAAAATCTACGCTGCTGCATATTCTAGGCTTAATGGAACGCCCCACCGACGGGAGTCTTTGGATTACAGGGAAAAACACATTGTCACTAGACCTCAGGCAAAAAGCCGGCCTTCGAAACAGCACGTTAGGCTTTCTTTTCCAATTCCATCACCTGCTGCCAGAATTGTCCGTGGAAGAAAACGTTTTGCTCCCGGCGCGCATTCGTGGCGCCGCCAGTTTAGGATCACAAACGCGCGCTCGGCAACTCTTAGAAAGCGTGTCGCTTAGCCCGCAATCCCGCCAAAAACCTGCCACTCTCTCCGGCGGCGAGCAGCAGCGAGCCGCACTTGCTCGGGCCTTAATGAATGAACCGGCCATCTTGCTGGCCGATGAACCGACCGGCAATCTCGACAAAGAAACAGGCGGCAAGGTGCTGGACCTTCTTTGGAGCGAATCCCGCCGCCGCGCGGCTTCGCTTATGATCGTCACACACCAAGAAGACATCGCCAAACGCGCCGACCGCGTAATACATTTACGAGACGGCCGCGTGGATACTTCCCGATAGGAAGGCTTATGAAAATTTATCTCAATGATGCACTGGTCGAAAAAGAACAGGCGGTTGTCTCCGTGTTTGACCACGGGCTTTTATATGGAGACGGCGTATTTGAGGGCATCCGTGCCTACAGTGGGCGGGTCTTTCGGCTTAAAGAACATTTGGAACGCCTCTATAGTTCCGCACGCGCGATTCTTTTGACTATCCCTCTGACTCCTAAACAAATGGAAGAAGCAGTGCTTCAAACGCTTCGCGCCAATAAATTGCAGGACGCCTACATTCGACTGGTCGTCACACGGGGGGTAGGGGATTTAGGCCTCGACCCGCGAAAATGCCCAAAACCCACGATTTTTATTATCACAGACAAAATCGCGCTTTATCCTCAAGAGTTCTATGACAAAGGCCTCCATTTAATAACCGCCGCCACCCGGCGAAATATTCCGGATGCCTTGAACCCCTCCATCAAATCGCTTAACTACCTTAACAACATCTTGGCTAAAGTCGAAGCGGTGCGGCAAAACGCGCCGGAGGCGATCATGCTAAATGCCCAAGGTTATGTGGCGGAATGCACGGGGGATAATATTTTCATCATTAAAAGCGGCCAGTTGCTCACCCCGCCCATCTGGGTGGGAGCATTGGAAGGCATCACGCGCAATGCCGTCATCGATATCGCTCGACGAAAAATGAAACTTCCGGTACGGGAGGAAGTCTTTACGCCCTATCACGTCTATGTCGCCGACGAAGTTTTCCTAACCGGAACTGCGGCAGAGGTGGTACCTGTCTCAGAAGTGGATGGGCGAACCATTGGCAGCGGAAAGCCTGGCAAACTGACACTGGAGCTGATAAAAGAATTCCGGGAACTGACAAAGAATTCCGGTGTCCCAATATAGGTAAAAAATGATCTGCAATTTATGCGGTAAACATAATGCCACGATCTACTTTAAAGGAATGGTCCACGACCAAACCTTGAAGATGCATTTGTGTGAAACTTGCGCCAAAAAGAAAGGCATGGTGTTTCCTTTTGGAAAATCCATTTTCTCTTTAGGTGAAATGCTGTCCGGGCTCGCTAAAAATTCGACCGTTGGTCCCTCTCTCTTAGGGACGCGTTGCCCCGTCTGCGGGTTGTCCTACGCGGAATTCAAACAAACCAGCCAATTAGGCTGCAGCCGCTGCTACGCCGTTTTTTCGCCACTCCTGGGCCCTTTGTTAAAACGAATTCATGGCAACACCCAACACGTTGGAAAAACAAGCCGCGTCACTGTGCGCCTGGCGGAACCGATTCAAGAATTGGCGCAGCTTAAGCTCGACTTGCGTAGTGCGGTTCAAAACGAAGCCTATGAGCGTGCGGCGGCGCTGCGAGATCAAATTCATGAACTCGAACAGCGCATCACCCGCACCCCACGAGGAAGTCGATGAATTGGAAAATGATCGCCTCTGAAAAACACGTTTGGCTCGATGGCACGGGTCCCTCCCAAGACGTGGTGTTGTCCTCGCGCATACGCTTGGCACGCAATTTGGCCGATCTTCCATTCCCTTCTCGCCTTGGCCGGGAGGGGCAAAAATCCATCTTGGAAAAAGTCTCGGAGGCTGCCCAGCAAGCGCCCTCTTTACGCAAAAGCCATTTCTTAAATTTAGCCGATATCAAGAAGATGGAGCGAGAGTTTTTAATGGAGCGCCATTTGATATCTCCCGAGATGGCCTATGACGACCACGAACGCGGCATTGTGCTAAGCCAGGGCCAAGAAATGACCTTAATGATCAACGAAGAAGACCATTTGCGACTGCAAAGTTTCAGCGCGGGTCTTTCACTGATGCAAGCTTGGCGTCGTGCCGATCAAACCGATACGGAGCTTGGCACCACGTTGCCCTATGCTTATGACGCCGAGTGGGGCTACTGTACTCGCTGCCCCACCAATGCCGGCACGGGGCTTAGAGCCTCTTGCCTGCTTCATTTGCCAGCTCTTGTGATGAATGGCGACATTCAGCGCTTAATTGAAGGTTTAGGTTCAATGGGTGTTACGGCACGCGGGCTTTACGGGGAACGTTCGCACGCCATGGGAGATTTATTTCAAATTTCGAATACGGCCACTCTGGGACGTACGGAACCAGAATTCATCGAAAGCGTTGCACGGGTAGTCGATTCGCTGCTTCATTATGAGCGGCAAGCGCGAGAAGTTCAGATGGAGGGTCCCAACAGGATGGCTACAGAAGACGCGGTGTTTCGTGCATGGGGAATCTTGCGGAGCGCGCGGCTCATCAGTTACGATGAGGCCATGTTTTTATTGTCCCGCGTGCGGTTGGGACTTCACCTTGGCCTGAATCTTCCGGTCCAGCCGGCCGTTTTAAATCATTTGATATTAATGTGTCAGCCCGCGCACCTACAATTGGCCAATGAGGGGCCGCTTAAAGCCGCAGAAAGGGACCGTTTTCGCGCCGAACTGATCCGTCAGAAACTAACTTCGGACTCGTAAGGAGCTCATATGTCGAATCGATTTACTGAACGCGCCCAACGCGTCATCTTGATCGCTCAAGAAGAGGCAAAACGCCTCAACCACGATTACGTGGGAACGGAGCACATCCTGCTGGGTCTTATCGCTTTAGGGGAAGGCGTGGCCGCCCAAGTATTGTCCAATCTAGGCGTCGATTTGCGCCGCGTACGCGCCGAAATCGAAAAAATCGTGGGCACGGGCGACAATGTGATGCTTTTGGGTGAAATTCCTTTCACCCCGCGTGCCAAGAAGGTTTTGGAGCTGGCCGTGGAGGAGGCCCAAAACATGGGACACAGCCACGTTGGCACCGAACATTTGCTTCTTGGGTTAATTCGTGAAGAAGAAGGGGTCGCCGCGCAGGTATTGGAAAACCTGGGCGTCCGTTTAGACATTGTCCGTGAGGAAGTGATCAGCTTGCTGGGAGAAGGCCAGCCCGGCCCCCAAACACCGGCCGCTCCCGCCGCTCGGCCTTCCGGCAGTAAATCCAAAACCCCGACCTTGGATGAGTTTGGGCGAGACCTCACGGCGCAAGCCAAGGAAGGAAAGTTAGACCCCGTCATCGGCCGAGCCGATGAAATTGAACGTTTGATTCAAATTCTGTCGCGCCGAACCAAGAACAACCCCGTCCTCATCGGAGACCCCGGTGTTGGCAAAACAGCCATTGTGGAAGGGCTCGCTCAGAAAATTTCCGGATCGGATATTCCAGAAATCCTGGTCAACAAGCGCGTCATGACGCTTGATTTGGCGGCCGTTGTGGCGGGGACTAAATACCGCGGCGAATTTGAACAGCGGCTTAAAAACATCATTGAAGAAATCAGACGCGCGAAAAACAGCATCATCCTCTTCATTGATGAACTGCATACGGTCATTGGCGCGGGCGCCGCGGAAGGGGCCATCGATGCCTCGAACATCTTAAAGCCGGCCTTGGCACGCGGCGAACTCCAATGCATCGGAGCCACAACTTACGATGAATACCGCAAATACATCGAACACGATGCGGCGCTTGAACGTCGCTTCCAGCCGATCACAGTGGACCCGCCTTCGATTGAAGACTCGGTCAAAATTTTGACCGGACTTCGCGAAAAATATGAAGCGCA
This sequence comes from uncultured Elusimicrobia bacterium, assembly GCA_964441955.1. Classification (GTDB taxonomy): domain Bacteria; phylum Elusimicrobiota; class Elusimicrobia; order 2-01-FULL-59-12; family 2-01-FULL-59-12; genus CAYTWA01. The sequence goes on from CAYTWA010000001.1 coordinate 332,005, forward strand.
CCACAAGGTGAAGTTTTCGGATGACGCGCTGCAAGCCGCAGCGGAACTGGCCGACCGCTACATCGCGGATCGCTTTCTCCCGGATAAAGCCATCGATTTGATTGATGAAGCCGGCAGCCGTTCGCGTCTTCAAACAGCCGTGCTGCCTCAAAACCTAAAAGACAAAGAAACGGAAATCACACAAGTTTCCAAAGATAAAGACACCGCCATTGCTTCGCAGGAATACGAAAAGGCCGCTCGACTGCGAGACAAGGAAAAAGAATTGCGTAAAAGCCTGGATGACCAAAAGAAAAAGTGGAAAGAAAAGCGTGAAACCACTCAACCCACTGTCACCGCCGAAGACATTGCCGCCATTGTGTCCAAATGGACGGGCATCCCCACGCAGCGCTTAACCGAAAAAGAATCTGAGCGTTTGATTCATTTGGAAGACGACCTTCACAAGCGGGTGGTTGGACAAGAGGAGGCGATAAAATCGCTTTCTCAAGCCATTCGCCGCTCACGCACGGGCTTGAAAGATCCCAAAAAGCCGATTGGCTCTTTTATCTTCTTAGGACCAACCGGTGTGGGGAAAACAGAACTGGCGCGCGCCGTTTCCGAAATTCTCTTTGGTGAAGAAGATGCCATGATCCGCATCGACATGTCGGAATACATGGAGAAATTTTCGGTTTCGCGCTTGATCGGCGCCCCTCCGGGATATGTGGGTTACGAAGAAGGCGGCCAACTGACGGAAGCTGTGAGAAGGAAACCCTATTCCGTCGTGTTGCTCGACGAAATTGAAAAAGCTCATCCGGATGTGTTTAACATTCTGCTTCAGGTCTTAGACGACGGCCAACTGACCGATAACCTGGGCCATAAGGTCAACTTCAAAAACACGGTCATCATCATGACCTCTAACGTTGGCGCTCGGTTGATCTCCAAAGGCAAGTCGCTTGGGTTCTTAGTGGAAGAAGATGTGAAGCGCGACTACCAATCCATGAAAGAAACGGTCATGGAAGAAGTCAAAAAAGCCTTCAACCCGGAATTCTTAAACCGCATTGATGATGTGATTTTCTTCCATGCCTTGACCAAAGAAGACATGAAGAAAATTTTGGAACTCATGCTGACCCGCGTCAAATCGAAGCTGCAGGCACAGGGCTTTACGATCCACTTAAGCGACGCCGGCAAGGACCACCTGCTCGAAAAGGGGTTCGACCCTCACTATGGCGCGCGGCCGCTACAGCGCACGATTCAGCGTCTGATCGAAGACACGATGGCCAGTGAAATTCTGGCCAAGCGCTTCACCGCGCCGTCTACGATTCACATCGACTACGATGCCGATGAGAAGAAACTGACGTTCGGCACGCAGCCTGCGCCGAAAACCGTCAAGCATTAACGCGGGACGCGTCTTGAGGCGATGAAGCGCCTCTCCTACATCTTGATTTTTCTGTTTGTGTCCGTGGGGTTTACTCTGTGGGCCGCGCAGAATTATTCCATCCGCTGGGAACCGCGCCTCAAAAAGGCGTTGGAAGACAAAGTCGCAGAATCGCTTAAACTCAAACTGGAATTAAGCCGCATCCGCCTCGCCTACCTTTACCGGATCGATGTTGAGAACGTCAGGCTATGGAAGCCCACGACGCCCCCGGAGCTCGTGTTCCAAGCGCCGCGCCTATCTCTAAAAATAAGCTGGCTTGATTTACCTCGCGCCATGGTGCGCCGAAATCTTGCTGATGCATTAGGAGTCATTCATTTGCAAGACCCGTGGGTTTCGTTAAGCCCTGCGCTGTTTCAAACGTTGCCTCGTCTTGAACACAAGTCCTCCTCATTTTTAAGCGGGCCGCTCTTTTTCTCCGTTACTTGGGAAAATGGATCGGTTCGCTGGACGGACGTCACCCGCAGCAGCGCTCCGCTAGAGATCGCCCAAATGGCGGGGATTTACAAAATTCGTGGCCCCAAGATCGATTTTGCTCTCAAGGGAAAACCGACGTCGGCTGAAATGATCCGCCTCGACTACGGTAAACTCGGGAAACGCTGGAACGCACGGCTCGTTCTACGCGACGCCGCCATCGGTGAAACCCTTCACCTCGCCAAACCGTGGATTTCAAACTGGAAAAACATGGACGCCGCCTCATGGTCTGGACGTGCCACCTTCGAAATGCAAGCCGGTGGACGAGGGGCTATCACGTCTGATGTTCAATGGGGGCACATTTTGCGAGATAGCCATATCACTTTTAACGATGCCCAGTGGCTCACAAGAGGCAAGCCCCTGGCCACTCTGGCTGGCCGTTTGCATTTTAAGGACAGGCATTTAGAACTAAGCGGCATGACCCTTCGCATCGGAGCCGAAACACTCAAACTAAAAGGCGAAATGCGGCCATTTGAAACACCCCTAAAGATGGATCTTTCGGCGACGGGCCCCACGGTCACCGCCACCGTGCACGCCCGTCACCAAAACGAAACGTGGCATTTTGACGAAAAAAACGCTCTTCATTGGGGTATGGGCCATTTCCGCTGGCAAGGAACATGGTCTGAAAAAGCGAGCGATTTGCGCGTTACCTTAGAAGACCTTTCTGTCCAACGTTTAAGCGAATGGGTGCGTCTGCCCGGCATCAAAGGACGTCTCAATGCATCGGGCACCTGGAAGGGGCCAAAAACCCATCGAATCGGACTGGGATCTTTTTGGGTCAAGGATTTAATTCTAGAGGACACGTCGGCGGGAAATATTCAGGGTGATTTCAACATGACCCCCGGCCAGTTTCATGCCCAAGCGACCGCCGGGGATCCGCGCTTTCATTTCTTCCTTCAAGGCACGCATCGTGCGGGTGATTTTCGTCTAACTTCTGTAGAAATGCGGCTTCCTAGCGGCGGACTGTGGTCCGGGCAGTACAGCCGCCAAGGAATAAGCGGCGCGATGACGGGTTCTCTTCGCGGTCAAAACCTGTATTTACCGGATGATATGCCGCTCATTAAACGGTGGTTTCCGACTAAAATCCCCTCGCCAACCGCCATAAAAATGCAGTGGAGCGGGACGATAGAAAAACCCATTTTTAAAGGCAGCTTACAATCTTCGGACAATTCCCTGTTTGCTTCCTGGGTTTTGCAAAACCAACGTTTGCAGTTGGACACTCCATGGCTCAAGGCGGATGTCACTGGGGAATTTCCTGACAAGTCGTTTGCTCTCCAAGGGACGGTGTCCGCCGTCAAAGGGCGCAACGCATGGGAAATTCCGCTGACGCTTAAAGGAACGCTGCCTCAAGCCGGAAAACCCGGAACCCTACACATTCAAGCGCCCACGATATGGCTTAAAAACCGGAAAACCGCCCCTTTTGACGCCTATGCGCAGTGGGAGAAGGGCGGCCTACAATGGACCAACGCGCGTTGGGGAAAAGAATTGTTTTCTGAAGGGCGAATTCAAAAAAACGCCGAGGGCCAACTACAGCTTCAAGGGCAGGTTCGCGCCACTCGTTTGTCACTTTCGGAGTGGTTTTCGGTGCAAGGACCCGTGATAAGCGGAGTAGCCGACCTTTCAGGCTCTTTAGAAGAACCTCGAGTGGTCATAGAGGCCTCCGCTTTTGGGGGGACGCTGCGCTTCACGGGCGGCTACCAGAAGCAGAAACAAGCGCTTTTCGGGTCCGCGTCGCTTTCTAAATTATCGTTGGAGCCTATAGGCAAAATTCTGCGACTTCCCAAGCCACTTGAAGGAACCACTCAAGGCACGTTGACTGTAAGCGGGCCTTTGAAGGAACTCCAGTACACCGGCCACTTAGAAGGCGGTGCGGTAAGTTACGGGGGGAAAGACAGGCCGATTCGTATTCACGATTTTTCGATGGACATGACCGTTCCGGCCGCTAAGCTCGGGCCCAACGGATCGCGAATATGGGAGCTTCGATTAGCGGAAGCCCAGGTGCGCACGGAAGAGGAAACCATCCGATTTCAAAACGGGAGCTTCGTGGAGTTTGCGCCCAGCGGGCAATCGCGCCTGAGCATGCGAATGGAAATTCGCAACCTCCAAATCGGCCTTGCCCGGCTTTTTGGCGGTTTAGATTTAGACGGCACCTGGGAAGCCAAAGAAGCCGGTTTTGCGATTCAAGGCCTTGCTCGAACGCGCTCGCTTTTTATCAATGATTATGAACTGCAGGAGGGCGAAATCCGGGCCGATTACTACGACCGAATCCTTCGCTTCATTCCACCGGAAAAGGGATCAACGCTCATGTCCGGCTCCGTTGATTTTCGTCAAATTCCGCAGCTTCACTTTGACCAATTCCGTATTGCCGGAAAGCAAGGCCAGGGCTTAATTTTAGACGGTGATTTGGGGCCGGATAAATGGGATTTCAATATGGCCGGCCAAAAAATCGACTTGGGTGTGCTGGCGGGATTGGCCGAGTTCCCCTACCCGTTAAGCGGCGTCGCCAACGCCTCCATTCGGGGCTCTGGCGATTTGAAGCATCCGCATGCGGAAGGAACCTTGGACGTTCAAAACGGACGCGCACTAGGCCTGAGTTTCGACACCGGGTCCGCTCAATTTATATGGCGAAACAATCGTTTGTCTTTGCAGAAACTGCTGTTAAGCGTTCCAGGGCGCTACACCCTGATGGGATCGGGCGGTTTTCCGCTTCAAAGCCAACCGATGGTTCCAGCCAGGGCGCGCACGGACTCTAACATCGATTTTACGGCACGACTTGAAGACAGCAATCTAGGACTGGTGCAGTCGATTGTTCCAAGTATTCGCGATGCGCGCGGGCCGGTAGAAGGTATTTTGCAAATCACGGGAAACTCGGCGGCTCCTCAGTTGCGCGGCCAAGTCAAAGTGAAGAACGGGTCGATGTCTAACACGCACTATTTCCGCAAACTAGACAACATTCAACTCACGGCGGATTTCAAAGGAACCGAACTCGTTCTCCATGAACTCCGCGGCACCTCGGGCGGAGGAGAAGTTCGCGTATCAGGACGCATAGGCTTCGCCGGGTTTTTGCCATCGTCCTACGACCTCTCAGGAGATATTTCCCCGAACGGCGTTGAAATTCAAGTGCCGGAGTTGGCGATTTCCGAAAGCCCGCTTTCGAAACGCCTGCATTTTTTGACCTCCAATTCGTACGGCAACGTTCGTGGCCAAGTCACCTTTAAAGGTCCTGCAGAATCGCCCCAATTTAAAGCTCAGGCCACCGTCACGAAAGGCCATTTCACGTTCCCACCCTCCAAGCGAGGAGAATCAAACCCCGCCGTGCTCGAATGGTTTAACCGCGTTCAGTGGGATGTGGATCTACGCTTTCAGGACAATGCTTGGTTTGAAAACGACTACCTGGCCGCCAGCGTGCTGGGCAACATTCGTTTACGCGGGCCCAACGACCATTTACGATCAGACGGCTCGTTGGACGTCACGGAAGGCCGCGTCAATTATTTAGGCATACAGTTTGATATTCGCCAGGCGCACCTGGATTTGCGATCCACACAAAGTGAGAATGGGACGGTTTCAAATGTCGCTTATTTGCGAGGTACGGCTGATTCGCACGTGCAGCAAAGCATAGACACTCAAGGAAGTTTGGTCGACCCAAACGACACCATCACCCTGACCGTGGACTATGCTCCATTATCCGCCATAAAGCCGCGCCTAACATCGCTGTCTAACCCTAATTTAAGCCAAGAAAAACTGCTCGCTCGCGTGGGGAACCTTGATGTGGAAAAACTGACCCCTCAAGAACGAACTCAACTTTACCAGCAACAAATGGTTCGCGCCATTGATGCCAGTTTAACCACGCCCCTCGCCCGAAAAATATTGCGTCCCATAGGGCTTAACATCCGTTCTGAACGGGTTATCGATCCCAATACCTCGGCCCTTCCGACGTCTGGTACGTCGGAATCCCCTTTACCCAACAAAGACCCGCAACAAAATACAGGAATCAATTTGTTGGCCAATTCCAAATACACCATAGAAACCATGCTGAACAATCGCTTTTCATTAGGGTATGGAGTCCGTTTTGTCCCCGGTACGGATGCGCAGCTTCAGAACCGTCTCGATCTCATTAACGACCTTCAACTCTCCTATCGGCTGTTCCGCGGGTTTTATTTGAAAGGCTCCTACGAACTCCCAAACGCCAACAACCCCAACTTCGTCCCTGACCGCAAGACCACCATTGAAAAACAGTGGCGTTTCCCCTGGACGGGGTTTCATAAAAAAAAGCCCAAATCCTCGACAACCCCGTAACGCGGTTTTTGTTACAATCGGCCAATAAAATCAACCACTTTCAGGGGTTTTCTTGCGTTATAAATCGCCATTTTTTGTCGTTGTAAGTTGTTCTCTATTATTGAGCACCACCTGCTTTTCGGCTGATCCGAAACCCGCAGCGCTCGATAAAGAGAGTGTTTCCTTTGACCCTGACTTGGGCGCCTTGCCCATTTCCACAGCCACGGTGCCCTCCAGCGAGACCACGGTGCGAGAAAAGCCCATCACCTCTGGCGCCAAAGTCGCTCTCCTTAACGTCGAAGGCAACATCAACGTTAAAGAACGCGTCATTCTGGCGCAAGTGAAGACTCGCCGCAACGACGCCTACGACGCGGACAAACTCCGCAAGGACGTTCAAGCCATTTATGGGCTGGGAAATTTCGACGATGTAACGCTGGTCGTGACCGAAAAGAAGGAAGGCGTCGTGGTTACGTTCCAAGTTGTCGAAAAGCAGCTGATCAAAAAAATTGAGTTCAAGGGCAATAAAAAACTCTCGCGAGGAAAACTTTCCGACACCATCGCTCTTAAAGAGGGCGACCCTCTCGACAAACTTAAAATGAATTTAGATGTCGATAAACTCCTGACCCTCTATAAAGACGAAGGTTTCGCCGCCATCCAGGTGGAGGCTTTTACCACCGCAGACCCTGCGCTGCATAAAGTCACACTGACCTATTTCATCACGGAGGGAACACGCGTCTTGATTGACCGCGTCGTGATGGAAGGGGCGCAAGCCTTTCCGGAAAAGAAGATCCGCAAACGGATGAAGATGAAAAAGAAGAAAGTCTTTAAGCAGGAGACGCTCACCAAAGATATCGAAGAAATCACCCGTTATTACAAAGACCATGGGTTTATGAACATAAAAGTGAGCGAGGTCAAGCAGGAGTTTAACGAGGAAAAAACCAAGCTCACGCTCACCGTACCGCTGGAAGAAGGGGTCAAGTTTTCCTTTGGACAATCCACCTTCTCGGGTAATGCCATCTTTCAAAGCGACAGGCTGCTCAACGCCGTCCAGTACAAACCCTCCGACCTCTACACCCAAAAAAAGATGGATGCCACGATGGCCAAGCTCTCCGACACGTACGGAGAACTGGGTTATATCCGAGTCCAAATCACGCCGGATTACAAGCAGCAGGTCTTTGTTTCGAGCGGCGTGGTCGATATTGATTACCACATTCGCGAAGGCGAAGTCGTCTATGTCAACCGGATCGGCGTGGAAGGCAACGTAGCCACGAAAGATTTTGTAATTCGGCGGGAGATCAAACTAAAAGAAGGCGAACCCTTTAGCTCGGTGGCGGCGCGTAAAAGCGTAGAGCGTCTCTACAATTTGGGCTTCTTGGACAACGTCGACGTGGACGTCCAGCAGCCGGATGCGCCTAATAAAGCAGACGTTATCTTCAGCGTGACGGAAGGCAAGCCCGGAATTCTCTCCGCCGGTGCGGGATATTCATCCGTAGACGGTTTAATCGGCACGGCCCAAATTCAGCACATTAACTTCTTAGGCCGAGGCCAACGATTAAACCTCATGTGGGAATTTGGCAAACGCCGAAACAGCTTCAGCGTGGGCTGGACGGAACCCTGGTTTCTTGGGAAACCCATCACATTCGGCACCGAACTTTTTAATATCACGCGCCGCTTGCAGTTAGGAACGGTGACCGATGCGTACAAGACGCGGGATCGCGGCGGAAGCCTGACGGTTGGCCCGCGCTTCTCGGACATTTACAGCTTGCTGTTTACCTATTCCTACGCCAACCGGCTTCGTTTTGATGTGGTGAGCGACCCCGCCATCCGTGAAGCGGTGTTGGGGACTGCATGTACCAACGATCCGCTTTGCAACCAGATCACGAAAATCAATTCGAATTTAACCACCCAGTTTATTCGCGACACGCGAGACAACCAATTCGACCCTACACGCGGCCAACGGACATCCTTGGCGCTGACTGGCGGCGGTCTTTTCCCGGCCAACGCCATCCATTTCTATAAACCGGTTATCGACCATAGCCTGCATATCCCGACGTTCTGGAAGTTTGTTCTCTCAATTCATGGTCAATGGGCCATGGTTAAACCCTGGGGCGGTCGAGCCGGGCGAACCGACATCATCGACGAATTATTCCGCGTCGGCGGCGCGGATACCGTACGCGGCTACGAGCTGGGCTTCGTCGGAGAACGCGACGGCGGCGAAATCATGAACGTGTATAATATTGAGTATAAATTTCCAATCGCCCCAGATGAAAACGGCAAAACGCTGCTTCAGGGCGTGTTGTTTTACGACATTGGCGGCTCGTGGAATAAAATTCGCGACGTGACCTATGAAGTGGGGCCCCAGCGAGGCCTTAAACAGGGCGTTGGTTTCGGGATTCGATTCAAAACGCCGGTCTTTCCGCTGCGGCTTGACTGGGGGTATGCTTTGAACCGGGCTCGAGACGAAGATCCAAGCCAGTTCTACTTCACGATCGGGAGCCTTTTCTAAATGATTAAAACTACAAAAGACCGTCACTCCCGAATGCCCCCCTCAGCGGTCCAGCCGCGGACGTGCCTGCCAGCCGGCAAGGTTCCCCGCGTACCACCGCGGAGGATAACGATCCTAGGAATGCTGTTACTTCCTATTTATTTAAGCGCCATCGAAATTCCGCTCGACACCCTAACTCCGGTGCGCATTGGGTTCGTGGATCTGCAGAAAGTGTTTGACACTTACCCCGAAAAATCTTTTGCCGAAGGCGATTTGCTAAGAGAAATCGAAAAACGTCGCCGCGATCTGGCGAAACGCCAGGCTGAAATAAACACGATCAAAGGTCAAATCGAAGCGGATCGGGCGGCCTTGGAGAAAGCCAAAACCGGGCAGGCTGTTGTGGTACCGGTCAATGCCGTCCCAGAACCCGAGCCGGTTAAGCCCGCTCTAGTGGATGAACCCAAAAAGAGTACGGCGACCATCGCCGCTGAGGCGTATCCGATGGAAGATCCTTTGGCCGGGTTGCCCGGACATTCCCCCGGAGAGGCCATGACGAAAGCCGGATCTTTGCCCGGGGTTCAATCGGGCCCGGCGAAGCGCTTTCCACTTCTGGATCAGCTTTCCTCTACAACCGAGCCTAAAACGTTGACCGCCGATGCGATGGGCCAAATGGAGTTGCGAATTGCCGAGCATCAGCGCCTCTTGGAAAGGTACATGACCTCATTCCGGTTGTTCCGTGGAAATGCCGTAGCGGACATGAAACAACTGCAGGCCGAAAAAACCTACGGCGTGATGGCTAAGATATACGCGATTCTTCAGGAGTTAGCCCGCGATGAAGGCCTTACGGTCGTATTGGATAAAGCTTACGTGCTCTATGGCGAGGACAGCGTGGATTTAAGCGACCGCCTCATCGCACGCCTCCAGGCTATTACGCCTCTTTAATCGTATGGATCTAAAAGTTCACGATATTGCCCAGGCTGTAAAGGGAAAAATTGAGGGAAATGCTTCCTTCAGCGTCACCGGCGCAGCGGGGCTCTTAGATGCGGGAGCAACGGAAGTTTCTTTTTTTCACAACCCAAAGTACGCCGAACAGCTAGCTGCCACACGCGCCTCCGCGGTTCTTATTCCAGAAAACACCAACGGGCTTAATCTCCCGAGCGGGAAGACATGGATTCGCGTGGCCAACCCACAGTGGGCGTTTGCGCAAGTGTTGGGCTTGATTCAAAACGCCCGCCCGCTTCACCCTAACGGCGTCCACCCCAAAGCGCACGTTGACCCCAGTGCCGTCGTTGGCAAAGGCACTCACATTTACCCCGGCTGCTATATCGGCCATAACGTGCGTCTGGGGGAAAACTGCTTGCTTTATCCCAACGTTGTGCTTAGGGAAGACACACAAATTGGCGACCGCGTGATTATTCAAGCCGGCGCCGTCTTGGGCGCGGATGGATACGGGTTTGCCACACAAGACGGCAAGCACCACAAGATTCCACAAATTGGACGTGTGGTCATTGAAGACGACGTAGAAATCGGCGCCAACTGCACGATTGACCGGGCCACGACGGGTGAAACGCGAATTGGGGCAGGGACAAAAATCGATAATTTAGTGCACATTGCTCACAACGTTCGTATTGGAAAAAATTGCCTCATTGTTGCCCAAGTCGGCATCGCCGGTTCCACGCAAATCGGTCAAAACGTCGTGATTGGTGGACAAGTGGGGATCGTCGGCCATGTCACGATCGAAGACGGGGTTGTGATCGCCGCGCAATCCGGCATCATGAACAACGTCGAAAAAGGTCAAGTGCTTTTCGGGTCCCCTGCCAGGCCGCACCGCGAAACCATGAAGCTGCTCGCGTTGTACGGCCGCCTGCCGGAGATCTTCGAAGCGTTCAAACAATTTAAAAAAGAGGCCAAGAAACATGACTAACCAACGAACCATCACGCGTGACGTTGACGTAAAAGGCGTCGGCCTGCACACGGGTAATATTTGTCATGCCATTTTTAAGCCGGCCGAAGTTAACACCGGCATCACCTTGGTACGTTCGGACTTACCAGGAAAACCATCCATTCAAGCGCTGTACACAAACGTCATTGGTGTGATTCGCGGTACGACCGTTGGAAACGACCGCATGCGCGTCCACACGATTGAACACATGCTCTCGGCGCTTTACGCCTTAGGCATCGACAACGCCGTCATCGAAATGACGGCCAATGAACCCCCGATCGTGGATGGGTCAAGCCAAGTGTTTTATGACTCTCTTGTGCAGGTGGGTTCGGTTGATCAAAACGTTTCGCGTCGCTTTTTTAAACCTTCCGAGCCGTTCGAATACCGGCAAAATGAGAGCCTGATCCGTATTGAGCCGGCGGATGAACTGATTTTAAGCGTCGAGATTAACTACCCGCATCCCTTAATAAATCAACAAACCATCAATTACACGCTTCAACAAGACACCTATCGCTCCGAGATCGCGCCGGCCCGTACATTTTGCTTTGACTATGAGGTTGAAGCGCTCAAAAAACAAGGCTTAGCGCGCGGAGGTTCGTTAGATAACGCTGTGGTGGTCGGCTTGGACCGCATCCACAACAAGGAAAAAAAGCTTCGTTTTCCAGATGAATTTGTACGTCACAAAACGCTCGACCTATTGGGAGACTTGTATTTGCTCGGCTGCCGTTTAAAAGGCCATGTGACCGCGGTTCGCCCCGGGCACGGCCACAACACGAGCTTCGTCAAACAATTGGCGGAGCATTTTAAATCCCTCTTCCCTACAGGGGCCGGTGGGCCGTTTACTAAGCCTGTAGTGGCGAACGGGGACCCTGCTATTATCTAAAGGAGACTCCCATGGCCACGACCCTTCTCTACGATCAAATCAAAAAAGCCATTCCGCACCGCTTCCCGTTCCTTCTGGTTGATCGAGTGACGATTACCGAGCCTGATAAAAGTGCCGTCGGCATTAAATGCGTCTCGGGAAATGAGCCCTTTTTCCCGGGGCATTTCCCAGAACAAGCCATCATGCCGGGCGTTTTGATCGTCGAAGCCATGGCGCAAGTGGCTTGCGTGCTCTTCTTGTCGAAACCTGAGAACAGCAACAAACTGGCCTTCTTTATGGGGATGGAAGAAATTAAATTTCGAAAACCTGTCACTCCAGGCGATCGTTTAGAGCTAAAAATCGAAATCCTAAGCCTGCGGTCTAAATTCGGCAAAGCCAAAGGGGAAGCGTACGTGGATGGACATCTGACCACCGAAGCGCAATTCAGCTTCGCCATCGTTGACAAACCTTCTTGACGCGGATGATGGGTTCCATGTCTTCACGCGTTCATCCAACGGCCATTGTCCATTCGTCCGCTCAAATGGCTGAGGACGTTCTCATTGGACCCTACGCGGTCATTGGAGAGGACACCATCATCCAAAAAGGGGTCGAAATAGGCCCTCATGCCGTCGTCGAATTTGCAACTATCGGTGAAGGATGCCGCATCCACGCTGGGGCCTACGTGGGAACCGCTCCTCAAGATTTAAAATACCGCGGCGAACGCACTCGTCTTAATCTGGGCCCTGAATGCACGGTTCGCGAATGTGTGACGCTTAACCGCGGAACCGCCGCCACCGGCGTCACCCAGATTGGCGCACGATGTTTATTTATGGCTTATTCGCACGTGGCGCACGACTGCATCATTGGAGATGAAGTCATTTTGGCTAATTCCGTGGCCGTGGCTGGGCATTGCGAAATCGGCAGCTGGACCGTGGTGGGCGGAATGGCCGGGCTTCATCAGTTTGTCCGTGTGGGGAAACTGGCCATGATTGGCGCGGGAGCCATGGTGCCGCTGGATATACCTCCCTTTACCATGGCGCAGGGCGACCGCGCAAAACTCTCTGGTTTAAACGTGATCGGCCTTAAACGCCGCGGCGTGCCGGTTTCGGAGGTCTCCGATCTTAAGAAAGCTTATTTTGAAGTGTACGACAGTGAAAAACCATTCAAAGAACGCGTCGCTGAACTATTGCGGCAGGGCCGCACACCGGCGGTTCAAGACTTCCTGACCTTTCTAGCCTCAAGCCCGCGCGGCATCACTCGGCCGCCCTCCAAGCAAGGCGACGACACGGAGTGACTTATACGCCTCAGTCCCCATCCATTATAGGCCTCATTGCTGGAAATGGTGCGTTTCCGCTCTATGTGGCGGAGGCGGCGCGTCGTCAAGGCCAACGCGTCGTCGCTGTGGCCCTTAAAGAAGAAGCGGACCCCGCTCTTCAATCGAAAGTGGATGACATTACCTGGCTTTCGCTCGGGCAATTGGGGAAAACAATCGACTTTTTAAAAAAAAACGGTGCGACGAAAGCCGTTATGGCGGGCCAAGTCAAACATACGCAGCTTTTTAAGAATATCGTTCCGGATTTTAGGGCCGCTAAACTCTTGGGCCGCGTGGTCAATAAAAAAGCGGAATCTTTACTCTCCGCCGTGGCGCAAGAGTTTCAGGCGGAAGGCATCGAATTTCTTTCCTCGGTGCTCTTCCTTCAAGACTGGCTCTGTCCTGCCGGAGTGTTCACCCAACGTAAACCGACGACCGACCAGGAGGAGGATATCGCCTTTGGACTCCCTCTGGCCCGAGAAGTGGCCCGCTTGGATATCGGTCAAACATTGGTTGTCAAGGATAAAACAGTCGTCGCCGTCGAGGGAATGGAAGGGACGGACGCTTGCATCCGGCGCGCGGGCGAGGTCGCGGGAAAAGGCTGCGTGGTCATCAAAGTCGCGCGCCCCAAACAAGATTTACGGTTTGATGTGCCCGTCGTCGGATCACGCACGGTAAAAGCGATGATGGATGCTGGGGCCCTCGTGCTTGCGATGGAAGAAGGAAAAACTCTTTTGCTCGAAAAACCCGCACTTCTGGAGGAAGCCGATGCCGCTCAGCTCGCTTTTCAAGGCGTCTCCATCTAAGAAAACCGATGCGCTGCGCGTGGCGGTATTGGGCGCGGGCCGTATGGGCCAGTTTCATCTAAAAGCCCTGCGCCAAAATCCGTTGGCGCAAGTCGTAGCCATCGTCGATGCCGACCCCAAAAAGGCGCCTTTTCAATCGATTTCCGATATTCCGGTCCCATTTGATGCAGCCATCGTGGCCACGCCGACTCCCACACATTTTACGCTGGCGAAAGAACTCTTAAGGGCTGGTGTATCCTGTTTAGTTGAAAAGCCTTTAGCGTCTAACGTAGATGAAGCTGAAAAGTTGATTGCCTTAGCCAAAGAAAAGAATGCCGTACTTCAGGTCGGCCATATCGAACGCTTTAATCCCGCCATCTTGGAAGCACTGCGACATATTAAAAACCCGCAATTCATTGAGGTCAACCGCTTGGGACCCTATGATCCGCGTGTGGCCGGCATCGGTGTTGTATTGGATTTAATGATCCACGACTTAGACATCGTCCAGTTTCTCGTAGGGAAATCTGTAGAAAAAGTAGAAGCGTTCGGCGCCAAAGTTTTATCCGAACATGAAGACATCGCCAAAGTGCGGCTTCAATTTGAAGGGGGCTGCGTTGCGGATTTATCGGCGTCTCGCATTTCGCTTGAAAAGTACCGGCGTATCCGTGTTTTCCAAAAGGATGCCTACCTTTCCTTGGATTACGCTGCTCCGCATTTAAAAATTTACCGAAAGAAATCGGCGGTCGTAAAATCTTTACGCGACATTGAGATTGTGAAACCGCGTTTGAGCACCCAAGACCCTCTCTCCTTGGAACTCAATCATTTTCTAGACTGTGTAAAAGCCCGGAAAGAGCCCTGGGTTTCGGGCCATCACGGCCGCTCAGCGCTTGAACTCGCTCACCGCGTTTTAACCCATCTGCGTGTCCATGAGTAAAACGCATATGCTTTTTGTGGCCGGAGACCCTTCGGGTGATCGCCATGCGGCGCTTCTCGTGCTGGAATTAAAGGCCAAAGCCCCGGAAATTCGTGTCAGCGCCTTAGGCGGCCGCGGTTTAAAAGACATCGTCGACCAATTTCTTTTTCCGCTGGTGGATATCGGTGGGTTTGGCTTTTGGGAGCCTCTTTTTTCGCTGCCGGCGTTTTGGCGCGCCAAACGTCTGATTCGATCACTGCTGGATTCCAAAGACCCTCCCGCCTTAGTGGTCTTGGTCGATTTCTATGGTTTTAATATCCACATCGCCCGCATTGCTGCCGCGCGAGGCATTCCGGTCGTTTATTACATCAGCCCGCAAGTCTGGGCCAGCCGGCCGGGTCGGGTTCAAAAGATGCGCGGATTGCTCCGCAAAATGTTGGTGCTTTTTCCTTTTGAAACCGCCCTCTATGAGAAGGCGGGGGTTCCGGTCCAGTTTGTCGGACATCCCTTGCTTAAACGACTCCCATCACCGGTCGAGCCCTCAAAACCGCCGACGATTGGATTTTTGCCTGGATCTCGTCCTGCGGTCATCCGCCGCCATTTGCCATTAATCCAAGAAACGCTGGAACGGCTGAGCCAACAATTCCCGAGTGCGCGCTTTGTGCTGATTCGCCCTAGCGAATCCGATCCGGCGCTCTACCAAGGTCTGCGACGCGGGTGCCCCGCATTAACGATTACGGTGGATGACAACTACGATGTAAGACGCCATTTGACGCTGGTCATTTCCGTCTCGGGTACCGCCGCGCTTGAGAACATGCTGCTGGGAATTCCCATGGTTCTTTTCTACAAACTCTCTATGCTGACTTACGCTTTGGCCAAGCGACTCGTTCAAATCCCCTACGTAGGGATACCGAACATCTTAGCGGGGCGTTTGATTGTGCCGGAACTTCTACAAGATGCCTGTACCCCGGAAACGCTATCCAACGAAGCCAGTCGACTTCTTTCTGATGAAGCGGCGCGGCGCACGCAGCGCGAGGCTTTATTAGCCTTACGCCAAACGCTGGAACCGGCCCAGGCGGTGAGTGCAGTCGAGCAAATTCTCGCCGAACTCCCGACACTAAGGGCGATGGCATGAAAATCTACAAACGGCTCTTTCGATATCTCCTTCCCTATCGCCCCACGTTAACGGTGGCGACCTTCAGCATGGCCATTGTAGCCGCCTTAAATGCGCTGCGGATCTATCTGATCAAACCCCTCCAAGACCAGGTGTTTATGGCGGGCGATACTCACGTTCTTCGAACACTCTTGTGGCAGCTTCCCTGCATAACGATTGGTTTGGGCGTCTTTTCGTACGTGCAAAACTACCTAATGGCCTCCGTGGGTCAACGGGCAATCGCCGATTTAAGACGGGCGATGTTTGCTCACCTTCAGAGGCTTTCGATGGATTTTTTCAGTGCCACCGCCAGCGGAAAAACGATGGCGCGCTTCACAAATGATCTAAACGCCCTTCAGCAAGTCATCGCCCGGGCTCCGATCTATATTTTCCGAGATGGGCTTACAGCGCTTTTCCAAGTAGGGTTTATTTTTTATCTTAATTGGCGTTTTGCGCTCATGACCATGGCGATCCTTCCCTTCTCCGCGGCCATTGTCACCATCCTAGGAAAAACATTGCGGCGCTACGGCCGGCGCGGCCAGGAGCAAATGGGCGAGCTTTATTCCCTCATCCAGGAAAACATCCATGCGGCCCCTGTCGTCAAAGCATACACGGCTGAAGCCCAAGAAGAAGTGCGATTTCAAAACTCGAATCAACGCTTTCTGCATCTGGGCCTACGATTTGCCCGCGCCGAAACGCTTTCAAGCCCATTGATGGAAACGATCGGCGTCTTGATCATGTGTTTCCTGCTTTGGCGCGGGGGGATGGATGTGGTCAATGGAACGTGGACAGCGGGATCTTTTATCGCCTTTATAACGTATGCCGCGATGAGCTATAAGCCGCTTAAAAACTTTGCTGAACTAAATGCCCAACTCCAGTTGGGGTTAGCCTCGTCTGAACGGATTTTTGAATTCTTGGACCAAAAACCGACCGTGGTGGATGCGCCCAGCGCTCAGAACCTCCCACCCTTTAACCACTCGATCTCCTATGAAAACGTCTGGTTTCGCTACCCACCGCGCGGAAACCAAGAAGAAGCTGACCGCTGGGCGCTTCAAGACGTCGCGCTTCGCATCCAAGCGGGGGAAATTGTGGCGCTCGTCGGCTCTTCGGGTTCTGGGAAATCTACGCTGGCCTCTTTACTGCCTCGCTTTCATGATCCGGCACGAGGTCGTATTCTGGTGGATGGCTACGATGTCCAAACGATCACGAGCCATTCGCTTCGCTCACAGATCGGCCTTGTCACACAAGACGTTATTCTTTTTAATGAGTCCGTCCGCTACAACATCGCCTACGGAAGACCCGGGGCGACTCAAGCCGACATTCAAGCCGCCGCTGAGGCCGCCAACGCCCACTTATTTATTCGCAGCATGCCCAATGGTTATGACACGCTCATCGGTGAACGCGGCCTTAGGCTTTCAGGAGGCGAACGCCAGCGTCTTTCTATCGCTCGGGCGCTTCTAAAAAACCCACCGATTTTGATTTTGGATGAAGCTACATCGGCGTTAGATGCGGAGTCGGAACGCCTAGTGCAGCAGGCCATTGAACGGTTAATGGAGCACCGAACAGCGCTTGTGATCGCTCACCGCTTGTCGACGGTCCGCAAAGCCAATCGTATTATTGTCTTGGATAAAGGCCGCATCATTGAAGAGGGGAATCACGCATCGCTTCTTGAACGTCAAGGCACTTACCACAAAATGCATAATCTCCAGCTCCTGCACTAATATGAAAGCCCTTTGTCTGGCCAGTCTTGTTGCTTTTGTCGCGACGTTGTCGGGGAGTCTTGCGCCGCTCTTGCGTAAAGATTTCAGCCCCAGAACGCTATGGCGTTTTTTGGCCTTTGGCTCAGGCGCCCTTTTAAGCATTGCCTTTATTCACGTGCTTCCGGAAGCCTTCGACTTGGCTGGACGCATGACTGGGATTGCGGTACTCGTCACCTTCTTAATTTTATTTGCCGCTGAAAGCGTGACGATGGTGCATGCTTGTGAGGGCTTTTTACACCCACATCCTCCGGGGCTTCGCCTAGCGCCCGTGAGCGCCCTGATCGCTTTAGCACTCCACGCAGGAGTAGATGGGATGGCCATTGGCGTTGGAATTCGTCAGAACCTCATTTTAGGCGGAGTCATTTCGGTTGGAGTCATTCTGCACAAAATTTCAGACGGTATTACCCTTATGAGCCTGCTTCAAGCCGCTGGGTATTCGCAGCGGCGAAAATGGTTTTTGTCTTGCTTTTTGGCGTTGGCCACCCCGGCGGGAGCCTTTGCCAGCTATTTTTTTGCCGGGCCTTTTTCACCCTTGTCGATTGGCGTGGCCCTCGGTGTAGCGACGGGGTCGTTTTTGTATGTGTCGGCGGCCGATTTGCTGCCTCGGCTTCATGAGGCGAAAGACCGCTACAGTTTTGTATTCTTTTTTCTAGGCGTCGTAGTAATGGCGACTTTTTAAGGAGGCACAACGTATGGATGACCCAAAGAAAGACGGTTGCTGTTCCAGCGAAAAGTCCGGGTGTGGATGCGGTCGGTCAGGATGCGGTTGCCGAAAAATAATCTGCGCGATCGTGTTGCTTGCGGTAGGGGCCGTGTTGGGCTATTTATGCGGCGGTCACTGCGCTCGCAAAGGCATGTGCCCCATGAGCGGAAACGCCATGATGATGGCGCCCGTCACGCCGCCTGTAAAGTAAGTCTGCGTTTAGTTCTTCTCATCGTGGTACTTTCCGGGCTGCCTTCTTTCGGGAATGCAGCCCGGACTGTTCTTGTGACGCTGGGGTCTGAGCACCCTATTGTCACAGCATTAGCCATTGATCCTTCCGGGACGTTTGCTTACGCGGCGACCACCTCGCAGGACTTCCGGTATTCCGTGCCAAAACTTTCAGGAAAACTGCTTCGGCTTCGCCTGTCCGATTTTGTATTTGCCGGATCGTTGAAATTGGCCCTGGGGGAAAATGCGGTGACCTCGATTGTGGTAGACCCTGCCGGACATAACGCCTATCTCGGCACCTACGGCGATCCGCATACCGGAGCGCCTGCTAAAGTGATTCGTATCCACCTTCCCAGCTTTACACGAAAAAATGCGGCCGCATTAGACAAAGAAACTTTCGGTTTGAGCACGGGAGTTTTAAATCGTTCGGGAAGCGCTGTTTACTGGGGAACGTTATTTGGCACGGTATGCGGCACCTCACTTCCGGCTTTGACGTCCTTAGGCAGTGCGTCTCTCGATAAACCTTCAACAGCCATCGGCGCGGCGGTAATCGACGCCAGTGGGCGGTATGGGTACTTCGCCACCAGTTCGGGTGGCCTGCTTCAAATTGATGTGAACCAATGGCTACCCAGCGCGAGTCTCTCCCTGCTAGGCAACGAACCCGGTTTTACGAGTGGCACTATCGATAAACGCGGGGAAGCCTCCTATTGGCTAACCGCCGGAAATCCTGCGCGCGTGATTCGCGTACAACTTCAGGATTTGAAGAGTGGCCCCACTAAAACACTGGGACAAGCAGAGAAGGAAGGCGTGGCGCTTTTTCTCGACGAAACAGCGCAATTGGCCTACGCGGTCGTTCAAGGGCCTCCCGTCGGTGTGGTTCGTATGCATGTGCCCTCCCTGGAACGGGTAGATTTTAAGGCTTTGCCGGCTTCCTTTGGGAAAGTCACGGCAGCCGCTTATGATGCCCGCCGGCGTAAACTCTATGCGGCCATGGGAAAGCGCCCGGCCAGGATCGTCCAAATCGACATGACCATCCCCGTCCCTAAGTCTTCGGGACATACTTTTCCCGAAACGAGCGGGGCCTGCGGCCCCGTCGAGGGATGTAACGAGTCTTTACAGTCATTGCCATGACTTTACGTTGATATTCTCCGCTTGCGCGTATCCTTTATTGGAGCCATTCTGGCGCATGCTTCGAACGGGAATAATCTCTCTGGTGCTCTCAAGCGTGATGGTGGCCCTGCGGTTTAATGAAATAGGCTTTTTTCAGAGTGCGCAGGCTAAAGTGGTTTGTCTAAGCGGGTTGTTGTCTTCTTTTGGAATGTTCCTTAGCGTCTTCCTCCGCTCGGCTCATATACAATGGGCACGTGGCGCTGCTCCCTCTCAACAACAACACCGCGCTTTATTTTGAAGATACCGGCCTGCCGCCCGGCAGGCAAGACCTCGTTCCACTTGTCTTTATACATGGATTTCCCTTTAGTTCACGCCAATGGGACCCCCAATGGGATGCCTTAAAGGGCCAATACAGACTCATTCGCTTTGACCAGCGCGGTCATGGCCAAACACCCCCAGGAGATGGCCAATTTCCACTAGAATTCTTGGTCGATGATCTGTTCAGTCTTTTGGACCACTTAAACGTCCCAAAGGCGATTCTTTGCGGCCTTTCCATGGGGGGTTATGTGGCCTTGCGCGCGGTAGAACGAAACCCAAAGCGCGTATCGGCGCTCATTCTGGCGGATACGCGCAGTGATGCGGATTTAAACCAGACAAAAATAGCACGCTCAGAAACAATCAAAAATATTAAAAAATATGGTGTTTCAGAGTTTTGTGAAAGTTTTTTAAAAACATGTTTTGCGCCGGAAACTTTTCAAAATAACCCGGAACGAATAGACGCTATCCGGCGAATCATCTTGGGCAACTCAACTCTGGGCATCTGCGGGACATTGATGGCGTTGGCCGGACGGACGGACACGACCTCCGCCCTTGGATCGATCCGCGTGCCCAGCCTGATTCTAGTTGGGGAAAAAGATGCGATTACGCCGCCCGAAATTTCGCAAAAGTTAAATATGGTCATTGCCGGTTCGAAGCTAGTGACCATCCCTCTTGCGGGTCACCTCAGTAATATTGAAAATCCGGATGTTTTCACGCAATCGCTTGACCAATTTATGACTAGATTGTCGTCATCCCCGACTAGGGCAGACGGGGATGACGAATAAAGAGAGTCCTATGAACATCACTTTAAATGGGGAACCTAAACAACTAGACCACCAGCTCACTCTTCAAGAGCTTTTAGACTCGCTACAAATCCCCGCGGGCCGCGTCGCTTGTGAAGTCAATTTAAAGATCATTCGGCGAGCACAGTACGCCGCCACGCCGCTTCAAGAAGGGGATTCCATCGAAATTATTCAAGCCATTGGAGGAGGATAAGATGAGCATTTCAGAATCGTTAGTGATTGCAGGCAAAACCTACCGGTCTCGACTGATCCTGGGAACGGGGAAATATAAAACCTTTCAACTGATGAAAGACGCCTTGGAAGCGTCGGATGCGGCGATGGTAACCATTGCCATTCGGCGAGTGGATTTAAGAGACCGATCCTCGGAATCTTTTTGGAATTATTTGCCCAAAGGGATGCCGATTTTGCCTAATACCGCCGGCTGCTACACCGCAGAAGACGCTCTTCGTACCGCGCGACTCGCGCGCGAGCTTCTTGAAACCAATTTAATCAAGCTCGAAGTCATTGGCGACCCTAAAACCCTTTTCCCAGATGTCGAAGCCACCCTTGCCGCCACCAAAATTTTGGTGAAAGAAGGGTTTACGGTTCTGCCCTATACAAGTGACGACCCCATTATTGCCAAACGCTTAGAAGAAGCAGGCGCGGCCACGATCATGCCATTAGCCGCTCCCATTGGCAGCGGTCAAGGTATTTTAAACCCGCTTCCCGTCCGGTTTATTTTGGAACAAGCGAAAGTGCCCGTGATTGTGGATGCAGGCGTGGGAACCGCCTCGGATGCGGCTGTGGCGATGGAGTTGGGGGCTGAAGGAATCCTGATGAATACGGCCGTTGCAGAAGCGCAAAACCCCGTGATGATGGCGCGCGCGATGAGTTTAGCCGTCCAATCCGGCCGACTCGCCTACGTTGCGGGTCGCATGCCTAAGCGAATGACCGCTTTAGCGTCAAGCCCAACGGTCGGAATCCTAGAGAAAGTTTAGGCGGCTTTTTTAAGGCGAGGGCCGGCTTTGACGACTTTATTGGAACGCAGGCAGCGGGAGCAGACCTTGGCCTTCATCCGTGAGCCTTTCACAACGATGCTCACGCTCTGAAGATTGGGCAGAAACCGGCGGTTGCTGGCCTTATGAGAGTGGCTGATGGATTTGCCCGCTACCGGGCCTTTGCTGCAAATGTCACATCGAAACGCCATAAACGACTCCTTTGAACGTGATCCGATCGGATAGAACGGTGACCATTCTGACACACCCTGATCCCTCGTTGCAATACGTCAAAGGGGTCGGCCCTGCCCGGGCCGAGATCCTGGCCAAGACCGGCTTGCGCGCCTTGCGCGACGTTTTGGAGCTGGTCCCTCGTGATTGGCAAGACCGCCGCTGGCGATTCAACCTAAAAGAAGCCCCAACCGGCGAACATTGCGCCCTTCGCGGCCTCATCACGGAGGTGACGATCGACACTTTGAAGCCGGGGTTGGGCATGGCTCAGGCCGAATTCAAAGACGCCTCTGGTACGCTCCGCGCGACTTGGTTTAAGCGTATTACCCCTCGCTATGACGTTTTCCAAACCCTGCGCAATCGGCTTCAGCCAGGCCGCGCATTGTTTGTTTACGGCGTGATGGACTGGGGCCCGCAAGGCCGGCAGATCCATGTGGACGATTACGCTTTGGGGGAAACGCTTGAAAAACTTCCTCCAGCAGAAGACATCCATTTTGGCCGAATTGTACCCTCCTACACAGCCCCTGAAGGCGTCCCCGAGCGGTTACTAAGAACGTTAATGGCTGCTGCGTTGGCGCAAGCGGCACCCGAGGTGCTGCGGCGTTACCATTTTCCGGCCAACTGGGCGGAAAAAGAAGAAGCACGTCGTGAACTGGCACATGAAGAATTTCGGGTGCTCGAAACCGCCTTGGCGCTGGTGCGACGCAAAATTGCGAATCAACACAAGCCTCATCATTATGACCTGAAGCGAACATTGCTCACCCCCTTTCGCGAACACATGGGTTTCACGTTCACGGACGCGCAAAAACGAGTCATTCGTGAAATCTTCGATGACATGCGTACTCCGTCTCCAATGAACCGACTTCTCCAGGGCGATGTCGGAAGCGGAAAAACAGTGGTGGCCCTTTCCGCGATTCTCTTGGCGGTCGAAAACGGTGGGCAAACGGCGCTCATGGCACCCACCGAAATTCTAGCCGAACAGCATGCCGCCACAATTCGGAAACTTCTGCAGGAGTTGCCGGTCAAAGTTGCACTTTTAACCAGCCGCCAACCGCCGACCTTGCGAAAAAAAACACTGGCTGCCATTGAATCCGGGGAAATCGATATTGCCATCGGTACTCACGCCTTGTTGGAACCCACCGTTCGGTTTAAAGCTCTGCACTTATGCGTGATCGATGAGCAGCATCGCTTCGGCGTGGAACACCGCAGCCGCCTGCGCCAGAAAGGCCGCATCCCCGATGTGTTGGTGATGACCGCCACACCCATCCCGCGAACCTTAGCACTTACGCTTTACGGCGATTTGGATGTATCCACCATCGATCAACTGCCGCCCGGCCGCACGCCGATCATGACCGTGCATTTGCATGAGGAAGAAGCGTGGGTGCGCGTAAGGCGAGCGGTTCAAGCCGGCCAACAAGCGTACATCGTCTACCCCCTGGTGGAAGAATCCGACAAGCTCGCCTTGAAAGCAGCCGTGCGAGAGATTGAACACTTGCGTAAAAATCACTTCCAAGGCCTGCGTCTAGGTCTTCTTCATGGCCAAATGAAAAGCGCCGAGAAAGATGCCGTGATGGAGCAATTCCGTTCAGGCCAGCTGGATATTTTGGTGGCCACCACCATCATCGAAGTAGGCATTCATGTCTCCAACGCCACCGTGATGGTCATTCAGCATGCGGAACGTTTTGGCTTAGCCACCTTGCATCAACTGCGCGGGCGCGTGGGACGAGGCGCTGATGCCTCAGAGTGCCTGCTGATTGCAGACACCAAAACCGCCGACGCCCAAAAACGGATTCGCATCATGACCGAAACGCAGGATGGCATTCGCATCAGCGAAGAAGACTTACGCCTAAGGGGCCCCGGGGAGGTTCTAGGCGCCTCCCAGCACGGCTTACCTGAATTTCGCTATGGCGACTTGATCAAGGATGCGGCGCTAATCCAGCAAGCGCGGCACGGCAGTGATCAACTTTTAAAAGAAGATCCCGATTTAAAACACCCCGCAAACCGACTCCTCCGCGAAACCGTCCAAAAACGATTCGGTCGTCTGTGGAGTTTAGGCCAGACCGGTTGATATAGAATCGCCCCCATGCTTTTTAAATCTGTTTCACCCGGACTGATCTTTCTTTTACTTTTCTTTTTAAGCTTCGACCTTCAACTCCTACTTAAAAATTTTTTTCACTTATCGGATCACACCTATTTACAGTATTACGGCGCCCAGGCATGGGGCTTTGTTCAAGGGCGATTGGATTTGCCCGGAATTCCTCTGGATGCGTTTGAATTAAGCCCTTTTCAAGGCAAAACCTATAGCCAGTACCCACCCTTAACAGCCCTACTCATGACCCCGCTCGTCTGGCTGACCCATTCACCCCATGTTCCTCAGCGGCTCTTTGCGATGTTTTTTGCCGCCCTAAACACTGGCTTATATTTCAGCCTTTTTTACCAGCTCACCGCCAAACAGTTGCCTCCGATCAAGCGTTTCGCCCCCTCTATCGCCTTCTCTCTTCTTTTTTCCTTTGGGACCTCCAACGTTCTCTTTGGCGTGGTGGGCAATCATTGGTTTGTAGGCCAACTCACGGCTTCCACTTTCTTGCTGATAACACTGGTCATTCTTATGAGAGAGCCTTCCCAGGCAAACGCCTTCGGCGCTGGGCTAGCCTTGGGCCTCGCCCTCTTAGGTCGGGTTAATTTGGTCGCCACACTGCCCGCAACCCTTTACTGGATTTTCAGAAGACCAGAATCCGGACCTGAAAAAAAGAGCCCTTATCCCTTGGCAATTCTCTTTTTGCTCCCTATTGTGGCGCTAGGATTGGCTTTTTTGGCTTGGAACGAGGCGCGCTTTGGAACTCCTTTTGAAACGGGACTTCGCTATCAAAACATGCTTCCTGAAGCGCGTGAAAAGTTTGAACGCTGGGGAAGCTTACACCCCCATTTTATTTTGACTAACATCTATTATCTCGTGCTTCGCTTACCTGGTTTTCACCTCCTGGACCATCAGCCCTGGACTATGGGCTTTAGCATTTTTGCGCAATCCCCCTTCCTTTTATGGCTATTCGTCAATAATCGCGAGCGAAACCCAGTACATTTCACGTTTGGTTTGTGGGCGATCGCCGGCGGTGCTTGCCTTATCTTTCTATTTCTTAGTCCTGGCTATCACCAGTTTGGGGCACGTTATTTTTTCGACCTACTTCCCTTCGTGGCACTGCTTGTGTCGACCAGGCATCCACCTTCTTATGGCCACTTATTTCTAATCACGGCTATCTTGTCGGTGATCATCAATATCGCTGGAATCGCTATCTATTTGCCTTCACACAGATGAAGGGAATAGCTTAGAATTCTCCACATGAGACGAATTGCCATCTACCCTGGCTCTTTTGACCCCGTCACAAATGGCCACCTTGACATTATTCAACGAGGAGTCCATCTCTTCGATGAACTCATCGTGGCTGTCAGTGAAAGCTCAAGGAAAACCCTCTCCTTTTCCCTGAATGATCGCACGACATTCCTGCGCAAGGCGTTGCATCGCTTCCCCAGAATTCGGGTAGAACCGTTCTCTGGACTCCTAGCCGATTTTGTGAAAAAGAAAAAAGCGTGCGCGGTCATCCGCGGTTTGCGTGCCGTCTCCGATTTCGAATATGAATTTCAAATGGCTTTGATGAACCGCCGTCAAAACCGCGACTTTGAAACGGTTTTTCTAATGCCCGATGAAAAATACACCTATCTTTCGTCCAGTATGGTCCGCGAAGTCTCACGGCTGGGGGGCACGGTCGAAGGGCTTGTCCCAACAGTGGTTTCAACGGCTCTTGGCAAACTGTTTCACCCCGACTAATCCACTTAAATCTCATATTGACACAGGTATTAATACCTGTTACCAAACGACCAATATGGGCACACATTTTTGGCAAGAAATCCGGCAGAAAGCGGCGTTGGCCCCCAAGCGTATTATCCTGGCGGATGGGGGGGATGAGCGGGCGATTCTGGCGGCGCGTTCGGCGGAACGTGAAAAAATCGCCATTCCGATCCTTGTTCGGCCGGAGGCGCTGTCTGAAGATCATCGAGAAAAGTTTTTATCTCTTTTACTCAGTTTGCCCAAATACAAGACCCTTACAACCGCTCAAGCCCTCGAAAAACTAAAAGACCCGCTGATCGTTGGGTGTCTCTATGTGAAATCCGGCCTGGCGGATGGTTTTGTGGGAGGGGCGACCCGCACGACTGGCGACACATTGCGGGCTGCTTTTTCCATTATCGGCTTGTCGCCTCGAACCTCCACCCTTTTTGGATTCTTTTTAATTGAGCGGCGCGACCCGGGAAAGGCAGAAGATGACATCGTTTTGCTGGGCGACTGTGCCGTCATTCCTGACCCATCGGTAAAACAGATGGCGCAAATTGGAATCGGTGGTGCGGAGGCATTTCGTTTTTTTACAGGACAAGAGGCTCGAGTCGCATTTTTATCCTTTTCGACCTTAGGAAGCGCTGAACATGAGAAGGTGGCCTTCGTCCGGCAGGCTCTGGCGATCGCCCGAAGTAAAGCCCCAGAGGTTGTGATGGAAGGGGAGTGGCAGGCGGATGCCGCGCTGGATGCTTTTTCGGCTCGAATGAAAGGCGCGGAGGCGTCTTCGATGGCCGGCCGCGCCAACGTTTTAGTGGTTCCCGACTTAAACACCGGCAATATTGCGTACAAGCTGGTTCAACGGCTAGGCGGCTGCCGGGCCGTGGGGCCAATTCTTTGGGGAATGGCGGCCCCGGCGAACGATCTCTCGCGCGGCTGTTCCTCAGAAGATATTCTAGACCTCATAGCGCTCACATCTATACAGGCCCAAGTTCCAAAAGTCGTCATCCCGGCAAGCCGTAGGCCGGGATCCAGCGTCTTGATCGCCGACACTGGGCCCCGGCTAACAATCCGCCGGGATGACGCCTCACAGAAAGGATCTCTATGACAACCCCTTCGACCATCATCGACATGGGCGAATTGCTTCGCATCATGATGGAGAAGAAGGCGTCGGACTTGCATTTAACGGTCGGCGCTCCCCCAATGCTTCGGGTGGACGGCCAAATGATGGCGACCGCGTTTCCCAAACTCACCAAAGAAGTGGCCCAACACTTGATTTACTCCCTTTTGCCAGACACGCAAAAGCAGCGTTTTGAAGCCAACAACGAGCTGGATTTGTCTTTTAGCTACCAAAGCATCGGACGCATCCGCATGAATGTTTTTCGCCAACGCAATTTTATCGGGGCGTCGCTGCGTGCCATCCCGCAAAAAATCCAAGCCTTAGACGAATTGGGATTGCCGCCCGTGACGTATGACGTTTTGAAAATTCCAAAGGGGTTGGTGTTGGTCACGGGCCCGACAGGGTCCGGCAAATCCACCACCTTGGCCGCGATGATCGATTATCTCAATGAAAACATGCAGGGCCACATTATGACGATCGAAGATCCGATCGAATTTGTGCATATGCACAAGAAATGCATCGTAAACCAACGCGAAGTCGGGGGAGACACATCTTCCTTCACCAATGCCCTTAAGTACGTCTTACGACAGGACCCGGATATCATCTTAATCGGCGAAATGCGCGACTTAGAAACCATTCAAGCCGCCATCAATATTGCGGAAACGGGCCATTTGGTGTTCGCCACTTTACATACGACGGATGCGCCGCAATCCATCAACCGCATCATCGATGTTTTTCCACCCCATCAACAACAGCAAGTTCGAACACAATTGTCGTTCGTTCTTCAAGCCGTTTTTTGTCAACAGTTATTGGCGCGTTCCGCGGGTTTTGGCCGTGCCATGGCCGCTGAAGTTTTGATCGGGACCCCGGCTGTTCGCAATTTAATTCGAGAGGGCAAAGTCGAACAAATCTTGACATCGATGCAAACCGGGGCCAAATTCGGCATGCAGACGATGAATATGGCCTTGAACGATTTGTATACGCGCCACATCATCAACTACCAGGAAGCGCTGGCCGCTTCCATGGACCCGGAAGACTTAAAGCGCCTGGCCGCCCGAGGAAACAATTCGCCGGGCCGTTAAGGCATCGGCGAGGGCTGCCTAAGAGAGGACTTTTCATGGCTCAATTCAAATATGTCGCACGCGCTGGCGCAGGAAAAACCATCGAGGGAGTCATCGATGCACCTGCACAGCGCATGGCCATGGATAAACTTAAAAGCCAGCGCATGACGGTCATTTCTGTGACGGAGGTAGCCCCCAGTGCGACAGCCAATTTCATGTCGCGCTTTCAACTGCTGGGGGGTGTAAAAAGCAAAGAATTGGTGATTTTTAGCCGGCAGTTGGCCACCATGGTTTCTGCCGGTGTCCCCATCGTTCAGGGTTTAAGTATTTTAATGGACCAGATCCAAAACCCTGTTTTTCAAAAGATTATGCAGGGCGTGCGTTCAGACATTGAAAGCGGTGTCACCATCGCGGATGCGATGAAGAAGCATCCCAAAGCGTTCTCTGAGCTCTACGTCTCTATGATCCGCGCCGGGGAAACGGGCGGCGTGCTAGATAGCATCTTGGAACGCTTGTCTTCTTATTTAGAAGCCGCCGAGGAATTAAAAGGGAAAGTTAAGGGTGCAATGGTATATCCGGCTGTGATCACGGCTGTGGCCGGCTCAGTGACACTCTTTTTGTTGGTAGCCGTCATCCCGACTTTCAAAACGGTGTTTTCAAGCTTTGGGGCGAATTTACCGATGCCTACGCAGATTTTGTTATCCATTTCGGATTTTCTACGCGGACAAATTTTGTTTCTGTTGATGCTTCCCGTAGGAGGATTTATCGCTTTCAAAAAATGGTACGCCACGGAAAGCGGCCAAATGATCATCGATCGCTACACGCTCAAACTGCCGGTTTTTGGCGAACTTCTTAAAAAAGTGGCTGTTTCCAAGTTTACGCGAACCCTGGGAACGTTGATTAAATCCGGTGTCCCGATTCTGCAAGCGTTGGATACCGTGGCTAAAACCGCGGGGAACAAAGTCGTCGAGCAGGCCATTATGAAAACGAAAGACTCGATTCGCGAGGGTGAAAAAATTGCCGACCCACTAAGACAGTCCGGCATCTTTCCACCGATGGTCATTCAAATGATTTCGGTCGGGGAAGAAACCGGCAGCTTAGAAACGATGTTGGCCAAAATCGCTGATTTTTATGACCAAGAAGTGGACACGGCGGTGAAAGCGCTGACGTCCATGATCGAACCGCTCATTATCTGTGTCATGGGGGTCGTGGTGGGGGCGATCGTGATTTGTATGTTCCTGCCCATCTTCCAGATGAGCTCGCTCATCGAAGGGCATTAAACGAAGTGGTCATCCCCAAATGACCCTGTTGGGGATCCATCTTGTTACATGCTGGATTCCCCTTCAAAAACCGCGGGGAATGATGACTTACTAGGGATTTAATTCTCTAATTGACATCCGCTCCCATGGAAGCTAGACTCGACGCGTCATCATTATTATCTATATAGGAGGAAACGCAATCATGCTTCAACTCAAATCGAAAAAAGGGTTCACCTTAATCGAACTCATGATCGTGGTGGCCATCATTGGTATTTTGGCCGCTATCGCGATCCCGCAGTTCGCCAACATGGTGGCCAAGTCGCAGGAAGGCGCCACTAAAGGGAACTTGGGCACAATCCGTTCGGCACTCTCCATCTACTACGGTGACACGGAAGGGTTTTATCCAACGGTAGCTGATGCTGCTACCGGAGCGTTAAACCCTCTAACGGTTGGTCAGAAATATCTAAAAGCCGTTCCGAATTCGCAAACACCTAAGGTTGGCAGCAACAACCCAGGGCACGGCGGAGGAGTGAACACTGTCACCGGTGTAGACCTTTCGGCCGGTGCAGTTGCAACCGATAACGGACAGTGGGTTTATGATGGAACTCAATCACGGAGTACATGGGGGCAAGTTGTCGTTTCTTGTTCTCATTCAGATGCGAAAGGGACATTTTGGACGTCGTTCTAACCAAATCGGCTAAGTAAAGTACAACAAAAAGGCCGCCTTCTTCACTTGGAAGGCGGCCTTTTTTCGTTGCTCGCTGGGCGCATCATGACTATGCTTATACCGAACTTTATTTTGGGACTTCTCTTCGGCAGTTTTGCGAACGTTTGCATCGTTAGACTCCCCAAAGATGCATCCCTATGGCGGCCTCGCTCAAACTGCCCAAAATGCCTTACACGCATTGCTTGGTGGGACAATATGCCGTTACTTAGCTTTGGCGTGTTGCGCAGAAGGTGCCGGTCGTGCAAAACACTGATTTCTTGGCGGTATCCAATAGTGGAATTCCTTATGGGGCTTCTATTTTTGATCGGCGCCCTCCTTTATCCGGACAACTTTTACGCGCGCCTGGTCACACAAATGATGGGGTTTTATGTCCTAACGATCTCTATCATCGACGCCCAGCACCGGATTATTCCGGATGAATTGTCGCTTTCCATGGCACTTCTAGGTCTCCTCGTATCACCTTGGAACCCCTTTCTAGGCGCTGCGGGGTGGGCTTCTTTGGGCCAAAGTTTATTTGCGGGGCTGGGTGGCGGGGGGTTGATGCTCCTCACCGCTTGGTTGGGGGAAAAAACGTTCAAAAAAGAGGCCCTAGGAGGGGGCGACATTAAACTCATGGCTGGCTTTGGCGCAATACTGGGGTGGGAGGGGCTAATAGGGCCTCTGCTCATCGGCTCTCTTACAGGAGGGTTCTATGGGATCGCCCTCATGTTTCTTAAAAAGCGCCGCTGGGGGCAAACGATCCCATTCGGTCCCTTCTTGTGCTTTGGCGCTTGGATGGTGGTTATTTTTCCAAAAAAGCTCTTAAACTTGCTTTTCCCTTGACAAACCTTTAGACCCCTGTTAGATTAAGCCCGCATCAAAACAACGCGAAAATGCGCATTTCTTTACAATCGTTAAAAGGTCTAAATTTCCTGAAAAGGAAGCAGGATCTTGTCGGTGTGGATATCGGGACCCACTCGATTAAGGTGATCAGCCTTAAAAAAAGCGGGGGGCACTGGTCCATTAACCGTTGGGCTGTTATTCCCTACGCGGATGAAATTCCGTTAGATACGCCGCTGATCGACCGCAAACCCCAGGCTGAAGCGGCCTTGCAGCAATTTTTTAAGACCACTGAAATGCCCAGTAAAAAAGCAGCCACTTCCGTCTGTGGGAACGCCGTCATCGTCCGCTATGTCAAGATGAACAAAATGTCCCGTGAAGATTTGAGCAAATCGATTCGTTTTGAGGCCGAACCTTATATTCCGTTTAACATCGACGACGTGAATTTGTCTTTTTCCATACTCGGCGATGTTTTCGAAGATGGCCAGTCCCAGATGGAAGCGGTCTTAGTGGCCGCTAAACGCGATGCGGTGGATGTTCGCATGGATATCTTGCGCGGCGCTGGGCTCCACCCCGTCATCATGGATGTGGACGCCTTTGCGTTGGAAAATGCCTATGAGAATTTGTCGGCTTCCGCCGCGATTGAAACCACCATGTTTTTAAACCTAGGGGCAAACGTCGCCAACATGTCGATTGTGGAAAAGGGAATTAGCCGTGTGGTGCGCGATGTCTTTATCGCGGGCAATACTTTCACCAAAGCTATTCAGCGTCAATTTCAATGTGATATCCGCACGGCGGAACAAAAAAAGGTGACGTTTGGTTTGGTGGATGATGGCAGCGACCCGGAAGCCGCGCAAGTTGTGGAATGCTTGATGCCCGTAGCCCGCGATCTCATTACTGAAATTCAGCGCTCCATCGATTTTTATCTTTCGCAGGGCCAGGACCGCAGTGTCGGCAAGATCATGCTTTGCGGGGGGACGGCCAGCCTTAGAGGGTTAGACCAACTCATCAGCGATGAACTGAAACTGCCGGTCGAAATTTTTAATCCTCTTGCCCTGGTGGAGAACCCACCTACCGAACTCTCGGAAGAACAAAAGTTTATGATGCCCCAAATGGCCGTCGCCTTTGGCTTGGCCACACGCCGGGAGCGTGACGACCAATGATTCGCATCAATTTACTTCCGGCCGATTTCGCGGTCCCTCAATCACCGATCAATCCCACGCTTCCCTTAGGGGTTTGCGCGCTTTTACCTATTTTAGTTGCCATTCCGCTCCACTTGAAAATGCAGTCGACACAGAAACAACTCAAAACTGAAATTTCCGAAAAACAGCAAAAGCTGGACAGCCTCCAAGCCATCATCCGCCAAGTGCAAGAACTTGAGAATGCCCGCACTCAGCTCAACAACCGCAAAGGGGTTATCAAACAACTGGAAGACGAACGACTTCGGTACCCACGTTTTCTCGATGATTTTGTCAAACTGATCCCCGGAAACCTTTGGTTGACCGGAATTTCCACCGTTCAACAGCCGCAAGGCGCGGCGCTTAATGTCAGCATGGACGTTACCGCGCTTGATAACTATGCAGTGGCCGATCTCATTTCAAATTTGGAAAACTCGCAGGTTTTTACGGATGTCGATATGGGACCGCTTTCGGCCAGCGCCAACTCGACGACCGGAGGTCAAACCATATCGTTTCGTGTGACAGCGACTTACAAAAAATTGGAGAACGTGTCCGATGCCACTAAAAAATCGTAACGCCGCCTTAGCGGCCGCGTGCGTGGTGCTTTTTGCCCTGATTAGTTACGGGTATTGGAACTTTGCCTATAAACCTTTAAATCAACAAATCAGCACCGACCGCCAGACGCTAAGCCGCTTAACACAGGAGTTGGCCGCCGCACAGGCGCGCGCCAATCAACTCAGTGCCATCCAAGCGGAAATGGCCAGCCTTCAAGTCGAAGTCGCCGAACTGGAAAAACAATTGCCGAAAGGCCGCGAACTGCCTTCTTTACTACGACTTTTAACGCATCGCGCCGAAACGTTTGGGTTGACGTTTTCAACGTTGGCGCCCCAAAAGCCGACCCCGAAAGGCCTATACGATGAAATTCTTTACACGATCACCCTCTCGGCAAGTCTCCATTCCCTGGGGAATTTTTTAACCGCGATGGGAAAAGGCGAACGTCTCTTTGCCGCTCGGGATCTATCTTTAGTCGGCATTTCATCGAAAGCGGATTCAGACAAAACGGTCAATGCGACTTTTAAATTGATCTCGTTCAAATATCATGAATAAAACGATTGGCGCTGTCATTTTATTTGGGGTCTTTATCTCCTCGCCTTTACACAGCGAAGTTAAAAAACCGGTTGTGCCAGCCCCCGTCCTTGCGCCCTCCGCGCCGGTTCCCTCTTATAAGACGTATACCTTCTATGCCAGTCGTTACCGGGATCCTTTTATCCCGCTCATTGGAGGAGAAGCCAGAGGAACCGATGAGCGCCCTCCACAAATTCAAGGGCTGGTGGTTAAAGGAATTGTTCAAGACGCCAAAGGCCGTATGGCGCTTTTAACCAGTGGTGTGAGCAGCTACATTCTTCGAGGCGGACGGCTTTATGACGTTCGCAACCGAATGGTGAAAAAGATTTCCGGCGTTATCAAAGCCGAAAGCGTGATTCTTATTGGTTCGGATAGAACCGTCCGAGAGTTGCGCATCAACAAGCCGGTGTTATGACCAGGGGGCATGCCATGAACCAACATTTCTTTCGACGTCTTTTAAGTCTTGCCATTGCGGTGGCGCTTCTAGGTCCATCCGTAGAGGCCGCTTTGTCCCCCATCGCTCCTATGGCCGACACCACGGACAACGTCGGCATTCCAATGCCCGAAAACGGCCCCGATGCCACGCGGGGGGGGCTATCGCGTACGAGCGGCATTGCGCTTCCCAAAACCCCGATCACCATGAATTTCTATGAAGCCGATATTCGCGACGTCCTGCGACTGTTGGCGCTTAAGTCCGGGCTAAACATTATCTACGGGACCGATGTGACGGGGAATTTGACGCTTAATTTAGACCGCGTGCCTTTTGATCAAGCCTTTCAAACCGTCCTTACATTAAAAAGTTTGGTCGCGCTGCCCACGGGAGAGCGGATTGTCCGCGTCGTGACATCCACCGCCCTAAACTCCGAGCAAACGCAAGCCGCCATGTTTACGCGCGTGGTACGTCTTAATTATTCAAATGCCTCGGATGTGAAAGCACCGCTGGATGCAGTGCGCGGCGCCGCGGGACGTAAAGGGGTGACTTCGGTCGACAGCAAATCCAACGCGATTGTCATCACCGATACCCCAGAAGGACTCCAGCAGGCGGAAGATCTTCTGTCGGACTTAGACAAAAAACCCCAGCAAGTCGATATCGAAGCCAAAATTGTGGAAATCACGTTAAGCAAAGAAACGAGCTTAGGCGTGAGCTGGTCCTTCGCGCGCACGGCAGGGCAAAACCGCTTCGGTGGGGGAACGCTCAATGAAGATGCGACAAGTGCCCCTGGATCGGCTGCTCGAAATGCGGCCGTTGACTTTTTTGTTCCCAATTCCCCAGCCGCTATTTCAGATACCACCGCTGGGGGAACAGGGGTTAGTCTCCTGCCTCCAGGAACGCCCGGCTTGGCGGCCCTCACTTTTCTTCATTCCGAAAGCGCTTTTCAGTTAGCGGCCACAGTATCCGCCCTGGTCGATAAAGGAGATGGAAAGGTTCTTTCAAATCCTCATATTCTGACTCTTAATAACGAAGAAGCAAAAATCAACGCCACCCGGCAAGAGCCCTACCGAACCACCACCACCTCAAGTGGGGGAACCGTAACCGAAAATGTGGCTTTTATCGACATCGGTATTAAATTAACCGTGAAACCCACCATTAATCACGACCGCCGGATCTCCTTAAAAGTAAAACCGGAAGTGAGTGAAATCATCCCGGGCGGCGTCGGCTCTCCGCCCCCCACACGAACTAGAAACATTGAAACCACCGTCACGCTTAAAGACGGTGAAACATTGGCCATTGGGGGATTGATTCAAGAATCGGACGGAAAATCGGTGACGGGCATTCCCTTTTTAATGTCGATTCCGCTTTTGGGGTATTTGTTCAAACGAGAAGTCACGAACAAAGACCGCACGGAACTCTTGATTTTCATTACCCCACGCATTGCCGGCGAATAACGGCGCTCAAAAAGCCCTTCACGCCGCTTTAGCGCTGCCGCTGATCTTTGCTGCCTATGCCAAGGCTGCGCATGATGCCCCCGAGGCCTGTATTGTTTTTGGTCTTATTTCCGCTGTCGCGGTAGTTTTTCTTCTGAGGGCGTCTACAGGCATCGAGCCGTTACGTATTCCCTTCTCCATACCCCTGACCATAACGTTGACCGCAGCTGTTTTGTCTTTGTCTCATTCGTACTATCCGCCCTTTACCTTCCTTGAGCTTTGGATCGTAGGCTTTGCAGCGCTTTTTTATGTGATTTTGGCGAATGCCGTTCGTTCTAAAGCGGCATTTGACACTTTTTGGAGGGTCGCTTCTTTAAGTTTATGGCCCGTCCTAGCCGCTGCCCTTTATCAACAGTTCACCGGCCACCCCGACCACTGGGGCAGGTGGGATATTTTCGGAACGTTGATCAATTCGAACCTGATGGCCGGTTTTGCACTGCCCTGGGTCTTTATCAGTTTGGGAAGAACGAAACGAAACGCGTGGGATATTTCAACACTATGTTTTTCACTGCTTCTGCTGCTTCTAGCGCGTTCCTGGTGGGCATGGGTTTGTTTTCTGTTGGGTATGACGATCCTGGCGCGCCCTCAGCTAAACAGAATTCGATGTCACCGCCCAATTCTTTTTTATGGCGCTTTAGGGCTAGTGATTGGAGGATTACTGATCAAAACAGGCCTTAAACTGGCGGATGCGATACCACCCTATTATTACGGGAAAGGCCGCCTAGACTATTGGGCTACCGCCATTCGAATGTTTGTCGAGCATCCTTTTCATGGAGTGGGGTTCGGGGCTTTTGGATTTGCTTATCCCTTTTTTAAGGAAAGCTCACCCGCACAAAACACGCTGTTTGCCCACTCGTCGCTTTGGGGATGGGTGGCGGAAACTGGGTTGGGTGGCCTTATCGCGTTGGGTACGTGGAGTTGGGCGGTCGTAAGGTCCAAGGTTTATCAAGGAAATCGCTTTGTCTTAGCCGCCCTTTTTTCTTCGCTCACTTTTGGATTACTGAGTATTCACCAGGAGTACTTTCTAAACAAATTAATACTGGCTGCTTTGCTAGCGGAAGCCACCGCGTCACTCCAAGCCGATTTGTTCCGATGGAACGGCCCCCGTCGATTGTTAGCCATCGCCATTCTTTTACTTTTGCCCTCTGGGTGGCTGCGTACCGTTTTTAACCCTTTTGGGGTCATGAATGTTTCAAAGCCGCCAACTCTTTTCGAACCACTTCCGAGTCATACCCTAAAATAACGTCCTCATAAGGGGATGTTCCCAGGTGGATGGGGATGGCCAGTTTCACTTTTTCGTGATAATTTAGGATCGCTTGCCTTCGGGATGCCAAAAGCCTCAGCGCCTGAATGGCGTTTTCCCGTCGCCCTTCCCGGGCATAGCAGCGGGCGATCCACAAATCAGCTTCCCAGTAGCGGGGTTCAATACGCCGCGCCGCCCGAAAGGCTTCCATGGCTTCGGGAATATGGTTTTGTAGAAACAGCACGCGCCCTACTGCTAAAACATTCATCGCTCGGTTAGGGGCTAAATGGACCGCTGTTCGGTAATGTTCAAGCGCTAGGGGCAAACGGGCGGGCTCATGAGTCGCTTCAAGCGCTCTGGCGAAGGCTTCTCGAACATAGACGTTTTGGGGAGACCGCTGGACAGATCTTTCGCGAGGCTGCAATCCCCAAAAAGCGGTCCAGCCCAGAAGAAGAATCACCCCTAGGATCATCATTCCAGCCCCGATATGAGCCCACAGGGGCATAGCGCCGACTACTTTTAACGGCTGATGCTTTGATTCATTCAAAATAATCGCGCTCCAAACCAGGGTCAAAAAAAGAAGCAATGGTAAATGCCAAACCGGCGTGGTCATCGCTGTAGTAAACATCACCAACCAAGCAGCTTTGGCCGCCTGGCTATCTACCGTTCGAGTCCGATGAAATAAAACGACACCTATTCCGGCAAGAAGGATTAAGCCGGCGGGTGCCCCCAGGTCGGAAAAAGCTTGAAGGATTTCGTTGTGCGCAAACTCCGTCGTCTGGGAAAAACGAACCAAGTTGGTTTCGATGGGAAACGCATGGCGCTGATAGGCTGTTTCAAAGTTACCCAGGCCATAGCCGGTCCAAGGTTTGTCGGCTACGGCTTTAAGCGCCACCGCCCAAATTTGGCTGCGGTAATTGCCCTCGATCACTCGGAGTTTAGCCGCCAACGTATCGGAAGGAAGAATCAGAAGTCCCAGGGTAACAACCGCCAGAAGAATTCCTACACGACGCAGCGTGACGTAAGACCACAGAGCATAGACCAGGGCCACCACGATAGCCAACGCAACCCCTCGAGAAGGCCCTCCCAAGGCCGCGCCCACCATGAACAACCCCGCCACCCCTTGCCAAATCGATTCATCCCGCCACAGTCTAACGGCTTTCGCTTGGTACAGAGCGGCGAGACGAGAAACAAACAAGACCCCGATGCTACCCAACCATGTGGCGTTAAGCACTGGATTTACAGGTATGTAGCCGTAGGCATAAGACCACCCCACTCCTTCCGGCCGCATCTGAAAAAGTGTCTTACACGCGCTCATGAACCCCAATAAGGCCAAGCCGCGATAAAAGGTGTGGAGGTCCGCCGTGATGGTCGGGTGCGTTTTAAGCGTGATCCAAAGCAGCAAAAATGTGAGTGCCTGGCCTGTTGGAAACAAACTCTGAGCGAAGTCTGTTGAAAACAACATACTGATCAACACACAAAGGCCAAAAACGATCTCTTTAACGCACGTCTGGGTTATGCGTCGGATATCGGGAATGGAAACAACAGCGCACATCCAGATGAAAACGAATAGGCCCCACAGAAAGAACGTTTGGGGTGTTTTGGCCCCTTCCAGAACGAAAGCGGCCAGCAAGAGAAGCGTTAAACCGGCATGCTCAGCAAAAGGTCGAATTTTTCTAGACACGTGCGATTATAATACGCGCCTCCATGAAATGGCTTTCACTTCCATTGGCTGGAACAGGCATTTTTTTCATCATAGCGTGGCCTTCCCTACCCATTCTCTTCAGTCGAAATGATGTCCCCAAGCAGGATGTGTTTGTTTTCGCCTCGCATGCTACGCCTCAGCCGCGTTCTGCACTGCCGGTTCAAGGCACCGGGTTTGGATTAACCCTGGTCGAAGGGCATCCGAAAATCCAAGTAATTGGAAAACCTGAAGGCCGGCTGGTGATTTCCATTCCGCCGGGCCCTCGAACGTTCACCACCCTGCAAATAGGTTCGATCGCTTTGGAAGGGGAGCAATCCTTATGGCTGGAAAATGCCGAGGGTCATGCACAACAGCTTTTGAACGAAGCTGTTCTCATCAATCGCAAACTGAATTTAACGCCTTATCTGCGTCCGCATATCGCTCATCAATTAGTTCTACGCGTCCAGGCAAACACCAAGCAAGCGGTTTCGCACGTGGAACGCTTGATCGTGCGTCAATCGCCTGGCGTGCCATCTTTCCCACGTATGGATCTTTTTTTGATCGGCTTTCTTATCGCCCTTTTGATGATTCACCGCCCTGTTCGAGCGCCTTGGAAACTCGCTCTCATTCCTTTCGCCTTGGGCCTCGTGCTTCGCTGGAACGAATTGGCTGCGAGTGCCTTTGCTGGGCTGGATTTTTCAGATGCGGAAAGCTACCGAGCCATCGCCTTAGCGTTTGATCTAAAACTCCCCTTCGCCACATCGTTTCGTGAACCCTTCACGATCTGGGTTCATTACATCACGATGAAACTTTTAGGCCCGGCAGAAATTCATATTCGGCTTCCGTCTCTTTTTTTCTCAACCGCTGTGATTGCCGCCACCTATGGTCTGACGTGGGGACTAAGTCACCGGCATTTCGCGGCATGGATCGCGGCCTTGATGGTGGCATGTAACTACTTATTGGTTTACACGGCCCCTTTGGGAGGCCGCAATGACCTCTATATGCTTTTTATGGTGCTTTTTTGCGCCGGTCTCGTGATCATCAAACCAGAACGTAGGGCAGGAGAACTCTGTTTGGGTTTGGGAGCCGGCCTGATGTCATTGGTTTGGCTGGTGGGTCTTCCCGCCGCTTCTTTGGCGTATCTTTGGCGCTGGATCGCCTATCGACTTCCTATAAGGCATGCGGTTCTCTTTTTTATGACAGCCGTTAGTTTGATCCTTCCTCACCTTTTTTATCAATGGAAATCCTACGGGGATCCGTTCCATTCGCTGAACTTTACTACGGATTACTACCGCGAACTTCGAGAGAACGACACCACCGGAACAGGAAAAACAAGCCATCATTGGACCAATTATTTATGGTCACGAATCGGTCCGGGGAAATTGCTGAACGATACAGCCAAAGGCTATGTCGCGGTCTTGTTTAATCCAACAGAGAAATACAACAAAATTCTTCTGGGATTTCATTACACGAAGTCATACAGCTATTTACTGTTTCCATTTTTTATTTGGGGGATGTGGCTTGATTTGCGCCGCGCAAAAGGAGCGGGCTTATTTTTCATGTTCGCTTTTCTAAATATTGGCATGGCATTTATTCAAGTAACACCCCATCCACGGCTGTTTATGCATGCCGCCGCTTTTTTTGCCTATTTTTGCGGGTGGGGACTTTACGACGCGGTGCGGGCAACTGGACAGATCAGGACTCGACGATTCCCTGAAGTTTCGCCAACTTCCTGAAATCGCTCGAAAGCTTTCCCATCAACTCTCTATAACTTCCGCGCTCCACAATTTCACCGCCTGACAACAACAGAATTTCATCAGCGAAGTCCACCGTGTTGAGACGGTGTGAAACCATTAAAATCGTCCGAGAGCCTTTTAAAGCCCTTAAAGATTCCAAGATATAGGCTTCGGATTGTGCATCTAGCGCGCTGGTCGCCTCATCTAAGATCAATAGCCAAGGATCCCGATAAAGTGCCCTTGCCAGCGCTAGGCGCTGGCATTCGCCTTGTGAAAGACTGGCACCTTTTTCACCCAAATCACAATCCAATTGCCTGGGGAGGCGTTCGATAAATTCCCAGGCATGCGCTTGCTTTGCACAGGTTTCAGCCTTGGCACGGTCAGGATTCGGATCTGCCAATGCGATGTTCATAAGTGCCGTGGTGTGGAAAATGGGGGAATTCTGCATAACGATACCAATGCGCCGACGCCAGGCTTCCAGCGAAAGAGATTCCAGCGGCGTTCCGTTTACAAGGCATCGACCTTCCTGAGGAGATAAAAGCCCGGTCACCAGATCCAATATCGTCGTTTTACCACCACCGGATTCGCCGACAAGAGCCAATGCTTTGCCGCGGGGCAGGCTCAACTCCACGTTGCGAAGAATAACACGGCTTTCATAACGAAATCCCACGTTCTCTAAACGCACATCATGGAATTCGGATAGGATCGCGCCCTGCGTTGAAAGAACAGCTTCCTGATTCTCCATCGCCGTCGCATGCCGCTTGCACCACATCGAATACCAGGGTTCTAGGCTCTGAGCTTGGCCATAATAATGCTGCAAGCTCATCAAGCGCGGCGCCAGGCGATAAAAAATGGTTAAGAAAATAATGATTCGACCGAAGGCAGAAGGCACTACCCAGAAAGCAAAAGCCACAATTCCACCAATGAAGAGAATACCAAGCACCTCAAACACCAAACGCCCTACCGGTTGAAAGAGATATGTATGAAAAAACCGGTTAGCGCTTTGTTCCTGTTCTAGGGCAAGAACGCGCTCGACATAACTGACCAAACCGAACGATTTCACAAACTTAAGATTTGAAAAAAACTCTTCTACGCGATTGGCCAAACGGGTAGAGCTCTCCGTATAAGCTGCAGCTTGACGACGAGTATCTGCAGAAATCAAACGAGAAAGCAGCACGGTTATCATACCGAAACATAGCGTGATAACTGTCATCTTGGGGGATAACCCAAAGGCTAGTATAAGGAAACAGAGTGAAATGCCACTTAAGGTGACCATTTGAATGGCTGCCTCAGCTCCTAGCCCCACCATATAACCTTCCTGAGTAATGGACTTGCCTATTTCTCCAACTTTCATCGACGTAAATGAAGGCCAACTCATATGTAGGAGTGCTGTAGAAAGAATTTTACGAAAACGCAACTCTATGGCAGTTCGTAGACGCAAAACACCTACTTCTGTTCCCGCGCGAGCCACCGCAGAGAGCAAGCCGAGCGCAACAAATGCCGACAACATGAAAATAAGCATTGTCGAGCGACTAGCGGGGTTCCACGCCAAGTGAAAGACTTCCAAAAAGGATGTCGCGCTATCTGCTTGCCTCATCCCGACATTAAAAAGGGGAATTAAACACATAAGAGCTACGCCTTCCAGAAGGCCGGCGACCGTCCCTAAAGCAATCAAAAAAACGGCGCGCCAACGGTCATGGCTCAAGATTTGCAGGTAGGACTGAAACAAGTTCTTATTCATAACTTCTTGGATTATAGCGACCTAAGAATCTCATCAAAACGAGCCGTTAGCGTTTGAATGTCGTAACGCGCAGCGATGGCTTTGTGAACGGGCGAAGGAACCAAGTCGCCGCTCTTTTTTTGCAGCGCCAGTGCTCGAAGATGCGCCGCCGTGGATGCCACGTCAAGGGGGTCGGCCAGGCGGTACTGCAGATCCCGCAACACGTCAGCTGAGGCGCCACGGAGTGGTGTCATACCCAAAATAG
The DNA here is from genome assembly GCA_964441955.1 of uncultured Elusimicrobia bacterium. GTDB lineage: Bacteria > Elusimicrobiota > Elusimicrobia > 2-01-FULL-59-12 > 2-01-FULL-59-12 > CAYTWA01. The sequence continues at coordinate 373,427 of CAYTWA010000001.1, forward strand.
GTTTCTCGAGTGGTAAATAATCGATTAGCTTGCTCGGCAGAAAAACGTTTTCATCAGGATTCGGTGCATCCAAAAGAAGAAGAGCATCCGCTTCGGAGAGAATTTTTTGGGTTTTAGAAAACGGTTGGGGTCCCATAAACTGAACATGCTCACGAATACTCATACGATTGCAGAGACCTTGGACGCGCGATGTCGCAGGTCCAACCAGAATAAATCGAAGTGAGATCTGGTCTTTTACTTTTATTGCGGCCTGACGAAGCGCCGCGAAAAAGTGGTCGGGTTGTCGCAATCCATAAAAATGACCGGCATAAGCGATGGTAAAAATATTTCCGTCAAGGTTTGAAACGTGCCTTTCAGAAGGTAGGAGTTCCGCATCAAAACCATGCGGTATGCACGTTGCCTTTGTCTGCCAGGAAGAAGGATAGCGTCGCAAGGTGATCGCGCGAGTCTGTTCTGAGACGAAGATCACGTGAGTCGCCTTTTTCATCACTGCATGCTCTTGAGATTCTGCATAGCGACGAGAAGAAGGCGTCCATGCGCTGTAGGTGTTTTCCACCCAGGGATCGCTAAAGTGTGCGATCCAGGGAATTTTTAACTGCGGTTGTATCGCCAAACCCACAATATGTGAGGACCAAGGCTGCGCGAACGTCATCAGAGCATCTGGGGAATTCGTGCTGGCCCATGTTTTGATAGCTTTCATCGTCCGGTTTGCCCAAAAGCGTTTGTCATCGGGATACCGCGTAATAACCGGCAGAAGCCGCCCCAGCGCATGAAATAGAAAAGATTTTTCCGGAGATGAAATCGATAGGATTTCATAATCCCTTTCGTAATAGTGTGCCATTTCGTGGTCCATGGAGACCCAACCAGGAACAGACGAAGGATTAACGGTGAAAACGGTGATGCGCCAGCCGCGCATGCGGAGTCCTCGAAGGATGCGCGCCACCGGCATTGAGTTGGGCAACAAAAGCGGGGGAATGGCCCAGGAAATAGCTAACAAATGGGGTTGAGTCTTATTAGAGATCATGCCGCTCGTCCAATGAAATCACCGAAACACCTTGTTCGCGCAGAGCTAACAATGCATCTAAGTAGCCTGGCAGAGGAAGGACATGAGAAGGATCAGCATAAACATTCAACAGGCCGCGAAAATGCATGGCAGAAAGCAAGCGAATCGTTTCAAGCAACATCGCCACGTAGGGTGAAGGCAAACGACGGGCATACGTCCACGAATCAAATAGAACGAGCGGCGTTCTATAGCTACTAGAAAGCGGATATTCCGTCACCTCGGACTGCTCAGGGGCACACCAGGCATACGCCGGCCCGCTCGAGGAGGAATACCGGTATCCCAATTCATGACAGAAACGATGAATGAGGGCTAATTGATCAGGCTTTTGGAAATGTCCGAAATGGGGCGTTCGAAATCCACGCACGCGACACCCCGTGATACGTTCTACGGCCTCGTGTCCGCGGTGCATATCTTCGCGAATAGCTTCCGGGGTCAAACCAACATAAGAATTGATGCTTTGGTATCCGGTTTCTGTTTTCAAAGAATGCGGGCGATCGCCATGGTTTAAAAAGATTGCGCCGTCCTCGGCTAAACGTTTATAAATCGACGAATTGCGACGCAACTGCTCACCGGGGACACAGAAAGATGCCGGCAGACCGGCTTTTTTTAAGACGGCATAAAGCACGGTGGACGCTTCCGCATCGTCATCTGTATCACAGTCGTAAGAAAGAGACACAGCGCATTGCTTCCACCCTTGCGCGGCATTCACTGCGTCCACATGCTGCCAAAACAACGAAGGAAACCCTTTAAAGAGAACATGGAGTGCACGACGACTGATCGCACGCTCATCCTGCAGTAAAAAAGGAAACAAAAAATTCATGCGGATAAAAGTTCTTGATAAAACCCTGCAAAGCGACTTTCTGTCGCTTGCGGCGCGCAGCGAAACTCCACAAATCGCCGCGCCTCAACACCTAAACGACGGCGTAGCGCTTCATCCCCGAACAAACGTTTGAGCGAACGCGTATATCCGGCCTCACTATTTTCGTCAAGCAGTAACCAGCCATTTTGCAGTTCTGGCACGGGACGTCCCAAACGACGGTTGAGCACAATGGGCAAGGAGGCAAATGCCGCCTCAATAACTGGTTTATTGAGTTCGTAACATTGACTATGCATGGCAAAGGCATCAAAGGCATGCAAACGCGCGCAAACCTCGGCGTTAGGCAAAGAAGGAAAGAATTCAAAAGCGCTCGAATCGAGTTGAGCCGCCAGGTTTCGCAAACGGGCATGGATCGGCCCATTGCCGACCAATGTCATATGGATTCCCAGCTGTTGAGCGGCGCGCATCAAATGCTCAGGATTTTTGTCTTCGACCTGTCGAGTAACACTAATGATGCGGGGACGCGACGTGATGGCGTAGGAGGTCTTGGCCACAATTCCAGGCATGATCATGTTGTAACAGACCTCAAATCGCTTGGCTCCTAAACGCATCGCATACGATCGGACCGATTCGTAGACGCCAATCACTAAATCGGCCGAAGCGATCGCAAACGCTTCCAGCTCGCGTTGGCGAGACAACCGCCAGCGACGTTTCAGCGCCCAAGCCGGGCAACGCGCACGCATGTCTTCATCCGAATCCCCATGGAGCGAAACCACAAAAGGCACGCGTCGATGCTGCGCCACATGTGCCGCCCAATACCCGTTTTCAAAATTTCCGTACGCCCGCACCGCGTGAGGAGCGATACGATCCGAAAACGCACGCGCCTCGGCCAACCAAGGACGCAAACCAGCGTCTCGCCAGCCCAACGTTCGCAAAAAGGACGGCGACGGCATGGAATAAAGGCGAAGCCGTGCGGACCCCACGGTCGGCTGAAGACGTTCGGTCTCCACCAAGCCGGGTCCAGTGGAGACTAACACCACGTCATCAAAAACGCCTCCGGGGTTGTAATAGCGCGAAACCAGTTCTCCTTTAGTCACGAGAGATGGCAGCGAGTCGGAAATCACCACGAGAAGCGTCTTCAAAAGGGTTTCTCCAATACCAAAAACCATCGGTTGGCCAGTGCGGGAAACATTTGAGAAAGACGATAATCAACGCTGCGCGTTTCATCATCTCTGCGGTGTAGCCACACCTCCAGAAAACGACAACGCCACAAAAGCGGCAAACACGTCCAAAAATCCAAAAGGCCGCTGGCATGCTGCTCGCAAAGACGAAAACCATGGCGTGTGATCAAATTCTCGATTTGTGACCAGGTCAGCGGATAGATCGATTGTCCGTGCTTACGATACCACCTGCGCCAATGAGCCGCCGCGGGATTCAATGCTCCCGCAACATCGATCAGGGCCACTCCCCCCGGTTTCAAGACTCGCCACGCTTCCTTAACAAAAGCGTCGGCATCCGGAACCAGAACCAATGTGGAAAAGGAATACACCCGATCGAAAGTATCGCTTTTAAACGGAAGTTGGCAAGCATCTGCCAAAAGAACATCCACATGCGACCACCTTCGCTCATGCACCTGTTGTTGAAGATCCGCCACTGCTTTAGCGTCCAGATCAACACCGCTGATGTGACGGACTCGTGTCGCTAATGGAAGAAGATGAATGCCATTAAAGGCGCCAATATCCAAACAAGAATGCGAATTATCCACATGACGCTCTAAGAGCCATGTCTTTAGCTGCTGGGACCCCCTCACCGATGTCTCACTCATGAATGGGTTCCAACCGACCGGAGTGAACCGCCAGAAATTCGTGGTTGGGGACTCCCATGAGGAAAAGATGATGCGCCGTATGAAGAAGCGGGAGAGCATGACGACGCATGGCATGAATAAGTCCTGCGCCCCTTGCCGGCTGGCGTTTCCAGAGAAAAGGGGAATACAGAGCAACTTTTCCTTCGCCAAAAACACCCATTAGCATACGCTGCAATTGAGAGAGAGATAACAAATGGGCACCAAACGTTTCGTACGCAACACCCCTGCGCCACCGTACATAGGGTGCCTGCCATGCGCGCGGAAGCCATCCCACACCCCACAATTTTATGTGGGGCTCGGGAGCCAACGGCGTAAAACGATTCGCAGAATCCATTGCGAGCACGCCATCCCAACGCAGTACGCGCCGCAACTCGCGAAGGGCACGAATTGGATCGGAAAAATGGTGCAACACATCAATGCCTTGAATGTAATCAAACGATCCATCAGGAAAGGGCAGTACCATCGCATCGCCTTGGACCAGAGTGACATTCGCCAAACGCTCAACCTGAACGTATTGACGGGCCAAAGCTAAACTCTCGGGGAGGACATCGTACCCGATGACTCTATGAAAGTGCTTGGCCAAAACACCGAGTCCTCCACCGCTTCCACACCCCACATCCAACGCATCGCCTTTTGCGATGGTGCGATCAGCATACGCTGCCATAGCCATGGCACGACCCCAGCGTTCAGCCGCACGCTGTGGACCTTGTTGAGCATAATCCGATACGAGTTTGCGAATGGCCGGAGGAAGCGGTTGATCGTTCATTCAGTTTTTCCCAAGGAAGGACGCAACATTCCTTTAAACAACGGAGACAAATATCCACCGAAACTTCTTTTAAAATCGTTTAAACCTTTGTGCTTACCTGTCGTAGCGTGTGGAAATGCTTCACCACAGTTGTAAAACGCCAAGCCCTCTGAACGCATCCAACGAATCGCCGTCCACTGTAATAACGAATTGGCGCCAGTCTTTAAGGCCTCCTGCGACGAAGCTCCGGTCCAATACTCGGCGGCATCTTTATAAAGAGAAATGTTAACCGCCGCAATGGTTCGACCATCCCGCTCCGCCATGAATACACGGCAAAGACCCTTCTCAAAAAAATCACTCCATATGCGCTCAAAATACGCCAGGGGATGTGGGGAAACACCCGTTCGTCGATAGGTTTCGCTATGCAAACGGTAATACATCTGCCCCTCATGTTTCTCGGCTTCTCGCACGGTTACACCTTTTTTTTCCGCTTTTCGGACCTCGGTGCGCGCGCGACCTTCCATGCCGTCCCACAGCTCAGTTTCTGTTCGTTTTAAATCCAACAGCCATGTGTGCGCTTCCTCACGTTGGTCCATTAAATGATCGGCTTGTTCAGTTTGACCGGTGGTGCCGTTGCGGAAGGCGGGAGCTAAAGGGTGCAGCGCCCACGCCACAACATAGGCGCCGCTTTCGTGGGCTTGTCGCGCCATCACGGCACGAATGAAATCCAATACGGCCGTGCGTTTCGACGCCTCAAGCACGGGTGTCCGCGCCACACCGCAAAACGCTTCCAAACGCCGCCGCTTCCAAATTTTCAGACGCCGTTCTTCCACAAGCCAGGCGGGGACCAACGCAAGAATTTGTCGGGTGTTAGCATGGCGAACGGCAAAACCGACGCGTGTTCGACCCGGCCAGGTCTCAAGCGCTTTGCCATAAGCCGAGGTGTGCGGCATCCAAGCTTCTTCGGACGCCCGAACCGCTGCATCCCATTCAGGCTCCGGGACTCGGGAAACGGGATCAACCAAAAACATCGAGAATACAGATCCCAAACCGCGTTCTATAATGCCGTCCATGTTTTCATTTTCTCTGATGCAAGTTTACCTTTTCTTGGAAAATCTTCAGTCGAACTCCTATTAATGCGTATCGCCATGATCATCGCGCGCTATCCGCCCGAATCGGCGGGGGCCGAAATTCAGTGCCAGCGATTGTCTACGGCACTGGCAGCACTCGGCCATAACATCACGGTTTTAACTGAAAACCGGCGCCCTGATTTGCCTTATGAAGAATTTCATAACGGCGTCCGCATCATTCGCATGCCCACCCGGGGAAAACCGCCTTGGTCGTCTTTCGTCTTTGCACTGAAATTACTCAAGTTTTTTCTAAAAAATCCACACTACGACGTACTTCATGCCCACCTGATTGCCTTGCCCGCTATTTTTGCATTGATCTGGGGCCGTCTTTCCCGTACGCCTGTGCTTGTTAAAACAGCCGGTGCGGGACCCACGGGAGATGTTTACACCTCCAAAGTCCTTCGGCGCGGACGGTTGAAGCTTTTTCTATTTAAACGCTGGGTGACCTCCGTGGTCACCCCCAGCGGACGGTCGCGATTGGAATTGCTTGAAATCGGCGTGGATGAATCCCGGATCCGTGTCATTCCAAATGGTGTGGATTTCAATCGTTTCCGCCCGGCAACCCTTGCCGAACGTGCCCAGTCGCGCGCACGCCTTTCTCTTCAAGAGGATGAACCTGTGGCCATTTTTACAGGGCGATGGGTGCACGGCAAGAATGTCGAACTCTTATTGGACACCTGGGAAAAAGGCCGAACTCAAGTCCATTTCAAATGGAAATTGCTCTTGATTATTGGAGGACATGGCATTCCACTGGCCGCTAAAACGCGACTCGAGGCATTGCGCACTCACGTCATCGTTCGAGAAAATCCAGGGCCAGTACTACCCTTTTACCATGCCGCGGATCTGGCCGTCTTGCTATCGATCGGTGAAGGCCTTTCCAACTTTCTTTTAGAAGGGATGGCTTGTGGTTTGCCTACCCTAACCAGCGAAAGTGCTGCCATCACCTCTTCCACAGACAGAGACCAATGGGGATGGACCTTGCCAGATCCTGCCCTATCCGTTGATTCGATTACCCGATTTCTTTCAGACCATTCCCAACAACGCAGCGTGTTGACCGCCAAAGGGTTCGAAGCTCGTCGACATGTCGAAGCCCATTTCTCTTTAACGGCCACTGCGCAAGCTTACGAAACGTTCTACCGTCTCTGTCGGGACCATGTCACGGTTTGAGTTTGGTCGAAATTGGGCGAATTACGCTACTCGAATTACCGATGTACAGATCGCGGAAGCCATCACTTCCTTTCAAGCATTTTCTAGCGTACAGACGCTCCAAAGCTTGTCTTTTTTAGACATCGGATGCGGCAGCGGAATCCATTCGTTAGCGGCGTACAGGCTAGAGGCATCGCGTATTGTCAGCTTTGACCGAGATGCGCTTTCCACTCAAACGTGTCATCAACTCAAAGAAGCCCATGCGGCAAACGCTCAGAAATGGTCTATTTTGGAGGGGGATATCTTAGACTCCGCATTTCTATCTCACCTAGGCACCTTCGATTATGTCTATGCTTGGGGCGTCTTACATCACACAGGGCACTTGTGGACTGCCATCCGCAACGCTGCTCAAACTGTTTCCTCAAAAGGACGTCTCCACTTAGCACTCTATAATCGTCATTGGACCTCCCCCATTTGGAAATTCGTGAAGCGACTTTATTGCCAATCACCTTCGCCTATTCAGGAGGGAATGCTAGGGCTTTACGCCGCATGGGAACAATCAAAATATTGGATTCGACATGGAAAAAAGTGGCCGGCGCGTATGAACGACCGGGGAATGTTTCGCCCGAATGACTTGCGCGATTGGCTGGGCGGCTATCCGTATGACTATTGTTCAACGCAGGACGTTCTGGATTTTTTAGTACCCAAGGGATTTCGCTGTGTTCACCTTACACCCAATTCAGGAACCGGCTGTTCAGAGTTTTTATTTGAACGAATCTCTTAACCCCATTTGTCCCACCTCCCTAAAAACGCTATAAACACGCGATGAAACGCACCCATTTACAGCTCGCTGTTGGGCTCGTTATTTCTTTGGGGTGTTTGTATTTTGCTTTTCGGGGGGTTTCGATGACTGAAACGCTTCAGGCTCTCCGGCAAGCGGATGCGCGGTTTCTGGCGGCGGCATTTTTGTTTTATGGCTTGGGGTATGTGTTTCGTACGCTCCGCTGGAAGGTGCTGCTCCAGCCGGTTAAACGGGTTTCGCTCGCTACGCTGGCAAAAGTGCTTCTCGTGGGTTTTGCGGCGAATAATTTTCTTCCGTTTCGACTGGGGGAAGTGTTGCGCGCGCATTTGTGCGGACGGCAATTTGGGTTGTCTCGCGTTACCGCGTTTGGATCCATCGTGATCGAAAGGCTGACCGATATGGTCAGTTTTATCGTGGCGTTTGCTTTGGCGGCATGGGTCTACCCTTTTCCCGCGGCCGTGCGTCAGGCGGCTTGGTCGATGGGGGCAATTGCGCTGGCCTTGATCGGCGCACTTTTCTTCAGCATTTTGTTTCAAAGCCGCTGTCGGGAGTGGCTCCGTCGCGCGCCTTTACTTTCCACACCCTGGAAACATCGCCTGGATGCACTCTATGTGAACTTCATGCAGGGGGTCTCCGGCATGATGGACCTCAAAACCCTTTCAACGGCTGTTGCGCTATCGCTGGGCGCCTGGTGGGTAGAAGGCACTTTTATTTATCTCGTGACCTGCGCCTTTCCGATACCCTTTGAGTACCCGCAGGCCTTTTTCATTCTTTTTTTCCTCGCCGTGGCGGTGGCCTTGCCCCAAGCCCCGGGGTACGTGGGCACGATGGAATTTTTCGGTGGAACCGCTATGGCGCTTCTCGGGCATTCGAAAGAACTCGGGCTTTCGGTCATCTTGGCGGTGCACGGCCTTCAGTTTCTGTTTCTGGCGGTGGTCGGGCTTACGGCTTGGGCCTTATTGGGCATGGCACCACGACAACTCTTAAATCTTGAGAAAGCGTCCGCTTGATCAAGGCAATCTTGTTTGACTTAGACGGCGTGTTATGGAATTCTTCGCCACATCATGCCCGGGCGTACCGGAAGACTCTTAAAGCCGAGGGAATTCGTTTGGGTGATTACCGCGCCATCGCCGGGCTTCAAACCGAAGAAAGCATGCGGCGTTTGCTCAAAATAGCCAAACGTCCTGCTCTACCCTGGAAGATTAAACAGCTCTCTGAGACCAAACGGCGCCACGCACTGGCACTCTTAACACGACGTCCTCCTCTCACCAAAGGGTTAAAGCGCACACTCAACGCTTTAAAAACGAAACACATCCGCTTAGGCTTGGTGTCTTCTTCGGGGCAGAGGACCGTGACGGCTTTTCAAAAAGCGCTGGGTCGTTCAAATCCCTTTTCAGTGGTCCTCTCTGCACGAGACAGCACGAAGTCCAAACCGCATCCGGCACCTTACCAGAAAGCGCTGAAAGCACTGCGCTTGCGTCCACATGAAGTCTGGGCGGTGGAAGACTCCAAGAGCGGTGTCCAATCCGCCCGGCGGGCCGGCCTTCGTGTTTGGGGTCTGATCGGGACCGAAACAGGCCCTGTATTGAAAAAAGCGGGCGCTCACCGGCTGCTTAATACGCTTTCCGGAATACTTCGCCATGTCGTCCATTGAGCGCACCCCGGGATGGACCGCCGTCATTCCGGCCGCGGGCCTGGGACGTCGACTCGGATTTGCGAGCGCCAAAATTTTTTATCCCATCCTGGGGAAAACGTTGCTCAACCACTTAGTAACGCTGCTTAAAACCACAGTCGACCAAATCGTGGTGGTGACAGCACGTGAAACGCGAGGAGCCGTCGAAGAAGAATTGGCCCGTTTAACCACGCTGCCGCATGCCTGCGCCGTCCAGCCTTCGGCTAAGGGAATGGCCGATGCGGTGCTTTGTGCCGAACCCTATGTGCATCATGACAACACCTTGGTGATATGGGGAGATCAAATCACCATTCGCCCGGAAACGCTGCGCCACGCCCAGAAGCAGCATACCGCAAACCCCAAAGCGCGCGCGACACTCCCCACATTTAAACGGCCCCATCCATATATTCGGTTTGTCCGAAACACCCAAGGCCTCCTCACCGGCGTTCAAGAGGCGCGTGAAGGCACGCTTAAGGCGGAAAGCGGCGAATCGGACTGCGGCGTGTTTTGTTTTCAAACCGGAATTCTCTTTGAGGCGCTCCATCAACACCAAAACAATCCTGCTTGTCGTGGAGCGCAAACCGGTGAATACAATCTACTCCCGTTGATCCCATTGTTAGAAACAGGCGCTGGGGACGTTCAAACATTTGCGGTCCATGACCGGGATGAAACGCAAGGGCTTAATACCCCCGAAGAAGCAAAGCAAGTTGAAGCGATCTTAAGCCGAAGGGGACAAAAGTGACAAAACCGGCACCGCTTCAAGTCGTCATGTTTACCGGCGGTCGAGGCACCGGCCGCATTACGGAAGCCTTGATGCGCCACGGACAGACCGACTTGACCCTTTTGGTTAACACGTATGACGACGGGCTTTCAACGGGAGCGCTCCGGCGTTTTATTCCCGGCATGCTGGGGCCCTCGGATGTGCGCAAAAATGTCAGCCGTTTGATTGATACCACCGACCGCTCAAGCCGTGCCATCCAAACGCTGATCGAATACCGCTTCCCAGACCCTATGGATACGCGCGCCGCTCTCCTTCAGCTGCGCGGCCTTGCCTCGGGCGTGGGGGGAGGCCTTGCGGAAACGCTCCAGCGCTGCCTCGATGACATGAGCTGGAACGACCACCGAAAACTGACGCGTCTTCTCGATGCTTTTTTAATTTATGCCGAGAATCGCTTTTTAGCGGGGGGCTCGTTTTCCTTTTCTGATTGTTCGCTTGGGAACCTCTTATTTGCAGGCGCGTATTTGACGCAGCAAAAAGATTTCAACCGGGCCGTGAAACTTTTTAGTGAGCTCGCCCCTTTGAAAGGACGCGTGCTCAATGTCACGGACGGCCACAATTTATTGTTAACCGCGCTCAAAGACAACGGGACATTTTTGCCTTGTGAAGCCGACATTGTTCGCGAGCAAACCGATGCAGTGCCCATTCGTGAAATTTATCTTCTGTCCTCCTATCTAAGCGTGGAAGAAGAAGAAATTCTCTCCCCCATGTCCGCCAATCACCGCGCCGGCTTTTTAAACAAGCGCCAGGTTCGCCCAGCCCCGAACCCGGAGGCGTTGGACGCCATCAAAGCGGCGGATATCCTAGTCTATGGGCCAGGGACTCAGCACTCCTCGCTTTTCCCATCCTATTTAACGGAAGGACTTCCGGATGCGATCGCCTCCAACACCGAGGCGGAAAAGATTTTTATAGGCAACATCCGCCAGGATTACGAAATTTTGGGGGAAACCGCATCGTCGCTCACACGAAAGTTCTTGTTCTACATGTCCGACAAAGGCCGGCGCACGATCACACCCGAGCAATGGGTGACTACGCTTTTTATTCAAAAATCAAAGCCTCGCGCAGGGGGCGCAGGGGACTATGTCTTCTACGATCAAAAAGATTTCCCGTTCCCCGCGGAACGCGTGGTGGCCACGGATTGGGAAACAGAGGGAGGTCAACATTCCGGCGGCCACGTGGTCGATGAACTGATCCACCGTGTCAATAGTCGATTAAACCGAAAACTAAAACCCTTTCATCACCGCTTAAGCATCGTGGTCCCAGCTCTAAATGAGGAACGCACCATCCACCGTGTTCTAGAGGACTTAAACCGCTTGGATACCGTAGCGCTCGGGCTTGAAAAGGAAATCATTGTGGTGGACGGTGGGTCTAAAGATGCCACAGCCGCCATCGCCCGCAAAATCAAAGATGTCCGCGTGGACCTTTTAAAGTGCGGCAGCGGGCGCGGAGAGGCCCTGCGAAAAGGTATCGAACTAGCGAGCGGCAACATCATTGCGTTTTTCCCAAGCGACGCGGAATACCGCGCCGCGGATTTGCTGCCCATGATTGAAGGCATCGTGCGCGGCAATTTCCCCGTGGTCTACGGAAGCCGCGCCATTAAGTGTGTGAACTTAAGCCAGCAGATTTTAGACATTTACGGCGGCAACCGCCTGCTCTACCTTTCCAGCAAATACGGCGGCATGCTTATCAGCATCTTGGGCCTGCTTCTTTACAACCGCTTTATCAGCGACCCGTTAACTGGACTGAAAGCCTTTGACGCCCGTTTGCTTAAAGACCTCAAACTTCGGGCGAATGGCCTCGATTTAGAAACGGAGCTTTTAGCCAAACTAGGACGCGCGGGGACTTTTATTTTGGAAGTCCCCGTAGAATACAGCCCGCGCACGCGAGCGCAGGGGAAAAAGACCACTCTTTGGGATGGGCTCCTCGCCCTTCAGCGTCTCGTTTTTTCGCGCCACGCATGAACCGACGCCTTTCCATTGTGATCCCGGCTTATAACGAAAGCGCCTTCATCGGCACGCTGCTTAAGCGCATTGATGCCGTGCCCACACAATCTCAGGGTTTCGAAAAGGACATCATCGTGGTGGACGACGGCTCGAAGGACGCAACCGCGCAGATCGCCACCGGTTTTCCTAACGTGCGGGTTTTGCGCCAAACCAACCAAGGCAAAGGGGCGGCTGTACAAAACGGTATTCGCGCCGCCAAGGGCGATTACGTCATCGTGCAAGATGCGGATTTGGAGTACGACCCAGCCGATTATTTGCCGATGTTGAAAAAAATAGACGCCAACCACCGGACAGTCGTCTACGGCAGCCGCCTTCTGGGGCAAAAGCGGGATCATCCTCACGTATGGCCGTCTGGCCGTCACCCGAAGCAACGCTTAGGCGCCTGGATGGCCAACCGACTGCTCACTTTATGGACAGCCGTTTTGTTTGGGCGCTGGATCAGCGATCCTTTGACAGCCTACAAGCTTTACCCGACGTCGTTGCTCAAACGCTTTCACGTACGCACCTGCGGCTTTGAAAGCGACCATGAACTAACCGCTAAAATCATTAAGGCCGGCCATCCGATTGTAGAAGTTCCCATTTCCTATTCGCCCCGCTCCTTGGAGGAGGGTAAAAAAATCCGGGCGCGCGACGGGTTGATCGCGATTTGGACACTATTGCGTTTTAGGTTCCATGACTGAACACACACGCCTTCGATTGTGGGCTCTGGCGCTTGCCATAGGCTGGACGAGCCTCTTTTTTTTCAATAACCGTTGGATAGGCGAGTGGCTTGAGCGAGCGGATGTTTTCGTTTCATGGGGCGATATCCTTCGCGGCACGCTGGTTCCACTTTTTATCCTCATTCTTGTTCTTGGGGCGATGTTTACCCTGGGCATCTGGATGCTCAAAGGGTTTCATCTGCATCAGGAAAAAAACTCCGGCGAACAAACCGTGTTGGCCTTTGCTTTTGGCGCCGGGGTCCTGGCGTTTTTGCATATTCTTTTGGGTTTCCTGGGTGGAATTCATGCCTATGTCCTTGGCCCTATGTATGCCGCGCTTTTCGCCGCGGGGTTTGGGAGCGGCTATTTTTCTCTTCGACTTCCCACACCCGCTTGGACCCCCTATCGCTTACTCATGGCGAGTCTCATTTGCTGGGGGCTTGGGAACGGCTGGCTGCACAGCCTGACACCGCCAACCGAAATCGACACCATCGCTCATCATTTTGCTCACCTAGAAATTTGGGCCGACAAGGGACGCTTCATTCATCTGCCCTGGATGATGCATGCCAATTGGCCGCTTTTAGGCGAGATTCTTTATCTGGGCCCTATTACGCTGGGCTTTGATACGGCGGCGCAGGGCTTGCACTGGAGTTTTGGCGTCCTGGTTGTTGGGGCTTTGCTTTATTTTTGGCGCGATCGTCTTTCGCTCGACATTCGACTGACAGCGGCGGCTTTATACGCCACATTTCCCATCGTGACACACTATTTAGGAACAGGGCATAACGACCAAATCTGGACTTTTTTACTCATCACCGCTTTCTATCTCTTAACAGAATCTCAAGGTCGCAGGCGAGCGATCGTGGCGGCAGGCGTTCTTGCGGGCTTTGGGGCAGGGTGCCGCTATCACGCCATGTATGGCGCCGCCTGCTTGCTGGTCGCCGCGTGGCTGGCCCCAGGCTGGTTTCGAATCCGCCGACAAGACGTCGTGATCGCCATGGCGGCGGCCGCCGCTGTGGTCAGCCCCTGGCTGCTAAAAAACGCTTGGCTCATGGGAAACCCTGTGTGGCCATTGCTGTACCTGTGGTTCGGGGGACGGCATTGGTCTGCCGACATCCTGCATGGCTACATGGCCATTTGCTGGCGTGACCCCAACCCGCTTCACTGGCTGGCGCGTGATGAACTCAAGCACCTTTGGCATCCGACAGTAGCCCCGCATGCTTCACATTATTTTCTTTTTCCATTGGGGTTTGCGCTCCTTTGTAAACGACTTGCCGGTTCTAGTTGGCTATGGAACGGAGTACTTTTGTGGTACCTCCTGTATAGCCCTGCCGCTTTGATTTTCGAAACCAATTGGTTGCGTTTTTCGCTTCCCTGGCTGGCATTGTCGTCGTTGTATCTGTCCGAACAAGCGCTGAGTCTTCGGTTGTTGGGTCCACTCCTGTTGACTCTCGCCTTCGTTCCTTCCTTAGTTGTTCGCTTCTATGAACCGGCTCCATCTCTGCTAGGATTAAGAAACGCCGCCCATCCCGAACGGACGGCCTCACAGTCCTATCTGGAGTGGGAACTTCCGGTTTGGAGCGCCCATCGCCTCATCGAGGCGCTCACCCCGTCCACGGCGCGCATTTTGCTGTTTCGCGAGATGAGCGGCTATGGCCTTAAGCGGCAATACCGCTGGGGCGCCCCTTTGGACCAGGGGATGATTCGGTATGCTCAGATGAATTCTGCCGAATCCTTGCTCGAGGCGCTTCGCGGCCAAGGAATCACCCATGTGTTGGATTCACCCGGCGCACGGGTGACGGGCTCGAAAGGCCGGCCGCTTTATACAAGCCATGCCTTGGCCTTAATGGAAGCCCTGCTGACACAGCACGGGCGAGTGATTGGGAAAACAAAGGGCTACGTGCTCTGGGAGCTGCGATGAACACCGCAACCAAAACGCCTGTGGCAGTGGATTACTTTTATAAGACGCATCCCCTCTCTGGGTTACAGGTCAAACTTTCTTTGTGGATGCGCGAAAAGATGTTTCAGGCGATGCCGATTCAACCCGGCATGCGTGTCCTGGAGGTGGGATGCACCCCTGAAACGTCGATGCCCGACTTAAATTATTTTAGTCGTCGAGCTCAGGACCTGGGTTGCGAGGTATGGGTCACATCGATCGAAGATTGCTCAAAGGTTGCCGCCCAAAATGGATGGCACTGGGTCGCGTTGGACCACATTCAACAGGCTCGGCAAAAGGGAATTCGTTTCGATGCCGTCATTTCTTCCGCTGTAATCGAGCACGTGGGCGAAAAAGAGGAGAAGCAGCGGCATTTGCGTTTTCTAGATGACTGCACCGATGGCGTGACGATTCTGACCACTCCCAATCGAAATCATTGGATGGAAATTCATACGAAACTTCCCCTGATCCATTGGCTTCCCAAACGCAACCATCGGGCCTTGCTTCAGGCTATCGGGCTGAACGAGTGGGCATCCTCGGATCAACTGGACTTACTGCGCCGCGGAGAATTTCAATCGCTGATCCGAGAAACGTTTCCGACCCGGCATACGCATTTCAAAAATTTCTGGTTTCTAGGTGCTATTAGCAACCTGATGGCCATCGTGTCTAAGTGATCGTTCTCGTTAATCCCAATATCATCGCGCATGTAAACGATCTGTTTACTACCGGCATCCCCTTTATGCCGGTCACGCTGGCCTACGCGGCGGCCTCGCTTCAACAATCGAATGAAAGGGTCACTGTCATCGACGCATTTGGCGAAGCGCCTAAAAAAGTCCGCCGAATGGAGGAATGGGTCGTTCAAGGGCTTACGCCAGTGGAGGTGCTTAAGCGCGTGCCTCCTCAAGTGGAGGCCTTTGTGTTTTATGCTGGGGTCTTGGCTTCCCACATTTCTCTATTAGACCACGTGCGCGCCGCTAAAGCCGCGCACCCGAAAATTCCTTCGATCATTCTGGAAAACACACAGGCCGTGACCGCCTATGCCTTGGAACCCGTCAAAGACCAATTTTTTTCCGCGGGCGCAGACTATGTGCTGACCGGCGAATCGGAAGAGCGTTTACCCGCATTGCTCCGGTCCATTCGTGAATCTTCGTGTTCATTACCTGATGGCGTCTGGACTCTCACACAAGGCTCTCATCCATTAGGTCCCATAAAAACGATTGATACGCTGCCCTATCCCGCATGGACGTTGTTTCCGCTTAAGAATTATTGGGATTTAGGGTATTCGCATGGCCCGGTCAGCGCGCCCTTTCTTCCGCTTCTGACTTCTCGCGGCTGTCCGTACCCCTGCCGTTTTTGTGTGGTGCCGAGCACCAACAAACGCGTCTGGCGCCCGCGGTCACCCCAAAGTGTCGTGGATGAGATGATCTATTGGGGGGAAAAACTTGGAATCCAAGAATTCCACTGGGAGGATTTAAACCCCACCATTCAAGACCGTCGCATGCGCGATATTTCCGAGCTCATCGTTTCACGTGGGCTTCACGTACGATGGAAACTGGCCGCTGGAACAAAATTGGAAACTTTAACCGACCCAGAAACGGTTGCCTGGATGGGCCGGGCCGGGTGTCGTTATCTGTCGTTTTCACCGGAGTCGGGTTCACCGGCCATTTTGAAAGCCATCGATAAACCATTCGATTTTGCACACGCCGAACGAATGGTCGGCGTCATGAAGCGCAGCGGCATTCGCACCCAGGCCTGCTACGTGCTTGGATTTCCCTCCGAAACCGATGCGGACCGTCGGCTCACCTGGAATACGGTGAAACGTCTGGTTCGCCAAGGCCTGGATGAAATCGCGCTTTTTATTATTACGCCCGTCCCCGGCTCCGCCATCTTTAACGATTTGAAGGGCTACACGTCCCTCTCCGAACTCAACTTCTCTCCTGCTTGGCGAAGCGACTTTGCCGCGCTGAATGGTTTCCGCCTGCGCTTATACTCGGCGTTTCTGTTCTGGAAGCTGCTCTACAATCCCTGGCGGCTCCTACGACAACCGTTCCTGTTCCTCACTCGGCGGTTTGAAACCAAAATGGAAATGACGCCCTACCGCGCCTGGTGCTTGCGCTGGCGTGTCTGGAAGGCGTCCCGATGACTCCTATAGAAGTTCCCTGCGATTTGTGTTGCTCAACCGACCATGCCGTCCTGTTCGATTCCATTCCCGACTCCGAAAACGGGGGAGAAGGGATCTCCCTCAAAGAACGTTATGCCGCCTCGAGCAATACTCTTGTGAATGAACGCGTCGTGCGATGCCGCGGGTGTGGCTTGGTGTTCATATCGCCGCGTGCTCCCGAAGGCGCCATTCATGAAGGCTATGAAGCGGCGGATAACACGCTTTATATGTCGCAGCGGGAAGGGCGACTTCAAACCTTCCGCCGCGCGGCGCGCAAACTTGCACAACGCACCGGAAGCCAGGGCCGCTTGCTGGATGTGGGGTGCGCCGCCGGGTATTTTCTGCAAACTGCCCAAGAAACCGGATGGGACGTGGAAGGGGTTGAAATCAGCAAACATTTGGCCGAGTCGGCCCGTCGCGAGTTTGGCGTCACGGTTCACCAAGGGGACTTAAGCAGCGCGCCGCTTCAACCCAACTCCTTTGATGTGGTGACGTTTTGGGATGTCCTCGAACACACCTACACCCCATCCAAAGATCTTGCTAAAGCCTTTGTGTTACTTAAACCAGGAGGATATCTTCTGGTCAATTACCCGGCCTTCGACAGCGTATGGGCCAAACTGTTGGGCAAGCGCTGGTGGTTCTTGATTTCGGTTCACCTCACCTACTTCACGCGCCAAACCATCCAGGCCATGGCGGCTAAAGTCGGTTTTAAACCCGTCGACTATTGGATGCACATTCAAAAACTTGAACTGGACTATCTTTTACTGCGCTTGGAACCTTATGCAGGCCCCCTAGCCCGCGTACTGCGCGCACTCGTGCGTACGCTTCGACTCGGTCACGTTCAAATTCCCTATTACGCCTCCCAAACGTCATTCTTGGCCAAAAAGCCGTGAGCGCCAACCTCGGCGCGCGCGCGATTATCTTATCCGTCGGCCAAACCGCCACGCGAGTGGTGAACCTGTTATGGGTGATTTATTTTTCGCGTTGGGTGGGGCCGGCGGATTTCGGCGTTTATACGACTGTCATGAGCTATGTGGCCTGCGTCTTGCCCCTGTCCAATTTCGGCGTTAGCTTGATTGTCATCCGCGATTCCGTGCGCGAACCGCATCGCGCTCGGGAATTGTTTGGATCTCTATTTTGGATTCGTCTTTTAGCTAGCCTTCTATGCTGGACTCTCATCTTGCTGTGCTGGCCTTTGTTCGGCTATCCCGACACATGGCGGCCGCTTTTTTGGCTGGCCGGCGCGCATGTGTTGATTTCTACGGTGCACCAGGTGGCCGAAGCTGTTTATATCGCTCGGGAACGACCGAATTATCTTTGGACCACGCAAATGGCGGGCGCTTTGCTGTGGGCCGCCCTGGCGGTTACCGCCATTCGAACCGGAACGGGCTTGCTTGGCGTTTTCACGGCCATGGTGATGGCCACCCTGAGCCTTTCACTGGTCCATGCTGTTTTGGTGGTCAGCCGTTTTGAAAGGCCAGCACTCCGTGTGCCCCGCATCACGATTTGGAAAACTTTGGTCTTGGGCGCGCCCATTGGCTTCATTACGCTTCTTTCCGCCAGCACCGAACGGTTGGACCGCGTGTTTTTATCGTGGCACTGGCCCGCGAGCACGGTAGGAGAATACGGCCTGGCGATTCTGATCGCCTATACCGCTGTGGAAGTGTTGTGGTATCCCTTCACCACCGTTTTGTATCCCTTAATGGCGCGCCACTCCACAGCGGATTCCCATGGAATACCTTGGATCACTGAAAAAATGTTTTTATGGAGTCTCATTCTAGCCTGCCCCTTGGCGGTAGGGCTTACGTTGGGCGCCCCAGGCCTTATTTGGCGCGTATGGGGAGACCGGTACATGGAAAGCGGCCATTACTTGATGGCATTGGCCTGGATGATTCCTTTTCTGGGCTGGAATAAGTTGGTCGCCAACACCCTGCTGGCACGCCAACACGACCGCGATTACCTGCGGATCAATACGTGGATGATGGGATGCTCAGCCGGGTTTAACCTGCTGCTGATTCCTGTCGCAGGTGCCTGGGCGGCGGCTGGCGTAGCCATTTTTTCCCAAATCCTTGGAACGGTGTTTTTTAGTCGACGAATGTCGGCCATTGCGCAGCACCCCTTGCCGTGGGGGCGCGCCACACAAGTCTTACTTTTAGCCATTCTTTGTTTTGCCCCTACGGTTCTCTTTCCGCAGCGCTGGATAGGTCTTTCTTTGTCGGGTTTTGCATTTTTTTATACGATCCACCGCATCGTTTTCGACGAGGATGATCGCGCAATGCTCAAACGCTGGATGACGGGGTTAAAAAGCCATGTTCGAATTTGATGGACTTCATTTTAGAGCGCTGGAAGAGGCCGATTTAGAGCCGCTTCGCCGTATGCGTAACGACCCATCCACCTGGACACGTTTATCCGACGTCACGTTTTTGGACGCCGAAGCTCAAAAGAATTGGTTTAAAACCCTTCACAAAACCACCCACAAGCAGCGTTACTACGCCGTCGGGACGAAAACACAACGTTTCATTGGTCTCGTACGCATGGACGAACTCGATTTAGTGAACCGAAGCGCGCGCATCGGATGCGACGTGATGCCGCGCTTTCGTGGTAAAGGAATCGGAAGTCGCATTATGAAGGGCCTTGTTCGATACTGTTTTGACACCCTCAACCTTCATCGTGTTTGGCTGGCCGTTCTCGAAAATAATAAGCCGGCCATTGCTGTTTACAAAAAAGCCGGGTTTAAACCCGAAGGCCGCTACCGCGAGGCCATTTTTCGAAACGGCCGTTACTGGGATTACTTGTTGTTTTCAATCCTCTCATGACCGACGCCATTCCACTTTTTAAAGTCTTCATGCCAGAAAGCGTGATGGAACCACTTAAAGCCACTCTCATGAGCGGCTACATCGGCCAAGGTTCTAAGGTGGATGAATTCGAAGCCAAGTTAGGGGCCTGGTTTGGGCAACCCCACGTTTTAACGCTGAACTCCTGCACTTCCGCTTTGCAGCTCGCGCTTCGTTTAGCCAATGTGGGGCATGGCGATGACGTGATCTCGACCGCTATGACGTGCATGGCCACCAACGTCCCTATATTGGCCATGGGCGCTCGTCCCGTCTGGGCGGACATCAATCCCAACACCGGCAATCTCGATCCAGGGTCGCTTCGAAAACGTATTACCGCCAAAACAAAAGCCATCGTGGTCGTTCACTGGGGCGGCTACCCTTGTGATTTGGATGAAATTAACGCAATCGGCAAAGAAAAAGGCATCCCGGTGATCGAAGACGCCGCGCATGGCATGGGATCGCTCTATAAAGGAAAGAAAATCGGCGGAAATTCAGATTTTGTCTGCTTTTCGTTTCAAGCGATTAAGCACATGACTACGGTTGATGGCGGCGCCCTGCTCTGCCGCAAAAAAGCGGACCATGAACGGGGGAAACTTTTACGCTGGTACGGTATTAACCGCGAAGGACCCCGGAAAGATTTTCGCTGCGAAGAAGACGTCCTGGAGTACGGCTACAAATTCCACATGAACGATGTGAGCGCCGTCATCGGCCTCGAACAGCTGCGTCACGTGGACGGCATCATCGGCAAGCACCGCGCCAATGCCGCGTACTATGAAAAAGAATTAGCCGGTTTAAAAACACTTCGCCCGCTGTCCTATGCATCAGACAGGCAGTCCGCTTATTGGCTTTTTTCGCTTCGGGTCAAAGACAAACCCAATTTCATGAAATCGATCATGGCGCAAGGAATCACCGTCTCCCAAGTTCATGCGCGTAATGACCTTCACACCGTTTTCAAAGCCTTCCGCGCGGATTTGCCCGGCGTCACAGAATTCGTGAATGACATGGTATGTATTCCTGTGGGATGGTGGATCTCCGAAGCCGACCGCCAGCGCGTCGTACGCGCGCTTCAGGCCTACAAGCCTTGACCATCCCCCCTCCCGCCGACCTCAGCATCGCCATCGTCAGTTTCAACACCCAGGACTGGCTTCGCAAAACGCTCCTTTCTATCTTCACCGACACGAAGAACGTGCGTCTCGATGTCTGGGTCATCGATAACGCCTCCAGCGATGGAAGCCCGGCCATGGTGCAAAAAGAATTTCCGCAAGTCCGCCTGATTCAAAACAAAACCAACGAATTCATCACAAAACCCTACAACCGTGTATTCAAGGAAAGCACCAGCCGTTACGTCTTGATCGCCGATTCTGATCTTCTTTACCTAGAGAATGCGATCGGCAAAATGGTCCAGTACATGGATGAACATCCAGATATGGGGGCACTCAGTCCCAAAATCCTTCGTTCAAACGGAGACGTGGACTTGGTTTACAACCGGGACAACACGCTTAAGCACGCGTTTTTAAACCGCACAATTCTGGCCAAGGTTCTTCCTAGCGCTGCTCGCACCGCAGAAGAGCATTTCCAATACAAAGGCTGGGACCGTTTGTCATCCCGAGAGATCGATTCGGCAGATGTGTGTTTGATCTGCCGGCAAGAGGCGATTCGCCAGGTTGGTGTCTACGATGAGCACCTCCGACTCTATTTCACCCAAAACGATTTATGCCTGCGGCTTAGGAAGAAGGGTTGGCGGGTCTACTACTGGGCAGAAGCGGCGATCGTGCATGAGCGAAGCCAAAGCGTAGGACGCGTCTCGTTTAAAACGATTTCAGACATTTACAGAGGAGACATGTTCCACTTCTACCGGCAATGGAATCCAGCCTGGAAGGTCGCGCTGTTTGTGTTCTTAAACAAAACGACAGCCGCTTTATTGGGGTTAGCGGTCAAACTGGGTCTTTATAAGCCGAAGGCGAATTTAATTTACGGAATTGAAGGCAGCCGGAATTAGGCGCGCTTGATCGCCCACAAAGAGGGCGGTACAGCGGCTGGGATGTGCGCGGACCAGCGAAACGAAGGAATAAGTTTCAGTAGGTGCTGGGGCTCATAATACCGAAGATAGAGAATGCCGCATAGCACCTCGTACTCGCGCGGGTGCTGAACGTAATAGTCCAACACCATGGCTTCTTCGGGGTTGACGGGTTTGTAAGGGTAGAAAATGTCGTGGGTGTGAATGTAAACGCCAGCTTTTAAAACGGGATAGATCTTTTCCAAGTGGTAGCGGGCTTCATCCGCAAAGTGGCTGGAATCGATGGAGAGGATGTCGCCGGCCTCCAACTGGCTGAAAATAGAAAGGGGAACTTCTTCAACACGCTGTGCGAAATGACGGACGCCTGTCGGCAAAATACGGCGGGGGCTTGGGTCTACACAGGTGATCTGAGTCTTGGCGGAGGGCCCGTTGGCGCGTATCGCGTCAGACGCAAAATCGGTAGAATGCCCCGACCCTATTTCGACGAATTGTTTGGGTTTAAAACGCCGGATCATCGAATATAAAAATTCCGCTTCGACGCTGTTAAATTTACCGTTGTAAAGGCGCCCAGCGGGCCAGCGAAATTCTTGGTGATAGGGAATAAGAGTGGTGTCAAAAAACTCGCGCGAATGAACAAAGAGGGATTCGTAGGTCTTTGCGGAATCAATTTGAAGGCCTTGGACGGTACCGATCGCTTGATCGCGGCGGAACATCAGCCAAACGGTCCGCAGGGCGTAAAAGACGCGGGGGCATTGCCGGTCCAAAAAGTCGCGGAATTTTTTCACGGGCGGTATCGTATCACGGCACCATGGTCAAACTAAACATCCTGGTTCCCTTTTACCCGCTGTACGTCTCCACCCCGCGCGAGGATTACTTCGCCATTTGTGCGGAAGCGGCCGGCCAATCCGCCCAAGATCTAGTGGTCATCCAAAAGCGCAGCACCCTATCCCTTCTACGTAGTCTCTGGGGTCAGCCAGTTTTCGCCCACGGCCGGGGTCGTTGGTTCCCGGAGTTCACTAGTCTTTTGGCCAACCGTACGATTTACAACTTCTATAACAACTTTATCGGCCAAGGCCGCTGGGCGATTCTCCTGCGGCGATTCTTGTTAAATCGCTGTGCCTTTGTGGTCGTGCAATCGGAATTTGCTCGAGAAAATTACATCCGCCAAGGCATTCGTCCTGAAAAATTGGCCATCCTCCCGATTCCGGTGGATTACCATTACTTCGCCCAACCTGGGAACCCCGACCGCTTCCGAAAAAAATGGGGACTAGGAAATGAGCCCTATGCCATGTGTGTGGGCATTCGCTACCATAAAAACCCTTGGATCATGATTGAGGCGGCGCGCAAGGCGGGAGTCAAGATGGTGATGGTCGGCTTTAAAAATACAGAAGATATTCGTTCTTGGAGTCGCGAGTACCTACCGCAACAGGGGTTGCTGGATTTAAAAGACCCCAACGTTATTTTAACGGGATATCTTGAAACAGAAGAGCTGCGGGATGGGTTGGCCGGCTGCAGCGCTTATCTCAACTCGTCTGAATCAGACGGGGAAGTATTCTGTATTGCCGCCTACGAAGCCGCCGCTGCGGGCGCGCCCCTTTGCTTAGCGGATTATGGAACGTTCGCGATTTTTAAAGATGCCGCCCTCTTTCATTCCAACCATGACAGCGACGAACTGGGACGCAACATCCAACGTGTAGTCCAAGATCATGCGCTTCGAGACCGCTTGACCACTCGCGCTAAAATAATCGCGCGTGCCCATGATTACGAGGATGTCCGCGAGACCTACCGCCAATTTTTTTTGAAGAACGGCTTCATCGCATGAGCGCCTCGCCTCGCATCCTGATTACGGGCGCTACTGGCTTTGTAGGACCGCATTTAACGACGCACTTAAAGAAGTCGGGTTATTCCCAATTTTGGGGGACTACCCGGAAAACCCTTTCGTCTGTGCCTGACGCTTTAAAAGGCGTGGCTCTCTTAACCGGAGACTTAATGAGGCCGGAGACGGTGGATCATTTCATCATGGAGGCCAACCCCGATTGGCTAATTCACTTGGCTGGTCATGCCGAAGTATCGAACTCCTGGGCGACGCCAACCTCTACTTTGACCACAAATGTCTTCCCGCTGATTCATATTCTAGATGCCATCCGTAAACAGGGAAAAAAGACACGGGTCCTGGTGATCGGTTCATCCGAAGAATACGGCCATGTCAATCCAGCGGAATCGCCGCTTCATGAAAACACGCCACTTCGCCCCGTTTCGCCTTATGCCGTCTCCAAAGTTGCGCAGGATATGACAGGCTATCAATACTTTATGACCTATGGAATTCCGGTTCTTCGGACGCGAAGTTTTAACCATACGGGCCCAGGACGCCAACCCCAATACGCCGTATCGAATTTTTGCCGGCAAATCGCGCGGATCGAATTAAAAAAACAATCACCGGTGATCAAGGTGGGAAACCTCAGCGCGGAACGAGACTACCTAGACGTGCGCGACGTAGTCCAGGCCTATCGCCTCTTACTAGAAAAAGGGACACCCGGCGAGGTCTACAACGTCTGTTCCGACACCTCCCGGAGTCTACAGTCGATTGTGGAGGACCTGACGCGACTGGCCACCACACGGGTCTCCTTCGAAGTCGATCCCACCCGCTTACGTCCATCCGACAGCCCACGGATCTGCGGAGATTCGAAACGTTTGCGGAAAGCGACGGGATGGACGCCTGCAATTCCCTTTGAACAAACCCTGCGTGAACTTCTGGCTTACTGGCGTGAAAAAGAAGCGTCGGCGTAGGATCAACGCTTGAAAATTCTTTTTCTAACCCATTCTTTTCCTTGGCCCTTGCATGAAGGGGTTCGCCTCCATGTCTATCACTTACTCAAAGAACTCTCGGCCTGGCATGAAGTGCATCTCCTTAGTTTTATCGAAGAGTCTCAGGAAAAAGAATTCATTCGCCATCTAGAGCCTTTCTGCCGCTCCATCACACTGGTGGAACATCGGGTGCCAAAAGAATCCTGGCGACGTTTATGGAACATGCTAGCTGGGCGAAAACCTTATTCGATTTATCAATTCCGATCGACTGCCATGCAAAAGGCGCTTCAGCTCGCCATCCAAAAGATTCAACCGGACGTGCTGCATGTCGATTTTACCGTGATGGCACCCTATCGAAAGCTCACGCCAGAACTTCCGAGTGTCTTCTTTCCACACGATGCGATGTCGATGCTCTTTGAGAGGAATATCACCCACGAGCGAAGTCTTCCACGGAAACTGTACATGGCCTTTCAAGCTAATAAGATGGCCCACTTTGAAAAAGAGGCCTTGGACTGGTTCGAGAGAACTGTCGTGGTGTCACCAGTCGATCAAGCGGTCCTTCAGTTGCGAAACACCGACGCAACGGTTGAAGCGGTTCCCAACGGGGTGGATACCACTTATTTTGCGCCGCGTGAGGCTCCCGAAAAACCTATTCTTCTTTTTCGAGGCATCTTGAGTTTTCTTCCTAATTTGGATGCGGCATTGTTTTGCATTGGAGACATCATGCCGCTTATCTGGAAAAAACGTCCCGATGCCATTCTTTCCATTGTGGGCCCGAATGCCCCGGATGAACTTAAAGAGATGGCCCAAAAAGACTCCCGGATCCGATTGTTGGGTTTTGTAGACGATATCCGTGTTCCAACGGCGGAAGCCGCGGTGGTGCTTTGCCCGATGCGCATCGGGTCAGGTATAAAGAATAAAATCCTCGAATCGATGGCGATGGCCAAAGCCATTGTGGCCACGCCGATGAGTTTGGCGGGAATCGACACACAACCGGGCCTTCAGGTTTCTGTAGCGGAAACCGCCCAACAAATTGCCGACCAAGCGGTAGACCTTTTAGAACATCCCGAAAAACGCCGGACGCTTGGACGTTCAGCGCGGACGTTTGTGGAGCAGAAGCACAGCTGGACACAGCACGCGAAGCGATTTTCAGATATCTACAGCGCCGCTCTTAAGGAGAAGAAAGCGTGAGCCATCACCACGACCCTAACGTTTTTATCAATTACCCGGCGTCTCGCTTATCACGCCGTAAACCGCTTCAACTCGGGGCGGGATCCCACTTACGCACCGGCACGGTCGTTTACGAAGCCTCGACAATCGGAGCTGGTTTGGAAACGGGCCACAACGTCGTGATTCGCGAAGAAAATCGTTTGGGACACCACGTCAGTATTTGGAACAACACCACGATTGATTACGGCTGCCGCATCGGGAATAACGTCAAAATCCATTCCAGTTGCTATGTCTCCCAGTTCAGCGTTTTAGAAGATGGGGCTTTTTTAGCGCCAGGCGTTATGCTGGCCAATGATCTTTACCCGGGGTTTAAAGAAGCGTCTCGAAAAATGCGGGGACCCCATATTGGCCGAAACGCCCAACTGGGCGTCAATGTAACGGTTCTTCCTTATATAAGGATTGGGGCAGGCGCATTAATTGGGGCCGGTTCCGTTGTCACCCGAGATGTCCCAGCCGGGGCCGTGGTCAGGGGCAATCCCGGCCAGGTCCATGGGCGGGTAAAGGATTTACGCGTGAGCGAACGCTTGAGACTTTTGCGTGTCTGAATCGATCACCATCAGCATCCCCGCCTATAACGAAGAGGCGACGTTGGATAAGCTTGTGCGCCAGTCGCGCGAAGTTCTTAAAAGTCTGACAGAGGATTACGAAATCCTTTTGATCAATGATGGCAGCCGCGACCGTACAGGAACCATTGCAGACACACTCGCTAAAGAGGATTCCCGAATTCGCGTGATACATCATCCAGTCAATTGGGGCTTTGGACGCACGCTGCAGGAAGTCTTTACGAAGCCGTCCAAAGAGTGGGTGTTTTTCATCCCGGGCGATGGCCAGATTCCACCGGAAGAACTGCGCACGCTGTGGCCGCACCGCGGGCAGGCGGATTTTATTTTGGGCTGGCGCGTGGACCGGCAAGACCCTTGGATGCGTCGCTTTACCGCCGGCGTCTACAATCTATTGATTAGCGTCGTCTTGGGTCGGCGCGTACACGATGTCGATTCAGTCGCGTTGTATCGCAAGTCCATCCTCCGGGACATTTTATTGACAGCCCAAAGCGTTTTCTTACACGCAGAACTGTGTCTGAAAGTATGTCGCAAAGGCGCGCGGATGAAAGAAGTGCCCATTGCTCACCGTTCCCGCCAAGGCGGGCAAGCGGCGGGGAATAAACCGGGTGTTATTTGGCAAACCTGCCGCGAACTCCTCAGTTACGTGCTGAGCCCCAAAAATCACGCATGAGTCAGCGCGCCAGCGCCGCCTTTTTGTTGATTTCGTTGGCCGCCGCCCTATGGATTCGCCTTCCACTGCTGTCGTGGGGACTTCCCAGTGTCACAAACACTCTGGGCACGTTCCACCCGGATGAATCCACCAATTTTTTTGTCATGCAGAACTGGAAACCGGCCGAATACTCCTTTCCGCCTGGAAAAGCGTTATGGTGGGGAACCGTTCACCTCTATACATTGGCCGCTGTTTTAGAAACCGCTCATCTGACCGGCTTTCTGCAGACCGGCAACCGCGCGTTCTTTGAACAAAACCCGCATGCCGCCGATCGCTTGTATAAGGTGGCCCGAGCCTATTCCATTTTCTGGGGGCTGGCCGCTTTAGGGTTGGGCTGGTGGATAATCCATGCGCTTTGGGGCTGGAGAGAAGCCGCGCTAGCCGCCATCTTGTTGGCCATCACACCGATTCTTATTCCAGCCACGGTTTATGCCAAAGTGGATGCCCTGATGGTTTTCTGGGGATTGGCTGTGATGGGGCTGTCTGTACCGATTCTAAAGGGTGATTTCCGCTTTTTATGGGCATCCGGCTTGGCCGCCGGGCTTGCGGCCGCCACGAAATACAGCGCCGGAGTCTATCTCGTATTTCCTCTCTTAGCGGCCCTCCTTTCAAAAAGGCTTACTCTCCAAACGCTAGCCATTTTGGGGGTTTCAAGCCTAGGAGGATTTTTCATAGGATGTCCTTTTGTAATTATTGACTTTAAATCATTTTGGAGTTTTTTTTCATCTAATTTATCAGCATCAAAAGAGGGGGGTATCTTCGGAACCGGATACGCTCCTTGGTTAATCGAATACACACGGTTCCTACTGCCTTATGCGTTGGGATGGCCCTTGTGGTTGGCTATGGCGGCTTCGGTGGTATGGGGGCTTACCCGAAAAACGACGGACCGTGCTTCTTTCTGGCTTACACTTTGTTTTCTAGCGATTTATTTCGTCATCACACGTCCGAAATTTCAACTCGCGATGTACGTATTGCCGCTTCTGCCCGCCGGAATCGCCTTGATCGGCCGATTCGGAGTCTTTCTATGGGATCAACATCGCGACCGAATAGGCAAAACGGCGGTGGGGTTCGCCGGAATCGTTCTTTTTGGCTATACCTTCATCTACGGCATGGCTTATACCCGTCTTTTTGACACGCCGAAGGATGCGCGCGTTCTGGCTTCTCAGTGGATAGAGATGCATGTCGCAAAAAACAACACAATCGGCATTGGAAAATCGTTCTACTGGACACCTCCCGTACTCCGGTCGCCCACGTCCTCTTACCAGCTTACCGGGGGAACCGGAGTGGACAGCAATCTTTTGGATGAAATCGCAAACCTCAACACCCAGAAACCCGATTACTGGGTTTTAAGCGACAGCGAAATGCGCGAATTCCTGCGTCAGCCCACCCGTTACCCAAACCAGGCCGCCGCCATCGAACAACTGAAAACCCAGTATGCCGAAATTGGGCGGTTTGAAACATTCCCAAGATGGGGCCCCTTTCAGTGGAAAAAACGTTGGCCGCCCTGGGATTGGATGTATCCTTATCCCACGATCATGATTTTCCAGAGAAAGGACCCCGCATGAACGTTCCTTTTGTTGATTTAAAAAAGCATCACGCCCCGATGGTCAAAGCCTTTCGGCAGGCTGTCGATCAGGTGGTCAAAAACAACCAATTCATTCTCTCCGAACCGGTCAAAAAGTTCGAAGAAGAATTTGCCCGTCTGGTGGGCGCGCGCTATGCGATAGGGCTGGCCTCGGGCACGGATGCGCTGCATCTATCTCTACGCGCCGCGGGAATTGGCCCGGGCGATCAAGTTTTGATTCCCTCCATGACCTTTGCCGCCACCGCGCTGGCGGTTTTGTATGCGGGCGCCGTTCCTGTTTGTGTCGATGTACGGGAAGAGGATGCGCTAATGGATTTAAACGACGCGACCCGCGCCTTAACCCCACGAACCAAAGCCATCATTCCCGTTCATCTCTACGGGCAAGTCTGCGATATGGAGGCCCTGGCCACCTTTGCGCGTGTAAACCGGCTCACCCTGATCGAAGACGCGTGCCAAGCCCACGGCGCAAAGTGGAAAGGCCGAGCCGCCGGCACCTTCGGCGTCGCCGGTTGTTTCAGCTTTTACCCGTCGAAAAATCTTGGCGCGTTAGGCGATGGCGGGTTGGCTGTCACGAACGATGAATCGATCTGGAAAAAACTGCAGATGCTGCGCAATTACGGCCAGCCCGTGAAATACAAGCATGAAACGTTGGGATTCAACAGCCGGCTCGATGGACTGCAAGCCGCGTTTCTTCGCATCAAACTGAAGCGCTTAAATGCCGGGAATGCCGCCCGAAAAAAGCACGCGGCCCAGTACAAAAAGATTTTGAGTGGCTTACCTTTAAAAATCCTCTCCACTCCCGAATCCATTTACCACCTGTTTGTGATTCGCACCGCTCAGCGCCAAGCGCTACAAGAGGCCCTGCATCAGGAGGGGATTGAAACCGGCATCCACTACCCCATTCCCATACACCGGCAAGGATTTATGCAGGACATTCCCGGCACGCGTCCTTGTCCCGTTTCGGAACGCTTAGCGGGGGACATGCTGTCGTTGCCGATGTTTCCGGATCTGAGCCCCGCCCAGATCAAACATGTCGGACAAACCGTTCGACGATTTTTCGAAAAATCCTCCCGATCTTGAAACGTTTTTTCTTTCAACTTCTTTTGATCGCTTTCAGCTTAAACCTCGGCTTGCTGGGCGCCGAAGGTCTGCTTCGCACAGGCCTGATCCCCAACCCACATCACGACCGCATGCAGCACGACGGCGAAACCGCAAATCCCGCGGCGCGCTTTCTGGTGTTGGGCGATTCCTTCGTGATGCGCAATGGATTCGATTTCTACAAACTCTTGGCGGCCGAACTCACCGCTCGCCGCATCTCGGTCCTGAATCCATCTCTCGCCGGCTTTGGGCCCATTCAATACGCGAGCGAATATCAAACGTACGCGCCTGGATTTAAACCGGACGTCACCCTTTTGTTCCTTTATATGGGAAACGATTTAACAGAAGTCCAAAATGCGCCGGATATGGCTAACACGCCTAGCAGCCGCTTTAAAGCACGGTATCGCGCGCTCGTGCGGCGGTCATACCTGTATCACTTTTATCTGTATAAAAGGTATTCGCTCTTTCCGCATAAGACACTTCCGGGTGAAGGAAAAATAAATCCTTATCTGATCGAACAGGGTCAGCGGCGGCCTCATGAATTGCTCGATAACCTTTTGATGGAGCAACCCAAAAACCGCCAAGCCTTCCAGATAGCTAAAGAGAAATTGCAGGTGATCATCGATGGAAACCAACGGCGCAGGGCTCGCTTGTTTGTCGTGATCTTCCCGCATACCACGCAGGTGAATGCCAGCCATTTCTCGTTCTTTAAAACCCTCGGCATTCAAACGGATCCCCGCACCCTAAGCGCCGAGGGACCACAAAAAGAATGGGCCGATTTTTTTATAAAGCAAAACATTCCGGTTCTAAACCTTTTGCCGGCCTTTCGGGCGCGCCGAGAAAAAGAATGGTTTTTAGATCGGGATGATCACTTGAATGTCGAGGGAAGCCGTTTGGCCTACGACCACGTCCGCCGATTCCTGAATGATGTCTACTTTAACTCCCGCTCGTAATACCTTATGGCAGTGGCCGTTAGCGTTAGGCGCATCCTGCGCGGCGATGGCCTGGACCCGCGCCTTCTCCGATTACAACCTGCACTTGGATTACGGGACGATTCTGGATCGCATCTTTCGCATTCAATCCGGACAATATCCTTACCACGATTTTTGGTGCCCGACGACACCGGGGACTTATTTTCTTCACAGCCTTCTTTCTCGTCTTGGGGACGGATCGCTGCTTCCCCTGCGTATCAGCATGGCCGGGATGGCCGCACTCTTTGGAGCAAGCGCCGGCACGCTTTGGAATCGGATGACACTGCCTTTCGGCTGGAAACTTTTTTTGGCCTGTTTTGCCGTTCTATGGGCTCCCTACAGCGTCATTCCACTCCCTTTTTATGACGCAGATGCGTTAACGCTGGTGATGGGCGGCTTGGCGGCGTACGTGGCTTGGTTTGAAACCCGACGCCCCGTTTGGTTATGTCTCGCCACAGCCGCCATGGTGGGATCTTTTCTCTTTAAACAAAATATTGGCCTAAGCGCTGTGGCCGCATTGGGGTCCGCCATCCTTTTATTTGAACCTCGGAAGACAAGAGGCCCAGCTCTGAGAACACTGATTATCGCCCTGATCTTTCTGATCGGGGTTTCGGCGCTGACCTTGTGGGCGTCCGCGGGGGGGGATGCGCACGCGGCGTGGGAATGGATTTTTCGAAGAGCGGCCAGCGGAAAAGTTCAGGGGAATTGGCTTTCTTTTGTGGCGCGTCCCCTGATTGAGCTCTCGCATCCAGTCAATCGCGCTCTGTGGCTTTGGTTCGCTTGTTTTGCCGCCGCGCTTACCGTTTGGAGGAAAGCCTCCAAGAAAGACCAAGCGCTTACGTGGATGGCATTCGTGGTCGACTACGGGGTGGTCTTAAGCCAAGGGGGAGGAAGTCGATTTCATTATTTTGCCACGTGGCTGCCTCTATCCCTGCTCCTTCTGGATGCACGACGTTGGAGCCACGGCGTCGCACTGGTTTTGGGGTTGGCCCTGATGGGCCAAAACCTCCGCGCCGTCACATTCCGCCGGGAATGTTTGGGCATTCCTGAACCCCAAACATCTTATGCATTCGAACATCCCAACTTGAAGGGGCTTTGGTTTTCCAACCCCGATGGGCCGAATGTGGATCATCTTTTAAAAGAACTGGATGCACAAAAAAAACCGGGAGAAACGGTGTGGGTCTATCCCGCTCCGCTCTACGCTTATTGGGCTCTTCGCCGCACTTCGCCTCTGCCCACCACCAGTTATTTACTCGGCTTTGAAGCGCGCCCAGACGATCAGCCCGATCTGCTTCGCCGATTGGAACAATCCGCTCCACGATGGGCAGTTCTCGGACTCGATGATGGATCGGCGCATATGACGCTGCCTTACTTTAAAGAGCTGAATCAAGAAATGACTCTTCACTACGAATGGCGTCAAACATTTGGAAACTTTTTGCTTCTGGAACGTGCCCCATCAAGCGGATCCTCCACCACCAGCCAAACTCGCATTTCCCAAGCCATCGAAGCCGCCATAGCACGAAAGAAGTTTTTCGACTTCTAAAACGATCGGTATTGGTTTCGAGCCCTTCCCGCCCATTTTCAAAAAGTACCTTGTTTTTAGATCTAATCTGATATATACCCTCTTCCGTTATGGTCACTGTCGGCTTAGTGGGAATCGGTCATTGGGGGCCTAATTACCTGCGCATCCTTTCGGACATGGAAGGGGTTCGGATGGTGGTTTGCGCGGACCGCGATCCAAACCGCCTGGACTTCGCCAAACGTCTCGCCCCGCAAGCGCGGATGACGCGTGAAGCACAAGACGTACTGGCCAGTCCCGACGTCGATGCCGTTATTATCGCCGCGCCGACTACTTTTCACTATGAGATGGGAAAAACCGCGCTTGGAGCGGGTAAACACGTCTTAATGGAAAAGCCTTTGGCCATCCGACCAGAAGAAGCTAAAGCCTTAACCGATTTAGCGGCTACCGAGAAACGAATTCTTATGGTAGGGCACACATTCCTCTTTAACCCTGGCGTGACCGCACTCCACGACTTCATTCACCAAGGGGATCTTGGGCACATTCACTATTTGAGCCTCGTGCGCGCGAATTTAGGGCCCATACGCGAAGATGTGAATGCGCTGTGGGATTTAGCACCGCATGATATTTCGATTTTGCTCCACCTTTTAGGAAAGATGCCGCTCAGTGTGGCCGCGCAAGGAAGCTGTTATGTGGATCCCAAAAGAGAAGACGTCGTTTTCTTAACGCTGCGTTTCCCTGAAAACGTGATGGCCCAAATCCATGTCTCGTGGTTGGAACCGGTCAAAGTGCGCCGTGTCACGGTCATTGGGGACAAAAAGATGGCGGTTTTTAATGATATCGACGCCACCGAACCGATTCGGGTCTATGACAAGGGCGTTACGCGCAGCCCAAAACCGTATTCCGACTTCAATGAATTTCGAGTGATCATTCGAGAAGGCGACGTTCACATTCCCAAAGTCCCCTTCGCCGAACCTTTAAAAAATGAATGCGTCGAATTTATAAGCGCCGTGAATGGAAAAACCGTGCCGCTTAGCGATGGGACATTCGGCCTTCAAGTCGTTCAAATCTTAGACGGCGCCACCCGCTCACTACGACAAGGAGGAATTCCCATATTTTTCACGCGTTAAGCCGTCAGAGTCTCTTCCTTCTTCTCTTAGGGTCGAGTCTCGCCTATTTCCACTTTGAAGGGTTAGAATGGGGGACACCCACTCTCGAAAAAACCACTCAACTTTTACCATCCACACCAATTTTTGAAACAGCACTACCGCAATTACTCCAACTTCGAGAAAAAACACACGCTGCACAGGACCCCTCACCCATGAAGGGCTTAGCCTGGGGGCAACCCGTTCCCGTCGAACTTCTTCTCAATGCCGTGCGCGGGTTTATGTTGGGTGTTCCGGCCGATGACCAACAAACACTTTCGGCCATCTCACGATGGAAACCTTGGCGTGGGCAATGGGATCCACAAAACTACACATACGGAGCTTTTTATCTAGCGGCTGCCGGGACAGCCTTGGCTATCGCTCAACTCACCGGTCACTTGCGCGGCGATTTATCCACCGAAAACGTACTGCGTTCACCCGATTTGGCCGCCGCGCTGTATCGTTCTGTAAGAGCACTCAGCGCTTTCTCTAATGGTGTCTGCGCTCTTCTTGTGTACTTTTTATTATGCCGTGATCTTTCCTGGGCATGGGCGGTTTGGGGGGCCCTGATCTTTTTGTTTTCACCGTTAGTGATTACACTTAGTCATCTCGCCAAGCCTCACACTTTAGGCTGTGCTTTAATTTTAAGCGGTATTTTTCTGCACCAGCGCCGCGCTTCTCCCTATGCCGTGATGACGCTCATGGGATTGTCTGCCGCCTGTCTCGTCACCAATTACTTGGCTTTGGCCGCAACTGCTATCGCGTTGCGTCACGGAAAAGCCATGCTTCTCGGACTAACCGTTTCACTGGTTGCGAATTATCCTGTCCTCATCAATGCCTCCGCTTTTATCAATAACGCGTTAACTCATCACATAGGGGTTTATCATCAAGGACAGTTATCCGTCTCCGAAACGTTCAGTTACTTGAAACATTTTTTTCGCTTTGGCTTCCCGGGCCTTCTTCTTCCCGCGGTTTTTTGGGGATTCTGGCAGCAGAAAAAAATTGGCCCCACGGCGTATGGGATGATCGGCATGGGCTTGCTGTATGCCGTCGTTGATTTCGTTTGTTTTCGCCATCACGGAATCGGACTGCTTCCGACCGCTCTTTTCTGTGCAAGCGCTGCCTATGGATTGAAGGCACTACCCCATAAACCTATTGCAGCCTTGCTAGCATTGGCTGTTCTCTCTTTACAAGTTCACGCTATTGTGTTGGGGAAGACTCGATTTGTTCGGAAAGGGAATTTAACCGATGCGGGGGCGTGGATGAACGCTAACATCAAACCACTAGCCACCGTAAGCTTACTGACTCACAACGTTACACCCGCTACGACGCCGGCTTTTTCGTTTTTAAGCTACCGCGTTCTTTTAACACCACTTGATTCCGCGGAAGGACGCATTCCTAAAAGCGATTACTTGGTGCTAAGCGGCGCTGAACCTATGCCTTCAGCGTGGGCCCAATGCTTTGACTTGGCTCACGAATGGATGGCCAGGCCAAAGGACGAAAACCCGTTTCTTCTGACGCATGAAAACATTGCCGTTTCAATCTGGGGGAAACGACATGGCCGCTGAAAAGACGCTCGTCTCGATCGTCATCCCCGCCAAAAATGAAACCGTCACACTTCCCGCACTCCTTAGAGATATCCAAGGGGTGACCTTCCAAATCCCCGCTTATGACTTTGAAGTGATCGTGGTGGACGACCATTCGACGGACGCGACCGCCGCGGTTGCACGCGATAACGGTGCCACGGTGGTCGCCAATTTGATGTCCGGGGGCAAAGGCAACGCGCTCATTACCGGGTTTAAGAAGGCTCGCGGATCGATTCTCATGATGATGGACGCGGATTATTCGCACCGCGCGGAACACATTCCCTTATTTCTTGAAGAATTAAAAAAAGGGCACGGTTTGGTGGTGGGGTCACGCCAACTGGGCGGCAGCGACGAATATACGCCGGTTCGTACATTGGGAAACATTGGCCTTTCATCCGTTTTCCGGCTGCTCACGGGCGTCACCACAACCGACGTTTTAAACGGGTACAAAGCCTTTCGGCGCGATGTCTTTACGGATTTTACTTACACCTGCGCGCAATTCGAAATCGAAATCGAACTGATGATCAATACCCTTCGAAAAGGCCTTACGATCGGAGAATTTGCCAGCCACGAACGGGAACGTGCCGGCGGAGAAGCTAAATCTCGCGTGGTTCGCCATGGCACGCGATTTCTCTTGGCTATCATTCGTCTCTCCGCGCTGTATCAATTCGAACGCCTCTTTAAAAAGCGCCGATGACACTTTCCAGAAAAGAACGCTGGGTCCTTGCGGGCTTAAGCCTCATCTACATGGGCGTATCCCTCTGGCGAGCTTCGGTATCGCCCTTTCCCGCGCATGGAGACGGCTGCTGGTATGACATGGTGGCACGCAATCTCGCTTCCGGCCGGGGCTTCACCGAAAACTGCGTTTGGCATTTTGCTCTTCTGCGCGACACCGTTACTGGCCCGATCGGAAATTACTGGAACCCGCTTGTTCCGATCATTGTGGCCGGTTTCTATAAACTTTTCGGGGTTTATTCGCTGACCCCCATCCTTCCCGTTTTACTAATGGATTGGATCGTTGCACTCGTGATGTTCCGCTTTGCACTCCAACGGTTTCATTCTCTTCCCATCGCGACTTTTTCGTTTTTAGTGTTCACCCTGCATCCGGTTCTTTTGAGCGCCCGAGCCGGGGGCGGAGCACCGGAATCCTTTTTACTTTTCTTCGTAACGCTCTTTTCCCTGTCTCTTATTCACGCGTCGGAAACCGGTCGTGCGCGCTGGTATTTCGCCTGCGGACTTTTGGGTGGCTTCGCTTATTTAGCGCGCAATGAAGGAGGCATGTCCCTCTTGGCCCTTGGGACGGTTTTTCTGTGGAGAGAAGTATGGCACAAACGTTTTGCTTTAACGAACCGCTCACACGCCTGGGGCGTTTTAATCGCCGCCGTGGCCGCATTTTTCTTGGTCACACTCCCTTGGGAAATCCGCAACCATGCGGTGTGGGGGGATTCCGCCAATGCCGCCAAATACCGTTTCTTCTTCTGCCGCGATTATTGGGATGTGTGGTCTTATGAACAAGTCTCAACGCTCCAAAATTACTGGAACATGGGGCTCGGATGGATTTTAAAAACCAAGCTAACGTCTTATCTCTACAAGCTCGATTGGTGGGCTGAGGCCACCTCGTGGCCCCTGCTGCTTTTTCTTGTTCCCGGCTGGATCGCCGCAAAAGACCAAAACTGGAAAACGCCGGTCGCGATCTATTTCTGGATTACGTTTGCCGTGATGGGCTTTTTGAATTCCGTCAGCCAGCAAGCCGGATGGAACGGGGTCTCGGTGTATTTGCCTTTTTTGATTCTTCTGTCCGTGCGAGGCATTTTCTTTGTGGCCGAGCAGCTTTTAATCACCCACAAAAAAGTTTTGGTCACAGGAAGCGCTATCGCCTTGGGGTTGGTGCTTTATCAGGCGTCCGATAACGTACGCTTTTTTCACCGCCTGAACAAAATTGGCGGGGATCCCAAGCAAGTCACGATACAATCGGTAGGCGATTGGTTTGCCCGTCACCCCAGCGCAAAGCCGCCCGTGGTGATGATCCATTTTGCATTGGAATTCACGTATTACACGGGCATTCCCAGTGTGCGGATTCCCACACACGATTCCTTGGATAGCGTAGTCGCGCTCGCCCAAAAATACCAGGCCACCCATTTAGTCTTGGTCGGCGCTCAGAGCCCCACGATGGCAGGACTTTATAGCGGCCAGCGTGATC
Source organism: uncultured Elusimicrobia bacterium (assembly GCA_964441955.1). Lineage (GTDB taxonomy): Bacteria > Elusimicrobiota > Elusimicrobia > 2-01-FULL-59-12 > 2-01-FULL-59-12 > CAYTWA01. The sequence continues at coordinate 410,501 of CAYTWA010000001.1, forward strand.
CGCGTTTCCGCCTGATCGAAGCCGTCCCTTACGACATCCGCATGGAAAACGGCGGTTCTGAAATCCAGTTCTACGAGATCAAACACTAACCCATGTGCGGCATCACCGGCTTAATCCAGGAAAACCGTGCGGTTCCAGCCACAGAGCTGTTGGAGTCGCTTGCACGTTGCGTAGCCCACCGCGGGCCGGATGAACAACGTATCTGGACCGCGCCTGGCGTAGGGTTCGGGTTCCGGCGGCTGGCCATCATCGATTTGCCGGGGGGCAAACAGCCGATGTCTTCGGAGGATGGCCGTTACACCCTGATCTTTAACGGTGAAATTTATAACTTCCAAGCCTTGCGCGAAGAACTGGAAAAAACTGGACGCCATCGCTTTCACACCCGCAGTGACACCGAAGTTCTACTCCATCTGTACCAGGAACATGGCGCGGCTTGCGTAGAACGCCTGCGCGGTATGTTTGCCTTCGCGGTATACGACAAAGCCGCCCATTCGCTTTTTTTAGCCCGCGATCGCTTTGGCAAAAAACCATTGGTGTATGCGCAAACTCCCGGCGGCCTCATTTTCGCATCGGAAATCCAAGCGCTACTCAAGCATCCCGCAGTCTCGCGCGAGATTGACCACCAAGCGATTGATCTTTACCTGTCACTCCAGTATGTTCCGAGCCCCTATTCCGCTTTTCGTCAAATTCGGAAGCTCCCGCCGGCCTCCACCCTGCTTTGGAAAAACGGGAAAATCGAACAGATTCGCCCTTATTGGGATTTGTCGTACCAACCCAAACTATCGATCGGCTGGGAAGATGCGAAACGGGAGCTGATGACGCGGCTGCGGGAAGCGGTCAAGCTGCGCATGATCTCGGATGTTCCTCTAGGCGCCTTCTTGTCAGGGGGGAAAGACTCGTCCATTGTGGTGGGGTTGATGAGTGAACTGTCCTCCCAACCCGTTAAAACTTTTTCGATCGGTTTTGAAGAAGAAGCGTTTTCCGAATTGCCCTACGCTCGTTTAGTGGCCAAGCGCTTTGGAACCAATCACCATGAATTCACGGTGAAACCCGATGCGCTCGACATTTTACCGATCGTGGCCCAACATTATGGGGAACCGTTTGCAGATTCCAGTGCGATTCCTTCTTATTACGTTTCCCGAATGACACGACAACATGTCACGGTCGCTCTAAATGGCGATGGGGGAGATGAAGTCTTTGCGGGTTACCCGCGTTACCAAGCGATGAAATTTATGATGCTTTACGAGAATATTCCCCGACCTCTACGCAAAGGATTTGCAGCACTTTTTTCGGGTGTTCGGGAAGGCAATCCTCCTCATTCGCTCGCCTGGCGTCTCAAGCGGCTGTTCACCTTGGGCCTCCAGGATCCACGCACCACCTACTTGGATACGGTGCGTTATTTACGGGAAAGCCAAAAACCGGATATTTACACGGCGGCGTTCCAACAACAGGTCCGTCCGCATGCCGCGCCAGATTACCTTAAAAATTGGTTCGAAAAAGCGGGAAAAGCCACCGGAACGGATCGCTTTCTTTATGTCGACTTGCATACCTATCTGCCCGAATGTTTGATGGTCAAAATGGATATCGCTTCGATGGCGAATTCGCTGGAAGCCCGTTCACCCTTTTTAGATCACGAATTAGCGGGCTGGGTTGCACGCCTACCCGACACCTGGAAGTTAAAGGGCCTTCGAAAAACAAAACACATTTTGACCGCCGCCACAAAAGGATGGCTTCCTGACGCCATCACGACCCGCCGGAAACAAGGTTTTGCCATTCCGATCAGCCATTGGTTGCGCGGGCCCCTCAAAACGCATTTGGAAACCACGCTCCTCTCTGGTCCCGCACTCCACCGAGGCTTATTTAAGAAAGAAGCGATCCAACGTTTGCTGACTGAAAATGCAAACGGTAGAATCGACCACAGTTATGCGCTCTGGGCCTTCTTAATGCTCGAAACCTGGTTTCAAACGGTCGTCGACCCGTCATGAACCCAAAAACCAATTATGAATTGATGTTCGGCCCGAATCACCATGGTTTGGTCAAGAGTCACGCCATGCTTCCTGACATCATGCCCATGTCCCTTCAACAAGCGTCTATCGCCAAAATGGCCGAAAAAGCAAAACGCACCCGGCAGTGGTTATTGCTCTTTGTCATCGGCACAAAGCCATGCTTCTATAAATTTTGGGGCTCCATTCAAGCCGCGGCAGAAGCGCGGGTTCCCTACCTCGTCATTGATTCCGGGCAGCATTACGACTCGCTTCTCACACATGGGACAAAAGAATTCGGCTATAAAGACGACATTGCCGTCCGCTTAAACATTCGCGGCGATTTGGCTCAAAAGGCCGGTGAACTTCATTTCAAGATCGGATGGTTAGGGAAATATTTTTCAAAAAAATGGCCGGGCTTGCCCGTGGCCCCTGTGGTATTGGGCGATACGATCATGACCAGCATCGTGCCCTCGGCTTGGCTCTTTACACGAAACGAAAAAGCGATTCAAAACGAAGCGGGCCTGCGTTCCATGGCCCCGGAGGTGTTAAGCCGCCTGGCCAAAGACCCCTCCATAAGCCTCGACCGGTTTTTCAGTGAACAGCGCACAGGCCCTTGGCAGCGTTTGACCAACGAGCCTTTTCCCGAGCAATACGATACGTTTACCTCAGCCGCCGCATGCCAATACCTTTTTGCGCCCACTGAAACCAACCGCGCGCATTTGCTTCAAGAAGGATATGACCACGACCAAATCCATGTCATCGGGGGCGTAGTGGTCGATGCGCTTGAATTAAAAATCCGACAAAAACCTTCCCGAAGCATCTTTCAAGAATACCCGGCGCTTTGCAGGGGGAAATGGCTGCGGGTGGACATTCACCGCAAAGAAAACCTGACGCCGCGCCGTTTCCGCGCCATCATTGGTGCTCTGCGCCTCCTGGTGCGTAAGGGCTACCACGTCAACTTTGTGGAAATGAACGCGACGCGCACCGCGCTCGAGCATTACGGGTTAAAGCGGGACATTCTCCAATTGAAAAAGCATAAGAACTTTCTTTTTACTCCAATCTGGAAGGAATACAGCCAGGTGATCGAGTTTTATAAATCACCATCCTTGCTCGCCGCCCTGACCGATTCCGGCGGGCTTCAAGAAGAACTGAACATGCTGCGCAAACCTTGTTTGACCGCCCGCTTCAATACCGACCGTCCGGAAACGGTACGCCAAGGCCGCGGCAACGTGATCGTGCCGCCCATCAGCGCCGAGTTTATGAGCAAAGCGGTCGACCACGCGGTCACAAACCAAAGACTTTACGAAAGCTTGCAAAACGCCAAGCCGCTTTACAGCACCCGCGTCGGGGAAAAATTTATCGGCCATCTCTTGCGTCTTATGAAACAAAAGCGTCCGCTTTATCTGTGGGCACACGAACGCCTCGGCTTCTGGCGTGAACAAGTTGGAAAGAACCCCTTCCTCTAAGTGAGAATCGCGATCATTAAGTTTGGGGCGTTGGGTGACGTGGTACGTGGGACGTGCCTGCTTCAGCCTCTCAAACGAAAATATCCCAATGCGGAAATCGTTTGGTTTACGTTGCCTTCAGCCGCTCCACTGCTGGAGCGAAACCCTGACATTGACAAGATTTTCTTTCGCGCCGAGAGCAATACCGCCTTTGATCAGGTTTTGAGTCTCGATGAAGAAGACGCCGCCTGCCGCTTGGCCAGCAGCCTATCTACTCCCAAGCTCTTTGGTGCTTATGCCGATAAACAAGGGAGACTGGTTTACACCCCGGATGCCAAACCCTGGTTCGATATGGGGCTTTTAAACCGTGATACCGATGGGTCACTCGCCACCGCTAATCGCCTAAAAGCCGCCAACCAAAAGACTTACCCCGAACTTCTTTTTGACATGCTGAAGTTGCCTCATACGCCGGATGAAGCACGGCCCGTGGTGATCCCCGATAAAAAAGAAGAGGACTACACCCAAAAATGGCTGCGGCAAGCCGGTGTTCAAGAGAACCGCTTGCTCATTGGCCTCAATACGAGTTCAGGAGCGCGATGGAAAGCCAAACAAATGACGTTGGAGACAACGGTGCGTTTGATTCGCATTTTGCATCTACGTTTTCCCAAAGCGGCCCTTGTTCTTTTGGGAGGCCCGGAAGAAAAAGAGCGCCACCGGCTACTGTTGCAAAAAAGCGAAGCTCCCCTGCTGGATTCCGGGACGAACAACTCGCTGCCGCGCTTTCTGTCGCTGATCAACCGATGTCATGCATTGGTTTCGAGCGATAGCTTGGCCATGCATCTTGGCGTTGCCTTAAGAAAACCGGTGGTCGCTTTCTTTGGCCCCACATCGTCTGCAGAAATCGAATTAGGCCCACAAGGAGTACACTGGATTCCCTCGCAACCCTGTGCCTGTTTTTACCGTCCGAGCTGTACCCAAAAAACATTTTGCCTCGACACCTTGGATTTAAATCAGGCCGCAGATTACCTTCGAAAGGTTGTTTAAATGCCCACACTGTCCATCATCATCCCGGCGTACAACGAAAAAACCACCTTGGAAACGCTTCTGTCGCGCGTCCAAGCGGTTCCATTGCCAGGAATCGAAAAAGACATCCTCGTGATTGAATCCAATTCCACAGATGGTACCCGCCAAGCGGTTCAAGCACTGGAGCGTGCCGGGAAAATTCGGGCGATCTACGAAGAGCGTCCACAAGGCAAAGGGCACGCCGTCAAAGCGGGATTGGCTGCTGCCCAAGGGGATTGGATTTTGATTCAAGATGCCGACCTGGAATACGACATCAACGATTACATCCCGCTCATGACGCCTCTTAAGGAAGGAAAAGCCGCATTTGTACTTGGCAGCCGGCACCTGGGAAGCAACGATTGGAAATACCGTCGACAAGGGGCCGGAAAATGGTTTGGCCCCTTTCTGGACATCGGCGTAGCGCTTTACACGAAACTCTTTAATACTCTCTACGGCGTTTCACTCACCGATCCGGCCACGATGTTCAAACTCTTCGAGCGCCGTTGTCTGGACGGCCTTCATCTGCATTCCAATTGGTTCGACTTGGACTGGGAAATTGTTGCGAAACTAATTCGAAAAGGGTTTCATCCAATCGAAATTCCTGTCACATACAACGCACGAAGCGTGGCGGAAGGAAAAAAGATCCGTTTCTGGCGCGATAGCTGGATGGTGTTGGCGGCCATCCTGCGTTTCCGTTTTTCTTCTTTATGACCTCACGCCTAGACCCTTGGACGCTGGCGGTCCTCTGCGCCGCATTGGGCTTGCGTTTGGCCGCGGCTTATCATCTGGATTTAAATCGCGGCGTATCCGATACCGATGCCTTCATCGGTATTGCCAAAAGCATTGTCCAAGACGGGCGTTATGCCCTGGATGGGAAACTGACAGCGGACCGTCTTCCCGGCTACCCCTTATTTTTAGCGACCCTCTATGCCATTGACCATCTCTCGGAAAAAGCGGTGTTAATGGCCCAGGCGTTGGTGGGAACCCTGACCGTATGGGTTGTCATGCTGATTGCTCGCCGCTTTTGGTGGCCGCTATGGTCGGTGCGCCTGACGGGTATTTTGGCTGCGCTTTACCCCTTCTTCATTTATTACAACGCTCGTCTTCTGACCGAAACGATGGCGGTTTTTTGGGTCACCGCCTGCTTTTATTTTTTCCTACGTCTTCGCCAGACGCCTGATTCGCAATGGAACGCCTTGGCCTTTGGCGGAAGCGGGGCGTTGCTGGTTCTCACTAAAGCATCCTTTCTGCCCTGGTTTGTCTGTCTGATCGTCATCGAAATGGCGCGGGCCGGCTGGAAAGCGGCGGGGAAGCCCACGCGCCCATTCAAGGCCCTTGTCGTTGCTTGGATCGCCTTTGCGGCTCCGCTGGCTGGGTGGGTGATACGCAATGCGCAGGTTTTCGGAGCCCCGACCATCGATACCAGAGGCGGGCTCACCTGCATGGAATGCATGGTGTTCTACGACCAAAACAAGGCAGGGATTTTTTCGGCAAAAAATCTAGCCGGTCTCCCCGCCTTTGGTGAAACGGCCGGGCTAAACGAACTCCAGAAAGACCAGTTTTATGCACGCGTGTACCGAAATTTCATTCGTGATCACCCGAAACGTTTCATTAAACAAGCCTTGGCCAATGTAAAAGATTTCTGGAGGTTCTACCCGCGGCGCGACCTCCAATCCACGCGTTCATTTTTCTGGGTCAGCATCGCGTGGGAGCCGGCATTGATCCTCCTAGGCTTTTGGGGACTGTGGCGAGCACGGAAGCGGTGGACTGAGTTTTATCCGATTCTTCTATTGATCGCTCTTTTGACCGCCATTCACGCCATCACCTGCGCCCAGATGCGTTACCGGCTGCCGCTGATGCCCTTTTTTATTTTATTTACCACCTTTCTCATAACTTCACCGCCGCGAAAAAACGACAGAGGTTCATCGCCACCTATTAAAGACAAAGGTTCACTGCCTAGAACTTGCAGGGTAGAGGACTAAAAATGAAAATTCTTCATCTCATTACCAGTCTCGAAGGAGGGGGAACAGAAAATTTTCTTCATCAACTCCTAGACCGCGCGCCCCGCAATCTCCAACAGGAAGTTGTTTTTTTAAAAAAGGATGGCCCCATCGGAGCGCGAATACGTGAGCTTTCCATTCCTGTGCACAAAATCAGCAATCCTTTAGCCTTGTGGGTTTTTCTTAGAAAACGAAAACCGGATGTGCTGCATACGCTCCTTTATCGAGCGCATCAAGTGGGCCGTGTCGTTGGGCGTATGGCGGATGTTTCTTTCATTGTCTCCAGTCAACGCGCCATTGATGGATGGGCTAAGCCCTGGCATGAACGATTAGATGCCTGGACACTTCGATGTTGTGATGCTGTTTTAGCCAATTCACACGCAGCGGAGCGCGTGGTCTTACGCCGAAGGGGGGCTAGAGCGACCCCTAGCATCGATGTGATACCCAATGGCGTGGACCTCTCACGCTTTGTGCATCACCCCAAAGAAGAAGCTCGCCGCTTGCTTCATCTTCCACCCCAGGTGCGCTTGGGTGGCACCCTCATGCGTCTGCATCCCGAAAAAGGGGCTGACCTAATTCCTTCCTTTGCACAAGAGGCGCTCACCGCCAACCCTGAACTTCATTTGGCCGTTGCGGGTGTCGGTCCATTGGAGGCCTCGCTTCATGAAGCCGTACGCCACGCCACATGGGGTTCACGCGTTCACTGGATTGGCTGGACCGATCACGCAGACCTTTTTTTATCCGCCCTGGATTTTTTCTGGCTTCTCTCTAGAGAAGAAAGCTTTCCTCAAGGACTTTTAGAGGCCTCCATTATGGGCCTGCCCTGGATCGCCCCCAACGTAGGCGGCGTAAGCGAATTACTGAGTGCCGGCGCCATCGGTTGCACCACACCGGTGCCAGGCTTGACATTGGAGATGTTATCCACAGGTAGCCTTGTGGATAAAAACTCAATTCTCAAGCCTGGCACCGGTGTGGAAGAGCGGGCTCGGGGGCAAGAGGGGAGGTTACGCCAGCGCTATTCTTTGGATGTCATGGTCCAGCGCTTCTATGAATGGGTCGCTTCCTTGTCGAAAGCGGACACGAAGGCTAGAATCCAGCCCGTATGAGCCGCGACCCGATTTCTCGCCCTTCTGTTTCCATTATCTTCCCTGCTTATAACGAAGAAGCCAACATTGCTCGCGCCGTAAAGGAGTTCAAAGATACTGGCTGGACCAATGAAATCCTGGTGGTCGACAACAACTCCCATGATCGCACGGCCGAACTGGCCGCGCAAGCCGGCGCACGCGTCATCACCGAAACCACCCAAGGCTATGGAGCCGCCCTGCGGCGTGGTCTGACCGAGGCGGCGGGCGAATGGTTGGTGCTCGCCGAACCGGATGGAACCTTCGTTGCAAGCGATCTCAGAAAACTTTTTGTGTACGCGGAAGAATTCGACATGGTGCTCGGCACCCGGACAACCCCGGAACTCATTTGGACGGGTGCCAACATGGGGCATTTCCTGCGCTACGGCAATGTGATCACCGCAAAGCTTCTTGAATTCCTTTTCAGCGGGCCTTGCTTAACCGACTGCGGCTGCACCTTCCGATTGATCCGGAAATCCGCTTATCAAAAGATTGCCTCTTCCCTCACCGTTCGTGGATCGCATTTCCTGCCGGAGATGGTGATCACCGGTCTTCGCCACCGGCTGCGTATCCTGGAAATTCCACTTAATTACCGGTCACGTGTGGGGGAGTCCAAAATCACGGGCTCGCTTAAAGGCGTCTTCAAAACAGGTTTCCGAATGATTTTATTGATTGTGGGATACCGCGTCCGCTATTGGCTTACCCGCCCGCCCAGCCGCTTATGAAAAATATTTGGACGAAACGGTTCGCCTGGACATTGGCATGGACCTGGGCCGCCAGCATTGCGATTCATTATTACTTTCACTTCTTCCAACTCCCCATGGTTCGCACGCATCTTCCTTAATGGCGCCCTGGCTTTCACTTCCGCTCAATCTTCTTTCAGTTGGAGCCCTGTTAACGGCCATTGCCGCCTGCGGCATTAGAGTATTACCGCGCGCCATCGATACCACATCGCTTGCCGCACGGTGGCTTATAGGCGCTGGGTTTGGATTATGGCTCTTCTCGGCGGCTATGCTGGGATTGTTGTTTTTAGGCCTTTTGAAAACGCCTTTTGTTTACGGGGTCATTTTCCTTGTGGTGACCATCGGTTATCCCGCGCTTCAAACACCCTCCTGGACTCTTCGAACTTTGACACCCCTTGAATGCGTGAGTCTGATTATTTTGTTTCTTACGGCGATTTCCTATTTGATTTTTGGTTATGCCCCCGCTTTGACGAATGATGAATTGGGATATCAACTTAGTTTGCCGGTGCTATATGCACATCTTGGAAAACTCATTGAGACGCCCGACAACTTCTGCAGCTATTACCCCCTGGGCGCCCAAGTGTTCTATACGGCTATCGTGCTTTTACACGACTTATTGGCTGTTAAAGTAACCGTTTGGTACACCGGGCTTCTCGTGGCTGGCGCGCTTTATTTGTATGCCCGCCAGGCGATTCGACTGGAACGCCCTGTCGCGTGTCTTGCCGTCGTCTTGATGTACACCACACCTTACATGGCCTCGTCTAACGGCATTGTCTCCTCCGACCTGTGGGGCCTTTTTTATCTTTTGCTAACACTTCTGGTTTATGAGCGCTGGAGGCAAAACGGCGCTCTTTCTTTAGTCGTATTGATGGGGTTATTTGCCGGAGCCGGGTTAGGCGTTAGGCCTTACGCAGGCGCGTGGGTCGTAACCATCATTCTTATGCTGCTTATTTTTGATCGAAATTGGAAAGCGGCTTTGATCATGAGTGCTGTAGCCGGGGTCGTCGTCGCGCCGTGGTTTTTACGGACAACCCTCTTAACCGGCAACCCGTTCTATCCTAAAGCGTTTTGGGCCGGCGCGGCCGAAGACTCATTTTTTAAAGCCGTCACCGGCATTCACGACCAATTAAGCCTGCGTTATTACGTGATGCTGCCCCTCTACATTAGCTTTGGCCCTTTCATGTGGGGAAGTGGCATTCTGCCCGTGGCCTTTGCCCCGTTTGCCGCCTGGGATGCGCCAAGACGGCAGCGATACGGACGACTGTTGTTTTTAGTTCTAGGCATTCTTTTCTTTACCTCGCTTTTTCCGCTTAAGTACTCTCGCTATTATGGTCAAGCCTATCCCTTCTTAGCCATCCTAGCCGCCGCGGGAATTTTTGCCGCTTTAAACCGTCTGCCAAGCTGGGCGCGCCCAGCGCTATGCGCTGTGGTAGCCTTGTTTCTGCTGGTTCCCAATCTGACTTTAGCAGCCGCTTTTGCGGTGAAACGTCTTCCATTTTTAACCGGTAAACAAGCGGCATGGGATTATGTGTTGGCCGGGACGGATTCGCCTACGGCGCTCGCGCCTTATGTGAAGGCATCCTTGCCCAAAGGCTCGCGCATTCTCTGCGTGGGCAGCTCCTTCGCCCAAACGTTGTATTTCTATCCGGATCACGCTCTGCTTGGGATGTCGCAGTATTCGCTCGCGACGTATCAAGCACCCGAACCGCAGCTCTACCACCGGATGCGAAAGGATGGAATCGGCTACCTCCTGGTCTGGGGATTTTGTTTTAATCGGGATGCTTCGGGCGATTACTGGCTGCAAGGCTTGCAAGATGTCACGTTCCGGATACCTAACCCCGACCGCAGTCCATACCTCAAGCGCTTGCATCAAGAAAGAGACTCTGTTTTGTACGAACTAAAAGACCTCACTTCCCATGCCGCGTCTTAAAGCCCTGGTCACGGGGGGAGCCGGCTTTATCGGCTGCCATGTCGCCCGTGAAGTTCAAAAAATGGGTTTGGATCCGGTGATCCTCGATGATTTATCCGGCGGCTTTCGGAGTAACTTGCCTCTTGGGGCATTGTTTGTTAAAGGCAGTATCCTCAACCATGCGCTCGTCGACAAGCTGTTCAAGCGCTACCGCTTTGCGTATGTGTATCACCTGGCCGCCTATGCCGCAGAAGGCTTAAGTCACTTCATCAAACGCTTCAACTACACCAATAACTTAATCGGAAGCGTCAATGTGATCAATGCCTCCATTCAACACAAAGTCCGGTGTTTTGTTTTTACCTCCTCCATTGCCGTTTATGGACGCAACCAACTGCCGATGAAAGAAAGTTTGACGCCTGAACCCGAAGACCCCTACGGCATCGCGAAATGGGCCGTCGAACAAGAACTGCAGGCCAGCCGGCGAATGTTTGGCTTAAATTCCATCATCTTTCGACCCCACAATGTCTATGGGGAATATCAAAACATAGGCGACCGCTACCGCAATGTGATCGGCATCTTCATGAACCAAGCGATGAAGAAAAAACCGATGACCATTTTTGGCGACGGCCAGCAGAAACGAGCTTTCAGCTATATCGGCGATATGGCGCCCATTCTCGCGCGCTCCGTTTTAAACCGCCGCGCCTACAACGAAGTGTTCAATATCGGCGCCGACACGCCTTACAGTGTAAACACACTGACCCGTGAAGTAAGCGACGCCATGGGAGTTCCCGTTCTAGTTCGTCGCCTGCCTGCGAGAAATGAAGTGAAGAACGCGTATTCTTCTCACCAGAAAGTTGAAACCTATTTCCGCACCCTGATCCCGAAGCGCCAGACTTCGCTAAAAGAAGGCATCGCTCGCATGGCCGAATGGGCAAAGCGAGCGGGCTCCCGGAAAAGCAAGGCCTTCAAATGCATTGAGTTGACCCAAGGCCTTCCTTCCGTCTGGCGCGAACGGTAGCTATCCCCATTCCTATAACTTATATGAAGGGGATTGCCCCATCCTTAACGAAATATAGAAATTGGGGCTATAATCCGACAGGCTTGAACGACTTAAAAAATCGCATCGAATCGCGCGAAGCGCGTGTGGGTGTTCTCGGGTTAGGGTATGTGGGACTACCCCTGGCATTAGCTTTCGCCAAGGCCGGATTCCATGTCACCGGGTACGATGTCGACCCTAAGCGGATTGCCGCTCTTAACAAAAGCCGCTCTTACATTGGTGATGTCCCCAGTACTGAACTGACTTCGCAAATCCGGTCCAACCATTTTAGAGCAAGCACATCGTTCACGTCTTTGGGGCAGATGGATGCGCTCATCATTTGTGTCCCAACCCCTCTCAACAAGACAAAAGACCCCGATATCTCGTTTATCGACCGCGCCGCACGGATGATCGGGCGAACGCTGCGAAAAGGCCAATTGATCGTGCTTGAAAGCACCAGCTATCCGGGGACCACCCGGGAGCACGTCTTGCCTCTTTTGGCCGCTTCTGGCCTTCACGTGGGCCGCGATTTTTTTCTGGCCTTCTCCCCGGAACGCATTGATCCTGGAAATTCACGATTCAAGCTGCATAACACCCCTAAAGTGGTGGGGGGCATGACCCCCGCCTGCGCGGGCATGACCGAACTTCTTTACAAGCAGATCATTCAACGCGTCATTGCCGTCTCCAATGCCGAAACGGCGGAACTCACCAAATTGCTCGAAAACACCTTCCGCGCCATCAATATCGGGATGGTCAATGAAATGCTTATGATTTGCGACAAACTGAAATTAAACGCCTGGGAGGTAATCGAAGCGGCGGCCACCAAACCGTATGGATTTATGCCTTTTTACCCTGGCCCTGGCCTTGGGGGACATTGCATTCCGGTGGACCCCCAGTATTTAAGCTGGAAAATGAAATCTTTAAATTTTACGGCACGCTTCATCGAATTGGCCAGCGATATCAACGGACACATGCCTGAATTTACGGTTCAAAAAATCATCCGCGTTTTAAACGAAAGCAAAAAAACCATCAAAGGCGCCAGCGTCTTGATTCTGGGAGCGGCTTATAAACCCAATGTATCGGATGTGCGAGAATCGCCCGCTTTGGATGTGTTGCACCTGCTGAGAGAACATGGCGCCAAAGTCGCCTACCACGACCCTTATGTTCCCTTGCTTCATGTCGCGGGACATCGCTTCAAAAGCCAACAACTGACGTCTGCTCTTTTAAAACGGATGGATGTTGTAGTCATCATAACCGCGCACTCAGCCTTTGACCCCAAAACGATTTTGACGCATTCCCGTTTGGTGGTGGATACCCGCAATCTCTTCCGCAAATTTGTCTCGTCCAAACTGGTGCGCTTATGAGGGCTTCCTCCTGGGTCGTTTTCGCCAGCGCCATCGGCCTCTACTGGGCGTTTCCCTCGACCTTATGGAACTTTGATGGAGTAGCTTGTGCCGCTGCGCTGGAGTACGGTGACCCAACGTACTTTTTCCATTCCCAACATCTGTTTTATGGTTTTTTTGGCTGGTTGTTTTGGAAACCGATTCATTGGATCGTTCCAACCTTTCGGGCCTTGCCCGCGCTCCAAATCCTCACTCCCGTTTTTTCGGCCATTGGCTTAGTGGCCCTATGGAAAACCTTACTGGCGACCACAAAAGATTGGCGGCTTGCGGGGTTGCTCACCGTTATAGCTGGCGTTAGCCCGGTTTTTTGGGTGTGGAGTATTGAAGCGCAGGTTTATTCGCTGGGGTTTATGGGGTTAGCATGGGCTACGTATTATGCGCTTACTCAGGGTGTTCAAGGGAACGAAGGACGCATTGCTTTTTGGCATGCGGTGGCCATCTTGGGACATGCCATGCACCTGTTATGGGTCATCCCCGTCTCCTGCGTTTTATATCGACAGTCCGGCTCGTTTAGGCGGTATTTCCTGTATTTGGGTGTGTTTACGCTTCTTCCTTATTTAGGGGTTATGGCAGCGGTAATCCTGCCGTCCGGGAAAGGGTTGGATTGGATCTGGATTTGGTTAAAGGGAAGCTTGGGGCTTACACCACAGAGGCATTTCGCCTGGCACTGGGGTGGGTGGATGGGTCCCATCGATTGGGCCAAGGGGTTTTTTGTAATTTTTTCAGGTGCGTTTTGGCCTTACGCGGTCGAGGCCACAAAAGGGATCTGGGCCCTGACTTGGGGATCGCTCGCGATTTTGGGTTGGGGACTGGGGCGCTCCATGAAAAGCCGAAACACTCTTGAGTGGAACTTCAGTTGGATGTGGCTCGCCGCTTATGGAGCTCTCCTCATCACTTGGGAACCCACAACAGAGTGCTATCGAATGCCCGAAATTTTTCCGCTCGTTCTCCTATTGGCGCTGGGTTTAAGGAATACCGCTTTTTTAGAATGGTCTCGAAGGGCAGCCGCTCTGGCGGCTGCGGCCATAACAATGGTTAGCTTTCAAACGAGAATTCGCCCCATGCAACATATATCCAACAATGCCACGTTTACCCAAGCCTTGCGCGCAGCCAGGGAAACACCTCCCGATTCCAAAATTATGACGCGAAGCTCGCTTCTTCAGATGTACATTCTTTATTTCACGGGCCGAGCCGCTTATTACCAACCAGGAGCGCCGCGTTGAAAGTCATCGTGGTCATGCCGGCCTACAATGCCGAAAAGACGCTGGAAAAAACATTGGCCGATATTCCAAAAGGCTCCGTAGACGAAGTTATTCTGGTAGACGATTGTTCAAAAGACGGAACGGTCGCTTTGGCACGCAAGCTGGGTTTGCATGTCATTGCACATGACAAAAACAAAGGGTATGGCGGCAACCAAAAAACCTGCTACCGCACCGCGCTGGATCACGGCGCCGACATAGTGATCATGATTCACCCCGATTACCAATACGATTCCCGTTTGGTCCCCTATCTCTCAGGCTTGATCCGCGACAACGTTTGCGACGTCGTTTTGGGCAACCGCATTCGCACGCGAAGTGAAGCCTTAAGCGGCGGCATGCCGGTGTGGAAGTATTTAGCCAACCGTTTCTTAACGGTCACTGAAAATTTATTGACCGGCCAGAATCTGGGGGAATGGCACAGCGGCCTTCGCGCGTATAACCGCAAAGCGCTGGACACCATACCATGGGAGAGAAATTCGGATGATTTCGTTTTTGACTGTCAGTTTCTGGTTCAAGCGGCGGCGTTTGGGCTGCGCCTAGGAGATATTCCGGTTGAAGCCCGCTATTTTGAAGAAGCGTCGTCCATTAATTTTAAACGCAGCGTTCGTTATGGGTTGGCCTCGTTAACCAGCGTCTTCCAATACCTGCTTCACAAAAGTAACCTATGTCGCTTCCGATTATTCGATCCTCGGTAAAATCATTCGCCGTTTTAGGCTTTTGGGCGGTGTTTCTTTCCGCCTATTTTGAGCGCTTTCCAATTCCTGGACTCTTAGGCTACATCGCGGCAGCGATTTTAGGGTTCGCTGTTTGGGGGTCTGCAGCCGGGTATGGCATTTGGTTATCCCGTGCGATGCTGCCATCCGCCGGCGTTTATCCTTTGGAAACATTTATATTCGCCTCCGCCTCGGGATGGGGATTTTTAAGCCTCACGATGGCCGCGTTAGGATGGGCAGGCGCCTGGACTCGGCCTGCGATCGGTCTTTTGGTGACGGGTGGGCTCATCAGCGGGTGGGTTTTTCTTCATCGCTTCGTACCGGTTCAGTCTTTAAACGTATGGCCAGCGGATAGGAAATTTTCTGTCTCACAAGGTTTGGTTATGGTGGGGGGGGTATTGAGTTTGCTTTTATGTTTTACCCCTATTACGTATTACGACTCGCTGGTCTATCATCTGGCACTTCCTTTGGTTTATGAAAAAGCGGGCCGCTGGGTCGCATTGCCTGAATTAATTTATAGTGCATTCCCGCAGAACCTTGAAATGCTGTGGCTCGCGGGGCGCCTGCTGGCCCATGACACCGTTTCCAATGTAATCGGATGGACTTTAACCGCGTCTCTTGCAGCGGCCGTTTTTTCCTTCACGAGTCGATTTGTATCCACGGCGTCGGCCTGGTGGGCCACCGCCATGGTCGCGGTGATGCCGGCGATCCTCCTGTTGAGTTCCGGCGGTTATGTCGATACGGGTTTGGCCTTCTTCAGTTTTTTGTCGCTTTATAGCGTTTTCCTATGGCGAGAGGCTCCGACCCGCCGATTAGCGTTGTTAGCGGGCCTACTGGGAGGAATTGCAACAGGAATTAAATATACGGGGGCCTTGTCCGTTTTTGCCGCCGCTATTTTGCTCGTATGTGCGGATGCCCGTCTCTATTGGCGGCGAAACCTAGCTCATGGGCTCGTGCTTTTCGCAGGGGCCTATGGCGTGTTTTTGCCATGGATGCTAAAAAATCTTTTTGTAATGGGAAACCCGGTGTTTCCTTTTTTTCATCAATGGAGCATGGTCGAACTCAATCCCTGGGTGGGTCAAGCGGCGGAGGGTTATTTTCAAGGATTAACGGAATACACTCCGCGCTCGGGGTTTGAAACCGTACGACTCTTATGGGATGTAGCCGTACACGGCTTAAATTTCGGCGGCGGGATGGATGTGTTAGGAGATCTAGGGTGGGCTTTACTTTTAGCCGGATTGCCGCTTTTATGGCTTTGCGCTCCATTGTCGACGGCCATTCAGCGCTTAATGAGCTATGCGATTCTTTTCTATGTGCCTTGGGCGATGAGTCGGCCGGTGCTTCGTTTCTTAATACCGCTCGCTCCCGTCCTCGCCGTTTTAAGCGGGGTGGCTTGGACGCAGGGTCTGGAAAAAATATCTTCTCGGAGTATGCGGTTCATCGCTCAAGCCGTTTTCGCATCACTCCTCGTGTCCGGCCTATTTCTTTTTGTCCATACCGCCGGGCTTTTGGGCAGCTACCGAGTGGTGTTAGGTCTCGAATCCATGGAAGGCTATTTATCGCATCGTTTAACGTACTACCGCGCCGCGCGCTTTGTAAACACTTTGCCTGAATCCACTTTGACTTATGTCGTTGGAGATCAACGGGGATATTACTACGATCGCCCGGTCATCGTCACGCCCGTTTTTAATCGAAACCCATTGACCGATTGGGCCAACAACGCCGCCTCCGTAGAAGCGCTGCGGCAATCGCTCAAGGACCATGAGGTCACGCATCTCTTGATTAATTTCACGGAAATGAAACGCTTGGAACACTACCGCATTTTTCCCTTCACCCCCGCTGGGGAAAAAAACTGGCAGGGGCTTCTTCGCCAAGGCACGACCTTGCTTTACCAAGACGACCATTGCCGGGTTTACGAACTATGAGTTCGTTAACCAGCATTTACGCTCTTTGTTTTTCCGCCTCGCTGATAATTTCGGCCTTTTTAACGCCCCTGTGCCGTTGGCTGGCCATACGCTGGGATATTTTGGACCACCCCTCCACGGACATCAAAACCCACCGCTCGCCGACTCCGTACTTGGGCGGTTTGGCGATGGCGTTGGCCGTGCTGCTTTCATTGGTCGGTGCGAGGTTGCTGACCATGTTCCCGACCGGCACCTTGCGTTCGCTGCGTGGAATTTTTTTAGGGGCGAGCATCATTTTGCTCTTGGGCCTCATTGATGACATCACCCCAAAAGGCTTGGGTTACCGATTTAAATTCTTGGTGCAAATAGTAGCGGCCTTATGTTTGGTCGCCTTTGGCATTCGCATTGACTTCATTCATCCCACTTGGTTGGCAAACCTTTTAACGGTCATCTGGGTCGTAGGAATCATCAATGCCATGAACATCATCGATATCATGGACGGCTTGGCCAGCGGCGTGGGCTTGATCGCCGCCTTAGGGTTTCTTTTCATCGCCTTTCCCAGTGAGGCCATTTATGTCAACTTTACCGCCGCCGCTTTGGCCGGGGCGCTGCTGGGCTTTCTGCCCTATAACCTTTCGAATGGAAAAAAAATATTTTTGGGGGACACGGGGAGTTTGTTGATGGGGTTTATTCTTTCCGCATTATCTCTTGGAGCTTCCTATACGCAAGTAAATAACGCCGCCATCTTAGCACCCGTGCTGCTGATGGGTGTGGCACTCTATGACACAGGCTTGGTGATGACGCTGCGCCTGCTTAAAGGCATGTCGCCCTTTATGGGCAGCAAAGACCATTATGCGCTTCGTTTAGAACGCTGGGGACTTTACCGCGAAGAAATTCTCGTCGTGTCCTATGCGGCGGCGGTCGCCCTGATGTTCGCCGCTTATCAGGTGACCGTGGTGATCTTCGAATATGCCCTTTTAATTTATCTAGCGATTAGCGTCTTGGTGGTGCTCTTAACCACTTGGATGGCTCGAATCAAAATGCATTAGCGATGCACGTACGCACACTCATCCTAGGCGGGGGGATGTCGGGCCTTTCCTGCGCCTATCATTTAAAAGAAAACTGTTTAGTATTGGAAAAATCGGATGAACCTGGAGGTTTGTCTCGATCCATCCATCAGGATGGTTTCGTGTTTGATCATACGGGGCATCTGCTGCACTTACGAAATGCGTACACAATCAAACTGATTCCGGAATTGCTGGGAGACAACCTTATCTCTCAAGAACGGCGGGCGTGGATATATTCTCATGGCACGTACACGCGCTATCCCTATCAAGCCAATTTATACGGGTTACCCAAACGCATTATTCAAGACTGTCTCGCCGGGCTTGTACATGCGCAACTGGAGAAGCGCGGTGCACCCGGCGCGGCAATGGGACCTGAATCACTTAAAAGCTGGGTCCTGCGAACGTTTGGAAACGGTTTTGCCAAACATTTCTTCTTTCCCTATAACGAAAAGCTTTGGACGGTTAAACCCGATGTTCTCACAGCAGAGTGGGTGGCGCCGTTTGTCCCTAAACCTTCCATTGAAGAAGCGGTGACCGGGGCCTTCAGCGACCAGACCAAAAAGTTTGGCTACAACGCAACGTTTCTTTACCCTAAAAAAGGCGGCATCCAAGCCTTAGCCTGGGCCCTTGCCAAATCAATTCCACCTCTACGTCTGAATACGGAAGTCTGCGGCATCGACCTCACCCGCCGGGAAGTGCGATTGGCCAGCGGGGAACGCTTTACTTATTCTTATTTGGTGAACACCCTGCCTCTTGCGCGTTTCCTTCAGATGACCGCCGCGTTACCTGCTGCGATTCAAGAAGCCGCTTCGGCGTTGCGCTGGAGCTCGGTTTACAACCTCAATTGGGGCGTCAACCGCGCCAACATTTCCGATAAACATTGGATCTACTTTCCGGAAAAAAAATACGCCTTCTACCGCGTGGGTTTCCCAATGAACTTCACGCCTCATATGGCACCCAAAGGCTGCAGCTCGATGTACGTGGAAATCGGTCACCCCCCCGGCCGTGCCCCCGATCCCAATACCGCTTATCGAAAAGTGCTGACTGGTTTACGCGACTGCGGCCTGCTGCGAGCGGACGATAAAATCGTGACGCAAAAAGTTTTGCCCATCCACGTGGCCTACGTCACGTACGACAAAAACCGGACGCGCTCCACCCAAATCATTTTAGACTACCTCAAAACCTTAAACGTCCAATCGATCGGCCGCTTCGGCGGCTGGAAATACTCCTATATGGAAGAAGCCATCCTCGAAGGCCAAGCCGCCGCCGAATACATTCTTGGACGATGAACCTGCGCATTTGTCACATCATCACACAGTTGGAATTGGGCGGTGCGCAGCGCAATACGCTTTACACCACCACTCACTTAGATAAACACCGTTTTACACCGTCGCTGCTTTGCGGACGAGGGGGAATGCTGGATGCCGAAGCCGCCGCCGGCCCTTGGCCGGATCCCTTTGTGAGCCACCTGGTTCGCCCGGTTCGTCCTTGGAGCGATTTTTGGGCCGTTGTGGATCTCTATAAAATTCTTCGCCGTGATAAACCGCACATCGTTCACACGCATTCCTCGAAAGCCGGCATTGTGGGACGCCTCGCGGCTTATCTGGCTGGAGTTCCCGTCATCCTCCATACATTTCACGGTTTTGGGTTTACACCTGGGCAACATGTTTTGGTGCGGAAACTCTATGTGACGTTGGAAAAATTCTGCTCGGCCCTTTCCACCCATCTCATTTTTGTTTCCGAAGATAACCAAAGGGAGGCGGATACCCTCGGCATTTTGAAAGGGAAGCCGTATAGCCTCATCCGAAGCGGGATCTCCATGAGTCCACAACCAGAAGGAGAACGACTCCCGGGCTCCGGCTGGACCGTCATCTCGGTAGGCAATTTTAAACCCCAAAAAAATCCGCTCGATTTAATTCGTGTCGCGCAGGAGGTTTGTGCAAAAGATCCGTCTATTCAATTTGTATTGATTGGGGATGGCCAACTGCGCGGCCAAGCAGAACAAGAGGTTAAGGCGCAGGGACTCACGCAGAGGGTTCATTTCCTGGGATGGCGACAAGACGCCCGACAATTCACCGCCCAAGCGGATGCGTTTCTTCTCACGTCGCTGTGGGAAGGTCTGCCACGCGCCTTAGTGGAAGCGTTTGCGGAGCGAAAACCCGCCGTGGGTTACGGCGTAAACGGGGTGCGCGATATCCTGAAAGATGGGGAGAATGGTTTTATGATTACCCCCGGGGATACAGCTACCGCAGCCGAAAAAATCCTGTGGCTTAAAAACCATACCATTGACGCGCGGCGCATGGGAGAAGCAGGACGGCGTGTGGTGGAAGTGGAATTCGACATCGACCGAATGGTCCGTCAACAAGAATCGCTCTATGAATCTTTATATGCGGCGGTTCCGCTTAAAGAGCATTACGAAAAGGTCTGGAATGCGCCGGTTTCTTCTTAACGTTATCTTGGTGGTCTTAGCGTTTTTGGCGGGAGTGGCCGTGGGGACTCGAAGGGATATCGCACATGTCCAGCGGACAGGCAAATGGAATGGCACGTTCCCGTCCATTCCGGTGGTCGGGAAGTTCGACTGGAAAACGCTGCCTCCTTTAAAGGTACAGGCCCAGGGCCATGTTAGCCCTCAAACAGGAGGCCTCTCATTGGAGACAGTGTGGGTGTCCACACGCTCTGCCGCTGATTTTGAAGCTCATATCCATGTGGGGGGAACCCTGGAAAAGCCGACGTGGACGGTTCGTTCCCTTAAAAAGAAGCACGTTCGTCTCCGATTTGAACTATAATTTCGCAGCTTCACCCACGTAAGGTCTGTTGTGACCTAAAAGAAATAACGTTACTCTTGCAAAATAACCGATTCCGATCTCATCGATATAACCGTCATGGAGGGCGTCCGTTCTACGGCAACCGCTCCAACGGCCGACCCACGCCCCCGGTTCGAAATCCGGATGAAGACGCTTTTCTCGCCAAAACCGTTATTGACCCGCGCCAATGGCTGTCGTTAGAAAAGGGCTCCTCCGATCTGTGCGCCCGGGCTATCGACATCTTGACCCCGATTGGAAAAGGGCAGCGTGGGCTCATCGTCTCCCCACCTAAAGCCGGCAAAACCACCTTTTTAAAAACGATTTGCCAAGCTCTCGGCAAGTCCGACCCGGCGCTTAAACTCTATGCTCTATTGATTGATGAACGTCCAGAGGAAGTCACGGATATCAAGCGCAGCGTCCCGGCCGAAGTGCATGCGTCTTCCAATGACCGTCCTTATGAAGAACATATTCGTGTCGCCCAAAATTTGATGCGCAAAGCCATCAGCGAAGCCAACCAAAAACAGGATGTCGTGATTCTTCTGGATTCTCTCACACGTTTGTCGCGCGTTCATAACAGTAGCGCGGTTGGAAACCGCACGCTGTCGGGCGGTTTGGATTCTCGCGCATTAGAAATTCCCCGACGCCTCTTCGGCATGGCGCGCAATATCGAAGAGGGGGGGTCGCTGACGATTCTGGCGACGATTTTGGTGGGCACCGGAAGCCGGATGGATGACATCATTTTTCAGGAGTTTAAAGGGACCGGCAATATGGAGCTCGTGCTCTCACGTGCGGCCGCCGAACAGCGCATTTTTCCCGCCATCGATATCCACGCCTCGGGGACACGAAAGGAAGAGCTTCTGCTTCCGGCTGGTAACCTTCAAAAGATTTACAAATTGCGCCGCGCGCTCGCTGGGCAGGAAGAAATTCAAGCCGCCTCCTTATTTGTGGATTTCCTTAAAAAACACGCGACGAACGCCCAGGCCCTAGCCACCATTGAACCGTCATGAAACTTTTACGCCCGCTCATCACATTTGACATTGAAGCCACCGGCACCGATCCCCAGAGGGACCGGATCGTGGAAATTGCCCTTATTAAGGAACATCCCAGCGGCAAACGTGAGGAGCAGGTGCATCGAATCAACCCAGGAGTCAAAATACCGGCCGAAGTCGTGGCGCTGCACGGCATTAGCAACGAAGCGGTCTCGCATTGCCCGGCTTTTAAGGATGTGGCTCTCCCCATACTCGATTTCATGGAAGGCTCTGATTTGGCTGGTTTTGGCATTCAGCGGTTCGACATCCCGCTTTTGACCGAGGAGTACAAGCGCTGTGGAATTCCCTTTCCAAAAGAAGCGACATCGTTTATCGACAGCGTCACCATTTTTCATCGCAAAGAACCGCGCGATTTAACGGCCGCCTATCAGTTCTATTGCGGCAAAACGTTAGTGGGAGCCCATGGCGCGCGGGCCGATGCTTTAGCCAGCCTCGAAGTGTTAAAAGCGCAAGTGGTCCATTACCCAGATCTGCCTAAAGACGTGCCGGCTCTTCACGAGTATTGCAACAAGCAAGACGAGCGATTTGTCGACCTTCGCGGAAAATTTATCTGGCGTGATGGGGAAGCCACCATCAATTTCGGCAAACACAAAGGTGAAACGCTTCGGGATTTGGTGAAAGAGCAACGGGATTACCTGGAATGGCTCGTGCACGAGGCCAAATTCCCCCAAGATGTGACGGATATCTGTTTTAAAGCGCTTCGCGGGGAATTTCCGCAGAAAGAACGTCGTGGTATAATCGCGTCATGATTCCCCCAGAACAGCAGGTCGAAATTAAACAATTTGAAGACTATATCGCTCAGGTCGAAGCTGGGGCTATCGATACCGATGATTTCCGAAAATTTCGCTTAAACAACGGAATTTACGGCATTCGCGGAACGACCGACGAGCACATGATCCGCATCAAGCTAAAGTGGGGTAACTGCAGCGCAGACCAATTGGATGCGATCGCTGACATGGCGGAACGCTTTGCCACTCCGAAAGCAGCCCATGTCACCACCCGTCAGGCCATTCAAATGCACCACATTAAACGACGAGACGTGCCCGGCTTAATTCGGGCTGTATCGGAGTGCGGGCTTACGAGCCGTGAAGCGTGCGGCAATACCGTTCGAAACGTCACCGCCAGCCATTTTTCTGGTGTCGACCCACTGGAAGTTTTTGATGTCCGGCCTTACGCGCAGGCGGCCGCCGATTATTTCCTACGAAACCCAGTGTCGCAAAGCCTGCCGCGTAAGTTCAAAATTGCCTTTGAAGGAAGCCCCATCGACCACGCCCGCATTTGCATCCATGATTTTGGCGCCGTTGCCAAGATTCGAGACGTCAATGGAAGGAAAGAGCGCGGTTTTCAGTGTTACGTGGGCGGCGGGCTAGGAGCCACACCCAACTCCGCCATCTTGATCGAAGACTTTACGCCGGAAGACCTTTTGATCCCCACCATCGAAGCGTGCGTGCGTATCCACGACCGCTACGGCAACCGAAAAGACAAAGCCAAAGCGCGCATCAAATTTGTCCTCAAAGAATGGGGGCCGGAAAAAATGCGCGCCACTATTTTGGACGAGCGAAACATCGCCTATCACACGCGCTCGGGCCGCCATCCAAATTTCAAAATTAAAACCGAAGGCTGGGAAGACACCCCGCCCAAAGTCGATCTTCCGGCAACCGTTTTGGAGCCGGCGGACAAAACGTATCAACGCTGGAAAGCGACGAACGTTAAGAAGCAAAAGCAAGCGGGTCATTGCACCGTTTTGGTCCGCTGCCTTTTAGGGGACATTTACGTCCCGCAAATGCACCAGTTGGCGGCGATTTCTAGAAAATATTGTGGGGGGCGTTTGCGTACAGCGATCACCCAGAATATGGTGCTTCAGTGGGTTCCCGAAAAAGCGCTGCCGCTCGTCTATGCCGACCTTCAAAAAGCGGGTTTAGCCGAGGCCAATGCCGAACGGGTAGCCGATATTACGCGATGCCCCGGGGCCGATACATGCCAAATTGCGATTACGCATTCCAAAGGGCTGGCCTCCGCTTTAACGCCCATTTTTGGTGCAGGCCGTGAACTCACCGAGGCCGAAGAACTGCAAGACATCAAAATCAAAATTTCCGGCTGCTTTAACTCCTGCGGACAGCACCATATCGCCGATATTGGCTTCTACGGCGCTTCGGTCACGGCGGATGGTCATGATGTCCCGCATTATGTTGTGCTCTTAGGCGGCCGAACCGAAGAGGGAAAAGCCACGTTCGGCAAGATGACCGCCAAAGTGCCGGCACGCCGAGCTCCCGAAGCGGCCCAAGCGCTGCTCCAGTTTTATCGACAGAACCGCCAGAGCAGCGAAGTATTCCGGGATTTTGTAGACCGAATCGGCACCGCTAAATTTAAGGAAGTTCTTCAACCCTATACCGCCATTGATGCCGCCGACCCTAAGAAATACGAAGATTTAGGCGCTGAAGGTGTGGATTTCAAGATGGAAATGGGGAAAGGAGAATGCGCAGCGTGAGCTCCCGGCGAGCCGGCCTGCTGGCAGGCCGGTGCGCAGCGTAGTTCGAACGCTCACGCCTCAGGCGGCCGGTTGCATTACCCTTCGACTCGAATACTCCGGTCTTTACATCCCCGGCCAAGCCGTTGCCGTCACTTTTCCGGGCGAATTGAAGAAACGCTATTACTCCCTGTCGTCTTCACCCAGCGAGCCTGGCCACATCGAAATCACCGTTAAATGCGATGAAGGTAGCCCTTTAAAATCGCTCATTACGTCTTTAAAGCGCGGCGACACTGTCGAGATGGAAGGGCCCTTTCCAGGTGGTTTGTCGCTCCCAACGCCTATAGAGCCGCTTTGTTTTATTACCGCTGGAACGGGTGTGACCCCTTTTCGTTCGATGATCAAATGGTTGGTTGACCAATCCTCCGGGATCGACGCATGGCTGTTTCACAGCGTTAAACGCCAACAAGACTTGTTGTTTCAAGAGGAATTCAAACAGTGGAGCGGGATGAACCGTTGGTTTCATTACGTGCCGACGATCACTCAAGATTTTGATGCCAATTGGATCAACGAAACAGGCCGCATCAACGAAACCTTGATCCGCAAGCACATTCCCGAAAAACAAATGCTTTACATGCTTTG
The DNA here is from genome assembly GCA_964441955.1 of uncultured Elusimicrobia bacterium. Classification (GTDB taxonomy): domain Bacteria; phylum Elusimicrobiota; class Elusimicrobia; order 2-01-FULL-59-12; family 2-01-FULL-59-12; genus CAYTWA01. The sequence goes on from CAYTWA010000001.1 coordinate 435,110, forward strand.
CGGGCCCGCCGAATTCGTGAAAGATATCGAGGCGATGCTTGCGCGTCAATTAAATGTCCAGGCCGATAAAATTCGAAAAGAAAAATGGCAATGACCCAAACTCGGTCGCTCACATTTGCTCATAGCCCAGATCCCGATGATGCCTACATGTTCTACGGTTTCGAGACGGGCGCCGTAAAAGTTCCTGGGTATGAGATGAAGCACCATTTAGAAGATATCCAGCGCTTAAACGAACGAGCCTTGCGAGGTGAATTCGAAATCACGGCGGTGAGCGCCCATGCGTATGCACATCTCACCGAGACCTACTGGGTTTTAAGTTGTGGAGCAAGCGTCGGACGTCAATATGGGCCGCTGCTCGTGGCCCGCGAGGCGCCGGATCGCTTCCGTTTCACCTCGGGACGCGTCGCGATCCCCGGTCCATGGACCACTGCAGCGCTTGTGCTGGATCTTTGGATGGCCGAGCAAAAGCAGCACATCGAACGAGTCGTGATGCCTTTCGATCACATTTTGCAAGCTGTTGAAAAAGGGGTTGTGGATGCCGGTCTTATTATTCACGAAGGCCAGCTCACTTACACACGACAAAACCTTCACAAATTATGGGATGCCGGCGAGTGGTGGACTCACAAAACAGGATTGCCCCTGCCGCTGGGCTTAGACGTGGTTCGCAAAGACTTAGGCGAGCCTTTGGCTCACCACATCAGTCACGCCTTGCGCGCCAGCATTGAATACGCCAACGCGCATAACGATGAAGCTGTTCAATACGCCCTTCAATACGGCCGTGGTCTTGACACGGGCCTTGCCAAACGTTTCATTAGGATGTACGTAAACGACGACACGCTCACTCAAGGCCAAGAAGTCCAGCAAGGGCTTACGCGACTCTATCAGGAAGCCTCACGGAGAAAACTCATCCCCGCAGAGCCCGCCGTTCGTTTTATTTAAACCACATATTTTTCAATCAAGACGGGAACGTCCTTCAAAGAAACACCCGAATGAAGCACGCCTTCCGGGTACACCGAAAGAGTCGGCCCTTTTTCGCACAGATCCTGACAGCCGCTTTTTAATGCGCGGACTTTTCCTTTGAGGCCGCGCTTTTTGACTTCCTCTTTAATGGCCGAACAAATATCAAGACCGCCGCGCAGACCGCAAGCAGGGCGGCCATCTTTTTCTTCCACGTTGGCGCAAACGAAAATCATTCGTTGGTAGGGAATAGTCTCTTGCTTCATGCCAGAACAGCCTCCGGGTCGTGCACTTTTAAAACGTCATAGAGTGTCGTGCGCTGCACGGGAATAAAACCGGCTTCTCGGATCATTTGAAGCGTCGAATCGGTCGTCGTGGTGTTCACATGGCCGGTCGCTTTATGGACGTTTTCGTCGATTAAGGTTCCGCCGAAGTCGTCGGCGCCGAAATGAAGCGAGAGTTGCCCGATCTTTTTGCCTTCGGAAAACCATGAGGCTTGGATATGGGGAATGTTATCGAGATAGAGACGAGCGGCGGCTAACATCCTTAGATACACAGAAGGGCCCCGTCCAACGGGCACTTTTTTTTCTAGAACGGTGTTTCCCGGCTTAAAACTCCATGGGATAAACGCGGTAAAACCACCCGTCTCCTCCTGCAGGTTTCGCACGACATCGAAATGTTCGAGCCAGTCTACGGGGCGGTCGACGTGGCCGTACATCATAGTAGCTGTCGATTTAAATCCTAACCGGTGCGCTTCGCGGTGAACCGTGACCCAGCCTTGGTTGGGGTTCTTCTTGGGCGAAATACGTTTGCGGACGTATTCTGAAAGAACTTCGGCGCCGCCACCAGGGAGTGAAACCTGACCAGCCTCTTTGAGCAGGCTTAAAACCTCCGATGTCGTCTTTCCAGAGACTTCCGACATCATGAGAATTTCACTCGCTGTAAAAAAATGGGGGGTGACATGAGGAAAACGACGCTTGGTCTGTCGTATAAGCGAGATGTAATAGTCGAGCGGCAATGCCGGGTTTAGGCCTCCTTGAAGCAGAACCGTTGTAGCCCCTTGGTCGGACGCACGCTGAATCTTCTCCATCACCTGTTCCACCGTCAGCGTGTAAGCTTCTGGGCTGCCTGGCCGACGGTAAAACGCACAGAACAGGCAATCGGCGACACAGGCATTGGTGTAATTGGGATTAGAATCGATCACAAACGTGACTCGGTTTCCCGGATGCTTTTGGTGGCGAACCCATTGGGCCAGCTGCCCTATCGCCATCAGATCGGCCTCAGTCAGTAAATAAAGGCCTTCTTCCTCGTTAAGACGAATCCCTTTGCGGACTTTGGCGCTTATGCGATCGAGCATTGAGAAGCCAAACGGCTAAAGAGATCAATCGATTGAAGGTGAGAAGGGGTCAAACGATAAATAAATCCGTCCCAGTACTGCCGAACGGAGATAGGCGAACAGCGCCTCTGAACGGCCTCTTCGAATGCCAAAGCGTCCTTATTTAATTCTATTGATCTTAAAGACTTTTCAAGAAATCCTTCCATTGAATTTTTAACATCTTGCGGACAAGAGCGCCGAACCATCCAGCGGGCAAAAACAAAAGGAAGCGTCTTCCAGGTAAACCATTCCTCGCCTAAATCCGTCACGTAGGGAAAACCCGGCATGGGTTGGCGTTTAGCTTTGATCGCTTCATCCCCAATGAGAAGGACCGCATCCGCTTCGCCGTCGAAAAGTGTTGCGGAGGCAATTCGCCCGTAACGCGTCCCCTTTAGCTTATAACGTTGTTCCATTAGGAGCTGAAGTAATAAAAAGGAGGTCGATGTTTCATCCGTCACGGCCACCGTGGCATTCTCCAGCAACGGCAACGCGCGATTGGAAAAAAGCAGCACGCTTTGAGCGGAGCGACGCACCCCAATCCCAAAACGAGCCAGGGGTTCGAACGAAGACTCCACCTTAAGCGCATCCGCCAAAGAAAGAGGGGCCGCATCCATGGTTCCAGCAATCGCCTCATACCCCAGCGCGCGAGGCGCGCGGCTTATAAATTCATATTGATGGTCGCCCGCCTCGAGTAAGTGCGGGCCAAACCCATGATAAAAAGGCGCCATATTGAGATAGGGAACGTAACCGACTCGGATATTCATAAAGATTGCGAGTAAGCAAGTGATCGATTAGGCGAGTTAGAAGAATCGCCTACTCTTCCGTAGAGCGCATCGCGTTCCACGGGAAGACAACCTGCTTCTTGGATCAAACGTTCAAGTTGTTGACGCGCAAGAAATGCCGGCGAGGCCGCGCCTGCCGCATGCATAATGCGCTCCCCACCGATGGTTCCATCAACATCGTCCGCACCCCAATGCAGACCCATGGAGGCCGTTTCTTGGCCCAAGGTAATCCAATACGCTTTCATATGAGGAATGTTATCGAGAAACAGTCGCGACATCGCCAAGAGGCGGAGGTCGTCAAGCGAGGTCGGCGCTCGTACAGCGAGCCCTGTGGTACCGGGCTGGAACGCCAGGGGGATAAAACTCATAAAACCGGGCGCTTCATCCTGCAAATCTCGCAACCGCTTCAAATGAACCCACCGTTCTTCGGGCGTTTCGATGTGGCCGTAAAGAAGCGTGGCATTGCTAGGCAGCCCGAGTTGATGCGCCGTGCGGTGCACGCTCAGCCATTCTGTCGCGCCGATTTTAAAGGGGAAAAGCTCCTGACGGACGCGCTGCGAAAAAACTTCCGCGCCGCCGCCAGGCAGAGCCGTAAGCCCGGCGTCTATAAAAAGTTTGAGAACGTCTTCAACGGATTTTTTCGAAATTCGCGCCGCCCACTCCACCTCGACCGCCGTGAACGCCTTGATGCCCACGCTCGGATAAGCCTCACGAAGAGCACGGATGATCTCCACATAATGCTCCAGCTTCCATTCGGGAGGCATGCCGCCTGAAATATGAATCTCGGAAATATCACCGGAGCATTTGGCCACCATCTCATCAATAGTCAATTCATACGCGTTCGCCTGACCGCGTTTGGTGGCAAAATCGCAGAATTTGCAGGAAAGCACACAGACATTGGTGGGTTCTAGCTTTTGATTTAAGACGTAAAACGCCTCTTTGCCGTAACGCCGCTCTTTCACCTGCTTGGCCATCCAGCCGATCCCCAGGATATCGGGAGACTTTTCCAAAACAGAAAGGTCATCCAAGCCAAGACGTTCCCGGGCTAAGACTTTGTCCCAAATGCGCTCAAGCGCGTCATCGATAAAAAGCGGCCTAGAGTCCATAGTCGTTCCAGCGGGCATTTACCTTTTCGCGAATTTCATCGGTCATCTCTAAGGGGTCGGGATAACCGCTCTTCCACGTCGCATCAATTCCCAAACGGCCGCCGTAGCGAACGGTGGGTCCAACGATTTTTGTTTCCGTAAAAATGACGTCTCGGGCGGCGTCGAAGCGGGTAAAAAGGCCCCAAAGGGTGCTGACGCGGTCTTCCAAATCGATGTCGGGGCTGACGACGGCTATCATTTTAACACCTTGCAGGGCGCTGGCATGCACCAGGTGCTCAAGTATTTTTCGACCCTCCTGTTTCACCTGAACCACCAAAAGCGTCTCATCCCATAATCGCCAACCCAAAATGCGCGAATCGTGTTCCTTAAGCCACTGGTACGAAGCCCCACTCATTGCCGCTTTTCGCGCCGGACGGGATTTATGCTGACGCGTCGCGTTCATCACGAGCTTACTCCCCAAATTCATAGTGGTGCTGGTAAAATCCAACGTATCGAGCGGCACACCTGAAAGGATGAGCGCGTCTTCCGATGGATCGAAGTTTTGGTCAATGGCTTGGAGCACCGCATGGAAATCCCGCGGGTTGACTTGCGCATCGACCAAAACGAGGCATTTGGTTAAAGACAATTGCCCTTCGCCTAAAAGCCCCAACGCGGTTTTCATCGCTTCTTTTTCATAGCGCTGCGCGACGGAAACGACGAGCAAATTATGGAACCCCGCTTCGTAGTACGCCCAAAGATCTTTTACCTCGGGACGCACCATCCGAATCAAAGGCCCCAACACCTCCTGCATCGCATCGCCTAAATAACGATCCTCTTGCGGCGGTTTGCCGACCACCGTAGCCAAAAATATGGGCTTGTTCTTCCGTGTTATTCGCCCGACATGAAAGACGGGGAAAGGGGCCGCTTGGGAGTAGTGTCCAAAATGGTCTCCAAAGGGGCCTTCCATTTGCTTTTCCTGTAGGGGGACCACCCCCTCCAAGACAAATTCCGCATGCGCGGGGACTTGCATGGGAATCGTTTTGGCAGGAGTCATACGGAGCGGGCTTTGCCGTAAAAACCCTGAAAAGGCCACTTCATCCAACCCTTCGGGAAGCGGCGCTACGGCGGCCATGGCCAGATACGGGTCACTGCCAATCACCACGGAAACGGGAAGGGGCTGACCGCGTTTTTCCGCTTCTGCAAAATGAAACCCGCCGCCTTTTTGAATTTGCCAATGCATGCCCGTGGTACGCGAGGAATGCTGCTGCAGCCGATACAGCCCGACATTGCGCGCACCGGTTGAGGGACTATGCGTCATCACCAAACCGAACGTAATGAAACGACCGCCATCGTTGGGCCAACATTTCAAAATAGGGAGCTCGTCCAGCGCGGGCTCTTCAGACACCTGGTGGACCGGCGCAAAAAAAGCCCGTGATGTTCGCATGGACGTCAAACGCTTGACCATACGCCTGGACTTCCACAGTTTAAGAAAGCTTGGCGGCTGCACCGCTTGCGCCATGGCCACCAGCTTTTCTCCTAATTCTGCCGGCGGACATCCTAACGCGGCTTCGATTCGAGAAGCGCTGCCGAACACGTTAATGGCCAAGGGAAAAGGCGAGCCTTTGACCTTTTCAAACAAAAGCGCCGGGCCCTCTTGCCGGCTTACTCGCGTGACAATTTCAGTAATTTCCAATTCGGGATCAACTTCAACTCGCACGCGCCGAAGTTCTCCGCGGCGCTCAAGCTCGCGAAGAAAGGAGGGAAGGTCGAGGTAGTGTCTACTCAAGTTCGCAAGAACGCCACCCAGCGGTAACGGGGAACCCTAGCGTACCAACCACTTTGTCGACAAATTGCGACACGAGGTCTTCTAGCGACTTGGGTTTGAAATAAAAAGGAGGGGAAAGCGGCATGATGACAACGCCTTCCCGCGACAACTTGAGGGCATTTTCAAGCGCGATAGACGATAAAGGCGTCTCGCGCAGCCCGATAATGAGTTTGCGGCGTTCTTTCAAAGCCACTTCCGCCGCGCGCGTCAGCAGCGTATCGGAAATTCCATTCGCAATTTTCCCGAGTGTGGCCACGCTGCAGGGCAAAATGACCATGGCATCAAAGGCGTTAGAGCCTGAAGCAAAAGGCGCTGACATATCGTCCGTCGCATAAATTTTCTTGGCATAAGGCGCCAAATCTTCCGGTGAGAGCCCCGCTTCGGTTTGAAGCAGGCTGCGGCCCCACCGTGAAAGAACGACAAATTTTTCTTCCGCCGGACAACGCTTTAAAAACTCCACGGCATACGCCGCACCGGAAGCACCTGAAATTCCCAAAAGAATTCGGTTCATAATATTCTCGCCACTCCGGCGGCAATAAAACCCATAATTCCAAACCCTAGGACCGCATTAATTTTAAAAAACGCCAACTCTACATCGTCACGAGCGGAGGCTTGTTCCCAGTACAACAAGGCCCCAAGGGCCAATAGGGTTGCCAACGCCAACGGTGATCGTAAATGGGTGAGATATAACACGATGAGCACCATGAATGCACTAAGATGCAGCAGGGCGGATAACTTAAGCGCTAAGTTGCGTCCGACCCAAGCGGGAATCGAATGCAGTTTCTGCTCGCGATCGAACTCCTCATCCAGTGTGGCATAAATGATGTCAAAGCCCGACACCCAAAGAAACGTAAAAAGCGCCAAGCCCAAAATCGGCGTCACCCCCTCAAACGATTGGCGCACCGATAACCACCCACCGAGCGGCGCCAATGCATCGGCCAACCCCACCCCAAAATGAGCCATCGGAGTAAAGCGCTTTAAAAGCGGATAAATTGAAAAAACAAAAAGTGGGAGAGGGGACAAATAAAAACATATCGGTGCAATCGCCCAAGCGGCGGCCAAATAAATAATCGCTCCAAAAATGCCCACGCCAGCGGCTTCCGCTAAAGTCATCCGTCCAGACGGAAGTTCTCGCGCGGCGGTTCGTGGATTTAACTGATCGATGCGGCGGTCCATGATGCGATTAAGCGCAAAGGCCGCCGTGCGCGCACCAAACCCAGCCGCCAAAATGAGCAACGAAATCCGAGCGTTCGGCCAGCCACCACCCGCCAATATGGCGCCGGCATACAGTAAAGGCAGAGCCAAAAGAGTGTGCTCAATTTTAACGAAGCGGGCGTAATGGGTGAGTTTCTGCCGCATGCCTCTATTGTACGATAGGCTGACTATGTTTTGGCGCAAGCGAATTTACATTTATGCTGATTTTATAGATCCGTTTTGCTATATCGGCTTTCATGGATTATGCCAAGCGGCGGGCTCGCGCTGGCCGCTTGAATGGCGAGGATTTGAACTTAACCCCGACACTCCCCGGGAAGGAATGCCTCTAGAAATTGCTCCAAATTCGGATGTCCGGGCCGGGATGTGGTCCTCGGTCGCCGCCTTGGCGATGCGTTTTGGACTCCGTCTCCATCAGCCTCGCTTGGTCCCAAATACCCGCCTCGCTCACGGCCTTGTCCAGGGAGTTCCTCACCGTGTAAAGATTCCCTTGATTGAACGGCTATATCAGGCATACTTTAGCGGCCAGTCTCTTAACATTGGGGATCCTTTGATTTTGGCCGATTTTGCGCGCGATTTTGGTGTGTCCGCAAAAGTGACGGCTCGGGCGCTCGCCCAAACCGCGATGGATGAGCGGTTGATGACGTTTCGCGCCGAAGCGATGGGGCATGCGTTCAAGGGGCTGCCGGGTTTTGCGTATGGAAAGAAGACCTATTTTGGCGCCGTGTCCGCAGAGCAGTGGCGCCGGATATATGAACACTAAACCGATGGGGGTGGCCCGATGATGAATCAGATGAAGCAGTTGATGGAGATGAAGAAAAAAGCGGAAGACCTTCAACGCAAACTGGCCGAAATAAAAGTGGAAAACAGCAATGCCAGCCAGACGCTTAAAGCCACTGTCAATGGAGCCCAACGCATCGAAACGCTTTGGGTCGATAGGTCTTGGCTGGATCCGCAAAAGAAAGAAGCGCTCGAGCGCTCCCTGACCGAAGTAATTAACGGGGCATTCGAGGATGCTCAGCGCAAAGCCGCGATGCAAACCGCGACGCTTATGCAAGGCCTTAAAGGGCTGAATATCCCGGGACTCTAATCGGAAAAGGAGACGACGTGGACATTCGCGAACTGCTGCAATTCATGGTGAAACAAAGCATCTCCGATATTCACTTTAAAGCGCACTGCGCCCCGCTTATTCGTCTAAACGGCCGGTTGATTTCGACGCAGTACCAGTCCTTCGACCCCGACACTGTGAAATCTCTGGCCTACAGTGTCATGAATGACGTGCAGAGAAAACGGTTTGAGGCCGATGGTGAGATCGACCTGTCTTATGCGCTCGATCAGGTAAGCCGCTTTCGCGTCAACGTGTATCGCCAAAAGGGGACCGTGGCTTTTACCCTGCGCGTGATTCCTTTAGACCTTAAATCCTTTGGCCAGCTCCATTTGCCTGAAACCACCCTGAAAAAACTATGCGCCTTACCCTCCGGTCTTATCTTGGTCGCTGGAGTAACGGGGGCGGGAAAGACCACCACCGTCAATGCCATGGTCAACCACATCAACCAAAGCTTTCCTTACAACATTATCACGGTCGAAGATCCCGTCGAGTTTTACCACAAGGACGTCAAATCCTCGATTTCGCAGCGTGAAGTGGGCTACGACACGCAGTCGTTTTCCAACGCGCTTAAATACATCTTGCGTCAAGACCCGGATGTCATCGTAATTGGGGAAATGCGTGACGAAGACACCATCGCCGCCGCCGTCACCGCCGCCGAAACCGGGCATTTGGTGTTCTCGACGATTCACACTATCGATGCGCTGCATACGATTCAGCGCATTGTCGACAGCTACCCTTCCGGGATACAAAACCAAATCAGGATATCCATCGCCCAGGTGTTGCGCGGGGTTATCGCGCAAAAACTCATTGCGACTCAGGATGGACAGGACCGAATTCCCTGCACCGAGGTGTTGGTCACGACGCCCTTTATCCGCCAATTGTTAGCCGAAAATAAAATGGCCGACGTGTACACGGCGATGGCGCGCGGACATAACGAAGGGATGACCACGTTCGATTTGGATTTGCTGCGGCTATGCAAAGAGGGGAAAATTTCTCAAGAAGCCGCGCTCCAAGAAGCCCAGCGGCCAGAAAATTTGCAATCCATGCTGCTAGGGATCAGCGTTAAACTATAACCATCATGACAGACAGCGACAAAAACCCGCACGACGACCACATCGAAGATCTCCTCTCGCAACTGCAGGGGATTTTCGGAAAACTTTCGAAGCAAGAAGAGGAGCCCGCCGCCGCTCCACCGCCAAAGCCCGCACCGGTGTCTCCTGCCGCTTTGCAAAAGCCGCCGGAAGCGCCGCCCCCGCAAGGCGACATCATCCCGCAGCCCCCTGCGCTGGCGGATCCAACACCTACAGCGGAACCTGCCCCAGAACCCACACCCCTGCCTGTGGTCGCCGCGCCCTTGGCGCCGGCTCCGACCAGCGACGACCCTTCTCAGTTGGCCACGCATATCGCCTACCCCTTGGGCCGTGAAGCGGAAGCCAAATCACTGGCACAAAAATTGGAAACGATTACCCCCAAATTTACGAAGGTGGCCTTTCATCTTAAAGTAACGCACACCGCCGCTTACGATCCGAAAAGCGAATGGAAGGAGAGCGTCATTCATTCGGCGATGAGCGGACGGGCGCGAGCGCTCTTTACCATCATGGACCGGCCTTTGGATGAAACGCGACGAAAAGCGATCATGGTTGATATGGAAAAAAGCGGCGTTTATTTTCAAGAAGTCCCGCTTCTGTCGATCGAAAAGAAGGCGTTTTATACCGATGTCTTGTTGGGATTGGTCTTTTTTATGGATAGCCAAAAACCCGGCGAACCCGGGCAAGCCGCGTAAAAGGGGAATGTTATGAGTAAAAAACTTTTTCAGGAAAAAACACCGACATTCTACGGCTGGTGGGAAAAACGTGAGAAAGCCCGCAAAAACCGTATGCCCGACCATCTGCTTCCACCGCCTACGTGGCCCATTTATGTTCATTTAGCGCTCAACTTTGGTATTGCCTATGCGCTTTACAGCGTGATGGTCGACCAAGATGAATACTTAACGGATTACGGGCCGGCGATTGTGATGTCGATTTGCATCATCCTGCTGCTTTATACGGGTGTTTCTGCGGTGCGCTTTAAACGACGCTACCGCGGCCTGCGCGGCGGAAAACTCGCCAAAATTAATTTTTGGGTCATGCTAATGGCCGCTCTGTTGTGGCCGGCCACGGTCGTGTTTTACCTGCCGTAGTGTCCCGATGGAGCCGCATCGGCCTCATTTTGGCCAGTACGCTCTGCGCTTATAGCCCAACACTAAAACTTGGTTTTATTTGGGACGATTACTACAACGTTCAAACGAACGCGTCCCTACGCCAATGGTCTTGGGCCAACATTCAAAAGGATTTCACCCAACCGATATTTCGTTTGCCTAACGGCCATGGACTCTACCGACCACTCCAGCCCTTTACGCACCGGATGGAATACTCTTTATGGGGATTAAGACCCCTTGGCTATCACCTGGTTAACGTCTTGATCCATGCGGGGAACGCTATCCTCTGTGCCGTCTTAGCTCTAGGCATAGGGGTTTCACCTTGGGCCGCGACATGGGCAGGTTGTCTCATCGGCGCCCATCCGATCATCGTTCAAGAACTCCTCATGGTTTCAGGACGGGCCGAACTCATGAGCCTTTTTTTCTCGTTGCTCAGTATGGTCATTTTTATCCGCCGCCCTAGAGGATGGCTGTTTTTAAGTCCTGCTTGTTTCGCTTTGGCGCTTTTTACGAAAGAAAGTGCGGTGATGACGCCGATCTTGATTGCGCTTCTCATGACTTATCGTAAAGAATCGTTCGCTTTCTACCGGCCTTTGGTCTGGTTCTTAATTCCGCTGGGGATCTATATAACGATGTATCGTTTGGCTCTTCCCTTGCCGTCGTCCCCCGTTGAGGCGCCCATAATGGCCCGTTTTTTTCTTCAAGCTTTTCCTACGGTGATTCTTCATTACGCGGGTCTTATTTTTTGGCCCTGGCCGCTCTACACCGATCGCCTGCTGCCGCATTGGTCTTTTCCTTGGATCGCCGGTTTTGCCGCTTTCGTAGGGGTCGTCGCGTGCATGATGAGCCGCCGATGGGCGTTGGGATTATTGGGAATGGGATGGTTTCTCGTACAGCTTCTGCCTAAATCTTTCGTCATGCTGCAGCAATCGCTCCTCCTCGACCACTGGGCCTATGCGGGTCTTTGGGGAATGGTTGTTCCTGCGGCGGTTGGAATCGGCGTACGGCGACAAAGACTGACAGCGCCCCGACAAAGACTTCTCAACGGGTTTTGTGCGGTGTTTGTTCTGGTATTAGCCACGCTCACCCAAGCAAACGTCCAACTTCGAGGGTCAAATGAAAAACTGTATCGTTGGGCGCTGCGCTTCCCAACCAGCGAAACGATGAAAAGCAATTTGGCTTTTTTATTATTCGAAGAGCGGCGATGGAATGAAGCCTATCCGCTTTTGAGGGAACTGCATCAAAATAACCCCAATGACACCCAGCTCAAGGGTGTCTTAACATTTTTGCAAAACGTTCCGAAACCCCCTTTCCCCCAGCCGCAAGACCCATAAAAAACAGCGGTTCCAACGCCACGCCGTAGCGCGGGTCGGGAGCAGACAACACCGACAGGGCAATATGTCCCAAAATAACGACCCACAGAATAATCAACATCCCCCGGACACGCTTATCATGCCACGAAAGCATTGTGGCCAATAGAGTGAATAACGGAATCGATCCCCAAAGGACAAAAAAAACCTTGAGCGGTTTCCAAAGGATTAAAACCCGTTCATAACGGAAGAAATCCTTCGCGTTCATCTCCGCCACGGCTGCAGCCGCCTCTTCTTGATCGGCTGCATGCATCCATCGGTTGAGGGCTTCTTGATAGGGAGCGGTTTTTGTAGGGGTGTGAATCAAAAACGGTCTTACGGAAGGAATGGATTCCGTGAAACGCCAAAACAGATCGAGGCCGCGATAGACAAAAAAAGTGTACTGTCGCGTCAAATAAATTTCTGGGATCGCGAATCCTTGCCAAAAGAACGACACCATGTCTTTTGCTTCTCCCGCCAAAAAAGAAATAGGGCGCTGGCTAAACGCTTGCCTGGAAAGGCCAACGAGCGTACGGTCTAGCGCCTCATGTCTTACACCCGATCGGACAAGCGCTCGAACAGGACCGTCGTCACCGTAGCGCACCCAATCTTTGTTGGGAAGCTTTTGACGAAGCGTTTTGTCGTGATAAAAAGGCTCTAACGCTCTGCGCGTCGATTCAGGGGAGACTTTTTCAAGGTCCAAAAATTGGGCCGTAGCCCCGAAAAGGGTCATTCCTGTAAACCGGGCCAATCCCCAATAGCCGCGCTGCAAAAAGCTTTCGCAGCAGAAAGCGCTAAAGCCCATGATGAAAGCAACACCAAATCCTAAAAATGCCCGCCGTTGATTTAAGGTTTGAGGCCACAGCAACCCCACGACACATCCCACGAAAAGCGCCCAACCCGAAGGACGAATCCACAAGGCGAATGGGACAACGAGCCCCAAGAGGACCCAGGGCCCCCATCGAGACTGCTGCCGGGCCCAAAAAAGCATACCGACGCCAAGCACACAAAAAAAGGAATATACCGTTTCCGTCAAAATCGAATGCGACGCCCACATGCTTAAAGGAGAAATGGCGGTCCAACAAAAAATCATCACCGCCCATATAGAGGATGGATAGAAAAAACGGTAAAAAAAGAATCCGCTTAGGCCCGCGGTGATGAGAAGCAGGAGATGCTGACTCCAGAGAACCACGCTAAGACTGGGCGAGGCCTTCAATAGCCCCAACAGAAAATAGGGATATCCGCACGAACGTTCAATGGTTACCGTAAAACGACCAGTGGTCAAGAATTCAAGAGATGGCTTCAAATAAGCGGCAGAATCAGGATGGAAAAGAGGGTCCGGAATGGCTCTGAGAAATACGAAATGCAGACCCAAAACATAAGAAATCAAAACGCTGCAAAAAATAAGTCCAAACGGCATGCCGCGGATTGTACCCTCCCGCTTACGATGGCGGTGAGACTTTATTGTGAAGTTTTTTCATTTTTTCTTGGAAATGGCGCGCCTTGTCCAATTGGTTTCGCTGAAGGTAATAATCCGCTTTAAGGCTGTAGGATTCGGCTAGGAAAACGTCTTCCAGCTGCTTTGATGTAAGAGCTTGCGCGGAATTAATCTGCGGGCGTACTCCGTTTCGCGCAAAAACGATCATGAATAGCGCATAAGCGCCCAACACCCCCCACGTCACAGAAAACCAAAGCACTAAGCGGGATAAGCGTAACGACGAGGGGTTCTGGCTATGCTTCCATAAACCATATAGCCATCCCCCAATAAGAAGCTCCAATACGAGCATTCGAATCACAATAGAAAAAGGGATACGACCCCATCGAGTCAGTTGATTGTAAACGCCTTCGAGCCCATTTTTCCAAGAGGCAGCCCCATCCAGAAGCATTGAAAACGTCAATGGGCGGTAAAGATTCAAAGCACCGGAAAATCCCTGCAGTGCCAGTAGCGTGCTCCAAATTACAAGCAGACATAAAAATACCCAAATACTGCATAGGAAAAGAGGAGGGAGAGATCGACGGCTCACGCGTTCGAAAAAAAACGCTAAGCCGAATGCCGCCAGCGGATAAGTGCCGGTCATCATCCTTAAGCTGAAAGAGGAACCTTCCCACCAAAACGCGCAAAACGAACACACTATCCATTGTCCAAGCAAAACGGCCCCATAGATACGCATTCGCCCTTCCATTTTTGGAACACAAAAAAGGAGCCCAAAAAAGGCCAGAGCATATAGAGGCGTCCACACCAAAAGTCCATGATAAGGAGAAAAGAGGCATGCCACAGGTGCGGCATTCGACCATGCCAGATTGAATCGCTGTGGAAATTGAAGCCAGCCTCCTTCTAGCAGACGAAACAAAAGAGTTTGGGGAAAAAAACCAATGATGAAACCGATTCCAAAAACGGCCATGCACAAAGCCGTCTGTTTTGCCGGACGTCCATGCCGCTTCCAACCCATCCATCCTTCGAAAATAAGAGGAAGAGCAACCAAAACGTCTTGAGGACGCACCATCATGCAAAGGCCGGCTAACCACCCGAGCATCCACCAACGCCATGGACTAAAGCGCGAACTGTCTGTTCCAGACGTTTTAATCCAAAACCAAACATAAAGGCTATTGGCAAAAGCACTGGCGGCATGCGCGGAGGTGCCTTCGATAAAGCTGTAATAAAAAAGAGGAGTGCCAAAGAAGCACGCGAGGGCTATGAGAATACGGACCCTCAAGTGAAAATAGGCCGGTAACGCTGTCGTCGTTAAAAAAACCGCGGCGGCCCCAAACAGCATGCTGCTGAAATTTACAACAGATAAAAAATAGCCTCCCCAAACAGGAGCGGGGAGAGTGGGGGGAACCGCACTGAGCCAATAGCCAACTTTGTAAAACGGAAGCCATAAAAAACTCGCTCCAAAAACCCATGGGTTTGCGATCCACCCCGTAGAGGTCAACGCCCAAGGAATTCCAATCGACGCCGCACGATAAGTGGCTTCAAAGGAAAGTGTGCCATAGTGAAAAATAGAAGGCAGATACGCTAAATAGCCAACCCCATCAGGAGTCGCATAAACGGGACGCAAAAATAGAAAAGCCATCCCGTTAAAGAGGACAACCATTACAGCCAGAAAGATTTTCGAAGATGCAGGCATTACAATATGCGCCATGCGCTCCTATAAGATCGATCTCGTCGTTCTGACATTGTTAGCGACTATCTTACGCCTATGGAACCTCGGACGGCAAAGTTTTTGGCTTGACGAAGCCTATACGGTGTGGGATTCTCTCCCGGGGTGGACAGAACTTCATCGCCATATTTCAGCCTCTCCCCCGTTTTTTTATTACCTCGTCAAGGTCATTTATTCATGGACAGGAGTTAACGATTTCGGATTACGTCTTCTTCCCGCGCTTTTTGGGATTGCCACCATTCCTGCTTTCTATTGGATGCTATTCAAACGCTTCAACCGCGCAACCGCCCTTTGGGGAGCCTTTCTTCTGGCGTTGTCGCCTTTTCACATCATGTACTCTCAAGAATTGCGCATGTTCACCCTGTCCACGCTAGAAGTTCTGTCCGCGCTATATTTTTTCGAACGCGCCATGGAACAAAACGAAAAGCGCGACTGGACCATTTTCTCACTTTTGTGCATGGCCGGGTTTTATACGCACTACTGGTTTGTTTTTTTCATCGCAAGTTTCTTTATCGTATTTGTTTCAAAAGCCATCTTGCAGCGCCGATTAAATGGGCGTGCAATCCTGCCCTTTTTAGCAATCGTCGCGGCGTGTTTGCCTTGGCTTCCCGTCGTGATCGCACAATCCAGCACTCCCGCAACGCAGCACATGCGTCCGACCACAATACGAACCTTCTTTGAGACCGGATCTGCCTTAAGCGGTTTGCACATGACTCTCGGCGCGGTCTCGCTAAGTGTTCCCTCAAACGTCTTGCTGCCTCTGACGGCTATGCCTCTTTCCTTGATGGCCATTGGCTTAGGGTGGGTGCGGCCACAAAGAGGCCGTGTTTTGTTTCATTTTCTTGCTGGCTGCGGTTTACCGCTTACCTTGGCCTGGATGGAATCTCATTGGTTTAAACCGGTGTATTTTCCAAGCCGCTATACCTTGCTCGCTTTGCCGTGTTTTCTTGTTCCAATTGCGCATGTCCTGTCATTTGGGACTAAAAGAATGCGGGTCTTGCTGTACACCGTGATGATCGTTTGGGTCACGGGGTGCCTTGCTTTACTTCCAAACTATTACACGCGTTTCGACAAAGCCGACTGGAAAACCATGGCGAAAGAAATCCAAGATGACTATCATCCAGGGGACGCCGCATGGCTTGGAGCGATGAGTTACGGATGGGTGACGATGTGGTATTACCTCCCAAATCAAATTCCACGGATCGACAATTTACTTTCGGGTACGCCGCAGCCCAAACGGGTGTTCATACCGGATTACGGTTATTCCGGGAACCCCGACGCCTTCTCTCTCGGACCTCAGCTATCCGCACGCTGGCGAGTCGCCCAAGTGAAGCGTTATTTGCGTTCCAGCCTTATTGTTTTGGAAGCGAAGACCTAAGTGACCGACTCCACCGATCCTCAAACTGCGCCCATTCCGCTAAACCTGCGATTTTAAACATCCGCGCGAACTGGTCATGCGCTTGCGCGTCGTTTGTGATGTCATAGACCCAAATGGAATGCCCCACGAGGGCCATCGGTTGACGTATCCGTAGCCAAGCAAACAAGTCGTGGTTTTTATAATGCAGACCTTCACGGTTTGTGGCTGAAATGGCAAAAAGAATTCTTTTCTGGTTTTGAATGCGGCGATCCAGGTCGCCTTTGGGATCACTCCCGCCTTTTGGAGCCACAGCGATATATCGGATTCCATAGTCGCGCGGCTCACCGCCGCCAAAATAACTGAGATAAATATGGTCCACTCCTTGTTCACGCAGGTAGCGGCTTAAGGCCTTCAACCCTTGTCCCCAATCCAGGTTGCAATCCAAAAGGTAACGGTACCCTTGTGAAGAACCGCCGACGGCTTCATTAAAATAAGCCAGGTAGTGGGGAAAACTATATAGGGCTGATCCCACATACCACGCCGCAAGAACCCCCCACAGGACAAACCGCCTCGGAGAGGGTATATCAAGCGTACGAACCACCGCGCCGATCCACACGCACAGCAGTGGGTAAACCAATAAGATTCGCCTGATCCCAAACTGACTTTTGGAAAAGATACAGACTATAACCGTGAGGAGACAGGGAAATAAAAGCCAAATGAAAACGAAGCGCTTTAAGGAGGGGGACAACTTACCCCAGACCAAAACCCCTACTCCGGCCGCCAACAAAAAAGCCAAAGGCGTCTTAAGAAGAAAAACCATCGGAAGAAACCACGGCCATCCCCCCTGGTCCGTGTATTGCCCGTAAAAAAAACACTGGGTGCCATGGCTCAGGTGAAAGTGCAGCGCGCGCAATCCTGTGACTAACGAAGACCACTGATCGATTCGATAGACCAACGCTACGACAAACACTGATCCCAAAACAAAAAGGACGGCAAATAAAACCAAGTGACGTTTTTTAAGTGCCTGCCACGATTCCCGACTGACTGCCCATTCGATACATACGAGCGCCATCAAAAGTGGCAACAGGATCAAGGCGGTGAACTTGCTGGCTACGCTAGCCCCCGCCCCAAGCCCGGCCAGCAAAGCCCTCCAAAAGGAGGGTTGTTTGCAAAAACGCCACCCCGCATAAAGCGCGCCAAACGAAAAAACGGTCACTCCAAAATCGGTCGTGACATAATGGGAATACGCCAAGAGAGGCGGGCAGAAGGCGAAGGCCATCAGGCTTGCGTTGGCGCCTTGGATTCCAATCGATTCTTTCGCCCAGGACCAAACCCAAAACCCTAAAAGACCACCCAACAAAACCATCACCCAACGACTCGCATTCAAAAGGGTTTGGGAATTAAGGGTGTTTTGGTTTAGAAACGAGTAGCAAAACAAATTCGGGTCATCCGAAACCCAAGCCGGCGGCCGATCAGGAAAATAGAGCGGCAGCGTGAGCAGCGGGGAAGAGGCGAGCAAACGAATCAGCGGAGGGTGTATCGGATCGAAAATGTACCGTCCGGTTTTCCAATAGGCATAACCGGACGTGATGTGCTGCGGTTCATCCGCCGTGGAGGATTCCTGCAAGCCGCTCAAAAAACTGAGCGCCATAAAGCTGCCGACACCCAGCAGCAATAAAAACCGGCCGAACCAAGGTTGTTTAGCGAGGGTTTTCATCCCAGATGCACCGGCATTGTAGTACCTCACGTTTTAGCTAAGGCAGTGTCAACAGAAATAATTGTGGTCGTTTGCGTTATTGGCTTAGATGAGCCACCAAATTGGCCCACATCCTTTAAAAGGAAGTGCTTCATGAACTAGTTCACAGCTGCTTCATAATTTCATGAACTAGTTCATGAAGCAGTAGATCGACGGATGAAGGGTCAGAATTGTCCCAGACATGAAGCAGTTCGCCCTCCGGGGTGAAGCAGCTATGAAGCACTTCAGTCCAGTCCTCTGGGCCCAAAGGGCGCGATTTCTGGGGCGCTTGGTCTATAGCGCTATTCCTTAAAAAGCTTTATTCTGAATGGGTATGCGGCGCTTGCTTCGTCAATTCATATCGATCGGGATGGTCCCTTTCCTGGTGAGCTCATCGCTTGAGGCTAACAAACCATTGGCCCCCTCTACCCGCTTACCGGCCCAATTAAGCCTCTCCTTGCAGGCTGTTCCTCCATACTTGGTAGCAGCCTTCACGGGGAAACATCCGAACGCAGGCATCATCACCCGAAGACCCCCTTTCGCGATTGCTGGCGGAGCTAATGGGAATCCAGTCGGTGACGAATTTTTCGTTTGGATTAAGGACTACTTTCTTCCTGCCTTTCATCGTCTTCTAGAGTCAACAGCCGCACAAGAAGAGACAGACCCATATAAAGAAGTGGTCCGGCTTGTTTTGCCTAATAATTATTTAAAAGAGGTCGAATTGCGACGGTTAAGAGATGTTATTCCGGCTCTCATCGTTAGCATGATGCACACAGACATTAGGGTTATTCGTCAAGCAGAACAACTTTTACTAGACATTATGACGAGAGTGGGTGCAGTGGATCTCAGTACCCATGACAAGCCGTTGCCAGCCGTTGTATTAGCACTTCGGCTGACGATTCAATCGTTGGTGTGGCCCTTGGGGGGAAATGCAACCGAGACAACAGCGCGTCAATTTAAAGAACTTTGGCCAAATTCCTCAAAATCAGACGATCCAATAATACTATCGATTCGTGGAAAACGAGTGGTTGATCAGCTTTTAGAGGTCGTAAAACCCGAACTCGTGAATCGGTTTCGGGCTGAAATTAATTCTCTGGAGTGGAATTATAGACAACTATCCGAAGGGAATACCGACTTGACGGAAACAATTGAAAAGTATTTTTCGGGATTATTGAATTCTGAAGAACTGCGATTACCGGAGGTCAAGCCGTTGGAAACGGATCCTGCACCTAGCGCCGCGCCTAATTCCGGTTTAGATAAATCCGACAAAACACCCGAGCCTATAGCATCTTCGCCCACATCAGCAAAGAAGCCACGAAAGCCTGCGGGACAAATAAAATTTTTATCCTACTCACCGTTGACGATTGGAGACCCATTCCCGTTCAAAGGTCGATCCAAGGGGACATTGACGATAACGAATATCCGGCGTGATTCTTCTGGAAATGTCACCATCCAGGTTAGAGGAGAGCGCGCGGCCAGTACCAGTACTTTTGGGGGTCTTACCCTGCGCCGCTTGATTATCGAATTCGGTGTTTCCCCCATGAGGGCTAGAGCAACGTTTCATCATTATGCGCCGTCGCCTCTCGACACGAATCCCAAAAAAGGCGATTCAACCCTTTCCAAAAAACAAATCAAATCTCTGAATGCACTTTTTGTAGGCACTCTTGAGTCTGTGCGCACAGCCCTGGGAGGGACAGTTTCATTGCGAGTTTGGGCCCACCCCGACAGTGAAAATTTTGCGGTGACTCTTAAACTCAAGCGTAGAGGCGCATTCGCCGCACTTCTTCCGGAAAAGGGAAAATATCTACTTGTGCTAAGCCAAGAGGGCGGAAACGATTGGCCTAAAGATACGCAGGATTTTTTGAGCTATCTCAAAAATCTCGATTGTGTGACGAGAACAATAAAACAGTCCTATAGTGATAAAGATTTTGAGAATTTGGAATTTTTGGTTCAGGCCTATATGCATAAAGGTGCCGATCAAAAGCCAAAGGCCGTTAAACGGATTCTTAGCACCTTATTTGTGTTCATTGGAACGGCAGTTGTGTCTGCATGGCCTTCCTTAGCAGACCCCCTTCACCCCGTGATGACCTCCAGAACACGGACAGCGGCCTGACCCAAGACAGCACCGTCATTTCTAAGTGGCTCGCCTTTAACCCAACGGTTTATCGTCTTTGCCGATTATCGGCTGAACATCCCCCGATCGTCCGCTATAATTGCTGACGATGAAATACCACCTCATCACCTATGGCTGTCAAATGAACGAAGCGGATGCTCAGGAATTGGCGCAGCCGCTTAAAAGTCGGGGGTTTTGGGCGACGGCGGACCGCGATCAGGCGGACGTTATTCTCATGAACACGTGTACCGTCCGCGATAACGCGGAACATAAAGCGGATTCCGAAATTGGGCGGCTTCGCAAATGGAAAGAAGCCGACCCGAACCGGATTCTGGTGGTGGCGGGATGTGCGGCCACACAGTGGGGGGATTTGGCCAAAAAGAAATACCCGTTTATCGATTTAGTGTCGCCGGCCACTCGAATTGAGAACTTCCCAGAGGCGATAACGTCTGTGCTGCGCGACCGCTGGAATGAAGAAGCGACTTTGTCATCATCCCCCCCAGCTCGTGTCGAAGAACCGATGGACCCCCGACAGAGACTTTCGGGGGAGACGAGCGGGTCGGACAGCCGCTTTAGTGGCGATCAGATTGGCTATGTAACGATCATGCGTGGGTGCAACATGACCTGCTCCTATTGCATCGTGCCGCAGGTAAGAGGGCGTGAGATGTACCGGCCAGCGGATGAGATTTTAGCGGATGTAGGGCAGCGGTTGGCTGAAGGATTCAAGGAAATCATGCTTTTGGGACAGACAGTCAATTCCTATTACTGGCGAAATGCGGATCAAAGCGTGTGGACGTTCTCGGATTTACTGCATGCCGTTTCGAAAATCCCGGACCTTGGCACGATTCGCTTTATGAGCCCGCACCCCAAGCATTTTCGCGATGACTTAATTGAAACCATCGCCACCCATCCCACGATCAGCCGACAATTGCATATCCCGCTTCAATCCGGTTCGACACGGCTTTTGGAACGCATGAAGCGCCTCTACACGAGAGAGGATTTCTTAACCATGACGCAGAAATTAAAAGCGTCCGTGCCGGGCATGACCCTTTCGACCGATGTGATTGTGGGCTTCCCAGGAGAGACCGACGCCGATTTCGAAGAAACCCTATCGCTTCTGGAAACGATCGGCTTTCACGGCATCTTCGCCTTCAAATATTCGCCGCGCCCCGGCACCGCATCCGCTGGATGGCCCGATGACGTGCCGCAAGACGTCAAAGAAGCGCGTTTGCAGCGTGTCTTATCGCTCGCCCACCGGTTGGCCGCCGCATGAACCGCATTATGCTGCGGGATTTTAAGCAGCCTTCTCAAAAACCGACTCGCCGCACGCCGTGGGCATGGATATTTTTGACCTTAGGGCTTACAGTGGGAATTCTTATTTATTCCGGGGCCGCCTGGATGTGGTTTCGTCCGGTGGTTCATAAAACGCTGATCAATAAATACGCCGGCATTTACAAATTTGATCCTCTTTGGGTCATGGCCATCATCAAAGTGGAATCGGGTTTTCAGTCGGACGCGAAATCGCATCGGGGGGCCGTGGGTCTCATGCAGCTCCTTCCAACGACCGCACAAGAGATCGGTCCCGAAATCGGCCTTCCGGGCCTTACCGAGCAAGACTTATTAAACCCCGACATCAATTTAAACGTCGGCGTGTATTACTTAACCAAACTTCACGCAATGTTTCCAGAAGACGACATGGCTGTTCTCTCGTCTTACAACGCCGGGCCCGGCATCACCCAGCAGTGGCGAAAAGGCAAACCCGTGCTGGATATTTCCGACATCGACTATTTAGAAACACGTCGCTTCGTTCGACGAGTCGAGAAAACCTACGGGGCGCTCAAAATCCTGCAGGGCTGGAAGCATCTCTTTGGCATTTCTCATGACCGCTAGCGCACCCCCACACACACCTCTCATGCAGCAGTACCACGATCTTAAAGCCCAATTTCCGGAAGAGTTGCTCATGTTTCGCCTGGGTGATTTTTTCGAACTTTTTGCGGACGATGCGCAAAAAGCGGCTCCTATCTTGGAAGTGGCTCTCACCCACCGCCAACACGTTCCCATGTGCGGTGTGCCGGCGCATGCGCTTGACCCTTACATAGCCAAACTTCTTAAAGCGGGCCTGCGCGTGGCCGTGGCGGACCAATTAGAAGAGGCCGCAGCCGCCAAAGGCTTGGTCAAACGCGGCGTGGTCCGCGTCATCACACCGGGAACGCTTCACGAAGACTCTTTGCTTTCGGCCCGCCGCTCTAACTTTTTGGCCGCACTGGTTTGGGATGAGGAAGGCATAGGGCTTGCCTTTCTTGAAAGTTCTACCGGTGAATTTATGTGCACCGAATGGGTGGGTGCGCAGGCAGCCCAAAACGCGAGCGATGAATTGGCGCGTTTAGCGCCTTCCGAAGTCTTGATCGCCAAACAAAACCCCGAATCGGAATGGGTTGGTCGGCTCAAACGACAAGGGTTGGCCGTCACTGAAATGTCGCCCTTGGATTTTTCCTTGCCCCTGGCAGAGCAGCGTCTTAAATCACTGTATGAAACAACATCCCTGCGCGGCTTTGGTTTGGAAGGGAAGAAGCGCGCGGCGTGCGCGGCAGGAGCGGCGGCACGCTATTTGGAACGCACCCAATGCGGAAAACCCCTACGCCTTAAAGCCCTTCGCACCTATTCATCCGAAGCAATTCTTCAAATGGATGCCAACACGCTCGACCACCTAGACCTTTTGCCTAACGCCGCCTCGACCGGAAAAACGCTGCTCGATGTTTTGGATCATACATCGACCCCCATGGGAGGCCGGCTGATTCGCCGCTGGGTCAGCGCTCCGCTGCGGCGCGCAGAGGACATCCATCAACGCCAAGACCGCGTGGCGCATTTTCTGGATAACAAAGAGCGGCGCAGCAGCCTTAAGGCCCAACTCTGCGGCTGGCCGGATATCGAGCGAATTTTGACGCGTCTAACGGCCGGAACAACCTTGCCTCGCGATTTGGCTCACATTTCCGCTGGCCTTAAACGTCTGCCTCGCATCGCAGCCTTGCTTCCCGATTTTCCGCAAGAAAATGCTTTGGCCGGTTTGTTAAAAAAGGCGGTGGTCGAAGCTCCGCCGATTTCGGTCAAAGACGGTGGCGTGATTTCGGATGGCTACAATGCGGAATTGGATGAAGTCCGCCTCTGGCTGCGCGAGGGAAAAACCAAACTGCTCGAGCTGGAAAAACGCGAACGAGAACAAACCGGCATCGCTTCGCTTAAAATCGGCTTTAACAACGTCTTTGGTTATTACTTAGACATCACCAAAACCCATTTGTCCAAAGTACCCTCCACCTATATTCGCAAACAAACCACTGCAAGCGGCGAGCGCTACATCACTCCAGAACTTAAAGAATTTGAAAACCGCATCTTAGGCGCTGAGGAACGGGTCGTGCGGTTGGAAATGTCGATCTTATCCGACTTGCGAGAAGCGGTCATAGCCCGTACCGAATCGCTTCGGCATCTGGCTGCAACCGTGGCCGAACTCGACGTTTTCCTCAGCCTCGCCGACGTCGCTGAGCGGCATCATTATGTTCGCCCCCGAGTGGACGACTCGGGCATACTTTTAATCCGCGAGGGACGCCACCCCGTTTTAGAAGAAACGCTACCTTCCGGCACGCTCGTCCCTAATGACACGGATTTGGAAACCCAAGAAAAGCGCATCGTTGTTTTAACCGGCCCCAACATGTCAGGCAAGTCCACTTATCTGCGCCAAACCGCGCTCATCGTGGTGATGGCACAAATGGGTTCGTTTGTGCCCGCCCAAGACGCACACATCGGCGTCATCGACCAACTCTTTACGCGCATTGGGGCTTCCGACCGGCTGATGGAGGGTGAATCGACCTTTATGGTGGAAATGGTTGAAACCGCCCGCATCTTAAACCACGCCACGCCTAAAAGCCTGGTCATCTTGGATGAAGTGGGGCGCGGCACATCGACATACGACGGCATTTCAATCGCCTGGGCATGCGTGGAGTATTTGCACGCCAGAGGACCTAAGGTCCTTTTTGCCACGCATTATTTTGAACTAACGCGCTTGCCTCAGGAATGGCCTGGCGTCATCAACGCTCACGTGGCCGCCCGGGAATGGGGGGACCATGTTATTTTCCTTCACAAGGTGGAACCAGGTCCCGCCGACCGCTCGTATGGCATTCACGTGGCCCGGTTGGCCGGGGTACCCAAAAGCGTCCTTGGGCGCGCCGCTGCCTTACTTGAACAGCTTGAAAAAGGTACCATGATGCCCGTCGACAAAAAGAAAACGCAGCAGCCTGAACTCTTTTAAAACCATTCACCGGAGGCCACCCCCGTTATGAGCACAACCCCTACGCACGAGCGCCGTAAACATCCGCGTCTGCCGCTTCATGTAAGCGTGGCCAAGATGGTCGATTTCCAGTGCGAGGGTTTAACCCAGCCCGCCATTTTGGTGGATTTATCGGCCGGCGGGTTATCCATGATCTGCTTTGCGATGCCGCCGATGTCTCAAAAGGTCACATTCCGTTTGGCGCTTCCCGGGCTCGTGAACGCCAATGTCCACGGCAAGGTGGTGCGCGTGCACCGAAAGGGCGAAACCTACCGCGTTGCCGTAGAGTTCACGGAGTTTCAGCAGCCTTGGTCGCATCTAGTGGAAAAACTCGCCAAATCTCTTGCGCAATGTCAGGAGCGCTGGGACCAAGGGGACCGAACGCATTGCCCGAAAGAATGCGCGTATCATAAAGCCTTCCCTAAAACCGAGGTTTAAATTTCTGGGCAAAGTCCTTAAACTTCCCGAAACCTTAATCCGTTTTATCGCGGCCGGTGAGGTGATTGAGCGGCCCGCCTCCGTCGTCAAAGAACTTTTAGAAAACAGTCTCGATGCGGGGGCGTCTTCCATACGGGTCGACTGCTGGGGGGCCGGCCAATCGCACCTGCGCATCAGCGATGACGGGGAAGGCATGACGCCGGAAGACGCGCAGCTGGCCCTCGACCGCCACGCGACGTCCAAATTAAAATCCCTGGAAGATCTTCATGCGCTCGACACCTTTGGCTTCCGCGGAGAAGCGTTGCCCTCCATTGCCGCCATCTCGCGTTTCGAATTATCCACACGGCCGCGCGGCGCCGAACAGGGATGGACCATTTCACTTGAAGGGGGAAAAGCGCTTTCGGCTAAAGCATGCGGCATGCCGCAAGGCACCACCATCGATATTCAAGATTTGTTCTTCAACACGCCGGCGCGTCTTAAATTTCTCAAACGAGATGCCACGGAGCGCTCTCACATCCTGCGCACGGTTCAAGATTTGGCCCTGGTAAACCCCAGCGTCCGCATTGAACTTGCGATGGAAGGACGCGACGTCTTAACGCTTTCGCCAACCACCCTTCGCGGACGACTGGAAGACCTCTGGGGCCGAACCGTCACGGAAACGTTGGATGAAATCGATGTCACCTTGGGGCCTTGTCGCGTCCATGGCCTGGTGAGCCGCGGCGCCGTGGGACACCACGCGACCAAAGCCTGCCAAATCTTTTTTGTGAACCAGCGCCCGATCCAGGCGCGCGCGCTTCTCCATGCCGTTTACGAAGCTCAGAAAGACAATTTACCAGTGGGACGCCACCCCGTCTTCGCGCTTATGATCGACATCGACCCGAAGCTCGTTGACGTCAATGTCCACCCGGCCAAGCGAGAGGTTCGTTTCTCAAACGAGCGAGCGCTCTACGACCTTCTCTACCAAGCCACCCGAGGACACAAAAAAAGTGTGGGGGCGCAAGAAGCCCCGTGGGGAGGTCGAACCATCGGTGAACCCCGCCCGGCCATCTCGCCCATGGCCCACCCGCATGTGTCTTTTCAAGAAGAATTGGCGGTTCAAGTGACGGATGCGCCTACGGCCACTCTGGAACTTTTATCGCGACGTTTCTTGGGACAATTCCAGAACCTCTATCTCCTGATTCAAGACAGTGAAACGCTTTTAATCATCGACCAGCATGCGGCCGCAGAACGCGTCCTCTACGAAAGGCTTCTGCGTCAAGCATCAGACAGCTCTTCCCCTCGCCAATCGTTTTTAGCGCCCTTTATGTGGGAGGTCACCTCCGCTCAAGCCGAGCGCATCGCCGCCGCCCTTGAACCTTTAAATCGAATGGGGTTTGGGCTGGAACCCTTCGGCCCTACGACCTTCGCGCTCAAAGAATGGCCGGCCGCATTGCCGCTCGTTCGCCAAGCCAAACGTTTCTTAGAAGATCTGCTGGAAGCCTTTGACGACACCGCGCCAAGGCATGGCACGCGCTTCGAACATGAAATCGCCGCGCGCGCCGCTTGCCGTTCTGCGATTATGGCGGGGGACACTCTCCAAGCACCGGAAGCCCTTCAACTTCTAGATGACTTGCGCCGATGTGAAAAACCCGACACGTGCCCGCACGGTCGTCCCACATTCTGGCGAATGTCTTCTGATGATTTAAACCGCCGTTTCCGCCGTCCCACCCCTGCTTGATCCTTTTGGTCGGCCCCACGGCCTCGGGAAAAACGGAAGCGGGCCTTGCGTTGGCCCGTGAACGAAATGGTGAAATCATTTCGGTCGATTCGCGGCAGGTGTACCGTGAACTCTGCGTCGGCACAGCAAAGCCCGTTCATCCATGCGTGCCTTATCATTTGATCGATTTTTTAGATCCTAAAGAGTCTTTTTCGGCGATGGACTTTGCAAAACGGGCGTCGGCCTTAATCGCCGATATATCGAAACGGGGAAAAACACCCATTTTGGTCGGGGGAACGGGTTTTTATTTCCGCGCTCTCTTGGAGGGCTTAGCGCCGCTGCCACCCGCCGATCCCGCCCTTCGAGAATCTTTGCGCGCCGAAGCCGAACGCAAAGGCCGTGCGGCACTCCATCAGCGACTAGCCTCCGTTGATCCGGTTGCAGCCAAAAACATTCCGGCAAACAATATTCAGCGCCTCATTCGGGCTTTGGAGGTTTATGAGCTGACCGGAAAACCCATTACCGTTTGGCATCAAGAACACAAAAAGCGGCCGTCCGCACCCCTCGAGACCATCGGACTAGACCCCGGACGAGAAGAACTTAATCGACGCATTCAGAAGCGTGCCGAAGCCATGCTCGCGGGTGGAATGATTGAAGAAACCGATGCGCTCTTAAAACGAGGCTTCCCTGAAACGGCACCAGGGCTTACTGGCCTTGGGTATCCGCGGGTCATCGACTTTTTAAAAAAGAAAATGAGCCGTGGAGAACTTCTGCAGAGTATTGTCCAAGACACACGACAGTACGCCAAACGGCAAATGACCTGGTTTCGAAATCAAATGGAGGTCTCTTGGAAAAAGTCATAGCCGTCGGCGTCCAAACCCACAAGGAAGACCCCCGCACCCACAACGCCTCGCTTTGCGAACTCGAACGGTTGATTGAAACCGCTGGGGGGCAGGTGCTGGAGACGCATCTTCAGAAAAGGCCCAAGCCTGACCCGGCCCTCTATATAGGAAGCGGGAAAGCCGCTGAATTGCGTGAAATCGCCGCAAAAGAGAACGTCCACGCGATCGTTTTTGATGATGAGCTTAAGCCCGGGCAGCAACAGAACTTGGAAGAGGCCCTAGACACCAAAGTGATTGACCGAACGCGCCTCATTTTGGATATTTTCGCCCAGCGCGCCCGAACGCGGGAGGGACTTTTGCAGGTGGAATTGGCGCAGCTAAGCTACCGGCTGCCGCGGGTCACCGCCAAATTCGGGCGCTTCGAACAGCAAACCGGCGGGATCGGCACTCGCGGCCCCGGCGAACGAAAACTGGAAGTCGACAAAAGACGTATTCGTGAACGCATGGCCAAACTAAAAGACGATTTGGAGAAAGTTCGCGCAGAACGCAATACTCAGCGTTCGCGCCGAAGATCAATTCCCGTTCCGCAAGCAGCACTCGTCGGCTACACAAACGCCGGGAAATCAACCCTCCTAAATGCCTTCATCAAGCGATGGGGGGACGTCTCCAAAAGCGACCGGGTCTATGCCGACAATTTACTTTTTGCCACCTTGGACCCTACCACCCGGCGAATTCGCACCCCGAGCGGCCGCATTTTGCTTTTCACCGACACGGTGGGGTTTATTCAGAAATTACCGACGGCCCTGATCGCCGCGTTTCGCGCCACCTTGGAAGAATCAGCCAATGCCGATCTTCTCATTCACGTCATCGATATTTCCGATCCGGATTGGGAGCGCCAGGAGGCAGCGGTTTTGCACGTGCTGAAAGAACTGGAAATGGATCGTTTACCCCTTCTCAAAGCATTTAATAAGATCGACGCAGCTTCATTTCCGCATACGGCTGAACGTATCGCACGGGGTGGGTTTGCGGTCTCCGCAAAAGAGGGTCAAGGAATGGATGAACTTCTTAAAGCCGTTGAGGGACATTTCACATGGGCATGACGTTGGCCAACAAAATTACGGTCATGCGCATAATTTCCGTCCCTTTTTTTGCCATCGCCATATTGGAACACCGCATGGACGTTGCGCGGGGCATTTTCCTGGTCTCCGCTTTAACGGATGCACTAGACGGCGCTTTGGCGCGCATACGCAAGGAGCGGACGGCGCTCGGGTCGTTTCTCGACCCCACGGCCGACAAACTTTTGCTTTTGACCACGTTTATCATGCTCACCGTGATTCACGCGATACCCCTTTGGGTGTTCATCGTGGCGATTTCACGGGATTTCATCATTGTGCTCGGCTGGGCCATCGTGTTCATTTTAACCGGCAATAAAAAAATCGAGCCGCGCCCCCTTGGGAAACTGACCACGGCGGTTCAGATGGTGTTTGCCGTCTTCGTCCTTTTTGGAATCTTTCCATCCTTGTACCCTGCATTGCTTTATTTAATGCTCGGCGTCACCATTCTCTCGACAGCGGATTACGTCTGGGTGGGCAATAAACGGCTTGGAGAAATTCATTGATGTGGACTCCGGAGCCGGCAAGCAGCGTTCTTTTTTCCTACTTTTTAGGAGCGATCCCCACCGGGTATTGGTTGGGCCGATTACGCGATATTGATATTCGCCAGCACGGGTCCGGCAATGTAGGCGCCACCAATGTGATGCGCGTTTTAGGCAATGGACCGGGACTTTTAACGCTGGCCATCGATATTGCCAAGGGCGCCGCGGCTGTGTACATAGCCAAGCAGTTATATCCCGGTCAAACCCTGCCGGCGTTGGCCTGCGGGGTCGCAGCGATTGTCGGACATACGTTTTCGGTTTTCGTTCGCTTCGAGGGGGGCAAAGGTGTCGCCACAACAGCGGGAGCCTTCGGTGCTCTTCTGCCGGTTCCCATGAGCGCTGCCGTTATCATTTTTGTGCTCTTGCTCGCCATGTTTAGAATTGTTTCTTTGAGCTCGATTGCAGCGGCGTTGACATTGACGATCACATCCTTCCTCACCACGCCAGACCGGCGCTTGGCCTGGTCTGCCGCGTTGATGAGCACTTTTGTGATTTGGAAACATCGTGCCAACATTGAGCGTCTTTTTGGGGGTCGCGAGCCTCGACTGGGCGAAAAGCCGATGGGACACGCATGAACCGTAACGTCGCCGTCACCGTTTTAGGCGCCGGATCTTGGGGCGCAACGTTGTCGGGGCTATTAGCCGACAACGGCTATGATGTGACGGTTTGGGAGTTTGATCCATCAGCGGCCGACACATTAAGCCGTACACGGACGCTTCGCATACTTCCCGATTTGCGCTTGCCAAGCGCCGTTCATGTCACTTCAAAGCTCACCGAAGCCTTAAAGGACCGTCGCTATGTGGTTTCGGCCGTTCCCTCGCAATTTGTCCGCGCCACGTGGAAAGCCGTCAAGGCATCGGGCGCTTTGAACATGCAAGCCAACGTCATTAGTGTCAGCAAAGGTTTGGAAGAAAACACCTTGGCTTTGATGACGGATGTGATCGCTGAGGAATCGGGCCTTCCTTCTGCCCACCTCATGGTCTTAGGCGGCCCCAGCCACGCCGAAGAAGTGTGCCGAAAGCTTCCTACGGCCACCGTGGTCGCCGGGGAAGATCCCGCACGCGTTGTAGACGTTCAAAAATTATTTCAGCAAGACTCGTTTCGCGTATATGTCCAATCCGATGTCAAAGGTGTGGAATTGGCCAGCGCTCTTAAAAATGTTTTTGCCATTGCCAGCGGCATTAGCGACGGCCTAGGGTTTGGGGATAATACGCGAGCCGCCCTCCTCACCCGCGCGCTAAACGAAATGACGCGCATCGGCATGGCGCTAAAAGCCCACATGCTGACCTTTTTTGGCCTGGCGGGTATGGGAGATTTAATTGTCACCTGTCTGTCGACCCATTCGCGCAATTACACCCTGGGAGAAAAAATCGGCCGGGGCACGGCGCCGCAGCAAGCCCTTTCTGAAATGACGATGGTAGCCGAAGGCTATAAAACCGCGCCTGCCGCCCATCGATTAGCCGAAAAACTCCAACTGGATTGTCCGCTCATTCGTGAAACGTATTTGATTCTGCATGAGGGGAAAAATCCCCGTCAATCTCTTCACGATCTGATGAAACGAGAAACCCAAGCTGAGTGGCCCGCCACGGCGTCTTGGCTGGGTCCGCCAACGCCCTGATAGCCCCAAAAGGAGTGTTCCAATGAATAAAGCCCATCTAATTCAAGTAGTCGAACGTGTGGTGAGTACGCGTAAAGAAGCCTCTGCCGCGGTGGAAGCCGTTGTCCGCGCGGTTCAGCATGCCCTGCGCTCCGGGGAAAAAGTCGTCATCTCCGGGGTTGGCAGCTTCCACGTCAAAATGCGCAAAGCCAAGATCGGCCGTAACCCTCGTACAGGGCAAACGGTTCCCATACCTCCTCGCCGCGCCGTACGCTTTCGGACCTCTAAAGACCTTTTCATAGAAAATTAGGCGTCAAAAGAGCACCTCCGCTCCGTCTAAGACCCAAGGATCGACCTATTCTTGCGGGGTTACCGGTTTTAGCCCATTGTAACCCTAAGGAATAGTGCGGCATCGCAAGGAGTGCAAGTGAGTGCTTGGCTCCACCCATAAACGATGACCCGAATAGGGAGGTTCCTCTTGAAAAAAAGCGAACGCATTTGGACTGGCATTAAGAAAACCATCACCCCGTCTGGGAACTCGAAATCCGGAACGAAAGTTGTCGGGAAACAGTACCAAAAAGAAATGGTCGATCATCAAGCCGACGTTAAAAGCATTCTGTCGCCGTATTGGGCCTGGCGGATGGCTTCGTAATCCGTGCCTAATAACGGAGAGGTGCTCAAATGTCCGGGCACGGCGGAAAGCATTGAAAACAATGCTTTTCTTTTGTTGAATGAATGCCGTGCTTGAAACCCTTCTACCAGAACAGGTTTATTTTTCCATCAGCGAAGTTAGCGAAATCACCAACGTAAAACCCTACGTTATTCGCTACTGGGAAACCCAATTTGGCGCCCTCAAGCCTTCCCGACGCGATTCCGGGCAGCGCAAATTCACTCAAAAAGACGTCGATATGATTACGAAGATCAAAGATTTACTCTACGAAAAAGGTCTTACGATCGCCGGTGCACGGCGCTATCTTAAAAACCAAACCAAACAAGGCGTCGCCCAGCTAAAACTCGACCTCGGAGAAGTCTCGAACGCCTCCAAAACACTAGACTCGCTTCGCATCATCCGCAAAGAACTCGAAGACGCTTTACGCATCCTGCGCTCATAATCTTCGTCGTGCTATCATTCCCCTCGTCCTGTTTAGCTGTCGTTAAAAAATCTCGGAATCGGGCCGTGGCGCAGGGGTAGCGCGCTCCCTTGGGGTGGGAGAGGTCGGGGGTTCAAATCCCCCCGGCCCGATCCCGAGATTTTTTATGAGCCGAATTCTTTTCTCTTACATTTCACCGTCCTCAGGCCACCAGCGGGCGGCCGATGCCGTCCGGGAAGCGCTGTCTCTTTTAGCCCCCTCGTGGGAAACGCACTCGGTCGATTCATTGTCTTATGCCTACCCGACGATTGGCCGATTAATCGCAAAAACCTATCTCGAAGTGCTACGCCATACACCGGCCATATGGGATCTGCTTTACGACAACCCCGATGTGGAAGAATCCACGCGCGAAATCCGCGAAGTTTTGAATTTGATTTCTGCGCCTAAAATGAAAAAGTTAGTCCGCCGGCACAACCCAGCCGCCCTGGTGTGCACCCAAGCCGTTCCGTGCTCCGTGTTTTCAGCGGAAAAACGCCGAGGAAACATCACTATCCCGCTCATCGCGGTCATCACCGATTTCGCTATTCACAGCTACTGGGTGTACGATGAAGTCGATTTGTATTGTGCTCCCACGGAAGATGTGCGGCGGGACTTAATTCGTCGCGGCATTCGCGCTGACCGTGTCGTGGTCACTGGCATTCCCATCAGCCCGGCTTTTTTACGCCATACCTCAAAAGCTTCTGCGAGAACCCGTTTAAAAATTGACGCCCAAAAACCCACCTTGCTCGTCATGGGGGGAAGCCAAGGCATGGGACCGCTGCAAGAGACCTTGGATCATCTACGCGAATTACCTGTTCAGTGTTTGGTAATTACCGGCATGAATCGGGATCTCTATCGGAGTCTCCATGAACGATTCCGACGCGAAAAGCGGATTCGCATTTTCGGCTACACTCGCATGATCAATCTCTTTATGGATGCGGCGGACCTCTTGATCACCAAACCGGGAGGGTTAACCTCTTCAGAAGCGCTGGCAAAACATTTGCCGATGATCATCACCAACCCGATTCCGGGGCAAGAAGAGCGCAACTCCGATTATTTGCAAAAGCGCGGCGTGGCGGAACGCGCGGACGAGCCGGAAGAAATTGCGAACATAGTGCGTGATCTGCTGGAGCATCCGGCCAAACTCAAAAAGATGCAGGAGGCCACACGCCAAAACGCCACACCTTACTCCGCAATCGAGGTGTCCCGGCATATCGTGCGCCTCGTCGACGCGGCCAAAGAGCAATTGTGATAGAATCGGCCCGCGATTCAAATCGGGGCGTGTGGTGAATCCCGTTGCCAGCAAACCCGGGGCGTAGCGCAGTTGGTAGCGCGCTTGGTTCGGGACCAAGAGGTCCCGGGT
Organism: uncultured Elusimicrobia bacterium; assembly: GCA_964441955.1. Lineage (GTDB taxonomy): Bacteria > Elusimicrobiota > Elusimicrobia > 2-01-FULL-59-12 > 2-01-FULL-59-12 > CAYTWA01. The sequence continues at coordinate 468,404 of CAYTWA010000001.1, forward strand.
TCAAATCCCGGCGCCCCGAGTTTGCTAGCAAGCTGTTTGAGATCGTGAAAAGATAAAAAACTCTTGAAAAATCAACGAATTCCCGTAAGATAACCCAGAATGGCTGAAAGTTTAGATGCTGTATCCCTTTATTTCCGGGCAATTAAGGATTATCCGGAGCTTTCCCGCGAGGCATTCAACACGCTTTGGTACCGTGCCAACAAAGGGGATAAGGCCGCTAAAACCGAATTGGTTGAGCGAAACCTCCGGCTCGTTATTCCTATCGCCAAAAAATATTACCGCCCCGGCCTAGATTTTTTAGACATCATCGAAGAAGGCAACTTAGGGTTGATGCATGCCATCGACAAGTTCGACCCCAAAAAAGGCTTTCGTTTTTCCACCTACGGCGCCTATTGGATCGAACAATCCATCCGCCGCGCGATCGATGAACAATCCAAAACGATTCGCATCCCGCCTCACGCCTGGGAAGCTCTCCGGCGCTGGCTGCGCCAATGGGACGTTCTGCATGGTCAACTGGGTCGCGACCCTACACTTCAGGAGATGGCGCAAAAACTTCATCTCTCGGCGCGACAAGTAAAGGGTATTTTGGATGCCGCCGAGGCCGCTCGTGGGATTGGCAGTTTGGAAGCGCCTCTCGACGAAGACGAAAACCTAACGATCAAAGACGTTATTTCCGACAACGAACTTTATGCGCCAGACCGCCTCATTTCGATTTTTAAACTTCATGATGAGTTGGACGTGGCCATGTCGCAGCTGCCGCTTCGCGAACGCCAAATTTTAGAAATGCGCTTCGGCTTAAATGGGGAAAACCTGACTTTAGAAGAAGTCGGCAAAAAACTCCATGTCTCCCGTGAACGCATTCGACAGCTCGAAAAGCGGGGCCTCGAACGACTACGCCGACTAGCCCAGCGCATGGGCATCGTTTAATCTTAGGAGACTTCCATGCCCAACAGCGCACCCCTAGACAAACTGAAAGCCTCCATCCGAGACGTTGCTGATTTTCCGAAAGCCGGAATCATTTTTAAAGATATTACCCCGCTGCTTGCTAAACCCGAATTTTTTAAATCATCGATCGAAAAACTGGCGGGTCCGTTTCGCGGCATGGGCATCACCCACGTCGCTTCTGTCGAATCGCGCGGCTTTATCTTTGGGGCGCCTGTGGCGTATCAATTGGGCGCGGGGTACATTCCCGTTCGAAAAAAGGGGAAACTTCCCCACAAGACTCTCGCCCACACCTATGATTTGGAATATGGCACAGACACGCTAGAGATGCATGAAGATGCGATTGAACCTGGAGCCCGCGTCTTAATCATCGATGATGTGCTCGCTACCGGAGGCACAGCCGCGGCGGTTTGCCAAATGGTTAAAAAGCTCAAAGGTCAAGTAACCGGCCTCGCCTTTTTGATCGAACTGGAATTTCTTAAAGGACGGCAGAAACTCCGTGGATACAACGTCACAAGTCTCATCCAGTTCTAACCCCTCGGCGATCCACGAAATTCTCATTATTGAAGATGAAACTTCTGTGCGCGAACTCCTGCGCACGGCCCTGGAAAAGCGCGGCTATGCGGTACGCGCCGCCAAAGATGGGGAAGAAGGGTTTTCCGCCGTCCAACAAAAAAATCCTGATCTCATTATTTGTGATGTGATGATGCCGGGCGATGACGGCTTCAGCGTTTGCCAACGAATCCGACAGGCCGGCATTAAAATTCCATTTCTTTTCTTGACTGGAAAAAAACAAACCGAATCGATGGTGATGGGCCTTCAAATGGGCGCCGATGATTACCTCGTCAAACCCTTCGACCTTCGCGAGCTCGACGCGCGCATTCAAGTCTTGCTGCGCCGCCGAGCGACATGACGTTTTGGCTAAACCCCCTAGGTTTAACGCCACTTAAACTTTTTCTAGCGATTCTCTTTTGGGCGCTCGGCGTGGGTGCGGTAGGCGTCTTAGGATGGGGCATTTCACGGGTTTTTGCTCGCTGGCGGCGCCGAAGCGTCCGGCGCCGACTGCATCCTTTATTGCTTCATCCAGAGGATTCGACGATTTTTTTGCCTGTTCCCCATTGGCCGGGCGATCGAGGACTCTTGATCGATGAGCTTCTGGGAATCGGTCGCCGGGAGCGCGGGTCTATCGGCGATCGCATTCGAAAAGAATTATCGCAGCCTTTTTGGTTGGAACCAGAGCTTTTGCGCATGAGCAGCATCCAACCGCGAGCCCGTGCCGCCGCCGCGCAGCGTCTTGGAGAAATTCAAGACCCAAGAGCCCTCCCTTTTCTGACCCGAGCCTGCCATGATTCTTTTGCCGTGGTGCGCCGCGCTGCGGCCCGCGCGCTATTTACTCTGGACCCCAAAGCATTCGCCACGCTTCTTCCCCGCTTGTTTTCCGACTATTCCACATGGAGGGTAGGGGAGGCCGAAGAACTGATGAAAACTATTGGGCGAAGCGCCACCCCAGCCCTGCAAAATGTCTTGGATAAATCCAACGAAAGCGCCAAAATTAGAGTCATACGTCTGTTGGGGGAGTTAGCCGATTCGCGAGCTATCGAGATGCTAGAAGCGCTGAAGAGCTCTTCGAATGTGCGCATCCGTACGCTGGCCGGGGAGATTTTAAAAACCTGTTATAATCCCGCGCAGATTTGACACGTTCTGCGCTATTTTTCGCACTTTTTTGTGTGATCGGTTCTTGGGGATGGAGCGTCTCTCCAACCGTGAAAGCCTCTGCTGTTTCCAACTGGCTCATCTTGCTTAACCCCGACCTCAAAGACGCCCTCTTACCCTTGCGCCTAGCACAAATAAACCCCGATCTAGTCGTTGTCGATCCCGATCATGCGCCGGATCTCTCAAAACTGCCGCGAAGCACGATAAAGCTCGCTTACTTAAGTATCGGGGAGGCGGAGCATTATCGGCCATACTGGGCTCGCATTTCCTCGGCGCCTTTTCTTGCCGAATCCAACAAAGAATGGGAAGGCAACCAACGAGTCGACTTCCGTGATCCAGCCTGGCAAAAAATTCTGTTGGAAGAAGAAATTCCACGCCGCTTATCGCAGGGGTACGACGGATTCATGCTGGATACCTTGGATGCAATTCCTTATTTAGAAAAAACGTACCCCAAGCGTTACGCGGGCATGCAAGACGCCCTCTGCCAATGGCTTAAACAGCTTCGCTTACGCTACCCCGATCTTCTCATCGCTGCCAACGGCACGGAAAGCTTGGTGTTGGCGGCTCCCTTTGTGGACGCGTACGTAACGGAGGGACTTTTCGCCACGTGGGATGCGTCTGGGAAATATTACAGAAAGGTGAAAGCAGAAGAAAAGACATGGCGGCATGCCCAGCTTCGCCGCGCCTTGGCGCTTCACAATCGTCCTGTCTGGAACGTTGAATATGCAGCGTCAGGCCAAACAGTCCTTCAGACCTGGGCCAAAGCTCAATCTCGTCAACAAGGTTTTATCCCCTTTGTAAGCGAACGAGAATTAAACGTCCTCCATGCCGATTCATCGTCTCCCACTTCCGTTTCGCGAACGGTCCTTGCCCTTTACGATTCCTCGGAAAATATGACCGACTACCGCAACCCGATCTATGAACGCGCGGCATTCGTGCTGAACCATCTAGGACTTCATGTGCTCTACCACGACATCCACCAGGGGTTTCCACCCGAAGCCGTCCTCGCCGGCGTACGGGGGGTCATCACCTGGTTTGCGGACAACAAAATGAAAGACCCCACCGCTTATTGCCGTTGGCTCGCGCAACAAGCCGCCGCTGGGCGCAAGGTCGTCATTTTGGACGCTTTAGGCGCGGGAGAAGATTTTTCCGGACGCCGAACATCAATGGAAACGTTAAACCAGGCCTTCGGCGCGTTAGGCCTGCGCTACAAAGGAGAGTTCTCAAATAACGCCCTTCACCTCACGATTCGACGAAAAGAAAAGGCTATGGTGGAATTCGAACGCAGGTTAGACGGGGACGCCCTAATTTACGAACAATGGATATCCGTGGATCCCTTAAACCATGTTTACTTAACGATCGGCCGCCGCGATAAAACCGGGAGTGATAGCGATATCGTTGTGATCGGTCCGCACGGAGGGTTCGTCGGGCCGGGCTATGCGCTTTACAGCAACCCTAATACCTTTCACGCGCAGTGGCGAATCAATCCGTTTACCTTTTTTGAAAAGGCCTTGGGACTGACCGGCATGCCCCGAGCGGACATCACGACTCGTAACGGCCGGAGAATTCTCTATGTGCATATCGACGGCGACGGCATGGCCAATGCCTCGGGCATTCAAGATCGCACACTGGGATACGGATTGTCCCGTACCAGTGCGGAGATCATCCGAGATCGCTACCTTAAGCGTTTTCCCTGGCCTGCCACAGTGTCCGTCATTGAAGCCGAAGTGGATCCCGCGTTGGGCGCCGATCCCAAACATGAAGCCATCGCACGCTCGCTGTTTGCTCTGCCGAATGTGGAAGCCGGATCGCATAGTTTTTCGCACCCTTTGGATTGGTCGAAACAACTGGTTAGTTTTGCGCTGCCGCCTTACTCGACCAACGTTGAATTAGAAGCCGAACAAATCGCAGCCGAAAGCCGCTACCCGCGCGCGGCCCTTGTGAAAGGGTCTCCCGAGGCATTTTGGGAAAAAGAAATAACCCAAAGTATTCGCTACATCGAAACGTCATTGTTGCCGCCGGAAAAACGCGTTCGTCTTTTTCAATGGAGCGGCAATTGCCGTCCGCCAGAAGGCGCCTTGGCCACCTTGCGTTCTCTCCACGTGCGAAATATAAACGGGGGGGATGGGCGTCTGGATGCACGGCGTCCTTCCTACACGTCGCTTGCGCCATTCTACGAACCCCGCGGCGAAGAAATTCAGGTTCACTCGTCAAATGCCAACGACAACGTTTATTTGATGGAAACCGATGGCGGCCATGCTTCCTTTCGAAACGTTATCGAGACCTTTGAAAAAACGGACAGTCCTCGACGTGTCCTGCCGATCAACATCTATTATCATTTTTTCAGCGCCCAGGCCCCCGCATCCGTTGCGGCTCTTGATGACGTATACGCCGCTGTTGAAAAATGGAAAGACCGTACGGCACCCCTCTTTACGAGTGAATTCGTGGAAACCATACACGGCTTTCTAACGATGACCATTTTTCGCCAAGGCGATGGTGCCTGGCAAATTCGAAACGGCCAATCCTGCCGAACCGTGCGATTTGACGAAGAAGCACGGGAGCCTGACTTAACCCGCTCACGCGGAGTAGCCGGCTTTTCCCGCTGGAAAAATCATCTCTATATTCACCTCACGGGGGAAGACCCCGCGATCCTTTATCTGGCTTCCCACCCGCCGCCACGTCCGCATGTAGAAGAATCTTCTGGTCCGGTCTACCATTGGACCGCACGCTCCAATGGCTACACCTTTGACACGCAGGCTTTCGAACCCACCACCGTTAAATTGGCTGGGTTTCCTCAATTTAGCACGCGCACGTTTTCACTGACACAAGGACCGCGCGTCACGGTTTTGACACTCCGCGCGGACGCGCGGGGGACCTTCATGCTTGCGCTTCCAACGGCGGGTCGTTACAAGGTGTCTTTCTAATGGGTTTGACGTTTTATCGGCCGTTCCTTTTTTTGATGGGTGTCCTAGCCGCGGCTTGCGTCATTTTTCCGTCCTTGCGGCAGACGCACCAAGTTCTGCGCGAAAGCCGCTGGACGGACTACAGCCGCCGCGAATCTGAACGACTTTGGAACCGCAACCGTGACGATATTGATGCCGCCGTCACGTTGACGCAAGCGCTGCGCGCGCAGGGCCAAACAGGCGCCGCCGTGAAGGTGGCCCGGGAAGCGCTGGGCCGACACCCAAACGCGGGGGACCTCGAAAGAATCTTATTGTCCCTTTACAACGAGTCCAATGACATGGAGTCCCTCGCCGCCTTGCATCATCAGCTCTGGGACAGCGGACGCGTGTCTTTTGACAGTTTTGATTTTCTGCGAAATTACTACGACGAACGTCAGAACTGGCCGCAGATGGCACGGCTTTTGGAACAAGCGTATGCGCGTCATCCCAACGCGAATGCGTTGCCCTGGGATTTGATTGCTTACTACGAACGCCGCCGCGACTTGCCGCGTCTCCAAACAATTTTCATTCAACGCTTGAAACAAAACCCTCGTGACCCCGACGCGCTTCAAGGATTGATTACCGTATATCAGGAAAGTCATCAAAATGATGCATTAGCCAAGCTCTACGAAAGGCTACTGGAAACGTCCCCCAATGACGTAGATGTCTTGACCTCGCTGATCGCGCTCTACGAAGATGATGGAACGCGTGTGGGGTTGGATCTCTATGAGCGCCGTGCGCGTCTCGTGCCGCAAAATTCGGCGTACGGCCTGGCTTATGCACAGGCCCTCGTGGAAGAAGGTCAACGGGATACGGCTTACCAAGAAGTCGTTCGATTGACCTCCCAACCAAATCTAAATCTCAGTGAAATTTCGCGCTTGGCCGCTATGGCCTTAGACCAAAATTGGTTAGACATCGCGATGCCGCTCGTCATTCGAGTGGCCCAAACTCATACTCCGGCGGCCCCATGGTGGGAACAAGCGGCGGCTTTAGCGGATAAATCCGGTGATCCCCTTCGTGCTCGCGTCTTTTACGAAAAGGCTTACGCCGAAAACCCAAAAAGTGAAGCCGCGCGCGCCTTAGCAGAACTTGCCTTCAAGGACGGCGATCCTCAAAAGGCTGCCGAATATTGGGACGCCTGGCTTGCGGGTCAGCCGCAAGACCGCGCCGCGCGTTTGATGATCGGCGATACGCTGTCCATCTATAACCCCGCGAAAGCTAAATCTCTTTATGAAGACGGTCTTGGCATTGCCCGTAAGAATGAGGATCCAAAAGATGACTTGGCTTATGCCACGCTGCTACTACGTCTTGGCCAAAAGCGTGAGGCCTACGGCGTCTTCAAAGCCCTGAATGCCAAGCGCCACACTTTTACACCGGAATCATTAGGCGACTTAACATACCTGGCGCTCCAAGCCAATGACATAAATGCCGCGGAAGAAGCGTTGACCCGTCTGGAAAAATGGTCGCCCGCAAACCCTCGCGCACCGGCTTTACGCGCGCAGCTTTACCTGGCTCAAAACAAGCCCTTGGACGCCTTGCCAATTTTAGAGCGCCTGGCCAAAGAAGAGCCCCGTGAAACCGATATTAAGGCAGACTTGGCGTGGGTTTACTCCGAATTGGGGAATTGGAAACGAGCCGAACAACTTTACAAGGATCTTTTGGCTACGCGTCGCCAGGAAGAAGCCTCGCAAATGCTGCGAACGATCGCCGATGAGCATCATGCGCGACTCGACGCTGAAACCAGGGTCCGCTTAGGCCCCGCCAGCAAAGAAGAATGGATAGGCGGTTTAGGATACCGCTCGACACATTGGAAAGGCTTTGTGGCGGAGGGCTCCTGGCGAACGCACCGGTTGGCTCGCCGCAACGCCGCTACGAATGATCGGGTGATCGATTGGGTCCAGGAAGGCACAATGCGCGGAAAAATCGAACGCCGACGCTGGAAAATGGAGGCGGCGCTAAGCGGCTATTTTGGACAAAAGGCCGATGCGTTATCGCCAGACGGGGTCCTCGCCTATCGCACGTCCGATGCGACCCTTTCACTTTCCGGATTATGGAACCAAACGTTGCTCGACCCCTCCGAAGCTTTGGACGTCCGAGGTCGTCAAGACCTCGTGCGTATCGATGGCAGCAAACGCTGGGGCCCCTGGGAAGCCCATGGCGGCGGGTGGTGGCGAGGCTTGCGAGGTGAGAAAGCTCGCAACCCGGTGACGGGCGAGAACCATTTAGGCCACGAGCGCGGAATGGAAATGGGGCTAACACGGATTCTTTCCCTGAAAGCGCCTTATACCAGCCTTGGGTACACCTTTACGGCCTCGAAGTGGAGTCAGCCCTTTGAAAGTGCAGGCACGTTGATCCCCTGGCTCACTCATCAACGCGCCCATCTGGCGACGGCCTATGTCGAACAGCCCATAAAAGGAAAATGGTGGGAAACCGTTTCCGCGGGATTATCCGGTGGACGCGATGTGGCCCGACAGATCTGGCTTTTAAGCGTGACCGCTGACATCACTGGCCGTCTGCATCATAGTTGGCGCTGGGCGTTGGGGGGTGGATGGGCTAAAGATTCCGGCGTGGTCGGTTCGGGGTCCAGTACTCAGTGGCGGGCGCGTTTCATCAAACTTTTTGGTTTACCCTCCATACCTATGGCGCGCCATGAAGCGAAGAGACGCGAATGAGGAAATTACTTTGGATCGATGAGGATGCCGCCTACACCGAACTCATGGGAAAACGCCTTGCCACCCGTCAATTTGACTTATTTCGACTCACTCGAGTTCCCGATCCCGCTGCCGCGCTCGAATATGACGCCGTGGTTTTAGATTTCACGTTTCCCGGTCGCTGCGACTGGGCCTTTTTGGAAGCCCTGCGCGCCGACTCCAAAGGCTCAACCCTTCCCATCTTGACGCTTCTTTCACGGCCCTTAGAACTGCATGAACGTCTCCGGCTAAACAATCTGCGCATCACCCATTCGGTCAAATGGGTTCCCTCCGGGGTATTGCTGCAAAAAATACAGGAGATATTCGGGTGACGCTTCCAGCTAAAGAACCGCTGATTTTTCTCGTGGTCCTTGCGGCTTGGGCTTTTTGGATTTTTATTTCTCGTTTAAGCAATGCGAAGGAAAGTCTGCGCGCGCTCGTCAAAGAAAAAGAAGACGCCCTGAAGCGGCAGACCGACGAACTCCAGCAGGAACGCAATTCTCGGCTGATTTTGGAAGACCGGATTGTTGGAGAGGCGGCGACGTTCACCACCTTATACGAGGCCGCCAAACGTTTGACGCATACCGACTCGTCCAAAATTCGTCAAGGCGCCGTGCAACTTTTAACCGCCGTTCTTAAAGTTGAAGCCGGGTCACTCTACGAGCTGGGAGAAAACCCTGAAGAGGGCTTTTTACGGATCCTCTCGTCAGCGGACGCTGCCGGTCCGCCGCGTGTAACCGCCAAAGACCCGCTTATTGCCTTGATGCGATCGCGCGGGGAAACGGTCAGTGCGTTGGAACTACTTGCACACGAAACGGACTTGGCTCCTATGCCATTTTTGGCCGTGGCCCCCCTGCGGGGAGACGGCGGCGCCCTCATAGGATTCTTAGCCATCGAACGAATAGATTTTCTGCGCTTTTCCACCGTCACGCTTCAGCTGCTCGCTCGATTAGCCGACTGGGTGAGCCAGTCGTATGCACAAGCACGCTACGCCGAAAGTTTAATGGAGCGGCAGATCTATGACCCGGCGCTGGGCGTGCTTAATTCGGGCGTTTTAAGTGCCCTCTTACGCGACGCGCGTGTTGGATCGGCCGCCACGATGCGCCTTTTGGAAGGCATCTCATTATCAGAAGAAATCGCGGTCAAAGTCTTGGGAAGCCTGACGACCTGTATTGAACCCGGCTCTGGTTTGCTCGTTTTTCGAGGGCTTATGCCGGCAGAGCTCGCGATCTGGGCTCCGGCCCTTTCCACCGCTGAGCTGGAAAGCCGCCTCAAAGAAATCACCCAACGTTTTGAATCCTTGGCGCTGCGTACGTCTGATGGATCACGTTTAATTCAAATATCTTGGCAGGTTTTTTCTTTAAAAGGCCCCGCTTCATGACCCTGATGACGTCCATCGTCATGGTCACTTTAGCCGCGGCGCTCGAATTCGGAGCCTTCCTGATATGGGGATGGCCGTTTTTTGCGGTAGGCGACGCGCGCTGGACCGGCCTTGTCTTTCACTGGGCGGCTTGCGCCGCTTTGTATTTGGCGTGGCTTCGATCTTGGCGACACCCGCCAGCCGATGCCAAATCGCTTTTCCAAATCCTGATGGCGTTTTTTTTCCCTGGTGTGGGTTGGGTCTTGGCCGTTCTTTTGCGAATGATTCCTTCCTTATCTTCGGCCGAAGTACGCACACTTCAAGAGATGCGCGACTCACGCGGACATCCCTCGCCTGGGGCCGTAAGTTCCCTTACGACGGTTTTTTCCAAAGAAGTCCAGCCGGTAGCCGACGTTTTGGCGGGAAAGGATCTTGCGTTAAAGCGTGAGGCCATTCGCCGATTGGCATTGCGCGCCGCGCCGAGCAGCGTTCTTCTTTTGCGCCAAGCCCTGCTGGATCCTAATGGTGAAATTCGGTTGTATGCCGTTAATGCCTTGCAGCGTTTGGAGCGGCAATGGGTCGAGGCGATTGAACGTGCGCAAAAGACACGCGACACTCACCCCGACGTTTTATCGGCTCATCTCGACTTCGGACGTGCCTATCAGCGCTTCGCCGAAAGCGGTTTGCTGGAACCGATGCTGGTTCGCCTGTACCGTCAAAAAGCCCTGCGTGCGCTTGAAAAAGCGCGAATGCTCTTCCCGGAACGCCCGGAATCCTGGGCGGCATGTCTGGAACAATATGTCACGCTCGAACAACCGGCCTATGTGAATCGTTTTCTACCGATGGCGCTGATCCGCTTTCCGAATGATCCTGGGTTGCTGCTCATTGAAGCGCGTTTCGCCTTTGCAAAAGGCGAGTGGCGCCGCGTCATGAGGGCCGTACAAAAATTGAAACCTATGCATACCCTCTCCGTTGAACAGTTGGCTGTATGGCCGATCTAAACCTCATTCGCACTCGTCTTTTGTTAATTGTCCGTCCTGAATTAGCCAGTGGAGAAGAGGCTGATTTGATCGGCCTCTTTGAAGAGTGGGCCACGTGGACTGAGGATGCGGAAGTGGATATGGTCGCCGATATGTTGGAAGAAGGTCAAGAACCGCGTTTTTTAAGGCTCCTGATTCAATACACCGCGCTCATTGGCACCACGCGCGCCTTGGCCCGGCTACAACGCATGGCTCTTACAGCAACGCCAGCGGTTCGAATAGAAGCCATGCGCAGCTTAGAAAAATCCGCAACGCCGGTCGCCCAACGCCTTCTGATCGATTGGGCGTTACAAAACGATTCGAATCGAGACGACGTACTTCAAGCGCTAACGCGGTGCGCGACCTTGGCGGTGGTGGAGGATCTTAAACTCGCTCTCCTTCGGCCCCTACCCCCGGAAACAGAATTAACCCTCTTGTCGATTTTTAAAAAACTCCATGCGCGAGAAGCCGTTGACACTCTCTTTGATGTGCTGGAACAACCTCAAAAGAGCCAAAAAATTCAGGCTCAAGCTATTTTTTCAATTGCCCATTTGGGGCAGCCGAAACATTTGCGAAAAGTATTGCCGTTTTTAAATTCCGAAGATCCCGGTTTACGGCGCGCGGCTTTCTTTGCGCTGCACCGCTTGGATTTGAAAAAAGGTCCCGAGAAAATCCTGGCTCGTTTAGCGCAAGAGACACAACACGCGGTTCGTTTAGAAGCACTCCGGGATTTGCAAAGTATTCGCAAGACGTCCGCAACCGCCGTCCGATTAGCGCGCCAGTGGAGCCTTCGCGCTGACCATCCGTTTGAAAGACGATTGGCCGAAGGGCTGCTCGAGCGTTGGCATATCGTTGAAATCTCGCCCAAAGCGCTTGGCCACCAAGCCTTACATGACACGGACCCCGTCAACCGTGCCGCCGCTTTGGAAGCGTTAGGAACGTCTTTGCCGAAGCTCACCGAAGCTTTTCAAAAACTGAGTTCCCTAAAACGATTATGCCTTGACGCGTCTTCACTTGTGCGTTATACCGCGGCTTTTTTAACCGCTCGTTTTACGCCCGCCGAGCTTTTAGCCGATTTTATTCCTGAAGAACTCGAAGCCCCGGCCTTGCGTGCTTTTCTTTACACCTTAGAGCGCAGCGGCCGTACGGATGAATTGCCGCCCGCAATGGTGGACAAACTAGTCTACTTAGCGCAGGCGGGCGATCGCTCCTTACGTGCCTTGGCCTTGCGCTTGTTAACGGCGCTCCAAACACCTGCCGCGGCTCGGCACTGTCAAGCCCTGGCACTTTGTGAAAAAGAGCCGCGTCTGGCCCGCGAAGCCGCCTGGGGCGTTTTATTGTACGCGGCGTTTCATCCCTTTGCTTTTGAAGAGCTGCTGCGGCCGCTCTTGGAAAAACGCCGAAGTCTCCTCAATCTTATCTCGTTGGTCCCGCGTCTTGAGAACCAGCACGCCAAGGCGCGCAAAGCATTGGCCTTACGCTTAGGCATTTTCCTTTCGACCCTTCCGGACTTGCAAGACCCACGCTTGGACCGTTCACGGTTGGGTTGGCTCCTATTGTGGCGCGCATTAGGAAAAGAACTGGAGGGGGATTTTCATGAATGGTTTTCTTTGGGAAGTTTGCCCAAGGAAGGCAGCAGCTGGCTTTTACGCGTGATGGTCTCCCTTTTGCGCGGCAAAACGCTACGCATGGACTTCCGCTGGCTTGGAGGACTGATGGATAGCCCGCAGCGGATGACCCGCGAGCAGGCTGCCGCTTTAGCCAGTCATCATTTCCCTTGGACGGCGGATCAAACGCGTAAACTCGTGCGATGGCGCATAACGGAATTCGACAAAAAGATTCAGGAAACACTTGACTATTTACTCCGCGAAAAATCACTGGGTTTTCAAGACGACAGGCGCAGGGTTCCGCGATGATTCCGGATGTTTGCCTTATTTTAGAGGGAACCTTTCCCTACGTGGTCGGCGGCGTCAGCGCATGGGTCAACGACTTGATCAAAGGTTTGCCGGATGTGACTTTTGGCGTCGTCCATATCTCGCCATTACCCAGCACTTACCGGGAACTCAAATATCCTTTCCCGAAAAATCTCATCCAATTTAAAGAGGTCTATTTGTTTGATTATCAGATTGAACCCCACGGCGCCTGGAGCCTGGAAAAGCGTCAAGCGGGTCGTGTATTAACGCAGGCGTATAACGAGATGATGAAAGGAAATCTGAGCGCTTTTGCCGATCTTCTGGCCTACATCCACGCAGGGGCGGATGCCCCTCTTAACCTTCATGATTTCATTCACTCGCGTGGTTCCTGGGAATTTCTACTTGAAACGTATGCCGCTGAAAAAACCGAACCTTCTTTCATCGATTACTTTTGGACGTGGCGGCTGCTGCATTTGCCGATCATCCAAGTGCTGCGCGCACAAATTCCCGAGGCGCGGATATACCATGCGGTTTCAACCGGGTATGCCGGGCTTCTATCGGCCGCTGCGCGCGTACGCACGGGTCGGCCGCTGATATTAACCGAACACGGCATTTACACTCGGGAACGCAAAATTGAAATCCTGCACGCCGGCTGGATCCATTCCGATCTCCCGGCCTCTCTTTCCATCACCCACACGCGCGATTTTTTTCGGGACTGGTGGGTGCGGATGTTCGGCTGGATGAGCCGCCTGACTTATCATCACGCCGACCACATTCTGACGCTCTTTGAGCGAAACCGGACGCTTCAAATCGAAGAAGGCGCCGCGCCGGAACGTACGCGCGTGATCCCAAACGGCGTCATTTTGTCCAAACTCTCAAGCCTTGCGGCTACGCGCGGTGTCCGGCCTTTCGATCCGCCGGTCCTAGCCTTTGTCGGCCGCGTCGTACCGATTAAGGATGTGAAAACGTTTTTAAAAACGCTTCAACCGCTGATTGCACGCTGGCCCAAGCTTGACGTTTTGGTCGCCGGCCCAACCGACGAAGACACACCTTACTACCAAGAATGTGAACAATTAGCCCGTGCCCTTGACCTAGGACGAAACGTAACGTTTTTAGGTCGCGTGAACGTGGAAACCATTTACGCCAAAACCGATCTGGTGATGCTGACCAGCATTAGCGAAGCCCAACCGCTGGTCCTACTGGAAGCGATGGCCTGTGGAATTCCTTGTGTGGCTACTGATGTGGGCGCTTGCCGCGAATTGTTGGAGGGGAGGACGCGCGCCGATTTATCGCTGGGTCCTAGCGGCCTGATTGCGTCGGTGGGCGATGCCGCGGCTTTATCGGCGGCGGCCGAACGCATTTTGGGCGACCCCCACGTGTACCGGCAAATGGCCGTGTCGGGACGAAAACGGGTGGAGCGGTTCTATCGGCAGGACGTCATCCTTGCGCAATACCAATCGCTTTACGAAAGCAAAATGAATGCGCTGGCTTAAAACGTAGCGGCGTCGATCACGAACCGGTAACGCGCCTCCTGCTTAACCGTGCGATCATACGCTTCGTTGATTTGGCTGGCCGGGATGACTTCCACATCCGCATAAATCTTCTTTTTGGCGCAGTAGTCGAGCATTTCTTGCGTTTCTTGGATGCCGCCAATAAGCGACCCGGTCAGGGTTTTGCGCCTCTCGATTAAGGAAAAGGGTTCAAGCGGCAAGGGTTCTGGCGAAGCCCCCACCAACACCATCGTTCCATCACGGCGCAACAGGCCAATAATTCGACTAACCTCATGCCGCGCCGATACCGTGTTTAATATGAAATCGAGCTTCTGGGTCGGCGTCTTAAGGGCGGACTCGGACGTTGCAAGGAGAAAATGTTTGGCGCCTAAACGTTTGGCATCCGCTTCTTTCCCAGGAGAAGTGCTTATGACCGTGACCTCGGCCCCCATCGAAACAGCCAGCTTCACCGCTAGATGGCCTAAGCCTCCCAAACCAAGCACCCCAACCTTAACGCCCTTCCTCACGTTCCAATGCTTAAGCGGCGAGTAGGTGGTAATGCCCGCACACAGCAGAGGCGCTGCGCGCTCAAGCGGTACCCCCTTAGGAATTTTAAGCACGTAATGGTCATTGACCACAATTTTTGTGGCATACCCGCCTTGAGTGGGGGTTTTATTATCTCTCTCTACGTCCCCATATGTGAAATGGACTTTTTTTTCACAATAGACTTCTTGATGGCTTTTGCAGGAACGGCAAATACCGCAGGTATGCACATAACAGCCCACACCGGCCAAGTCCCCGACCTTAAAACCTTTCACTTTGGCACCGACTCGACTGACCCTCCCCGTAATCTCGTGACCTGGCACTAGCGGATAACGGTTGGGCCCCCATTCGCTGCGCGCGGAGTGAATATCGCTGTGACAAATTCCGCAAAACAAAATATCGATCACCACATCGTTTGGGCCGGGGTCGCGGCGCTCAAATTCGAATGGCTTAAGCGCGGTGGTGGGTGAAAAAGCGGCATAACCTTTAACGGGGATCATTGGAAACTCCTTCCTAGAGCGTGGGATTGAGCCCTACGTGCTTAGTGTAGCCACTGGAGAGGGGGGAGGGAAATAAGAATTTCCCTTGAAATCCATCGGATCTGCTGGTAACCCTGATCCGTGGCAAAGATCCTTGTCGTGGATGACGACCGTAGCATTGTCGAAATGCTTCAACTTCTGTTGACGCATGAAGGTCACACGGTCTTTGTAGCACGCGATGGAAAAGCCGGGCTCATTTTGGCGCGAGACATGCGCCCGGATTTAATTCTTTTAGATGTCATGATGCCGGAAATGGACGGTTTTAGCGTAAGCGGCGAACTCTTTAAAGACGCCCATTTACGCCAAACGCCGGTCATCATTTTGACGGCCAAAGGCCATTCTCGTGATATTTTCACCTTGGTTCCAAACGTCAAGCTTCATATGGACAAGCCGTTTGACCCCTTAACACTCCTAAAACAAATCCGCCAAATTTTGCCTCCCGCCAAAGCCGCTTAAGAAATTGCCATAATCCCTAGCGTCGCTACAACCTATACTCGGAGGGATTTCCATGAAACGCGTCCCCCCTTTGAAACAAGCATCGGCAAAAGTGTCCAGTAAACCCGTCACGCACCCGGCGATCGCCTTAGAACTCCCGAGTCGCCTCGCTGAACTGGAAGCGGAGATTCGTCGTTACCCTGCCTTAAAAACCGAGGATCGCCCGCTCAAAAATGTCGAGAAACCGACTGAAGCCGTTATCAAAGAGGAGAAAGTGATCCGATTTGTTTTGGGGAATAAATTTTATGCGGCCGGCCACACCGACGTGACGTATGCCAGTTCGAACCACGCGCGCGGCGTTCGTCACGTCCGTTTCTATGAAAACGAAAAAGTCGTTTTAGATATCGAGGGTGATTACGAAAACCAACAGTTCGGCTCCAACTTCCGCTTTCAAAACGTGGACCTTCACCTGCCGGGGGAATGGGAAAAGCCGTTCATCAAACTCACCGATGATTTTCGCGCGTACAAAGCAAAACGCCGCAGCGCGCTGTATAAAAAACGAGCCGCCGAACACAGCCGCGCGCATCAGTAGGGGCTTTTGGGTTCGATGGATAACAAGCCTAACGTCATCTACCCGTGTTGGTGGACATATGCCATCGTCGGCCATGATGAAGAAGACTTGCGGGTCGTAGCAGCTGAAGTGGCCGGTTCCACCCCCTACCGAAGTGCGTTTTCTAAACAGAGCGAGCATAAACGCTTCGCCTCGCTCCACGTGGATATTCAGGTCGCTTCTGAAGCGCAGCGCAACCATTTTTTCGACGCCTTTAAAACTCATCCTCGCGTCCGTTTTGTGATTTAACAAATGCCGCCAGATTCTGTAGCATCCCGACTGTGATACCCCCAGGCTACACAGAAGAAGAATACCGGCGAGTCGTCGTCATGACCATGATGGGGGAATGGATGGTCAACGCCATCCGCAAAGAAAGCGACCCCGAATACGAAGACGCCTTGTCGAAAATTTTAGCTGCATGTCAGGGGACTTCGCTTCAATATCTGGCGACCTTCGACGACGATTCCGGTCTATGGATTCCCTCGGAAGTTTTCGAGGAAGAAGCGCAAGCCCTGATTGATGAATACGATGATAAAACCTTCTGGGAAGAAATCACCGCTCGCTTGACGGAACGTGATTTAATGCAAACCCTCGGAGAAAGCGCCGTCCGGAGTATGCACCCCGATAAGCGTGCGCGGGAAGCTGAGCGGTTAGCCAAAGCCTACACGCAAGAATTTGAAACCGAAGGTTTAGACCGCCTACACGTGGTAACATCCTAATTCCCGATACCCATACCGACACCGAATAAAGGAGAACACCTATGTCCGAAGTATCCGAATCCGAGTACAAAGGCAACCCGATGATTGTCATCAAGGCCAACGCAGACGATAAATTCCCTTTTCAGTTTGGCGTCAAAAAAGCCAAGCTCGTACTGGCGCATATTGATGACATCAAAAAATTTATCGAAAAGCACGGCGGCTAACGTGGCGGGCGCTTCCGGCGTGACGCTTCGATTAGCCACAAAAGAAGACGGAGCCACGCTCGTGCGGCTCGTCAATGCGATGGCCGAATACGACAACATGCCGGCGCTTGACCTGCCCACTCAACAGCGGCTTTTAAGAGACGCCTTCGATAAGAAACGCTTCACCGTCGTGCTGGCGGAATGGGAAGGGAGGGCTGTCGGGTTTGCCACCTTTTATGAGGGGTATTCCACTTTTGAAGCGCGTCCCACGCTCTTTGTTGACGACCTTTACATCCAATCCGATTTTCGCGGGCGTCACGTCGGCCATGAACTTTTTCGGTATTGCTTAAGAGAAGCGCAAGCGCGTGATTGCGGGCGCATGGAGTGGTTGGTGCTTGATGCCAATATAACGGCCTTTGGTTTCTACGACCGGCTACAAACCAAAAAACTAGATGGTTGGACACATTTTCGACTAACGCGCAACGACATCGACAAAATGGCATAGCTGGAATGGTTCTTTGGCTTCTGGCCTATATGGGCGGCGCACTAACGATTTTAAGCCCCTGCATCCTTCCGGTCCTTCCTTTCGTTTTTAGTAAATCAAACCAGCCGTTTTATCAAAGTGGGCTTCCGCTTTTAGGCGGCTTGGCGCTCGCGTTTGCCGCGGCATCGACACTGGCCGTCGCCGGGGGTGCTTGGGCGGCGCAAGCTCATGAATGGGGCCGTTGGCTGGCTTTAGGGCTTCTGACCTTTTTTGCGCTTGCTTTGCTCTCCCCACGGCTTGCCGAGTGGGCATCTCGCCCTTTTTTACGTTTAGGCGGAACGCTTTTGTCCTCGCCGCTGGCAGATCGGACACCGCTAAGTTCCTTTGTCTTAGGAATAGCCACCGGCTTGTTGTGGGCACCCTGCGCGGGGCCGATATTAGGAATCATCCTTTCCGCCGCCGCCCTCCGTGGGGCCGATGCCTATACCGTCATTTTATTGGCCGCCTATGCCTTGGGGGCCGCAACTTCCTTGGCTGCCGCCCTTGGCGCGGGGGGTAAACTACTTGGCGTTCTTAAGAAATATGGGGCAGCGCAGGAGTGGGTTCGCCGATTTTTAGGGTCGACCGTCTTGCTTGGCGTGCTGGCGATCGCGCTGGGATGGGACCGTGGATTTCTCACGCGACTCTCCCGTGTTCAAACCGAATCGTTGGAACAGCGACTCGTCGACCTTTTTCATCCGCCACAGGCCGTTCCAAGGCCCATGAGCCTAATGCCGGAATTAGCGGGCGGCGCCCAGTGGATCAACTCCCCACCGCTCACGCGTGAAGCCTTAAAAGGGAAAGTCGTCGTGGTCGATTTTTGGACTTATTCCTGTATCAACTGCCTAAGAACGCTTCCCTATATCAAAACCTGGGAAAAGAAATACAAAGATTATGGTTTGGTGGTCCTCGGGGTGCATACCCCAGAATTTGCTTTCGAAAAAAACGAAGGCAATGTCCGAAAAGCCGTTCGCGAGTTGGGCATTTCTTTTCCTGTCGTCATGGATAACGAATACGCCATTTGGAACGCCTTCTCGAACCGGTATTGGCCCGCGCATTACTTTATCGACGCGATGGGACGTATTCGTTCGCATCATTTTGGGGAAGGGGAGTACGAGCGCTCGGAGCGCCTCATTCGCCATCTATTGGAAGAAGCGCAGGCCGGGCCGCTTCCAAGCCTCCAATCCGACATCCAAGGGACCGGGGCGCAGGCACCCGCCTCCAAAAAAGTATTTTCAAGGGAAACCTATTTAGGGTCAAACCGGTCCATGAACAAAGCCCAACCCACCGACATTTTGGCGCTAAACCAGTGGCATATCATTGGTGAATGGCAGGAGACGCCCGAACACCTTGTGCTGCTGCGAGGCAAGGGAACCCTCTCGTTTCGCTTCCTAGCTCGCGATGTACACCTTGTGATGGGGCTTGAAAAACCTGGCAAGTCGGTCCGGTTTGTTGTGCGAGTCGATGGCATGGAACCCAACGACCACCACGGAACGGACATTGATGCGCAGGGCCGTGGTACGTTAAACGGACAACGCCTCTACCACCTTTTAAGGCAACGGCGCCCAGCAGATACACCCCGAACCATTCAGATCGAATTCCTGGGCCCCGGCGCTCAGGCGTTTGCCTTTACATTCGGCTAGAATGAAGGCCGTGATCCGTTTATTAACTATTCTTTTACTGGGGGGGGCCTCTACGATGCCCGATGCCAAAATGACGCTTCAAAAGGCCACATTTGCCGGCGGCTGTTTTTGGTGCATGGAAACCCCCTTTAAACATTTAAAAGGCGTGACTCAGGTCATCTCAGGATATACGGGAGGAACCCAAAAGAACCCCACCTACGAAGAAGTCTGTTCCGGCGCGACGGGGCATACCGAAGCGGTGGAGGTGACTTACGACCCTTCTCAAATTTCTTACGCGCAATTGTTGGAAATTTTTTGGCGCAATATCGACCCCACCCAGATCGACGGCCAATTTGCCGACATCGGCCGGCAGTATCGCACGGTCGTTTTTTACCACAACGAAGAACAAAAACGGTTAGCGGAACAATCCAAAGCCGACTTGGTCGCCTCAAAAAAGTTTGTGAAGCCTATCGTCACGACGGTTGAGAGTGCTTCTTTTTTCTATCCGGCTGAAGACTACCACCAAAATTACGCCAACAAAAACCCACTGCGCTACAAAGCCTATCGCGCAGGTTCTGGACGCGAGGGGTTTATTAAGCGCCATTGGGGTAATTCCAGCAACTAAATGGCCGGCATCGGATTTCGTTTACGGGAACTCGCCCGCCAAGAAACTTTTTGGTCTAGTCTCCAGGTTTACGTTAGTTCTTCGCTGATTGCCTCGGGCCCGTGGATTATCACGATGGTCAACCTTTTTGTCATCAGCTTGTGGAACCCCGGGCGGATGGATGATGTCGACCGCGCCACACTCTTTTGCATCGTTTCCTATGCAATGGCGGCCTCCTTCCTTCTGACTGGCGTTTTTACGATGGCGTTCACCCGTTTCCTCGCCGATCAAGTTTATGTGAAGCGTGAAGACCAATTACTGCCCTCGCTGAACGGGTTTTTGCTGATTCTTTTGCCAATCGCCGCCATCAGCGGCTATTGGTTTCTCTATGGCATGCCCCTTCATGCGTTCGTCAAATTCTTAGCCTTGCTCCTTTACTTTACCCTCACCGTGCTTTGGGTGATGATGGCGTACTTAAGCCTCCTCCATGATTATGGCGCCATCGTTTGGGCGTTTCTCGGGGGGGCCGTCGGAGGCTGGATCATGGCTTTTGGCGTCGCCGAAAGCGCCGGGCTCGGGGCCAGGCTTTTAGGGTTTTTAGCGGGACAGTTGCTGACGGTAGGCGCTTTGGCTTTTAGGCTTTTTAAGGAACTTGGATCGGAAACCGGGGTGAGTTTCGAATTCATCAAAAGTTGGAAATCCCACTGGCGGCTCTTGGGCATCGGCCTTTTTTACAACCTGGGTATATGGATCGACAAGGGAATTTTCTGGACCTCGCCATACCGTTTGAACGTCAATGGTTTTTATGTATGCCCGTTTTATGACACGGCTCTTTTTTTTGCTCAGCTCACGATGCTGCCCACCATCACCCTGTTTATAGTTCACATTGAAACGGAGTTCTATGAAAAATATGCCGCCTTCTACCGCGACGCCATTGCCAAGCAACCGCTGCGTTCAATCCATTTGGCCAAGGAACACATCAAACGCACCGTTCGAGGTGGTTTGGAAAGCTTGCTACACTACCAGGGAGCCGCCACCCTATTGGCCTTGGTGTTTTCCGGCCGCTTGACCGTATGGCTGCATTTAGACCCGGCACAGGCGCCGCTTTTACGCATCAGCATTCTAGGCGCTTTCCTGCAAAGTTTAAGCTACGTGTTTTTGATTTTTCTCCTTTATTTCGACCGCCAAGGGGAAGCCTTGCGGCTCAGTTTTGTTTTTGCCTTGGGCGTTGGAGGCTTAACTTATTGGACCCTTCATCATGGGTTTGCCACCTTGGGCTATGGGTATTTTACGGGATGTCTTCTCGCCTTAATCGTGGGCTATTTGGCGATGGACCGGACCCTTAAAAATCTCGAATTTAACACCTTCGCGCGCCAACCTATGGCCAAAAGCAGCTAACCCTTTTTCAACGTAACCCTATTTCTCCGACGTTGTCAAAACGGTGCATGACCGGTTAGAGGAGACGTCGGTTTTAAAGTTTTACCGCCGACTCCAAAGCGGACTTCATCCGGAAGTGGAGATGGGGCAGTTTTTAACAACCAAGGCCAAGTTTAGCGCGACGCCAGTGTTGACCGGCGATCTGGAATTTCAGCCGACGAAAGGGGAGCCCTTAACCGTAGCTGTTATCCACCGATACGTTGCCAATCAAGGAACAGCTTGGGATTTAACGTTAACCGCCGTGCAGCGGTTTTTTGAGGTCGCCCTCGCGCGCGATCTGCTGTGGCCGCATTTAACCGGCGCCGCCCTATTGGGCCAGCGCACCGCTCAATCTCACGAGGCACTGGCTGTTGATTCCGATGATCCGGCCAAAAAAGTTTTCGCGCAGTCGCCGATGTCAAAATGTCTGGAATGAGAATTCGCTGCCACGGCGATTACGATCTATGGCACATCCTTTATACCGGAAACTCTCGGCTGCTTTGCGGTCGCAAGTCCTGGCTCTGGAAACACCGCTGCGAGGGTTGGTCCAGCTTTACGGCCCAAAATCCGATGCCTAAAGACCGCTGCCCTCAAGTAATTTACAACGCTCCTCTTTGACGACACCAACTGAAGAACGGTAGGATACGCCTAATTTTCGCCTCCATAGCACAATGGATAGTGCTACTCCGTCCTAAGGAGCAGATGCTGGTTCGATTCCGGCTGGGGGCAATCTCTTGATGAGGAAATTTATGAACACACCCAAGCGTTCCGTTTTTGCGAGATTGGAAAAAGCCATTCAAGCCGCCATTTTGTGGATCGCCTCGAACCAAGAACGGGCGTGGGCGGTTTTGGGCGTGACCGTGGTGACGGTGGTGGTGGGCATATTGGTTCTTCGAAACCGCGCACAGATGAATGAAGATGCCTGGAATCAACTCGGCACGGTTCAAGGGCACATCATGCAGGGTCGCACACAGGAGGCTTTAAAAAGCGTAAACGAATGGGAATCGCGGTTCACCGGCACGGCGGCGGCATCCTATGCCAAATTTATAAAAGCCGATCTTTTAATGAAGACCACGGATTACGCCGGCGCATCTCAGATATATTCGGACTTGGCCGTTTCTGCCAACCCGGCACCGCTTCGCCCACTGGCGATGGCGGCCCAGGTTAATGCGGAAGATGCCGCCGGGCATATTCCGCAAGCCAAAGCCGCCGCGCAAGCCTTCCTTGATAGGTACCCCGATCATTTTTTGGCCGGAAGCGTGTTGTGGTCACAAGCTCACTTGGCCGAAAAAGGTGGCGATGCGACTGGCGTTCAAGGGCTGTACGAGCGATTTTCACTTTTGTATCCGCAAAACCCCTGGCAGGATCTTTTGCAGGCCCTGCCTCCCGGCAGGCAGGCCAGCCGCGCCCCCGCGCGATAACCCTTCCACACGACAAATTCGTGACGTTTTATTGACACCTTTGTGAAAGTTGTCTACGATTCCGCCGCACTTGTAGTCTAAACGGGCCTGCAGCGTAGCGGCCTGAATTCAACGAAGATAAAGGGGGAACTACATGAAGCACCTCTCCAGCCTTATTCTCTCGCTGGCCCTGGCCGTCACCGTTTCATTACCAGGCCGTGCGGAGTTACTCAAAAACTTCAAAACTGATGGCAGCATCCAGGTCCGTTCATTTGGAATTGACAATGAAACCGATCGCAGCGGCGCGGCGGACGATTACCGCAGCGAATCACGCACCCGTATCCTTGTCGGAGGATCGTTTGATCTTCTCGACGACGTGCATGCGCGCGTCGTTTTGCGCAAGAACAACCGCCTTCACGGACAAGCCGTAGAAAACGCCAATAGCGTCCAAACCGCTCTGGCACTGGATAACGCCAATGTCAAAATCGACAAAGTCTTTAACCATGTCGATTTAACCATCGGCCGCCAATTTATTGGCGATCCAAACAGCCTAGTCCTGCAATTCAACCCGAACAACGATGATGTATTGTCGGTCGGATCGATCGACGCCTTCCGCGCGGATACGTCCATCGGAGATCTGGCGACGATCATGGCGGTCTTCGGCAAAACCAATGAAGGAACGGCCACCTCGGCTACTGCTCCTTCTGGCCCCACCAACTCCAACAACGACACGGATGTGTTCGGAGCTGAAATCGGAACAGATCGCGTAGTTCCGAAGGGAAACCTGGCTGCCTATTATTTCACGCGAAAGATCAAAGGCGCCGGTGCCACAGGCAACGATACCCTGAACGTGTACGGTGCGCGACTGCATGGAGACGTGCTCGCAGGATTGTCCTACGAAGCCGAAGGAATTGCTAACGGAGGCCGAAACCACTCGCTGGCCAACCAACCGGGCTATGATGGAAGCGCGTACTTTATCGGGCTTAAATTCGGCCATACCTTGGGTGAAATGCCGTTGCGCGCGCGCGCGGAATACGGTCGTGGTTCCGACAACTTCCGGGCGATTGCTCCGGGTCGCCGCTTCGGCATCATCTGGGGGCAACACTCCGCCGGGTCTGGCCCGTCAACGCTTAACAGCGTGAACGGCCCCGGCTTGAGCAACCTGAAGGTGTTTGATGCCGCTGTGGGCATCACTTGCCCGAAGACGAAGGTCGGCCTCGACTTGGCGTGGTATCGCTTTCAGTACGATGCGAACCTAGGCAACGTCGGAACCAGCGCTGGAACGGAATATGACCTCGTGCTCTCGTATCCGCACTCGGACAACGTGAGCTTCGAAGTATCCGCCGCGACCTTCCAGGTCGGCGACGCGATCGATAACATCGATGGCGGCGGCGCGCGGTCTCCGGTGACTCGACTCGGCGCAGACGTCAAAATAAAGTTCTAAAAATACTGTCTGAGCAAACCCCCGGTTGCCTTATGGCAACCGGGGGTTTTTGTTTATAATCACCGCCGATGCGAAAGTTTTTCATTTTGCTGCTCTTATCTGCCGCCGCTCACGCCGGTTCCGTATTAGACATCGGCACCAACTATCGTCTCCGCGGTATGTCTTATTCCAACGCGGATTTCGGTGCGACCCCCAATCAAGATTTTTCGTATTACTCGCAGCGAGCGCAGGCCCACATCGGCGGGCGTTTTTCACCCAATATTGAAATGATGCTGCGGCTTCAGGCCATTGATGTGGTAGGGTCTTCGGCCACCGCATTAAGCCCCACAGTGGATGCAACGGCAGGTCGTTACCCCAACACGCACTTTACCCCTTGGGTACAAAACGCGTATTTCAAAGTTACTCGCCTCTACGACCAACCGGTCGACCTGACCGTTGGACGGCAACCCATGATTCTGGGCGATGGTTTAATTTTGGCGGATGACGACCTGGGGTTGACAGGCCTACGTCTGCAGAGCCGATTGCCGTTTTACGGCCTCTCGGCTGACGCCTTCACCTTTAAAGCGGGTGATTCCATCAGCGGCCATGCCGACAAAGATATTTATGGCTTAGAACTGACCAAGCCATTTCGCACCTTACGAATCCAAACGTCCTGGGTCATGGAACGCGATGCTTCGGGTTCAACCCTATATATTCGGCCTTCTGAAAACCGCTGGGATACGAACCGCGGGTTCGATGCGGCGACGGATTTCAGGGCCACTAAAATCACGCGCAACTTTTTTGACATCCGCGCGGAAGGTCGCTTGCTGGAAGGCGGCTTTTATAAAGCGGAGTTGGCTCTCCAACGAGGGTCGGTAGACCGTTCGAGCGCGACGCTGGGCAGCGTGGATCTTGGCGGATATGCTTTTTTAGTCTCCGGCGGTTTGTACACACGCTTCAGCAAATACGGCCCCATCGAAATCCACGGTCTTTTTGGCCAAGCCAGCGGGGACTCGGGTGGGGGGACCGATTCTTCCTTTCGCCCAAGTTTCGGGCACCGGTTTGACGGCTTGGAGCGAAGCGGGTTTGGGGAGTTCTATGGCGCTTCCCTTTATGACGCTTTGCCTTCAGCCCGGTACAATGCCGGGGCATCGAGCCCCACCACGTCTGGGCTGCCTCCTGGCTATTCCGGTATCCGTGTGATTGGTGCCGGCTTAACGGCCCACCCCACGGCGCTAATCTCCATTGGGTTCGATTATTACGTCTATGATGCCCAAGAATCGCCGGGATCCAACTTTCCCGTGACCAGCAGCGAGTCCTCTTTGGGTACTGAAATGGATATCGGAATCGGGTTTGCCTACACCAATTATTTAAGTTTTCGAGCTGGAGCCTCGTTTTTTTCTCCCGGAAAAGCCTATGCGACACGCGACAAAGCCCATCGTTACATGATCGAGGCTGTCGGTCGTTTCTAACGTCGTGCCGCCAGAAGCACCTCCTCTTTCCGTCCTCTTCCTTTGGCACCAACATCAGCCTTACTACAAAGACCCCATCGCCAACCGGTATGAAATGCCCTGGGTCCGCCTCCACGCCGCCAAGGATTACTATGACATGGCCGCCCTTTTGGATGAATTTCCAGCGATACGGTTAAACATTAACCTTGTTCCCTCTCTCCTGATCCAACTTGATGATTATGCCCAGGGGCGCGCACAGGACCGCTTTCTGGAAGTCTCGCGCTGCCCGGCCGGGGCCTTAACGTCAGACGACCACCTCTTTCTTCTTGAGAATTTCTTTATGGCGCATTGGGAGAATATGGTTGACCCCCACCCGCGCTACAAAGAACTTTTGGACAAACGAGGCCGCTGCGTCTCGGCCGAGCATTTGGCACGGGCCGTGGGTTACTTTAAAGAGCAGGATTGGCGGGATTTGCA
Source organism: uncultured Elusimicrobia bacterium (assembly GCA_964441955.1). Taxonomy (GTDB): domain Bacteria; phylum Elusimicrobiota; class Elusimicrobia; order 2-01-FULL-59-12; family 2-01-FULL-59-12; genus CAYTWA01. Next base: position 494,417 of record CAYTWA010000001.1, read on the forward strand.
GACGTGGTTTAACCTGGCTTGGACCGACCCTCTCTGGCGTGAAAAAGACTCGCGCGTGGACGCTCTTTTTAAAAAGGGGAAATCCTTCACGGAAGAGGAAAAAAATTACCTTCTCGATAAACACCTGTGGATCTGCGGTCAAATCGCCTCCAAGCACAAAGAACTGCAGGAAAAAGGCCAGCTTGAAATTACCGCGACCCCGTTCTATCACCCGATCCTACCCCTCCTTTGCGATACGGATGCCGCCCGTATGGCAATGCCAGATAGTCCATTGCCGGCGAGCCGCTTTACTCATGAAGAAGACGCGCGCCATCAAATTCGTCGCGCGCTCGACCACCATGAAAAGGTTTTCGGGCGGCGTCCCAAGGGCATGTGGCCGTCGGAGGGGTCAGTATCAGAAAAGGTGGCTCGCCTATTTGCCGAAGAGGGTGTGCGCTGGGTTGCCACCGATGAGGCCGTTCTGGCCCGCTCATTCTCGCCCAAGGCGTTTCTCCGTGATGATTTATACCGGCCATATCGGGTTCAAATCGGAGATAAAAGCATTCACTTTTTATTTCGTGACCACGAACTGTCGGATGCCATCGGGTTTGTCTATACGGGCTGGGACGTACAACATGCCGTGGATGATTTCATTGGAAAACTATTAGGTATTCGCGAAAGATTGCGCCGACAAGACCCGGCATCACTGGCCTCGAAAGTGGTGCCGGTTATTTTAGATGGGGAAAACTGCTGGGAATATTACCGTCAAGACGGGCTGCCTTTCCTGCGTGAACTCTATCGTCGCCTTTCGACAACTCCCGAACTGCAAACCGTTTTAGGCAGTGCTTTCTTGGAATCGCACGGGGCGCAAGCCATAACGTTGTCCACGCTGTGGTCGGGTTCCTGGATTAACGCCAATTTCGCAATCTGGATAGGTCACCGGGAAGATAACAAAGCTTGGGACTTGTTAAGCCGAACACGGGAATTTTTAGTCCATCATTTAGCCGAAAACCCGGCGCTTCGCGAAACGGAGGCGGCCCGACTGGCTTGGGAATCCATCTACATTGCGGAGGGGAGCGACTGGTGCTGGTGGTACGGGGACGATCATTCTTCCGCCAACGATGACCTTTTTGATTTTCTCTTTAGAAAGCATCTGATGAACGTTTACCTGGCCGTGGGGGTTAAACCGCCCGAAGATTTGCACCTGGCAATCAAAGCCAAACGCCGGAGCTCGCCTCGGGAAGCGCCGGTGGACTACATCTCGCCTACAATCGACGGGCGTATCACCAACTATTTTGAATGGCGCGCTGCAGGGTATTACCATACCGAAACCGGTGGGACAGGAACGATGCACCGCTCCGAGAACATGATCCAAACAATTTATTATGGCTACGACCTTCAAAACCTCTACCTACGCTTCGATTTTACGGCTCCGCTTATACGCGAGAAGCTTGAGAAGCAAAAGACCGCCTTTGAAGTCACTTTCTTAAGTCCACGTAAAACAGTTGTTACCCTTCGTCCCATAATCGACAAAATCGCCGAAACGGCCATACCGCTGGCGAGTTTAGGGGACACCCCGGCTCCGCTCGAATTCTTTATAACCGTTCAACAAGACGGTTTGGAACTTGAACGCTGGCCAATGGATAGCACCATTTCACTTCCATATCCCACCGCAGACGTCTTTTCAGAAAACTGGTCGATTTAGAACGCTTCAGAATTGTCTTAAAAGCATTCTTTTTTTGATCGATAGACGAGTGTAATCTTGCCTTTTTATCCCCCTTATAGCCCCTTTTATTGCTTCCGATAAGTTAAATTATGCTTCATTAATGCTGGTCCGCCGTCGATGATTTAAAGTTAAAGTTACTGTTCGTTTTATCGCAAATTGCGCTGATGTTCGTCGAGATTAGCACTCTGACTCGAAACCACTTTAAAGATTTATAATTGGCAGTCAAAAGGCGTGCACGGCGCAAGCCCGGGACCCAGTATTGTCCGTTAAAGAGTCCGGATCCGCACTTAGCCAACCGACGATTCAACGACTTGCGAAAAGACCATAAAGGAAAATTCCAGCCGCTTAATCCGAAGAAAGGTCACGCCTAAGTAAGAGTCCTAATGAATATGGAAATGTATCACTCCCGAGAAATGCAGGGGTACAGGAGGCTCCAAATCCGGAAATACCCCCCTAAAATCGAAGAATTGGAGGTCTACCGTCGAGAAAAATACGAAAAATCAGCTATTTTGGCGGTTGGGGGAGCTTTTTACGGATTTCTGACTCTTGCAAAAGACCTTCAGGGGGCAACTGGCCAGCCAACTGTCGTACTTTTTCCAAAGAAGCCAGAGCGCCCGGCCCATCGGAACGCTCTTTTTGAACCATGGCGTAGTTAAACCACAAAGTCGGGTCCTTCGAATCACGCCTCAACAGATCCCTATAAAGAGATTCGGCCTTATCCAAATCTTTGCGCCGCAGATACAAGTTCGCCAAACGGACCTGAACCTCAAAAAGACCAGGGCGATGGCGATTAAACTTTTCTAATTCATTAATCGCGTAATCCAAAAGACCAAGTTCGTCATACATAACCCCGGCGTAATAAAACAGGGCTTCACTCACCGCGCCCAAAGCGCGCGCCTTCTCTAAAGCATTAAGGCCAAGGGGATAGTCGTCCGGTCCCTTATGAAAATAGGCAATGCCTAGACGCGCCCAGGCGTTGAAATCCTCAGGATTTGATTCTACATGGCTCTTAAGGGTAGCGGCTTGAGCGCCCGCTAGGGCAGGGGAGGTCTTTTCAAAAACGTTATCGGTGGAAGGAGCGCTTAACGAGCGGTATTGCTTCCAAGTGATTGCGCACAGGCCCGCTGCGGCCGACGCAATAATAGCGAGGGCTTTTTTATTCCCCTTCAGCGCTTGGATCAACGAGAACTTGACCTAACGTCAAAGGCTGCTGGTTTTGACCGCCGTAGCGCTTCATCATTTGGCGCTCTTCCTCGCGGTCATATTTGCGCACCGACAAATCGATTTTACGTTCACGGACGTCCACTCGTAGAATTTTAGCCGTTATTTCTTCCCCCACCGCCGGTTTAATGGGGTTGCGCTCTGCATCGGCAGCCATCTCCTGGCGGCGCACAAAGCCTTCCAGGCCTTGCCCCAGGTCTACGGTGATGCCCACGTCGCTGGCCGACGTCACCCGTCCCGTAACCGCATCGCCCACGCGCTTGGTGCTCAGCGGATCCGGCTGCGCCGCTTTAAGCGAAAGCGTCACTTTTTCTGCTTCTGCTTTGATATCCATGACCACCACTTCTACTTCTTCTCCCACCTTCACAACGTCCGTGGGCGCTTGAACCTTTTGTATCCACGACATATCCGACACGTGAAGCAAACCTTCCACGCCTTCCGGAAGCATGACAAAAGCGCCAAAGTTTGTGACATGGGTGACAGGACCTTTTACGCGGCTACCGATGGGATGGTTTTTCTTAACCAAATCCCAAGGACTTTGTCCCATGCGTTTAAGCGAAAGCGATAACTTTTCTTTGGCAGGGTCCACCAACAACACTTTGGCCGACACCTCTTGCCCCACTTTTAAAATATCTTGCGGCTTGGCCAGGCGTTCCTTCCAGGACATTTCGCTGATATGGATAAGCCCTTCGACGCCAGGCTCGAGTTCGACGAAGGCGCCAAACGTCGTTAGGCTGGTCACTTTACCGGTAATCGTAGAGCCTACGGCATAATTGGCTTTAACACTTTCCCAGGGATGTGGGAGAAGTTGTTTGAGGCCGAGCGAAATTCGATGGGTCGACGCATCGTGCTTTAACACTTTCACCTGAATGGTGTCGCCCACCTTCAGCACGTGCTCGGGTTTGTCCGGACGCTTCCAAGCCAGATCCGAGATATGGAGCAATCCTTCGATGCCACCAATATCAATAAACGCGCCGAAGGCCGTTGTACTGGTCACCGTACCGGCGACCGTTTGGCCCTCCGCAATAGTAGATAGCGTCGTTTCGCGTTGTTTCTGACGGTCGCGTTCAAGCAACTTACGGCGTGATACCACCACGTTTGACTTGGCGCGGTCAAGCTCGGTAATCACGAAAGAAAACTTCTTGCCCACCCAGGCGTCTCCATCGTGGCGAGGACGCAAATCCAATTGCGATCCAGGCAGGAAGGCATCGGCGCCAATATCCACCACATATCCCCCTTTAACCTTGCGGGTAATCGTGCCTTCAACCGGCGTTTGGCCTTGGTGGGCTGCGATTAATTTGTCCCACGAGCCCAATTCGCGTGCGGCCTTCCAAGAAATTTTATGGTGTTGGTCGTGCCCTTCAATCCGGCGCACCAGAACAGATATTGTCTCACCCTCTTTGAAAGGAAGCGGGCCCGTATCGAATTGAGGAAATTCAGCCTTAGGGATGAGGCCTTCCATCTTAAGGCCAATATCCACGAGCACACCATCCGCATTTTTCCCAAGAACCCGCGCCTGCACAATCGTTCCGCTTAAGATGCGCTCCGGCATCGAGGCCAAAAGCTCACCCATGGACATGTCTTCCATCGCTAATTTATCTTCGGTCATGCTCGAGAAGTATAGCTTATTCCAGTCGGAGGAGAGCCTGGTGGAGCGCCACGCCCAGCGCGACGCAAACAATGGCCAAAAGCGCATAAAGCGCCTTCCCCAAAGGCCAGGCCAACCAGCGGATGAGGCTTGGCAGGAGCAATACGACAAACAGCAAAAACGCCTGCCCGTAAATTAAAAGTTTCAAAATATTCTTCTCAGACATGGCAAAGCTCCTTAACGCGCTGCATGACGGAATCGCTGTAATGCTGATAATCGGTCTCTTCAGGCGACGGGGGCGGCAGGGGGCGTCCAAAGCGAACTTCTAACTGAGCGCACTTTCCTAGCCGGTCGGACCCGATAATGCCAACAGGAATTACTGGCACTTGAGCTTTTCCCGCCAATAGTCCAACGCCCGCCTTGGCTTTAAATTGGCGCGTAGGGTCCAGCCGCCGTCCGCCTTCCGGAAACAGTAATAGTTTTTCCTTTCGCTGCAATACGCGAAGTGCCATTTTAAACGCGCCCACATCATGGTCCATGCGGCTTACTGGAAAGGAATTGACTCGCCGGATATACCAGCCTAAGAGCGGAATATCAAACAGCTCGGCTTTGGCGAAATAAAAAATCGGAAAAGCAAGCTCGCACCCGACAAGGGGCGGGTCCAGCAACGACCGGTGATTGGCGGCCAAAATAGCACCCTGTCCAAGCGGAGGTATGTTTTCTTTACCGCTGACGCGTAAGCCCCAAAAAAGATGAGAAATATGGGAAATAAAAAACTGACCCCAACGGTAGAGAAATGGCGAATATGCCGGGTTTAAATCCAGTGGGCTACTCATGCGCCGCGAAGCTCGTCAAGCAATGTCCAGAAATTAGGGAACGAGGTATTCACACAACCCACGTCCTCGATGACGGTGTCGCCTTCGGCCACCAGTGCGGCCACCGCCAAGGACATGGCTAAACGGTGATCACCGTGACTGCGGACCACCGCCCCCTTAAGCGTCGTGGGGCCTTCAACGATCAAACCGTCTGGCTTCTCCGTTAGATGCGCGCCCATCTTGGACAATTCTTCATAGAGTTTGGCAATCCGGTCCGACTCTTTCACGCGTAATTCTTTAGCATCAGAAATTTCCGTACGCCCGTGCGCTTGCGTCGCCAATACCGTTAAAATTGGAATTTCATCGATCGCGCGCGGCACCCAATCGCCCCCGAAAGAAGCGCCCTTAAGCAAGGATTTTTTGGCCTCGACATCGGCCGCAGGCTCCCCGGAGGACTGCGTGGCCGCCATCTGCCGCATGTGTCCCCCCATCGCGTGGACCGCGTCTAAAAAACCTGTGCGTGTTGGATTGACACCCACGCCGCGAATGACGATGCCCTGGGGTGATAGAAGCAGCCCCGCGGCCCATAAAAAGGCGGCGCTCGACAGATCGCCGGGCACGCTTAATTCATGCGCACGCACGATCGCCGTTCCCTGCACACTTACTTTGCCGGGGTCGCTGACGACGCTCACGCCGCACGCGCGCAGCATTCGCTCGGTATGATCGCGCGAAAGAGAGGGCTCTTCCACCTCCGTTGTCCCCGAGGCATAAAGCCCCGCTAGCAAGAGAGCCGACTTCACCTGCGCGCTGGCCACAGGACTTTTATAACGAATTGAACGCACAGAACGTGTGCCATGCATGCGAAGCGGAAGCGTCGACCCATCCAGAAAAAAAGCGCCCATATCGGACAACGGCTTGATCACGCGGTCCATGGGTCGCTTGGAAAGCGACGCGTCGCCTTCCAAGCGGACGTCAAAAGGCTGGCCCGTGAGAACCCCCATCAAGAGGCGAGCGGTGGTCCCGGAATTGCCGCACCATAGCGGGTTTTTGGGAGCGCGCAGCCCATCGAGTCCTTGGCCTTGAAGGCGAACGCGCGGGCCGTTTCGTTCGACCGCAATTCCCATCGCTTCGAAGGCCTTAAGCGTGCAAAGACAATCTTCTGCCACTAAAAAATTTTCGATGCTGCATGCGCGGTTAGAGAGGCCGCCCAAAATGGCCGCGCGGTGCGAAATGGATTTATCGCCGGGGACTTCAACGGTCCCCGCAAGTGTTTTGGCCGGCGATACGATTTTGGAATTCACGCGCTTAAGATGGAGAGGCAAACAAGGGACGGCGGAAACGCTGGGACCGCGAAAGCGAGACGGTGATCGAAGGACGGCCGACCTGCGCGGTCAAGCGCGCGAACACCTTCGAAAAAATGGAGGCGGCCCGGCGGACTTCTTTCGCATTGGCGTCAAAAATCTGAGCCCATTGGTTGGGATCGGAAGAGGCCACTCGCGTGACGTCGCGAAAAGAGCCGGCCATTAAATGTTTAAGGCTTGCCCGATCCGCGCGAGGCATGACCGATTGAACCAACGCATGCGCGATTAAATGCGGCAGGTGGCTCGTAAGCGCCAAGGCCTTATCATGCGCCTCGGCCGTCATGATCAAGGGACAAGCGCCGACCTCTTTCCAAAAGCGGAATATGGGTTTTAACGTTCGATCTTGCGCCGGAACGATCACACATACGGCTTTATTAAATAAATCCGCCCTGGAGGCCTTTACGCCTGTTTGGTGCGATCCAGCCAAAGGGTGCGACCCGCAAAAGAGGACGCCCTGACGCTTGGCGAGCGGTCCTATCGCTTGGACGAACGACTTTTTGACGCTCCCCGCATCGGTCAACCAGGCACCGCGCTTCATGTGCGGAAGAATCTTTTTGGCCAATGAAATGAGTGTCCCCACCGGCGCGCAAAGCACGACTCCGTCGGCATCACGCACCGCGTGCCATCCCGTTGAATAAGAATCGACGGCCCCCACTTTCTTCGCCGCTTGTAGGGACGACCTCCGGCGACCGATGCCGATGACACGGTAGCCTTTATGACGCAGCGCCTGCCCCAGCGACCCTCCGATCAACCCCACGCCGACGATGGCGATGGTGGGCTTCAATGGCGGAAGTGGCGCATGCCTGTAAAGACCATGGCCATGTTGTATTCGTTGGCGGCGGCAATCGAATCCGCATCGCGCATGGAGCCGCCCGGCTGAATGATGGCGGATACGCCGAGTTTAGACGCCTCATCCACGGTATCGCGGAATGGGAAAAAGGCGTCGGAGGCCATGACCAGCGGACGCTGACTGCCCAAGATAAGAGGCTGCTGTTGATTCATTTTCATCCATGCCAGCTTCATGGAATCGATGCGCGACATTTGACCGGCGCCGATGCCTAGGGTTTGAAGACCGCGGGACAGGACAATTGCATTCGACTTGACATGTTTAGCCACGCGCCACCCGAAATCCAGCGAGACTATTTCCTCCGGGGAAGGAGACCGTTTAGTCACCACACGCCGCTCGGCTGTTACACCCAAATCTTTCTCCTGCACTAACAGCCCGCCCGAGACACGGCGCACATCAAACTCACGGGCGGCGGAATTAATGCGGCCGGGAAGTTGAAGCACGCGAAGGTTTTCCTTTTTTTTAAACACCTCCATGGCTTCAGGTCTAAAACCTGGAGCGATGATGCACTCCAAAAAGATCTTGGCCATCTCTTCCGCCGTTTCCCCATCCACTTCCTTGTTAAACGCCGCGATGCCTCCAAAAGCGCTGATCGGGTCGCAGGCCAAGGCCAGCCGGTAGGCTTCCACGGGCCGCGTCGCCTGCGCCACCCCGGAGGGCGTATTGTGCTTAACGATGACGGCCGCCGTTTCCGAGAACTCATGGACCAGGTTCCACGCCGATTCCAAATCAAGATAGTTGTTATAGGAAAGCTCTTTTCCTTGCAATTTTTTGGCTGTGACGATGCCCCAGTCCACGCTGCGAGCACCAGTTTCCTGGTAGAGCGCGGCTTTTTGGTGGGGGTTTTCACCGTAGCGAAGAGACTGCATTTTTCGAAGCCCTACGGTCATCTCCTCTGGAAAAATATCGGCTTCTAAGCTGCGCTCGCGAAAATAAGAGGAGATCACCGCGTCATAGCGGGCCGTGTGCGCATACGCTTTGCCCGCTAATCGGCGCCGCGTCTCAAGGGACAACCGTCCTTGGCCTTGAGTAAGCTCGGTGAGCACTTTGGGATAGTCGGCGGGGTCGCAAACAATGGCGACGTCGTGAAAATTTTTAGCCGCTGCCCGGAGCAGGGTGACGCCTCCAATATCGATATATTCCAGGAGTTCCTTTTCATCCAGAGCGTGGTCCGCCACCACTTTCTCGAACGGATATAAATTAACGACGACCAAATCGATCGTATCGATGGCATGGGTCGTCAGGTCACGCTGATGACGTGGATTCTCACGGACCGCCAATAAGGCGCCGAAAATTTTCGGGTGAAGCGTTTTAACGCGGCCATCCAATATTTCCGGAAATCCGGTCAGCGTTTCAACTTCGCGGGTTGGAATTTCGCCTTGGATTAGTTTTTTGGATGTTCCACCGGTCGATACAATTTCAAAACCCAAGCCGACCAATTCGTGGGCAAATTCGACCACCCCTGCTTTATCGGTCACGCTGATGAGCGCGCGTTTTTTGACGGGCATACGATTCTCCTGCTTAAAGGTTAGTTGGAGGCGGGTTTAGGCGTCCAAGACCGTAAAAATTCAACCCCATAGGTAAATCCGCGCGGCTTGCGCTTAGTCCAGACCACTTTTCCGGCGAGCTCAAGCGGCGACGTTTTCCCTCCGGAGGCCACATGCATGCGCACTTTAGCCTGCTTCTTCAGCGGCATCCGGCTTTGAAACTGTGCGCCTGTCTCGGAGAGGTTGATGCACTCCGCTTCTCCCACCACCATGCGCCCCTTTAAATCATAAAGATCCAAAGGGATTTTAGAATGCGTGCGAGCCTCATTTCGTCGTTCGCGAGACATAGTCGCCTCCGGAACTGCAAGATATCAACGACGCGTATTTTACTCTAGTTTTTGCGGAAGACGAACTGCGAGAGGAACTGCTTTTCAGACAGTATTTTAATCCCTAGCTTCTGGGCTTTGGTGAGTTTGGAGCCGGCGGCTTTGCCGGCCACCACATAATCGGTTTTGGCGGAGACGCTGCCGGTGGCGCTGCCGCCTAACTCGCGGACTTTTTGCTCCGCTTGAGCGCGGCTGAGCTCTTCGAGTTCCCCAGTGAATACCACTGTTTTTCCCGCCAGCAACTGCGGCCCTTTGCGTTCAGGGACCTCTTCTTTCATCTTCAGGCCGGCGCGCTTGAACTTTCGAAGGAGCGCCTGAGTGGTTTCCAACTTAAAAAATGTCGCCATTGCCAGGGCCATCACCGGCCCAATTTCATGTATGGATTTAAGGTCCGCTTCTTTGGCGGATGAGAGCGCCTCCATGGTCAGGAATTTTTCCGCCAGTGTCCGTGCCGCTTTTTCACCCACATGGCGAATCCCCAGCCCGTAAATGAGGCGCGACAAAGGTCGCGTTTTGCTTTTCTCGAGCGCCTTTAAAAGATTATCTGCTTTTTTGTCCGCGAACAAATCAAGCTTTAAAAGTTCTCGACGCTCTAAAAAATACACATCGGCCAGGTCTTCGACCAGTTGGCGCGCCACGAGCTGCTGAACGGCCACCTCGCCCAAACCTTCAATGTCCATGGCGTCACGCGCGGCAAAATGAACCAGCGATCGCGCCAGCTGCTCAGGACAGCCCGGGTTGCTGCAGCGGTAAGCCACTTCAATTTCATTTTCTTTGGTGATGGGCCCTTCACAAGCCGGGCAGCGTTCGGGAACGCGGAAGTTTTTGACTTTCGAAACGAGCCGCTTGTCCACCAGGACTTTAAGCACTTTTGGAATCACGTCACCGGCACGCTGGACAATAACAAAATCACCGATCTTAACGTCCAACCGCTTAATCTCATCAAAATTGTAAAGCGAGGCATTGGAAATCGTCACGCCTCCGATGGAAACGGGCTTAAGTTTCGCCACCGGCGTGATAATGCCGGTGCGCCCGACCGACGGCACGATGTCGAGCACTTGCGATTCGCCCTTCTGCGCGGCAAATTTATAAGCGACGGCCCAGCGCGGCGATTTATGCGTAAAGCCGGCCCGCGCGCGCAGCGCAAAGGAATTTACTTTGATCACGGCGCCGTCAATATCGTAGTCCAACGAATCGCGCTCGCGTTCCAGCATCCGGCAGTGCCGCATGCATTCCATGATGGTATCAGCCCGCGCCACAAGAGGCGGTGTGGAGATCCCCATCGCCGCGCAGGCTTTTAAAAAGTCGTAATGGTTTTCCCATGTTATTCCCCCCTCCGCGGCGCCAAAGGAATGAGCCAGGAAGCGTAGCGGTCGTTCGGAGGTGATGGCGGGGTCTTTTTGACGCAGGGAGCCCGCGGAGGCGTTGCGAGGATTGGCAAAGGTTTCCGCGCCGCGCTTTTCACAATCCGCGTTAAGCCGCGCGAAATCCTTTTTGGTCATATAAACTTCGCCTCGGACATCTAAAAATTTCGGGAACGGCGCACGAAGACGAAGCGGGATCGAACGCATTGTTCGAATATTTTGAGTAATGTCTTCGCCGTTTTCCCCATCCCCCCGCGTCACCCCTCGCGCCAGCTTGCCGTTTTCATAAATCAGCGACAAACTAACCCCGTCGATTTTAGGTTCTACGACATAATTGAATTGGGGCACGTCCGTAAGCGCGGCGCGCAAACGGTCGTCCCACTCCAATGCTTCGTTTTCGTTGAACATGTTATCCAGCGACAGCATGGCGACCCGGTGTTTGACCGTCGGGAAGGCGCCATCCAAGGAGCTCCCCACGCGCTGGGTAGGCGAATCCGAACTGACGAATTCAGGAAATTGTTTCTCAAGGGAGACGAGCTCGCGATAAAGGCGGTCGTAGTCTTGGTCGGTAATTTCCGGCTGGGCGAGGACGTAGTATTTATAGTCGTGGAGGCGAAGCGTCTCGCGGACTTGTTCAATATTTTTTTTGGCTTCGGCGCGGTCCATTAGCGGGGATACTATCTAATTGGCTTGAAAAATCAAGCCGTTCACGTGCGGCGCTCGACCTTTAAGTTATCCAAGATCCCGTTTACAAACTTGCCGGACTCAGCCGTGGAGAATTTTTTGGCGATTTCCACGGCTTCGTTGATGATCACGCTGATGGGCGTGTCGGTTTCATAAAGGAGCTCGAAGGCCGCCAGGCGAAGCACACAGCGGTCGATAGACGCCATGCGCCCCAGTTCCCAGTTTTGGGTGTATTGGCGAATCAGGGGATCGAGAGTTTCTTGTTTGGCTACGACGCCTTCGGCCAGGCGTTTGGCAAATTCGCGCACCCGAGCGGGTAAGGGTTCTTCCGACCAACCGCGCTCCGGCACATCCGCTGGCCCCACCTGTGCCATGTCGGCCAAATAAATAAGCTGAAGCGCCACTTCACGGGCTTGGCGTCGTCCTCCAACCGGTGCCGCGTCTGGTGATTTGACCATTAAAACCCGACGTTACGGCCGGTTTTGCCGCTGCCCAAAGTTTTGATGCCGGACAGAATATGCACCATCTGGAGCGCGGCCTCGGCCGCCTCCACGCCTTTGTGCCCATGTTCACCGCCGCAGCGCGCTTTGGCTTGGTCCACATTAAGCGTTGTGAGCACCCCAAAAATAACGGGGACACCGCTTGAAAGCGCTACCGAGGACACTCCGCGCGCGGCTTCACGCGCGATGTATTCATTGTGGGGCGTCTCCCCTTTGATCACAATGCCCAAACAAATAACAGCATCCAGTTCATGCGACGCCAAAGCGCGCGCCGCCAAAGGGATCTCGAATGAGCCGGGGACCCATACGGTATGAATTTGATCGGCTTTAGCTCCGTAACTTTTCAAAGTTTCAAGGGCGCCGTCCAAAAGCTTTTGGGTTAACTCCTCGTGATATCGCGAGACGACCACGCCAAAGGTTTTGCCTAGCGCAGCGTCTTTGGCGGGGGCTGATTTGGGTTTGGCGGTGACCATGGAAAGCTCCTTACCGAATAGGAATATGTTCGAGCAAATGCCCGAGTTTGTCGCGTTTTGTTTTTAAATATTTTTTGTTCGTGCGATTAGCCGGCACTTCCAAAGGCACGCGTCGAGACACACGCAGACCATATCCCTCAATGCCCACAATTTTACGGGGGTTATTGGTCATCAGCTGTATCGACGTAAGCCCCAAGTCCGCCAAAATTTGCGCCCCGATTCCGTAGTGCCGCAAATCGGGCTTAAAACCAAGCGCCTCATTGGCTTGCACCGTATCCATCCCTTGATCTTGAAGCGCGTAAGCTTTCAATTTATTTTCCAAACCGATGCCGCGCCCTTCTTGGTGCATGTAAAGAACCACCCCGCGACCTTCTGCGGCGACCCGTGAAAGCGCTTGACGGAGCTGCTCGCCGCAGTCGCAGCGCAGGGACCCCAGTGCGTCGCCCGTAAAACAAGACGAATGAACCCGCACCAAAACGTCTTTCTTCCCCTCCACGTGACCGCGGACGATCGCCAGATGATGTTCTTTATTGAGCGCATCTTCGTACATATGGACGTTGAAATTTCCCCAGCGCGTCGGAAGTCGAGCGCTCACCACACGGTTAACCAGTCTTTCATTTCGCCGGCGGTATTCAATTAAATCAGCGATCGTCATCATTAGGAGTTTATGGCGGGCGGCGAAGCGCCGCAGTTCCGGCATACGCGCCATCGTGCCGTTTTCGTTCATGATTTCACAGATCACGCCGGCCGGGTAAAGCCCGGCCATCTTGGCTAAATCGACCGCCGCTTCCGTGTGGCCCGCGCGCACCAACACGCCGCCTTCGCGGTAGCGAAGCGGAAAAAGATGCCCGGGCCTCGACAAATCATCCGGCTTGGTATGGGGGTTGATCAACGTGCGAATGGTGTTGGCTCGGTCCGAAGCCGATACGCCGGTCGTAACACCTTTTCGAGCATCCACGGAAACCGTGAAGGCCGCGTCCCGAACTTCCTGGTTATGCTCCACCATCGGAGAAATTCGAAGGGCGTCCAAGCGGGACCCCAGCATCGGCACGCAGATAAGACCTCGCCCGTACCGAGCCATAAAATTAACCAGTGCAGGTGTCGTTTTAGAGGCAGCGCAAACCAAATCCCCTTCGTTTTCGCGTGCGGGGTCGTCGACCACAATGACGAGGTGTCCGCGCTTAATGCGACGAATAGCGTCGGGGATGCTAGCGAAGGGCATATTTGGCCATAAGATCCGTTTCAAGATTGACGGCGTCGCCTGGCTTTTTCCAGCGCAGAGTCGTGTGCCGGTACGTGTACGGAATAATCATTATCTCCACGACATTTCTTTGGCATTGAGCGACCGTTAAACTGATGCCGTCGACCGCCAAACTTCCCTTGGGAACGATTGAGCGCCGCAAAGACGCCGGCACGCGAAGGCGCAAAAGCCAGTTTTTCCCTTGGCGGGAAATTTGAAGCAGTGTTCCGCGCGCTTCCACATGACCGCTCACCATATGCCCGCCCAGGCGGCTCCCTAAGCGCATCGCCCGCTCCACATTCACGTTATGGTCTGGGCGCAGTTCACGCAGTGTCGTAACGCGGCGTGTGACCGACCCCACATCGAAGGAGGCGACGCGCCCCTTGCGCTTGACTACAGTTAAACACACCCCATTTAGCGAAATGCTTTCGCCAATTTTTAGCCGCCTAAACGGCAGCTGAACCACGACTCGATGGGAGTCGGATTCTATCACGCGCCCGATTCCCTCAATAAGTCCGGTGAACATAACCTTGAATCAAAACGTCGTTTCCTAACCGTTGAACGCGCGGGGTTTTTAACCGCACCGCGTCCTTTAGACGCTTGGCAGGTCCCATCCATAGCGGCGAGACAAACCAAACGACTTCATCGACCACCCCGGCCTCCCAAAAAGAGCGCTGCAGCGCCGCTCCGCCTTCGACCAGCATATGGGTGATTCCTCGCTCAGCTAACTGCGTTAAGGCACGTTTTAAATTGGGTTTACCGCGAGTGTCATTTAAAACCCAGGTGGGCGCGGCCGTGTCAAATAATTTTAGGCTCCGCGGCATCGCGCGGCGCCCTGCAAAAATAATTCGCACAGGGTTTCGCCCTAAACCGTGAGACGTAAGGGAAGGATTATCGTGCAATACGGTATTGGCCCCTACCGCCACGGCGTCCACCTCTGCCCTTAAACGATGTCCTTCTTTTCTAGCCACGGGCCCCGTAATCCATTTGGATTCACCCGTCACGGTGGCGGTCCGTCCATCGAGCGACGCCGCCGCTTTAAGAGTGATGTAAGGCCTCTTAAAACGCGCCCAGGTGCAAAACACGCGGTTTAGTGCGCGCGCCTCGGCTTGTAAAACTCCCACGGTCACGTGAATGCCGGCTTTTCGCAATTTCGAAATTCCGCCGCCCGCTTTTGGGTTGGGATCACGCATGGCCATCACCACGCGCTTGACACCGGATCGAATCACCATGTCCACGCAAGGCGGGGTTTTTCCCCAATGGGCACAAGGTTCCAAGGTGAGGTACAACGTTGCGCCCTTCGCCCGTTTTCTTGCTTTCTGGAGCGCCTCCACTTCGGCATGCGCTTGGCCATAGCGGCGGTGCCACCCTTCTGAGACCGGTAAGCCTCCACGAACCACGACGGCGCCGACCATGGGATTTGGGTGAACATTCCCCTCGCCGCGTTTGGCTAGATGCAATGCGCGCCGCATCCATTTTTCGTCGATAGACATAGGGGGCTATTATACGCCGCGCTACGGTTGTTTCTGCTGGTGGGCGGTGGCTTTTTGGTTGTAGTCTTCGCGCAGCTTTAAGTAGACCTCGCGAGCGGCGCGTTGTTCTTGGGCGACCCGAGTATACTCCTCGGGCGATTGTTTGAGGGTTTCCAGCAGGTTCGTTAATTCGACCACTTTTTGCTGCTGGGCGTTCAGGGCCGCATGCGCGCTGCTTAAGGCTTGTTCTTCTTGTGAAACGGCGTTTCGGCGGGCTTCCCGCGCCTCTTTCGTCACCCCTAAAAGGGCCACGCCAATGAAAATGATGACTAACGCCGCCACTAAAATCCACTTCATCGGGTTAGGAGCAGGCGTCTCAGCGTCGAGCGGATCCATGCGGGAAGTGTACTACCCCGTTTCTTCTATTGCAAATGAAGCGGCCTATATGCCGCGGAGAATCTTGGGCGCTGGTCCTTCGTATTTCGATTCCCTGGCGCGGGCTAATGTCGTGATTTTTTGACTTTTCTTCAGCCTACTTTAATTTTGACTTGACTTTTCTTCAGTAGACGTTAGAATTGTCAATACATGGAACGCCCCCTCTATTTGAAACTCTGGCAAGAACTTTCCAAGAACAAAGCCATGGTTTTACTCTCGGGGCCCCGGCAAGCCGGAAAAACCACCCTGGCCAAGACTCTTTCTGATTCATTTCCAGCATCCCTCTATTTCAACTGGGATATCCGAGAAGACCGAGCAAAACTTCTAAAAGACCCCTCATTTTTCACCCGCTTAGACAACCCCGGCCCAGGGCCAGCGCTCGTCATCCTGGATGAGATTCACAAATACCGCCGGTGGAAGAACTATCTGAAAGGAATTTACGACGCGCATGCCGAGCACTTTCATTTTCTCGTATTAGGGAGTGGGCGTTTGACCCTCTACCAAAAGGGTGGGGATTCTCTTGCCGGACGGTATTTCCCCTTTTCCTTATGGCCACTAACGCTTGCCGAACTTGCCAATCGGCGTCGCTCGCTCACGGACTTAAAACATGATCCTCTAGGAACTCCAGAGTCGACTGAAGGATTAGACGCTCTCTGGGATCGGCTCGCGACGCTTGGGGGATTTCCGGAACCTTATCTCTCCGCAAGCCAAGATCATTACCGACGATGGAGTTCCTCTTATGCCCAGCAACTCATCCGAGAAGACATCCGTGACGCAACCGATATCAAACGCTTAGACGATGTAGAGACACTCGCCTTTTTACTTCCTCCTCGCGTGGGAAGCCCCTTATCGATTGAACGACTCTCCGGTGAGTTAGAGGTCAGTTTTAACACAACAAAAGCGTGGATCGAAACATTTGAACGATTTTTTCTTTGTTTTCGCCTCCGACCCTGGGTCGGAAAAATCTATCGAGGACTCAAGAAACAATCGAAACTCTATCTCTACGACTACCCCCAGATCGAATCTTCGGCCGCACGCTTTGAAAACATGGTCGCCTTAGAATTAAAACGCGCCGTATCGTTGTGGAATGAATGGGGCTGGGGCAGTTACGACCTTTTTTATGTTCGCAACAAAGACGGAGCAGAATGCGACTTCCTTCTGACAGAGCATCGAAAACCATGGCTTCTGATCGAAGTGAAAGAGGCAGAAACCGACCTGGCGCCCGCCCTTATTAAGTTTCAAGATCAGCTACAAATTCCAGCGCTTCAGCTGGTTAATCGCCCAGGCATTTGCCGACGATTTAAACGGGGGGCTCTCGAGGTTGGAATCCTCAGCGCTCCCCATTGGCTCTCTGGCCTGCCATAGACAACAGGATGCTGTATCACCGCTTCATAACACCTTATTTTTCACGAGTCAGCTCAATGAGTCAGCTTTCTCGACAGCTATTTTTAAGACGTAAACCGCGGGTCAATTGCAGGATTGCGGCTAGTGTTTCTTTTCGGGTTGAGAGTTGATAGTAAATTCACCCAGGGAGTTTTCGGGGGTGTAATTTTCGGAGACAATTTTTCGTCCCATCGGCATCTGGAGGTCGGCGAGCGAGCCTCCTTCCCCTTCCACCTGACGCACGCGACGAAGACCTGAAAGCGAGGCTGGCGTCACGTTTGATAAAACCGGAATGGATGCTGGAGAGCCTTTTACCGGCAAGGCCAAAGTTCCTTTCGGCGTTTCATAAAGCATTTCCAACGACGCTCTTTGCGGTGAAACCGAGGTTAAGCCTGGAAAACGATCCCCCGAAGCTGGGAGGGCGGGGGCCGCGCGCCGAGGAAATTGGCTGTTGCGGGAGCTCGCCGTCCGCTGAACGGCGGCTGATGGAGCCGGCGGAACTTTTGGTGCACGCGGGGGGTCCTTCTGTAGTTTAGCCATCGCCTGCAAATGCCGCGTCACTGACCCCGGCAATGGCGAGCCATTGAGAAGAACCGTTTCGAGACGTTGAAGCGACGCCAGCGATTCCAGTTCCCGGCTCGATAGCCTCGGCCAGGAAACGGAGATTGCCTCCAGTTTGGGATGATTTTTCGCCACGAGCGCCATACCCGTCGGGCTGACGCGGGTATTGGACAATTCCAAAACGCGAAGGGAACGGGATTTGGCCAATTGCGCAAGGCCCGTATCGCTTACAACGGTTTGAGTGAGCGCGACTTCTTTTAATTGAGTAAGTCCCGCTAAAAAGGCCATGCCGGCATCGGTCACACGCGTTCCGGTTAAGTCTAGAATTTCTAATCCTTTAATTTCGGCGAGCGCCTGAAGCGCGGCGTCACCCGCTTCCGGGTTTAAGTAAAGGACTTTTAATTGATGCATGCTTCCAAAACGCTTCCAGCCCCCATCGGTGATCCGCGTCGCGCTGCCATCTAAGCTCGTAAGCCCTTTAAGGTTGACCAACGTTTTAACGCCGCCATCGCTGATCCCACGGCTTAAGACGAGCGTTTCAAGGCGGTCATGGCCCAAGAGCGGGATGAGCCCGGCATCGGTCACCTGCGTGTTGGACAAAACCAACGAACGCAGACGCGATAATTTTTTAAGCGGAGCCATTCCTTCGTCAGTGATGCGCGCGCCGTCTAAATCCAATTCTTCAAGCCTAACGAGCGCGCTTAAGTGGCTTGCGCCTTTGTCGGTGATGTTCTGGCTGATGGTCAGCGCTTTAAGCGCGGGAAGCTGGGTGAGCGCCTCGAGCCCCGTGTCGGTCACTTTAGTGTGAGAGACATTGAGATATTGCAGGTGGTCGCAGCGGGCAAGAATAGCCAGTGTTTCATCGGTGATGTCCCAACGGTTGGACAAATCCACCCCGGGCACTTTTTGGTCAATCAGCACATCGGCGAGGTGGTGGATTTGAGCGCCCGCTAAAGGCCCTTGGGGACGGACAACCCAAACGCCCGAGGGGACTTTGATTGAATTGTGTTTTTTGGAGGGCGTATAGCCTAAATGACGATCCGGAGTGTCTCCAGTGCCTTTGGCATACACTTTAAGACGCATGGAGGCGTCAAACGTCTTGGCGGAGGCCGAATTAAGACTGGGGAAAAAAAGCCAGGCAAGGACGAGGGCGAATCGCCCCTCCTTATGCCTCACGGAACGGGAAACTCGGAATGCCCGCTTTTAAGCAGAAGCCCAAGGGCCAAAGCCAATATCCCCAGAATGAGCAGCAGGACTAAACCCGTTAAAACCCAAGAGGGAAGAGTTTTATCCGCCTCCGGAAGCGTTTCGAGCGCATTCTCGGGCCGAAGCGACTGCGCTTTTTTTTCAGCTTCCTGGTCTAAAGGGTGGAGCGCCGGCAAAAAAATACGAAGGTTGCGGTAAGCGTCTTCGATCTGGCTCATTTTGACTTCCGCCTTTTGGCGTTGAACGGGATTGTCGATAAATTTGATCGGGTCCCACGCGCGTGCCATCGTCAAGTACGATTCGCGGACTTGCTCCGCCGTGGCGCCAGGCTCGAGATCCAAAATTTTATAGCACTCAAAGGTGTCCATGAAGAAAAACCCGGCTTCTAAAATTCAACCTTGGGCACGCTTTTGGCTTCAGGCGCCGCCCTAAAGTAATCTTCATTGGTTGAAAATCCGCCGAGTTTGGCCACGAGGCTTGCAGGAAACGTTTTGACCTTCGTGTTGTACGTTTGGACCACTTCGTTAAAGCGCATCCGTTCCACGGCAATTCGGTTTTCAGTCCCGGCGAGCTCATCTTGCAGACGTTGGAAGTTTTCGTTGGATTTAAGTTCAGGGTATTGAAGTGAAACGGCCATAATGCTT
Organism: uncultured Elusimicrobia bacterium; assembly: GCA_964441955.1. Taxonomy (GTDB): domain Bacteria; phylum Elusimicrobiota; class Elusimicrobia; order 2-01-FULL-59-12; family 2-01-FULL-59-12; genus CAYTWA01. The sequence goes on from CAYTWA010000001.1 coordinate 513,789, forward strand.
TTGAGCAGACCCGTAAGGGTGTTGTCGGCGGCAATTTTTTCGGTGACGGTTTGGGCGCGGTTAAATGATTTAAGCGCTTCCGATATTTGTCCGTAAATCGTTTGCTCTTGTTTGGCGAACCCTTTCACGGTGTTGACCAAATTGGGGACTAAATCGTTTCGGCGCTGGAGAACGTTTTCGACTTGCGCCCACGCCGCTGGAACTTGCTCCTTTAAAACCACCAAGCGGTTATAAGTGGTAAGACCATAAATGCTCGACAGTACGCCCACCAATAAAACCAGCAATAGACCTACCTTGGCCTGACCATTCATAAATCCCCTCCTAAAAATTGAATCACGCGTTCGATTATATCGAGATAATTTCGCGCGACATAACTTAACTCATCTTCTTTTCGGCGAATTTTTCGTTCATGAATGCGGTGCAGAACCGCCGGCTCGAATCGAACGATATCCGCCAACCGGTCTGCCGCTTCCATTTTTCTCAAGCCCGGCGCGCCTGTTTTTAGACGCAGCACCGCACGAAATAATGAAAGGATCGAAGAGAAAGAACCCTGAAGCAGTTCCCGCACGCGTTCTTGATCCTCTCCGGAAAGCGCCAACGCTTGCCGCAGCTTCAGTTGTTTAGTTACTAATTCCTGCTCCACTTGCGCGCGCAAGCGGCTTTCATCGATGGGAAACAGCGTAAAGGGATCGTTTCCATGAAGAACCTGGTGATGGTCGCGCATGTCGATAAATTCGATGGGAAGTGATCGCGCGTGAATGGCGAATTCATTCGATTGAAGCATGACGGGAAGAGGATGGCCCTGCTTTGTCCATTTCTTAAGCGGCTTTTCCATGACGCGAAGGTTTTCCCAATGAATATCTTCGACCACGACCATCAAATTGACATCCGATTGGCCTTCGCGGTATTCCCCACTGACGCGCGAGCCGAAGAGCACCAGGCTTTTTAAATTCGCGCCGAGCGTTTCGATCAAATCGTTTTTTAATTCCTGAATCGCCGCGTCGGCACGTTTTTCCTGCACCTCTGGACTGCGTTTTCGAAACCAGAACATAAAGCCCCCTTACCAGCTCCCTGAAGAACCGCCGCCGCCGCTGGATCCTCCGCCAAACCCGCCGAACCCGCCGCCGCCCCCAAACCCTCCATACGAACGGCCGGCTCCCATGGTCCACAAATCATGGCCGAATGAAGATCCGCGCAAATTGGGCGCAAGCGACGTGCCCCTTTTCCACCCGAGTCCCAACATGCCTAAACCAAAAAGCGGCAAGACCCCATGCGTCCACACGCCCGCATGCGATGCATGCAAGAAGGCAAAACTCATGAGGAGCGGCATGCCGCCAAAAAAACTGCCCCAAAGCATGGGAAAAACCACGCGAGACCGAAGGCCGGCGCCGATCATAAAGAATCCAATCCCTACAAAGACAGCGAAAAAAAGCACCGCCGCCCACACTGGGAAATCTCTTAACTCTTCGTCGCTTGGATTTTCAGAAAGCTCAGCCGCCGCCGCATCCCCGCCTAATACTCGAATGATGCGATCCGCTGCACTAGAAATTCCCTCCCCGTAGCGGCCTTGTTTAAAAGCCGGGCGCATATCGTTTCGAATGATGTCGCCGCACAAGCCATCGGGAAGCACTCCTTCCAAACCATAGCCCACTTCGATGCGCATTTGCCGCTCATGGACCGCCACGAGAAGCAAGACCCCGTTATTTTTCCCTTTTTTCCCGATGCCCCAGCGGCGAAACAACTCGGCGGCGTAGCCTTCGACCGTTTCCTGGTTCAAAGACGGCACGGTGACGATGGCAATTTCGTTGGAGGTTTGTTTTTCGAAAGCCGTTAGTTTTTGTTCAAGCGATTCACGCATCGAGGAATCCAGAATCCCGGCGGTATCGGTAACGTGGCCTTGGGGAGACGATTCGTTTGGGACGGCGGCGGAGGGCAAGACAAAAAGAAAATAGCAGGCCGCAAAAATCCAAAAAGGATTAAAGTACACCGCTCGCATACTTTTTGATTTACGCATTTTATCCATGCATCCTATTTTCTTTTTGTTTTGCCGTAGGCCGTTGCCGCATCACTTTCCACAAAAACACCGGCAATTTCGCCATTCTCCTCCATCGCCACGGTTCCTGATAAAACCGGTAAAGCCATTCCACGCCACAAGCCCTCATCCATTGGGGCGCGCGGGCCAATTTCCCAGACAGCACGTCAAAACTTCCCCCCACTCCCATGACGACCGGGACGTTAAGCGCCGCCTTGTGGCGGGCGATCCATTTTTCTTGGGCCGGCATCCCTAGGCCTACAAAAAGAAAGTCGGGAGCCGCGGCGCGAATTTCGTGGATGAGGCGGGGTTCTTCTTGAGATGAAAAATAGCCGTCGCGCGCCCCGACGATGGTAAGCCCTAAGAAACGCTCGCGCAGGGCCTTCGCCGCTATTTGAGCTACTCCCGGAGCAGACCCCAACAAATAAACGGACGCCTGCGGAAACGTGCGGCAAAGATCCAGCATCACATCGATCCCCGGAAGAATGGCGGGAAAAGGGCGGCGAAGCAGCCGACCCACCCAACGCAAGCCCGAGGATTCTGGAATCGACAATGCCGCTTCTTCAATAATTTGGCGAAGCGAAGGGTCGTGCTCGGCTTCAAGAAGCATCAAGGTATTGGTCGTAATGAGGTGGGCACAGGCCCTATTTTGAAGCGCCCGCTCGGCGGTGGCGCGCACCTCGGCCCAGGTGAGGCCATCCACACGGCTTCCCAGCAGCCGAATAAAAGGAAGCGGCCCGCTAGGCCGCAACCGGTTCGGGGGAACGGGAGGTGTCGAATTTAACCGAGATGAGGCTTGAGATCCCAAGCTCGGCCATTGTGACGCCGTAGAGGACATCGGCCATCTCCATCGTTTTCTTGTTGTGGGTGATTACGATGAACTGCGTTTTTTCGGAGAACGTTTTGACCATTTTTACGAAGCGCCCCACGTTGGCCTCATCGAGCGGCGCATCGACTTCGTCTAAGAGGCAGAAAGGGCTCGGTTTAACCAAGAAGAACGCAAAGAGGAGCGCAATCGCCGTCAGCGCTTTTTCGCCGCCCGAGAGGAGCGCAATATTTTGCAGCTTTTTGCCCGGAGGCTGGGCCATGATATCGACGCCGGTATCGAGCAAATTATGCTCATCGGTTAAAACCAGATCGGCTTCACCCCCTTGAAACAGCTGTTGGTAAAGTGAGCGGAAATTATTGCGCACTTGGTCGAAGGTGGCTTTAAAGTGTTCACGAGTCGTGGCATTAATTTGGCTGATGGCTTGGTGCAAATCGTCTTTGGCTTTCAGTAAATCTTGCTGCTGGGTGAGCAGGAAGTGATAGCGCTCTTCAAGCTGCGCGTGCTCTTCGGGGGCGGCGAGGTTAACCGCGCCGAGCGACTCTAAACGCCTGCGAACGCGCGCCAACTCCTCGGAGTTGGGCTCTATACCAGCATGCGTGGCCCGGGCGTCTTCAATCGACAACTGGTACGTATCCCGCAAAGCTTGTTCAAAACGCGCGCGTTCAGCATCCAAAGTGCGCGTCTTAAATTCCGCTTCCTGGGCCTGAGATATGGCCGCTTCCAACGCTTGTCGGGCTTCGGCCAATGCGATTTCGCCGGAATGAAGGCCGTTTTGGTTTTCCTGGCGCATGTCGAGGAGCCCGGTCAGCATCGTTTTCCGTTCGATTCGGGTGGATTCCAAGGATTGCAAAAAGTCGGCTTTTTCCCTTTGAATGGCTTCCAATTGCACCAGCCGCTCGGTATTGTCTTCGCGGTCGCGGCGCACTTGCGTCAGCCGTTCTTCGATGGCCGCCAAACGTCCCCGAGCGTTTTCGTCTTCCTTTTCTTTTCCCAGCAAGCGTTCGCGAAGCGTTTCGGATTCCAGGCGGCGCTGCGACAAAAGCGTTTGCTGGGCTTGCATGGTTTCCCGGCGCGCCTGGAGAGCGGCATCTTTTTCATGCACGCCGGTTTGAAGTGTGGTTTCTTCTTCTTCCAGGGTGGTCAATAAAATTTCTTCCTGCTCCATGGCGGTTTGGTTGTGCGTGATCGCCTGCAGCGCTTCATCCCGTTCACGAAGCACTAGACGCTCTTCCGTTTCCGCCATTTGGCGGTCTTCCTGAAGGCGAGTGAACGATTCCTGCTGCAGCCGTGCCTGCACATCGAGTTCGCGCACGTCGGCTTCGAGCGGGCCGCGGGCGGCTTCATGATCCGCCCAGGAGACGGCTAAGCGTTCACGTTCCGTTTTTAAATGGTCCATTTCGCCTTGAACGTTTTGCATTGTTTCGAGGAGCCGCGACAACTCGGCCGGCGTGGCTTGAAGGCCGGAGGATTCCGGATCGGCGCCGCCTCGAATCAGACTTTCTTCAAAAAGCGTTTCCCCTACGAAATAGGTGCGGCCTAAAAGCGCTTCGAGCGCGGGGCGAAACTTTTCGTCGCATTCCACCACGCCGGAGAGTGTCTGCGAAGAAAACGATTCGACGATGGGCAGCGCACCTTCGGCCTGATGGAGGCGGTCTAACACGAGAAAGGTCGCCCAGCCTTGGCGCGTATCGGACAAATGCCGTACCGCCGCTTGCGCGTCGTTTAAGGTATCCGCGATGAAATAATCGCCCTTGTCCCCGAGGGCACGGTCCAAAAGGCGCCGGTGCGTAGAAGGTGTCTTGAACAAATCAGAAACGGGGCCGTGGATGCCCGCCAGTGGCGCGCGGCGCAAATGATTGACGGCTTGAACGCTCGGGTCTTGCGCCAGCCAGCGCTCGAGCGCCACTTTTTCGGCTTCGAGAGCGGCCCAGCGTTCGCGCAAGTGTTGAAGGCCCGAGTCCGCCGCACTTTGACGGTCTCGGTCCTGCGCCTGGGCCAAGGCTAAAACGCTTAACCGTTCGCGAGCCGAGGCCAATTGGTGCGCCGCTTCCTGGGCCTTCGTTTCTTGAAGCATGAATTGCTCTTCAAGCGAGGTCTTTTTAATTTGGACTTTTTCGAGCTCTCGCTCTTTGGATTTCGACACCTCTTCATGGCGCGCCGCAAGCGAGGTGAGCCGCACGGTCTCATTTCGGTGATGGCTGATGAGGCGCACGAGTTCGAGTAATCGAGCCTTGTTGGATTCGAGCTCTTTTTGGGCCGCCAGCAAATCGTCTTGACCCACGCGGCTTTTTTGGTCTTCTTCTTTAAACAAGTCGTGGGCTTCCTGATAGTGCGCGCGCAAAACGTCAATGTCTTGGGTCAACGTGGATAGTGTTTTTTGCCAAACGCTGACTTCGGCTTCCAGTTGAAGGGTTTCTTGCTCCGCGCGAGATTGGTCTTCGCGGATTTCAGCCGCCCGTTGGGAGGCGGCTTCTTTTTCGGCTTCGGCTTTGGCCCAGTCGCTCTCCGATTGGGCGATGACCTGCTGAAGTTCAATGAGCTCCTGCTCTAAGGCCTCCGCTTTCCCACGCGCCGCCGTTAAAACCGCTTCCCGGCCCGCTACCGCTACTCGCAAATCGCTCAAGGCCTGCTGGCTCGCCGTACGGTCGGCTTCCATTTGTTCCCAAGCGGACTGGGCATTTTGATGGCTGTGGAGCAATGAGGCAATTTCTAAATTGCGCAGGTCTTCCCGAAGTTTTTGATGCTGCCGGGCTTTGCGCACGGCGGCATCCAGCGCGTCGATTTGCTGTTTGTAAATCGCCAGCGAATCGTTTAAACGCAGCATGTCTTGCTCTACTTTGTTTAAGCGGCGCAGCGCTTCTTCGCGGCGCGCTTTGTACTTCGAGACGCCGGCGGCTTCTTCGAAGAGTTCGCGGCGCTCTTCGGGTTTGGCGGATAAAATGAATTCGATTTTGCCCTGCGCCATCACGTAATAGCCGTCGTTCCCCACGCCGGTATCTAAAAATAAATCACGCACATCCTTTAGACGGCACTGCGTTTTGTTGATGAAGTACTCGGATTCGCCGGAGCGGAAAAGGCGCCTGGAAACCGTGACTTCGGTGTAATCAATGGGAAGCTGTCCGGAGGAATTATCAAAGGTAAGCGAGACTTCGGACATGCCCTGGGAGGAACGCGTCGCCGTCCCATTAAAAATGACGTCCATCATCTGCTGGCTGCGCAGCGATTTGGCCGACATCTCACCCAAGGCCCAGCGCACACCATCGGAAATATTCGACTTGCCGCAGCCGTTGGGGCCGATAATGCCGGTCACGCCGGGTTCAAATTCGACACGGGTTTTATCCGCAAAGGACTTAAACCCGACCATTTCCAAACGTTTTAGCCGCATTGGGCGAGAGCCTACAATATATGGACAATCGATGCCAATTTCGACTAGCCCTGGTGGCGCAGGGGCAGGCCCGCGCATGGCGAGGTTCTAGCGTGGCGCGCTGTTTTTCCGGGACCAAACGATGTCACAGACAATAAACCACAACAGCAAAAAGACGGCGCTGCCAATCCACGCACGGTCCCACGATGCAAACGGGAAATGCGGCAGCCGCCCTCCTAATAAGACGCTGAAATCGGCGCCCTGAAAAAACGTTTTTGCCCCGACCCACCAAAGGCTCACGGCACTCAGCGTATAAGCGCCCGCCAAGGCAAGTCCACGTGAAATTCCATACCGCAGAGCAGCGCGCCATGCAACGAATGCGGTGACTAAGAGAAGCATCATCGGAGTTTTAACCTCGCTTCTTTGAACTGCTTCATGAACTAGTTCACAACTGCTTCACTTATTCATGAACTAGTTCATGAAGCAGCTCATCGACGGAGGGCGACTTTAAAAGCCGGCAGAAATGAAGCACCTCGCCCGCCAAGGTGAAGCACCTGTGAATCACCTCGCCCGAAAACCTCCGTTGGGATCGTTTTCATTTTGCCCAGTCCATTCGATTTTGCCGGCCGCCAAAAGCCGGCGTGTCAGCCGGTAAACGGTGCTTCTGGAAACACCCAAGCGATCCGCTAAAACTTCATTTCGCAGCGGCGCTTTGGCCAACCGAAGGACTTCGAGCAGCTGGTGATCTAAGGTTTCGCTTGTGTCCTCAAGCCCTTCCCCACGGCGCCTTTTGTAAAGCTGCTGGGAGGTTAGGGTTCCAAAAAAGATCGTGGTCATTTGCATGCACAGGGCCAACAAGCCATCCGGCACGCGGTAGGAGGCGATATGGTTTGCCGCGACCAGCGTCACGGCGTAAAAGGCCCACCAAAAGACGACAAAAAGTTCCCCCCGCCGCGCGCGCGCCTGCATCACTTCAGGGTCTTGAACCCACCGCCGCAATTCGCGGTGGCCGGCATAGGCCGTCAGGAGAATCATGTAGGCAATATCCGGGTCATAACGAAGGACATAAGAAGCCGACAAAAAAGACCGCAGATGAAAATAAAAGCTGATGGCGGTAAAAAGCCTGACCAAAGGCAGTAAAACCTGCCCCATGTTCAACTGCGCCAAAGCCGCCAAAACGACGGGCGATTTGGGTTCTAAAGGGCTTTTAAGGGGATCCGCCACGACCTCGATAATAACCTGCGCCTCAGCGCCGTGACAAGCCCAAATCCTCCGGTAATTTTTAACGTTTGACGACATTTCTGAAAATCGCTTTACCAGAATGATGAATTCTTCTCGTCGTCATCCCGGCAAGTCGTAAGCCGGGACCTGCCGGCAGGCAGGATCCAGTGGCGTTGACGTCGAAGACGCTGGGCCCCGGCTAACGATCCCTGCCTGCCGGCAGGCAGGCGCCGGGGCGACGACATAAAAGACACCTTCTTACCGGAGGATTTGGGTGACAAGGAGACCCCGCATCACTGGCGGGGCCGGTGGCTCTGCGGCATCCCCCTCCAAAAATTCGCCCTAATGCTCTGTAGTCATCGCGTCTTTCGGTTCATGTCGAGTGCTGAATAAATCCGTGACGCAAGACCATTTTATGGGAATACTATTCCCGAAATGAGTCTAAAAAAAGGGTCGGTTGTCCCGGTTTTTTGTGCCTCCCACGTCCAGCTTTTTTTTGCTAGGGCCCCCTGGAACAGGGAAATCGATGGCCATGCGAGCCGCCTATCCCAACGCCCGGCCCGTCCCATTGTGTAATTTTGTCTTTAGCTACATTGTGAAGGTAAGGACCTACGGAAGCTAAAGGCATATTCGATCCAGGTGATTTAGGACTTTTGTCGCATAGCCTTCGCGGTGGGCCTCCTACTATAGTGAGAGACTTGATGAGCCCACGCCCCATCGCGCTGCTGCTGACCCTCTGCCTGGTTGGGCCCCAGGCCGCAGGTGCTAGCCGCTGCCCCTCCACGACTCCGCCCGTCGCACCTTGGTCGAATGTCCAGGCGCTCTCGCTCGAAGCGATCGTAAGCCCACGGCACGCGCTCCTCGCGGTGCCAGGCAAAATACTTTTATCAAGACGAAAATTTTGGCAAATGCTCTGGGGTGCAGGAACCTCACTTTCTTTTTATCTCTATCAAGACAACATCAAACCTGTCGATTCCCTAACCCCGCGCCAAATCAGCATTATCGGGGAAGAGGTGGACTTCCTGATTCAACTGGAGGCCCCTCAATTACAGCCGCACCGCGAACGTTTGGTTCAGTTCACCCGGGTATTGCTACACCCGAAGCAAGACCGTTTTGATTGGCTTTCGCGCCTCGGTGCGGTCGTTTATTTAACGTCCAGCCTTTTCGTCTTGGCTCGCGACGTTGGGCGGGCCCGGCATAAGCGGATGACACGCCAGCAATTCGTCAAGACGTTCAAACAATTTTTCTATCTGTTCATCACCGGTGTTTTGCTCTTGCTTGTATTTGATGCCAATAAGAAACCTTCCAACGTCGATTTATTCGCGGGTTTGCATGAATCCGACGCCATCGCAACGCCGGGGATGGATGAACCCGGATTTCGGTTTGTGGTCGTTCATAAGTTGATTCATCTGTTTGGCGAATCGGGCCTAGGCATCGTGTCCCGGGACACGCTTTTTGCGGACACGAGGGCCACGCTTCGAGTGCTGCAAACGGGAGGCGAGTTAGCGCTCGAAGAAATGTACCGTCAAATCGCAGATACTCCGCCGCTTGGAACGTATTTTTCTTACCCCCGGGCCAGTGTTTTTCGCGAAGCCGGGCGACTGATGGCCATCACAGACCCCAACCAACGTGAATTGGCTGTGCAGCGCTTCAGCCTTAGCACTTCCCCGGGCTACCAATTCATCGATGCTCCAATGGCGGACCGTGCCATGCCGTGGATAATTCGCTATGCCACGGCAACAGCCGCCGTCATCAATGAATTCATCAAGCAGCACAGCCGAGAAGACGACCCGGATTTCTCCTTGGCGTGGCGCTACCTCTCTCTTCGAGAACAGGGAATAACACCCAGTGAAGCCGAACGCCGAGCACTTCAAGGTGAACGCCGAACCGAACGCCGTTCGGCCGATCAAATCGTCACGAAGCTGCGTCCCTCCTTAACGCCAGTTTTGCGCATCAGCGGCTATATGGCGCTAGCCGTTCTTGGGGGTCTTCTATTAGCCGCCGAGACAACGAAGCTCGCTCAAAAAATTCGCCAGCGCCCTTTACCCGACATGGTCAAATCGACCCTTAAATACATGATGGTTTTCGGCTCTTTAGCATTGGCCACCTCCAGCCTTGCGGGGCACGTTTGGTGGTGGCGGTTGCAAGATGCGTTCGAAGGCGCGCTCCTTTTTGGGTTGGGTTACGCCTTTTACGCGTGGACGCAGACACCCACCCAAAAAAATGAAAAACCGGTTCCCCATGTGCGGGCTATGTTTAAACGCTGGGGAACCCATCAAGCTCGCGGTCAAAAAGGTCCTGCGGCACTTCACTCTCAAGCGTAATGGCCGGCGTGAGCCAAAAATGACGACGTTATGGGCCTCTTGGCGTACGGCGTCATGCCTTACGGACTATTCGCTTGGGCTTGGAAAGTCTTTAAAATCCCCCCCATGCTATTGAACTGTTTAAGAAGCTTTTTATCTTTAGCGCTGCTTTTAAACGACTTGGGCCTTGCCGCTCCTTCTGACGTTCCCAATCGCTTCCACCTTCGGAATACGGCATTCACCCAAGCCACATTCTCCAATCCAAGCCTGCAATTTCGACTTTCCTTTGCCCCGTTTCGTTCGGCTCTTTCCTGGCGAACCTTCGGCCACGCTTTTTCAACACCTGAAGGACTATCCATTTTCATGATGGCCCCTATGGATGATCCCACTCAAACGCCCATCCCCACGGGCCGGCCCACTCCAGACCCTATGGACTTGCTGAGCCAACAGGATGCCGTCCAAACATTGATTCCCTGTTTGACCCCTCCGAAGGGCTTTTGGAGCGGCCTCTTTTACCACCTTCGCATGTGGATGAGTGAAGACAAGTTATTTAAAGCGGTCGGGATTTACCGCCAAGACCCCGTTTTGTTTGAAAACGCATTTGCCGCTTGGCTGCGCCGTCAGCCCCCAGAAGAACTGAAGACGCTTCTAGAAAAGCTTCGCAGGGCGGATGTCGAAATCCTCTTTCTTAAGGGCGATACAGAACAGGTCGCATCAGACCGCAAACCGGTCCACAAACTGGTGAGCCAAATCGTCTCAATGGCCGGCCCCGACAGCATCGGGGGCATACTGGGCGAAATTGATTTTGACCACGCACCTATTGCGAAAAAGTTCAACAACACTGAAGCAGGCAAAAAGCAAGCAGAGGGCGCAAATAATTTGATCTTAAAAATCCTTCGAGCCTATGGATTTGCTTCAACAAAGGACTCCAAAGGTTTTAATTTCGAAGACTTGAGGGACAAAAAATACGTGACATGGCGCGCCTCCGCTAACGTGCCCGATCATGTGCAAGACCTCGTACGCTATATCTGGCCTTACGATGATGTGACCGATGATTACGGGACACATTGGGAGATTAAGGCATCTGCCCTAAAACTTCTCGCCCAAATAAAGGAAGAGGTCCAATTATCGACATTACTAAAAAATTCAATTTCTTTAGAACAAATCACCCCATACGATCTTGAAGGAAATGCCAAAGTTATTTTGGATGCCTTTGGGTTTAAAGATAATGGACTCGCGGAACCGACCTGGACGAAAGAAGCCCCAGAAATTGTTCGCAAGCTTGCCGCCGCCTGGATCAAATTCCAAGAGACGAAGGCTCCTGAAAACAAGCGAGGACATGCGGAAAGAGATTTACGCGCCATCCAACGAATGATGATTAATCAGGTGGCAAGGAGCGGCATGCCTGAGGATTTGAATCTTACCCTAACAAACGCAAAGGAGACGAGCACCGATAAATCACGCTACTTAGCTTCCTTAATCGAAAATTGGAAATCTGCTTCCAGCACCCAATGGGGGCTCCGAAAATCAATGGAGCGGCAAATGGTGGAGGCCATCGAAAAGGAATGGCCTCATTCTGGGCCTATCACGGCCGATACAGCCGGGCGCATCATTGCAGTAGCGCGAACTTCGGGTAGTCTTTTAGAAAAAGTGCTTGCGTTGTTGAGGCGCATTCCAAACGCCAAGGAAGCAACCAAGCTTTTGGATTATCTGGACCCGAAAACAGAACCATCTCCAGAAACTTCCGAAGGGAATGTGTTAGATCAAATCGCTGCCGCGTCTAGAGTTTACGCAGATCATTATCCATCTCAGACTACGGCCCCGCCAACATCCCCCGTTACGGATGTGCCAACTGGCAGTCCGTTACTAGACGACAATAATAAAGGAAAGGGTTCTCAAGGTTCAATTGCTTCAATGATGTTAGCCATCCTTGCCGTTTTTACCATGGCCACTCATGGCGCGGCACAGCCTCCAACGGCTTCGCCTCCCGCTGGAAAGGGCATCGAATTGGCGCTCCCAGGATATAACCCGTTAGCCGTTGCACCGGCGGCGCCATTAAAGACAGAGCCACTCTTAGTTGAAGACATAAAAACCGCACCCGACCCACAGACGCGCGCATTATTGCGCACTAATTTGCTGGTCTCGCTGCGTCTCCTCGACGAGGCGATAAACAAAGTCGACGATGAACGCCAAAATGCTAACCTCAAAGCAATTTTTGAAATCTTACGACGACCGCATGGGGTGAACACGCTTCGAGAGCTCCACGCAGAACAACCGGAACTACAACGAACCATCTCGGCTATACTTATTACAGTCGAAGCCGAGCAGCGTGAGGTTAGGGGGTGGGTAACGCAAATCCCCACGCATCGCTCGATCCCTCCTATAGAAAGAATCGAATCCATTCAATCACTGGGACCCACCTATAAAAGTTTTTTTTCGCAACAATTAGCGGTGGAATTTCTAATAAGAGCCTTCCGCGTTGGGGGAGTTCCATCGGATCTTAGAGATTCGTATCAAAATGCGGTCGCCCATGCGACGATTGCTTTATTGTCCAATAGCCCGCTGGATGCGGACCTTCAGTTCCGTTTAGTCAACGAATTGAGTTTGCTCGCCGAGGCAGAATCCACGTCGCCGATTCTTCGTCGTCGCATTCGTCAATGGCTGAACTATGCGCTTGATCCATCGTCAAGAAAAACGGTATCCCCTCTGAACGACGGCGCAACTCGCTTTGTTTTAGGAAAGATCGGCTTACCCTCTGAACGTATAGATCGAATAAGAACAGTTATAGAAAGAATCAAACGGTGGGCTACCGAGGGCCCTCCTGATGAGCTTCGCTGGATCGAGCGATGGCGAGAGGCATGGAATATTTTTCAACACAACCCGACAGCTTTTCGCGGCTCTTATTCGCGCCAGTTGTGGACATTTATTCATTTGGTTCTCCGTGAGCCTTTTATAGAACCGTCAGACCCCTCGTTCTCCTGGAAGCGTCAATTCACTGCCCCTCAGCGGACCGGATTGGTTGTAGAGGGACGTCAGTGGAAGAGCGCTGTTGATGGTTTCCGATGGGATGAAGTCCGTCAGTTACGCGACGGTATCCGATTTAGAGAAACTGTTCTGCGGTGGATGGACCCCGAGGAGTTTCACCAATGGGAGCAAAGCCCACTGGCGATCCAAATCCGCAGACACGACCAAAATTCCAAAAGACGGCTCACCTGGCAAGAGTGGATCCTCGGGTTCCTGCCTGTTTATTTCGGAATCTATAGGATTGCCACCAAACGCCGATTGGGCACCGCCTCGTAACAAACGATAAAACTGAATCAGATTCCAGGCTATGGAGACGGCTCTGGGGACGGTCCGTTCAGAGAACCGTCGCGCTCTTTTGGAACCGTCCCCGTTTCCTCATAAAAAACAAAGCAAAGCTTGCCCACCCAAGCAAGGCGCCCAACAGCACATCGGAGACAAAATGCTGCTTGATCAGCAAAACGGAGGCGGCGATGAAAAGCGCCGCAATCCCTATGGCCGCCCCTCTTATGGCACCCCTCAGTCGGTAAAAAAGGAGCGAGATAAAGGTGATATTGGCCAAATGCAAACTGGGAAAACTATTAAAGCCAAGATCCACGCGATAGAGAGCCCCGATTAGATGCCCTTCAAGACCAGAGGGAAGCGCTGAGTGCGTCATGCGCAGCGGCAGTAGCAGAAAAAAAACGAAACTGACACCAAATTGCATCGCAAAGGCGCATAACGTTCGCCTAAAAATAACCGCATCGCCGCGAACTTCCCGCAAAAAAAGCGGCAAAAAACAAAAAGGGTAATACAGCAAGTACACCCACACCCAGCCGGGTTCAAAAGGGATCCAGGCATCCAGCCTCGAATCATGAATAGGTGGGACTTGAACAAAACCAAAACGCCGAAAATTGACATAACTGATCGCAACAAAACCAGCCGAACAAAAAAAAGCCAACGCAAAGGCCGCCGCTAAACGGTAGCGAATGCGTGAGAAAAAATTAAACGGAATCACTCGAAACGATGAGTCTGACACGAACCGGATTATACGAGGGAACGCCGTTAAGCGCATAACCGATAGACCGTACGCTGAATTTACAGAGCCATCCGCCGAGAGTTCGGCAAATCGCTGGAACAAGGGGTGGAGAGATTTTTTTCAACGGTAATTCTCGTACCCTGTCACGTGCTCCCACGGTCCATGTTGAGAGTTTGTTACTTGATGAGGGCGAATTTTCCGGTTGCTTTGTTGCCTGCCTCATCTTGAGCCAGAAACAAGTACACACCGCTGGCCGCCAATTGGTCCACTGAATTTTTCAAATTCCATTCGCTTTGCGTACTGTGAGAAACCCATTCTTTGACCAGATGGCCTGAGGTGGTAAAGATCTTCAACCGTGTGCCGGCAACAATTTTATCGAAGACGATGGTCCCTTTATGTTTATCCCGGCGATAGGGGTTTGGATAGACCCGCATGGAGGCCAGCGGATTGAAGCGAAGGCTTGGGGCGCCGCCATGCGTTCCAACGGGATCACTTAAAGCACTCTCAATGCCATCCGAATTAACAGCTGACACTTTGTACCACTCGGCAGAACCAACAGTAATGACGTTATCGTCATACCTGGTTTCCGCTAACGGAGTGATGTTTAACAGGCGATAAGGCCCCTGTGCCGCGGCGCTTTCATAAACGTAATACCCCAGCAGATTCGACTCACGGTTGGGGTCCCAGCGCAGAGAGGAAAAAGTACGTGCAACGTCCAATCTCAGGCCACTGGGCGCAGCAGGCGCTTGTTTTTCGAGCGACGATCGTGCCGTATCACCGATGATTCTTTTAGGCCCCGTCAACGCCAAGGTGTTTCCTAATCGATAATGGATTCGGTAATAGAGCATACGTTCAGGAATAAGCGGCAGCGTCATTTCACAACTGGAATGGCAAAATAAGCCCGGGACATTTTGAGTTAAAAACCCAAATTCCAGGCCGGGCTGACTGCCTTTAACGCATGCTTCCTTCCGGGAAGTGCAATAGAATTCATTCTGAGAAAGGTCTCCATTTTCGGCATAACCGAATTCGGCGACGACATTGTCAAATGGAACTCCTACATCGGTATCAATCGAAATGCGCGATGAGATCAGCCGATCACGACGGAGCGCATCAGCACCGGCATTGGGAAACGGTGGAAGTTCCACCAAGAGCGCCTGATGCAATCCGTTTGGAAAGGACGCCGAGGGCGAAAAATGGACGGGCATAAACGCAAATTTCCCATTGCTGGATGGTCGAACAGCGTCAAAGGTTGCTCCCACGGCATGGTACCGCTGAAATAGACGAGCCAGAACACGCGTCCATTCCCCCTGGGGGCTCTCGTATGCCATTCCCACTTGGACGGCCGATTGGATGTATGCAGACAAATCCCCCAAGCAAAGATCAACCGTGTTTGAATTCGGCAAAGACCCCTTGTAACAATGGACGGTGTCCTCGGATGGATAATTGGCTGCCGGACAATTGGCGTAGATATCTCCGATGGTAGACCCTTGCCGACATTCGCCAGCTTGGTTCGCCACGCAATACGTATACGGCGTCAGAGAGGTGATCGTATCTCCCAATGCAGGACCCGAAATGTCACGAAGGATGCGTTCCCCGCAAGAGGCCAACGTTGGGATTGTTGGACGATTTAAAACCGGGCCGGCGACTTTGTAAAGGTTCGTCGCGATGCGAGTCGAGACAGCGGACCAGGGGTTTACATTCTCACCATTTTCAAGGACCATCAGGTCCGTAATCCATTGCTGCTCCCAGGCGGGAGCACTTCGCTGCATGAACATGGGATGGATATCAACGCCCTGAATTAACGGTTTGGCCCCATGGAACGCGGGAATCGCTCGCGCCGCTTTTGAACAATACGGTTGATTAAGGCTTGCGGGAATGGCGCCGGCTTGAGACCCCCAACCTAAATTCCAGAATCCCCCTAATTGCCCGCATCCCCAATAAGCGGCAACGGTGCTGGCGGCCCCGATGGTGTTATGAGATCCCGTGGTGCGGTAATTAATGATTTGAGGTGAAACCGCGGGATCAAGAGGGGGGTGGGAAATTTGCGTTCCATAGGGATCTTTCGCAAAATTCCAATAGGCTTCACTTGACTCGTATCGTTTGTTAAGAGCGGTCGAACGACAGGCCGCATACATCCAGCTTCCTGCGGGATGCGCTTGAGCCAATGACATTTGCTCATCGGGCCTAAATTCCGACCCGGGAGGAACGAAGGGCGACTGTCTTAAATTCTGTCCGCGACGCATGGTCCACTGCCAACCTCCGTTTCCAAGAGGCGTTTTGGAAACCAGTTCTAAGAATTCGGATGTTGCCGATGGATCGAACGTGAAAAGATCGCCTGGCTGAGCATCCATCAGGTACCCGTCGGAAGATTCCCCAGGAACAGGAGTCCCTTGAATTTGGGAGCGATGGAGAGGCTCATATCGGCCGAAAGTCGGCAGGATGGTAAAAACAGTATCGCTCGGGGAAATACTACCGTTTCCGGGACCTGCGACTTTCACCACATAGGGTCCGAAACCGTACCGATCGGCCGAATCGAGAATGCGATGCGGTGAAAAAAAGGTCCACGACTCATTTGGATCCGCTGACCACTGCGCATGCATCCCGCACCAGCGTGTGCCCGGAGCCCTGGCCACACTCATCGCGGCCACAATTCGGCGTGGGCCTGGGTCAAAAACAGCGGCCCAGCTCATGCTTTCTTGCCCGGAGGAACATCGGATGGCCAATTTGTCGACAGCGATACGCTCGGCCAGTTCACAGCTTTGATTCGCCCTTTCCGCAGCGGAATACAGCGGATTAAACGCAGCGATTTTTTCTCGAATATCGAGGTCTGCAGTCAAATCGGTCCATCGGATTCGCGGATTGGCCTGATCGGTGCTCAGTCCGGTAAAATGCTGATCCAAGGCCCCCGTCCACTCGCCCTGGTAAAGGTGAAAGCGCTGATCTTGCGGAGATTTCAGCATCCCATAGAAGCGACGAGGATGTTTCCCGTCAAAAACAATCTGCATGGGACCGACGCCATTGATAGGCCCTAAGGAGAATATCTCGCCCGTAGTCGAATTAAGCGAATAGAGCATTGCGGTGGGATGTGTGATCCAACACAAATAATAGTTTCCGGTGGATTCATGATTTTCTACAGGGGAGCATGTTTCCCCCCCAGAGCCATTAGCCCAAATTGAATGGGTCACAACACTGCCGTCGTATTGGACATAATCGTTGGGCAACGAAATCTTGCGGAGATAGACTCCCGTATAGGGATCGATGAAGGGCTCCTGTCGATTGGTCCAATCGACATCCGGCCAATTGTATTTCCCGGGATCACTGGGGTCTATTGGAAGGTTTTCCGGATATGTATTCCCTAAAGACACGTTCGCTGTTTCAAAGGTCCCCGTCGCCACACCGTCTGCAGGACATGAGATTCGGTAATAGTGCTGAGTATTGGCTTTAAGCGCACGACTGTACCGCCGGCCATTGACGGCTAAAAATGGATTTCGATCAGCATACGACATCATTCCGTGCTTACCGATCACAAATATTCGCGATCCTGAAATGGTCCGCACATTCTCCGGCCGAAAATCGGAATCAGCTCCCGGAAACAATGCCGGGTTCACATCGTGAACCAATGGGGCATACGAGTTTTGGAGGCTTACCTCGAGAGTGCAGGGACGATTATCGGCAACCTCATAGGCTAGTAGAATCTGAGTGGATGATCTCCCCGCCACGCGAATATTGGTGATTGCCGCCAGTGCCGGAACTGTAGAGATAAAAATCAAAAAAACAGACGTGAGGCCCCCATGTCTCCCTGACGGCTGATTCATGATAAATGCCTATTTTTCGTCGTATGGCCCCCATTGGACTCTGTCTTGTTTTCGCTCGTTGTTTTGTCAAAAGGCAGTGCCCACACGCCTGGAGCGAAATCGGCCAGACATCATTTATATGCCGTCATTTCAGCGTGATGTCAATGGGCGATCTGGGCAATAAACACGCCTGGAGGGAGGTATAGAACGTCGTTGTTTCTAATCTGACTTACCACGCAGGGTGGATTTAGGTCATTTAACTTCGGCAGAGTGGTGGCTTCGCAAAGACATGATCACAGACGCGGCTAAAATGGCCGCATTCACGCCTAGCGATAGGATTACAGGTATTTTCCAGAAATCCATACCAGAATCTTGACGCCTACAAACATGAGCCCAATGGCCAAGTCGACCTTGTGGTATCGAAAACGATCCCCCCTGCCGGCTATGGCAAAATCCGGTGGCGCGCTACCTTTTGGAACGCGTGAAACTAGCTTAACTAACCTTTTAGTTTTTTGATTTCGGCAATGACGGCGGGGAGGATTTCGTAGAGGTCGCCTTCAACCGACAAGTTGGCAAGTTGCATCATGGGGGCTTGAGGGTCTTTGTTGATGGCGACAATAAATTCGGAGCTGCTCATGCCCCCAATATGCTGAATGGCCCCTTGAATGCCGGCGGCGATGTAGAGTTTTGGACGCACGGTGCGCCCGGTGATGCCGACTTGGTGGCGATAGGGGATCCATCCTTTGTCGACCACGACGCGGCTTGCCCCCACGGCGGCGTCGATCAAACCGGCCAATTCTTCGATCAGTTTGAACCCTTCCGCTTTGCCTAAACCGAAACCGCCGGAGACAATTCGCTCGGCTGAGGAAATGTCCACTTGCTTCGACTCTTCCGGGACGAACTGTTTAAACTTGGCTTTGACATTCCACCGCGCGGCATCGAATGGAACGTTAACCACCTCGCCTTTGCGGCCTGACACTTTTTCGGTTCTTGGGAAGGCCATGGGCCGGACCGTGGCCATTTCCGGGCGGTGTTTCTCGCACAAAATGGTGGCCATGAGATTTCCCCCAAACGAGGGTCGTGTGGCATTAAGCATGCGTGTCTTGGGGTCAATCGAAAGCTCTGTCGCGTCAGCGGTGATGCCCGTGTTGGCCATGATCGCCACGCGGGAACCAAACGACCGGCCAATGATCGAGGCCGGAAGCAAGAGCTTATTGGGCTTTTCTTTTTGAATAAGATCGGTGATGGCACCGGCATAGGCTTCGTCTATAAAGTTTTCCAGCATCGGATCATCAATGACATAGACTTTATCAGCGCCGTGGTCGATGATGTCTTGCGCGTGCTGACCAACGCCCTTGCCGATGACGACAGCCGCCAGCGGCTCGCTAAGCGTGCCGGCGAGCTGTCGGCCGACTCCTAAAAGCTCAAAAATCGTGGGTTGAAGCTTGCCATGCCGCACTTCGGCGTAACACCACACGCCCTTGTAAGACGCCGTGTCAATTTGGACACCCCCCTCCACCACTTCTTTTTCCATGGTGATCGCATGGAAGATGTCGGGCTTTTTGGCTTTGTCGCCCAAATCATTACAGACCGTAACGCAGGCGCCGCAGAAAATACATTTGTTTTCATCGATGACGGCAAGTTTAGGCCACTTGACGCCCTTGGCTTTGTCCTCAGCGGGTCGTGCCACCATGTCGATACACGTCACCGGACAAACCTTGGAACAGGCGGAACACCCTGTGCAGCGATCTTGAATAACGGCAATCTTGTTAGGCATTAAATGAGCTTGAGCTCCCGGAGTTTGGCGACTAAATTCTTGGCTTTCTCTTCCGGGGTTGCACCCTCAATTTTGACTCCGCCTTTGCGCGGAGGCGGGTTAAAACTTTTGGCCACAATTGTGGGCGAGCCTCCCAAACCAATTTTGGCTTTATCGGCCCCAAGGGCGGCTACATCCCATTTGGGGATCTCCGCTTTCTTGGCGGCCATCTTGCCTTTAAGCGAGGCCACTCGCGGGGTGTTGATCTCTTTGACAACGGACATCAAACAAGGGGTTGGAAGCTCCAACACATCGTAGCCATCTTCCATCATGCGCCGAAGTGTGATTGAGCCTTCTTTCACCTCTTCGACTTTGCCCACATAGGCCACGTTTGGAATATTAAGCCATGCCGCCACACCGGGGCCCACATGGCCCGTGTCGCCGTCGTTCGTTTGTTTGCCGCAAATGATGAGATCCACCGGCTTCATCGTGCCGATTTTTTTAATGGCCATGTGAAGGGTGTAGGACGTCGCCCACGTATCGGCACCCGCAAAGGCGCGGTCGGTGACTAAATAGGCGTTATCGCAGCCACGGGCAATGGCGTCCCGCAGGGCCTCTTCCGCTTGAGGCGGCCCCATAGTGACCACAGAGACCACCGAACCCGGCAACTTTTCTTTGATGCGAACGGCTTCCTCGATGGCGTATTCATCGAAGGGATTGATGGCCGCCGCCATTCCCTCGCGCTTTAAGGTGCCGGTTTTAGGGTCAATCTGGACGTTCGCCGTGGCAGGCGTTTGTTTGATGCAGACAACAATATGCATGGACGGCGATTACTTTTTCCCTTCCCTGGCGGCCTCTTTGATCATCATCATCGCAATCTCGTTGCGCTGGATCTCATTGGTGCCTTCGTAAATTTGCGTAATCTTAGCATCGCGCATGAATTTTTCCACAGGAAAGTCGCGCATGTAGCCGATTCCCCCGCACATCTGGACGGCTTCTGTCGTCACGCGCATGGCCACATCGGAGCAAAAGCACTTCACCATGGCCGACTCTTTGGTGTAGCGCTCTTTGCCGCCCTTTGAGATGGCGCGCGCTGTGGTATAAAGCAGCGCTCGCGCCGCTTCAATCTCCATGGCCATTTGCGCGAGCTTGTGCTGCATGGACTGAAAGCTGATGACCGGCTGTCCAAATTGCCGGCGGCTGCGCGCATAAGCGAAGGCTTCATTTAAAGCGCCTTGAGCGATTCCAAGCGCCTGGGAGGCCACCCCCGGGCGCGAGACGTCGAACGTGGCTTGCGCCACCAGGAGGCCCCCGCCTTCGCGCCCCAACAAATTCTCCTTGGGTACTTTGCAATTGCTAAACAAAAGTTGATACGTGGGAGAGGCACGGATGCCCATCTTTTCTTCTTTGCGGCCAAATTCGAAACCAGGGGTTCCTTTTTCCACAATGAATGCGGAGATCCCGCGCGCGCCGCGCGATGGGTTGGTCGCAAAGAACAGCGAATAGATCTCAGCGGCTTCACCGTTGGTGCAGTACACCTTGGTGCCATTCACAACGTAATGGTCGCCTTCGAGTTTGGCCGTTGCTTTGGTCGCCGTGGCATCCGAACCGGCGTCGGGTTCGGTGATGGTAAAAGCCCCCAAGCGTTTACCGGTGGCTAAATCGGGGAGATATTTCTTTTTTTGCTCCTCATTGCCGTAGAGCATGATGGGGTAGGTTCCAAGCGCCGTCCCTGCAATCACAAGCGCCACACCCCCGCAGGCTTTAGACAGCTCTTCGACGACGAGGCACAGCTCAAAGGCGCCTCCCCCCAAACCACCATATTCGGTCGGAATATAGACGCCAAAGAGGTCCGCCTTGCGCAAGGCCTCCACTACTTCCCACGGATATTCTTCGGTTTTGTCCCAGTGTTCGCGCTTTGGCTTGACTACCTTTTCGGCAATCTCCCGAGTCGTTTCGACGATGGCCTGCTGGTCTTCGGTTAGTTCGTACATGTGGTCTCCTGAGTGAGTAAGCGATTAAGCAATTGAGCGAGCCAGTGGGTCTCCTCACTCGCCTCCATGGCTTACTTGTTTACTCGCCTCCCTTTAAAATGTTCTTTAGCGCATCGCGCGCCGCGGCCTGCTCCGCTTCCTTTTTGCTTTTTCCAGACCCTTGGCCGATCACTCGCTCAGATACCGACACCTGTATGTCAAACGTCTTGGCGTGGTCTGGGCCATGGCTGCGAACGACCGCATAGTCGGGCGGCACTTTGTATTGCTTTTGCGCCCATTCCTGCAAGCGGCTTTTATGATCGGCCGTTACTAGTCTTTTACGCTTGACCAGCATTTTGTCAATGAATCTTTTTACGGCTTCATATCCGGCTTCTAAGTAAATGGCGCCTAAGAGCGCTTCCATGGCGTTTCCAATAATGGAATCTCGGTCGCGGCCGCCGGTCGAGTTTTCCCCGTCACTAAGCCGTAAAAATTCCCCGATCCCCAGTTCGCGGCCCCACGCCGTCATGCTAGGACGAGAGACCAACATGGATTTAAGCTGCGACAAACGCCCTTCATCTACGTCAGGATATCGGACAAAGAGATGGTGGGCTACAGCTGCGGAGAGTATGCTGTCTCCTAAAAATTCCAATCGCTCATTAAATTGAAGGTTGGACGAGCGCTCCATGGCGTAAGACTTGTGCGTAAGCGCCTCTTCTAGCAGATTTCGGTTTTTAAATTTGACGCCCACTAGGCGCTCGAGCTTGGCCGTGGCCGACCCGGTTCCAGGGTTTACCGGACGAGGGGTTGAGGTCGCGGCCGTAGGCTTACGCCGCATAACGCTTGACGACCAAAACGGCGTTATGACCGCCGAAGCCAAGCGAATTGGACAACGCGCAGCGAATGTCAAGCGGCCGGGCTTGGTTGGGGACATAGTCTAAGTCGCACTCCGGGTCCGCCGTGGTGTAGTTGATGGTGGGGTGGGCCATCTTGTTTTGAATGCATAAAACAGTCGCCACCATTTCCACAACTCCGGCCGCGCCGAGCAGATGGCCCGTCATCGACTTGGTCGACGAGATGGCGAGCTTCTTGGCGTAATCGCCAAAGACGATCTTAAGCGCTTTGGTTTCGGTTTTATCGTTGAGTTCCGTCGAAGTCCCATGGGCGTTGACATACTGCACGTCCTCCGGCTTGATGTCCGCATCTAGAAGCGCGCGTTTCATGGCTTTGACCGCGGAAATGGCTTCCGGATTGGGCGCGGTAATGTGATAGGCATCGTCCGTTGCACCGTAACCGGCGAGTTCTGCATAAATTTTGGCACCCCGCGCTAACGCGTGGTCTAACGTTTCTAAGACCACAATGCCGGCGCCTTCGCCCATTACAAATCCGTCGCGATCTTTATCAAAGGGGCGAGAGGCCTTCGTCGGTTCATCGTTTCGCGTGGAAAGAGTCCGAGCCGAACAAAACCCGGCAAACCCGAGCGGCGTAATCGCCGCCTCCGAACCGCCCGCGACAATGACATCGGCATCCCCATAACGCAGCAGACGCAGCGCATCGCCAATCGCATGGTTCGACGTCGCGCAGGCGCTTGAAACCGCATAGTTGGGACCGGTAAAACCCCAACGGATGGCGATTTCTCCGGGAGCCATGTTGGAAATAAGTTTGGGGATCAAAAAGGGACTGACGCGGCGGGCGCCGCGCTCTTTTAACACCACATGTTCTTCTTCAATGGTCGAAAGACCGCCGATCCCAGAGCCTACGATGACGCCGGCCCGGTCTTTGTCGATCGTTGCGATATCCAGCCCCGCGTCTTTGATCGCCATGTCAGCCGCGGCATAAGCATATTGAGTGAAGCGGTCCATGCGGCGGATCGTTTTCTTTTCAATGTAGAGCTCTGGGTTAAAGCCTTTAACTTCGGCATCGATTTTGCACGGGTAATCGGTCGTGTCGAAATAAGACACTTTCCCGACACCGGATTTCCCGGTGTGAAGTGCGGCCCAAAACTCCTGTTGGCCGATACCGATAGGGGTCACAACCCCGATACCGGTGATCACAATGCGCTTTTTCATGGTTGGAAGTGCCGCCGGCTGCAGTGACTCCGGCCGCGTCAAGAGGTGGGGAGGCCTTACTTCTTCATGTTCGCTTTGATGTAATCCACGGCTTGGCCAACCGACTGGATCTTTTCGGCTTGGTCGTCTGGAATTTCGATGTCAAATTCTTCTTCGAGCGCCATGACGAGTTCGACGGTGTCGAGTGAATCCGCACCCAAATCGTTCACGAAAGACGCCTGGATCGTCACTTCTGAAGCGTCAACGCCTAATTGTTCAACGATAATTTCCTTAACCCGCGATTCGACATCTTTCACATCAGCCATAGTGGCCTCCCGTTCGTTTTTGCTTTAGATGTACATCCCACCGTTCACCGAGATTACATGGCCCGTAATGTAGGAAGACTCGTCACTGGCCAAGAAAACCGCCGCATTTGCCACATCTTCAGGCTCGCCCAGACGCCCTAAAGGGATAATTTCAAGCAGCTTCTTCTTTTGGTCTTCCGCGAGAACATCCGTCATTTTGGTCCGGATAAAGCCGGGCGCAATGGCATTCACTAAGATGTTGCGCGATGAAAACTCCCGCGCGCATGTTTTGGTGAGGCTGATCACACCACCCTTCGAAGCCGAATAATTCGCCTGCCCCGCGTTGCCCATGAGGCCTACCACCGAAGCGATGTTAATGATGCGACCCGTACGCGCTTTCATCATCGGCCGGATCGCCGCTTTGGTGCAGTTAAAGACCCCTTTTAAATTCACCGCGATGACCGCGTCCCACTCGTCATCGCTCATACGCATCAACAAATTGTCTTTCGTTATTCCGGCGTTGTTGACAAGTATATCTATGCGTCCAAACTTGTCAATCGCGGCTTCGACGAGCTTTTCACACTCCGAAATCTGCACCACGTTGCCTTTTACGCCGAGAGCCTGGATATTTTTCGCCTTTGCAATTTCGGCCGCGGTCGCCTGCACCGCCTGCTCGTTTACATCGGAAAGGACTAAATTCGCGCCTTGAGAGGCCATCGCCACGGCAACCGCTTTGCCGATTCCTTGAGCCCCACCGGTGATGACCGCTACTTTATCTTTCAATCGCATATGGCTTCCTTATTATAGAGTTCGAGACCTTTATCGATTCGGCGCAGCAACCCCGAAAGGACTTTTCCGGGGCCGGATTCTACAAAAATCACGCATCCTTCACTTTTTAAAGCCTGTATGCAGGCCGTCCAACGCACCGCGCTGTCTAATTGGCGAGACAACGCGTCTTGTATGTCACGGCCCTCGCGGTGAATTTTGCCATCGACGTTCATGGCCACCGGGATGGCCGCATCACGAAAAGGGATCTTCATCAACATATCCCGCATCGCCACAGCCGCGCTTTCCATCAAAGGCGAATGAAAAGCCCCCGAAACGTTTAAGGCCATCACTCGTTTAGCCCCGGCCTCAGCGGCCAAATCCGAAAGGCGCGTGATAGCCGCGGCTTCACCGGCGACTACAATTTGTTCCGGGCTATTAAAGTTAACGGGCACACAAATACCATCTTTGGAGGCCTTTTGACAAAGGCTTACCACGATCTCTTCGGTTAAACCCAAAACAGCGGCCATCGAACCGGGATGAACTTTGGCTGCTTCTTGCATCAGTCGCCCGCGTTCCCTGACCAAAGCTAACCCTTCCCCAAACCCAAACACCCCCGCCGCGGCTAAGGCCGCATATTCGCCAATGCTGTGGCCCGCTACCGCATCGGCACTCACACCGGCCGATTTTAAGGCGACGGAGGCCGCGTAGCCCGAGACATACAAAGCAGGCTGGGCCATATCCGTTTGACGTAGCTTATCTTCTGGGCCTTCCCGGCAGACATTCAAAAGATCCCATCCTAAAACTTGGCTCGCTTGGTCAAACACGGCTTTGGCTTCCGGCCATCGTTCGGCCATGGAAACACCCATTCCCACCGTTTGGGACCCTTGGCCTGGAAACATGAATGCGGTTTTAGCCATCAGAATTGGATGACCGCCGCACCCCACGTAAGGCCAGCGCCGAAAGCAATCAGCTCGACCAAATCGCCTTTTCGAACGCGGCCTTCTCGGCGAGCTTCATCCAATGCGACGATCGTGGTAGCTGCGGACATATTGCCGTATTTTTGCACATTCACAAACACCCGTTCACGCGGGATATGGACCCGTTCGGCGATGGCTTCGATGATTCGTAAGTTGGCTTGATGGGGAATTAAAAGGTCCAGGTCGCTGTCTTTCTTGCCGGCACGCCTTAGCGCTTCTTTGGACGCCTCGATCATTTTATGGACAGCCAATTTAAACACTTCCTTGCCTTCCATATGAATGGTAGCGGCCGTTCCGGGCATTCGCGAACCACCCCCCGGCACACAAAGTATGTCCGTATGCAGGGCGTCCGATCTTAAATACGTGGACAGTATTCCCCCCGCGCCGCCCCGGCGCTGCAGCACCGCCGCCCCGGCGCCGTCGCCAAAGAGCACACAGGTGCCGCGGTCTTTCCAATCGGTAATAGAGGAGAGTTTTTCGGCGCCGATAACAAGGGCCGTCTTATAAAGCCCGTTTTCAATCAACGCACGGGCCGCCTCCAGCGCATAAATAAAACCACTGCAGGCGGCGGAGACATCAAAACTGACGGCGTGCGCAATCCCCAGCCTCTTTTGAACGAAACACGCCGTGGACGGGAAAAACATATCCGGAGTGGCTGTGGCCACCACAATTAACTCTATAACCTCTTTCTTAATACCGGCATCGTCAATGGCCTTCTCGGCTGCTTTCACGGCGAGGTCGGAGGCTGCTTCGCTTTTGGAGGCGATATGCCGTTCTTTAATGCCGGTGCGCGTAGTGATCCATTCGTCGGATGTTTCCACCAACTTTTCCAAATCGTGATTGGTCATGACATGCGGCGGCACGTAAGCGCCCGTGCCAATGATATGCGCGCGAGAATGGGATGTCGTCATGATCAAACGGTAAGCTGCACGTGAGGGGGCGCCGAAGGGGATGGGACGTCGTTTGGATGACGGCCCAATTCTTCTTGAATGAGCCGGTTGGCATCTTTTTCTACGAGTTCCCCGGCGACACGAACGGCATTAAAAATGGCCCGACTGTTGGATTTGCCGTGGCAGATGATGCAGACCCCATTAACCCCCACCAAAGGCGCCCCGCCATATTCCGCGTAATCCGTGCGCTTTTTGACGTTTCGAAGAGCACCACGCATCAGAAAGCACCCCAGCATCGCCAAAGGCCGGCCCATGACACGTTCCTTAATGAGGCCAACCAATGCGGAAGCCAGACCTTCACCGAATTTCAATATGACATTCCCCACAAAACCGTCACAAACCACCACATCGGCCATTCCTTTTGGAATATCACGCCCTTCGACGTTGCCAATGAAGTTAGGCACATGCGCTTTGATCAGTTCCGACGAAGCCAGTGAAAGTTCGTTGCCTTTGCTGGGTTCTTCGCCGATGGAGACCACCCCCACTTTAGGCTCGCTGACGCCAAAAACGGCTTTCATTAATTGCGAACCCATAATCGCAAACTGCAAAAGGTGTTTGGGTTTACAATCGACGTTGGCGCCAGCATCCCCCAACAAACAAAAACCTTTAAGAGTCGGGATGAACGTCATGATGGCTGGACGCGACACGCCGGGGAGGCGCTTTAAATGCCAAAGAGCCGCCGCCATAGTCGCCCCGGAATGACCGGCGGAAACGACAGCATCCGCCTGTTTGTCCGCCACGAGCTTGCAGGCCAACATGATGGATGAGGTGGGCTTTTGACGGCAGGCCTGCGCCGGGCTTTCATGCATTTCCACGACCGATTCGGAGGCGACGACTTGGATCGGCAGGTCTTGGGCGCCTAAGCGATCAAGCTCGGTTTGGAGAGTAGGGGGGTGACCCACCAAAAACACCTGATGGTTAAATTTACGGACAGCCTGGACCGCACCTTCGACAATCGGCGCGGGTCCATGGTCCCCTCCCATCGCATCAACGGCGATGCGTATCGGCTTCATTAAGGGACTTAGCGGCCTTCTTCGGGTTTCTTTTTTTCCTTAACGGCTTTGACGAGCTGGCCATCGTAGAAGCCGCAGCCCGGGCAGACGCGGTGCGGGATATGAGACGTGCCGCACTGCGCGCATTTGGACAGGCCCGGTAAAACCAACCGTTTCCAGTGGGCTCGCCGAGAGTCGCGCCTTGATGCAGAATGATGTTTTTTTGGATTGGCCATAGCGTTTTCTCCTCTTTCTTAACGAGCGGCGGGCGTTCCCAATTTGGCAATGATGGCATCGCCCATTTCTCGGGTTCCGGCCGTTCCGCCCAAATCATACGTTACTTGGTTGCCTTCCCGAATGACCTCCGCCACCGCCCGCTCAAGGCGTGACGCCGCGTCTTTTTCACCCAAATGGTCCAACATCAATTGGGCGGACAACAATACAGCGGTGGGATTAACCTTGTTTTGGCCGGCATATTTAGGCGCCGAGCCGTGAACGGCTTCGAAGAGCGCCCCATGGTCTCCCAAGTTGGCTCCTGGAGCGATCCCTAAACCGCCGATTAAACCCGCGCACAAATCAGACAAAATATCCCCGTACAAGTTGGGCAGCACAATCACATCATAGAGCTCGGGCTTCATCACAAGCTGCATACACATGTTATCGATTAAGCGTTCTTCGTAATCGATGCCGGGATAGCGCTTCGCCACCTCACGAGCCACTTCATAAAAGAGGCCGTCCGTAAACTTCATGATGTTCGCTTTGGCGACGGCGGTCACTTTTTTGCGTTTATGCTTTACGGCATAGTCGAAAGCGGTGACCACAATCCGTTCCGAGCCAAACCGCGAAATGGGCTTTATCGAAATGGCCGAGCCAGGGCGAATCTTGCCTTTTCCAAGCGCTTCAATCTGCTTGGACTCCGCAGAACCGGCATCAAATTCCACCCCCGCGTAGAGGTCTTCGGTGTTTTCGCGAACGACCACCAAGTCAATGTTGGAAAAGCGCGATTTCACGCCCGGGTATGTTTTGCAGGGACGAATGCACGCAAACAAATCCAGTTCTTTTCGAAGCGCCACATTGACGCTGCGAAACCCCGTGCCGATGGGGGTGGTGATGGGGCCTTTAAGCGCCACTTTCGTTCGGCGGCAGGACGCCAGCACGTTGTCAGGCAGCGGCGTACCCGCCGTCTTCATGATATCGACGCCTGCTTCAACCTGTTCCCATTTGATTTGGACTCCGGTGGCGGCAATTATTTGCTTCACCACCGCACAAATTTCAGGACCGGTCCCATCGCCAGGGATAAGAGTTACTTCATGGGCCACGTTTTTGCTCCTTAAAAAAGAGTCCTACAAAAAAAGAAACGCCGCAAAAATCGGCGTTTCCGAGCGGAATTATCGTATGTTCCCGTCGATTGCGTCAAGCATCGCCGATTGGCTAGACTTGGCGCGATGTTTTTCCAATGCACGTTCCTCGTCTTCCTTCTGGCAACCCTTGGAAGCGCACAGCACCCAGCGCCTCCGGAAAGCGACCCCCTTAAACAAGGCCTATGGTGGCTCTACCACATCCAATACGACAAAGCCTATACCGCTTTTGATCGGCATACGGCGGCCCATCCTGAAGACCCCGCAGGGCCTTTTTACAAAACGGCCGTTTCTTGGTGGCATTTGGCCCAAAACTTAGATGAGCCCATGCCGGAGGTAGAGGCTCGAATGGAAAAGGACTACCAGGAGACGCTTAGAGTCGCCAAAGCACTTTTTACCTCCAGCGAAGACCCCAAGAGCCGCGCCTGGGCCTACCTTTACTGGGGTGGTGCGGAGGGGCTTAAAGGACGCTGGCTCGTGACACAGAAGCAATGGATCAAAGCGTACTTATTGGGAAAACGAGGGCACAACTATCTCCACCGAGCGCTTAAGCTGGACCCCCATCTCCATGACGCCTACCTCGGTCTTGGGATATACGACTATTTCACGGATACGCTGGCCGGGGTTCAAGCGGCACTGGCCGCCATTTTGATTCGGGGTGACAAACACCGCGGGATGGAGGAACTTGAACGTGCCATCGCGACATCCGATCATGCCCGGGTAGAAGCCATGTTTTTTCTCATCGAAATATACTCCTTCGAAGAAGACAAACCTGAAAAAGCGCTGACCTTAACGAAAATCCTGCGCGAAGAATTTCCAAACAGTCCGGTGGTGCATTTGGCGGAAATTACAACGCTGTATCAAATGAAAGACTGGTCTGGAGTTTCCAAGGAATCGCAAAACTTCCTAGAAAAATCCGAGAAAGAAACTCCTTGGTACACCCACCACGGCATCCCACCGGCGCTGTATTGCTTAGGCGTCGCGACACTTTACGGCAAAAAAGACACGGAAGGCGCCGCGCGTTACTTCGATCGAATTTTGTCGCAGGACAGCCAAAGCCCAAGCCGCTGGGTCACCTTTGCGAATTTGCGGAAAGGACAGGTTTTGGACTTACGCCATGAACGCGAAAAGGCCATCGTGCTGTACAAAAAGGTTTTAGCGCGGGCGAATTTTTGGGGGTCGCATAAAGAAGCCAAGGAGTATCTTAAAAGCCCTTATTCCTTCGAATAAGGAGTTCCTTGACGCGCACACCCTCCGTCTCTACTCATTTATCCTTTCTTCCGTTACAGGGATACACCAACGCAAACTTCCTGCGCATAACAACGTATCGGGTTTTGTCCCTGCCGGGCAGCCTGCCTCCGGCTCCGGAAGCGAATAGGTTTTTTGCATCGCTTTTAAAGAACTTAAACAGCACCCTGTCGTATAAAGCCCCATGCAACGTTTCTGAATCTCCTTATAAACTTTTTCTTTTGCGGAATTGGGCAGGCCCAGTTTCTCGGCTTCTTCCTTGGCTTCTTCGACGGGTTTGGTTCCCCAGCAGCGCGAGGTCACCCAATACCCCCATTCCCAGTGTGCAAAAACCAAGTAATAGGCCCCCTCCTTAACGGCGAGTTCACAGGGTTGGTCTTGGTCCACATCCATTAAGCGAACGTCGTCCTTGAGTTCTCCTTTGTAGACATCGATGGGGTCAAAGAGGAGTCGGCGCTTGCCGCTTTTCGTGTCGGGCGTGATTTCAAGGAGGCGGCCCATAAACACGGCGGTGGCGCTCTCCATTCGTTCGTCATGAGTCGAAGGTTCGCATTCACAAACGGCAAGGGCGAAAAGCGGAAGGCTGGTCCACAGAAGAAAAAGGAGAAGGAGGCGCCTAAGCGTCATCATCCACAGTTTCAGTCGCCGAATTAATCGCAAACAAGAACGTGCCAAACCCAATCAAACCAAGCAAGAGCCATTGCAGTGGAAACTGCGCTCCCGCGGCGGAGAGCGCTGCGCCTAATACCATCGACGGAGTCATGGACACAATCGCCAAGGTAAAAAGTGCCGCGAAATTTAACTTGGCCTCAAGCGCATGACAAATCAGTATGCCGATCAGGGCGACTAAAAGCGCTTGAATAAACCGCTTTAGAAATGACAGCAAAAAGAGGGCCGGATAAAGAAGTCGCGGCGTCCAGTGCTCAATACGGTCGACCCATTTTTCGACCATGGCGCGGTCGTAAACCGCGTCTTTCACGCTCGAAAATTCGTATGTACGAACCTCCCGGAGCGAGCGTCGAACAAACGCTTGCTTGGCCGTGATGAGAACCACCGCTTCAGCCTCTTCGAGCGTCTTGTAGCGACCCGTCGTGTCGATCACGACCCGTAGATGCGTGCCTGCTTCACTCCAATCCAAGATGTAAGGTTTGTCCTCAGGTGTGCGAAGCTGCCCCTTTTCAATTGTCAATGAGGGAATTTGCGTGAGGATGCGCGCACGGAAACTATCGAAGGCCAGCGTAATGGTTTTGTGCATCATCACAAACCCAGGCGTCCAACAAAGCACCAGCACTAAAAATAAATACACCGCTGAGCGCGCCCGCCAAGATTGGGAAATTGAGCGGTACATCGGCGCTGAATAAAACGAAAGCCAAATCGCTTGAGGAAGACTGTAATTCATGCCGCGGATTATAACTTGGGTTGTTCAGTGGTTTTAGACGTCAGGCGCTTAAAAAACCCTACGAGACCGCCCGTATGCAGCGGGCAGTCGGTTTGGGGTTCGGTTCCCTTCACAAATTCAACGGAAAGGCGCGTGGGGCAGCCGCTGCGCACGATCGCGCCGGACTGCGGATCAATCGTTTTTTCAACGACATTGTCCGGGCGTTCCCAATCGCTAGGGGGCATGCCGGTAAAAACTCGGGCCATAAAGTTTTTCCAGATGGGAAGCGCGATGCCCGCCGCGGAACGGCCAAGCGACTGAGGCAAGTCGTAGCCCACCCATACCACGCAGGCAATCTCCGGCGTATAGCCGGCAAGCCACGCATCGGTGAAATTCTCCGATGTTCCGGTTTTGCCGGCTACTTTCCAGGAGAACTTTTGCTGGCGAACAGATTTAGCCGTTCCCTCATCGAAGACGGCCTGCAGAATGCGCGTTAGCAGATAAACAGGCCCCGCCTCAAACGCCGTTTCCGTGCGACGCACGTGGGTTTCGACGGCGGCGCCATCAGCAGAAACAATCGATTCCACGCTGTAGGCTTCGGCCCGCTGCCCGCTTGCCGCGAGCGTGGCGTACGCGTTAGCCACTTCCAAAACCGTCATCTCCGAGGCGCCTAACGCTGAAGACAAGTCGTTTCGAAGAGGGCTTTGAATACCGGCGCGCTGTGCGACACTTGCAATCATAGGCCAGCCCATCTTTTGCGCCAACAACACAGTGGGGACATTGAGCGAATGGATGAGGGCGCTGCGCAAAAGCACTTGACCCTTGAATTTTTTATCGTAGTTTTGCGGCGACCAATCCTGCCCTTCAAAGCCCTTTAACCTGACCGGTTTGTCCTCCAACATCGTGGCGGGGCTCGCTTGCCGCGATTCGAGTGCGGCCAAATACACAAAGGGTTTAAACGCGGAGCCGGCCTGACGTTTGGCCATCCGCGCGCGGTCAAAGGGAGCAGCGGCAAAATCGGTCCCCCCTACGTAAGCGCGAATCGCCCCTACGCCGGGCTCGATGGCCACGAGCGCCGCCTGGCCTACCGGGGGCTTCACGGCCTCGACCGCCGCACGCTGCATCACCGGGTCGATCGTGGTGAAAATGCGCCAACCCTGCGATAGCAGCGGCCCTAGCGAATAACGTTGGTCTAAATCCTCACGCAAGGCCTCTAGAAAATAATCGGCATCGCTGCGGCGACTCACTGTTTTTGCGAGTTTAAGCGGTTCGCGTGAGGCCTGCATGCGCACAACCTTTGAAATGAGGCGCTGCTGCTCCATGCGCGAGAGCACCACTTTCCGCCGGTCAATGGCCGCCACCGGGTTGCGGCGCGGCGCCAAACGGTTGGGCGAATGAAGCAACCCGGCCAAGAGAGCGCTTTCTGCTACCGTCAACGTTCGCGAAGCTTTGCCGAAATACGCACGACTGGCGGATTCAATGCCTAAAATCGGCTGTCCGCCGTCTTGCCCCCAGTACACTTGGTTTAAGTACATTTCAAGCAGCTGTGGTTTTGTGAACCGGATTTCAAGGTAAAGCGTCAGGGCAGCTTCGAGAATCTTGCGCCGGAGGGTGCGGCGAGTATCCAAAAACACCGACCTCGCCAGCTGCTGGCTGATGGTGCTGGCCCCTTGGCGCATCGCGCCATGGCGCAGGTCCACCCCAATGGCGCGCAGAATTCCAATTGCATCAAACCCGGGGTGGCTGAAAAACCGTTTATCTTCTACCGCTACCACCGCACCTGGAACATACGGCGGAAGTTCAGACAAGCGTATCCGCGGACGCCCCGCTGTCGCATTCGCATTCCACTGGGCCAGCGGCCAGGGTTCCAGGCGCCAGGAGTCCAACCGTTCTCCATTTCCCCCCTCCAGCTTTTCGAGACCTTCTTGGGAAAACGTGAATGTCAATTTTTGCGCCGGAAACTCTTTGTCGGGGTAGCGAAACCCACGTGCATACACGCTAGCGCGGCGTCCTTGGATGGAATACTCGCCCGGAGACTGGACCGTTGCGACTAATTTATAAGGAAGCCCCTCAAGGTAGCGCTCCAGGTAATGCGCATTGAACCGTGTCCCTGGTTGCCACTCGACCCAGCGCGCGTACACTTCCGTTGAGGGCAAAGACCCCGGGGGGCTGAGCAGTACCGAAACGGTCTCCCGGCCCTTGTAAGCGACGTAAACGCACGCCAACACCACCGCCAGCATCGCACCCGCTGCCAGCGCCACCACATAAGGCGCGCATTTTCGTACAAATTTCATGAAGGGGATCTTATAAGAATAGACGAAAAAGGGCGATCAGCGGTTCACGCATCGCCCCTTCGTCTGAAAACTTCAGGGTCGGTTTAGCTAATTTTTAGAAGTGCGAAGCGTTTCAGGCTATCGGGGGATACTTTCACCGCTGGGCTCCACCCCACAAACGTTGCCTTGTTGACCCCGATGCGGTAAATGTCTTGATCGGAGTAGCCGATGATTCGGTCGTTTTCCACCAAAAAGTGGTGTTTGCCGATGTTTAGGAGGGTGATTCCATTCAATGAACTTTCATCCCGCGTGATGCTTAAGTCGAAGCTTGTGGTTTGGGTTTTTTCGTTGAACGTCCTCACGGAAGGACCTGCATTGGCGAAAAGAGACGCCAATGTGATGAAGTACTGAAGCGTTCTGGGGTTTTTCAGCTTGTGGGGAATTCCTTCGACCGCATCATCGAAATAGACCAGCGTATCCCTACGATACGCATGGTATTCCTCCACAAACAAAAACGATGCTAAAAACGAAGCTGGAACAGGTGAATACGTTTCCAAAAGAAAGAGCCGTTCGGCATCGGTTAATACGTGGTTATAAGTATAGTCCGCCAAGGCGTAACGCAATCCGCCGAATAGAGCCTGGCTGACCGCGGGTTCTCCCTGAGACAACACCGAATTAACGATGAATATTTTTAATGTGTTTCCAGATAAAAAGCTGTTGCCGACGGGGCCTGAAATCACTTCCACCTTTTCGATGGCGCGGGTATGCTCTGGCGGCAATTGCCGGATGTAGAGCTCAATACCAGCCCTCTGGGCATCGGTCAGAGACATGCCAACACCGACTACCTCGAGTGGAGTATAAAAACCGCTCGTGACCGTAGGCGATGGCATCGGCGAGGAAATCGCCACCTCATTCGTGGACGCTTGGGCGACCGACATATCCTTCCCAGTCGCCGTCAACGATAAAAGTTCCGCTGCCTGCAGGCGCCCTTTCCCCATCCTTGAAAGGTCTCGGTCGAGCGCGCCGCTTTTTTGCGACAAAGGCGAGTAGTGGTCCGCACCTTCGCCCACGACGTAGGTTGTTTCCGCCCATCCCGGCAGACTCAAACACTGGATATAAAACGCGGCATAAATTAATGTAATCGTGGCGCAGAGGCGCATAAAGGACTCCCTTAAAAATGATCTGTGTGTTATGAGCGAAGGATACCCCACATCCGCCAGTCTAAATATAGGTCATCCGTTCAATATCGTATGGGCCCAATAGCCTTTACTTTAGCGCTTTGACGATTTAAAGATGATCCCAAAAAGGCTGAAGGACGCCCCACTGCGTGGGATGGGACATCAGCATCTTCTCGAGTTCGTGACGGTAGCTTTCCTGCATGGTTTGGAGGCGCTGACGGTAGGACTTCTCCTGCGGAGGCACGATGGGGGAGCAGACATGCGCTAGGTAAGCGCCCGGCGTCTGGCGAAGTATAAAAACCGGAATGACGACCGCCTCCGCGCGAAGTGCAATTGCCCAGGGGCCTAGAGGTAGGTGCGCTTTTTGTCCTGCGATCGTCACGCGCTGGCCTTTCTCCCCAAAAGGGATGTCAGCCACCATACCCAGCACGCGTCCTTTGCCTAAGGCTGCAATACACGCCTCTGCGGCGCCGCGCGCTGCGGGGATCCATTCCACTTCTGAATCCCGGTGGGCCATAATCCAGCGGACGATGGCATCCTTACGGTAGGGTGCGTAAACCCCGGCCACCGCGTAGCCTCGCTCCACTAAACA
Organism: uncultured Elusimicrobia bacterium; assembly: GCA_964441955.1. Classification (GTDB taxonomy): domain Bacteria; phylum Elusimicrobiota; class Elusimicrobia; order 2-01-FULL-59-12; family 2-01-FULL-59-12; genus CAYTWA01. The sequence continues at coordinate 549,167 of CAYTWA010000001.1, forward strand.
CGAAATGCCAATTTCCCAGTTGCCTATATGCGCCGTGACCAAAATAACTTTCTTGTGTCGACGGTAGGCTTTGTCGATGAGGCTCCAATCGAAATGGACGGAGGGCACCATGTCGCGCCGAGGGCAAAAAAAATCGACCGCCATCATGCCGAAGTGGCCCATCAGCTCCGGGGCGCGGCGGGGCGCGTCTTTTTCCCCCACCAGCGGCGTTAAGTTGCCAATGATAGTGTGCCGGCGCGCCGGGTTAACCCAAACGCTGACGCGTCCCAAAAAACGAGCTAATGGATAACGACTCCATTCGGGGAGGATGTGCCTAAATAGGAACTTAAGGCCCTTATAGAGGTAAAGCATAAATGCGCGGAAGGGCTAGAAGTTGTCGATGATGGCTCGGATTTTGATCCGCAGCGTTTCCGTGCAGCCTTCACTGTTGCAGGAATTTTTCAAACGTTCTCGAATTTTGATTTCCAGTTCGTAGCGGTCGAAACAGGGCCGGCAATCGTGCATGTGTGTCTCCAGGTCTTTCCAAACGATCTGGTCGAGGTCTTTATCGACGTACTGGTAAAGCTTTTCGAACCATTCTTCGCAGTTCATACCGCGGCCTTTCCTTTTTCATTTTCGGCGACGATTCCCGCCTCAACAGCTTGTTTCCAGAGCACTTCCTGCAGCTGACGCCGCCCGCGGAAAATTCGCGAGCGCACCGTGCCAATGGGAATAGTGAGCATATCGGCAATTTCTTGATACGAAAAATTCCTCACGTCGGAGAGCAATACAGCCATGCGGAAGTCCTCCGGCAGATGGTCGATGGCTTTCTTCAAGTCTTGGTCTAAGATGCGGTTGGCGAGCACCTGATCGGGGTTATCAAAAAGAGCGGGGCTTGCACCCACGATTTTGTCGTATAAATCGCCCCCCGAGCCGTCTTCGGTCTCTATCGGGCGGTCAAGCTCGACCTTAAGCGGTTCGCGCTGGTTCGAGCGGTAGTGGTTGATAAACGTGTTGGTAAGGATCCGGTAAAGCCAAGCCCGTAAATTCGTACCGGGCTCAAACTGGTCGAAGGACTTCCACGCGCGGGTATAAACTTCGCTGATTAAATCCTCGGCTTTTTCGCGGCTTTTGGTCAAACGCATGGCGGTGCCAAAAAGCTCGTCTAAACGAGGCAATGCCTCTTTCTCGAATAGCTCGCGTTTGGCGTCCACGGTGCCTAGTACTGCGGCACCGAAGGGTCCACGTCTTTCGACCATGCGAGTATGCCTCCCTCTAAATTACGCAATCGTTTAAAGCCCATCTTCTGAAGCGTTCCGATCGCTTTTGCACTCCGAGCACCGGAACGGCAGTGCACAACGATGTTATCAGCCGTATCCAGTTCGTTGGCGCGCTGGCCCACTTCCCCCAAGGGAATGAGTTTTGCGCCGGGAATATTCGCGATTTTGTATTCATGCGGCTCGCGCACATCAACGAGCGTGAATTTTTCTTTGCGGTCGATCATGGCTTTGAGTTCTTTCGCCGTAATTTCCGCAATGCCGTTTCGCGATACGGTGGCCTCTTCCTGACCCAAACCGATGCCGCAGAACTGTTCATAATCGATCAGCTTCGTAATCGTCGGGTTTGCGCTGCAGACCGGGCATTGCGGATCTTTTTGAATTTTGACCTCACGAAACTTCATGTCAAGCGCGTTGTATAGGAGCAGCCGGCCAACCAGGGGTTCCCCTTTCCCCAGGATCATTTTGATGGCTTCGGTCGCCTGAATGAGGCCGATCGTCCCTGGCAAAATACCCAACACGCCTCCTTCGGCGCACGAGGGAACCATGCCGGGAGGCGGCGGTTCCGGATACAAGCACCGGTAGCAGGGCCCGTTGGACGCGCCGAATACGGTCGCCTGGCCTTCAAAGCGAAAGATACTGCCATAGACGTTGGGTTTTTTAAGAAATACGCAGGCATCGTTGACCAAGTAGCGTGTTGGGAAGTTGTCCGTACCATCGATAATGATGTCGTATTCCTTGAAAATGTCCATCACATTCTCCGCGCTTAATTTTGTGCGGTATGTGGTCACTAAGACGTTCGGGTTGATCTGATGGATGCGGTCCTTGGTGGCCTCCACCTTGGGACGTCCGACGTCTGACGTACCAAACGCCACTTGGCGCTGAAGATTGGTGAAGTCCGTCAAATCAAAATCGACAAGGCCCAGCTTTCCCACCCCAGCAGCGGAGAGATACATGGCCAAAGGAGAACCCAAACCGCCGCAGCCAATCAACAGGACGCTGGCATTTTTGATTTTATCCTGCCCTTCAACGCCTACTTCGGGCATGATGAGGTGGCGGCTGTAGCGCAATATTTCTTCTTGTGAAAGGGGCATAAAGGCATCTCCTCGTAGGTTTGTGACATTTTAACACATCCGACGGGAATCGGTTCCCAATGATACTTGGCATTGCATTTGTCTAAGAGGCGCAAATTTTGTATTTAGCATTGAATTTGCAAAGCCGTAGCGATTCGAAAATCTAATTTATTTATTGTTGCTGCGGGGATGCCTGCAGCCCAAAGAAAGGATTTTTCAATCAACCGTCGCTTTACCCGCACCGCTGCGGTGCTCGCCTTGGCGAGTACCGTGGTTTCTTATAGCCCAGCCTACGCTTTAGAACCTCCTAAAGCGGTTCGTATCCGCTTATTGTCCAACGAAAGCCTATCCTCGGTTACATTAGAAGCTTATGCGGGCTTACGCGTTTCCCAGCAGCGCGCCTGGGGCAAGGTCACCATCTCCGTTATTGGCAATGCCATCCACGTGGTCGATGAGAAAGACCTGAATTTTGTGTCCACCTATGCCAACTTTGCCTCGCGTGCCGGGAGATGGATCGACATGCAAAGGCCCTATAAAACGAATTCTCGCACCGTTGGGTGGATCCAAATCACGGTCAAAGACGGAAAACTTCAAATGGTCAACGTGCTTCCTATTGAAACCTATGTGTTGGGAATTGTGGAAGGCGAATTAGGGTCATTAAACTTTCATCCAGAAAGTCTCAAAGCCCAGCTGGTGGCTAGCCGCAGCTATGTGTTGGCCAAATTGGGTCGACACAAAGTGGATGGCTTTGATTTCTGCGACCGCCCCCACTGTCAATACTTTAAAGGCACCGACTCCATTCGCCCCGATTACAAACAAGCCATGAGCGTGACGCGCGGGGAATATATGGCGTTTAAAGGCCGCCCCATCCCCGCGTTCTACCACGACAACTGCGGCGGCAAAACAGCCGCCATTCAAGATGTGTGGAAAACGCCGTCATGCCCCTACCTTCCAAGCGTCGAAGACAATGCCACAGAAACCGATGATGAAATGGATTACTGCCGTAATGCCCCCACGGCGACTTGGTCTTTTGACGCGCAGCGAGATGTATTGCGCAAATGTTTTAGCCGCGAAGGATGGATTCGAGGGTACGACGCTTTGGACACCCTGCGCGTGATCCGGATCAACTCATCCGACCGCGCCCACCAGGTGCTCGTGCAAACAGCGCACCCGCGCTGGATTTCGGCGAGCGAATTTCGGCGCGTGCTCAATGCCTACTTCGGCAAAGAAGTGGTTAAGAGCACGTACTTTATGATCACCCGCAAAAAAGACACTTTCACCTTGTCTGGAAAAGGTTGGGGGCATGGCGTCGGGTTATGCCAATGGGGCGCCATCGAGATGGGGCGGCAGGGGCATAGCTACCGCGAAATACTTCGTCATTACTACCCAGGCACAAACATTCAACGGTTGATCGAACCCTCCCTGGCCCAAAAAACCAACAGTCCAACCATCGACTAAATCTTATTGGCCTCCCCCTTTGAAAAAGGGGGACCGAGGGGGATTTGCCTTAGCCTACGGCGAAATCCCTCCCTACCTCCCTTTTTCAAAGGGAGGAGTTTTAAATTTTGATAAAGATTTTTTTACGGTAAAGTATCCAGGCTATCAATATCCAGATCGCAGTATAGGTGAGGGCATAAACAAGCGATGCGTTGATGGGTGTTAGCCCTCCTAACAGGTGATCCGAAATCCAAAAACGCACGTTTTTTGAATCACCCAGAGGAATGCGGTTTTGAATTTTCAAAAATAGGAGGTGACCGACGTAAGCAGCAATGGCATTGAGTCCTAGGGCTTCCAACCAGCGGAAGGGGCGCCCTATCTTTTTTTGATCCACCACCCAAGAACACAGGCCTAAAAGTGCCATAGCCAATCCTCCCGTAACCAGAACATAAGAGCTCGTCCAAAGCGCTTTGTTGAGTGGAAAAAACTGTGCCCAAAGAAGACCTGCAACAACTGAAGCGGCCGCCCATCCAAAAATGCGCGGTTTTTGAAAAGTACAGACCGATAAGATTCCCATTAGAACCGTTGCTATCGATGGAAAAGTGCTTAAGAATCCTTCCGGGTCATAGTGGGGTCGGTACATGTGCCCGGACAATAAGAACTGATCGATTCGAGCCGCCACGTTTCCTTCTGGCGACATGTCCCCCCGCATAAGCCCCCAGTATCCCAACAAAAGGGTCGGCAACACGACAGCCAAATGGCGCGCCCGCAAGAACAAGAAAAGCAGCGCCCCTCCCATATACGCCAAAGCGATACGCTGCAAAACGCCTGGAATTCGGATGGTCGCGAGATCGTATTTTGGAAACCCGTTCAAAAAAAGGCCCAGGGCGAAAAGGATCAGCGTGCGCTTTAGGATATGTGTCACCAGTTCGCCTCGGGTAGCGCCCTGGGCCAAACGCTTCTCTAACGATACAACCAACGATATCCCAACGATGAATAAGAAAAACGGAAAAACGAGATCTGTGGGCGTTAGCCCATTCCATTCGGCATGCTCCAACCAAGCATACGCGTGGTCGTTTCCCGGGCTGTTGACCAAGATCATCCCGGCGATGGTGATCCCGCGAAACACATCGAGTGATTTAAGCCGCATGTCCCCCCTCCGTCATCCCCGCATGTTGTTAGCGGGGATCCAGTTGTCCGCTAACTTTGTTTTTATAGCTTTTTATACGATCAACGACGAGATGCTATTTTCCGACACGGCCCATACGTTCGACCAACCTCCCAACCGGCTCTACACCCTGCGCGCCGCACTAGAGAAATCGGGGAAACGCGTTCACGATCTCTTAACAGCCCAGAGCCAAGGAAAAACGTATCACCCCCATCCGCTTGGACAAAAGAATGCCCGCGAAGCGATTTCGGACTACTACCGGGGGCGCGGGCTGATCGTCTCGGCCGATCATCTGGTCCTAACTCCTGGAACGAGCCTTTCGTATTGGTATGCCTTTAAACTCTTGGCCAACCCCGGAGATGAAATTCTTTGTCCTAAACCAAGCTACCCCTTATTCGAGTCCATCGCCGCGCTAGCTGGTCTCCACTTAACGTCTTACCCGCTGATAGCCCGTGCTCGCTGGGACATTGACTTGACCGCCCTGGAGCGAGCCATCACCCCTCGCACACGCGCCATTGTTTTGATATCGCCGCATAACCCGACAGGAGCCGTCGCCACAGCGGATGAAATTCACGCGCTCTCCCGTATCGCCCAAAAGCACGATTTGCCCGTGATTGTCGATGAGGTGTTCAATGCCTTTGTTTATTCCCCCGAGCACCGTGCGCGAATTAACGCCCCCCTCGTTATCACCTTGAACGGATTTTCAAAAATGTTTGGGCTTCCAGGGCTCAAACTGGGGTGGATGGCCATCACGGGCGAAAAAGAACCCGTCCATAGCGCGATGAAAGCGCTCGAGATGATCTCGGATACGTTTTTACCGGTCAATGAAACGGTCCAAGCCAGTGTTCCAAAAATTTTCAAAAGCGCAAAGACGCGCACCCGAACAATTTTTCACTCGGCTGCGAAGGCGCGTCACCTTTGCATCCGCGAACTCTCGTCCGTTCCTGGCGTGTCGTGGAACGTTCCGGAAGGTGGGTTTTACGGCGTTTTATGGCTGCACGGCCTGAATGAAGAGTCGGTGACGTTAAAGCTATTAGAAAATGGATTTTTGACGCATCCGGGATATTTTTACGATGTGGAAGGGTCGGCGCTGGTCTTTAATTTTCATCAGCGCCCAGCCACGCTCAAACGTTTTTTTCGTTTACTTCGCCTTTTGAAGGGCTTTTCCCAATCGAATGAGCATGTCTCCTAAAGATTCCCGTGCTTGAGTAGGGTCCACACGAAGCGTCAACTGCCAACGGCCTTTTCCTTTATAGCGGACACGGGAGTCCTTGCACAGTCCCTTGGACCAGGCTTTTTCCAGGGGGTCTGGCTCCGGGGAGGGGCGTTTGACGGCTGGATCGAGCAGCGCGAGGAGCCGCCCGATGCTGGCCGGGGTTTTCCCCACGCGCCTGGCAATGTCCTCACAAGATAAGTTGTAGGGGGCATCCATCAATTGCCGGTAGCCTTTGGCTTCCTCCAAAGGTTTTAAATTGGCCCGCTGCAGATTTTCGATCAGCCCTTTAACCGCGGCGGATTCATCGGTCGCGCTGATCACGCGCGCTTCGATGGTTTTCCAACCCAACTTCTCGGCCGCCCGGAAACGACGCTCCCCCGCCACCAGCTCATAAGCGCTGCCCACTTTGCGCAGAACCACGGGCTGGATGAGCCCCTCCTCCTTCATGGAACGGGCCAAATCATCCAGCGCTTCCTCATCGAATTGATGACGCAGCTGGTGGGGCGAGGCGTAGATTAAATTTAAGGGAATCGCCGCCTGAGACTCGGCCGGCTGAGACGACAAGGATGTTTCCATAGGCGCCTCCATAAAATCACGTAACAAAGCTGCATTGATTATAGTTCTACTGAAGCGTGATTTCGACGGGGGTTGAGGCCACTACACCCTTCCAGGCCGTCAGGGCTTTTTTGGCGCCATCGACGTCGTTGCGGTAGAACGCGACGACGTTGTAAGGGCCTTTTTGGTCCAGCTTATAGAAATCGGACAAATCAATGGTCCGTTGGATCGACATGCCGCGCGGAAGCACCGCAAAATCATCGTCCCGAAGAGCCATCGGCGTCACAAGCCTCCCGATTTCACAACGTTGACCGCTGGGCCCAATGATTTGAAAGGATACTTCCCCCGGAAGCCTGGGGTGGTTGATCAACATGCGGCGGTTGATTAAAAGAGGTTTCTCGAAAAGGTTTGTCACGATGATCGTAACTTCAATAGGCGTATGCCAGGCATACGCGCGGGATGTTTTAAGCGCCACTTCAATAGGAATCCGCCGCCGCTCGGCTTGGCGGATCTCCCGCAATGTTTTAGCCGTCGGGTCCACGCCCCGTCCCTGGGATCGATACGCATCATACCCCGCATAGACCGGCATGCCAGCCAAAACAAAAACGAGCAGGAAAGCGCGCAAGCGAACTGACACGTTGGGAAGTGTAATGCTTAACGCCGTCAACAAGAATAGGACAGGAGACTCAAGGAACTTAGGCCTTTAGGCCTGAGACTACGCGAGGGAAAGGCTTAGCTCAGAGGCTTTGAGGTTTTCGTCGACTTGATCGACTGTTTTGCAGCCGGGGATGACGACGGATACGGCCGGTTGGGCCAGGGCAAAGCGGATCGCGGCTTGGGCCGGCGTAAATGGAGCGCCGGGGAGTGTTTTTTTGAACTCTTCGACCTGGTTGATCAGTTGATTTTGGTGCTTGGACGGCCATTGGTGGCGGATATCGCCTACCGGGAAGATCGAATCACGGGTGTATTTGCCGGTTAGAAAGCCGTTCGCCAGAGGTTCACGGGCAATAATGGCGACCCCTTCTGCCATCGCTTTCGGGAACAATTCTTCGGCCGCATCCCGGTGCAGGTAATTGAAGACCACTTGAATGCTGGAAGGTTTGGCCATTTTCATCGCCAGAAGCCCTTCCTGCGGGTCATGAATGGAAATCCCCCAGTGCCGGATTTTACCCTGGGCTTTAAGCGCTTCGAGCGGTTCAAATAGTCGGGAGCTTTCGATCACACTAAAAGGCGGGTTATGCAGTTGGTACACATCGAGATAGTCGGTTTGTAGGCGCTTGAGACTTTGTTCCACGGCATATTGAAGATGGGCGGCGGTGAAGTTGAGGCGCGCAGGTTCATGATAAAAATCGCTTCCCCCCTTGGTTGCGATAACGACTTTTTGTCGGCGCCCAACGAGCGCTCGTCCCAACAATTCCTCGCTATGGCCATGCCCATACACATCCGCCGTATCGAAAAAAGTGCAGCCGCGGTCCAAGGCTCTGGCGACCGCCTCAAGGGATTCGGCATCATTCACCGGCCCATAACTATTGCCAAACGCATTTCCGCCAATCGCCCAAGCGCCAAAGCCGATTTCCGAAACGTCTAGTCCGGTGGAACCGAAATGGCGATATTTCATGCGCTAGGGCTCGGCGTCGAAGACGCCGCGGCAATGGGGGCCTTATGCGACCCAACGCCGACGGATAAAAATTTGCTGGGCACGACATTTCCACCCCAGGATTTCACGGGCTGACCGGCGGCATTAACCGGCGTTAAAGGCCGCCCTTGCGCATCCTTTAGCCACGTAATTTTGAAGTCGTCACGCGACATAAAGGCCACTTCGTACTCCAACGTATGATGCACAGACTTAGGGTTGGTCGGGCAAGCTTCTTCACATAGCCGGCACCAATTGCACTTGCCAAAATCGATCGTGTAATTTTGGATCTCTTTTTTGCCAGCGGTGTTGCGCTGGGACTCCAGCGAAATACAGTTCGAAGGGCAGGCCCGGACGCAGAGGTCACAGGCGATGCATTCATCAATATGGAAATCGAGCATGCCGCGAAAACGATCCGGAATAGGGGCTTTCACGTGGGGATAGGCAATGGTCGTTTTGGATTGGAACATGAATTTAAACGTCAACCCCATGCCTTTAAGGAGTGCCCAGCTTATTTGGCCGATCGTCTGAAAGTAGCGAAGCATGGGGGATTATAGCGGGTTATGGGACTTGGGCACGGATCCAGTCGGCAATGCGGGTGTCGGGGAATAGCGGTTTAGTATTGAGCACATAACTGGTTCCACGCAGTTCTAAGCTGAGGCGGTGCTCCAAACCGCCGCTCACCAACATGAGCGGCACGATGAGCACGCGCTGACCTTCTCGACTTAACGCTTCCACGCGCGCGCGCAATCCTTGAATCGCGCGCTGACGGACAGCCGGGGCGCCGTCATCTCGAAGTGTGAAGGCCACGACGCTTTTATATCCCCCGCGCTCCTGTAAACGCCCGGCAACGTTTTTTAAGGTTTGGACATAGCGATTGTTTTCAGCTTCATCCGCCGCGCCCTGCGCGATAATCACAATGTTTTCTTCCGTCCGCCGCGCGCTTAACTCCTGCGCCCGGTCCAAAAGAATTTCCACGACCACGGCCGAATCGTTGAGGGGCTCGGCAAAGTTGATGGAGGAACGGGGCTTTAACGGGAAAAACAGCGCGTTGCTGTAGCCCGGCTGCACATCAAGCCCCAACAAATACCGCCATTGCTTGAAAGAGGAGGAAGCCGAGGAAGCGACCAACGGAACGACGACGATATTCGTCGCGCCTTCATCCTCGAGATCCCGTATATAGGTACGCAGTTCCGCCAACTGGGCTTGAGAGTCCCCATTTCCGAAAAAGATTTGGTACGGGCAGGGAAGTTGTGCGGACCGCAAAAGCTTACGCACCGTGCGCGTCCAATCGCGGGACCGGTTGTCGGACATGACCAGCACGGCCATACCGGTCGAATCGGCGCTGGACACCTGCGCAAGCAGGGGGCCTAACATCAAAACGAGTGAAAGAACCCGTCTAACCAGACGAGGCAAAGGCATCAGGCGTACCGGGCGAGAAGCTCTTGGAAGTATTTGTCGTCATCGCGCGGGAATTGGCCGATGATATCGCGAATGCGCTCATTGAACGTTTGGCGCGTTTCATCCTTATAGAGGGTACCCAGGAAGATGTGCTGCTTGTCCTGCCAAAGTTCGAGAGCCCGCATCTTGTTTGACGTATTTTCGTATGGCGCGATCGGCACCACTTTCTTCCCATAGTATTTGTAGGTGTCGTTAAACACCACACAAGGGGATAGCGTATGCACAAAGGAAAACCCTTTGTGGTTTACGCCTTCAACGATTAAATCCGTCATTTGCTTAAGCTGCCCGGAATAGGCACGCGCCACAAAGGAGACGTCGTAGGCCAGAGCCAAACCGATGGGGTTTAAATTTTCTTCCGCCACGCCATACGGGCTCGACTTGCCTTGGAACGTTTGAAGCGTCGTGGGCGAAGCCTGGCCTTTCGTCAACCCATAAATGTTGTTGTCAAGCATGAGGTAGGTGATGTCGATATTTCGACGCGCCGCATGGGGAAAATGACCTCCGCCAATAGCCAACCCGTCGCCATCGCCGCCCACGGCAATCACCGTCATTTTGGGATTGCCCAATTTGATCCCCATGGCGGTGGGAAGCACCCGGCCGTGGACGCCGTGAAATCCGTAGGAATTCACGAAAATCGGCAAGCGTCCGGAACAACCGATACCCGAGACGACCACGACGTTCTTTGGATCTAAATCCATCGCGGTGAGCGCCTGATAGACTGCGTTTAAGACCGCAAAATCGCCGCACCCAGGGCACCACGTGGGCTTGACGTTGGATTTGTAATCGATCGTTGTATGCACCATAAAAGTCTCCCCTTAAACTCGGGCCATGGCGGCCGCGGTTTCCGGTTTTACATGTCCCGTTGCAACCTCTTTAAGTTTGGCGGCGATCTCCTCGGCGTAGAACGGCAAGCCTTCACATTTGGTGAAAGACAACGTGGGTATGAGAAATTTCGCGCGCAGCATTTGGTTGAACTGGCCGCCGTAGTTGAGTTCAGCAACAACCACCTGCTCGACGGAAGCCAAAAATTCGCGGATATCATTTTCGGGGAGCGGGGCGACCATGCGCACTTGAAGATGCGCCACACTAACGCCCTCTTTGGCGGCAAGGTCTACGCCTTCGCGAATGGCCCCTTGGGTGGAACCCCAGCCAATAATGCCGATTTTGGCAATCTTCGGGCCATAACGGGTCGTAAACCCTTTTTCTTTTGAGACGTGATCAATTTTTTTAAATCGCTTGGCGGACATGGCCACATGCACCTGAGGCGTAAAATTGGGGTTTCCTTTTTCCGAATGCTCAAGGCCCGTGGCCGCGTAGCAACCGCCTTCCATGCCAGGGATCGCCATCGGAGAGACGCCATTGGGGGTGATCTCAAAGCGTTTGTATTCCTTCAATTGGTCGGCGTTGGGCAGCAACCGATTCTCGATGGCGACCTTTTTAAAATCAGGATAGGGGAAGGTTTGCGTGCGATGAGCCAGCGATTGATCGGTCATAAATACAACGGGGAGCTGGTATTTTTCGGAGAGGTTAAAGGCCTGGATGATGGTATAGACGCATTCTTCAACGTCCCCGGGGGCGAGCACCACGCGCGGCGCATCGCCGTGGGCGCCAAAGACCGCGAGGTTTAAATCGCTTTGCTCCATTTTGGTGGGCAGGCCTGTGGACGGGCCGCCGCGCTGCGCATCGACCACCACCAAAGGAATTTCAGACATCGTCGCCAAACCTAAGATTTCAACCATTAGCGCTAACCCGGGGCCGGCGGTGGCGGTCATCGCCTTTTTGCCCGCGTATGAGGCGCCTACGACGGAAGCAATCGCGGCGATTTCATCTTCCGTTTGAACCACGGCACCGCCAAATTTGGGCAAGTCACGCTCCATGAATTCCAAAATGTCGGAGGCAGGCGTAATGGGATAACCGCCGTAATAACGACAACCGGCCGCAATGGCGCCAATGGATAGGGATTCATTCCCCGACATAACAATTCGCTTGTACGGCGATTCTCGCGCTTCAAAAGTGGGGAGCTTTTTTTTGAAAGGGTGCTTGTCGACGTAATCAAAACCGGCGCGCAGAGCATCGTGATTGCGTTGGACCACGATGTCACCCTTTTTTCCAAAACGGTCGCGGACAAGCTGCTCAAGCAGGGGCAGTTGAATCCCTAAAATGCGAGAAACCACGCCGAGCGCCACCACGTTTTTACCGAGCTTCGATTTCACCACATCCATGGTGATCTGGTCCAAGGGAACGGGATAGCCCTCGAAACTGCCTTTGGGCTGATAGTGGGCCGGGTCGTAGACTAAAAGCCCATCGGCGGCGATGCTGTCGCCGTGAAGCTGGTGCGCTTCTTCGTTAAACGTAATCAAGACGTCGGCTTTTTGGCCTTGGGACAGCACCGCTTCATCGGAGGAACGGACTTGGAACATCGCGGGTCCCCCCTTGATTTCAGCGGGGTACGTTCGGAAAGTGTAAACCTCGTAATTGGAACGCGCCAGCGCCGTCGTTAATAGCTCGCCGCAGCTAATGACGCCTTCGCCGCCCTCTCCACCGATTCGAACGAGTATGTCCTTCATGATTTTTCCTTTCGACTATCTAAGCCCTGCACCCGTCATGGCCAATTGAAGTGTGCCATGGATAAATTTCTCCGCCGCCACCGCCGCGGTTGTGCCATCCCCCACCGCGTTCGTAATTTGGCGCGTCAGCTGATTGCGCACATCGCCAACGGCAAAAAGACCGGGGATCGATGTTTCCATATTCTGATTGGTAAGGATGTGCCCCATTGCGTCTTTGGTCAAGGGATCTTTTACGATCCCGCTATTGGGCACAAATCCGATGTAGATGAAAAGCCCAGCGGCTTTAAGGGTCTGAATCTCCCCCGTTTTAAGGCTTTTAACCTTCACCCACTCCACCAAGTCGCTTCCGCCTACCTCGTCGACGGTAGACTCCAATAAAAATTCCATCTTAGGGTTTTCTTTCGCCCGGGCCTGGATGATTTGAGAGGCCCTAAACTCGTTTCGGCGATGCACCAGGTAAACCTTGGAGGCGTACTTGGTGAGGTAAAGTCCCTCCTCGAGCGCCGCATCGCCACCCCCTACCACAACCATCGGCTTGTTGCGAAAAATGGGCAGCGGTCCGTCGCAGATCGCGCAGTAACTAACCCCTTTGGTCCAAAACTCCTTCTCCCCTTTGCAGTTCAAATAGTTGGGGCTGCCGCCGGTGGCCATAATCACCGTTTTTCCCGAGAGCACCCCGTCCGACGTTTCCACTTCGAATCCGTCCCCTTTTTTTCGCACCGCGGTGGCGTGCGTGGGGCGAATTTCGGTGCCCACCTCTTTAGCATGATCGGTCATTTTTTGCGCAAGTTCACGAGCATCAATGGAAGTAAAGCCAGGGTAATCTTCTATAAGGCCTGTTTTGTTGATCTGCCCGCCAGGAAGCTCTTTTTCAAGAACAATGACTTGTAGCTTGGCGCGAGCGGCATACATCCCAGCCGCCAGACCACCCGGGCCTGCACCGACAACGATGACGTCATATGGAGAAGAAGAACTGCTCACGATTTCACCTCAAGCCATGTCCACGATGATGTCGTCTAACCCCTTCCCAGCCGGGATCATCGGGAACACTTTTTCATCGGGATTAATGTACACGTCCAAGATAACGGTTTTGGTCTTCACTTGTTCCAGTGCCTGCTGGAGGGCGGAGGTTACTTCCGCTTTGTTTTTTACACGGATTCCCACCGCGCCGTGAGCCTCAGCCAGTTTAACAAAATCCGGGATGTAGACCAGTTCGGGGTCCGACATCCGGCTGTTCGCATAGTGCTTGTCGTAGAACATGTTCTGCCACTGCCGCACCATGCCGAGGTTGTAATTGTTGATGATGAGGATCAACACCGGGAACTTTTCGATCGTGGCGGTCGTCAGTTCACACGCCGTCATTTGAAACGATGCATCCCCATCGATATTGATCACGGTCTTGTCCGGAAACGCGGCTTTGGCGCCTATGGCCGCTGGGTAGCCGTAGCCCATGGTACCGAGGCCCCCAGACGTCAAGAAGCGGCGCGGTTCGTTGCACCAATACCACTGCATCGCCCACATTTGGTGTTGACCCACACCGGTGGCCACGATCGCATCGCCTTGGGTCAGGCGGCGCAGTTCTTCGATGACGTATTGGGGACGCACCAAGTCGTCATCCTTTTTGTAGGAGAGCGGGTTCTTCTCATCTAGATCCGCAATCTCTTTGATCCATTCGGCATGGTTGAGCTTCGGTAAACCCTCGGCCAGCTCGCCCAGCACATTCTTTAAGTCCCCAACGACGGGGCAATGGGCAAACACGGTCTTGGAGATTTCGGCGGGGTCGATATTGATGTGAATCTTCTTGGAGTTGGGTGAGAACGTGTTGAGTGTCCCTGTCACACGGTCATCGAACCGCGACCCGGCGGCAATGAGCAGATCCGCCCGCTGCATCGCGATATTCGTCGAGTATTTTCCGTGCATGCCGAGCGGCCCTAAGTGCAACACATGATCCGGAGGAAACACCCCATTGGCCATGAGCGTCCAGGCCACAGGGATATTGGCTTTCTCGGCCAACTTCAAGAGTGCCGCCGAAGCCCCCGAGGCCACAATGCCACCGCCCACGTACAAGAGCGGGCGTTTGGCGGCTTTGATCATCTCGATGGCTTTCTTGATCTGGTTGGCGTTGCCTTTGATTGTAGGTTTGTAATTCTTGGTTTCGATTTTGTCTTCCCAAACGAATTCTGTTTTGGCCTTTTGGATGTCGACCGGGATATCCACGAGCACGGGCCCGGGACGGCCGGAAGTGGCCACATGAAAGGCTTCGCGCACGGTGTGAGCGAGCTCTTTGACGTCCTTCACAAGATAGTTGTGTTTGGTGATCGGGCGCGTAATCCCGGTGATGTCGGCTTCTTGGAAAGCATCGGAGCCGATCGCATCGGAGCGGACTTGGCCGGTGATCGCCACCACGGGAATCGAATCCATGTTCGCGGTGGCCAAACCCGTCACCAGGTTGGTAGCTCCCGGGCCAGACGTGGCAAAGCACACGCCGGCTTCACCGGTCGAGCGCGAATAGCCGTCCGCCATATGCGAGGCGCCTTGTTCGTGGCGTGTGAGCACGATGCGTAAACCGCTTTTGCCTAAGGCGTCATTAAGCGGAAGGTTGGCGCCGCCAGGAATGCCAAATACGACCTTCACGCCCTCTCGTTTGAGGACTTCGCACACAATTTGCGCGCCGGTCATTTCAGCCATGGTCTAACTCCCTTTCGCTTCTGTTGTCTTGAGCAACCCTCGCCCCTACCCTCTCCCTGGGGGAGAGGGCCACGACGCGAGAGCGTCGTGGGGTGCGTGTGCTACAAGCTTTCCAAATAGTGCAGCAGGGTACGCACCGGGTTGCCGGTGCCGCCCGTCGGGCAGTAGGGTTGATCGGAGTCGGTCCACGAGGGCCCCGCGATATCCAAATGCGCCCAACGCACGTCTTTCACAAATTCTTTGAGGAAAAGCCCGCCGATGATTGTACCCGCTTCGCCGCGACGGCCGCCGATGTTCTTCACATCCGCAATCTTGCTCTTGATGTCTGGCGCATACTCCGGCACGAGCGGCAATTCCCAAAACTTTTCGCCGGATTTTTCGGAAGCTTTGATCAAATCCCCCACCAATTCTTTATCCGGGCTCATGATCGCGGCCACCAAGTGGCCCAACGCCACCACCGCCGCGCCCGTGAGCGTGGCAATATCGATCACGATGTCCGGCTTCTTGGAACAAGCATAGGACAGCGCGTCGGACAACACCAAGCGGCCTTCGGCATCTGTGTTCAAAATTTCGATCGTCTTGCCGTTCATCGCCCGGACCACATCGCCCGGTTTCTGAGCGCCGCAGCCCGGCATGTTTTCCGCCAAAGCCATATAGCCGCGCACTTCGATCGGCAGCTTGAGCGCCGGCAAGGCTGTCATGATACCGAGAACAGCCGCGGCACCCGACATATCGTCCTTCATGGTTTCCATGGAGTTGGCTGGTTTAAGCGACAACCCGCCGGAATCAAAGGTGATGCCTTTGCCCACGATCGCCACAGTTTTCTTGGCGCGCCCGCTGGGCCGGTACACCATCTCCACGAGCCGAGGCGGCACGGCGCCTCCGCGACCCACACCCAAAAGCGCTTCCATGCCCATCTTCTCGAGCTCTTTGACTTCAAAAACTTTATACGAAAGCGGCCGCTTGACCAGTTTCTGCGCTTCCTTGGCCAACCGTTCCGGGTTCATCCGGCTAGGCGGCTCATTAATGAGATCACGGGAAATCGCAGTCGAACGGCTGAACAACTGCGCTCGTTCCACCGCCGTCTTAGCGGCGGCCAACCCACCCGACACGCACAGATGCACTTCCCGCACCGGCTTCGGCGCATCGGCGGGCACGTTCTTGTGCTTTTCGTAGCGATAGCTGCCGAGGAAGAATCCTTCCGCTAACGCCTGGAGCTCAATGGCTAAATCATGACCAGTAGTCACTTGAGGGGCGACCACGCTCACCGACGTCACACCCAACCGTTCCGCTTCCCGCAAAATGCGAGGGGCACTTCGGCGTAGTACTTCCGACGAAAAATCCGCCCGTTTCCCCAACCCAATCAACACCACGCGTTCCGCTGGCTGTTCCTTGGCGGGACGCAGCAACACCGCTTCGCGCTCCCGCGCCTTAAAGCCATCCTGATGCGCCAAGCGCGACAGCGCATCGGCATCTTCCTTCTCTAAACCAATAATCTCCGGCCGCGCTTCTTGAAACGCAAACAACGCGAGAAGCGTGCCTTTCCATTTTTTTGATTCCGCAACAAATAGATGAAGTTCGTTCATCTTGCGACCTACTTTCTTGGAGCTAGACCATCCTCCATTAACGCATTGGAAGGATGGTTGGGGTCCAATTTTAAGGTATTGGAGTTAGGAAGGGTGACGAACTTCCTGAATAAGCGAATTATATTGAATTTTCGGCCCAATTTATACGTATTGAATTCGATCCAGCACGCTTAGGAAGAACGGCTTGGACCAAACGTCGAGTGAGTGGGCGTCCCGAATAAAAGGCTCTACTTCCTTGCGCGCGCCATTGACGTCCACCTGTTGCACGGCTTCCTTCGCCAACGCCAGGAACCGCTCCCGAGTCAAAGGTTCCTCGGGTTTCCAGTGCCCACTTTGAACCATTCTTCGTTCCAAATGGGCCAGATGGAGCACGGGGTGTTGTGCCACATACCAGACCAGGTCATACCAATCACGACCCTTGACGCGATTTTTCCAGCGGCGGCATAACAGGGCGTGCATCTTGCCGGCAAAAAGATCGGGGAGGGCATAGGCGCGCACGCTAAAGGGAACGGGAAGCAGCAAGAATTGGCTTTCTGTTGAAAAATCGGGCGGTGGCTGCGTGTCGATTTCTAGGCGAATCTTGATGGTTTGCCCAGAGGGAATCCGCTTGAGGGTCGATTCTCCAGCCTGAATCACCATCAATTGTTTGAGCGTATCCGCTTTGAGAAATGCCGATTGAATGGGCGTCGGCCACGACTTGTCCTTCATTTCTAGGCGCACGTCGAAGCCGAAAGCAGCGATTTCTTTTTCAAGCGCCGTCGCGTAGCGTTCGATCTTAAATGCCGAATCGGGTCTAAGCAGCGAAAAATCAAGGTCTTCCGAGAAACGGTCTAGCCCATACAGCAACCGAAGCGCGGTCCCCCCATAAAAAGCCGCCTTGTCGAAGAATTTGCTTCGCCACAACCCTAGGAGCGCCACCTCTTGAAGAATCTCGCGCAAGGCTTGGAGCAAATCCGACGTTTCACGGTTCGGGTAACGCGCCAGCATTTTTTCAATCGCTTCGTTCATCGCACACACTCCGCCAATCGCTTCAGTTTTCGGGACCCGTAAGCTTTTGCAATTTTAAGGAGCAACCGCGGATTGAGCTTGCGAAGCGCCTGCGGGGTGATGCGCAGGTTTTCCACGAGGTAGTGCTGGAGGTCTTCCCGTGATGCAGCCAGAAAACCCCGCGTCTCTTGGAGTTTATCCGCCAGCGCTTTCTCTGGGGTGGCAATCAAAAAAGACCGTCCATCTTCTAGACTCACGTGATTGACCCCCAGGGGGTAAACCTCCAGCGGGATCGCTCGGTAGCGAAAACGCCCCACCGGGGTAGAAAATGCCCGAGCACGGCCCGTGGTGCAAGAAGTGACGGTTTCTACCTTTTCGGGAATAAGCCCATAGTAGGCCAGCGCATAGTCGAGCGAAATGTAGGAAGGCCCATAAATCAAATTGGCCAACACGTCCCGGCTGTAGGGACGGCGCGCCAGTGCGGGACCAAAGACATACAGCCCTTTCTTGACCCGAATAATGGCCTTTTTCTTAAGCAGGGCGCGAATTTTATCGCGTGGACGGTCGTAGTCCCGCAACACGTCGAGGAGAACTTGGTAATCGAACTCTTCCCCCACCACCCGCTTCCGAAGGTCGTCCAATTCAGCCATGGGAGGGTTATAACAGGATTTACATAGTAAGTCGAGTTTTTTTCGACATACTATGAAATAGCATATCTCGCATCATTTGACCTGCTTATTCGTATCCCATTGATACGAATATCGGGCTGGAATAATACGAAAGAGTTGGGGCTAGGCCCTATTGACCGCTTGTAGTGCTCCGTTGTGCCAGGCCCCAGACGCAATTATCCCGTTAGAAGAGGATCGGGCAGAGTGGCATAATCGGTTTATTGAACGGCTTAAACGTGAGGGCATTCCTTTTCGAGATCGGGAGCATGTGACATGGATCGCGCACCAAATCAATCGCTACGGTCGGATCTAGAAAGTGTGGCTCGAGCTTATGTGCGAGCGGCGGACTTGGAAGAAGCCTCTAGGGCCGAAGGCCAAGACCCTGGTGAAGATCTGGCTGTGCTTCGTGCCGATTTGCAAGCACTCTTAATGGAAACCCTCCGCGAAAACATGATCCCATTATTCGATCGAGCCCACGCCGCACAAATTGCCTATCAAATTGTTTTCAAGTCGCCGGCAGCTTAAGCAGTTACCGCCATCATACGGTCGATGGGAACGCGGGCTTTGGCGGCTAAGGCTTCGGGGACTTTGACCTCGTATTTCAAATCCTGCAACGCCCAGAGCACCTTCTCGATCGTGATCTTCTTCATGTAGCCGCAGACGGCGTCTTTGGAGATCGGGATGAAGGTTTTATCCGGATACTGCTTACGCATCCGGTGGATGATGCCCACTTCGGTGGCAATGACGAATTCCTTGGCGCTGCTTTCGGCGGGACGTCTATAGATCCCCTCCGTGGAAAGCATGTGATCGTTCTGCATCATAAAGGGGGTCGAGCAACCGCACTCGGGGTGGATCAACATCTCCGCCTTGGGATGCTCTTTACGAAGCGTTTCTACGCGCTCGGCCGTCATGTGGGAATGCACGCCGCAATAGCCGGGCCACAAATGAATCTTCCGTCCGGTTTTTTCGCGGACGAAGGCGCCTAAATATTGGTCCGGCACAAACAAAATCTCTTTATCGGCGGGGATCGATTCCACCACTTTCACGGCGTTGGAGCTGGTGCAGCAATAATCGCTTTCGGCCTTCACTTCGGCGGAGGTGTTCACGTAAGAGACCACGACGGCGCCTGGGTGTTCGGCTTTCCATTTTCTGAGGGTAACCGCCGTGATCATGTCAGAAAGCGAACAGCCGGCTTCGAGATCCGGAATCAAAACTTTCTTATTAGGGCTTAGGATGCTGGCCGTTTCGGCCATGAAGTGCACGCCGCAGAAGACGATCACCTCGGCGCTCGTGGCGGCGGCTTTTTGCGAGAGGCCGAGAGAATCCCCCACGAAATCGGCCACATCCTGCACTTCGGGCAGTTGGTAATTGTGGGCGAGGATGACCGCGTTTCGCTGTTTTTTGAGAGCTGTAATCTGGTCCAAAAGGGTCAATATTTTTTCTCCGCAAACTCTTCAAAAATTCTTGCTAAATTTTCTTTTGTAAGCCGATGGTTACCCATATCAATCATGACGCTGTAAAGTTCGTCTGTATTTCGTAGCTTGATGCCGTTTGCGCTAAGGAAGAATAGCGCTGAGTTGAGTGCTACCCGTTTATTTCCATCAACGAAAGGCTGATTCTCGGCTAAATGGTAAGCATAGGCGGCGGCCATGCCATAAGGATAGGGATGAAGATAGTGACCTCCAAATGCGGCTTCAGGCATCGCCACGGCGGACTCTAGAGCCGCGCGGTCGCGAATCCCGTCTTGCCCACCATAGAGGGCCAATTGCTCTTTATGAATTTCGAGCACTGTTCCCAGGTCTAAGAATTCAGGCGTCACTTCGGCGGCTGAGCCAATTTTCGAAAGACGTCGCCATGACGCTCGATGATGTCTTTCTGAATGGCCTTAAATTTTTCCTTAGAAATGTATTTAGGAGCGTCGGCTTTTTTAACAGGCGTAATCATGAGCCGTTCCCCATCCGTTTGAATCTCAAGCTCCGTTTCAGGGGTGATATGCAAGAGTTCAAGAATGGGCTTATCGATAATCAGAGCTGCGCTGTTTCCGAGGACGGACAGTTTCTTGATCATAGGTTTCCCTCCAGAGCAGTTATAACATGGTTATAATAAACCCGCAACCCCGAAAACAGGGATGAAAATCCGGCCAAATAATCAGCCTGTTTTGTATAGGCGTTAGTGGGCCGTGACTAGTTTATCTTCCTCGATTTGGCGCATGTCTTGCGTGATTTTCATCGCGCAATACTTGGGGCCGCACATCGAGCAGAAGGGGGCGTCTTTGAAGCCCTCTTGGGGCAAGGTGGAATCGTGCTTGGCTTTGGCCGCTTCAGGGTCGAGCGACAAAGCGAATTGGCGGTTCCAGTCGAAGTTAAAGCGGGCTCGAGAGAGTTCGTCGTCACGGTCACGGGCGCCGGGGCGGCCGCGGGCGATATCGGCGGCGTGGGCAGCAATTTTGTAAGCGATTACGCCTTGGCGGACATCTTCGGCATTGGGCAAGCTCAAGTGTTCGGCTGGCGTGACGTAGCAAAGAAGAGCGGCTCCTGCCCACCCGGCTAATGACGCACCTACCGCGGACGTAATGTGGTCATACGCGGGGGCAATATCGGTCACCAAGGGCCCTAACACGTAGAACGGGGCGCCGTTACAGACTTTCTGCTGGCGTTCGACGTTCATCGCGACTTGATGCATCGGCACGTGACCGGGGCCTTCCACCATCACCTGGACACCCATCTTCACGGCACGCGCGGTAAGTTCACCTAACGTGTCGAGCTCAGCAAATTGCGCGGCGTCGGAAGCATCCGCCAAACAGCCGGGCCGCAGGCCATCGCCTAAACTGTAGCTCACATCATAGGCACGGAGGATTTCTGTGATCTCGTCGAAATGCGTGTAGAGGAAATTTTCTTGGTTATGTGCCGTGCACCACTGGGCGATGAGCGAACCGCCGCGCGAGACGATGCCGGTAATGCGGTTGCGCGTTAAAGGCACATGCGCCTGGCGGACACCGGCATGGATAGTGAAATAATCCACCCCTTGCTTGGCCTGCTTTTCAATTTCTTCGCGCATGATCGGCCAGCTTAAATCTTCAGGCTTATTCACCTTTTCCAGCGCGCCGTAAATGGGAACCGTCCCCACAGGAATAGTGCTGGCTTCAATAATCGCTTCTCGAATCGCGTCTAAGTCGCCCCCGGTGGAGAGGTCCATGACGGTATCCGAGCCAAAGTGAACGGCGGCGTGCAGTTTTTTCAGCTCCTCATCGATATTGGAAGTCGTGGCCGAGTTGCCGATATTGGCGTTGATCTTGCAGGTCACGCCAATACCGATGCCCATGGGGTCTAAGCGGTGCTTTAAATGGTTGATGTTGGCGGGAATAATTAAACGGCCGGCTGCGATTTCGTCACGGATAAATTCAGGCGTCACGCGTTCTTTTTCAGCGACGCGTTTCATCTCTGCGGTGATTTGGCCTTTTTGGGCGGCTTCAAGTTGGGTCATACCATCCTCCTATGAAATCTCAATTGTCGGCGCCGCGACCGATGGTTTCAGTTGCGCGGCCACGGCCATGGCTAGGGCGTTAAACGCCTGGGCTTGTTTGGAATCAGGTTTCGACAACGTCACCGGTTTGCCTCTGTCGCCACTCTCGCCCACCGATGGGTCAAAGGGAACTTGGGCTAATAGCGGAACGTGGTATTCCTCAGAAAGCATTTTACCCCCTTGGCCGCTAAAGAGCGCAACATCTTGGTGACAGTGCGGACAATCCAACGCCCCCATGTTCTCAACGATGCCCAGCACCGGCACACGAACCTCTTGAAACATCGCAACCGAGCGGCGCACATCCGAAAGGGCAACCGCCTGGGGGGTGGTCACAATCACCGCGCCCGAGAGCGGGACGGTCTGAACGAGGGATAGCGGCGCATCGCCCGTGCCCGGCGGCAGGTCGACTAAAAGCACATCTAGTTCACCCCAGGCGACTTTATGCAAAAACTGTTTGATCAAATTGTGAAGCATGGGTCCACGCCAAATGACGGGCTTACCCGCTTCCACAAGAAATCCGATGGACATGACCTTTACGCCATGACCAGTGAAGGGAACGAGGTTTTCGTGTGGGTCAATCGACGGCCGCTCTTCGGAAACACCCATCATCATTGGGACGTTAGGACCGTAGACATCGGCATCCAGCAAACCAACCCGCAGCCCGAATCGGGCTAAAGCCACCGCCAAATTAACAGACGTTGTGCTTTTCCCCACGCCGCCTTTGCCGCTGGCGACCGCGACAACGGCACGGATGCCGGCCGGTAGATTGGAATTCATCACAGGGATGTTGGGAGACGTCGTCATGAGGAAGTGGTTGCTGTGTATCCGCCTAGTTTTCCAACGATTGGAATGGGGCGGGCCGTTTCGCCGTAGCCCACAAATTTCGCACGGGTGGCCAGTTCAGCGGCAATCACGAGAAACGCCCACGTCGGCATCACTTCATTTTTGCTGCCACAGCCTTGAATCAAAACAGCTTTGCCCAGGTATTTCGCCCAGTCAAAGCCCAGGACCTTATCACGGAAGTCTTTTTCCCGGAAGATGCCACCCGCAATGAAATCGCGAGGGTCTACGACTTCCATCCGCGTGCTAGACGGAGAACGATTCGCCGCACCCGCAGCTGCGAGTGGCGTTGGGATTGCTGAACGTAAAGCCTTTGCCCTGAAGGCCGTCTTGGTAATCAATCTGCATGCCTTCCAAGTAGACGGCGCTCTGAGTATCAACAAACACCTTCACGCCGCTGATGTCTTCCGTTTTATCCCCTTCTTGCGGCGTGTCGAACCCGAGCATGTAGGACATACCGGAACAGCCACCCGGGCGTACGCCAATACGAAGCCCCAGCTCCGGCCGGTTTTCTTTCTCCAGCAGGCGCTTCACTTCGGATGTCGCTTTTTCGCTGAGGGTAATCATAAAAGTCTCCTTTACGGCTTACACGAACTCCAACAGGATCGACGGATCCAGCGGCTTAAACGGCTGTTTGGCTAAACCGCCATTGGCCATCGCGGGTTCGCTTTCTTCGTAGATCGGCCGTTCCTTCGCATACAACACGCCGATGGGAATACGAGTTCCCCACTCCTGGGCGCGTTTCATGGCCGCTTCGAAGTTACTGGTGTCGTGGTTTTCGTTCTCGAGCTTGTAAACGCGCTCTTTAAAGAACGGATAGGTGTTGGTTTTGTTGTAGGTCACGCAGGGGCTGAACACATCCACGAGCGCAAAGCCTTTGTGCTGAATGGCCTTCTTGAAGAGTTCAGCCAAGTGCATCGGTTCACCCGAGAAGCCGCGGGCCACAAACGAGCAGCCACCGGCCAAGGCCAGCATCAGCGGGTTTAAGGAGTTTTCGGCATTGCCGTGCGGGGTCGACTTGGTTTTTGTTTTCATTTCCGTTGTCGGCGAGGTCTGCCCTGTGGTTAAGCCGTAGATCTGGTTATCCATCACGATATAAGTCATGTCCAAATTGCGGCGGATGGCGTGTACAAAGTGCCCGACGCCGATGCCATAGCCGTCCCCGTCACCGCCAGCCGCAATCACCGTCATATCGTGGTTGCCGAACTTCGCACCCTGAGCCACCGGAAGCGAGCGGCCATGCAGCGTATGCATGCCGTAGGAATTAAAAAATCCCGGGATGTTCGACGAACAACCGATCCCGGAGACGAGCATGACGTCGTGCGGATTTAAGTTTAAATCGGCGCAGGCTTTCTGCAGCGAGTTTAAAACGCCGTAATCCCCGCATCCAGGGCACCAGTCAGGCTTTACTTCAGATTTATAGACGGCTACGTCGGCCATGGTCGATCTCCTTATTTAGAGGCGGCGGCGACTTCTTCGCCAAGCCGCACTTCTTCGCCGGTCCCGCTCTTTTTTGCGAGAAGCCGTTTAATTTCACGGTACGTCTGACCGGCGGAGAAGGGCTCGCCGTCGTACTTTAAGATTTTGTCTTTGATCTCGATGCCCGTTTCCATGCGGATGAGGCGCGCCATCTGACCGGTGAAATTGTTCTCGATCATGATTGGGCGTTTGCACTTGGAGAGCGCCGCGGTCACATCTTCGCTTAAGAAGGGTGCGATGACTTTGATCATCAGCATGTTGGCTTTAAGGCCTTCTTCCGCGAATCGGCGGGTTAAGGCTTTAAGCAAGTTGGAAGTTGAGCCCCAACCGATCAGCGTGACATCGGCTTCGGCCGCCCCTTCGAGTTTAACGGGGTAAATTTTCGCCAGTTCTTTCTTCGCAGCCTCCATTTTGCGCATACGCTTTTCGACCATCATTTTGCGAATGCGCGGATCGGTGAACACATCGGAAATGACTTCCCCGCGCTCGTTATGCTCATCCGACGCTGAGACATACATCGCTTTCGGCGCGCCGGGGTAAATACGCGGGGAGATGCCGGTAGCCGTGTTTTTATAGCGCAAATAAGGGGTGTCTTCCGTCCACTCCTTGAGCACCTCGCCGCGTTCGATCTTGGCGTTTTTAACGTCCAAGGTATCGACGGTTTCGGTGTGCTCGGAGAGGATTAGGTCAGAAACAAGAATGACAGGACACTGGTATTTTTCAGCGAGGTTAAAGGAATCGACGGTGGTCGCGTAGGCGTCTTCTATGGTATGCGGGCCCACAATAATGCGCGGGTATTCGCCTTGGCTGGCGCCCAAAACTTGGAAGAGGTCGCCTTGTTCCATTTTGGTTGGAAGCCCGGTCGAAGGCCCGCCACGCTGCACGTTACAAACCACCACGGGGACTTCGAGCATGCCGGCCAACCCCACGGCTTCGGTCATGAGGGAAAAGCCGCCTCCCGAGGTCGCGGTCATGGATCGAACACCCATTTGACCCGCGCCCACGGCCATGTTCATCGAAGCAATTTCGTCTTCGCACTGCTTCATCACCATGCCGTACTTCGGGGCGTTGGGCGCCAAGAAGTGCATGATGGAGGAAGCGGGCGTCATCGGGTACGCCGAGAAAAACTTACAGTTGGCCGCCAAGGCGCCCACGGCGATGGCTTGGTTGCCGATCATGACGAGCCGCTGTTTATTGGAGATCTCAAGACCCAACCCTAAACTCTTCCAGTTGGCTTTCGCATATTCGTAACCGGCACGAGCCGCGTCAATATTGGGCTGAACAACTTCCGGTTTCTTTTTGCCAAAGCGTTCTTCGATCGCTTTTTCCAAACTTTCAAGCGGCAATTCGGTGAGGTACATAAAGGCCCCAGTGGCCACGGTGTTTTGCATGATGGGAAGCTTGGCGAGTTTTGACATGGGGATGCCCAAAGACTGACAGCCGTTCACCAAATGTTCGGGGCGAACCTGAAGCTTATCGGAATTAAAAAGGATTCCTCCACCTCGTTCCACGCCGAGGGCATGCTGGTCGATGGTGTCTTGGTTCAAAGCGATCATTAAATGGCAGTTTTCCGGCTGGGTATAGACTTTCTCCGACCCCGCGCGCATCTGCCACCACACGTGGCCACCGCGGATGACGGATTGATAACTGTTATAGGCATATACATGAAGCCCATTGCGCGCAAAAATCTTCGCCAGCGATTCGCCCACAGAGGCAATGCCATCCCCCGCCGCGCCACCCACCCACATCGAAACGGTCTTTCTTTTCATCGTGTTTTTCCCCTATCGTGTATTAAAACGCCTAAAATTAACATCAAATTGTTGAGTTCCAGGGAGCACAGCGGACATCCATGGCAGGAACCGGGCGGATTTTACACGAACGGCAGAGGCAAGTCTACAGTGTGTTGGGGCAAGAGGAACATGGCCACGGCAGCGCACAACGAACAGCGCAGAACGAATAACGCACAGCTGCTCGTTATTCGCTGCTCGCTGTGCGTTGTGCGTTGCGGTAGAAAACACCCTGGTCTAATGGCGCAATACAACGCATTTTTCTACGATCACACCTATGACTGAAGAAACCTCCTCCGCGCCTGGCCAGAACCTCCTTAAAGCCATCGACCGGGTTCTTTACCCTATCACCATTGGCTACACGCTGGTCATTCTGGGGTTTGTGCTGACCGAATGTTACTCGGGTGGCGCTTATCGGACGCGCTTTGAATTTGGGGATGTGTATTTGGCGCTTTTGGGGGCATACGCGGCGCAGCGCGAGGGCTCGAAATGGCTGGGTGCGGATGAAGCGGCCATGCGCATCCGCCGGGGCGAGCTGTTTGTCGGCCTGTGGTTTGCGGTCTACTTGCTGGTGACTTCTCTGGGGAACCTCTCCTTACGCTGGGCCATGCCGCAGGAACTGAAAGCCATTACACTGGGCGTCTTGGGGATTTTTGCGGTCACGGGCCTAAGTGCCGCCGGTCGCCAGCTTAGAACCGGCCGATCCAAAAATAATCCAGAGGCTGGCGCCGATGCTCCGGAGCGGGCTTTGGCATTGCTCAAAGAAAAAGGCTCGCTGACTTGTTCCGAAGCGGCTTCACTTTTGGCCATTTCCACGACCTCGGCCTGGCGCCTGCTGGAAAAGCTTGAAAAAGAAGGCCGCCTCATGCAAGAGGCCGCCGGGAACCCTCGCGACCGCCGTTATCGTCTGAAATAACCCTACTTTTTCACTCCACATCCCGTCTTTTTCATTTTCTTTTTCAAGGCCTTTTTCATGCTTTGGAGCCCTTCTTCATGAAAAAGGGGCCGTGTTTAAGTTTTTTCAGCGGATGCGTTCCAGGGTTTGCGTGCGCCGCGGCGTATGTGAAGAATTTGCAACTCTTTATCAGCAATGGTGAACAAAATTCTATAAGGTCTTTTGCCGTAAAGCAGTTGATGAATCGGGTTTTCCAGCTCCACACTCTCCGGAGCTAAAGCACACCGTCGCGGGTGACGCGACAAGGATTTCATCGCTTCAATCAAGCCGTTGTACCAGGCATGGCCTTGATGAAACGCCCGCTTCAGAACCCATTGGTACAACCCATCGGCATCCTGTTGGGCTTGTGGGGTCAGTTTAACGCGGTATTCCATACTTCTTACGCATTCGCTTGTCGAATTCGTCTAGCGATAAACCTTCCCCTCGTTTGGCCTGCTCAAGCCCTCTGCGGATTCCTTCAATGGTTTCCCAACGGTCCGCCATCTCGACCAGCTTTTGAAAAGATTCGGCGTCCTGCACAACCAATTCTGCCTTTCCATTGACGGTCAAAACCAGAGGCCGATGTCTGACCTTCACCTGCTTCACAAAATCAACCGTGCGACGTTTAAAATCCGTCAACGAATGAATGTCTTGCGTGAGATTAAGCATAGAGCACCTCGCATTCAATTAAGTCTTAATAAGATGCTAACCCTTCTCAAAGACGATTACAACAGATACTTTTAGGGCTTTGGTCCCCAAGAAAGACGTTGACGATCAACCCTCTGTCTTTTTCATTCTTCAAAGGTTCTCATATGGATTTCGAGGTTTTAACGGCGCACAGCGGCATTTTTTTTGCTCGCAAACGGCCTGGGCCGATTCTTCTTTGTACGCGACGCACTCCACGAGAGGCCTCACTTGGTCGTAGTACGCTGTTGCTTTTTTCGCATGACGGCGGTTCACGCATTGTCGTTCACCGCATGCTCCTTCAACCGCAATACATTCAAAACTGAAATGGCAGCGGCGCCACGGTGGGTTAAATGACGTGGACTCATCCGCCTTTGTGGAGACGACGCCGCCGCCTCCCAGCAAAAGAACTAGAAAAATGAAACCCCTTACAGCCTTTGCTGACACCCGCCAATTATTCACGCGACAAGCGATGATTTAAATTCGCAAGGTATCGCCCCATACGCCGAAAAAGCTGAAAGATAACAGCCCATGGCAGCGCGCTGCGAACAGCGCAGAACAACGAACAAACAGCTGCTCGTTACTCGCTGCGCGCTCTGCGCTGTGCGTTGCCGTAAAACAGGGAGGTGTCGCCCGCGCTTCTTGCAAGTCATGCGAGCCATTCCAACGGCAACACAGGCTTAAAGACTCTTGCGGAAAAACATAAGTGGACATATAATTATTCGGCGATGAGACAGTTAACCATTTATCTAGACACTGCGACGGAAAATCGTATTCGAAAAGCGGCGAAATCGGCCCATATGTCGCTTAGCAAATGGGTGGCATTTCTCGTGCGCGAGCGGACGCTTAAGCAATGGCCGACATCGGTCGCGAAGTTGGCCGGGGCCTGGCCGGATTTTCCCTCCATGGAAGAATTAAGAAAGAACCCTTCCACCGATTCACGCCGTGAAACGCTGTAATGTTTGCTTTAGACACCAATACGCTGGTCTATTACTTTAAAGGCCAGGGGCGCGTAGCGGACCATCTTCTGGCGTCAACGCCGGATCAAATCGCCATCCCCACGATCGTCCTTTACGAAATCGAAAACGGGATTGCAGGCTCCGCCCAACCGCAAAAACGCCGCCAGGCCCTAAACGAGCTCTTGAGTGTCGTCAACGTGTTGCCATTCGATTATGCGGCCGCGCAAGCGGCATCCATGATTCGCATCAACCTCGAAAAAGAAGGTTCTTTGATCGGCCCCTTGGATCTTCTGATCGCTGGAATCGCCGTTTCACAAGGCGCTATTCTCGTGACACATAACGCCAAGGAATTTTCACGCATTCCCCACCTTCGATCAGCGGATTGGTATTAAAAACAGCCGCTCAGGGCCATTCCCAATACGTTTGCCTAGCGCCTGCTCGAAAAGCTCAAAAAAGACGGCACTGACAGTGGGCCACGGCAGCGCTCAGCGAACAGCGCAAAACGAATAACGAACTGCTGATCGTTACTCGCTGCTCGCTCTGCGCGGTGCGTGGGCGTAGACAAGGTGGGTGTCGCGCATACTTCTTACACGTCCAAAAGTGATTATGCGGAGGCATTAAGCTTTTGCTTAACCTGTCGCCACTGGGGGTCCAACGTATAACGAGACAGTGCCTCAAAAAAATTTTCCACCCACGCGCCTTCACCAAAGTGTGCTAGCAAAGGCGCTTCCATGACATCAGGACCTACAAAAGCAGCAATAGCCGCTAAGGCATGAGCAAATCGTCGCCGCCATCGAAACTCATAGCGACCGGGCAAATTACGAACGATCGTGTTCAGCGCATCGATAAGACGAATAGCCTGTGTGATGTTGAGAACATCGTTCGTTGGATGAAGTCCTTTACGCATGACATCGTGGTGCAATACCTCGAGAACCTTCAACGTTTCCGCATAATACGGATCTGCCAGTGGTCGTTTCACATCAAGGCGTCGCCAACGCTGCACGAGATCTTGCAAATATTCGGGCCACTTTTTTTCCAATTTTTCGTTTCTTGAAAGGAGTTTAGCCAAGAGCGTATCGACCCCCTCAATGCCATTCATGGAATAGGCAATCGCTATTGCGTTTTCAAGCATTCGGGCTGGAAAATCTAATTCCACACGATTGAAAGCCCTTCGATGAAAAAAATCTCGAACAAGAGCTTTGGCCGTCTCTTGTGATAAAAATACGCCAGCCGCTTTAGCCAGCTGCACACGAGACCACGCACTGCCTGTTTCACGAACAACATATCGATAAAAAGCTCGCGCCCAAATCGCATCCCCCCAAATGGCAGAGATCGCATCGGGCTCGACGCGGCCTGAATTCCCGTAAAGGTTCTCATGGGTTATATAGCGAGAAAAATTTAATCGATCAGCCTTCTTGGGATCGACCTGACTAGCTAGTCGCCAATAAGCGAACAAATAGGGAATCCGTTCAAAATATTCGGGCAATTCACGCACTCCAATACGAAATAACCCAGGACGGCGCTCAATAAACTCATCGCGAGTTTTTTCAAACAACGGGCGAATCAACATTCGAATGCTTTTTTCTTGATCATCCAAGTCAAGGACGCTCAGCAAAAATAAATGAAAATTTTTATGCTTAAACTCAGAGGGCAACTTAGTGGATGGATGGTAAGTATTTAGCCACAAATTGAAGAATTGACGCCTCGTGCGTTTATCAAAAGAACCATGATTGAAATCGTGAACTTCTTTGACGCTCGCTAACTCATAACCTTCGAACAGAAAATTCGAAATGGCCGCCTGGTAAACACGTATGCCATGCTGAATCCGTACCCAAGGTAGAGGCTTGTGATACTTCTGGTCTTGAACGTAGGTTTTTAATGCCTGCCGACCCGCAACGGAGAAATGTATGCCCAAAAGATTTTCTAATAGGTGTAATTTTTCGTCTTCAGAAGATTTCACTATGGAACTGCTCATTTTCTGAACTTTTCCAGCCCGGCCAGAGAGCACTGTTCTAAATTGTGAGGCAATGACAGACAATGTCTGGGAATGGAATACAGACGCTGAGTGAACATCCCGCGCTTCTCTTTGTATCGTGAAAGAAGCCTCCAGCGAAGACACCACTATCGAACAACTTATGAGCAGCCGGAAAAACATACCTCTCCTAGGCTATCAGACCTAGGTTAAAACAATGTGACGAGAACCCTAAAACCAAACGATCAGAACGTTCTAGGAGAGTGGGGTTGGTTTGCTAAACTGCCTGGCACCATCACAAAAACTTAAGGAGGACGTATGAAATCGTTTGTTTTAGGAGCAGTTTTGTCAGGGTTGATAGTCGGATCGCTTTGGGCGAATGATATGACGCAAAAAGCCGGTGCGGTGGTGGATAAAGCCGCCACAGGCACCACTCAAACGACGGATTCTGGAGCCGCCAATGTTAATTCCGCCGTTACATCGACCGCGGGCGACAATGCCGTCACCAAGCCCGTTACGCAATCGGTGAACACCCAATCCGAAAAAGGCAAACGCCGCGTGCACCATGGCGCCACGAAAGTGAAAAAAGCCATGGGTGATACCTCGGCGGCCGCCAACAACGCATCGACCACGGCCACCAACACCGCCACCGATGCCTCGAACGCCGCCGCAAACGCGACTCAAAAAGCCGCCGACAGCGTTCCCGCCACCACCCACTAATCAACCTGACGTTCGTCACACCGCCCCAGGAGCTTTGGCTCCTGGGGCTTTTTCTACAGCTGCGATAGGCAAAACAAAAAGAAAATAGAACCATAAGGTCAGAGCCAAAAACGACTAAAGACGACCTTTGAGCCTATGACGCTTTGTCTCTAAGGTGCTATTTTCTTTTTGTTTTGCCGTTATACACCCGCGAAAACGCTGGCGGCTTTTTTGAGGGCGGCGGCGAGACGGTCGACGTCGTCGCAGGTGTTATAGATGTAAAAGCTGGCACGGGCCGTGCCGCTGATCTCCAAGTCCCGCATCAAGGGTTGGCAGCAGTGGTGGCCGGCGCGGATGGCGATGCCCTCTTGGTCGAGCAACGTGCCGATGTCGTGGGGGTGGATCGTGCCGTAGTTAAAAGAAATCACGCCGCCGCGGACTTCCGGGTCCATAGGGCCGTAGAGGTGAATCTGAGGGTCTTTTTTGAGGACGTCTAGGGCATAAGCCGTTAGCTCTTTCTCGTGCTTGCGGACGTTGTCCATGCCGAGCTTACTCAAATAGTCGATCGCTTCGCCAAATGCTACGGCACCGGCGATGTTAGGCGTGCCCGCTTCAAACTTCCAGGGCAGTTCGTTCCATGTGGCTTTTTCCCGCCACACTTCCAAGATCATGTCTCCTCCGCCCAGCATCGGGTCCATGTCGCTTAACAGTTCTGGGCGGCCCCACAATATGCCGATCCCTGTGGGCCCCAACATCTTGTGCGCCGAGAAAGCCAAGAAATCGCATCCAATGGCCTTCACGGACACCGGCATATGCGGCACCGATTGGGCGCCGTCCAACAACACCTTGGCTCCCACACGATGGGCTTTTTTGATGATATCAGCCACCGGGAAAATCGTGCCTAACACGTTGGACATGGCCGTCATGGCCACCAGTTTCGTCTTTTTGGTCAAAAGCGTATCGAGCTTGGAGAGGTCCAGCAACCCTTCGGCGGTCATGGGGATAAATTTCAGCTTGGCGCCGATAGCTTGCGCGGTCATCTGCCAGGGGATCAAATTGGAGTGGTGCTCCACACTGGTCAGCAAGATTTCGTCGCCCGATTTAAGCACCTTCCGCGCCCAGCCGTAGGCAACCAAATTTATAGCTTCGGTGGCATTACGCGTAAAAATAACGCTTTCTGCAGAAGGCGAACCAATAAACGACGCAATTTTGGCACGAGCGCCCTCATAAAGAGCTGTCGATTCCTCACTCAGCGTATGAATGCCGCGGTGAATGTTGGCGTTGGTCTGTTCGTAAAAACGCGCCTCCACGTCGATGACCGTTTGCGGTTTTTGGGTGGTGGCCCCACTGTCCAAATACACGAGCGGCTTGCCGTGGATTTGGCGGGTTAAAATGGGGAAGTCTTTTCGAATCGTTTGCGCATCAAACATAGGGGTCAATCCTTTAGGACCGGTCAAATTCCACGCGCTTCTCGGGAAACAGTTCGGCGGCGCGCTCCAGCGTGATCACCTGACGCGGGCCCTGCCGCTGGTGTGTTCCAATGCGCGCCGTGGAAGCCCCATGGGTTTCAATGCGACCCGTATGAAACACGCCTTTACCCCAATTCTGGAACTGGCTGTAATCCACAACCGCATGGTCCTTCGCCGTTATTTCCACCGTACTGATCGATAGCGTGGGCTTGGGCCAATCGATCGACAAAAATTCATCCACAAGCGCGACATGGGCATGGCGTTCGACCACCATGAGCGTGCGTGGAAATAAACAAGTGCTTGCAGCACTCATCCAATAGCACACATGAAACGGTAGCCGCACCTCCACATGCGCCGGGACGAAGAGAAACGAGCCTCCGCTCCAAAACGCCGTGGCCAAGGCCGTAAGCGCGTCGGCGGGCTTAGCCAGATGGCCGAAATGCTTTTTGACAAGCTCTGGCGCTATCTTAAGTGCCACGTCTAAATCCGAGAAAAGCACGCCGCGCTTCACCTGGTCTTTGGTGATCGAACGCGCCAACACTGTGGAATCTCGCTGAACAATGAGGCCCTCTTCATCTCCGCGCTCTTCCAAGGCTTTCGCAAGCGTTGCCGGCCATTGATCGGAAGGGACACTTGAGCGGGGAGGCTCGGTAAAAACGTCCAAGGTTTGTAAATCGAGCTTGCTTAGCGCGGATGGCGCAGATGAGCCCGCGTAATGCTCCCAAGCGCCCAGGCGAATCTCGCTCATCCACGAAGGCTCGCCTTTACGCCACGACAATTCTTCAACGGTTTTACGGGAAATGGGATACATAAAATTAAGAGACAGAGGGAGAGGTAGTGGGCGTCGAGGAAATTTTTTTCATAAGGGACTACCTTGACTCCCCACTCCCTCTGTCTCTGAATAGGTCCATTCGCGGCGGTCGCGGATACGCTCGGCCACGCGGTCACGCAGTGTCGTGTCGTTTTTGGTTTTGGCAAAATAGTCGCCCAAAGCGCCTTGGAGCGCCAGTTCGGCCAGCTTGCCGCAATGACGCTTAAGCGGCGGTAAATCGCCCAAGGCCGACACCATATCCTTCTCTGTAATCGTCAGCGCCCCGGCGATGGTTTTTCCTGGCAGCATCTCGGTCAAAATGGAACTGGTGGCAATCGCCGCTCGGCAGCCAAAGGTTTTAAACGTCGCTTTCTCAATCTTGTCTCCATTAATTTTGAGAAAGAGCCGCACCATATCGCCGCAGAGCGGGTTTCCCACATCTCCCACGCCATCGGCACCCGGCAACTCTCCGGCATTGCGCGGGTTCATGAAATGCTCCATCAAAAGGTCTTTGGCACTCATGGGTGAAGCAGCATCGGGGGAAGCGTTAAAACGGGCAGCTCTTTTTCCAATTTATGAGCCACGTCTTTTTCTGACCCCACCAAGTGTGAGAGGTGAATTTGATCCAGCGCGTCCCAAAGCCGCTGGCCGATGATGTTCCAAACGGGCCGCAGCGTGCAGTCCCCAAGACTTCCGCAATCTGTTTTTTTGTTGAAATGCCCGCAGGTATCTTGAAACGGAACGCCTTCCAGCGCCCGAACGATCGACCCTACGGAAGTATCCACCGCGGCTTTACTTAAGGCAAAGCCGCCCTGGGTGCCTCGGATGCTGCGCACAATACCTGCGCGCCGCAGTTTAAGCAGAATTTGATGGGCATAAGGCTTGGGCAGCTTTCCTCGCCCGGCAATTTCAGATAGCGTTAATGCGCCCCCCGGCGGTTGTTTGGCCAGTTGAAGAAGGCAGCGCAACCCATACTCCGTTTTTGTGCTGATTTGCATCATCGCGTTGGTCTTAGACTACCATAGACGACCAATTCAGTCAACAATACAAATGAAGCTAATTATAGAGGCGTTCCAATGAAATACGTTAAAAATGGGCCGTTTGAATAAACGCCGTTCCATTCGAACGCCGTCACCTTGTACGCCCCTTATTTGAACGTCGTTAGTCTTTGTGGTTGCGAACGAACCGCTTAATCGCGGCGATGTCTTTGGAAGAAGTAGAAGAAAATTTGAACCCTAACGCGCAGCGCGTGGGCTTGACGGCCATGATGTTGAGCGCCGTCGACCAAGCCACCATCGCTTCAATGACGATCACCGAACGTGGGAAATTGATGGTCGCGGTAACTTTAGTGCCTTCGGTCAAAAATGTAGTGGAGGTCACGGCCATCCCCTGCTCGTGGAGGTTTAGTGTTTCGCAGGTGAACTTGGTCACGCCAATTCCCTCAATTGAAACCGGGAGTTTGATGGTGACGCGTTTAAGCTGACGACGTTCTTGGGCGTGTTCGGTATCTAAAACCATAAAGTTCGGCGAATTCTACTTTCCCTCTCGTCGGCTGTCAATCAAAGCCCTAATTCCAATTTGGCGGCTTCCGACATCATGCCCTGGTTCCACGGCGGGTCGACGACAATTTCAACGTGCGCTTCTTTGACCCCGGGGATAGACTGGATGCGGCGCTCGGCGTCTTCCTTAAGCACCCCTCCCATGCCGCAGCCGGGCGCGGTGAGCGTCATATCCACCCGAACTTTATAGCCGTGAGGAGAAAGCGGTTCGACTTCGTTTTTATAGACCAACCCAAGCTCTACAACACTTACGGGAATTTCCGGGTCGTAGACGGCGCGCAGGGCGTCCCACACTTTGGCTTTTGTTTCCTCCGCCGTTCCGATGGGTCCGCTTGTTTGCGAAGCGGCCTTAACCGTTTCGCCGATGGCATCCGCATCTTTGTTATCGATGCGCACCATCGTGTGATATTCCGTCATGACGGTGTAGGTGTCCCCTAAAGATTGCAAAAGCCTTACTTCCGTGCCGCGGGCCAAGCGCACTTTGTAACCCTCAGGAATTTGGACTACCTCAGTGTCGCGAATCAGTTTAACGGCTTCGCCCGTTTTCATTCGGTCTTGACCTTCTGCGCTTTCCCTTCAAGGGCGGATTTAAGGGTGTGCCACGCCAAGCTCGCACACTTCACGCGCGCGGGAAATTCAGCCACTCCCGAAAAAACGGCCAGCTTGTCGGTTTCATCGGGCTTCGGAGCATTGACATCCGTCACCAAGTGATGAAACTGCTCAAATAGTGCCTGGGCTTCGCTTTGGCTTTTCCCCTTCACAAGGTCCGTCATGACCGAGGCCGAAGACTTGGAAATCGCGCATCCTTTGCCTTGAAAACTGACGTCCGAGATCTGATCCCCGCTTAGCTTGACGTAGATGGTCACTTGGTCTCCACAAAGAGGGTTGTAGCCTTCCGCCGTGGCGGTCGCGGCCTGCATTACATGGTAATTATGCGGATGACGACTGTGGTCTAAGATGACTTCTTGGTAAAGATCACTCAGGTCAGACATGCAGATGCCGCTGCAGGGTTTTTCGTAGCGCCTCATCACGCACCTGATCGATCATCTCACTGGCGAAGGCGTAAATCAACACTTTGCGAGCCTCCGCGAAAGGGATGCCGCGCGAACGCAAGTAAAACAACTGGGCCGAATCGATTTGACCGATGGTGGCCCCGTGCTTGCATTTCACATCGTTAGCGAAAATTTTAAGCTCGGGGTTGGAATTGGCCCGTGCGGCGTCCGACAGCAACAAATTCTTATTGGTTTGAATGGAGTCGGCTTTCTGCGCTTGCGGACGAACAGTGATCAGGCCTTCAAAGACGGCTTGCGATTTATCGTCCAAGATTCCTTTATAGAGCTCGCGACTGAGCGTCCGCGGCGCGTGATGATCAATCGTCGTGCGGTTTTCAATACGCTGATCACCGTGACCAACATACAAGCCGTTCAAATGACATTGGGAATCGGGCCCTTCCATAGACACATCAATGCGTTGCACCACATTCGCCTCGCCCAACTGGAACATATGTGATTCAAACACAGAACCTTTCTCTTGGATAACGGAAATGGTGGTGTCGATGTGGGCGGGGTGCTTTTGGGCAAAAACTCGGCAAAGCGTGAGTGTGGCGTTTTCTTCAATTCGAATGGAAAGATGAGCCGCGTCTTCTTCAACCAACACTTTCGTGGTCCCTTTCGAGATCCGCAATTCCGTTGCGACAGCGGTGGGCACTTAGCGCGCTCCGGCTGGCGTTTTTTCGAGCCAGCCGTACCCTTTTTGTTCAAGTTCGAGGGCGAGTTCTTTACCGCCGGACTTCACGATGCGGCCCGCGGAAAGAACGTGCACAAAATCGGGCTGAACGTACGTCAATAAACGTTGGTAGTGGGTTACGACGATAAAAGAACGGTTCGCCGCGCGCATCGCATTAATGCCTTTGGCCACGACTTGAAGCGCATCGATGTCGAGGCCGGAGTCCGTTTCATCCATAATGGCCAAGGTCGGCTCCAAAACGGTCATTTGCAGCACTTCGTTGCGCTTTTTTTCACCGCCGGAAAACCCCTCGTTGACGGAGCGCGAAAGCATGCCTTCGGGCATTTCCACAAGCTTGGCTTTCTCTTTGATGATTTTCAGAAAATCGATCGCATCGAGCTCTTTTTCCCCGCGTGTTTTGCGAACGGCATTCAAGGCGGTACGCAGAAAATAGCTATTGGAGACGCCAGGAATTTCGACGGGGTATTGGAACGCCAAAAATAAGCCCTGCGCCGCACGTTGCTCGGGCGTCCACGCCAAAAGGTCAAGCCCTTTGTACATGGCAGACCCTCCCGTGACCGTATAGCCGTCGCGACCGGCCAGCACGTTGGCGAAGGTGGACTTGCCCGAGCCGTTGGGCCCCATGATGGCATGGACTTCACCCGGTTTGACGGAAAGGCTTAAGCCTTTCAAAATCGGCTTATCAGCGACAGACGCCTGGAGGTTTGTGATCTCTAACATGGATTCTTCCTTTTGATTATTAGCCGACGCTTCCTTCAAGACTGACACTTAAGAGCTTTTGCGCTTCAACCGCAAATTCCATCGGCAGTTCTTTAAAGACTTGTTTGCAAAAGCCGTTCACAATCAAGTGGGTGGCATCTTCCGCGGAAAGGCCGCGCTGACGGCAATAAAACAATTGGTCTTCGCTGATTTTAGAGGTCGTGGCCTCGTGCTCCATTTGAGCCGTAGGCTCCTGCACATCGATTTTGGGGAACGTATGCGCGCCGCAGTCTTCGCTCATGAGCAAACTGTCGCATTGAGAGTAATTCCGAGCACCCGTAGCACCCGACAAAATTTTTACCATCCCACGGTACGAGTTCTGGCCATGCCCAGCGGAGATCCCTTTCGACACAATCGTGCTGCGCGTATTCTTGCCCACATGAATCATCTTCGTGCCTGTATCCGCTTGCTGATAATGGTTGGCTAACGCGACGGAATAAAACTCGCCCACGGAATTGTCGCCTTTTAAGATGCAGCTGGGATATTTCCAAGTAATCGAAGACCCTGTTTCCACCTGTGTCCACGAAATTTTGGAATTCACGCCTTTGCAAAGGCCGCGTTTAGTGACGAAATTGTAAATCCCCCCTTTACCGTTTTTATCGCCGGGATACCAGTTTTGAATCGTGGAGTATTTGATTTGGGCGTTGTCTAAAGCGATGAGCTCTACAATGGCTGCATGGAGCTGATTCTCGTCACGCATCGGCGCCGTGCAGCCTTCCAGATAACTCACGCTGGCCCCTTCTTCGGCGATGATCAGCGTACGCTCGAATTGGCCGGTGTCTTTTGCATTGATACGAAAATACGTTGACAATTCCATTGGGCAGCGCACACCTTTGGGAATGAAACAAAACGATCCATCTGAGAAAACCGCAGAGTTGAGCGCGGCAAAAAAATTGTCTTTGGGCGGAACCACGGTCCCTAGGTATTGTCGGACCAATTCCGGGTGTTCACGAACGGCTTCGGAAAAAGAACAGAAGATAATGCCGAGTTCTTTGAGCTTGCTTTTGAATGTGGTCGCCACAGAGACGCTATCCAAAACGGCATCGACGGCGATTCCACTTAACCGTTCCTGCTCCTGCAAAGAGATCCCCAACTTCTCAAACGTTTTGAGGATTTCAGGGTCCACTTCACTAAGACTCTTAGGGCCATCGCCTTTGGCTTTGGGAGCAGAGTAGTAGCGAATGGCTTGGTAGTCGATCGGGTCGTAATGAACGTTGGCCCAATGAGGCTCTTTCATGGTCAGCCACTGCCGGTAGGCCTTAAGACGCCATTCTAAAAGCCATTGCGGCTCTTCTTTCTTTTTGGAAATCAGCCGAATGACATCCTCAGACAACCCCGCCGCAACGGTTTCCGCTTCAATGGGTGACGTAAACCCCCATTTGTAGTCTTGCTTCGCAATATCTCGAATGAGTTCGTTAGCCACGGGTTAAGTGTAGCAATACATGACAATTATTATCTAGTATAAAATAGATGTCTATTTTTAGATGTGTTTTAGTCTAGTGTGCCGCGTAATAGGGATTGCGGCCTTCGGCGTGCTGCGTCACATCGAGGATCTCGGTCACTTCGGGGACTTGCTGGCGGAGAGTTTCTTCGATGCCGTCGCGCAAGGTCACATTGGCTTGCCCACAGCCCTGACAGCCCCCGCCCATCTGAATAAAAATGGTGCTTCCTTTCACATCCAAAAGTGTGATGACGCCGCCATGGGAGGCGACGGCGGGGTTGATTTGTTCGTCAATTACCCGCTGAACTTTTGTCCGCAACGAATCTTCAACTGAACGATTGGCCAAGGCTTCGGGCGCTACGGCAAGTTCGCCGGCCGCCAAGTGGGCTCGAATCGCTTGTCCGACCTGAGCGCCCAGGGAACGCCACTCCAAGATCGGCTGCTTGCCCAACGTAACATTCTGCCCTTGAAACATCACTGAGGTGATACCGGGAATGGCAAAAAGGCGTTTGGCTAAGGGCGATAGCTCGGCGTCTTGGGCCGTTTGGAAACGGATAAAGCCGTCGCGGAAAATTGGACGATCAACGGTAAAACGGCAGCCGTTGCGGTCATGCTGAAGAACTTCCGCCTGAATTCGCACTGTTTCGTTCACGCGGGCATTTTACAACAAAATTACTTGAGCCTACCGTCGAGACCGGCTAAATGCCGCCCATGCCAATGGGGGTTCCTTCCGTTGCCGTTCGAAGTCTAGCCGCACTTCTGGGCGCTGTATTGCCAGCCTTTTCAAATCCAATTCACCCCGACCCTAGCCGAGGCCGCCTGCCAGCGAGCCTGGCCGGGGCGGGGGACCCTATCGATGCGTTTTATTGGGATTTAAAAGACATGAATGCCCGTGTTCAACGGTCTTTAATGCAAGGGCAATACCGCGCCGCGCGCGAACGCGCCCAGCGCTGGCTAACGACATATGCCGAAGGGCTCGAGCCCGATACCCGTTATGACTTAGACGCTAAAACCATCCGCCGCCTCTGCCGCCACCTGGTTAAACTCGAACGTCGCTACGGCCCCGAAGGCAAATCGATTTACACCTCGGATGTACCAGAAAGCATGCGCCAGTGGAGCCGGCGCCACGAAGTGCCGGTCGTCTTTTTTAAACTCGTGCCTTACCAAACCGGCGGGGCGTTTAATGAAACCGTGCTGCCGGGCCGCTTGGACGCAGAGCCCGTTTTTCGGCAACGCATCGAAGAACTAAACCATGGCTTCGATTATGTCAGCGGCGGCCAGTTTTCGCTTGAGCTTAAACAACTCGACACCCTGTATGTAAGACCGGGCGACCTTGACCCCACCCAATCGGGCGGGGATATTTTGACGTCGCGCGTCTATGTCCATACCCTTCCCTCCGTTTACCAATGGGTGGGCGAAGCCTTTATCGTATTGGTGGATTACCGCGAATCGTCAACGGGGGAAGCGTCCTATATGGGGGATGGCATTATTCACGTCTCGGCCTCCAAACTTCAGCCGCTGACCCTGATGCATGAAATTTTGCATGGCTTAGGCGCTGTCCACCAGGTCAACAGCGGCGCCACCGCCGACCGCGGGTTGATGACGTTCGAAAAAGGTGAAATTTTAGAATTGGGGTTGGATGAGAAAAACCGACTCTTACTCGGATGGCCGCGCGTCTCTGTGGTAAAAGTTACACCCCAGATGCCGCATGAACCCTCCGCTGTCCCGCAGATGGCCAACGAACCGTCGACCCCGGCTTTCGTCTTTCCCTCGCTTTAAATTTCCCTTCGGCCTTCCAATGCGCGCGTCAGCGTTAATTCATCCGTGTATTCAATGTCGCCCCCCATGGGCAAACCGTACCCGATACGCGTTACGCGAGCACCCAGGGTTTTAAGTTTTTCCGCCAAATAGGTGGCCGTCGTTTCCCCCGCCAGCGTCGGGTCGGTCGACACAATCACTTCACGAACGTTTTCGGCCTCAATGCGGCGCAAAAGTTCGGCGATTTTAAGTTCCTGAGGCCCGATCCCCTCCAAGGCGGATAACGCCCCGTGCAAAACGTGATAGCGGCCGCGGAAGGCTTTGGTTTTTTCGATCGCATCGACATCGGGCGGATTTTCAACGACGCAAATGACTTGAATATCGCGCGCTCCGTCCGCACAAATACGGCAGGGAGTTTCTTCGGTTAAGTTAAAGCAGGTGCCGCAGTAGATTACCTGGCGCCTCGTTTCATCGATCGCGCGCAAAAGCTGCTGGATTTCATGGTCGGGGGCGCGCAGCAGATGAAAAGCCAAACGTTCAGCCATTTTGGGGCCTACACCGGGCAAAAGCGCTAATCGTTGACGAAGGTATTCGAGGGAGGAAGACGAAGCGATCATTCCGCGTCAGGCGTCCGCACGCGGCCCTTAAAAACATCGAGTACTTTGCGGACATTTGCGTCCTGGGAAACAGCTGCCATCTTTTCATCTCCTACAGGGGCGGCCACTATTTCCATCGGGGAGTTCTCCCGTGTTTCCCGCGCTTCATGGATAAAACGCAGCGCAACGGCACGGCCGGCCAGGGCCTGAAGCGTTTCCATCACATACGCCTGCGACCGCTGAACCGCGGCCATCGAAAAAGCGTCGGGGAAAGCCACCACCCATTCCCCCGTGTCCGCAGACTTCAAGAAGGCGCGCTCCATGTGAGAAGCCACGGAAGGTTTTTTCCAAAGCTCAGAGAGAAGTTTTTTCCAGAGAGCGGAAAAATCCGCTTTTGGCGCACTTTTTTGGCCGTCATCCCCGCGTGTCGTAAGCGGGGATCCAGCGTCTTTATTCAACGACACTGGGCCCCCGCTTACGACTTGCGGGGGCGACGAATCAGAGGGCTTGCGACCTGCCGGGGCGACGATGGGCAGTGCACCCTCGAGCTGCTCAATCTTTCTCAACAGCTCGCCGGCATCGACAAACGGCTGAGTTAGACGCAGGGCATACAACTCCAAAACCAATTGAGGATTATCGTTCCAGCGCATGTCATCCAGACATTGGCCCATGACTTTAATCATGAAAAGAAGCTCCGGCAACGACACGCTGCGCCCGGCCACCGTCAACGCTTTACCGGAGTCATCCGCTTGAGAGACCAGCGTTTGTCGCAAAAATTCTCGAAAATCTCGGACGAATTGAGGGAAATCCCACCCTTCCTCCGAAAGCTGCTTAGTCCATTGAAGGACGCCGGAGGGTTTACGCTCCAAAAGGGCCGAGGCAAACCCGACCAAAAACTCTTCCGGCAAAAAGCCCAGCAGCTGTTCCACCTGCAAGGCCGTCAGCGAGCCCGTAGAAAAGGATAACGCTTGGTCGAGCAAGCTAAGCGCGTCGCGCACAGAACCCCCAGCGGCTTTCGCCAAGCGCTCGAGGGCCGCGGGGTCCACGTTTAGATGATCCGTTTCCGTAATTTTCACCAAGCGCTTGACGATTTCCTCCGCCGAGACCTTTTTAAAACGAAACATCTGGCAGCGCGACAAAATGGTCGCCGGGATTTTCTGATGTTCGGTGGTGGCCAAAATGAAAACGGCGTGGGCGGGCGGCTCTTCCAGGGTTTTTAAAAAGGCGTTAAACGCATCGTGCGTGATTTGATGCGCTTCGTCGATGATATAGACCTTATACCGCGATTTGGCCGGGGCGTAGCGCACATTGTCGCGCAGCTCGCGGATTTCTTCGATGCCGCGGTTGGAGGCCGCATCGATTTCCAGCACATCGACCATTTCCTGGCCTTGGGCAATACGCTTACAGGCATCGCAGACATTACAAGGGGTCGGCGTTGGCCCCTTTTCACAATTGAGGGCTTTGGCCAGCACGCGTGCCGTGGTGGTTTTCCCCACTCCCCGCGGGCCAGAAAAAAGATAAGCATGGGCAATCTTGCCGCTTTTAAGCGCATTCGTCAGCGTCGTGGCGACGTGCGACTGTCCGATCAAATCATCGAACGACTGCGGCCGAAATTTCCTCGCAAGGACTTGGTAGCTCATGGGATAGGTTATTGAATTATATAATGCCACGCTTCTCGAGGGTGTTTTGATGGGGCTGTAGCTCAGCTGGGAGAGCGCATCGTTCGCAACGATGAGGTCGAGGGTTCGATCCCCTTCAGCTCCA
Source organism: uncultured Elusimicrobia bacterium (assembly GCA_964441955.1). Classification (GTDB taxonomy): domain Bacteria; phylum Elusimicrobiota; class Elusimicrobia; order 2-01-FULL-59-12; family 2-01-FULL-59-12; genus CAYTWA01. The sequence continues at coordinate 592,241 of CAYTWA010000001.1, forward strand.
CCAAAACTCTCCGAGGGTCTCTCTAGCGGAGGGATGCAAGAGTGGTTGAATTGGCTTCCCTGGAAAGGAAGTAGGGGTGCAAGCTCCTCGTGGGTTCGAATCCCACTCCCTCCGCCAGACGGGTCTAGTTCTTAAAAATTTGCTTAAGAAGCTTATCGCCTAATTCTTTCACGTCCGGGTTTTTGAGTAAACCTTCCACACCTTTTTGAACGATTTCGCCCAATTCCAACTTCATGTTGGGCTGCTCGACCGTTCCGGTCACGGTGTAGGGGATCGTCGTGGGAAGCGACGCGCTTTTGAGAATTTGCCCCACGGTTCCCCGGATCGCATCGGACCGCAGCTCAAGCGTTCCACGCAAATCCAAGGGTTGACGGCCGGCTAAGGCCACCGTTCCCTTGGTTTGCACGTGAACGTCCTGCCCCGTCAAATCAAACGGCTGAATCACCAGGGTGCCGCTTCGAAACGCATAAATTCCCGATAAAGCCGAGAAAGGAATGTTTTCAAAAGAAGGCAGCCCGATTTGTTTGAACAACCCCTTGGCTTGAAATTTCTGCAAAAGCAAAACCGGCTGCAGGAAAAGGCGCGCGGTTTTCGATTGGGCGGCGAGCTTATCCGCATTTAAAAGGTTCCCCGCGCCTTGTGTCATTTTGGCGTCCCCCGAGACGCGCGACAAGTCCTCTGTCACGTCAGAAAGATTCCACTCAAGCGCTGCATTTTGCCCGTGGTAATACGTGTGCCGGAGGGCGGTGACTTTAAGCTGGCCGGAGGTTTTAAGCACGCGCGTGGGCACGTCGGCCAGCGCGCTCGGCGATTGAAACGTGATTCGTCCATCCGCACCGGAGACTTCCGTATCGGGCGTTTTCACGGAGGAGCGTACAAGCAGCAGCGTACCTTGCGCTGAAAGAGCATCGCTTCGCCCACGCAAGGCTAAGTCGAGACTTCCAGTTCCACCCAAGGTCATGCGGGTCTGGGTCCAAGCGGGCGAAAGCTTTACGACTTCCGCCAGAGGAAACGTGTTGGTCTTAAGTTTAAAATCGATGTCACCCGCCCCGGCGGTCGTTTTATAAAGCCCAGAACCGGCCGCTTGAATGCTGCCGACACGCGCCTGGAGGTTACCTATTTTGTAAGCCGCCGGCTGACGCTCCACAAGGACCTGTAAATCCATGGGAAGGCCGGCTGGTTTCTTAAAAACGGTTCCTTTCGTGATATCCAAATCTTTGGCCTGAATTTTGGCGGCAACCCGCGCCGATTGGGCGTTGCCTGAGACATCGGCCGCCGCCTGAAGCGGGCCGGACAACTTAAGATCGCTCGGCACCTTAACCGCCGCCAGTTGCATAAGCTCCATGACTGAAACGGGGTTTGTTTCCACGTGCGCGTTTAAGACGGGGGAGGGGCCCGAGAGTTTCTCCACACGTCCATGACCTGCCACTTCGAGCGCCCCCAAGGAGGCCTTGAGGGACTGAAATGCCACCCGGTCCGCCGTTCCTTCCAGGTGAACGGTTCCTTTTAAAGGCACTTTGAGCGCCGGGTGATGAAATTCTTTGACCGTGAGATCCAAAACAGCCGAGGGACGATCCGTTTTTAAGCGCTCAACGTTGCCTACCGCGCCGATCACAAATTCCTTTGTAGAGACGTCCGCCTTTTGAAGCTTCAGATGCCCCTGCGGCCAATCGAGCACGCCTTTGAGGGCGAGTGTTCCTTGAAAACCGGGCGCTTTGGCGCGCGCGTTTCCATCAAAGGGAAAAGCCTTTTCCATCGAAACGTTCCACACGGTAAGGTTTAATGCCGAAAGCGTCACGCTGGAATAGGTCACGGAGGCGCCTTGAAGGTCCGCCCTGGAAATGATCAGTTGTTTATGAAGCAGCGGCCGCAGGGCAGGATAAAACGAAAACCGCTCGGCCGTTAGAAATGTCCCTTGAGCAAAGGTTTTGGGTTCTGAAACAGCCACCTGAGAAAGGGTGATCCCAGACACCAGATGGAGGGAGACATCCCCCACACGGACTTCGCGATCCAAGCGCTGGGCGACTTCGGCTAAGATCAGCGTTTTCATTTTGGCAGGCGGGAAATAAAAACGGACCGCTGCATAAGCCAATACCAAAACCGCTATGGCCACGCCGATAAAAATCCCGATAAATTTAAAAAATCGATTCACGCGTCAACCCCATCAAAGTTTTGCGCGGAAGGGGTGGGATTCGAACCCACGAAGAGCTTTCACCCTTGCCGCTTTTCGAGAGCGGTACCTTCAACCACTCGGTCACCCTTCCGCGCAATACTCTTGTGCATTTTACTCAAAACTTAGTCCCGGCCCGGAAATCGCGCCGCGCTTCTCTTTCGACGTCTTTCTTTTTTAAATCGTCGCGGCGGTCAGGGCCTTTTTTGCCCTTCGCCAGGGCGATATTGACCTTGGCAATCCCCTCTTTATTGAAATAAACGTCTAAGGGCACCAAGGTGAGCCCTTTTTCTTGGACGCGGCCTGCCCATTTTCGAATTTGGGCGCGGTGCAGCAAAAGTTTGCGCTTGCGGGTGGGCGTTAAATCCTCATGATGGGTGTAGGAATAGGGGGTGACGTGCATGTTGTAGAGAAATACTTCCCCATCCTCCACGCGCGCAAAACTATCCTGGAGGCTCGCTTTCCCTTGCCGCAGAGATTTCACCTCCGGGCCCTTAAGGGCAATGCCGGCCTCAATGCTTTCTAGGATGTGATAATCAAAGCGCGCTTTACGATTGGAAATCTGCGGGGATGGCCTTTTCTCGTCAGGTTTTTTCATTCGTTTGGATCATATAAAATGGCCTTCGGCGCTTTAGTGGACTGGTGGCGGAATGGCATACGCGTACGGCTCAGGACCGTATTCCTAACGGATTGCGGGTTCAAGTCCCGCCCAGTCCACCAAAGTGCAATCTTTCGATCAGCTTATACGCGTCATGGCGCGCCTGCGAGGCCCGGGCGGCTGCCCTTGGGACCGCGAACAAACACACCAGAGCCTGCTCAAGTACCTTTTTGAAGAAGCCCAGGAGGTTAAAACCTCTCTGCGTAAAAAAGACTGGGCGAATTTTGAGGAGGAACTAGGCGATATTTTGCTGCAGGTCGTTTTTCATGCCCAGATGGCCAAGGAAAAGGGACGCTTTTCCATTGAAGACGTGGTACGTACTCTCATTCGAAAACTGACCCTCCGGCACCCCCATGTATTTGGCTACAAACCCATCCATAAGCGGCTTTTAAAGGGCAAAAAACTTGATTCGTCGAAAGCTGTTCTTGCCAATTGGGACACACTTAAAACAATTTCCCTCCGTCGGAAAATCGTTAAACGGCGTAAATTTACATAGCCTTAACATCGCAGTAACCCCCCCGTAACACGAATCGGCTACCCTTCCTTTATCAGTAGGCCATACGCACCAGGAACTTGCGCCGGGGGTCCAATGCAAACCAGAGGAACGTGTAGTCGCTGTAAAGGTGTGATGGCCGTCTTGGATCTTTTTTTAGAAGGCTTTGACCTCATCTGCATGCGCTGCGGCATTCGTGAAAAGGTCATGACGGAGCTTAGCGAAGCGCCACCCTGCTACCAATAACGACGACGGCAGAGGGCGTGAGTCGGTAGTAGAGTGTAGATAATCGATACCGTTTTCCGACTCACAACTTTCGACTTACGCCGTTTGCCTCTCTCATAGGTATACCCAAATTTGCCCGGAAGGAACCCCCTCCCTCTTCCGGGCATTTTCTTTTTACTGCAAACGGCGTGAGTCGGGAGTAGTGAGTCGATATGAATCGCGTCATTCTTAATCGACTTTCGACTCCCGACTCACACCGTTTGCAGTAGACTTTGAATATTTCGGGAATAATTTCACGTTTCGCGCCTCTAAGGCTACATGGATTTTCTATTTGAGAGATTACGGGTCTATCAAAAGGCATTGGCCTTTTCACAGGAGGTTCTTAGGTTGATCAGAAACCCTCCCAAAGGAACCGGAACAGTAGCGGACCAACTGCGCCGCGCCGCCGCATCCATTCCCATCAATATCGCCGAAGGCTCCGGACGCTGGCACAAAGCTGACAAACAGCAATTTTTTTACGTATGCCGCGGTTCCCTTCTAGAAAGTGTTTCCGCGATAGACATAGCGGCAGGAGAGGGACTGATTAAGCCCGAGGATAAAGCGAGGCTACGTTCGGATTTGGTGTTAATCAGCAAGATGCTCGCAGGACTTCAACGGCATACGGCAAACGACGTGAGTCGTAAGTAGTCAGTAGAAAGTCGATTTCGACTCCCGACTAACAACTATCGACTCACGCCGTCTGCCGTTCGCCGTAGAATAAAAAACCCGCCTTCTCTTCCGGTTTAGCGGAATCAAAGACGGGTTTTCCCCCACCGAAATGAAGTTCGACTTAAGCGGCCTTGCGCAGAATGCTCTTCACGCGAGCGATGAAATAGTGCGGGTCAAAAGGCTTTGTGAAAAACTCATCCGCCCCGGATTCAAACCCTTGGACCTTATCCTGGGGCTCGGTGAAGCGCCCCGTAATCATGATCACCCGGGTGTTTCGCGAGCTTTCATTGCGCTTGACGCTTTGAAGCACCTGATAGCCCGAAACGTCCGGCAGCTGGATATCCGTTACGACCAAGTCCGGGTTTTCACTTTTAAGCTTGGCCAGGCCCTCAGAGCCTGTCGCCGCCACGCTGCACCCCAAATTTTCGGAAGCGAGCAAATCCCGAATGGATTCGCGAACGTCCAAGTCATCATCGATGACTAAGATATGGCCGGGCTTGTTCATCGCGTCCTCAGTATGACAGAGGCGCCCCCCTCTTTCCATGCAACTTATGGCTAAATCGCGGGTGGGCCTCTTGGGCTTTACCGGCACTTGCGAACAGAAAAACAAATAGAAAATAGCGACATCCGCAAAAACGAGGTAAGCAATGGGTAAGCTGTGGGTAAGCGGCTACGGGCCTTAGGCAGCGGCCTTGAAGGGATGAGGGGGGGAATTTTGCAAGGCTCTTAATTCAATTGGACGGGCCTGTTCAGCACCCCAATACCGGAACACTCTTGCCATTGCAAAGACATCCAAGGGGACAATCCACCAATGATGCTTCTCACGCAAACGTGATGAAGAGGTGTCCATCGGCTGCTCAATGGCAACTATATCGGCCATCCCGGATTTTGCTTTCAATGCCTCGAGCTCGCCGGGTTTGAATTCTTCCCCTGGTCGCACAAAAAATAGAATGCCTAGCTTCTCGTTTCCATAACCATCGATCTTTTCAGAAATATACCCCAGAAGCTTCTTGGCTGTATCAGGCTGAATCTTGCCTTGTTTCTCGACTTCCCAGTGGCGATGGTCGGAACCCACCATATAAAACCAATCCACTTTTAGGGTTCGATTCCATTTCATTAAACGAAACAACGAGCGTTCCCCGTCAGCTTTCCGAAGATCCGCTTCTTCTTTAGCAATAGGCGAATACTCCACAAAAGGCTCGAGAACCTTTAAAAGTTCCAACGTGATAGGTTCTCGGATGGCCAACGAACTCAAATTAGGCTTACGGTCAGGGTCGGAGTTATCCGTCATAGGAACCACTCGATCCAGGCCATTTGCAATGGCCTCCAACATCATGAAAATATGACCGGTTTGCCAAGGATCCCCTTTCATGGGCAAGAATCCCACCCGAGCATTGCGCCCTGCAATTCGGGATTGGGCTTCCGGCGCTGAACGGCTAAGCTTCAACCGCAAAGCCATAGGGTCAATTTTGCCATCACGGGTGGCTTGCTCAATTCGGTCCACCGCACTCAAAAGCGGTTCATAAATATCCTGGTTTACTTCGTCCAAAATAGATTTTCCCACGCTCTTGATATTGTCTTCGTCGGCATTTGGATGGTCTTCGCGGTAGGTTTCTGCATACGCCAAGGCCCATGCATGCCACCGCTCGACATTGGCTCGTAATCGATGGACGGATTCAAGCGACGTTTCAACCTTCCCGGGCTCCCCAAGGGTCGCGTATGTGCCGGACATGCCTGATGCTGCCAAGTCATGTCCTCTCTTAAACAGAACGTGCTCGCGCATCGCCAAGAGGCCCTGTTTTAATGTGTCAGGGGTCGACTCCAAGAAGTACAAGGTCATTAAATGCTTATCCAGCGCATTGATCTCTTTTCCATAGAAACCCTCAGCGCTCGAAAATTTTTCAAGGATGCGGGGTTCTGTAAGCCCGGCCCGGACCGCAACCAAATCAATTCCAAGGTCCTTGGCCGCTTGATCCAAAAAGGCGTTGGGTTCGCCGTACATCAGCGAACGATAAACACCGAGCGTTGTGGCGCCATAATCAATGAGGTTGTCGTGTGAGAGCAGCTGAACACCTCGATCTGCCAAATTAAAGAATTTCGATGGAACTCCATAGATCAATGGGTTTTGACCCTCAGCGACTTCATGAAAAAGTCGTGCATACGCCAATAGCCTTATCGTTTCCTCAGTGGCCAAAGGGCCCTCCAACAAGGGGCGAACCGCCTCCAACGATTTTTCATGCTGCCAAATTGTGATTTTCGATGAGTCCGATGGTTCACGCCATACAAAAGTTTGACCCGCGGAATCGGGGGTCATCCCATATTTTTCTAAATGCGGATTAATGTCATGTTTGGCGGCGCCTGTTAGGGTGTGGACATTGCGCACATGCGCCAGGACATTCGAAAGAACAAGACTTTTATTTGCAGCCTGACGCAATAACATAACGCCTCGATCAAATGAGGTGGGGGCTACAACGAGTTCCCACCCCACCTCGGCTCGTATTCGATCCGCGAGATTTTGGGGTACTTGGCGGTAGTGTTGTAAATCGACCGCTTGAAGGCGATTGATAAACCATTGAATGGCTGGACCAAATTCGGAATGCCCAGCGCCGGGCAGTAATCGCTTTTTTTCTTCAACTTGTGACGCGCGCTTGGCCTCATCAATTATTTCAGCGAATTTGAACTCCGGATCGGTTGATGGGGATTTTTTCTTGGCGACATAGGCCGATATAAATATCAGGAGTTTCGTAACTTCGACTAGGGCGGGATATTCTCTTTCCTGACGGAAATAATGATCTGTCCGGTATCCGGTTTGCATGTCATATTCCGGTTCGGAGTAAATGGAGACCGTCTTCGTTCGCGGCAGTTGGATTAACAACGACTTCAGTATCACAAGCAAACGGTCTTCGGCAATGCCATATCGCAATAAGAGTCCATACACAGCTATCAGCGCATTGCGCATCGTCAATTCCTCTGCAAAATAATGGTCAGCCACGGTAGTCGTTGCGCCATCCAATGCCACTGGCTCGCTCACAAGACTTGAAGCTTCCAAAGCGGCTTGAGAAATCAGCCAAGGGTCTCGAGCGGTTGCTCCGTATGACCTGAATCCTCGCCAGTTATTCCAAAAAGCAATCAGCATCACCACAGCAAAAACAAATGTTAAAAATGGTCCGATTGAAGAAATCGCGAAGAAATGATGAAAGGTTTGTTGCCAAGTCTCCTCGGTATCAAAAACCGTATAGGTTTTGTATATATCGAAATGGTAGAAATAATGAAAGAACAGCAAAGCGATACCGTACACAAACCCCATCACTATTGCGACGTTTATACTTGCTTTTCCTTCTTCGTATTTGGTAGTTGGAAATTCAGGAATACTGGCAGCCGAATGTGGACCTTGCAAAAGGATACTGCGATGCGCGGACAAAATAGGTGAATTGATCGCCTGGCTTTTAAACGCACCTCCCCCCTGATGTGCAGAGATTTTCTGCGGCAAGCTCGCTGCCCCCGTGCTTTGATTTACTCCCAGCATGCTCACACATAAGGTATACGCAATGATTTGCCTCAAGAATATATACGCCATTTGCATAATTATCCTAAGTTTTGAAGATTCGAGGTATTGCCCAAAAGCTCCAATTCATTTCGCCAATGGACCCACATTTTCGTTTTCGTTGCGACCCTATTATGCCGCGGACCCAACGATTGCTGGTATCGGTGGAATTTGCTCTCCAAAATCTGACTTTAAAGCCACCAAACGTCTACCAATTTCTGTCCAGCCCACGAGATCAGGGTACTTTGAAAGGAAATAGTCTACGTTCGCAATATCCTCGCGAATTTGATCCATTTCCAGATCGGATGTTACGGAGGATGCTTTATCTCGGAGATCGTCGAGTTGAATTTTCCACGCCAGAAGAAGGTTTTTCCTGATTTTTTGTCTATAAGCACTGACTTCGCGATCTCCGGGCAACGGATTTTCTTCTCCTAATATTGATTCAACATCAGCGGTAAACACACGCAAATCCTCGATCAATCGCGGAATTTCCCTTTTATTTAGATCCTGAAGTGAATTAATTGTTTTTTGTCGATCTAATGGGTTGATTGTCCTATACCCACTCCTTAATGTTCCGTGAGAAATAGAGAAGGTTTTTAGACGCTCTTCGATTGTAAAAGTCAAACGCTTGGCCGCAGTAATAATTTCCAACACATTTCGATGAGCTCTAACGCGTTCCCCAGCACTCGGGTCTAAGGTTCTCGCCGTTCTGTACCCTGTTTCGAAAATATGGTTAAGATTATCGAATTCATTCGGAGTTAACAAATTTCGCCTAGTCCCAAGTCTTATTTCGACCCAACTACGGGCTTGATCCAATGCGGCTACTGATTTCTCATAAAGCTGCAAGCCCTTTAGATGACTAGCCGCCTCGGGGTTAGCGCTGGGCAGAAAATCCGCGTGAGGCGTTAAAATAAAGGCAGAACTGTAAAGTGCCGTCATTATCCACGCTTGCCAGATATGCAATGAATAACCCAGGAAATTTAAGTTTTCTGGAGTCACCAATTTTAATGGAATCGTTACCAGCGTAAAAATTGTTGCAATGGCTGCGACTACCGGATGCCAATGGGTCATTTCGATTTGAAACCTACGACCAAATATTTTGGGCGCTCTTGAAATCAAATAAGGCAACGTCCCGACAGCAACCATAGTGGCAGTTGTCACCGCAATGTTGGTAATTTCAACAACAGTCCATTGTCCGCTTTTTAACATCATGCTGGCAAACCGAGGCGACAAATAGAACGTGAGCCCAATCCAAACTGGGAGTCCAACAGCAATAATATCAGCGACTCGATAGTGGATTAAAAATGGAGACTTTATCCGGTTTGCAAAATTCAAGGCACGCGTTTTTATATTGAAATGGACCCTTAAACCGTATAGGGCAAATCTCAAAGGGTTGATCGCTAAATCTTCCCATGCCCAAATGTAGGACTGCCAGATGCCCCCAATTTGCCGAGTCAATCGTGCCCATGACAAAGGTTCATTGGAAGCGTAGTTAAAAAAATGCGCGGCAGAAATCCAAATAATTCCGGACGAAAAGGTTAATAGCCACAACGCAATAGGGAATACATGAAATGGCGCAACCAATAGGCCAGTCAAAACGATTGCGCCCAAAATCATGGCTGGCTTGTTTAAGTCGTATACCACTCGCGCTGGTCGCTGCGAACGCATCTCGCCAGTCTTCGTAGGGATAAATTTCTCATAACTGGCTGCCCCAGTAAGCCACGCCTGCAATTGCACTGGAATCAACGCGATATGGAGGGGCGCAATACGGACCATAATCCAAATTGTCTCAGGAATTGCAACCAGCAGACCGCGATGCATCGCACGGTGGGCATATAAAAGTAAATTGATGGCCTCGGCCAAGCCAAAACCAACAAAGAACCCATCTAACGCCGGCAAAATAAAGAAAGGGTTATATGGCTGTGTATATCCTCCCCAAAAAAACCCTCCGATTGCGCCGACGACGGGCAAAAGAACGTGGTAATGCGCAAACGAATACAACGTGTCGTGTTTAACGTTTGGCGGTATATTGGGGTTGGCGAAAAATCGGCGCCCCGTCATGCCCGTAATCGCCTTATGAGGGTCTTGTGAGTATTTTTGTTGCGGATTTTTAGAACCCTCGAACTCTGCTGGTTGTGATTGATCAATTTGGAACCCTGTTATGTGGTCGGTTTCCCAACCTTCGTTCATGGCGCCCATCCCGGTGACAACATCTTCGGCAACATTATCGTCGGGCCTGGCAAGGCCGTAATCCGATAACAAAACCTCTCGCCGGCCTAAAATTTTTCCATATACAGATAAAGCCCCAACCCGCGGCTTCGCTTCCCCTTCAGCCTCCGTCCAGACATCTTCCCCTTCACCCAAAGCAAATGCCTCAAGACTCATTTTCTTATTGTAGGCTCCCATTAAATAAGGGCCCAGTCCCAACCGAGGTCGGTTATCGAACATTCGAGAAACACGCCAAAACTCCACTATGCGGGCACGTTCGATGGAATGATCTTTATCTAGAGTTAATAAAAGCTCACCTTCCGCCCGAGGCATCGCCACGGCCCAATTGGCAGCATACTTAGCGCCACGCGTCGTTCTTTCTCCTCGGGAAAGACTTAAGTCTAAGGTGGTTAGCGACGTATTCTGAAGCCGGGAGACGTAATTGCGAATTCTTTGAGCGGATTTTCGATCGGCCAAATCTTCCGATAAGAGTCGCTGCCGCAAGAACATAATTTGAAATTTTTCTTCGGCGAGACTGTAAGCTTCGTTGGCCTGCAAATCCGGATGGATCCTGATCAATTGAGCACCAAGTTCTTTTCGCATAAGCAATACACCTTCGACCGTCCTATAAGCCGTATCCATATTCGCATTGAACCACTCCACCAATATAATCCGCAAAGGATTCTTGACATTTTCATCCTCCGATAACATATCGACGAGCGCTGCGCTAGGCGAGGAACCTCGCGCCCAAGACGCCATCAATCGAATGTCCTCCGGCGAAAGCTCAAACTCGACAACCTGACCCAAGACATAACAACGAAAAGTTCCCCCATGGCTCTCAAGAAGCAAGCGCGCAATAAAGTTTTCAAAATTACGTTTGTAATTTTTGTGTCTGGCCAAAATCGATGCTGATTTCACGTCATCAATGTAAAAGGGCTCATCTAATGTTGTTACGATCGCCGTGGTATCAACTATGTCATTAACCGATTCTGGCGATTGAGGTAAGTCATATCGCAATTTTTGATTGACAAAGAATTGCAAAGAATCCTGCGCATCGCGACTTAACTTGATTTTTCGCAATGTCTCCGACATCGCGGAGCGCTCAGACAAGGCCGCCACACTTTTCAATTGTTCATACTGCTGATAGGTTAATTCGCTGGCACTGGCATTTTGATAAAGATCGTCGATAACAGATAAGAATTCGGCTTTATAATTTTGGTTTTCGAGCACGGACGGCAACACCTTAACAATCGAATTGTTGAGCCATCGGCTATTCCATTTCCGAATTTGGTAGCTATTTGCGGCCCACTTTGAAATAGCAGCCAGAATGACCGCTGTTCTCAAACCCTGTGCGCTTGGCCTAAATAAAAGAAAACTAAACAAAGCAAGCACGATTGATGGCAGGATCCATAGAATTGGATTACCGGTGATCCCCGGGAAACCCCGGACAACATTCAACACTAAAAACTTCACGCCAATGACAACGCCACTCAATAAAAGGACCCGATAAAAACCAGCAAAAGTGAATAAGTAATGCGGATGAAGCTGGCCAATAAATGATTTTCGATAAAGACGCAACACATAATTAGCGAATGCCAAACTTGGATATCGAACACTTAATGGAGTGTCCTCAGTTTCACCAGGCAGAAGAATCCCCTCCCTCTCCCGCTCCCTTCGCAAGGGCGATTCAAACCGAGAAGCGATGACGCGCAAGTCCTCTTCTGACAGAGGGTTGCGGTGGCGCCCCACCGCTGCGGCTGTCCCATCGGAATAATGTGCTGGAGGATTGACTCCAGAGGTGTAATCTACCGAATCCCTTAGTTCCGATTTGGTGATCCATTCATTTGCAAGAATTTCTCCAAGAGACCAGTATTTGAAGATATCGGCAAAGTTCTCATTATTTAGAACAAAACGATTCGGCATGACTATCTTTTTGTTTTGATCCTTCAATTCCGCATGATCGAGTAGCCCGCGTCTTAACCACTGAAACGCAAACCCTGACCAAATATTAATCGCGTCGCGACGCTGCGAACGTTCCAATGGCGCAACATGCTCAATCAAACGATTTATAAATGTGGAATGCCCCGAAAGGTCAATATCGCCCAAATGAAGTTCTAAACCCTTTTTCCAGACTTCTAAACGCAGATCTACATTTATCCAACCTCGAGGCGACGGCCGCACAATTCTCAATGGGCCCCTAGAGATATCCATCGACGCTTCTTTCCGCCACTCCAGCAGATAAGTCTTTCGAAGCTGTTTCAACACAATTCGTTGAAGACGTTCATCTTTGCGAAGATGATCCCTTGAAAAGACGTGCTGATCTTGCCCTAACGATATCCCCAATTCATTCATATACCCTTGGATACGATGAGCATAAGCACGCGCCAATAATGCTTTGGTCAACTCTTGACTTGCTTGAGTGGGGCTTTGTCGATCATAACGAATGGCATCCCGAGCATCCTTAACATACTGTTCAATTTCAACGGTAGGCAAAATATGTTCCCCGCTCTCATCTTTTATTTCGCTTAAGCGAGAGATTAGAAAACGAGCAAAACTCATCGTATGGTTATCAAATGTTTCGAAATCTGTTGTTGATAACTCCATCTGAACAAATTTGTTGTGCGCCGCATTTGAAAATTCATTTAGGAGCATGCTTAATCTAGCGTCTTCTGGCACCGCATCGACAACCGAATTGCGTTTTGGTGTTTTCTTTTGCTTTCGGTATCGGAATACCGTCGCGGCATACATCGCAAAGAACATGGACAGGGCGGTTCGAAGGACTTTGGCGAGCCAGCTGGCCGACCACCAATAACCAATTTCTTGGAAAATATTTAAATGAGACGACGAACGATGTTCTTGTTGAAGCCGAGCCACGTCGTCTGAGAAGTCCAGCTGCGACAGCGAATAAGCCATTTTTGCATCTGTCGACCACCACATTAAAGGGTCGATGATCGGAGCAACGGCCTTTCCAAACAAACCCTGCCGGAAATAGTTGTATCCTGGCGCGAAAGCTGTCTTGTCCCCATAAGTGGAAATAAAGCGACTTTTATGCGTAAAGGTTTTGGAGCCATTTTCGAGAACAACAGTCTCTGCAGCACCCTGCCCTTGTACAGCTTGAACAACATTGTCCCCCAACTTATTTAATGGCCCCTTTGGTACCCATTCGCCTGACGACGGGCCCAATTTTGTTACCGTTTTATATCCACGCTCTGGATATGTCACGTGGTATTGCGCATATGGCAGCCCGTAGCTATCTTGTCCGGGATTAACTAAAGATCCTTTCACCGGCTGCTCAAAGGCATCGTAGGTCGTTTTTTCTAAGTCAGGCTCTCCTTCATTGAAATGAAGAAAAATATCTTTCAAAAGTCGTCCGTCCAAACGGTGCATAGATTGGTTCATCCCAGTTTCTTCATGACTTTGAACATTGAAAACCATCACCTTTACTGGCGCACCATTTACATCATTCTCTAGCTTAAATCCTCCGTGTTCTGTTTTGCTGAGCCAATTTCCTCCCGGTTCCACTAAGCGCCCTTCGTCATCTAAACGCTGATATTTGGATTGATCCAGAGAGTTATCGTAGAAATAGCGATACGATATTGGAGACAAACCAACATGGAAAAACACAGCCTCAATTTCAGGACGTTGAATGCCTAGACGGGAGAATTTGCTAATAGGCAAATTGTGATTGTGGAAAGTGATGAATTTTGGATTGGCCCCCTCTCTAACAAACCCATCTTCACCGATATCGGCTGCAGCAAAACCATCCAATCCAACCAGCAAATGGCCTCTAGCATCTTTGATTTCACCTTCTGACACGTCCTGTTTATCGATCCCAATTCGTCCATTTAATACTTCCTCTTGCAACTGCTGATAGGCTTGCGCGCCGTTTGCATCCAATTGAACAAGCTGGCCCTGTCCCCGACGGGTTCGATAAGAAATATTTCCGTTTGTAAACAAGACGGCTGAATTTGATAGGGCCTGTACGTATTCTTGACCATTAATGATCAACGTAACCACACCTTTGTCAGGGACGCGATTCTTTCCTAAATAGACCTTGCCATCGGGTCTCTGGCCCCGCAAGAAAAATTCGCGGAACTTTAATTCAGCCCTAAAATTTTCAAAACGTTCGCGCGCAGTCGATCCAGTCGTTTCCCCCAAATACGTTTCTATTTTTTGCCCTAATCCGTCGCGCACTTCAACAGCATAACGTACCCAATCGCCTAAGGCCGAGTTTATTGGAATCATGGTTTGCCGAATGGTTTCAATGCGGACCCCGGCTTCGCCAATCGACAGCTGCCCTATATCCGATTCAGTGGTCGATTCCATCGCAAAAGCCGAACGATCTATTTTGTAGCTATTTTGATCGACGGCTAGGAACGTTTTGGCTGCTGTTGGGATGTTGAGCCTTCGTAGATGCACTGCCTGATAATCTTCAAAATTGCGGAATGCATGATTAGTCAGAGACAGTTGGATTGCACCATCCAACAAGTTAATTTTTGAAGAAACAAAATCACCAGACATAAGATTGGCAATGATTCTGCCAACCCGTTCTTCAGTCATCGCTTTTGTTAGAGCCCTGTAATACAAATCAATTCTGGATTCAACTGTTCCATCATTGATGTCGCGTTGCTCAATTATTCCCAGCTTCAATTTTGCGTCCAAAACATACACTTGCCGACGACCATTGTCGCTATCCTCTAGAACCATCGCCAACCCCATGACATCACCGAGACTCTGATTTTCATAATCAAACTCGATACCTGCCACGCTGATCGGACCGTCAAACAAATTGACCGAGAGCCGCTGACTATCTAAATCCCATTTCACAATTTCACGGTCTGAATTTTTTCGGTAAACGCTTTGCCAATTCTTAACAGGTGTTTTTTCATCATTGGCAAGCGCCTTGACATCATAGACTTCAACATTGCCCAAATCGTCCGCTGCTTCAGAAAACCCCCGACTCCGGATTGCCGATTCCATAAGACCGATATTGCGAAGGTCGCTGACTCGGTCCGCAGTAAAAATTTTTCGACCGATTTGATTGCCGACCCATTCATACGTATCCTGCCCAGCTTTCACCCATGGCGATTGGGGTTCATACCGAATAACATCCAATGAGGCACCCGGCGCGAAATCGAGTGTTCGTCCGTCTTGCTGTAATCCAGATTTAAGATTCGCTATGGGAATAAACTGAAATAACGCAATCCTTTTGGATTGGAGACGCATTTCGTCCCCTGCGAATTCTTCGATCTCAACTGCACTGGCGGCGAGCAGTTCGCTCATCAGCAAAGACGCATCGTTCCTCTGCTGACGAGCGTCAAAATAATCCGAAATTGGCCGTGGGATAGCACGAAATCGCTTTTGCAGGCTATTATTATTTATGTCTAGCATTCGACTCTCGACCGCCAAATTTGTTCCTGGCAGCCATTTGTCGACAAACAATTTTTCGTTTCCAGAAAAAGTTGCAAAAGCGCGCCCTTTTAAATCCCCGGCCACTCGGTACTCAATGTTAGTCGCTCCGTATGTGACGCCGCCCGGAGTCGTGACTCGAACCGGTCTGATGAGTGTGCTGGTTAAAATAGATAAATGGAGCGCCGACTGAAGGCGCAACCGATCATCCTCGCGAATATTTAACGACCGGCGCACTTGCTCAAAGGGTTGATCAGGCAACGTCTCCCAGGTCATGATGGACACTTCAGACCCTTTTTTATAGAGGTTCGCCACGGCGCGCCGTCCAGTTTGCCCCTCATACTCTATCCGCATCTCGTACGACCCGCGTACCTCTTTAATTTGTCGTCCAAACTCATCAAGCTCTTCCGTATAAGAATCAAATTTCTGAAAATCACGGACACTGCGAACTCTGCTGCCTGGCTCCTGGTTCTGGTAGCTCCTAATGATTTGGCCACCATTCAGAGCGAAATCGACTAATGCTGTTGTCCTACCGGTTTCAGCCCCGACACGATATTGAACTTCAGAATACTCTGCTTCCGGGTCCACTAAAAATGATGCGCCGTTTAGATCGTCACCCGAAAGTATATTGGAACCATTCCACGAAATAGATCGCTCAGGACGTCCAAATGAATTTAAGAAAACTCGTTCGGCAGATGCCTTAAGACCAACGGCCGAGTTATCCCAATTCAAATCCGTTCGGACTTTCCCGTCAGCGGTCCAGGATGAATCAATTAGTTTTTCCCCAGTTTCGCTATCCGACCGTTTTGCAAATGTCTGACTTGAATTCTGGCTTTGGTTGATTTTTGTGATTCTTCCGGCTGTCACAATCTGTAGAGGCCTACCGGCAGGATCAAAAGTCACGGTCTCCGAATTTTTAATCGCACCACGCGAACTCATCATTTCGTGCCGAGATCGAGAATATCCGTCTGCATCCGTCTCCAAATCGCGGTATCGCTCAATCACAGGCCCGTTCTCATCCCCGAAATGGACGTCGGCGCCGATCTCGACGCCAAACATCTTAAGGGGGACAGTGGTTTGAATGGCGGGGCGGCCGTTTTCGGTGCCTTCGACATAGCTGCCGATGTGGCCGGCCAAGATGCCGTAGCGTTCTGTGCGCTCGAGGGTGCCGGCGCTGTTGAGTTGGTCGATGTGAACGTCATTCCAATTGAATGAGGCGTCTTGCGGGTTGCCGCGCACGCGGCTTTGCCCGATCACTTGGCCGTTTTTGCTTTTATTGATGGGAAGCGCCATCGACCAGGCAGGGTCGTAAGTGGACACATAGGTGTCGGCCCCGTCCACGATCGTTTCAGTTAAAAGCCGCCCTAGGCGCGTGCGGTGTTCCGTAACTTTTTGTTCGTAAATGAATTTCCCATTTTCGTCGTAGTGGGCATCGAAGCGGTCGACTTCGATGGACTGGTCGCTTTGAATGCGGGGGGCTTCGGTTCGGCTTTTGTGTGGCCGGTTTGGCTTTTCAAGCGTCCGGAGATCTTCGCCGTTGTAGCCATCAAAGCTGATCGCTGAACGCGGCTGGCTGTCTTCGTCATAATCGAAGAATGTGATGGTCCCCTGGCCGTTCAATTCCGCCTCGATCAAAACGTTACCATCGGCGTCCACCAACCGGCGCGTTTGCTTGGAATTGCGCAGATTTTCTTCACGCGTCACGGCTCGCCGCGTCACTGGATCGAGCGATTCGACATACGTTCGAAGGGTTTCGTTTCGAATCCCATCGCCTTCTTCACGCTCCGTGTAAAGTGAAAGCCCGTAAGCGTCCAACACATCACGGCTCACACTGGTTTGGTTGGTATTGGGGTCGCGCACCGTATGACGATTGCGGCTTGGATGTCCGGTTAAATCGTAGGTATCAGATTCGGTGAGGCCTGTCTGGGCGTCTTTCGTTTCAATGGCGACTTCTTCGGGCTGACCCGCGGGTCCCGCGCGCGTTACTTGGGCTTTAAAGGTTTTGCGAACCTTTTCGGACCGAACATCGAGGGCATCGACCGGCGATTCAAAGGGTTGCGTCGGGTCAAAGCGCGTTCTCAAATTCCCCGCTGTGCGCTCCAGCAAATATTTCCCAAGGCGCGTCTCTGTATGGCTGAGACGCTTCTCGCCTTCGTCAGTCAATTGGAGAGCCCAACCCACCGATGTCGCTTCTCCAGTGACGGGGTTCACGGTGGGCGCCTCCGACCCTGACGTTTGCTTGGAGACGGTGCCATCCAACGCTAAGGCTTGCAACGCCTTTAGGTTCAGCATTCGTTCGCGATTGGCGCCTTCGGCATCCAAACGGACGTCACTCCGGAGCGTATATGTCGCTCGGCTCTGGTCTTCGGGATTAATGAGGGTGATCGTCAGGTTGTCGGGGCCGCGTATTCCGCCGTGATCCGCCGTAAATTCGAGCAACACCTGCCCGTTCGCATCGGCAATGCGGTAGGTATTCGGCCCCGAAGGATTTCCCAGACGCAAATGAATGGCGCCGGTGTCGCGCTCACGCCACAGGTCCGAAATAGCGGTTCGATGGATGATGGTTGAGCCGGACTCCGCGACAAACCGAGTTTCAAGCGCAGCACTGTCGTCTAAACCGTCTGGACCGTAGTGCGGAACCGAAATCTCGATGATCTGGCCTTTAAAAAAGGAAGACTCTACTTTTTGAGTGTCTCGTACCGTAATCGTGATTACCTTTTCATCTTCTTCGTAGGCGTCCAACCGCGCGTTCCCTTGGACATCGAGCGCTCGGATAAATTTCACGCGCGGCGTTGTCGTGACGCCGTATTCCGCCAAGAGGGCTTTTTCTTGCGCCGTTAAATTATCGAAGGTTGCTGTTTCGTATGTTTCCCAAAGCGCGTTATTTCGTCGCGTCTCGAGCGGGTTTCCTTGCAGGTCAAATGTCGTAACGTCTGTGCCCACGCTGAGCGACACACGGGCGGACCCGTCATACACCTCGCGACGAACGGTATGGCGCAAGAGATCCTGCACGTTCACCCCAATCGTGCCGTCGGGATTTATCGTCTCGCGCGTGGCCACTTCCATCTCTTCCCAACCATCCAACACATACGCCCCATTTTGAATGCCCGGCAACAATGTCGAAGGAAGCCGGAATTTGCGACGGCCTTTTTCCCGGCTGTAATCGTCATACTCCACGACAGTCCATGTCCGGTGACGGCTCGGAGCGAGCCCGCTGCCGACATTGGGAGCCGAACCTTCCAGTCCCGTGATCACTTCACGCACAAGACCTTGGGCATCGACCAATTCGATATGCGGCACCTGGGTTTGATGGTTGTTCACTTCAATGTAAGACCAAGCATTTCGTTCGGCACTAGCGCCAAACAAAGAAGGCATTTCCCGCTGGGCGTACGTGAATTGTTTGACCGGAGCTCTTCCATTTTGAAGGAGCCAGACTTCACGTGTCAGAGGCGAATTGGAATCTAGGGCAATGGAGATGCGCTGGGGGGCATTGGGGGCAAGGCCGCTTTGACGTTCGGCGATCGGGTGGCCTGTCAACGTTTGGTACGTGACGACCAATTGGTGCATGACTGGGTCTTCATGGGCGATACGCACGATGTCTTCCGTGGGGTCGTACATCGCGCCGGACTGGTCCAACAACTGTTTAACCGCCGAAAAATCCGCATCCCCCGCGCGGATCACCCGGCTCTCATACGTGGTCTCCACCCCATCCGGCCCAACCTGCCGCACGGGAATCCCGCCGTCTTTGTAGAAGGTTTGCGTGATTTTTCCGGTGCGACCATCCACAATCGATTTTTCGACCAAGCCAGTCGCGTCGTAATAAGCTGTGATGCCTTGATGGGTGTACGGGTCTACCCAGCGGCGTCCGCGGCGCGAATTGGGATCATCTGGGTTTTCCTCCTGCCCGAGGGATTGATAATGGTATTTGGTGATTTCATCGCCAAACAAATAGGCATCCACCATGAGCCCCACTTCCTGAGAAACGCCGATCGAGCCCGTTTTGCCCTGAGGCAAACGCCAGCGACTCATGGCCTTTTCGAGCTCCAAAATTTTGGCACGGTCGGCGAGCGGGAGATCCAATTTATAGAGGTTGAAGAGCTGCAGCAAGTTGTCCAAGCGAACGGCGCCGCGGTGGCGCATTTGAAGCGTGCGAATACTTTGCTGAAGGCTGCTGAGTGGTTGCGGCGTGCCGTTGTTTAACCCGAGCCCCAGAATCTTATCGATTCCGCGTTGGCGCATTTCCCCCGCAAATTTGAGGAGGTTGTCCCGGTCCGGGTTTTGAGTGATGGTCCCGTTGGGGTTGACAACATAGGTGTAGTTGCCCCCTTCGCTTCCCATGTAAGCCTCGTAATAAGGAATGAGGTCAAAGGCGAGATTTAATGTACCGATCAATTGGGTCACATCCGAATAAAACCCAGGGCGGCCAATTTGGTTAATCTGAGAGGCCAAATTAAAAAGGAGCCGCAGGTGCGTGCTATAGATGTTCCCTGGGCTCGAGAAGTCAATGTTTCGGTACGACGTGCTTAACACCCCGGACTGGCTAAAAAAGCGCTGGCTCAGGCGCGGATTGACCCGAGAGAACTTGAGGATTTCGTAGGCGGCATCCGCTTGCTCGAGATATTCACCCACCGTTTCGGCTCCCATTTCCCACAGTTTTCCCACCTCAACGTCACCACGCTTACGGCGTGTCGGCCCCACAAAATTCAGCGCCAAATTGAATAAGAAGCCCACCGCCTGCTGCCGTTCGGGGTCATCTGGCACGCGGTGAAAAATGTCGTCCGGCAATTCGAACAACTGACGCAGGTTTTTATTTTTGTCGTCCATTAGCTCGGCGACTTCGGGGAGGTTTTCAATAAAATTCGAAACTCCTTGCTCTGTGCCGTAAGCGTTTTGCGGGTCTCCAGCCAAATTAAAAAGCAATGTTCGAAATGCATCATTTTGTCTAGGGTCAATGACTTGTTGGCGATATACCAATCCGAAAGCTCTCTGTTGATCAGAAGTCGCGCCTTGCAGCTTCACTCCGAGATCATCCGCGATCATGAGGACCCGAACATAATCGCGTGGATCCGTAAACTTGGGTCCTCCAACAATATCGAAAAGCCACTTTCGATATTGAGAATCAACCTGAGGATTTGCAAATGAAACGGGATAAAGACGCCCAAACGCAGCTTGCGCTAAAGGATTTGCCAAAAGCGTTGTGTGCAGTTCTGCCACAAGGGGAAGACGTGGAATAAATTTTTCCTTATAAAGGTCCCAGTTCTCATCCCCCGTGATATCGAACAACAACTTCCGGAAATCCCCGTCCTTCGCCGGATCGGCAATGTCCGTCCCAAACAACGTCCGAAACGCTACCCGGTCAATGGCCCCGCTCTTGAGCAACTCATAGAAATCCGCCGCTGGCTTCAAGGCCCCCACAAACTTGTCCTTGTACGTCCCCCAGTTCCGGTCCCCAGTTATGTCAAACAACGCTTTCCGGTAAACCGCATCCTTCGCCGGGTCCCCAATCGTCGCCCCAAAGAGCGTCTTAAACGCCGCGCCATCCACGTTCGGACCATGCAACCGGGTGTTGAGCTCCACCGCATTCGCCAACGCTCCCGCAAACTTGTCCTTGTATTCCCCCCAGTTCTCATCCCCCGTGATATCGAACAACAACTTCCGGAAATCCCCGTCCTT
>CAYTWA010000001.1:613428-624091 GCA_964441955.1 uncultured Elusimicrobia bacterium
CTGGCTTCAAGGCCCCCACAAACTTGTCCTTGTACGTCCCCCAGTTCCGGTCCCCCACAATGTCGAATAACACTTTCCGATACGCCGCGTCGAAGCGAGGATTCCCGATAAATGCGCCAAATAGGCGTCCGAATGAATTGGAATCCACATTGGGTCCATGAAGACGAGTGTTCAGATCATCGGCGTCAACAATGCCCTTCAAAAAGCCTGCTTTGTATTGGGGCCAATTGGGGTCCCCGACAATGTCAAAAACAAGTTTTCGAAAATCTCCATCGGTTTTAAAATCACCCACAGTGCGCCCGAATAACCGGGCGAATGCGTCTTTCTGTGGAAGAGAGGCATTCTTAAGCCACTCGGCTAATTCGCCCGCATCCGGAAGAGATCGCAAAAACGTTTGGATGGTGGCCGGGTTTCTAAAGTCTGTCGCCTTGTCTCCCACCAAATCCATCAACTTGCGCCGTGATTCTGTATCCAAACGCAGTGAATCAATGTTAATACCTAAGACTTCTCGGAGTAACCGCTTTGCTGCATCATCCAAAGCAGACAACAAAAAAACGGCTTCTTCGAAATTACCAACCAGCTCGGGTAGATTTCGTTTTCCTGTTTCGCTGTATAAGAGACCGACCGTCGGATCCAATGCGATTCGAACCAGGGTTGTCGTGATAGGCTGATTCAAGATACGGATTCCGAATGTATTGGACAAAAAGTCGTCTATTCTGGCCGCATAACTCGACCTTGCGACTTCCTTTTGAAAAGCCGTCAAAACGTCAAAGGCCTCACCGCTGGTTAGCGTTTCATCTTCTCCATTTCCGCCTTCCCCTCCTCCTTGCCCGCCACCCCCACCCGGATTGGGTCGCGGCGTGGGCGTAATGACGTCCATCGCGGCTAATTTTTCGGGGAGTTGCTCTACATACTCTTTCGGTGTTTGTCCGAGCTTTAGCGGTAGTAATGCTAAAAACGTCGCAAGTTCTTCGGAAGCGGGCGCCGCGGCGTCACCGGAGACGACAATGCCAGTGTCTTTGACAAATGCCTCTTGAAGCATGGGGTTTTGGCGTAAGGCTTGCGCGAATTGGTCTGCGGCCTGCCGCGTGGCTTGAGTGACCGGCGGCACCACGACCGTGGAAGGAAGTGCCATTTTTGGTGAAAGGGACCTGAACTGCAAGCCGCTCGAATAGGGCGTTTGTCCGTTGCGCGTTCGAATACCCCGGTCTCGCTCATTCTCTGGAAGGAAATAGCCATACCCCGGAGGCAGCTTTTCCGACACGACGGCCTTTGTAAGCGCGAGTTGAGGAACCGCTTTGCCGTCGCTTCCCCTCATGAACGTCAAATCGATATCCGCCCTCCAAACCTTGGATTGCTGGCTACGGAGATTGACCATCAGCTGCGCCGTGTCTTGAATACCGAAGGGAAGGCCGCGGGCTTGTGACACGGGCAAATTGGCCAGTACATTCATCATGGTGTTGCTGCCGAGAAAGGGAAGATAGGCGGAATAATTCGCAAAGAGATCGCGCCGTCCGCTACCGCTGTCGTTAAGCCCCGCCATCAAAGCACTAAACTGCTTGTAAGCTTCCGATTTTTCTCCATATTTCTTTCGGAATATCTCTTGAAGGGCCAGGCGAAACGTATTCTTCCCATCCGAGCGGATCGCATCATAAAACTGAAGCATCAGGGTGTTGGTCAACGCTTGTTCGATGTTCACAAACGGCTGTATCGTTGCAGGCGAATTCCCATCGATGGAGGCGCCCCCTCTAACCGATAGGAAGGTTTTGCCGTTTTTCCGGTGCAGTGTCGTGCCTGCGGAGGCCATCACGTTGGTATCGCCGTTATACGTGTTCACAATGAGGTCCACCGTATGACTGGCCCGGCTGCCATCCGGATGCGCTTGAGCATGGATATACACGCTTCCATCGGTCCCAGTTAATGATCCTCCAACGCTAAAGCGGAAGCTTTTAGTTCCACGAGGGTTTGTATACGCCTGAATTTGCGGCAGCACGTTGCGTCCGTTATCGAGGGCTCCAACAATAAAATGTACCGGAGCGCTATTTGACGTAAGCGTTGCCGCGATATTCCAACGTTCTGGCTGTTTGCCGGAATGGCTATGGTCCCACCCAAAACGAATCCCCTGACCGTTCCTGAAGGCGAAATTAACGCCCAATTGACCTTGGTATCCCTGGTTTTGCTGTTGGTCCACTGAAACGAGAACCTCCAACTGGCCCCGTTCCATCGATTGGCGCACCAGCAAGGCCGCCTCCACCGTTGAAAGAATGATGCTGCGCTGTTGAAGCGCTTGGACGGAAACATTTTCTTCTTTCATGATCGCGAATTCCGTCTGCATATGCGTGATGGGGTTAAACCCTGTCACGATGTAGCCCATCCCCTCTTGACCCTGAGCGCCTTGCACCCTGCTTTCGGTAAAGACCGTCACCGTCGCCATGTGAGCCGTAGGTGAAATGCCCTCGTTGCCGGGCAAGCCGTAATAAGAACTCCATTGCGCGAGGGATGTCGTATCCAGCGGATGCTCCACCACGAGGCGCGTCGCCCCCTCCCCCGAAATTTGATACGCGGTATAGCGGTCAATACCTTGGCCCATCGCAATTCTGGTGACGGTGGCGTTGGGGCCAGCCTGCAAGTTTGCGGGAAGCAATTCGTTGATGTGGGAGACATCCACGCCAAGGGCTTGCACCTCAAGAAGCGCCCTTCGCTGAACACGCGCGGCCCTTTCTTCATCGGCTGTTCCCTGCGCCACTTGGCGTGCGAGTCGCGCTACCCCATATCGCGCGATAGCGGCTTGCCTTTCTGCCTCCATTCGCTGACCATGGTTTTGGATGCGAGCTTTAAGCTCCGTTTGTTTATTCTCAAGTTGACTGATCAGTTCCTTGCGCGCCGAGGCTTTGACGACGCCAGACAGCTTTAAAACGTTGACAACATTTTGAAGCAACGCCGTAGCGCCGTTGTAAAAAGCGCCGGGGGTTCCATAAAGCAGCGGCACAGACCAATGGAGATCGGCCTTGCGGGATTTCAAAGTTTTTATAGCCAGCTCTGTAATCCGAAGTTCCAACTCCAGTGCTTCCCGGCTCGTTTCGGCATAGGTTTTGTTTCCCGTGCGCGCTTCGAGGATGGCCAGCAATGTATCTGAGTTCAGCTCCCGGCCGACTGAAACCGGCGCTCCACCTAATAAAAGCTGCAGCATTTGGCGTGCCTCTTGACGTTCGAGCGTGAGCGTGGCGCGTGCAGCGGCGTCTGTTTCTTGGGATTCTTCCAGAGCGCGTTCCGCTTCGATGACGGCCATGAGCGCTTCCAACGCCAAAGTTTGCGTTTGCGCGACGTTTAAATTTCGCTGAACTTCGGCCAATGCTTGGCGCTCCGTTTCGATTTCACGATTGGCATCTCGCGACCGGTTTTGATGAATGAACAAATTGACGGAGGAAGCGAGCCCAAAATTTCCGTTAAGGCGAACACTGCCGCGACGAAGCGATTGACGCTTCTCAAGACGAGTGATTCGCTCTTGCAAATCGCTCAGCTGTATGGCCGGCGCGTGGGCCTGGACGGCGGCCAAAAACGACTCCACTTGTTCGGCATTAATGTCACCGTCCGTCAGGGTCACGCCCTGTTGAAAGAGCCTGGCGCCTATTTTTTCCAAATCAGCCTTCCAAGGCGCGTAGAGGGCCTGCGCGGATCGGGCTTGCGCCACCTGGCGGGCGGCTTCGGGGTCGCTCGAAGCAAAACGGCCTAACGCATCGATCGTGGCTTTGGCCATGGCCCATTCGGCGGCCATTCGGCTTAAATCGAGCTCGTCTAGCTTACCGGCCCATTCTTTTTGGAGATCTTTTAATTCATTTTGCGTGAGCCGGTCGGGTGTGAGAAGAATTTGTATTTGCGCTCCGACCCCGCCTCGGACCACCAATTGATTGAGCGCTGAGAATATTCCGCCGCGACCAATCCACGCCCCAAGGGTTAAATTTTCGATGAAGCTAAATCGGCGGTAGCGTTCGTGTGCTTGGAGATCGTTCCACTTGCCCTGGGTGAGCCGAACGTCCAACTCGTACCCACCGTTGCTCGAGGAGATAATGGCCAGCGACATGCCGTACTTCTGAAGCGCCACGGTGAGCTCTTCAGCCATGGCGCCAATGAGAAGCCGATGGGCTTCTTCTGGGTTGGTCAATTCCGCCGAAACAGCCTCTTCCAAAGGAAGTGCTCGTGCATGTAGGCGAAGTCGAAGGGCCTCTAGATCAGCTTTGTCCGCCGCCGACAATTCGCCATCTTGTCGCAAGAACTGCTCAAGGTTAAAGGCGGCATTTTGCGCATGCGTGTGAACAAGTTGGCGCGCTTCAAAGCGATTGAGCGCTTTCTCAATGTCCGCCTCGCTTTCTACTGGGAAATCCGCCATCAAAGACCCCGGACGATCCAAACGGGCAAGAGCCTGCGAATAGGCGGCCTGGGCCTCCATCAGCGCACTCTGGGTGTCTACAGTCGACTTCTGCTTCGCCCGAAAATCGGCTAAGCGAAACACCAACTCGCTTTTGGCGGCGGCTCGTAGGACCTGCGCCCGTTGTTGGGAGTCCAAATATTCTTGGCGGAGCGCCTCTTGACGACGTTGCCGATACTCATTAAAGGTCATTTGAATAGGACTGCCTTGAGCGCTTAAAAGCTGCGTATAAACGCCCCCAGAATACTGCAGCCGCCCATCGGTTAAAGCCACAGCGCCCGTGGCCGTTAATTTGCCGTTTTTTCCATTACGCAGCGCCCTTTGAACGGCCGCTGCCGCTTCTTTGGCGCGATCATCGGCCTCTTTAAAAGCCGGGGATGTAGGCGCCTTCCAATCGTAAGGGGCTAGGCTGGAAAGCTCTTGAGTCGAGCGTATGGCCGATGGGGGTTGTTGCATAAATCGGGTAAGGCGGTCGACGATCGACTTTGTCCGTCGAGTGGATTCGGTAGCAGGTAGATCAGCGCTTTGGCCGACGGTCAGGATTTGGGCCAACTGCTCGCGGCCTTCGGGCGCATCAACCGTCACCAGGTAAATCAAATGCGTTGTTTTTTGGGCGGGCTCTTTTTCATTCGGATCCGCCGCAATCGCATCAAAAAGCATCTCGGCCAACTTTTGGTAGGTCTCCCCTTGCCTCCCGAGGGAACGAATTTCAGTCATCAAAAGTGCCTTTTGTTGCTCCGGAGTGGCCCTCGCCGGAACAACCGCCGCCACTCGCTCATCCACTTGGCGTGCCGCTTTAGGTGTCACCGCTTGAGGCGTCTGCGCGGCAGGCTGCCGTGGGCCGACAAATTCTTGTGTAGAGTGTTTTGTCTTGGTGGGGCTTGGACGACTGTTTTGAGCCAGAACGGTTGATGACAGCTTTTCAGTCGACTCTTGAACCATCCAAATTTCCGCAATCAATTTCATAACAAAATCAATCGTAGTCGGTGTGACATTCGGATGCGTTTTGCGGTATTCCTCAGCGGCTTGGCGCAGCGATATTTCGTGCATCCGATGACGCGAAGCGAACAACCCTTCAGCGTTTTTCCCTTGAATGTTGGCCGCCATTAAAAGCATGCCTTCAAAAGAGTGGTCTTGCTCCAGCAATTTGTCGCGCTGTTCAGAACCAATCAAACCAAAGGATTCAACAACATGGGCTGCCGTTGCAAAATCCATATAACCCGACGTCTGGAGACCGGGGTGCGCTGTTTGAAACTCGCGTACAGCCTCACTCAAGCGCGCCACATCCGCCTTGTTTCGATTCCCAAGCGCCGATTTGAGGGTGGCGCCTAACAAACGCGAAGCCATGGGGTCCCCGAGGCGGACTCGTTTGCGCAGCTTTGGATCCACCGCGGCCAATACCCTATCCTGCGTTCTCTGATCTTCTTGCTGTAACAAGCGAACTCTTTCGACTACATTGGGCAAAGTGGGGTCTAAAGGCACAGGCGGCAGATTCGGATTTATCCCAGGCGCCGGCACCTGTCCAGCAGAAGCTCCTTTCTGCCCCACGCCAGGGACTTGAGCCGATGCCGTTCCTCCACTCGTAGCCATGTAAGCCAAAAACACGGTGAATGCTGAAAGCAAAATCCCAAACCGATAAGTAAATTCCCTATAAGGAGAAAGTTGGCTTTTTCGAGATTTCTCTTCCGATAACCTTCCTGAACGAACCAGCTCTCGTCGGATGCGCTCCTCCTCCAAAGCATCTTGCCACCGTTCGCGATTGGAATGAACATACGTCAACAATATGAGGGACGAAGGAGATAGAGAGGCAATAACCCAGCCCATCCAGGCCATATACCCCCACCCAATAGCAGAAGGAACAGGAACAACCGATGGATAGAAAAGACCGCCGACAAACACTGAAGACCAGACAATTTGAATACCCAAAGCAACATACGGGACATACCGAACCACGTGGTCCGCAAACGACGAGGATACCGTGAAAAATTCACGAAACGCCTGCAATACCTGTTCTTTCTCAGGCAAATCCGGTACACGAGCAACTTTTCGAGAGAAATGCCGACGAAATGCAAATTTTCGTTCGTCGATCATCTTCCAAACGTTGTCTTCAGAATCGAATGTGACCAAACTTTTTAAATCAATCTTTATTTTTGGGGTTTCTGCGTCGCCTTCTACTTTTGTTAATTCCTGACCGTTTCCATTGATCAGCAGCACTTCGATACGCGCCTTCCGATCCAAAACATTATCTACTCCGCGCAATTGTTCGTGATTGGAAAAGGCATGAAGGTAGTCTAAAACGAACGAGAGAACAGGTGCGTATTTTTTCGAGTCCATCCCTTCTTCCAACGAAACGCTGAAGTAACTGTTTTCACGATTAAATTCCCTAAGGGAAAACGCCAGAGGCACGTCGAACTTAACCCGTCTCGATGAAATGGGCTGCGGTATGTAACCTTCAGTAGTATTTGGAGAAACCTCTTTTGCTCCTTCCATAGGCTTAGGGGGGCCATCGTCATGCGACTCTGAACGACGACGGATCGAAACGTCTGGGTTCGTGAGACGACCGATTCCTTTGGCAATTAATCCTACGAGGGCAAGAATTCCAAAAAACAAACCGGCGGATGGACCCTCCGATGAAGGAGTCGATCGCTCGGGTGCCGCCAAAACAGCTGCTGGATGGCTGCCCTGAGCGGGTTGTAAAGGCGTGGCAGCCGTAGGCGCGGGGTTTTCCAAAGACACTAGGTTCCCATTGACCTCCGTATATTCGGCCGGAGAGGAAAGCCGGGGTGACAACAGAGGAAGGTTGCCGGCGGCGATGTCCATTAAGCGTTGGGTGGCGGTTTGTACTTCTTTGTCTGCACCTGGTTTGCCGTCGGCTTGGTGGGTTAAGGCCGTTTGAAGGGCCATGAAAGCCGATTTGGACCCGGGGAGCTTGGTGTTCGTGAGGTCCGCATCGTGCCACAAGTCGTAAGCCGCTTTAACTTTTTCTTCGGGAGAAAGCTTCTCCAACAGATCCAGTTGGATCGTTAGGTTAGCTAAACGCGCAATATGCGTGGGAGAAAGGGAAGGCGTCGCCACTTGTTCCGCCGCTCCCTCCTCAAGACCCAGTGCCTGTTGAATCTCCGCTTGCTCAGTGATGGCTACGGCGGTCGTAACCGCCGCCCCCGGGCCGGCTAGACCGAAAGTCGAGGGAACCCACAGAATGAGTGCGAGCCAGCCTGTCGCCAAGGCGCGCCGGGGGGTGGCCAGAAATCTTGGGAGGCGAAATTCATAATCGCTTAAAGTCCCCATCCAGCGCGGGGCTTTTAATTCCTCTAGTGTGGGCAGCGTTTTCTCAAAGGGTTGCTCGAGCGGGATAAGGCGATAAAATTGAAACCCGTTGGCTTCACGCGGCATCGCGTAGTCGACGCGTGTGATTCCTGCCTTCTTGATTTCATCATCGGTCAAGTTGACGGTCGTGCGGGCGCGGGCGAGCAAAGCTAAAATTTTACGTTCCATGGCGCGCCATTCGTGAATTTCAGGCGAGCCCGATTCCGTCCACTTTTGATAAAAGAAACTCTGCATTCGGACAATGGGTTCAAGCATGGGCGAGCGCTCAGAGAAGCGCAAGTTAAGCAGGCTTTCCCATTGGGCTTGCACTTCCCGGTAGTGGTCTTTGGGAAGCTGATAGCGCCGGTGCATATGCACCTTGAGGCGCTGCCTCAAGCTCGAGCGCTGAGTGCGCGCCCCAAGGCCGAACACAATGCCTAAAATAGCGACCCACGCGCTCGCCAAAACACTCTTGGCTCGGCTTGGAGCCCGCGCCGGCACGTCTTCTTTAACCGCCACGCTTGGTCGGCTGGAAGGCGTTTTACTCAACAGGGGTTTGGGTAGCTCAGGCTTGTTTTGCACAACAGCTTCGATCAGGTGGACATCCGAAAGGGCAAGCAGCCGTTCGGCCTTAGTTTTTTCCATGACGCCTATGACATTTAGCTCCGCCGCCTTTTCAACGTCGCCGTTTTGGGCCGCCTCGTCTGCGGCCTTAAACGCTGCGCGGCTCTTTTCGAGCGCCTCGGCACTTTGGATGGCGGCGCTTTGCGCGAGGCGAACTTCTTTCGTGTCTAAACTGGAAGACTGACCGCCGACTTTGTACGGCACGCCTGCCTCAGGGAAGCTTCCTGGGCGACGCGCTTCTTGTAAGAGTTCTATTCGCTGTTTGGGAACATCCGCTTCCAGTGCGTCAAGGATCGCGTCAATCGAACCCGAGTTTGCCAACGCCGGAATAAACGAAACCACCGACAGCACCATGACACGGGCCATGGCGCGAAACCCCTTCTTAGCGCCCTCGAGGAGAACAAGGAACGGGCGCGTTTGAGGTTCAAGCCCCCCCGTCAGGTGCCGCCCCACCTGCCGCACTTGGGCGAACATCCAGCCGTTGGCCCAGGCTTTTGTGGAGGCAGGCAAAAACTTCAAAGCGCTGCGAAGTTTGGCCGCGGCCCGGTCGGTGCCTACCAAAGCACGCACGGTTTCATGCGGCGGCTCGGTTAAGCTGCGCATATAGAGCGCTTCTTGATCCAGGCGCTCCACTTGCGGGGTCACCACGATGAAGCTGAAGTTTCGTTTCTTTAGTTCGTGGGCGACCGTGGCGGTATGAAAGCCGCCCGAGACAAAAACTGCGGAAAAGTGCTGAGTACTGAGTGCTGAGCGCTGAGTATTCCCCTTGAGGCTCGACTGAGGACCCAGCACTCTAAACTCAGGACTGCCCATGTGCTTCAGCAGGTTTTCAAGCATCGCGCCGTTACGCGCTTCGGCAGCGGTGTAAAAGCGTTCGGCGGCCGCGGTGACGGCGTTTAGTTTTGCGCTTCCCTTAGGCGTCAGGGCCCGGTGGTCGCGGTACTGCAGCCATTCGCTGTCGATGAGTTTAAGCGCAATCAGTTTTTCGGTTAATTCCAGGTGAGCGCGCAGTCGCGGGCTTGCGCCAGGCAGCAGCAGGGCTTTAAGCGCCTTCCATTCGTACGCCACCTGCGGGCCGATTTTCGCCATGTCCCCAAAGGCTTGGACGTTCGCCATATACAGCATGGGGTCATCGATGCCGTGAAGTTTAAGCGAGGAGAGGTGCCCCTCGCCGATACGTGCCGCGGCAAGCTCTTCCCCGGTGAGCATCGCTTTGGAGAGAAGTTCGTCATAAAATTTTTGGCGGTTGCGCCGCCCGGGGATGGCGCGAAGCACGGAGGGCTCCATGCGGCCAAAGGCTGCCTCTGAGTACACGCGGTCAACGCGGTAGCCGCGGTAGAGGTGCTCGATGATGCCCGCGATGTTTTTTTGCACGCCGATGTTGGCATGGAGGTCTTGGATGAGAATGATGGTGGGCGAGCCTTCACTTACTCGCTTACTTGCTCCATCGCTTAATCGCGCCTTTGCAATCCACTTGTCCGTCACCACCCCCAACTTCTGCGGGACCACCAGCTTTGTGATATCGGAATTGAAATGAAGCTGCGCGAATTCGCTAAGACCAGCGGCGAGCGCGGGGTCGGAGCCGATCAGGCATGCGATGAGTGTAAGTGAAAGGACCCGCAGAAGCGGCAAGGGAAGGAAGGACATCGTGTTGATTTTTTGGCTCATTTTCACCCGTTCAGATTGAGTGACCCCGCTCCGACTCTCCAGCCCAAAGATAGCGCTCTTGGGTGGGCTCCACCATGGGCCGCGGAGCTAAAAAAAGCCGCCATCCGGCCCAGGCACTTTGGGCCCTAGTGGGGCCAACTTCACTATATATTTACCAGGTGAGTGTTACGGGCAAGTGAATTCTTGGGAGTCAAAACACCCTTAAAAATCAACGTGAGGGTTTTCGGGGGTGGTCTAAAAGACGCGCTGAATTCAGCTACAGCAGCGAACGGCGGGTTGCCAAAGGGCGGGAATGGCCCAGACGGCGGCGAGGGGTACTTGGTGTTTTAAAAAATAGGAACCTATCGCGGCCGTTGGGGCATTCCCGCCCCACGGCACTCCCGCCGTCGTCGTGTCTTACGGATTGTACGGCGGCACACCCTAACAGCGGGAATGGCCCCGACGGCGGCGAGGGGTACTTGGTGTTTTAAAAAATAGGAACCTATCGCGGCCGTTGGGGCATTCCCGCCCCACGGCACTCCCGCCGTCGTCGTGTCTTACGGATTGTACGGCGGCACACCCTAACAGCGGGAATGGCCCCGACGGCGGCGAGTGGTATTTGGTGTTTTAAAAAATAGGCACCCCTCGCTGCCGTTGGGG
>CAYTWA010000001.1:624191-654223 GCA_964441955.1 uncultured Elusimicrobia bacterium
TTACGGATTGTACGGCGGCACACCCTAACAGCGGGAATGGCCCAGACCGCGGCGAGTGGTATTTGGTGTTTTAAAAAATAGGCACCCCTCGCTGCCGTTGGGGCATTCCCGCCTCACGGCTTTCCCGCCGTCGTCGTGTCTTACGGATTGTACGGCGGCACACCCTAACAGCGGGAATGGCCCAGACCGCGGCGAAAGGAATTTTATTGGGAATAAAAATCATGTTGGTGGCTCTAATGCCTTATGAAAAGATCAATTCCGATGCCTGGCCGTCTGTGGGTGACGCAATTGTCGGAAGAGTTGAGCCGACGCTTATCCCGTATTGTCGCAGCATGGTCGCCGTCGGATAAAAGGGACATTGGAGACCAAATAATTCGAGCTTCGGAATCCATTGGGGCCAACTTATCGGAAGGATACGCCCGCGTCTATCACAAAGAACGGCTCTACTTTTATTCGGTTGCCCAAGGGTCTCTCGAGGAGACGCTCTACTGGGCTCGACGAGCGAGAGACAGAGGCCTCATGGAGACCCGCGACGCGGGACGCTTGTCGGGGTTGTGCATTATGTTGAGTAAGGCTCTGGCAAATTTTGTCGCTACACAAAAATAGGACAACGGCAAAGCCAGCGGCGGCACGCTCTAACAGCGGGAAGGGCCCCGACGGCGGCGAGCGGAACTTGGTGTTTTAAAAAAATAGGCACCTTTCGCTGCCGTTGGGGCCATTCCCGCCCTACGGCCATCCCGCCGTTGTCGTGTCTTACGGATGCACGGCGGCACGCCCCAACGGCGGGAATGGCCCAGACGGCGGCGAGGGGTACTTGGTGTTTTTAAGCAGCTATTTAAAACACTTTTAAAGTGTCTTCTGAAGCGAAACTAAGAATTGCGCTGGGGTCACAAAGGCGGCGTCTTGTACGTGACGAAGGTTCAGAAGGGCCTTGTCTCCGGTCACCACCCGCGTGGCACCCAGCGCGAGCGCGCAGGCCACCACCTTATCGTCATCCGGGTCTTCGGGGACGTACCGGGCAAGGCGAACGTGACGCTTGTAGAGCACCTGTGGGCTTTGGCTTAGCAAACCAAGAAGCTCTTTAATCTCCGGTTCGTCCGTCAGACCCATGCGGCCGAGGACCCGCAGGTATTCTTCAAGCAGGGCTTCCGACAAACATAAGGTGAACCGCCCCGCCTTCCAATGGTCCATGATTTGCCGAGGTTTTCCGCCAAAAAACGATGACACCAAGACATTCGTATCGATGACAACCTTCATCGACCGCGCCGCACCTCACGCACAACACGCGGCACGTCTTTAGCCCGGAACCCAGCTTTTTTAAGCTTCCCGCCGATGCGGTCCCACAAATCATCGACCTGAGCGCTTAAATCGTGCTCTCGAATGTATTCTTCCATCGCTTCACGAATGGCTTGGCTCGCGGTCTTTCCCTCCCGCTGGGCCAGGCGGGCAAAGCGTTCTTTGACGGCAGAGTCCAATTTAATCAGCATTTGGGTCGTCATGGTAACCTCCTTAAGCGGCCTAAGGATAGCTGGTATATACGATATATGCAAGCCCATACGAGTGGCGAGGACGAATCTACGGCAGTGGTGGGGGTAGTGGTAGTCGAGGAAAACAGCCCTTTTAAATAAGTCAACCTTTCCTACCACTATCACTTCCACGCCGTAAATCTTAAAACAGTACCCTATGGCGGCCCGCCGTCCAGCCGTTGTTTTGGTTGGGCGTGGATCAGCTAAAATGGCCGCATCATGGATGACGCGCAGACGTTTCTCGTGGAGTTTTCCAAACAATACCCAGCCGTGAAGCGGGTGCTGCTTTATGGGTCACGGGCGCGTGGGGATGCCCAAGATCGGTCGGATTTCGACGTGGCCATAGAAGCGCCGGGGATGACGCACCAAGATTGGGCTCGGTTTGCGCTTGAAATACAGGAGAAATTCCCCTCGCTGTGCCGCTTAGACCTTTTGTCGCTAAAACCAGACACCCCCGAGGCACTTCGCCGTAGAATTCAAAATGAGGGGATCGTTTTATATGAACGAGCGGCCTGAACCGCGCCTGGCGCAAAAAATCATCAACTACAAAAAAGCGTTGGCAGCGCTGGAACAATCCGTGGCCACACCGATTGCCGAGCCTCGGGACATGTCGGGGATCGTCAAAGATTTCGAAATTGTTTATGAGTTAAGCTGGAAAACCCTTAAAGCCCTCCTCGAACAAGAGGGGCATACCACGATGAGCGCTAAAAGCGTGTTTGCACAAGGCTACCAATTGGGGTACCTCCAGAACTCGGATGTGTGGCTAGAGATGATCGAAGACCGAAACGAGGCCGTTCACACGTACGACGAAGACTTAGCCCAAGCCCTCTGCGAGCGCATCCGCGTGCGCTACGTCCCCGCCTTCCAACAGCTCCTTAAAACGCTTTCAAAGTAGATTCTGCAACGTTGAACCCTTGACAGCTGACACCTAAGACGCAGTGGTAGAGGGAGTGGTAGTCGAGGAAAACAGCCTTTAGGAAAAGGGGGGCCGTGGGGCATTTCAATGCCCATCAAAACGCAAAAAACCCCGGGCGACCTTTCGGCCTGCCCGGGGTTCTAGTAGCTCCGTTAGATTAAGCTTGCGCTAAACGCTCTTTCCAATACTTAATTTTGGCTTTCTGAGCATCGCTTAAAGTGAAAACCGTCCCTGCAACGAGCGAACCTGCAGTCATAGCAGTCAGAACTGAGGAGAGATTGACCTGAGAAACAACCTGAGAGGCATGCTTTAGCGCATCTTGTGCAGCCGGGCTAACCGCAACACCTGCCATTAAGGCCACAGCCGCAACACCGGTTACCACAACCCCAGCAGACAAAGTCCCTTTTCCGGCCTGCGTGCCGCCAATCTTAAGCTCAGCCGCTGTTTGGGCGGTTTTATTGACATCAATCTCGGCAAATTTATCACGGCCCGTTAACCGGCCGAACAAATTCGCAAGAAATTCTTTCGATCCCGCCGCAGCAGATTTATGTTCGCCCACAAGTTTTTCAATTTCGTCGGCAAGCGTAGGGTCCATGGGGCGGCCAAGTGCCAATTGTTTCTCTGCATCGTCGAATGAAATCGCCGGATTTTTTATGAAAATCGACAGCGCCGTCTGGATAACTGCTGCACCGTTTGATGCTACCTCGGAAGTCAACTTAGCATCTTGTGCAGCCACCACAGCAGTGGGAGCGTTAACGGTGTGTGCCATTTTAATAGCTTCGCCAATCAACCTGTCCCGAAAAACGCCCTGCGAAACACGCTTATCCAACATCCGCATCAAATAAATACGCTCGTCTTTTGCTGTGTGAGACTCGACTACGGGGGCAAGCGTCACATAGGAAATTTTTTTCTGCTGCAGCTGCTTTTGAATGCCATCGGCATGGAAGCCGCCGGCGACCACAACCACGGATTTCCCGGCGTTTGTTTTGGCCAGCTGGGCCGCGCGTTCGGCCATGGGAGTGTCGCGAACTAAGGCGATGGCGTAATGATCAATGGCCGTTTGAATTGTGTCCTGCCACAACTTGATGTTTTCACCCGGCAAAAGCGCGCGAACAACCGTGATCATCGCCGGGATTTGCTTGGCGGCATACTGCACTTCTTCCATGGTGAGCTGCTGACGAAGAAGACGCGACAGCAAGCTGATCATGTGATCCGTCAAAACGACGTTTCGAAGGTAGAAAGCTTCATCCCCCTCGCGGGCATTGGCCATCGCCATTTTGGCCTCTTCCAGCGCTTTTTCCGCTTCCCCGTAATTGGAGAGAGAACGGTTGAGCTCCTTTTCCATGCGACCCAAATCGATTTTACCTGCATGAAAATCTTCCTCGATTCTCCATAAACGTTTGAGCTCCCGAGGCGCTTTGCCGCGGGCCACGTTCACGATGGAGCGAAGTTGGTTCAGTTTATGCGCCAACTTCAGGCGAGCCGCGAGGGACTTTTGGAAAAGCTTCACATGGACAATGTAGTCTTGCGGGTTTTCGATGCCGCTTAACGTCACCGGCGTCTTTGAAAGCGCCGCGAAATATTCCATCCCCGACATTTCGGCTTCTTTTAAAAGGAAATTAGACACCGCATCGCGCACTTTAGGCTGCTGCTTTGTAATCGGGGAGAGGTCGACAGTGCCCCAAGCGCCTTCGACGCCGACCACCATCGGGCCGGAGGCGGCCACTTTAGGCTGCAGGAAATCCAGCATGCCAGCGATTTTCTTTTGCACGCCCAAGTTGGCGTGAAGGTCTTGAATCAGGATTACGGGGTTCTCGGTTTGGCCTTTGAAGAAGTTCGTCACATACCCCAGGCTTGTGGGCGGCACAAACGGCTGGACAAAGTCCGGCATTTTGGGCGCGGCGGATGCCCCCGGAACGTCGGCATACGAGCTGCCGACGAGGGCAAGATTTAAAGTGATGGCCAAGGCTTTGGTGATGATGTTCTTCATGTCATTCTCCTGTTGGACCGAGTTGATCCTTTTCAAGACGCTTTAAATGTACTTTCTTCTGCATTTTTCGCCCATAGTCCTGCGGGCTAAATTTTAAGGCCAAGAGGCCCAACGCACTTAGGTCCCGTGCCTCCCACAAAATCGAGCGTACCTGCAAGGCGGCCCGATATTCATCCGTCCACTTCGAATGCCGCGGATCGGCTTCTTGGGTCAGGCCTGCATCAAAATCGCGCCGATGTGGGATGCGGGGTCAACCAAATATTTTTTCCCGACCATCATGAGCTTCTCTGCTTGGTCAGGAAATACCATTCCAAAAGCAGCCGAGAGCAACATAACAGGTACAAGCACGCTACCAAAACCAGCCAACGAAGCAATCGCCGGTCCAGTAGCGGCCACAGGCGTCCAGACGGAAGCAACCCACATTGCCAATCCGGACAGTTTTCCACCCATCAATGAGAAACCCGTAGCAACCGAACCCAACCAACCGGCACCTGCTGTCTGAGTCACCAAAACCATCGCCGCCACACCTACCCCGGCCCCCGTCATCAAAAGCGTTTGATCTTGGGAAAGGAAGGGGCCGGTAAGCGGGGTCAGGCCCACCGGCCCGGATTTGGATGAGGACGCTTCACGGCGACCGCCAAGATCCATTAAATTGCTCCAAATGGCCTTCACCGACCGAGCCGGGGCTTGTGGTTTTAGGTAGGCCGGCAACAGTTCCACCGCGGAACGCTGCCCTTTCTCATCCAACCTGTTTATGGCGGTTAAGTAATCGGTATGTTCTTGAGCCGAAATGACCTGAACGTGCGGATATTTTGAGGCTACATAACCACGCAAATGCTTTAACAACGAGAAGGCGGCATTACCCGGCATAACCACAATCACCGGCTCATTTTCTGGCATCGTCTTCATACGGCGGTCCACCGTATTGCGCAAGACCCCGGGATGCAATGTTACTTGGTCCAAATCGATGACATGCGCCTTCGCCGGCATGCTGTTCACGAGCCCCGCGTGGGACACTTCAGCGCTGCCGGTTTCAGCCAGGTACGCCTCCACAGCCTGTCGAGCAGAAACATTATCGGCATCAGGAGCGGCAAGCGTTTCTAAGAAGCGAGCCAAAGGCTGTTGTAAATGTGCGTATTCATTGGGAAGGTGCAAGAGGCCCGATTGCATTTGAAGGTGTAAAACGGGGGCGCTTAAGCGCAAACGTTCAAGCGCCTTGTTCATTTGCGATGTGGCCGCTTCCACGTTCTGCGCAGTTTGCACAGCACGCACCGCTTGAATGGCGGGGTCGATATGGAACAGAGCTGAACCAGATTGACGCCCCAAAACCTGACGAACATAGGCTGCCACACGTGCTTTCGGGTTCGATTTTGGCCGGACAACTCGTTGCCCCTTAAGAGCTCCACGCACGTATGTTTGTGCGCCTTTATGTGTAAGTGAAATTTGTATACCCTCGGTCACAGCCCGATCCACAAGATGATGAATGGCCGTTAAATCATCCGAAGACATCTTAATCGCAGGTAGCGTAATGGCTACCGATTCCCCCGTCAAATGGGCATAGTTAATGGCCGACACCACTTTAGTCCGCCCTTCATTATCCGCTCGCTGAATATCAATGGCATTCAGCGTCTTCCCATCCTGTATAGCCATCTGCCGCACACGATAGGATGGAGTATCCGCACCAAGAGCCGCTGCTGAAATCTTCGGAGCATTTAAAAGTGTTACACGCGCCTTTTCAACGATCGCCGGATCAGCCGCCTCATCAAACACCCGCAAAGCCTGATTGATCACTCGGCTAACCTCTAAGTAATCTTCAGCGCGGCTCGCGTGATATTTCAAATTAGCCCTGTGTGCTTCCAAAAGTTCAACCGAAGCATGACTCAACAAGCCCTGGACATAGGCTTCTGCTGAAGTTTTTACACCGATCAACGCTGGCATAGACGTTCTAGATTGCAGCACAACCACATCACCAAGGGATCGTTGAAGAGCAGGGATAACACCTACACCCGCACTACGCGAAGCTGCATAGGACTGCGTAAAGACCTTTATGGGAGCACCCACAGGGGGGGGAGCCTCTTGAGCAACCGCAAACCGAGCGGATGCACCAATGACCACCGCTCGAACTTGGTTCACCCCAGCCGCATTAGCGACCGCCGTTGTTTGGCCCGGAACAGAGACCCCTTGTGCTTGAGCCTGCTGGACTTCGCGAATGGCATTGCGTTGGATACGCACCAATTCGCGATTACTTACGTGCACTCCTGCCTCCGCTCGCTCAACAGCCTGACCAATTAATACAGCCGTTTTATTAGAAACTGCTCGACCCCCTGTAACGGGCGCTAATTGCTCTGAATTCTTAAGAGCCGCAGAAATTCGCTCCTGCAAACTCGCGGCATTAACGACATCGACCGACGCTGCCTTATCAAAGACGAACGAAACATCTTCCCAGCCATTTCTCATCATTTTTAATATTTTTCGTAGATCATCCGCATCTTGGCCTCGTTTAGAACGAATGGTTTTATCAAGGTCGGCCAGCGTGCCAAGCGCTTCGCGTTGCAGCCCCTCAAGATTGCGGCGCATTCGACTCGAACCAGACACGGCATCACCCGTTTCTGTTTTGATGCTGGTACCACGGAAATCATGATTCAACATTCGGTCAATTGTTTTTTGTATCGCTGCCCCAGCAGGCGTTCCAGCGTAATGCTTCGCCAACTGCATAAGCGGATTTTCAAGATGCAGGTCGCGAATCAAGCCCGTAATATTGCTTTCCATTCCTTGCGATGATGCGCTCATTTCTTGCCGCCAAGCAGCCAAGCGCACTTTTTCGAACGACGCGTCATGAGACGTATCGCTGGCCAAAGCATCGAAAGATGCATTGGCTTTTAAAACTCCGTAACCAGTAATGTTTGTTTGGTCATATAGTCGTTCACCACGAGCAAAACCCGCCGATAGTAGCCCTTCGCGAATTCCCTTTCCATAGGCACTTGCAGCGACTTCGTTAATCACATCTCTGAGTCCCACGATGGATCGAGAGAATGATTGAGAAGGTCGACGATCTACACGTCCAAGGGCTTGAACAAGATCCGAATCTCGCATACCCGTTACATCAACAATTTCGTCAATATCAAACTGATAATCCACGCCTCGGCCCGCACGCTCCATAGAACCGAGCACAATCTCAGCCTTATGCTTGGCATAGTCATCGACTGACATTTCCACCCCATCGACCACGCGCGAACCGGCGCTGGATTCGTCATAACGAAGAATTCTGTCTTTTGAGATGCCACGTGCCAACAATTCTTTTTCTACGAGCGAACGCACACTAGAATCCATCGAAATAAACAGCTGACGGCGAGAATTGCTCTTATTTAGATTTAAAAGTATTTGATCGGCGATACCACTAGCAAGCTTTTCCGGGGATTCGAATGAAATATTAATTTGAGCCTCACCACCGTCTCGACTTGCTAGATAAACATCCTTTGCTGCCCCAATACTTTCAACAGGAGCACCAAATGCCGCAGCGGCACCTTTCACAGCGTCCAATGAACCAGAAAGCAAAACAACCTGCGACTGCCCCACAAAGAGCTGGCCACCCGAAGATGAAAGACCTGTTTTGCTTTTTCGAACAAACTGTGACGCATTGGCAGAGTCATACCCGAGCGCGTGAACCAACGCAACAGCCACCAA
Organism: uncultured Elusimicrobia bacterium; assembly: GCA_964441955.1. Lineage (GTDB taxonomy): Bacteria > Elusimicrobiota > Elusimicrobia > 2-01-FULL-59-12 > 2-01-FULL-59-12 > CAYTWA01. The sequence goes on from CAYTWA010000001.1 coordinate 632,308, forward strand.
CGGATCTTGCAAGACACGATCCACCTGAGCACGTCCTTCGGATGAACTGATTGGCGCCAACACTTTGTTGCCTTTTACATCATTAGCGATCATGTATTGACGAATGGAATTAGGCTCAATGGCCTTAACCACTCGCTCAAACTGCCCAGGTTCTATCCCAGCGCGCTCCAAATAAGCCAGCGCTGGCTTAGAAACATACACCTGGCCATCCCTGTCCACAAAATAAACCTTTTCGGATTCATTGGTGCGGAAAGCATCTAAGGACGTCACGCGCCCCACCTTAGAACTCCCAAATATGCCAACCTCACCTTTTCCCCGAGCTTCATACCCCACAACACCCATAATCTTTCCAGCTATTTGAGAGTACGAGCCGGCCGCTTTTCCAAGGGGCTCCGAATTACCGCTTAAGATATATTGAACGGGGTCACTTAAAAGAATATCGCCCTCATCGGCCAGCACAATACGCTGAACACGACTCCGGGCTTGGCGAAGTAATTGGCCCACCTCCGCATCCGTTTTCACATCCAAAGAATGGGTGGTCAAATGTCCCATCGCTTCCGACGTCCAAAGACGTACGCCCATACCGTCTCGCATCGCTTTGCGAAATTTTGCCAGCGCTTCCGCTTTCGCTTGTTTACTGCCACTACGCAAATCTTCAGCCAATTTCGCCATGTCATACACGGTCGGCATCCGATCGACACCTATAGCCTTGGCAATTTCCCGGAGAACATCTTGCTGCGGAATCTTAAGGACATCGTCTGTCTTATATTTATCTAACTCTGGCTTGCTCTTGAGTACGACGTCAGCATCAATAAATTTATTCTGAATTAATCGACCCTTTATACTACCTTGGACAACGATCGTTTTGCCACCCCCCACAGACATCTGAATACCTATACTTTCACCTGAAAGGATTCGAGCAATCGCCCTGACTTGCTTGCTCTCTCTCCATTTTTTGAGCGAATCTTGCTTCCACACCTTAAACACTTCATCGGCCGTTGATTTCGCTGACAATCCCCTGCTACTCAATTGATCTTCAACAAATTTCGATCGAACATCAACTGTCATTTTTACGATCTTTTCTTGCATACGATTCATTAACCCAACTCTCACCTGTCCTGCGATTTCCATTGCTCTTTGTGAGCTTATAACCGAGCGTTTAACCTGAATATCAACGCGCGAATCTGGGGTCCATGCACCCGATTCTTCCGCGACCGACACCACCCTCATCGCTTCTCTGTAGGTGGTTTCTCGAGTTTTAACAGAAGCGGCCTTTTCGTTTCCGATCAGGCTTTCATAAACCCTTTGAACTTGGTTTTGACGCGCTTGAGAGCGGACTTTCTCATACTCTCCCAACGACTTGGAAAGACGAACTTGCTCCACACGCTCTTTCATGGTGACGGGCGACTCCACCGCAACTTCATGTCGAACGCTCGCAGCTTCAATCCCTAGAGGCTTTGCTGTATCAAGATTGGCCGCCATTAAGGCTGTGGGAATGGCACTAAACGCAAGCGTTTTAGCCGTTATCAGCTTCATACGATCAACCATACCAGACAAGAAACTCTTCGCCTCCACCTTTTCCGTCCGAGCACGCAATTCCGTCAGACGGACACTATCACGGGCTCGTGCTATATCAGACTGAACCCGATCCCCAATCGCTCCTAATCGCGCATTGACCTTGTCTAGAGTTATCTCAGTCTTGGCGGGTTGCATTTCTGGAGTCTTCGATCGTCCGGCCTCAATCTCTAAGGCTCTTACGCGAATCGCCGCATCTCGATCAGCGCTCGTTTCAAACAATCGTTTACCATGAATTAAAGAATCTGCTTCATCAATAAGGATTTCCACTCGTGCCGCATCCTGAGCCAACCTAAAGGATTCCCCCATGGTCTCGATGGTCGCAATCTGGCGCTTAACATCCTCAAGACGAGCCGCTCGTCCGCGAAGAAGATCAAGATGAGCGTGTGCATCTGCTCTTGCGGTTTCAAGCTGTGTATTGTGACGCGTCATTTCCAATGGCTCGCTCGCTACACGCTGCTGCTTTAGCGCTTCGTTTAAGGAAGCCTTTGCCGCCTTAATATCCGATGTACCTCCCACATATTGAACTGTCTCAATAACTGCTTGCGCTTTGTAAACGGCGGCATCGGAGCGATGTTTAGCGGCTAACAACGGTTCTGCGGGATTGGCCTTTTCGATACTGACGTCAGACAAAATTCGATAAGCCGTCGATCGCAACTCAGAAGCTTTTTTCGCATCGCCGCGGACGGCTTCCAATGCCGCCTGCTTCATCGTCAAATCTGCCTGAGCCAGTTCAACCGCATGTGGATTGGATGGCGTATTTTCTACATCCCGCCGAGCCAGCAGGGCACCTGCCACTTGCCGATCAAGCTCAAGCTGGTCCAAACGACTCTTAGAGATGTTTAACTCAGAACGAAGCTCTGGATTGCGCCCACCGATAAGAGTGGCTAACAGCGAATGGTCTGCCAATAACTTTCGAGCCTGGGTTTCTGCGCCCACGGCCTTTTGATAGTTCTCAATCGTTTTTGGCCCTTGATCGCCGAGAACAGCCTTCGCTGCAGCATCCGTTCGTGTGCGAAGAGCATCTAAAATCACCAAAGGATCTGATGCTTGCGTTTGAGCGACAGAATTACTCACTTGGCGCCCATTTAAATCGATACGGATGAAGCCCCTTTCATCAGAAGCCAAGCGCCCGAACGAATCCGCAATACCCTCCAGCGTTGCGTTAGCCCGTTGAACGATAGAATTCACCTGACTTTTCATCCATCCTAAAACACTCGAATCGGTCTCTAGAGCTTTAAAGTCATTTGGATCAATCCTACGCAATGCCAAGGTGGCATCCAAAAGTTCGCGGCCCACCCCATCGGAAACATTTAAGCGGTTTGAACCCCCCTCATAATCGGCGCCTGACAAAAATTGCAAGGTTTTTCCAATAATCGATTTCGGCGCTACATCGACAAATCCCGTTTCTAGGCCTTTCGCCAAGCTAGGAGCATCTGCACGCCCCAGCAACCAGCCTGTGGCACCCCGAGACATCCAACCCACGAGCTCAGGAGAAACGTCTGCATGATCAGCAATTTGACTTAACGAATTCGCGGTGCGGGCATCGCGACCGTAAGATTCGATAAGGGAGTGCAATCTGGTCGTTCCAGCATATCCCACCGCAAACCCTGCCAGCGGACCTGCCCCTAACGTTTCACCTACAAGCGCACCACCAAGCTGGATGCCAACATTCACACCCTCTTGAGCGAACGACCGCGACATCACGGGCGCCGGCTGATTATTTTTTATGCCAAGCGCTTCAGCGGATTTGATCCACAGCCGTCCCCCGGAATAATGACCCAAAGCCATACCGGCGGCTGTTCCAAGCGTTGTCGTGGCGGCATATAGGTAATCTCCATACGTTTTCGCAGAAGACCAATTTTCAGCCATTCCTCCAATGAAATGCGCCTGGATCCCCAAACCTAAAGCTCGGTTCACCCCATTAAAGACATTCGCGGCATTGGCCCATGCACCGGCAGCACCCCTAGCTGTTACACCGGCACCTTGAGCAGCCGCTCCCGCACCAGCGGTCAGGGCAATCATGGGCGCCATTTCAAATGCCGTACGGCCTAACTTTTCGGCCCCCGCCACAACCGCACGAACTTCCTGCCACCCATTCGTGTCATTGACCCAGGCTTTGGCCAACGATTCAGGCGTGATGGCATTCATAAGCTGGTGACTCCATAAACCATCCGTTGAATCAGTTAAACGAGGCGTGAAGTTCGGATTCTTGTACGCATTCGCCGCTTTAAAGTAGTCCTGAATTTCTCTGGAAATATCCGAACGGTAAGACAACTTGTCGGACTGCTCCGCAAACTGAGTTCTGAGTATCGCCTGAAATGTTTCCGGTACCGATTTTCCATCCGGCATGCGCCACCGGCCATCAGATCCCCGTCTTGCATCACCATACCCAAAAATGTTTTGCGCCGATAAATCGATTCCAGTCAAACTGACTAGGGTATTAGTATTCAAACTGTTCAAGGCAGCAACCATCATATTGTCGCCATTGTGAGACAAGTAGTTGCCCAGGTTCACAGCCCCCATCCCTTGAAAGCTATGTCCTAAGGTGGATTGAACACTCCCCAAAAATCCATACCCCATATCCCAAGGCGCCCGACCGAAGGACAACAGCGCATCCATTCCTCGACCAAATGCCGTGCTGCTCGATGAACCGAACTCCATGAGGGCGCTCTTATTTAAAGCTGAGAACTTTAGAGTTTCGTTGTAGGCGGTCTGTTTAAGATCCATAGCCCCAACAGCGCTTCCGAGCGCTTTGTAAGCGCCCGCGTATTTGAACAGCGCATCGAACCGAGCGTCTTTATCAAGCGTCTTCCAGAAATCCTTCGCATTCATTTCTTCAATTGAAAATAACCCTGTTCTTTGTACGACATCGCGCCGATCCGCTTGGAAGGCTGCGTTCGCTTCCGCCAAAGCCGATTTCTCGGGATCCTCCGCCGCCTCAGCCTGGGCACGAAGATTTCCAAAAGCACGCGATATTTGTTCCGTTAGCGCTCGAGGATCTCCCGCGATGGCCCCACCATGACCCATGGCTTTGATTTGATCACGCGCGGAAACAATCCCGGCCAATGTTTTTCGATTGTTCTCGGCGGCCTTGTAATAAGGGTTCGCTCCATCCGAAAGCTGCCCTGTTTCAAGCAAGTGCTGAATGCGTTCATCTTGGCGTGCCTGAACCACGCTCATTTGGGCGCCGAATTGTTGCCCTACTGTTTTCGAAACAGATTTACCTTCAGGCAATGACATCACAGTGGGCAAATTATCAAGCTTGACTTGCAACTGGCTAACGAGCGTTTTGGAACTGTTCAGTTCCTGTTTTGCCAAATAGATTTCGTGGTCAAAATAATAGGAAAAGGCATCGCTCATACCAGCGAATCCATCGGTCATGAGTTTTTTTGCCAAGCTTGGGCTGAGGGTTGCTAAACCCGCCGGGACAGACACGGTCGTTTTGGCGGCGCCGCCCACGAACATTTTGAGGGCGGTCAGAAGCTGAGGCGTGGATCTCACAGCACTCTGGGAAGGAACTCCTCCAGAGATGGCGACCAGGTCTGCTTTTTGCTGCTCCATCCACTCTTTTGCAGATGCCAACTCCTCTTTCATCGCATCCAATTGCTTTTGAAGCTGCGATGTATCGCAGTAAAGTTCTTCCATTTTCGAAAGCGCTTCTTCGATCTTGGGATCGCCTTTTTCAAGCCGTGAAGCCAAATTTCGCGTGGCTTGCACACGCTTACGCTGTTTCTCTAAAAGCTCTTCCAACATCTCAATTCGACCGATCAAAGACGCCTTGATTGCTTCGGCTTCTCCCAGTTTGGCCTTCGCCAATTGAAGAGTTTGACTCGTGGCTACAAAGCTACCATTCTTATTCATCAGCTGAAGAGAAGCTTGTTTAATCGATTCATCGACACTCTTAAGCTTATCGAGAAGCGCCTCATTGCCCACCCCACCTCGGCTTCCGTTCGCTTCACTATAGCCTTTCTCAAAATCTTTGACGGCCGCATTCCACTCCGTTGCAAAGCCATAAGCATCCGTACCGAGAATTTGGTCTACAGCCTGTCGATTAGCGTCGGTAGTTTGAGCATCAATCTGATGCAATTGCTGTTTAATTTCAGCAAGATTTGAAACTTGTTGTAACTCTTGGACCGACGCCCTTGGGTCCAGATATACAGGTCGCGGAACGCCCCCAGAAGAACCCCAAGTCAACCCGACCCCAACAACTGACTTATTTCCACCGGACACCCCGGAAACAGCAAATTGCTGTTCATAAAATGGCTTAGTCAAAGACGAAAGCAATTTGGCATTTCGGCCCACTTGGTCCGCACTGAAATTTGCAATATGCGCCGCGAGGCCGCCAGCCATCCCATTTTCGTTATAGCCCTCCATCGGAGCGTTATACTTGGCAACCACTAGGCCGTTTTGCGAGGAAAATGGTTCACCAAAAACAAAATTCTGCGCCAGACTAACGGCTTGGCCGATTCCTTGAACGATTTGCTGCGTGGTGTTGCTTTTATTTTTTGCCTTTTGTGACAACTTAGGAGTTGTGGTCACCGTCTCGGCAGGAAGCGTGGTCGGCGCGATTAAAGCTAAAGACAGCAGCACCGCAAGCCCCCGCCGGGCGGCGGAGGGCAGCAGCCGCTCGGCGGATGCGAATGGGCGAGTCCATGTTTTTGACGGGCGTTTAGGCATAAACCTCGTTTAAAGTACTTCCCAAACGACAGAGGGAGAGGGGGTGGTAGTCAAGGTAACCGGTTTTTTAAATAAAACTTCCTCGATTACCGCTCCCTCTACCACTGCCCCTGGTCACAGCGTAAAGATACCACCGTCCCCCACGCCCAACCATAAGCTTTAGGGCCAAAAATGGGGGGCCCGGCAGGCCCAGCCATTCATGGGTCCTCACGTCACGGAACTACTACATATTTAGCGGAATAGTGTTACGGGCGGGTTACGGGGAAAGAATGGGGGTATAAAAGTCGGGGTCGGTATCGGAATCGGAATCGGGGAGTGGCGAAATTGAGCATGGAGATGGAGTCTAAAATTTTTTCTCGATCTGGATGCTCCAAACTTCATCCCCCCTATTCCGATACCGACCCCGGCCACTGCCCCAACTTTCAGACGATAACCTTGATCAGCCATAGTCAACCTCGGGAATAAAATCAAGGGCAAGGCACTCTAAGGCAACCGAGATCCGAAAAATTTAGAGGAGGGCTGGTATACTCATGGCAAAGACAAGCCTATTCGATAGGACAAGACGCGAGTTTATGGCGCGGTATTTGGCGGACGTTTCCAAAGCCATATTCGCCGTAGCGCTGGCCAGTAAGTTTTTCATCGACCTGATCAATTGGATGAGGATACTGCTGCCAGTTGCTGGTCTCGCATTTTTTGTCATCGCGTTCCTAATGCAGCCGAAAGGAGAAACCAAATGATCGAAGCCCTCATTGGACTCGGGCTCATCCTAGTGTTCGCCGTGGTGATGCTCTACTTAGACCACCGCCGGGAGACTAAAAGTAAACACCTTCCTCACTGACCGGACAGCCATTCGTTTAAACCAAGAAGAGCTGGGGCAGTGGGAGTGGGAGTCGTGGTAAACAGCTTTTTTATAAAGGCCATTCCTCGACTACCACTCCCTCTACCACTGCCTCGGCTTACATACGACAAAATTGATTCGCCCTATTCGTCTGAACTGGTCTTCGTCCCCTGAAGCAGTCGCTGCCATTCGTACTCCCCCGAACCCGAATTGCCGCCTAAGTCGCTCGAGCTGCCGGTTTTTCCCCAGCGCGGCAGGCCGTACATATACGTGTCCTCCCCGCCCCAAGCGCGGCCGGATAGTTTGACGCGGTCGACCCCCCTGCGGTTTAAGAATGGAATGTCGGGGAGTTTAAGAAAGCGGTGCACTTGGACCTCATCCACGTTTTGGCCCACAATCGGTTTGGGAATGAAAACGGCCTCTTGTTCCATTTTGCTGAAAAAACTTTTAACAGAAAAATACACCCGCCGATAAACCGACGGTTTTTGGGGGGCCTGCGACCGCGGGTCGCCCATATTGTCGTACACCCGCTCACCGGCTTCATCCTGTCCGTTGACCGCTTGAATCGAGTCAAAATCTTTGCCTCCCCCCACACGTTCCTGGCCTTGGATTCGTGCCCCCATATTGGCTGCTTCCTGTACTTTAAGGCTTTGCCAGCCCACATAAACGGCCGACATCGCCCCCCCGATAAGGATAACGAAGAGGGGAACCAAAAAAACCATTTCAAGAGCGGCTTGGCCGGAGTGGGTAAATAAGTGCTGAGTGCTGAGCGCTGAGTCCTGAGTCGATGAGGATGTCTGCTGTGCACTCAGGACTTTCTTCATTTGTTCCCCAACTGCACGTAGTACGTGGGCCGGAACGGATAGGGAGGTTTGTCAGCCGATGCGCTTAGTCCGCCGCCGCTGCGCTTGATGCCTGAATCGCCGGACTTAGGCACGATATAGGCATGCGAAATGGCCACCACATTTTTGGTCGCCAAGGGAATGCCGTAACTTTTTACGCGCTTAATCACCATCGCTCGCGCACCGATTTCCTTTGATGGTTTTCCTCCAGGAAGCGTCACATTAATTTTTGGGCTTTTATCCCAAGTCAAACGCATCCAGCCAATTTCTTTGTCGGCTCCCCCGCCGTATTCTTGGCGAAGCGTGCGTTTCCTTCCCTCCACCGTTATTTCAACGGCCACCGGGTCAAATTCCAGGGGGCGCATATCGGCATCCACGTGAACACGCTCAGGGGCCAATGTTTTGTCTTTCTCCAGATAGTCTTCCGGGCTAGGTTCTTCCCCGTCATGGTTCCAAACCACGACCTGAACATTGCCCTCCTTGAGACCGGAAATTTCATCCAAAATTTCGCTCAAACTGTTCGCGCCAGAGTTTTGACTCGACACCCCACCACCCGCCCCGGCCCCAATGAAACGGTTATACGCCTCAATAAAAAGGATCTGTGTTTGATTTACCGTGCGCACCAAACGCGCATATTCCCTTGCCAGCCCTGGGTAACCCGTTCTCCACTGGTGAGCCAGGGAAATGGGCGGTAATTTTTTACCGTCAGAGGCCGTATTGGGGTCTGGCCCATTGGCGGGCTTGGCGTATAGGTGGTTCATCCATTCGTTGCGGTCGACCACCACATTTAAACACTTGGCTTCCATCGCGGCCACCGCCAAAGCAGCCGCATCCGCCAGGTTTTGGGCTTCTAATTTTGCGCGGGCCACTAAAAACACATTGGCGACGACGCCCATGAACAAAAGGGTTGTGACCATCACCATCATCGCGATGGGCAGGTATTGGCCGGACGTGGAGCGAAAGGAGCGGAACATAGCACCTATTATATGGCGGAATTGTGTTACGGCTGGGTTACGAATGGACAAGGCGGGATACTCGTTGAGGGAAGGGCGTTCAGGGGCATGACGGCGTTCAAGGACTAAAATGCGTTCAGATTCAAAACGTCGTTCTTCGTTGAACGGCGTTAGGACCCTGAACGCCGGTGCGTCCCTGAACGCCTTCTAGTCTTTGAACATCGCAGCATGGCAATCTTCCACCTGCGCAATCAGGATTGCATCAATCTGGGAATAAAATCGCGCGCTTCGCTTCTAAAGCAGCATGATAAAATCATTCATCGCTGGATTGGGTATCAAACGCCGGGAATTACTGGCTAAAACCGTCGCCGACTTTACCAAGGCGGTTTTTGCCATTGCTGTGGCAAGCGGATTCTTTAGCCAGTTTGGGTCTTGGAAGAGAATTCTATTGATCATCGCCATTGCGGCGGGTGTGGCGGCCGCCCTGGCCATAGAACCTAAGGAGAAACCCCATGGTTGAAGCGCTGATTACATTCCTAATCATCTGTGTGGTCGGTAGTTATTTGGCCTGGAGAGAAGACCACCCGCCCAAAAAAACCAGATAAACGAGCACATCCCTCCTCCTGCGCGTCATCAACATTTTGCGGGTTCGTAATAATTCCGTAACATTGCTACCCTAAACTAAAACTAGGTGCAAAGACCCATGAATCATCGACCACTTTTGACCTACCTATTTATAGGCCTGGGGCTCGCTTTGCCCATGCGGGTGCAGGCGATTGCGTTTACGGCGCAGCCGTCGCTCAGCCACACCACCATTTCCAACGAGACCCTCTCTCCAAACGGCACCACCGTCCAGTTTGGGCTCGATGGGGCGGCCACGGTGACCGCTTATTTTTACCGCGTCAGCAGCAGCGGCGACCGAACGTTTGTGGACTCCGCATCGGGCATTTATACGGGCGGCGCCAGCAAAGAACTCTTCTGGGATGCGCGTTGGCTGATCGGGGAAGATTTGGGGCGCCAAAACGGCAACTACGAATTTCGAGTCGTAGCTTCCACAGGCTCCTCCTCAACGGATACGGGTTTCTTAAGCACCACCCTGGTGCTCGATTCGGTGGACATCCACGGGGTCACACTGAGCCAAGGGGTGGATTCGAGCGGCAATGCCACGGCACCCTTTGTCATCCAATATTCTCTCGCCAAAGAAGCGCGCGTCACGATGACCCTTTTAGACTCGAGCGGCAACTTGGTGCGCACGCTGGTCAGCAATCAACTCAAATCAGGAGAAAGCGTTTCCAGTCACACCATCGTTTGGGATGGGCTCGCCCAATCCGGCGCACCCGCCTCAATCGGCGTCTACACCTTAAAGATCGATGCCACCAACATCGCCAATGGCGACACCGCCATCACGCGTACGCGCTCGCTCACTTTAGCCTCTCTGGCGGGCATTTCCTCGGATGTAAAATCCCTTTTTGCCGAAAACGCTTATGTTTACCCAAACCCGATTCGAAGCGGCCAGGGCCTCTTCCGCGTCCAAACCATTCGCAACAACGCCAAACTTTCCATCAAGATTTACACCTTAACAGGTGACCTGGTGCGGTCTCAAAACTTCACAGGTCTTAATTCCGGGGACATCACCAACTGGAGCTGGGATGCTAAGAACAGCTCCGGCAACAAGGTGGGCCGCGGCCTCTATTATGCGGTGGTGCGCGAAGAATCCGGGGAAGGCACGCTTCAAACGGTGGAGAAAGTGGCGGTGATCGAGTGAACGGCGTGGACCGTGGACCGTGGACCGTGAACCGAATCGGGGCATTCGTCCGTCTTTTTCTATTTCTTTTCATAACTGTACACGGTACACGGTCCACGGTCCACGCGGCCAGCAAAAACACCGGCACCAAAAACGGAAACTTTCTGAAAATCGCCACGGATGCCCGCGGTGTTGTACTGGGAAACCTGATGACCTCGATGGCCAACGGGGCTGCGGCCTCCCGGTGGAACCCGGCGGGCCTGGCCCTTACGGAACTGCGGGAAGTCACCGGCACGCATGTGCAGTATTATCAAGACGTCAAAATTGAAAACGTCTCGTACGCGCACCCCATTGGTGAAGGCGGCCTAGGAGCCAATTTGTTTTACCTCTCTCCGGGGACGCTCGATGGGCGGGATATTTTGGGCAACAAAACCGGTGGATTTGACTTTTACGATATGAGCGCAAGCCTTGGCTATGGTCACAAGATTTTCTCCCGCTCCGAAGGGGCGGACATTTACTTAGGCGGGCAAGTCAAAATGGTGCACGAAAAAATCGCTGATCGAAAATTTCAAAACCCAGCGCTCGACGTGGGGGTGATGGTCTCCCCCTTGGACCGCTTGATGACGGGCTTGGCCGTTCGCAATTTTGCCTCCAGCAAAGCCAAGTTCCCGCGCGAAATCACAGCGAGTGCGAGCTTTTCACCACCCTGGGGATTTTTGAAAGGGTTGGAGGCGGGACTTGGGCTCAACTATTCCAATGATGCGCCCGTTCGCTACACGATCGGCGGCGAATACCGGATGGCGGAGTACTACAACACCGCCTTTCGCGCGGCCTACCAAAATACGGATGATTTAGACGACTCGGAGGACAGCGGCATCAAAGGTCTCCGGAGTGCGGGAATTGCAGGCCTGCGCTTCGGGGCCGGCTTCGAATACCGCTTCCCCATCGCCCGCGAGCTGCGGCTGGGTTTAGACTATGCCATGGCCCCCTTCGGCGCCCTGGGCATTTCGCATACTTTTACCGTGAGGGCCCGGTTTTGAACCGGAAGGGGCAATCCACTCTAGAATTTGTACTCGTGTTTGGCACGCTGACTCTCATTGGTTTTTTTCTCGCCTCGCATTGGGTGACTAAAGACGGGGTGGCTATGGAAGCGGGGGCCAAGGCCGCCGATCGGATTGCAAAGGATTAACGAAGGAGGACGCCATGCAGATCAAGAAAAACAAAAACGGCCAAGTCTCGGTGGAATGGATTATCATCGCCGCCGTGATTTTAATTTTCGCTGTCACCGCGATGAAATACATCGGTGGCCGCAGCGATGCCGAACTTAAAAAAATAGAAACCACACTTGGCAAGTAATTAGGATACGGCGAAGGGGTGCCATGAAACACCGGCTCCACGCGACGTATGGACAGGTGACTACAGAAACCATTCTGTTGGCTCCCATATTTTTTTTGGGAGTCTTCTTGGCTATTCAAGTCTGCCACCTTGGGCTGGGTGTGGCGATCGTGCAATATGCCACCTCCAGCGTCGCGCGTCAGGCGGTCCAAGACAACAGCGCGTCGCTGGATGCGGATAAATTCAAAAGGCTTCTGGGCGCTGGGCTAAAAGAACCCGAGATACAGCAGGGGCTTGGGGAAACGGTCAGCCCGGTCACGAAAAACATCACCGTCGTAGGCTGCGCGAAATTGGGGGCCTACCCTTTCGTCGGCCAAGCGCTCAAAGCCGCCCAGTGGAAAACCGATGACACGTGCGCCGCCGAAGGCCCGCTCGTAAGCCTCTCAGGCGGCGGCCCCTTTGATTTTATGATCCGCGCCCGCACCACCATCCGCTTGAATTATCAACGATGACTTTTTTGTCGTCAACCCCGAATGCCACTGTCGGGGATCCAGCCTTCTCATACAACGTGGATTCCCCGCCAGCGACCCTGCCTACCGGCAGGCAGGCGTCGGGAAATGACGACTGAAATGAAAAACCCTAAACTCATTAGGCTCCTCTTAAGCGCGCTGTTCACCTTCGGGGTTTGGCAGCTCTACATCAAAGCCAAAGAACAAAACCTGGAATTGGGCTTAGGGATGGTGGACGTGGTGGCCGCCGCCCGAACCATTCCCCCGCGCAGGCCTATTGAAGCCGATTGGTTGACCGTAAAAAAAGTCCCCGCACGCTTTGTTCAACCGGGAGTTTTCCGTGAAAAAGTGGACGGCGCCAATGCCAAAAAGATTATCGGGAAAATCGCCGGGGTAGCAATCCCAGCCGGCGCTCAGCTGACCCCCGCGATGCTGCGCTCGCCTCAAAGCGAATCGGCGGGGGTGTCGGTCAAACTGGCCTCAGGGCAGCGCGGGTATCTGTTGAGGTTAGGCAACATCGAGATTGCCAAGCTCATTTTGCCGGGAGACCGGATCGATATTTTGGCCACGTTTCCGGTGCGCACAAAGGCGGATGAAAAACCGGCAAAAGCCACCTTCACCATTTTGCAAAACGTCCCCGTGATCTCGGTGGGCGTCAATATTGTCGACAGCGGGCAACCGGAAAAGCAAGAAAGCAAAGAAGAACGCGTGCTGACCTTGGCGCTGGGACCGCTGGAATCCCAGCGTTTAACCCACGCGCAGGTCGAATCGAACGGAGAAATTTCAATTGTGGTGCGCTCCCACGGGGACGACCGGGTCGTGGCGCTGCCCCCCGTTCAAACCGCTCACTTGGCTAAAGCCCCAGCTGAATCACCCCCGGCCGAGACGAAATGAAAAAGAAAGCGCTTTCCATTGGGATTGCGGCCCTTTTAACGGTGCTCGCCTGGCACTTTCTTCTGCGGGGGCGCGAAGAGTCGATCGACTTTGGGTTTGGCGATGTAGACGTGCTCTGTGCCGCGCGCGACATTCCCCCTCACCGTTCGATCACAGCGGACCTTCTGGGGGTGCGGAAAATTCCCCGTCGGTTTATTGAACCAACCGCCATCCGTGAAAAAGAAACCGCAAAGGCCATGAAACGCGTGCGTGGAAAGGTGAGTGCGGCCTCTATTCCCGAAGGCTCCCAAATCACTGAATTTTTGCTACGTGAACCCTCCGCCAAAGAAACGGGGGTGGCGCCCATGCTTTCGGTGGGCAAACGCGGTTACGTGATGCGCCTAGGAAACCTGGAAGTAGCCAAACTCCTGCTGCCCGGCGACCATATTGATATTTTGGCCACCCTGCCCGATGCGGACGGCGGGCGGACCACCTACACCATTCTTCAAAACATCCTGATTGTGGCCATCGACAAAGACATCATTGAGTCAAGGCGGGGCGACAAAAAGGAGGTCACCGAAGGCCGGGTGTTGACACTGGCCTTGGTGCCCGAAGAAGCGCAGCGCCTGGCCCACGCTCAGATCGAATCCCAGGGCAACATCTCTTTTGTGATCCGCCCCACAGACGATTCGGCGCCGGTCACACTCCCCCCCATTAGCGCCACCAATCTTCTAACCCAACAAAAGTAAAAATCCCCCTCGACCCCCTTTTTCAAAGGGGGAAGTCAGTAAGCTTATTGGCACCTCCCTTTGGAAAAGTGAGGTCGGGAGGGATTTCAAGCTAAAAAAATACCTTGAATAGGTTGATTTTACGTGGTATTTACACCCAGTTAACTCGGATGTAACATTGGGCCTATACACTGTGGGTGAAAAGGCCTAGGGCCCTCTGGTTGTCATCCCCGCAGATTGTAAGCGGGGATCCAGCCGTTGCCTGAATGATGGGCCCCCGACAGAGACCCTCGGGGGCGACGGTATTATGGAGAACTTTTTATGCTGAAAAAATCTGTTGTCCTCTTGCTGAGTGTTTCCGTGCTTTATGCGGAACCTGCACCCGTTCCGGCCGACCCCAACGCGGCCGGCAACAGCGGCAAAACCCCCATGATCGAAGTGAGCGTCGACTCGCTTGAAATCAGCGAGGTAAATGCCAAGGAGCTCGGGATCCAGTGGGGGCAAATTGCCAAGAAAGACAGCTCCACCGGGGAAACCTCATTCAGCTTTAATCGCCTTAATTTTCTTGAAGGGGGCAAATCTGCGTTAACCTTTGGCTCGGGGATTTTCGATTTCGCCAAATTTGACCGCGGGGTACTCGCGGCACAGCTTCAAGCCCTCGAACAAAATAACCAGTTACGCGTATTAGCCAACCCCACGCTCATGACGAAAAGCGGCTTCGAAGCCACCTTTTTAGTGGGAGGCGAAATTCCCTATCCCACCCCCGCCCCCGTAGGGCAGGCCCCGGGCGTGGAGTTCAAAAAGTACGGCGTTATTTTAAAAATTCTGCCCACCATCACCCCTCGAGGCACCATTGAAGCGCAGATCAACATGGGCGTTTCCAACCCCGACGAGTCTGTGGCTATTGTGATTGAAAACACGCGCGTTCCGGGCTTGGCTTCGCGCGAATCCAGCTCCAAAGTGGAAGTGACCGATGGGGAGACCGTGGTCCTGGCCGGCATCAAACAATCGCGGCGCTCTAAAGTGATCACCCGCGTTCCCATTTTGGGCTATATCCCAATTTTAGGGCTTCTCTTTCGCAGCAAACAAGAACGCGTGGACCAAATCTCCTTAGTGCAGTTCGTCACGTTCCGGCTAATCAAATAAGTGCTGAGTGCTGAGTCCTGAGTTCTGAGCAGATGCGGCCTCACACTCAGCACCCAGCACTCAGGACTCAGGACTTTCGTTATGCCGAATAAAATCATCATCGTGACCGGTGATCCAGGGTCGGGCAAAACCACGCTGGCGGTGAACTTGGCCGCACGGCTTGCCGCTTCGCGCCGCTTGCCCGTGATGTTGATCGATGCCGACCCCCAGGGGCGCGGGGACTTGGCCCACGCCGCCGGGGCCCCCCCCGGAAGCAGCGTCACCCAGCTTCTGGAACAATTGGCCCGCAAACAAATCACCCTCCCGATGCTGCGCGGGCGCATTCCCACCAATGCCGCCAATCTGGGCGTTATGCCGCTTGCCCCCCACTCGCGAGACATCGACAAGCTCACGGCCGACCAATGGCGTTTTTTCCTGAACAGTTTTGTGCAGCTCTACGATGTCGTGATCGATATGGATACGCGGCACGCCTTAAAAGGCGCTTCGGTGGATATGGCCGATGCTTTAGTGTGGTCGCTCATCCCCCACGCGCAGCCCTTAAAACGCAGCCTTCAAGCGCTCGAAGCCCTCTATGCGCAAAAATTTAGTTTTCATCATTTTTTGTTTGTGTTAAACCGAGCCGATGAAGACGAAGCCCTTTCCCAAGACGACGTGGACGCCGCGCTGGAAAAGTTTCACGAGTCCGTTGACGTGGTGCTTCCCCACGATTCGGAACTGGTGCGCCTTTTAAACAGCGGCAAACCCGTTTTAGCCAGCAGCCCCCGAACCGCCTACAGCCAGGGGGTGCGCCAGTTGGTAGAGCGCCTAGGGCCACTGGAACGCATGACCGGTCAAGGAAACATCCCTCGCCTTGCTCAGACGGGGACTTTATCGACCAGCGTCACGGTGCCCAATGCCGCCCTGCAGCAGGAATTGGCCAGCCGGCTTCAGCAAGAAAAGAGTGCCGCCTGGGACCAAACCAAACAAGCGCTGCACCGCGAACTGGTGGAAGAACTCAATTTACGACGCATCGATTTGGACACCAAAGGCGACCCGGTGCGGGAACGGCAGCTTAAAACGAGCGTCGAAAGCACGGTAAACGGCCTCATTGGCAAACAAAAAGAACTCACCCTAACGCGCGAAGACCGTGAACAGTTGGTTAAAGAGCTGGTGGATGAAGCCTTGGGACTTGGGCCCCTGGAAGAACTCCTGCGCGATTCAAGCATCACCGAAATTATGGTTAACCGCGCCGACCAAGTGTTCGTCGAACGACGCGGCAAAATCATTTTGTCGGACAAGCGTTTTATCGACAACAACCATGTCGTCCAGGTGATTCGGCGCATCATTGCCCCCCTGGGGCGCCGCATTGATGAGTCGGTGCCGCTCGTGGACGCTCGGCTTAAAGACGGCTCGCGCGTCAATGCGATCATCCCCCCCTTAGCCGTCAACGGCCCTTCCATTACGATCCGCCGGTTTCCCGAACGGGCCTTTAACTCGGACGATTTGGTCCGCATGAATTCCATTAGCCCGGAGATGGTCGATTTTTTAAAAACAGCCGTGCTGGCCAAGAAAAACATCATCATCTCAGGTGGAACCGGCACCGGCAAAACCACAGTCTTAAACCTTTTGTCGGCTTTTATTCCCAATGACGAGCGCATCGTGACGGTAGAAGACACCGCCGAACTGCGCATGGCTCAAGAACATGTGGTGCGTTTGGAAGCCCGCCCCGCCAATATGGAGGGAGAAGGGCAAGTGTCGATACGCGACCTCGTCAAAAACTGCCTGCGTATGCGGCCCGACCGCATCGTGGTGGGCGAGTGCCGCGCCGGGGAGGCGCTCGACATGCTCCAAGCCATGAACACGGGCCATGATGGGTCGCTCACCACGCTCCATGCCAATTCCCCGCGCGACGCCTTCACCCGGCTTGAAACCATGTGTTTGATGGCGGGGATGGACTTGCCCATTTGGGCGCTTCGAGAACAGATCAAATCGGCCGTGCACTTGGTGGTCCAGCTGTCACGTCTTCAAGACGGTTCACGGCGAGTCACGAGCGTCACCGAAGTCACTGGACGCGACGACCAAAACATCCTTTCCCAAGATATTTTCCGCTACGTGCAAGAGCGCGTCGATGAAAAGGGCCACGTGGTGGGCCATTTTGAGGCCACCGGCAACGTCCCCACGTTCCTTAAAGACCTTCAGGCCAAAGGATTAAAGCTGGATGAAAAAACGTTTAAAAAATCATCTTCATGATCGGGTTTAATCATCTTTTTATTCTGCTCTCCGTTTTTGGCGTGATGCTGACCGCCATCACCGTGCTTCCGCCACTTTTTGTCGCCTGGAAAGAACGGCGCCAAACCCGCATGATGGAAGAAACTCCGACGCGCTCCGGCGCAAGCGCCTGGGCCAACCTACAGCGTGCCAAACAAGGCCCCCTGATCGTGGGGGCGTTACTGCTGGGCGGCATCATCTATTTCTTCACGAACAATCTGGTTCCGCTCCTGACGTTAACCGTCTTGACCCTGACGGGGCCGGGGCTGCTTAAGAAATTTCAGCGCGAACGCCGCACCAACCAATTTGATGCCCAACTGCTTGACGGGTTGATTTTGGTGAATAACGCACTAAAAAGCGGATTGGATATTGCCACCGGAATCGAGCTGATCGCCAATAACATGAAACCGCCGATTTCGGAAGAATTCAACCAGGCCTTAAATGCCTACCGCTTGGGCGCGCCGCTCGAGGTCGCCTTACGCGACATGACGCTGCGCATCCCCTCTCGCGCTCTGGAAACAGCGGTCAGCTCAATTGTGATCCAGAGGGAAACGGGCGGCAACTTGATTCGCACGTTTGAACAACTCATTATCACAATCCGGGAGGAATCCAAACTTCAGCGAAAAATCCAGGCTATTTCTGCGCAGGGGCGCACTCAAGTGGGGGTCTTGGCGTTCTTTCCCTGGGCGATCGGCTTGCTGTTTTTCATGATCACACCGGAGACGATGCAATCTGCTATCGAGCAACCCGTTGGGCAGCTGACGCTCGTGGGCCTGCTATTGTGGGAAGGCGTCGGGCTGCTGGTCACTAAAAAGATTGTGACGGTGGATGTCTAATGGATAGCCACGCGTTGTTATTGACGGTCCCATTGTTTTTCATTTTGTATGGCGCTGTCGATGTATGGACCAGCGGTAAAAAGCGCAATCCCTCCGGCGCGAGGCATACCCATGCGCCGGGACGTTCGGGTCTCCATGGCTTGTTAAGCGCGTTAGGTCATACGGGTTTAAATCGCTGGGCTTTGGAACACTTGGGCTGGCGGGACCGCTTCGAAAACCTCCTCCTGGCCGCAGGGCACCCGTACCGATGGAAAGCGGAAGAAGTGCTCGCCTTTAAAGAAGTGATGCTGCTTTTTGCGGCGCTCCTGGTGGGCATCGCAGACCTGGGAGAAGTTTGGGCTTGGCCCGTAGCGCTCCTCGTGGGCTTTTTTATTCCCGAGCTGTGGCTTAAAGCGAGCGGTGATGCCCGCAAGGCAACGCTGCAGCGGCAACTTCCGGTCTATGTCGACTTACTTTCGTTGGCGCTCGAAAGCGGTCTGGATTTGCTGGTGTCCACGGAGCGTATTCAAGAAAAGATGAAAGCGGGACCGCTTCGAGACGAACTACAGCTGATGGTGCAAGAATATCGGTTGGGAACCTCACGAAAAGAGGTGTTGGTCCACTGGTCGCAGCGCTTGGATTTGCCCGATGCCACATCGCTTTCATCCTTAATTATCCAATCCGATGAAATCGGCGGTGATTTGCCCACGGTTTTACGCAGTTACGCTGAAGATATGCGCACGCGGCGCTTCTTACGCGCGGAGGAGCTCGCCGGTAAAATTCCCGTTAAAATTCTTTTTCCGATGGTCATCTTTTTCTTTCCCATCGTATTTGTCATCATCCTTGGACCGATTGCACTTGAATTTATGGGACAGATGAGATGAACATAATACGCTGGGTAATTCCCCCCTTTGAAAAAGGGGGGTTAGGGGGGATTTTCTCTTTCCGAAAGACCGGAAAAAATCCCCCTCGGTCCCCCTTTTTCAAAGGGGGAAGTTTTATCCTATTTTTCTTTTTGGCTACTCAAGTGTTCGCGGTCTCCTCCGCCGACCGGTCGCAGTACCAAGATTACATCAACAGCACCAAATCCGACATCGCGCGCGACACGGAACTGGAGTTTAAATACCAGGAAGCCGTGGAACTCATGAACGAAAAACGCTTCGCGGAGGCAAGTTCGCTGCTGGAGCAAATCCTCACGCGTGACCCCACTTACCGCAATGCCGCCAAACTTCGCGCGGATATCCAAAAAATGCAGACCGACCGCCAGAAACAGGCTTTGTCGACCTCCATTCGCGAGAAAATGCACCAAGGGGACGCCGCGCGCCGAAGCGGTAACCGCATCATGGCCGTCAACTTTTATAAGGAAGCTCTTTCGATTGACCCCACCTACGCCAGCGCGCAAAAAAAGATTCAAGAGATCAACGGGGAACTGGCCCGCAAGCAATTCGAAGCCGGATATATTCACTACAACCGAAACGATTTAGAAGACGCGCTGGACACGTGGTCGGAGGCCATTGCCCTTGACCCCACGTTAAAACAAAAAGGCCTTTTGACGCTTATGACCAAGGTGGAAAAAACCGTGCGCCAAGACCAAGTGGCGAAACTCGCTCAGCAAGGCTACGACCAGTTCAGCCGGGGCGAAGCCGAACCCGCCTTGGACAGCTATAACGCCCTCCTGCGGCTATCCCCGCGGCACGAGGAGGCGCGGCGAATGTCGGCCAAGTTAAGTTTTAAGCTGGGACAAGCGTCGCTGAGCCAAGCCAAAACCTTGCTGGCTCGGAAGGATTACGCGGGCGCCAAAGCCGCCGCGGAGAAAACGATTGCCTACAACTGGGAAGTGCCCTCCGCGCAAGAGATTAAAGCCAAAGCCGAGAAAGGTCTCCTTCCCCCTCCCCCCGCGCCCCCTTCACCCGCAGGACGCAGGGGAGGCACTCGTCCCGCCCCACCACCGTCTCCTTCTGAACCGCCACCCCCGGCACCTCCCCCCGCACCCGTGGACCCCGAAAAGGCCATGCAGCATTACCGGCAAATTTTGGCGGCCGTGCGCGTGAAAGATTTTCACCGCGCGCTCGAAGAATGCGAAAAGGCGCGCCAACTGGATTCTTCCAATGAACGTATTTATGTGGCCTGTGAACGCGCCCGCCAAGAGTGGGAAAACATGAAATCAAGCGGCGCACCGGGAGGGGCCTTCTGAAAAAACTACACATGACGCTTTTTACCAAGATGACCTGGCTCGCCGGCTTGCTCGGCCTTTTATGCATCGGCGTTTCGCAGCTCTATTTTGCCCGGCATGAACGCGCCGCGCTTCAATTGAGGCTTTCGGAGAAGGCCACCTTTGTCACGAATTTTTACGCGTTCTTAATTGCAGACGCCCTGTCGCGAAACGACGACGTCACGCTTCAGCAAGTGATTACCCGCCTCGAGGAAGACCCGGAAGTCGCCTCGGTGATTGTGGTCGACGAAAAACGTGAAATCCGCTACCACGCGGATTCGGAAAAAGTCGCCACCACCCTAGAAGACCCCCTGCTGCTCAAGGCATTTGAATCCGGCGATGGGGTGGCCAGCCAATCCAAATCCACGAACGGCATGACGCTCGTCTGTCCGCTTAAAGTGCGCGGCAAAATTCAACCTCTGGGCGCCGTTCGGCTGGAGTTCACCTTCCGCCATATCGACCAGCAAGTCAAAAGCGGCCAAGCCAGCTTTCTCATGGTGTCGTTTGGAATTTTGTCGATGTTTGTAGGCGGGGTTCACTGGGGGTTTAGGCGCTGGGTGGTGCGCCCCATGACGCGCCTTCGCTCGGGCATTTCGATGATTAACCCAGCCACCCTCGACGCCGGCTTGCCCGAAATGCCGGATGAGTGGGGGTCGCTCAACGGGTCCATCAATGAACTGCTCACACGCATTCGCTCCGGGTGGGATGAGCAACGCGCCGGCCATTCCGTAAACGCCGACAGCGAACGGCGCTGGGTGGAACGGCTGGCGCTTTCTTTTATGCCGGAACTGCGCATTCTGGCCGCCGACCGCGACAACCGTATTTTGACGGACACGGGCGCCCCAGGAGCCGATGTGAGCGCGGTGGGCAGTCATTTGCTCGATTTGCTCTCCGATGAAGCCTTCGCGGGCCTCATGACGCAAGCTTTTCAAAACGAAGGCCAGCTATTTCGCGGATCGGTGACCTACCAAGAAAAGCCTTATGAAGCCGTGATCGTGCGCGCGCCGGAAGAGGAAGCGCGCCTGGTGAAGACCGTTATTGCGTTAAGGCCATCTTAAAGGAAAACGGAGGTTCCATGAAATACGAAATCAAGTTCATCCACCCGCTGCCGATGCTGATCAATGCCTCGCGGATCTTTGTGATCCTGGGGTTTCTGCTGTCGCTCTTGACGTTTTTTGTGTTCCCCAACCCCAGCATGGCCCTTGCGCTTTGGTGGCAAAAAATAGTCGGCGCGCTTATTTTTACGGTGGTCTATACGATCGTCGTGTCCTTGGTGGTGACGCTCCTATGCGTGCTGTATAACTTCTTTGCGGGGAAGTTTAAGGGCGTGACGTTTCATTTGGAGCAGGCGGAATAAAAGCAAACGGTATCGGTATCGGTATCGGGGAGTTTCGGGCTTCGGGCTTAGAGAATCGGAAC
>CAYTWA010000001.1:654323-715088 GCA_964441955.1 uncultured Elusimicrobia bacterium
CGGTATCGGTATCGGTATCGGGGAGTTTCGGGCTTCGGGCTTAGAGAATCGGAACTTAATTCTCCATTCTCGATGCTCCATTCTCCCCGATACCGATACCGACCCCGGCCTTAATTAGGATCGATCGGCTTCTCCTACTGCATCGACACCAATCCGCGCTCGATGGCTTTGACCACCGCTTCAGTCCGGTTTTTAACCCCGAGCTTCTTAAAGAGGTGGTTGAGGTGGTTTTTGACCGTCTTCTCGGAGACGAAGATCTCCTCCGCAATTTGCTTGTTGGAACGGCCCTGCACCAGGCTTGAAAGCACCCGAAGCTCGGACTTAGTCACCACCCCATTGGCATCTTCCATGGCGGAGAGGTCGAGTTTTCGAATTCCCCCCATCAAGCGCGTCATGATGTTGCCAGGGATTAAGTAGCCTTCCTGATGCACGGTGTCGATGGCCCGCACGAGGTCCTGCGCGGAGAGGAGCTTTGACAAATACCCGTTGGCGCCGGCGTTAAAGGCTTCCAGCACGTGGGATTCGTCGTCATACATGGAAAGCACCAACACCGTCACTTCCGGATGATTCTTTTTAATTTCACGGGTGCACGTAATGCCGTCCATGCCAGGGAGCCGGATGTCCATGAGCACAATATCCGGCTGTTTTTTTTCGACCATCTCGAGCGCTTCGGGGCCCGTGGCGGCTTCGCCTATGATGGAAAAATTAGACGTCCCATCCAGGAGATCCTTTAATCCCGCGCGGAAGAGCGAGTGATCGTCGGCCAGAAGCAGCCGGACCTTGTCTGTCTTTTTAGCGCTGCTGCTGCTACTGCGTGACGCGGTCGCTACGGCACCGTTTTTCTTTTCGTCGCCCATACGTGTTCCTCTTTTCCCCCGTCCCTTGTTCATAAAGCCCACCTTTTAAGTGCTGCGCCTTTGCCGTCCCTTAAAACGACGCCGGAAAACCCCTGAAAGCGGTACGACTCCAAAACGGATTTAGACGATTGCCCCACCATCTCCATCACCCGGTCGCGCGTTTCCTGGCGGATAAAAGCTGACCAATCCTCCACCACAATGCCAAGGACCCCAGGCTCCGACAAATCTTCCCGGGCTTCTACCCCTGCTTGCCGCTTGACGCGCTGGACAATCTGCCGGGCTAAAAATTCCGACATGCTGACCGCGGGCGGCCAGGCATCCAAGTCCACTTGGTCGCGCACCATGACCATGCGTTCCACCGACTCCAGCGTTGGAAAGTCCGTGTGCATGAAGCGCCGCACATCGCCCACATAACGCCAAATGCCAAACGCGGTGCCGGTCACAGGGTGGCGCAAAAACACTTCGATAAACTCCGGCGGGTCTTCCGTTGAAAGAGCCACCCGCGTGCCAGCCTGCAGCAGGTCCTCGAGCACATCGGAAGCTTTCTTTTCGATTCCGGTTAAATCCGATTCCACGTCCCCCATGTAGGAGATCATAATTTGCAGGCTTTTGTCGGCCCGGCGCGCTTGAACCAGCCGTTTGTAATCCTTTGCGCAGATTTGGACGACCGACTCCGCCTGCTTGCTGGCCGGGTAAGTCGGCTCAAAGGCCTTCCGGCAGCCGGTTAAACCAACAGCCAGAGCTACTGCGATCACGCTAAATCGAAAATCCCCCCTACCCCCCTTTTTCAAAGGGGGGCTAATAAATTCCGGACTCTCCCCCCTTTGAAAAAGGGGGGCCGGGGGGGATTTAGGCGTGCGCGCGTTCTTTTCCATGGGCTTTAAAGATTTCCTCGATTTCATCAAAATCCAATTCGGTCCGCTCCATCAGTTCTTTAGCAAAGGCGTCCAACAAAACGCGCTCTCGCACCAAAAGCGCTTCGGTTTCCTCCAGCGCTTTCCTTAAAATGTCCTGCGTTTCCATGTTTAGCCGGTCTTTCATGGCTTCCGAGACTTGCGAATTTCCGCTGCGAGAATCGCCCAAAAGGGCCGTGTAGTCCCCGATGAGCCCGCTTTTGCCCATCCCGAGCGTCCACACCATATGGGACGCTTTGGCCATCGCCTGACGGAAGTCCCCGGAGACACCGGTCGTGGTATAGCCGTATTTCACCTTCTCGGCCGCATAGCCGGCCAACGTGGCTTTGATATCGGCAACCATCATGTCGCGTGAGGCCGAATACAGTTCTTCACGCGGGCTGTGGTAGGTAATGCCGAGCGCGCCGCCGCGGGTTTTAATGGTGACCTTAAAGACGTCATCGGTGGGGTTAACCATATAACGCAAAATAGCGTGGCCCGCCTCGTGATACGCGGTTTGTTCTTTTTCGAGCGGCGTAAATTCCAAGCCGGTGGCCAAGCCCATGTCCACTCGTTCGAGTGCTTCCGAGAAATCTTTATAAATCACCATGTCGCGGCCATTTCGAATGGAAATGAGCGCCGCTTCTTTGACGATATTTTCGATATCCGCAGGGGATTTCCAGACACAGCGCCGCGCCAGGCGCCCCAAGTCGATGGCCGGATCGACCTTAATTTTTTTCACGTAATACGTAAATAAGGCTTCACGGTCACGCAAATTGGGTTTGGTGATGTTGATGCGCCGGTCAAAACGTCCTGGGCGAAGCAAAGCCGGGTCAAGCACCCCTTCGGCCGCGTTGGTGGCGCCGATCACAATCACACTTCCGCCCTTTTCGTTATCGAGCCCATCCATATTGACTAGGATTTGGTTCAAAGTGTTGTCTGATTCTGAACTCCCAAACGCGGAAAACCGCCGCTGGCTGCCGATGGCATCCATTTCATCAATAAATATAATCGCCGAGCCGTGCATGTAGGCCAAGGCTTTGGCCTTTTTAAAGAGACTGCGCACACGGCTTGCGCCGACGCCCACAAACACCTCCACGAATTCGCTTCCGGAGATGGAGAGAAAGGGCACCTTCGCTTCCGCGGCAATGGCTTTGGCTAAATACGTTTTGCCGCATCCGGGAGGCCCCACCATGAGAAGCCCCTTGATGACTTTCCCGCCGATCCTGCGAATCTTGGCACGGTCTTTGATTAGACTGACCACTTCCATCGCTTCCCGCTTGGCTTCGGTCAAGCCGATGACATCGTTAAACCCGATTTTGATTTCTTTGGGGTCGATGATGCTGCCGGTTTTGCCGCCCATGCTCATGCCGTTTTTATAGACCAGCTGAACAAAAAAGAAGGCGCTGACAATCGACCAAATGATCATCTTGAACGATTCGAGCGGCATCGTCGCCAGCAGGATCATCCGGTAATACGAATCAAGGAACATGAGACCGATGAAACTAAACACCCCCAAAACAGAAAGAATCAGGCCGACAATAACCCACAATTTATAGTCTTCCCACCACAATTGAAATTTCTTACGAAGCATCTTCAACGACCTCCTATGTTGCCGTCATCCCGGCAATTCGTAAGCCGGGATCCAGTGTCTTAAGCTAACGCCGCTAGACCCAGGCTAACGATCCGCCGGGGTGACGGCTCCGTTTACATCTTTCGAAATCGGCAGGGTGAGCGAGAACGATGCGCCGTTCTCGGGCCCTCGGCTGTCCACATGAAGTAAGCCGCCGTGCGCGGCCAACACTTCCCGTGCAATCGCCAGTGTAATACGCAAACCGTCGCGCGACCCTTTGGGTTCATCCGGCGATTTTTCCGCATTGAAAATGGTTTTAAGCTCTTCCGGAGCAAACCCTTGCCCGGCATAGGAAATCTTAAGTTCGATGGTTTCTTCTTTCAAAAAAGTGTGTAGAAAAATCCGCCCTCCTTTGACGGAATACTTAAGAGAAGAGCGCAGCAAATTAGAAATCACCTGAACTAAGCGCGGAAGATCGGCCTTGACCATCGGCATATCGGCGCCCACAACGAGCTCCAAGGGCACTTCTTTCATTTCTGACGCAAGGCGCGCGCGGGCCATGGCTTTGTCCAAGATCTGATCGAACGACGTAGGACGCAAGTCGACGGTTAGATGGCCCGCGTCGATACTGGCTAAATCCAACAATTCCCCGATCAGGCCGTTTAAGTGGTCGGACTCCTGGATCGTGATGTCGAGCATCTTTTTTTGCGTGTCGGAAAGTTTGCCTTTGACGCCGGATTTAAGAAGCTCCGAATACCCCCGGATGCTTGAAAGTGGTGTGCGCAGATCATGCGACATCACCGTAAGCATTTTCATTTTAAGCGAGTTAAGCCGCTTCATCGCCTCATTGGCGCTTCGCAAGTCGCCCAGCAAACGGCGATTCTCCGATGTCAAACACTGTTTCTCGAGAGCCTTGTCGACCGTTTTTTTAAGCTGCGCCGGGTCGACCGGCTTGATCAAATAGTCATAAACGGATTCCTGAATGGCTTTGACCGCCATTTCCAAAGACGCGTGCCCCGTGATCAAAATAACGCTGGTCGTCTCATCGATTTCACGGGCTTTTCGGGCGATTTCCAAACCGGTGGTGTCCGGCAATTGGAAGTCGGCCACAATCACGGGAAAAGCCGCTTGGGTCAACGCCCGCATGGCATCGGCGCCATTGGCGGCCTTGGTCACGGGGTAACCCGCGTCCTCTAAAATATCCGCGGCGGTTTCTAAAATCAGCGGGTCATCATCAATTAAAAGGATGGCAGGGTTATTACTCATGACGCTTTTGTTTGGCGGGGAAGGCGGATTCTAAATGTCGTGCCTTCTCCCACCACCGATTGGACCTCCAGAACGCCTTGATGGCGATCAATAATTTTTTTAACGACGGCCAACCCCAAGCCCGTCCCGCGGCTTTTGGTGGTGAAAAAGGGCGCAAAGATCTTGTTCAAATGCTCTTGCGGAATTCCGCACCCTGTATCACCAATAGAAATCTCTATCTGGCTGCCGTTATAGGCCTTAGTGCCCACGGACAGCCTACCCCCTGAAACCATCGCTTGGCAAGCGTTTTCCATCAAATTTACCAGCACTTGGCGCAGTTCATCCTCATCAACCGGCACTTCCAGATCCCCTAAGGTAAGACTACGGTCGACTTTAACCTCGGGTGGAATCTGAATACGTTCAAGGGCCTTCGTCACCAATTCATCGATTTTACGTGGGGCCGCGTTTAAGGTCCGGTTGCGGGCAAAGTCTAAAACATCGCGAATAATCGTATTGGATTTGACAATCTCGGATTCGATCACGCTTAAATGTTTGGCAATTTTTGGGTCGCCACCGTCCATTTCTGCCGTTTTCATCAGCTTGCCCTTAAGCAAATAAACCGAGTTGTTCATGACCGCCAAAGGGTTTCGCAGTTCATGGCCCACCACCGACGCCATCTGCCCCAGTACCGCTAGCTTTTCTTGGGCAATCAGTTGGTCCTGGGTTTCCTTAAGACGCTTGGCCCGCTCATCGACTCTCCGCTCCAATTCAATGTTCCAGGTTTGCAGTTCCCGCTGAGCCGAAACAAGGCTGGCCGTTTTTTCTTTCAGCATCGCGGCCATCCACCTAAACGCTTGGGTTAAAGACCCAAATTCATCGTTGGACGTGGGGACCGGCGTGATGTCGAAATGACCCTCGGCGACTTGTTCGACAGCCGACTGCAGCTGACGCACGCGTCGGGTGATCCACTGACTGATGAGAAACCCAAGGCCCAGCGTCGCCAAAAGCACGACCCAGAGGACCTGGCCCACCTGGCGGCGCATTTGGCGCGACGCGCCATAGGCTTCCTCCACTGGCTGCTGTACAAAAACCCGCCAACCCAGCTTCGGCACATCGGCATAGGTGGCTAAAAACTTATGGCCGGCTTGATCTTTGAATTCGAGCGCGCCTTGGCGAGAACCTTCGGGGGCGAGCGCCGCCGCGCGGACCTCCGGCGGCGGGTCGGCGGACAAAAGCGTTTGGATGTCGGGGTGCGCCACCAATTGTTTGCGTGCGGGGTCTACGATAAAAACATACCCCATTTGGTCGATGGCGATGCCTTTGACCAACGAACTTAAATCGATGAGGTTGACCACCCCGAGCAATGTGCCTAAAGGACGCCCGGGGATTTTTTCAATGGGAACGCCGATCACAATTTGTGGGTAGCCTTCCGGAGAGCGGGAGACGGGCCCCATGTAATCGGTTAAGCCGCGGGTCGCGCGCAAAGCTTCCTGCCGAATGCGTGTGTCGCGCCGGCGCGTGTCCCCCATGCGGTCTACAGCCGCCACTTCGCGGCCTTTTAAATCCATCACCTGTAAACGCATAAACATCGGGTAAGCGTTCATCACCGTGCTTAAAATTTCCTGCTCGCGCGCCGCGTTCATGCTTAAAAAATCACTCGACTTATGGACGATTTGAAGCGTGTTGCGTTTATCGTCTATGTAGCTGGTCACGCTTGCGGCGACTTTTTGAGCGATGCCGGTTTTAGCGCTGATGATTTGTTTTTGAATGGCGCGGTCGCCGGCGCGGACCAGGAGAAAACCCGTCACCAAAAGCGGCAGGATCGAAAGCGTTAGAAAGACAGCGAGCAGCTTATAAAGCAGCCGGCCCCGCCGAACCTGCTTTTCTAAGCCATCCTGGGTTTCCGCCACTTGGGAGGCGGAGAGGGCTTCTTCCATAGGGATTGCTGTGGCCATGGTCAATTGGTGATCGACAGTTCGACTTTGCTGCCGCCGGGTTCTGCCGTCACCTGACCGCCCGCGCTTAACACGCGCTCAGGCTTTACCTTGTATTCACCCACCAGCGCCTGCCGGATGGCATCCGCACGCTTTTTGGCCAAGGTGAGCGCATCCGGCTCGTTGTTTTCGGCAAAGCCCATGATGCGCACTTTTTGAAGCGGGTAGACTTCGAGCGTCTTGGCGATACGCTCGAGTGATGCTTTAAGCGACGGCTGGATCACGGCGTCGCCAGAATCAAATTGGATCACTTGCTTCCAAATGGCTTGGGAATCGGATTCGGGAACCGTCTCTGAGGCGGCTGTCTCCACCGCCGGGTCGGGTTCTGGTTGGGTGGCCGCCGGTTTTGTTTTCGCCTGAGTCTTCGGCTTCACTTTTGCGGCCAGCGCCGCTGGCCCTTTGGGTTGATAGACCGCCACATTGCCGCTATGGACGACGCGAATCGCCAATTCGGCCGTTTTTATTTTCCCGTCGCTGTCGGTTGCCTGGAGACGGCAGCGGTATGTCCCCGCGGGCACAAAACGGCCGGTTTTTTCCTCACGGCCATCCCAACTGATGCGCCGCAGCACATTTTCGTTTCCTTTTAAGGATAGCGCCTGCCATTTTTGCCCGGCCTTAGCTGGGACGATTTGAAACGACCATTGGCGCAGACCCGAACGAGTGACGGCGGCAACATCTAAGTTGGCCCATTCCCCCTCGACCGGGTTAAAGACGGTTTTGGAGGCTTCAATGGAAAATTCCAAAAAGCGGTTTAAGACGTGCTTGGGGAGCGCTGCCGGCATACCGTCTAAGAGGGCGGTCTGGGCGCCAAAGGTTTCAATCACCACCTCAGCGCGCGTGGAGACCGCGACCACTGGGGCGGTTTCTCCTTTAAGTAAGTTCGCGCTCACAAAACGTTTGGGTTCGATTTTACGCTCTTCCACCAAGAACCCGTAAAGTTCGGAATACCGCCGCAAAAAGAGGTTTCCGTTGGTCCCCGCCTCCTGCAGTTCATCCGGATAAATATGGACGATCACCGGCTGTTCGCCAAACGTCTTAAGCCACGCCGAGACACGGTCTAGCACCGGAATGCCGCCTTCCTTTAAACCGCCGCTTCCGGGGGCAAATAAGAGGGCGCTATCCATCCGGATTTGAGCGAGATTTTCCGTGATGTCAACCGCGATGCCCGGCAACGACTTTAAATCGAGGGATAATAGGGCTCGTTTTTGAAGCAAGGCCCGCACTTGGGCGGTCACAGCCTGGTCCATCACCGGCGCCTGGTTGGAAGCCTTAAGGTTCCCCGTAGCACCCAGAGCGCTTTGGCGCATGGCATCGACCACCAACCGAAGATAGCGCCGCGCTTCCGGGTCGGAAGGCTCACTGCGAAGCACGGTCATGAACTCGCCGAGCGCGGCCATATACTGCCCGCTTTCAAAAAGGGCTTTTCCCTTCTCGATCGTGGGGTTTCCAGCGGCGTAAACGGGTTGAGAGGCAAGAAAGCACAGAGCAAGGAGAGCAAGGACATCAGATCGCAGAAAGAGTCGGTTCCTCTTCCTGACTTCTGCTTTCCTTACTCTCTGCAGTCTGCGTTCTTCCTGGGTCATAGGTCCTGGGCCTTAGGGTACCTTTTCAATGTTACGAAATGGTTACGGGAGTGGGTCTTTTGGGTTAAAAACATTAAGGGCAGGCGGGGTGGCAGCACGGCGTACGGCGGCATACCCAAACGGCGGGAATGGCCAGTACGGCGGCGAGTGGAACTTGTTGTTTTAAAAAAGAGGCACCTCTCGCAGCCGTACTGGCCATTCCCGCCTTTCGGCCCACCCGCCGTCACCCTTGCAGTTTTAACACTGCCGTAACATAATCCCGTCATACTTAAGTCGCCCCAAACGTCGCACACGAGGTGTCGCCATGGCCATTGATCATATCCAAGCCGCCATTGAAGCCAAACTCGCGCTTTTGCGCGGCACCAAAGCCAATTTATTTATTGAGAAATTTTTCTATTTAAAGCAAGACGGCACCGTCACCACTATCGGCAGCGGAAACGACGAATACGCTTTAGACGGGCTAGACAAAGCCAACAACGTCATCCTGCGCAACATCAAAACCGGCAACACAAAAACCATCGACCCCATCCAAGCCATGTCCTCCGATGGCGGCGCCAGCATCCAACAACAGATTCAAAGCCTCACGGGAAATGCTCAACAAGCCGCCGCCGGCGGCAGCAGCAATTTCTTGCAAACGATGTTGGGACTGACGCAACCCGCTTCTTTATTGCTTTCCTTGAAAAAAAAGGGTGGGAACACAACGAATGGCGACATTGATTTAAAGCATCAAGAGGATCCCTTCACGGGACAAGCGTCTACCACACAAGCGCCAAGAATACCGCACACGAGTTCCACAGGGCTATCGCCCGAACAAATCGCCTCGAACAATTTAAACCAAGCCCGACAGAATTTAAATAATGTTGAAAGCAGATGGAATAGAGTTTCGGTGGATTCCGCGTCATTCAAAAGCAATCTCAATGAAATTGACCGGCTTACAGAACTTTATCAGAACAGCCTTAATGAGTTAAATTTGGCAGGACGCATTGATTTGAGCGGCACTGTCGCCTTCCAAAATAAGCCTAAAATCCTAGAACTTGAATTCGAGCTCGACAGATTAGCTGCGCAACGCAGCCAAACACTTACAAATATGCAAAAGGCCTCCGCCGAAATGGGCACTTCTCAAACAGCCTATTTTGATGCCGAAAACCACTATAGAACCGTAGCTCGCCCTGAGTGGGCCGATAACGAGATTGATGCAGGTCTGACGAAGAATGCGGACAAAGCACAATCGGTCCTTGACGAAATGTGGACGCAGCGCCAAACGGACATCCGCATCGAAGGAATGGTTGAGAAGTGGAATAAAGATTACCTTGCAGCCAGAAATAAATTTTTCGGCGGCTTAACTGGTTTTGCGACATCTATCTTTGGCACCAGCGCATCGTGGAATAATATTTTTAAAAATGGGGCTTCAACAGGTTCTGCGGTTGGAGCGATTGCATCGTTTGCGGGACTCGCCACATCCTTGAAGTTCATGAATGACTTCTTGACGAAGGATGGTTTTATTTTCCGATTACAAACATCTATGCCAAAGTGGCTAGGCGGAACCTCTGCCGAGAACTTAGCTGGAAACTCTTTTGGCAATAAACTTTTTGGTGGCTTAAAGTGGCTTTCAGATAATCCGGCCATGGCTGCAGCGATTGTTACCGGTGTTTTCGTGCTTTTGTCGTGGCTTAGAAACCGCAAATCCAGCGACGAAATCGCCCTAAACGACCTCAACAACGACATGGAGCCCTCCATCTGGAACCCGGGCCCGGTAATGCTTTTGACCGCGGGCGTTGCGCTTTCTAGCATGGGCATCAACTTGGGGCCCAATGCGCCGGCGTACCAGTCGCTTTCGATGCCGCAAATTCAGTTGACGAAGGCCCTTTCGGAAGCGACGGGCACGACCATCAACGACGGCAACCGCTATTCCAGCGTGTTTGTGCAGCAAGGCGAAGGCAGCACCCCCACGCGCATGA
This sequence comes from uncultured Elusimicrobia bacterium, assembly GCA_964441955.1. Classification (GTDB taxonomy): domain Bacteria; phylum Elusimicrobiota; class Elusimicrobia; order 2-01-FULL-59-12; family 2-01-FULL-59-12; genus CAYTWA01. The sequence continues at coordinate 664,427 of CAYTWA010000001.1, forward strand.
TGTGGGTGAACCGTGTGGGGACGGACGCCAACGGCAATGCCATTGATAAGGTCGAAACCTTCACCTTTGCGGGGCCCGTGACGATTACCAACCCCGGGGACAAAGCCTACATCCCGGCCTTAATCACCGACCCCGCCACGGGCAAACGCGTAGCGAACCCAATGTTTGCTAAGGCCATTAAAGATTCCAACAACCTGGCCAACGGCGCTACGGCCGTCAATGCCAGCGTAGGCGCCAAAGCCATCCTAGAAGCCGCGGCTAGAAACAAGACGAATTCCAAACCGAAATGATGTTGAGTTATTTCCATTGACCATAAAAAACCCGACCAATCGGTCGGGTTTTTCATTTTAGAGATCATTGAACTTTAAGCGACTTTGCCTTTAACCCTGGAAATACTGTTCAAGCGAGCCAGCAGGATGTCTAAATCGAAAGGCTTTAAAATATAGTCATCGGCGCCGCGTTCTAGGCCGCGCACTCGGTCGCGCACTTCTTTGTAGGCGCCGGTTAAAATGACGATGGGAATGTGCGAAAGGCGCGGGTCGCCTTTCATGCGGTGGCAAAGCTCCATGCCGCCGACCCCGGGGAGGTTTAAGTCGAGGAGGACAACATCGGGTTTGAGCGCCAGGGCTTCTTGGTAGCCTTCTTCGCCGTTGTCTACCCAGTAGCAGCTCCAGCCTTCGTTGGTCATAAATTCTTGAACCAATTTACCGAGGGCAATGTCGTCGTCGATCATGAGAAGTCTTCGTTCCATAGTTTTATCCTCCGCGATACTCCTGCAAAAGGAGTTTACCCGGAGACTGTCACGACTGTATTATGCTCTTGTAAACGTTTTGTAAACCGAAAATGGCTTATTTTTAGGCATGATTTAATCACGAACTTGTAACACGCACGCAATAAAGGAAGCGCAAACTATCGTTATGAGCACACCAAGCGCCTCAACGACAGGCGGGACAGCGACAGACCCTGGCGTCGCACCCAGAAGCCCCAGCATGCTGGACCGCATCTTCTCGCAACTCAGTGCGGTCAGCGGATTTGGAAACCTGGCCCTGCAGGGGCTGTCTCAAATGTCCTACGACGTCACCTTGGCCTATTTGGCGACCTCCGCCGCAGGACTACCGGTAAATACTTTCACATTGGCGCGCGCGCAAGCGGCCATGTTCTTGCACAACAACCCCTGGGTAGGAGCGTCTCTGGGGGCCATGGGCTTGGGCTTAAGCGCGTATTCCACTTATCGTCTAGCCCAGTCTGTTTTTGCCAATGGTTTTTCGATGGGGGCTGTGGCAAACATCGGGATGACGGCCTTTGGGATGTCAGCCGGTGTTGGATCTGTGATGAGTGGGATGGGGTTTCTTTCAAGCAACCCTGGGATGTTTGCTCTTTTTACAAACCCCCTTACAGCCGCAGTGACATTGGCCGTTATGGGTGCGATGTTTGCCGTTGCCTATTTCACGCAGAGGCCGCCGGCGGAGATCGCGGCCGAAAAGTTGAACAATGCGCTACAGCCGATTGTTTGGGCCGCGGGGCCGATTGTTTTCCTGGCGGCAGGGGCCATTGCCATGGCCGCTGGATGGCGGCAGGGGATGCCTCAACCGACCTTGGCCCAGATCACGATGCCGTCTTACCATTTAAACCAAATGATGCAAGGCCAAGTGACACGGGCGCAAAATATCGACGCCAAAGGCCCGGTCACGTTTGTCGAACCGGCGACGGGACGCGTCATGATTGCCTCTTCTGCCGGTGTCGACCGCAGCGGCAACGCGATGACCCACGCGCAGGTTTTTACATTGAAAGGAAGCTTAAATATTTCGGCCCCAAGCGTCCCCGGGCAAAGCTACATTCCCTTCTTTGTATGGCAAAACGGAAAGCCGGTCCCCAATCCCGAAGTCCAAAAGTCTTTCCAGACTCAAATGGCAATGCTTTCCGCCGTGCAGTCCGGCCGGCTGGATGGGCCCGATGCGCTCAATGGCCTTTTGGTGGCCTCCTCGGCCAATAAATACGGCGCAACACCACTCGCGAACGAATACTGATTAAATTCAGAACTGACGGTATCGGTATCGGTATCGGGGAGATTCGATATGGAGCATCGAGATCGAGCACTCGATATCGAGGCTCGATGCTCTATACTCCCCGATACCGATACCAATACCGATACCGATACCAATACCGATTTTGATTATTTATTCGTCCGAAAAACGGTAGCCAAACCTCTCTACCGTCTGAATTCTCTCCCGGCCCTCATTTCCTAGTTTTTGGCGGAGTCTGGCGATGTGCATGTCGATGGTGCGGGTGAGCACTTCTTCTTCGTAGCCCCAAACGTATTCGAGCAGAAATTGGCGGGAAAGCACGCGGCCGGATTTTTTCATCATTACTTCGAGAAGACCAAATTCTTTGCCGGTGAGTTTCACCTGCGAGCCATCCACCTCGACACGGTGCTTCGATAAATCAAGTGACACTTTCCCGACTTTAAGCACTTCGCCCTCGCTGCCTTTTTTGTGATATCGGCGGAGCACCGCATTCATGCGGGCAATGAGCTCTTGCACTTCGATGGGTTTTGGAATGTAATCGTCGGTTCCGGCGGCAAAACCCGCCAAGATATCGGCGCGCTCTTTGGCGGCAGAGACCATGATCACGGGAATCAAGCGGCCGCGTTCATCCTCACGAAGGATCCGGCAGACTTCCTTGCCGTTAATGCCCGGCAAGGCCAAATCGAGCAACAGCATGTCCGGCTTCCACGACCACACCATTTCCAGCGCTTTTTCACCGGAGTCGGCATGCGAAGTTTGAAAACCGGCCTGCTGGCAGATGGCGGCGAGCGCCTCGGCATCGGCTTTTTGATCTTCGACGATTAAAATCTTGTACTTCAAGAAGTTCTCCGGTCAATGGCGTAAAAACTTCCTTTTTCTTTCTGCTCTTTGGCAAATCCTTTCATTTCGGCGCCAATCGTGCTGACTTCACCTAACGAGGAAATTTTACGGTGGCGGTTCGTGACGACACCCACCGCCACGGACAAAAGCGGGTAGCGCGTTTCTTGGCCTTGGCGGTTTTTAGTCATGATGTGACCGCGCGCACGGTCCTCTTCTTTGTAAAACTCGGGGCTTTTCGCATCGAAGGCCTGGATGATTTTCTTCGAAAGCGCCTCCGCATGTTCGGGTGTCGTCAGGACGATAAAATCGTCCCCCCCAATGTGACCGACAAAACCGCCATCGGGTTCGGACACCGCACGGATCAAACGGGCTGTTTCGCGAATCACGTCATCCCCTTTGACGAAGCCGTAGACGTCGTTATACGCCTTAAACGAGTTTAAATCGACGTAGAGCGCGGCAAAAGGCGCCTGCGTGCCCAGGCGGTGCAAAATTTCTTTTTCGATGGATACGTTGCCGGGAAGCTTGGTTAAGGGGTTAGCTTCCAAATCTAACTTGGCGCGCCTCAGAAGCGAGCGGATGCGCGCTAAAAGCTCCTCCATGTCAAAGGGCTTGGTCAGGTAATCATCCGCCCCATGCTCCAAGCCGAGAACCTTGGAACTGACCCCTCGTTGGGCGGTTAACATCAACACTGGGATATGCCGCAGCACCACATCCGACTTAATCGCTTCGCAGACCGAAAAACCGTCCATCTTGGGCATGTTGACGTCCAACACCACAAGATCGGGGGGGGTGTGGCGGACTTTTTCCAACGCCTCGGCACCGTTACCTGCGGTCACCACGCGGTAGGACACGGTCGTCAGCGCTTCCTGCAGCAGGCGGAGAAACACATCTTCATCGTCAGCAACTAAAATGAGTGCTTTGGATTCCATGCCAGGAGGGCATCAGCGGCCATCGTCCTTAAATTTGTAGCCCACTCCGCGGAACGTCTGGATGTTCTGAGCACATTTCGTTCCCAGCTTTTTGCGCAGACGGCGAATGTGCACATCGACCGTGCGGGTCGAAACGTCCACAGCATAACCCCAAATGCGTTCGAGTAAAAATTCACGCGTTAAAATGCGGCCGGCATTTTTCATAAGCACATAAAGGAGGTCAAATTCTTTGGCGGTAAGCACAATGGGTTTTTTCTCCACATCCACGGAATAAGTGGTCAAATTGATCACAATCCCGCCCTTTGTGATGGCCTCTTCGGGCGCGCCGCCTTGGCGGCGCCGCAAAACCGCTTTCACGCGGGCAATTAATTCTTCAATTTCAAAGGGTTTGGTGATGTAATCATCCGCCCCGACGTCCAGCGCGGAGACTTTACGGTTAAGCTCCGAATAGGCGGTCACCATGATGACGGGGATGTGCGAGGTGTCCTTGTTTTGTTTGATGAATTTGCAGACTTCAAAACCGTTTAGGTCGGGGAGGTTCCAGTCCAGCAGAACTAAATCGGGTTTGCGTTTCGAAATGAGATCTAGGCCTTCGCGTCCGGTCTCGGAAATATCGATGACAAAAATGCTCTCCGGAAGGGCTTCTTTCAGGAGTTTTCGAAGCGCAGGATCATCTTCGACTAACAAAATCCGTGTTTTCATATCTAAAAATCCTCCATTCCGTTGGGTTAGTCTAACGGCGACTGCTTGTATTGTCAATGCTTTTTAACATTTCGTTACAGAAGCAAAATCCCTCCCAGCCTCCCTTTTTCAAAGGGAGGGGCCAATGATTTATGGACTTCCCCCTTTGAAAAAGGGGGACCGAGGGGGATTTAGGCCCGAGGGAATGTTTTTTCGTAGACCTTTTTTAGGTGTTCGGGGCTGATGTGGGTGTAAGTCTGAGTGGTGGCTAAATTCTTATGTCCCAGCATTTCCTGTACGGTCCGCAGGTCGCACCCCCGGTCTAAAAGGTGCGTGGCAAAGGCGTGGCGGAACGCGTGCGGGCGGACTTTACGCCGCAGAGCAACGTCTGTGGCCCATTTATAAACGATATTTCGGGCCCCCCGCTCACTTATGCGACGGTTTGTTTTGTTGACAAAAAGAGCTGCCCCGCGGGAGGAGGAAGTTTCTTTTCTGCTTTGAAGATAGGCATGCAGCGCTTTGAGCGAAACGCCCCCTACGGGAACCAGCCGTTCTCGGCTGCCTTTTCCGAAAACTCGAACGGTCCCGCCCCAGAGGTCCAAATCATCCACACGTAAACCGCAGAGTTCTTGAATTCGAAGCCCTGACCCATAGAGCAACTCCAGCAAGGCCGTATCGCGCAGGGCTTCTTTGTCATGGGCCAGTGCCGGCGCTTCCAAGACAGCGCGGACTTCATCTTCGGTCAAATAGCCCGGCAGTTTTCTTTCTTGTTTGGGCATGGGGAGGGCGACAAACGGCGTTTCCGTGATCAGCTCTTCGCGCAGGAGAAACTTATAAAAAGCGCGCAGGACCGCTACCGCACGCAAAAAAGTCGCTCGCTCATGGTCCTTTTCATGGAGGTGCGCCAAATAATCGCGGACTACCAGGCGGTGGCTGCGCTCCAAGGAAAGTTTGGGATACTTTTCGCTTAAAAAACGGACGTAACCGTTTAAATCATGCTGATAAGCGCGCAGCGTGTGAGGCGACGCATTTCGTTCGGCGCGAATGTGGAGGAGAAAGCGTTGAATGAACTGAAGCACGCCGTGATTATAGACCGGCGGGAGCCTTCTTAAGATTACGGCATTTTGGAAAGCCCGAACAGGTGATAAACGGGCCCCTCTTTCCAATGCGTTTAAGCATCGGCTTACCGCACTTTTCGCACTTAATATCGGTCATGACGGGCGGCGGCTTCATGAACAAATTGCCTTCTTTGTCGACCGAATAGGTGGTCTTGCAATCCGGGTATGCCGAGCAAGCTAAGAACGGGCCCCTGCGCCCAAAGCGCTTGGCCAACTGTTTTCCGCAGGTTCCGCAGGTTTTATCCACTAATTCCGGAACAATTTTTTTACCCGACGTATCCAAGGACACTTTATTTTTGCAGGCGGGGTAGGTTTTGCACGACATGTATTTTCCGAACCGACTCTCGCGAATCAGCATCGGGGCGCCGCATTTGTCGCAGTTTTCACCTGATTCTTTCGGCTCAAAGGGTTTGGTGGTGATCGCCGTCTGCGCAGTCGCTATCTGTTTGATGAAAGGGTCATAAAACGTTCGAATGATGCTTTGCCACTGCGTGCTTCCTTGGGCCACTTCGTCTAATTTGTCTTCAATAGTGGCGGTAAAATCCAAGTCGACGATTTCCTGAAAATGCCCTTTAAGAAGATCGGTTACAAAACAACCCAAATCCGAGGGATGGAGCCGGCGGCTTTCATCCCGCACATAGCCGCGGCTGATGATCGTCTGCAAAATGGGTGCGTACGTTGATGGCCGGCCGATCCCATGACGCTCCAACATTTTGATGAGGCTTGCTTCGTTGAACCGTGGCGGAGGCTCGGAGGCATGACTGTCGCTGTGGAGTTCAATTAATTTAAGTTTTTCCGCTTCCTTCAAAATGGGCAGCTTTTGGCCTTCCTGCTTTTCTTGGCTTTCTTTATCGTCTTCCGTATACACCTTGAGGTATCCCGGCGCCTTCACCGTTCGCCCGCTGGCGTGAAAAACACCGCGCGTGGCACCGTTTTTTGCGTCCAGATCGACGCTGACCGTGTCAAAAATCGCATCGGCCATTTGGCTCGCCATAAAGCGCCGCCAAATAAGCTCGTAGAGCCTAAATTGCTCCGAAGTTAGAAATGATTTGATCGACTCGGGTGTGCGCGCCGCCGACGTCGGGTGGATGGCCTCGTGAGCCTCCTGTGCGCTTCGAGACTTCGTTTTATAGACACGCGGCTCATCTGACAAGAATTCTTTTCCGTATTTTTTCTGAATAAACTCGCGGGCTTCCTTTTGAGCCGAGGCCGCGACATTGAGGGAATCGGTACGCATATAGGTAATTAGACCGACTGACCCTTCTGCGCCCAGTTCCACCCCTTCGTAAAGCTGTTGGGCAACCACCATGGTCTTTACCGCAGAAAATCCTAAACGGCGGGAAGCGTCTTGCTGCATCGTGGCCGTCATAAACGGAGGCGCCGGCGAACGGCGCGCCTCTTTTTTCGTGACCTGGCTGACCTGGTATTGGGCTTTCTTGAGCTGTTCTGCCAGCGAATCGGCCTGCGCTTTTTCCGTTAACGTGGTCGTGCTGACCCGGTAATCATCCGCAAATAGTTTGATCGTTTGCGATTGGTCTATTTTTTTGCCGTTTACTTCAACCAAAGAGGCCTGGAACGCTGCGCCCAATGTGGTTTCAAGGTCCGCCTTAATCGTCCAGTACTCTTGCGACTTAAAAGCCTCGATTTCCCTTTCTCGTTCAACCAATATTCGCAAGGCCACCGATTGCACACGGCCTGCCGAAAGCCCTTTACGCACTTTCGCCCATAACAACGGGGAGAGTTTATACCCCACCAAACGATCCAAAATTCGTCGCGCTTGTTGCGCGTGCACCAAGGTCATATCAACTTGACGGGGATGCTCCAACGCTTCGGTGATCGCTGTTGACGTAATTTCGTGAAAGGTAATGCGTGAAAATTGGTCCGGCGGCAGTTTAAGCGCCTGTGTGACATGCCAGGCGATGGCTTCGCCTTCCCGGTCAAAGTCGGTGGCCAGATACACATGATCCACACCCTTCATGGCGTCTCGAAGTGTTGGAATCGTTTTTTTGGCTTTGGGTAAAATGACGTATTGCGGCTCAAAATTGTTTTCCTCATCGACGCCGATCGTGCGGGAAGGTAAATCACGGATGTGACCGCGTGTGGCGATGACGGAAAACCCCTTGCCTAAAAACTTGGCAATGGTTTTTTCTTTCGTGGGAGACTCCACGATGACTAAGGAACGACGCGCTGAGGAACCGGTTTTCTTCGGCTTCTCGACGGCAATGGGCTTCTTGGTTTTAGTTTTTGGTGGCATAACGCTGTCCTGTGTGTGCGCTGATTAAATTTTTGAGCTCCAACGATAGCAGGGTCGCTGCAAGTTGGTCAACGGAAAATCCTGTGGCTTGAAGCAATTCATCCATCGTCACCGGTGTCAATGAAAGCGTTTGGTAAAGCTTTTCTTCGACTGGGGTCAGGTTTTGAACGTTCATGAGGGGTTGGCGAGTGACACCGGGAGTCCGCCAGAGTTCCCCATACTCGGCCAAAACGTCGTCCGCCGTCTCCACGAGCTTTGCACCTTCCTTAATAAGGGCGTGGCAGCCTACTGCCTTCACGTTATAGACGCTTCCGGGAACGGCAAAGACGTCCCGCCCTTGTTCCCCCGCAAAACGAGCGGTGATCAAGGCGCCGGAAGGTTTCCCAGCTTCAATCACCACGACCCCCTTCGATAAGCCGGAAATAATTCGATTTCGTTGTGGGAAATAGGCGGGTAGCGGATGGGCTTCATAGGGAAATTCACTGATCAGGGTTCCTTTTTCCTTCATGGCGGCATAGAGACGCTTGTTCTCATGAGGATACTCCCACTTTAGCCCATGCCCCAAGATGCCCACCGTGGCGCCTCCGGCTTCTAGGGCGGCTTCGTGGGCCGCGGCATCAATGCCGGATGCCATACCGCTAATCACCATAGCCCCTGCTTCCACCAAATCGTACGCGATTTGACGCGCCATCTTCAGTCCATAGGGTGTGGGCCTGCGCGTTCCGACAATGCCAAAAGCGGGAAGAGGCGCAAGCGGCCAGCGCCCCATAACCTGTAGTGTTTTCGGTCGTCCGCTGACATCGCGGAGCATTTCGGGATACGTGGGATCGGTTTCGTGAATGTCTTTCGCGCACGTGGTCATGTTTAGGGTGGATGCCTTCCTTTGTCAACGCTTTTATGAATGGGTGAGCGGCCGGTCGAATACGCGGTACTGAAGCGCCTCGGCCACATGAGACTGTCCAATCACGTCTTTTCCGTCAAGATCGGCGATGGTGCGCGCGATGCGGCGAATGCGGTCATACGAACGCCCGGAGAGCCCCAAACGATCGATCGCCACTTTAAGCAAGCGTCGGCATCCCTCATCCAAGCGTGCGACGCGGCTTAAATCCCGCGGCGACATCAGACCGTTGACCGCCACGGGCGCCACTTTTTCTGAAAACCGCTGCCGTTGGCGCAGACGTGCCGCACTGACGCGAGAACGAATGGCGCCCGATGGCTCCGCACCGGCGTTGTCATTTAAAAGTTCAAGCGACTCCAACACCGGCAATTCCAATTGAAGGTCAATGCGGTCCATCAAGGGCCCGGAAATTTTGCCGGCGTATTTTTGAATTTTGCCCGGCAGACAAGGACACTCGCGTATGGGGTGGCCGCGGTAACCGCAGGGACAAGGATTCATCGCGGCCACGAGCAAGAATTCGCAGGGAAATTCCGCGCGGCCGCGCGTTCGCTGAATGCTGACGCGCCCCGCTTCAAGAGGTTGGCGCAGCGACTCGAGTGCATCGCGCTTAAATTCGGGGAGTTCATCTAGAAATAAGACTCCCCGGTGAGCCAGGGAAATTTCACCCGGCAAAGGCCAATCACCCCCGCCGATGAGCGCGGCGGAAGAGACCGTATGGTGCGGGGTGCGAAATGGCCTGGAATCCAGAATGCCTTGCGCTTGAGTCAGGCCCGCAATTGAATGGATTTGGCTTGCATCAAGCGATTCTTCCAGCGTCCATTCCGGCAAAATGGAAGGAAGCGCTTGGGCCAGCATGGATTTACCCGTCCCCGGGCAGCCTGCCAGCAACAAATTGTGGTGGCCGGCGGCCGCAATTTCGAGGGCCCGCTTGGCCACCGCCTGGCCCTTGATGTCGGCCATATCGATGGGAAACATTGGTTCGCCGGGCTCCCAAACCAATGGGATATCGCGGAAATGAAAGTCGGCCCCGTTTTCCAGCCACCCGACTACATCACGCAAATGAGTGAAGGCGTTGGCTCGGATCCCTCTTAAATAGGAAAGTTCGCGCAGATTGGCTTCAGGGAGGACCAACCGAGCAGCCTGCTTAAGTCCCCGGGCCAACGCTAGGACACCTCGAACCGGCCGGATGGCCCCATCTAAAGCCAACTCCCCAAGCCAGAGCGCGCGCGGCCATTTTTTGGGCACTACGGCATCACTCGCGAGCAAAATGCCGATAGCGATCGCTAAATCGAAGCTGGCCCCTTCTTTTCTTAAGTCCGCGGGCGCTAAGTTAACCGTCACGCGTTTGGTTGGAAATTCAAACCCGCTGTTTCGAATAGCCGCCACCACGCGGTCTCGGGCCTCCCGCACCGCTGCATCCGGCAGCCCCACGATCGAAAATCCTGGCAGCCCCTTGGCGAGCGAGACCTCCACCAACACCCGGTGCGCCTCCAACCCCGATAGACAAACACTCTCCACTTTGCTAATCATGAAGCCTTAGAGCAACGAAAGCAGAATTTATTCCCGCTTCGTTAAAAATTAATAGGTGTAGTAGTCGGCGGGAACGAACGCGGATTTAATCCATTCGATACGGCCGGATTCAACAGCCACCACATCAAAGCGCATGGATTGGTCAATCAAACGATTCTGCTTCATGTACATGAGCGCCGCCTGAACCAAGCGTTTTTGTTTTGCGGGGGTGATGGCATCCAACGCTGAAATGCCGTGGGCACGGCGACGAGCTTTGACTTCAACGAACACCCAGTCATCCCCATCGCGCGCAATCAAATCGATCTCCCGGTGGTGGGTCAAGAAACGCTTCTCCACGATCCGCAACCCCTGCGTTTCGAGGAATACGGCCGCCTGGTCCTCCCCTTGCGCCCCGTAGGGATGAGTGGATTTCATACGACGGCACGTACCGGGGCAAACGAGCGGCGGTGAATGGCACTGGCTCCCAACAAGCGAAGCGACGTCAGATGCGCCGACGTGCCATACCCTTTATGGCGTGAGAACCCATACCCCGGGAAAAGCTGATCCATCCGTCGCATGACATGATCTCGCGTCACTTTGGCCACGATTGAAGCCGCCGCGATGCAAGCACTTTTCCCGTCCCCTCCAATAACCGCCGTTTGCGGCCAACGGAGATTGGGAATCCCAAAGCCATCCACCAATACGTGCTGTGGAAGGACTGTAAGGTTTAAAAGCGCGCGCCGCATGGACTCAAAACTGGCCTGGCGGATGTTTAAACGGTCGATCTCTTCAGCCGTAACGATCCCCACTCCCACCGAGATCGCATGGCGCTGAATGAACGCATAGGCGAGGTCGCGAGCCGTCTCACTCAATTGCTTACTGTCGTTTAAGGTAATAACCGGTTTTAGAGGAAGAATGACGGCCGCTGCTACGACGGGCCCGGCTAACGGGCCGCGCCCGGCCTCATCCACCCCAACGAGGAAAGGGGCTATACGACGGTATGAATGGTCAAACTTGTACAGCTCCCGCATGAGCAGCGACGGGGGTTTTTACATCCACTTTTTCCTTCTCTTCTAAGCGGGCGGCACGACCGGTGCGGTCCCGCAGGAAGTAAAGCTTAGAACGACGAACATGACCGGAGCGCAGAACTTCAAGTTTGTCGATACGTGGTGTATTGAAAGGGATGGTTCGCTCTACGCCGATGCCGTAAGAAATCTTTCTCACTGTGAAGGTTTTGGACATCCCATGGCCACGAATGCCGATCACGGTGCCTTCAAAAGCCTGGAGACGTTCCGAATCGCCCTCCACGATTTTAAGCGTGACTTTAATCAAGTCGCCCACGCGGAACGTGGGAAGTTTATGGTGTAAATGGGTGGCTTCGAGGTCTTCGATCCGAATTTTCATGGCAATCTCCCGTACGCCCATTCCTTTTCGACGGGACCTGCGGCGATGAACTCATCCGCCGCGGGTCCTAAGCAAGTCGGGACGTTTTTTTCGCGTTACGGCGATCATCTGCCGTTTTCGCCACTCTTTAATTTTTTGATGATTCCCCGACAACAAAACCGGGGGCACTCTCATTTTACGCCAAACTTCCGGACGTGTGTAATGCGGATGGTCCAAAAGCCCGTCTTGAAACGAATCGTTTTCGATCGATGCCGCTTCTTTCACAACCCCTGGAAGCAACCGAACCACGGTATCGGCCAGCACCATCGCCGGCAATTCCCCGCCGGTCATCACGTAATCGCCAATGGAAATTTCTTCATCCACCAGGCGAAGGGCACGCTCATCAATCCCTTCATAATGCCCGCACAACAAAACCAACCATGGTTTGCCCGCCAACGCCGAGGCCTTTTTCTGCGTCAGCGCTTGGCCCTGAGGCGACAAATGGATTACATACGGCTTCTTCGATTTTCCTTTGACAACCCCCTTGAGCGCGCGGTACACGGGCTCTGGGCTCATGACCATCCCGGCTCCCCCTCCGTAGGGGCGGTCATCCACTTTGTGATGACGCGGGTCGTCTGAAAAATCCCGGAGGTTATGAACGTCGATCTGGACGATTCCATTGCTCCGCGCGCGGCCGATTAAACTTTCGGATAGCGGCCCCTCAAACATCCGGGGGAACAACGTCAAAATATCGAAACGAAGTAAGGGTCTACCCTTGTGCGATACGCTTCCAGGCACCGGATTTAATAAGAAGATTTTTGACCGTCTCACTGGGCTGCGCCCCGTGCTCTCGCCAATATTTTAGGCGAGGCTCATTAAGAGTCAGCTTGTCTTTTTCGAGCCGGGGATTGTAAAAGCCAATTGTTTCGGCAGGACGCCCATCGCGTTTCGCGCGGCGGTCGATCGCCACCAAACGGTAATGAGCTTGTCCTGGTTTACCTTCACGTTGAAACCTGATTCGAACCATAGTTTATCCTCCAAAAGAGGGTCATTCTACCCGGGTTGTAGACTAAGAGTCAACCAGGACTTGGAGATCGCGAAAGGCTTGTTTGGGGTCCGCCCCCCCATAAACGGCGCTGCCCGCCACCAGGGAGGTGGCCCCTGCTTCCGCGGCTAAAGGCGCTGTTTTACGGTTAATTCCCCCATCTACCTGCAGTTCACAGCGCCAATCGGCTTTATCGATTGCTTGGCGCAGCACGCGGACCTTGGGCAACATGTCTGACATGAAGGCTTGGCCGCCAAAACCAGGTTCGACGGTCATGACCAGAGCCAAATCCAGGTCCGGCAAAAAGGGAAGCAGCTTCTCCACTGGTGTTTTGGGGCGAATCGCCATTCCTGCATGAACGCCTAGCCGCTTGATTGCTTGAAGGATTCCTTTGGGATCTTTACACGCTTCCCAATGAACCGTAAGAAGGCTTGCCCCCGCGTTAGCGAATGCGTTAATGTAGAGTTCCGGGTTTTCAATCATCAAGTGCACATCCAGATAAATGGGACTGGCTTTTCGCAGAGCTTCCACCACGATGGGGCCAACGGTGATATTGGGAACGAAATGGCCGTCCATGACATCGATTTGAACGGATTCGGCACCGGCCTCTTGCATTAGGCGAACATCCCGGGCAAGATTGGCAAAATCGGCAGCTAAAACAGATGGGACAATCCGGCGTTTAAAGGTCACTGCAGCTCTTGCTCCTCCACCATAATGCCGTTGATGAAAATGCGGGCCCGCGTACGTCCTTTGGGTTCGACCGGGAAATCCACGCGGCTTCCTGGCGAGTGACTGCGGCGGTACACTTCACGCTCGCCGGCTTCATCGACCACGATCACCTTCACATCGCGGTCATGGGTTCCAGGCGGCACGTCAAAAAGAACGCGTCGTTTTCCGGCTTGATCTGACCCGCCGCCATTGGCCACGACGTTCATCGTTTCGCCCGGACGAATGGGCGAATCGGGTGTGGGAAATTGCTGAAGCACCTCGCCGGCGCCGCGCGCAATGTCGTTATCTTCTTTGACCGCAATGATAATTTGGTTTGCGGCGGCCCATTTTTTGACGTCAGGAATCGTGCGGCCGACAAAATCAGGAGCCAACAACACGCTGGATTCCGGTGCGCCGTCCGACACCACCAAACTAACCAACGCATTTTTTGACGCCACCGCGCGGCCTGGCGGGTCGCTGGTCATCACCGTATCTTTTTCAAAACGCAAAGAAGGGCGACGCTCAATTTCACCCACGCCCAACCCCACGTTTTGCAGCATTGTCTGCGCTTGTCTAAATGGCTGGCCTAGAATATCGGGAACAAACAGCCTCTCGCCCCCTTGGCTCAGCGTCACATGAACCGTACGGCCTTCTCGGGCCCCCACCCCGGCGTCCGGATTCTGGCGGATAATGACGCCGGCGGGGAAGCGTTTATCAAACTGATCGGTGTCTTTAACCAAACTCAATTTCGCCTTACTGAGAAGTTCCAAGGCTTCACCAACCGACTTTCCGGTGAGGTCCGGCACCGTCACCGCCTTACGCTGATGAATCACAGCACCAACCGCCCAATCAAAAGTCAGATAGCCCACAATGACCAGAGCTAAAAAGAAAAGTATGGAGGAAATCTTCGAGCGCATGGCGGGAATTATACCTTGGGAGTTCCCAGCTGCCCGCATGCCGACCCAATGTCCAGGCCCTTGGGTTTGCGGATAAAGACCGGCACGCCGCGCTCACGCAGCCAATTTTGGAAACGCAGCACCGAAAAGGTTTCGGGGCGTTTATAGGGCAGGCCTTGGACCGGGTTATAGGGTATGACGTTAACCATGCAGGGAAACCCTTTGACCAAGTACGATAAACGCTGCGCATCCACCAACCGGTCATTGACGTTATCCAAGAGGATGTATTCGAACGTGACCGGTGCCCCGGTGGCCTTGGCGTAATGTTTTGCGGCTTTCACGAGATCGCGAACCTTAAATTTTCCGGACACCGGCATGATCTTTTCACGCAAGTCATCGCGCACCGCATGAAGAGAGATGGCGAGTTTGACCTTGACCCCCGCCTCGATCAACTTTTCAATCTGCGGCACAAGCCCGGAAGTCGACAAGGTGATGCGCCCCGGGCTCATCGCAATCCCTTTGGGGGAAGTGATCCATTGGATGGCTTTAACGACCTGGGTGAAATTGGCCAAAGGCTCGCCCATCCCCATGAAAACAAGGTTCGTGGGGCGACGTTTTTCAGCACGAATGATCAGCAGAATTTGGTCGACAATTTCGGCCGCGGAAAGCTGGCGCTCAAATGGCACGAGGCCGGAGGCGCAAAAGGTGCAGCGGTACGCACACCCCACCTGCGTGGAGAGGCAAAGCGACAGGCGATCGCCTTCCGGCAAAAAGACAGTGGAGATATCTTTTCCGTCTCGCCCGCTAAAGTGAAAGCGAATGGTACCGTCGGTCTTAGAGACTTGCTTTTGCCGGAGGGTTAAAGGGTGAAGCCGGAATTCGTCATCTAAGAGCTTGCGCAACCCTTGAGGCAAATTCGACATGCCTTCAAAGGAGGCCGCACCCTTTTGAAACAGCCATTGGTGTACCTGCGCGGCCCGGAAAGCCGGGACCCCATGCTTTTTTAGGAAAGAAAGGAAATCCTCCGCAGGAACATCGAGGAATGTTTTCAAACGGCGTGTTTAGTAAATCACACGCGGTGCGTTCGGGGCCGAAGCCGAACCCGCCATGGCTTCCAAACGCTTGATTCGCTCAAGGATCGGCGGATGAGTGGAAAATAAACTCAGCATCGACTGTCCATTAAGCGGGGACACAATAAACAGATGCGCCGTCGCGGGGTTGTCGGAAAGCGGCGCACGCGCCTGAACGTTGGCATCGGAAATCTTGCCCAAGGCGCTGGCAAGGCTTAGCGGGTCCCCCGTCAACGCCGCGCCGCTTTGATCGGCTTGATATTCCCGACTTCGGGACACCGCCATTTGGATGAGCATGGCGGCCAATGGAGCCAACACCATCGCCACGATGGCCACCAAGGCGTTTCCGCGATTTCCTTCACGATGATCGTGATGCCCACCCCCAAACCACATGGCCATCCGTGAAAGCGTCATCACGGCGCCAGCCAATGATGCGGCGATGGTTCCAATTAAGATATCTCGGTTAAACACATGGGCCAGTTCGTGCCCCAAAACCCCTTCTAGTTCGCGCGCGTTCAGACGCTCTAAAATACCCGTGGTAGCGGCCACCGCCGCATGCTGAGGGTTCCTTCCGGTGGCAAAGGCATTGGGGACTGGGGACGACATAAGATAAACCTTGGGCATGGGAATGTTGGCTTTCACCGCCAGTTTTTTAACAATTCCCACTAGCTCCGGGGCCTCGGCTTCGCTCACAGGTTTGGCCCCATACATCGCCAAGACAATTTTGTCGGAAAACCAATACGAAATGAAATTGGTCGCGCAGGCAAAAAGTAGCGCATACACCATGCCCTGCTCTCCGCCCATGGCATTTCCAATCAGCAGAAATAGCCCCGTCATCACTCCCAACAAAATGAAGGTCTTCACGCTATTCATAGTCCGAGTTTGTCTCCTTGGCGCAACCGTGCGCCGTTCCAAAACGCCCATCCCGACATCGCCTTCTTCCCTTCGGGTTGAACTTCTTCTAAAAGCAGGGCGTCTTGCCCACATTTTACGACGGGTCCAACCCCCTCTTCAACTGCTATCACTTGGCCGCTCGTGCCCTTAGGGCCCTCTTTTAACTTCATTTTCAAGACTTTGACCCGCTGGCCCTTAACGAAGGTAAATACCCCGGGCCACGCGGCCAGCCCCCGCCACACGTGAACAATGGCGCGTGCTGATTGGTTCCAATCGATTTGGCCGTCTTCCTTCTTCAAAAGCGGCGCCTTGGACGCTTCGCCGCATTGCGGGGCTGCCGATTTCTTCCCTAGTTCGAGGCGCTGCAGAGCCTCTCCCACCATGCGCACACCCAGGGGCACCAGTTTGGCCTGCAGAGTTTCAAGCATCATGTCAGGGGCGATCCGGATTGTCTCTTTCAGAAAGACCGGCCCCGTATCCATGCCTTCATCCAACCAAAACAGCGTAACACCGGTTTCTTCTTCGCCATTGATCAAAGCCCATTGCATGGGAGCCGCCCCACGGTACTTGGGCAATAAGGAAAAGTGAACATTCAAAAAACCATGACGCGGTAGCGCCAGCAGAGCTTTAGGAATGAGCTTGCCATAGGCGACCACTATGACCACGTCCACACCGAGGGCTTGAAACGCTTGCGTAAACGCCGCATCTTTAAGCGTCTGCGGCTGCCACACCGCAACCCCCAACCGCTGCGCCGCCTCCTTGACCGCCGGGCTCTTTTGCGAATACCCCCGCCCCGCCGGCTGATCGGGCACGGTCACGACCACTTGGATTTCTGAAATTTGCGCCAGTTTTTCTAGATACGGGATGGAGAGTGCGGGAGTTCCAAAAAATGCCGTCTTCAAAAGAGCCCTTGTTTTTTGCGGGAGGCGATGCCGCGTTTCATGCGCAGGCGGGAGACTAAGGGGAGGTGGTCGAAGTAGAGTTTGCCGTTGAGGTGGTCGATTTCATGCTGAAGGCAGCGCGACAAGAGGCCCTCGCCTTCAATGATAATGGGAAGGCCGTGTTCGTTTAAGGCTTTGACCTTGACCTTGGCGGAGCGTTTGATCTTGCCGGCAAAACCGGGGACGGATAGACAGCCCTCTTCTTCGTATAGAGTTCCGGATCGTTCAACGATTTCGGGGTTAATGATGACGATTGGCTTACGTTTGCCGTCTGGCTGAACATCAATCACCGCAAACTTTTTGCCGATGCCCACTTGGTTGGCGGCTAGCCCAATGCCAGGGGCGGCATACATCGTACGGAACATGATGTCGAGCGTTTTTAACAGCTCATCATCGACCGCTTGGACTAGCGCGGTTTTCCGGCGCAGAACCGGGTCCCCGAATTTGACGATGGGAAGAATCATTTTCCTTTGGCGGAACTTTCAGGTAGCACGATGGCACCGCGGTGCGACAGCATCACCGATATGCCTAGGACCACCAGACAGGCCACCACAATGACCCCGCGTAGGACATGGGACATCGGCTGGATGGCAAACGGCACGACTAAAATCGCCACCAGGTTCATCACTTTAATCAAGGGGTTAAGCGATGGGCCGGCCGTGTCTTTATAAGGGTCGCCCACCGTATCGCCGATGACCGCCGCTTTGTGGGCATCGGTGCCTTTACCCCCCAAAAAGCCGTCTTCGATTTTCTTTTTGGCGTTGTCCCACAAACCGCCGGTGTTGGCCATATAAACCGCCAGCAATTGGCCTGAAAGAATAGCGCCGCAAAGATACCCTCCGCAGGCAGCTGCCCCTAAACCAAAGGCCACGAGGATGGGCGTTGCAATCGCGACCAGTCCCGGCCCCAGAAGCTCTTTTTGGGCCGCAGCCGTCACGATGGCCACGCAGCGCGCATAATCGGGAAGCGTTTTACGCGTCATGATGCCGGGGTTATCGCGAAATTGACGGCGAACTTCTTCCACCACGAAATACGCCGCGCGCCCCACCGCTTTAAGCGACATCGCCGAAAACAAGAAGGGCACCGCGCCTCCGATTAAGAGACCGACAAACACCTTGGGGTCGTTCACCTGAATTCCAATATCGATCAGCTTGGCTTCATCGATAAACGATTGGAACAAAGAGATGGCGGCCAGAACCGCGGTGGCGATGGCCAACCCCTTGGTCAGGGCTTTGGTGGTGTTGCCGATGGCATCCATCCAGGAAAGAGCGCGGCTTGCCTTTTCATCATGGACTTCGGCCATTTCGAAAATACCGTGGGCGTTGTCCGTAATCGGGCCATACGTGTCCATCGCCAAAATGTAGCCGGTCGTCGTCAAGAGCCCCAAGCCGGCCAGGGCAATACCGTAGGAAGCCAAATGCGGGTCGCCGTGAAACACCCAGAAGGAGCTCAGAATCGTCGCGCCCACTAAAAGAATCGCCCAAACCGTGGATTCCATGCCTTCCGCCATTCCGGAGAGAAGCAGCGTGGCCGGACCGGTTTTGGAGGCAATCGACGTTTCGGTCACTGGCGGGTTGTTGGGGTGCGTGTACCAGTTCGTCAGCCAGAAGGTGAGAATCGCCAAAAGAATGCCGATGCCGCTAACAACGGTGAAACGCCAATCGATGGCATTTGTTATGGGGTCGCGCATATACCAGGCGTTTAACACGGCGATACCAGCGAGCGCCGCGCCCGAAGACATCCAATACCCAAGCGTAATCGGCCGCATGGGGTCGCGCTCTTGGGCATTCATTTTGACGAAGAAAGTGCCAAAAATCGACGCGAAAACGCCAATCGCTCGAATCATGAGAGGGAAGAGTATGAGCTTTAAGCCGAAAGCCGACGCTTGGGCGCCATACGTGCTTTGAAAGCCGGGAGAGGCCAACGTGGCCGCCGCCAAAATGATGGCCGCGACGAGCGTGACCTCATAAGACTCGAACACATCCGCCGCCATACCGGCGCAGTCGCCCACGTTATCGCCGACGTTGTCCGCAATCACGGCGGCGTTACGCGGGTCGTCTTCGGGAATTCCTGCTTCCACTTTCCCCACCAAGTCAGCGCCGATATCGGCCGCCTTGGTGTAAATGCCGCCGCCCACACGCAAAAAGAGCGCGGCCAACGAGCCGCCGAAGCCAAAGCCCACCAAAATGCGCATCGCATGTTCGCGGAAGATTAAAAAAATCAGCGTCGCGCCTAAAAGCCCAAACCCAACGGTAAACATTCCCGAAACCGTTCCAGCCTTAAAAGCCACGTCCATCGCTTTAGGAAAGCTCACCAGTGCGGCGGCGGCTGTGCGAACGTTTCCCTTGACGGCCAGCCACATGCCGACATACCCGGCCCCATACGATGCCATCACCCCCGTTAAAAAAGCCAGGGCCACCCCGAGCGGCAAGTAGCGTTCGATGCCGCTATCTGCATGGTAAAGGTTGGAATACATGAGAAAGAGGCCCACCGTAATCGCCACGATGAACCAGACCATGATTTTAATCTGGCGCCTCAGGTAAGCCATGGCGCCGTCTTCAATCGCGCGGGCCACGCGCTGCATCGAATCGGTGCCGGGGCTGCAGCGCATCACGTCCCACACAAGATAAAAACCATACCCCAAGGCGACGAGAGCTGAAAATAAAACAGCCCAGAGAATTTTCCATTCAAAGGCGGTCAAGGCAGGCAGAATGATATTGGCTTCGCTCATCGTTGAACTCTTTTCTGTAAAGGTTAGGGTCGGTCCGAACGTTCGACGGCTTCGTCGAATCTCGAAGACCCAGCATTAAAGCTAATTTTTATTTCCTTTTGAAGATAAAGCGCTTTGCGCCAAAATCAAATGACGCCGCAGGCCTTCGTGAGCGGGGTTTATCTGCAAGGCGGTTTTGTACAACCGGACGGCTTCGACAAAATCTTGCTTTTCATAAGCCAGGATCCCCATGTTGTTGTAAGCCGCCAACAACCCCGGGTCAATTTTAAGCGCTTCCTTATAGTAGTCCATGGCCTTGACCGGCTGCTTGGCGTTGGCAAAGGCCAATCCCAGATTGCAGTATCCCGCGGCGTAATAGCCCAAAACATGCTTTGAGAAAAAGTCTCTAAAAGCCATCGTTTGAAAAGGTCCACGTCGAACGGCGAGCTCCAACACATGCTCTGCGCGCCTAAGATCGGCCTGTGTTCCAAGCCGGTACACAAGCCCTTCTGCCGTGGATGGTTTGTCTTCAAACTTCTGCGGGAGTTCCGCGAAGAAGGGGCGTCGAGCCGCCGAATAGGTCCAAATGGCTTGTTGAAGGGCTTGAGCGTTTGGAATATCGAAGGCAGGAAGCAAGTCAGGTTCACGGCGGCGCAACTCCTCATACCCCCAGCGCGTTCGAAAGAATGCCAGAAGAGTGACATCCCGCCGTCGCCCTTCGCTGAGCTGCAAAGCCCGAATACTAAAAGCGGTGGGGTCATCCGGATCATAGAGAACGGCACCGGAAGGCAACGCCCGCAAAAGGTTCCGGGCATAGTCATAGGCTAAAAAATCGTAGCGGAAAGACTGAACCTTGCGAGGCAAGCTCAGGAGAACCAGAACCGTCACCCCGACCATCCGTACGCCGGGGCCATGCGTCCCCGCAAGCGGTATGAGCGCATACAATCCTTCTGCCACCCAGGGCATCCAAAGCAATGTCACGATTAGCAAATAAGGCTGAAGAATGGCGGGTGTGGTGGCTTCCTTCCATGGCAGGTTAGACAAAACAAAAAAAGCCGGCCCGATTAATACCACCGTAGCCCAATCCCTCACCCGTTTACGGTGATGCCACATCATCCAAAGCCCAATGCCCACAAGTGGCCACCCCAATTCACCGGCTAAGGCAGTCATGAACTGCCCGAGTTGTTCGATCACACCTGAAGGTGTCCAGGCCAGCGTGCTTTCCGTGGGGTGAAGTTTAAGCCCCCCATAATCGGCCCGTGTGACAACCCGCCAAAAGGCGCGCCACGACACGGGATTGCCCCAATTCACCAAGGGATCAAAAGACGCGCGTACCGGCAAATAAACAAAGATCGATATTCCACTGAGGAAGGCGAGGAAGTCGTTCCACCGATTTAAGGAAGGCCGAGATAAGGGAAAAGCGAGCATCGGCGTTAAAAAGATCAACGTGGGGTGCACGCCAAGACCTAAGCCCAAAATAAACCAGGCACCAAGACGAGCATACGGTGTGGATTTTTCTCTTAAGTACAGGATGACAACGGCGAATAGGGTCGCCATGGTGTACATTTCGGATACACGAGATAAGGTCGTCACCGCCAATGAAACGGCCCATAGAGACGAAAGCATTCCCGCTATCCAAACGTTCGACCTTCGACGGCACAACACGAAAAGAATAGCTGTCGCTAGGGCCGCACAAAAGGCGCTGAACAAATTAAAACGGTAGGCTGGGTTTCCAAAAGGAATTAGCAGACTAAAGAGTTTGGCCGCGATGGTATAGGTCGGATAGCCAGGCGGATGCGCGATGCCCCAGGTGTACGCCGCGCTCACCATGTCGCCTGAATCGCGATAAGAGGAAAGCGTGCCCGGCATCCCGGAGAGAAAATAAATAAACGCCACGAGACCCAGAAGAATAGACGCGGCAGTGCTGGAGGGAGTCAAGGCGGGTCTTTTAATAGGTAGTAATTTTTGGTTTTCCAGATTTCGAGACATCAACATCGTAATTGCTTAAAAATTTGACGTCTCCAAAACGCTCCTGAGCGACCAACTTCGGCACTTTGCCCTTTCGGTAATAGTAAATGACCTGATATTCTTTTTTGCGGTCCACTTCATCGACGTAAAAATCGTAATCCTTCACAGGGGCTTGGGCACGCTTGCCCCAATAGACGCGCCGTTCGTATTCACGGTGCCGCCCAAAGCGCGGACCGGAAAATTTCTCAAACGCATGGATGGGCAAAACACCTTCCTCAGGGTTGTTGACGTCTTGATGAACCACGGGAAGCTTCGAGGCCTCTTCCGCTTTTTTCTGACGACTTTCCATCTGGCGGACTCGAGCCAATTCGGCGTTGATGTCGGCTTCCGTCCGCCGCGCCGCAGAGGTCTGGGATTTGGGCACCCAGGCATCCCCTTCCGAAGGCACAGCGGTTTTGGATTGCGCCGCCATCTTTAATAAATCATCGATGGAAGCGGAAGAAGCCCCCCCGCGGACGGGCTTAGGAAGAGAAGCCACTTTCATCGCCGCCGCCAACGCAGGGTCTTCCACGTCCGCATTTTTGGGGCGGGGTGGGGTGGCCTTTGGAACCCAGGCATCGGCGGAACCGGTATCCGGCCCGGCGCTTTCCGGCGACGCCGGCTCGGGGGCTGATGGCTCTAGAGATTTTGACACTTCCGCCACCGCAACCGGCGCGCTTTCCATCATGTCGGCAATTTTTTGGGAATCTCGTTTGCGTTTTTTTGATCTGGGCTCACGTTCCTCATAGGCCGCCAAGATGCGGTCGGCTTCGGCCGAAACCGCCGAGCGTTTTTCAGGAAGCGCAGGCGCAGCAGCTGCCGCTACGGATGGCCCTTTGGCAGGGACATAAGCCCCGGCATCATCGTCCCACACCATTTCGGAGGGCTTGGCCGCACGTTCAGCCGTCCCGCGTTTCGGTTTAGAAGGCGCAGCGGACGATACGGTGAGCATCGGTTTCTCGGGAATCGGTTCACTGGCCAAAAGGTCTTCGGTTGATGGAACGTCACTCGATACAACGTCTGCGACCGGGACCCCCACCGGCTCTTTCGTCGTTCCTCCATTCCGCCCTTCGGGAGCCGGCGGCGTGCGAACGACACTGGACACGGGTTTTCGATCATTTGAAGTAACGCCTTTTTTAGCTGTGTCCAAAGACACGCTTTCGACGCTGCGCGAGCGTTTGCCTTTTTTTGACACGTATGCGCCTGCTTCATCATCCCATTCAAACCCACCCGCTCCAGTGGATTTAACCGGTGTTAATTCAGAGTCAATCGATTGGCCCCGTTCAGGGGACTTCCGCGATTTGGAAGGGCGAGGTTTGTCTTCTTTAGGAGGCGTCGCTTCGAAATCTTCAGGCTCAGGAATATCCGCCGTGGCCGTGACAGGAAATGCCTCATCGGGAACGGGCGCTTCTTTCGCCTGGGCCAATTTTTTTGCCGCCTGTTTCGTTTTCGGTTGAGCGGTGACAGAATAAATGCGCTGACGTTTTCCTTTTTTATCGTAGACGCTGATCAAGGTATAAGACAAATCCCTCGCATACTCAATCACCGCATGCCCGCCCATCCAGCGTCCGGAAATATATGGCTGCTGGACAATGAATTTTTTAGCGTCCTCATCAATACGCCCGGAGGTGAGAGTAAAAATGTCCGGAATATTTTCCGCTTGAATTTGAAGACCTTGGGCATCAGGCCCCATCGAACGCATGATGTCATCCACAGACGGTGGCGCCAACACATACAAATTAGAGGGGACGCTCGCTTGAAGAGGTGCCATGAACATGGCCCACATCAGGAGCAGCGCGGTCAGTTGTTGAATCACGCGTAACATTTAATATCTATTCGTCTATAAATCAATAGGAATTTGCTTAAAGCAAGTCCATGGGATCGACATCGACCGTAAGGAAAGCTCGTTTTGGGCGATAGCCTTTTAGCCACTGAAGGTCCTTGAAAGCGTCAGAATTTACTGTTTTGAGCAAAATTTGGTACCGGAATTGGCCTCGGATTCGGCTGTAAGGCGCCGGCGCAGGCCCTAGAATTTCGACACCCTCTGCCTTCAAACGTTCCGTCAAGACGTCTGCGAGCACCTCGGCTTCAAGGCGCGCACCCTCTTCTTTGGCGCTTCGAACCAAAACCAAAACCAACCGACTGAAGGGAGGATAGTGAAAGGCTTTCCGTGAAGACAGTTCTACTTTATAAAAGGTTTCAAAATCATGCTTTTGGGCCGCCAGGAGCGCAAAATGGTCGGGATGATGGGTTTGGACCATCACCTTTCCGCCTGCCGGACCGCGACCTGTCCGACCGGCAACCTGGGTGATGAGCTGAAAGGTGCGCTCTGCGGCTCGAAAATCTGGCAAGTGAAGCGAGACGTCAGCATCCACGACCCCCACCAAAGTTACGTTGGGAAAATCAAACCCCTTCGCGATCATTTGCGTGCCAATGAGTACGTCCATTTTGCCGGAAGCAAACTCCCGGTAAAGCCGCTCATAGGCCCTGTGCGTGCCGGCGGTATCCCGATCCAGCCGAGCAGTTTTGGCAAACGGGAAAAGCCGCTGAACTTCTTGCTCAACGCGTTGCGTCCCCGTTCCGTAACTACGTAACCGCATGCCTTGACACGAAGGGCAACAGATGGGCGCTTTTTCGCTCAAAGCGCACGCGTGGCATTGGAGGGTGGTATCCGCGGGAACTGGGCGGTGTTCCTTGCGCTCGCTCATCTTGGGAACGAAGTCTTCTTTGATATGGCAGGTCATCGTGGTGCTGCAACGTGAACAGCGCGCCACCCAGCCGCAGGTTTGGCAGCGCATGAAGGGTGTATAGCCCCGGCGGTTAACAAAAAGCATCGATTGTTCGCGCCGGGCCAGTCGCTGCTCGAGAGCGAAGTGCAGAGGCTCAGAGAAAACAGCATGCGAGTGAGCCAGTGAGCGAGTAAGCGAGTAAGAAGATTTTGTTTTATTGCTTAATCGCCTTTTATCGATCAGTTCAATGGGCGGAAGCTCTCTTTCCTCTATACGCGAGGTCAATTCGAGCAGCGTCATCTCACCCGCCTTTGCGCGCGTGTAGATTTCTAAGCTGGGGGTAGCACTTCCAAAAATCGTCACGATGTTTTCCAGCCGTGCGCGCTCCATCGCCACGTCGCGCGTGTGATAGCGCGGCCGGTCTTCCTGCTTAAAACTGGGCTCATGCTCTTCATCCACTACAATCACGCCAAGCCTCGGAAACGGCGCAAATACCGCCGAGCGCGCCCCCAGCAAAACGTGCACCCTTCCATCACGCACGCCCGTCCACGTCCGCCAACGCTCCCCTGGCGTAATACCGCTGTGCCAGACCCGGACCCGCTCCGGGCCAAAGCGCTTCTCCAACCGCTCCGCGAAAAGGGGTGTGAGCGCAATTTCGGGCAGCAAGTAGAGGGCCTGCCGCCCCGCTTTGAGGGCATGTTCGATGGCGCGAAAATAGACTTCCGTTTTCCCAGAATCCGTGATACCGCGAATTAAAAACGGCGCAAATACACCTTTATCTACGGCCGCGAGTAAGGGTTCAACCGCTCGGGATTGTTCAGACGTTAATCGAAAGAGTTCCGCTTTCTCCCCTGGCAATGGCTTGGGCTGAACAGAGGAAAAACGCTTCGGCGCCGCAAGAGCCGGTGGCGCCACAGCCGCTAAGGCCTCCCCCATAGAACACAGATAGGTATCCGCCACCCAACGGGCCAACTTTAAAAGCGAAGGCGTGATGAAGGGCGTTTCATCCAGGGCTTTAAGAATCGATTTCGTTGGGAAACTGGGCTTTTGGTCTGTCCACCCCACAACAAACCCCACCTGCGTTTTAGTCTTACCAAAAGGCGCCAATACCCGCCGCCCAATCCAGGACTCGGGCAAGGATTCATCCATCGGCAAGTCATAGTGGAAGGTTCTATCAAGCGGAACAGCAAAGGCAATTTCCAGATAAGCCGGATGTTTCATCGACGGCACTATATCAAAGGCCAAACCGCGCACCTCCCTGCGATATTAGTGCGCTAGGGTGGCGCGTAATAACTTAAGGTCGGTCCAGGCATCGCCTTTTAAATTCGGGTTTCGAAGCAAGGCGGCGGGGTGGTAGGTGGGGATGACTTTTGTATGACGTAACGCGGCGCGAGTCGCGGCATCCATCTTAAGTTCTGGCATTTCCGTTGTTTCCGGATAAAAATAATTCACGTCAAACGAAACCATTTTTCCTCGCAGAGCCGTGATTGCCTCTTTGGTATGCAACACCATCTTGGTAGAGGGTGAACCGAGCGTCATGATCACCTTGGGTTTCATGATTGCAATTTGCTGCAGCAGTATGGGGGAGCACGTCAGCACTTCCTCCTGTGTGGGAGGCCGGTCATTTCCACGCGCCTCAGGCGTTTGAGGATTGACCATAGGGTGACATTTGACGATGTTGGCGATGTAAGCGTTGGTTTGGCGTGAAAGGCCGATGGCGGCCATCATCTTGTCTAACAGTTGGCCGGACTTGCCCACAAAGGGCTCGCCGCGGCGGTCTTCTTCGTAACCGGGGCCTTCGCCGATGAATAAGACCTCCGAATTGGCATTTCCCACGCCGAAAACGATCTTGATGCGCGTAGGGCCAAGCGGGCAACGGACGCAATTTTCGTATTTGGCGTAAAGGGCGAGGAGAGCTTGGTCTTTAGATGTCAACAATGAGGGATCCCCGCTAACAACCCGCGGGGATGACGGCAAGGGGCGCAAGGACGTAGGGGAAGACGTCGCGTACATCTGCTCCCCCCACACCTGTTCTTGCTTTACCCATTGTTTGGCGTCGGCGATTAGCTTTTTTCTCTGGCTCACAGCGCGGGGCGATCAAGCAAAGCTTTCCAAATTTGTTTGGCGAGGCGCTCTTTGGTCATGTGGCCGATGGGGATACGTTCGTTCCAGCGAGAAATGAGGGTCGCTCGGCCTTCAGGGGAACCAATGTTGGTTTCTCGGTTGGCCACGATCCAATCCAAGCCCTTTTGGGCCAGTTTTTCTTCGGCGTTTTCGATGACGTCTTCCGTTTCCAGCGCGAACCCAATCACCACAGCGGGCCGGGTGGGGCTTCGGCGTGCCACCTTCGAAATGATGTCGGGGTTTCGCAAAAGCTTTAGCGTGATCAAAGCCTTCTTTTCCTTAATTTTATTGCGAAGACGTTCGGCGGGCCGGTAATCGGCTACAGCGGCCGAGCCCACGAACACTTGCGTGCCGGGCAACTGGGATTGCACGGTTTCATCCATTTCAAGCGCCGACTCCACGCGAATAACCCGAAGGTTTTTTCGACGGCGCGGCCCGGCGCCTACGATGGGGCCCAAAATGAGCGTCACCTCTGAACCCAAACGGGCCGCTTCCAGCGCTAAGGCGATGCCCATTTGACCACTGGAAGCGTTACTGATAAATCGAACCGGGTCCCAGTATTCTCGGGTGGGGCCCGCGGTGATCAGGACTTTTTTTCCACGAAGCGTATTGAAGTTTTTACTAACGCGCATGCGAAAGAATGGTCTTGGCAATCTCGGCTGGGTCTGCCATGCGTCCAAGGCCTTCATCGCCTGCGCGCCCTAATTTACCCATGACAGGGCCAATGAATTGATAGCCATACGATTTAAGCGTTTTGACATTGGCTTGTGTGGCGGGGTGGAGCCACATGGATTCATGCATGGCAGGGGCGATAAGGACAGGAGTACGAAGTTCTCCCCCACGCCGCGGCAACGACAGCACGCAAGCCGAAACCAAGTCCGAAGCGCTTCCTCGAGCAAGCTGCGACAAAGAGTCGGCACTGGCAGGGGCCACCACAACCGCGTGCGCCTCTTCAGCCAACTGCAAGTGGGCCATCTGATAAGCGTGAGGGTCAAGGACGCTCGAAAAAACCGGATGCCCCGAAAGACCTTGGAAGGTTAGCGCCCCAACAAAACGCGTGGCGGCATCGGTCATCACTACATGCACCTCCTGTTTGGCCTCGATCAGGCGGCGCAGCAGTTCGACCGCTTTATAAGCTGCGATCGATCCGGTAACCCCCAGCAGAATCATTTAGTCGTCTTTCTTCTTTTTGTTTTTTTTGCCTTTTTTCTCGTCTTCTTCGTCATCTGGCGGAAGCGCCTTAGGGCCAGACCCATCATCGGCGACCGATACAGCGGTGGGCAAATCTTCCGCGGGCGCTTCCACGATGGGAGGGGCTTTCACCGCCAATATCTCATCCCTTGTTAAACGGCCTTCCACGATATCGCGCAGCGATTTTTCCACCAACGACTGCAGCGCCTCAGGCGTACCCTTGGCTTTCAAGGCACGGGCCCAGCGCAGGGACAGCAGGATCAATTCGTACTTGTCCCCGGTGTAATTGAGGACTCGGGGTTCCAGGAAGACATCCGTCATGTTTGACTCCTTATGCGTAGTTTCTCGGTGCTTAGGATCGTGTCCATGCGCTTTAAAGCGTCAGGAAGACGATCGTTGACCACCTGATAGTCATAGCGATGCAAAAACGATAACTCGTGTTTGGCGTCTTGTAATCGCCGGCGAATCTGCGCTTCGCTTTCGGAAGATCGAGCCCGTAGGCGCTTCTCCAAATCTTGAAAAGTCGGCGTGGTGATAAAAATCAACACCGCTGCCGGGTACTGACGCTTGACCTGCAACGCGCCTTGCACATCAATGTCCAGCAGGACGTCTTTGCCGGCCTTGAGCATCCGCTCTAAAAACGTACGCGGCGTACCGTAAAAATCGTCATGAACTTTAGCCCACTCCACCAGCTCGCGCCGCGCGCGCATAGCCTTAAAGGCAGCGGGCGTAACAAAAAAGTAATCCAGCCCCTCTTTTTCCCCCGGCCGCGGCAGACGTGTCGTGGCCGATACGGAAAACATCAATTGCTTTCGCTTCTGAAGCAGCATCCGGCAGAGAGTCGATTTCCCGGCGCCGGAACCGGCTGAAACCACCACCAACAACCCGCGAACTGGCTTTCGCGGCATTATTTCACCGGGGCAGGATCCGCGCTGGCCGCGGCTTCCTTCTGCGTGCGGAGCGAGATCATATCACGCTGGAGACGGTCCAATTGGTCTCTGACCGTCTCTAAATTCTCATTGAAGCTCTTCAGCCGGCGCTGCGCTTCCATCGATCCCGTCTTGCCCTCCTCCGCCGTATTTAAAGCGGCCGAGGCTTTGGTGTTTAAATCCGCCACGGACCGCTCTAAATCCCTTAAACGGTTGGCCAAATTAAGCTGCTCCAAAGCCGCGGCCAATTGAGCCAATTGGGTGTTGACGCCTTCCATATCGCTTTTAAGCTCCGCCATGTCGTGCTTAAGTTGTCGCGTCGAGGCCCCTGAACTTTCACCGGAAGAAGCCGGGTTCTTTTGTGCAGCCATTGTCTTTTTTTTAACCGACGTGGCCTCGGCTTGCAGCATGGATGAGCTGAGGAGAGTTACTCCCATAATCACAAACGCTTTCTTTAATGTTTTAAGAACCGCTTTAAAATCCGCCGGAAGGGGAGCGCTAAAAACCATTCTTTTTAGAGTTTTAGGATGCTGCAGTTCCAGACGTTCCGCGTGGAGCATCGGACGCTCCACTTGAAATTCGTTTTGCCACCGTTTCGATGCACCGTATGTTAGATCGCCAACGATCGGGTGGCCGATGGCGGCGCAGTGCACGCGAATTTGGTGCGTTCGTCCAGTTTTTGGAAACACCTGCATAAGCGCTGCCTCCTTGAAACTTTTTGTGACCGTAAATGCTGTTTCTGATGCCCGGCCGCTGGTGGTCACCGCCATTCGCGTCGGGTCTTTATGAGACCGACCCACTGGCGCCGTGATGATACCCTCTTTAGCCGGCGGCACACCCTGAACAATCGCCAAATAGGTTTTGCGAACGGTTCGCTCCTGAAACTGATATGCCATCGCCGTTTGGGCTTGCGGTGTTTTGGCCACCACTATCACCCCGGTCGTGTCTTTATCCAATCGGTGCACCAAGCCCAGACGATTAGGGTCTGGGAACGTCGCCAAAACCTTTGGGCCCAATCGTTGGCGCGTCCAATCCACCAGCGTTTCCCCTTTATAACTGGGCGCGGGATGCGCGGCCAGCCCGGGCGGCTTGTTTAGGACCAATATCGTGTCGTCTTCAAAGAGAACTCCAGGACGCCTAGGGAGAGTCTCCGTCACTTAGGTTTCTCAGACAAATGAGCAATCAAAATGCTTGAAGACAGCACGATAGCGAAAAGTGCAATCCATTGGGACGGATACATTCCAGCAAGCGCCGCCCCTCTTGCATCTCCGCGCAGAAATTCTAAAACGAAACGCAAAAGCCCATACCCCAGTACGTAATACCAAAAGAGCGTCCCCGGTGAATCACGGCGGTGAAAAACCCTCCACATCAAATAACCGCCCAAACCCCCGGCCAGGAGCGTTTCGTAAAGCTGCGTGGGATGAAGGCTAATTCCAAGGGGAGCCAGCGCGCCCGGCTCTTTAAATTGCACGGCGCAGAAAAAATCCGTCGGCTTGCCGTAACAACAGCCCGCAAAAAAACACCCTAATCGCCCAATGGCTTGACCGATAGCCAAGGCTGGCGCCGCCGCATCCGCCACTAAAGCGACGGAGTGCTTCTTTTCCCGCGTGTACCAAACGCCAACGGCGGCAGCCAGCAAAAACCCGCCGTAGAAAACCAGGCCACCTTGCCATATCTTAAAAACCTCCCCCGGATGGGTACCGAAGTAAT
This sequence comes from uncultured Elusimicrobia bacterium, assembly GCA_964441955.1. Lineage (GTDB taxonomy): Bacteria > Elusimicrobiota > Elusimicrobia > 2-01-FULL-59-12 > 2-01-FULL-59-12 > CAYTWA01. The sequence continues at coordinate 695,017 of CAYTWA010000001.1, forward strand.
CCAGATTCAAAAAGACGTAAAACAGACGCGCACCGACCAGCCCGGATACCAACATGACCCCCGCCAAATCAATCATGAAGGAATCGGGAATATTTGAACGCCGGCCTAGAATGCGACCTATGTGAACGGCGACTAAAAACGCGCAGGCCACCAGCAACCCATAGGTGCGAAGCGTCAGCGGTCCAAGGGAAAAAAGAATCGGATGCATCAGGGGTCTTTCCAAAGCGCCAGCATCAAAAGCCCGGCGCCCACGCAAATGGCGGAATCCGCCACGTTAAACACCGGCCAAAAATGAAAGTCCAAAAAATCCACCACACGACCAAAACGAAATCGGTCGATGATATTGCCCACCGCTCCACCAAAAATAAGCGCTACCCCTACGGCAGCCCATGTTCCCCCGCGTTCCGTGAAACCCCTCGCGCCATAAAGCAGCATGCCCAAGATCATAAACGCTAAAACCAAAAGGGCTCGGTTATTCCCCGCAAACAAACCAAAAGCGCTGCCCGTATTAAAAACGAGAGTCAAAGAAAAAAACGGCGTTAAGGGCTGCGTATCGCCCAACTGAAAATGGTTCATGGTCCACCATTTGGTCCATTGGTCAAAAAAAGCCACGGCGCTGCCTAAACCCAGAATGGAGGTGAAGCGCTTCATTGGGGAGTCGACGTTTCTACGGCCCCAGCACAGCGCGGGCAAATATCGGGATGAGCGGCTACATGGCCCACATCCGTTTTAAAAATCCAGCAACGCGCACATTTCAACCCTTCTGCCGGTTCGCTGTCGACTTCAGCAAAATCCACTTTGGCATCAAGCCGCGTTTCGACTTGGCTAACGCCTAAGAGAACAGCCAGGTCCGAGCCATACCGTTCAAAAAAGTTTAACGTTTCTAGTTTTTGAATCCGAATTCGAGACCGCACTTCGCGCGCCGCCTTAACGCGGCCCGCCGCACGCGCTTTTTCGATTGAGCCCAGCACGCGCTGACGCAGCTCAAGCAGCGCGTCCCACTCTCGAGCCAAAACTGAATCCATATGACCGGCATTAACTGATGGAAGGTCTGTCAACGCTACGCTTTCAGGCTTGTTCCAAAACCGCCAACACTCATCGGCCGTAAATGGAAGGATAGGCGCCATTAAACGAATAACGTTTGAGGCGATGTGTTCTAAAACTGTCTGGGCCGCGCGGCGCGATAGGGAATTGATCGGATCGCAGTAGAGACGATCCTTGAGAATGTCGAGATAATAATTGGACAAGTCAGCTACGCAATAAGTCACAAGCCGCGATGCCACGCGGTGGAATTCATAACGGTCATAGGCTTGAAGCGCATCCCGTGTTTCTTCCTGCAGGCGGTGCAGCGCCCAACGGTCAATAGCGGGGAGTTGGGCATAAGGGACGGCGTGCCGGGGGGAATTAAAATCGGACATATTGCTGAGCAAATATCGCAGCGTATTTCGGATCTTCCGATACGCTTCGGCTTGGTTTTTCAAAATGTCTTGCGACAGACGCACGTCGCCGCCATAATCGCTGGATGCCACCCAAAGGCGCAAGATGTCGGCGCCGTAGTGCTGAATGATGCTCTCGGGCGCAATCACGTTTCCAAGCGACTTCGACATCGGCCGGCCTTGGCCGTCCATGACGAAACCATGCGTCAAGACGGCCTTGTAAGGCGCCTGGTTCTCTAGCGCCACGGAAGGGATCAGCGATACTTGAAACCAGCCGCGATGCTGGTCCGACCCTTCCAGATACAGATCCGCTGGATAGGCCAGTTCGGGCCGCTTCTTTAATACAGCCGCCCAGGAAACGCCCGACTCAAACCATACATCAAAGATGTCAGGGTCTTTCTGGAAGTCCTGACTGGGAATTTCGGTTCCCCACAACCGTTGTCGGGATAAGCACCAATCCGGCCGGCTTTCCACCATGCCCGTAATACGGTTGCGACCCAATTCGGGATAGAACGACACCTTTTGAAGAGCGTCAAGCATGCGTTTGCGCAGATCTTGCTGATCAATATCCAAAAACCACTGCTCGGTGGCGCGAAATATGACCGGTCTGTGGCAGCGCCAGCAATGCGGATACGAATGCGCGACCTCTCCGGAATATAAGAGGCGGCCTTTTTCCTTCAAAAATTCAATAATTTTCGCGTTGGCTTTAAAAACGTGCTCCCCTTTCCATTCCGGAACCTCATCGGTAAATAGACCCCGGTCTGTTACGGGCGATAACACAGGCAAATCAAATTGCTGTCCAAGTTGAAAATCTTCCCGGCCATGGCCGGGAGCGATATGGACCAAACCCGTCCCTGTATCCATCGCGACAAAATTGGCGGGCAGAATTTTAACGACGCGGTTAATCCATGGGTGGCTGGCGTGGCGTTTTGTGAGGTCTAAACCCTTAAAACGTTTCACCACTTCGCCGATTAATCCCGCCGCCGTCTTAAACGACTCTAAAAGCTTTTCCGCCACAATGAAGGTTTTTCCAGACGCCGAAAAAGCTGCATAGGTTTCCATGGGATTAACGGCAATCGCCACATTGGCCGGCAATGTCCAAGGGGTCGTGGTCCAAATGACGAAATATTCGTCTGGGGAATCTTTCGCGGGAAACGCCACATAGATGGAGGGGCCAGTGTCGTTTTCGTACTCGACCTCGGCCTCTGCGAGCGCCGTTTCATCAGTGGAACACCAGTACACGGGCTTTTTGCCGCAGTAGACATACCCCTTCGTTTCAAGATCCTTAAACGTTTCGACGATGGTTTTTTTGAAATCCTCAGCCATGGTCAGATACGGATGTTCCCAATCCCCTTGCACCCCCATGCGCTTAAACTCATCACGCTGAATGTCGACGAATCGCTGAGCAAACGCTTTGGCTTGAGCACGAAACGTCGTGCGGTCAACGTTGTGTTTGTCGGTCACCTTGAGCTCTTTCATCAGCTGCAGTTCGATGGGTAGCCCATGGCAGTCCCAACCGGGTACGTACGGCGCATAGAAGCCCGCCATCGTTTTATAGCGGACGATAATGTCCTTCAAAATTTTGTTGAGGGCATGGCCGAGATGAAGATGGCCGTTGGCATAGGGAGGTCCGTCATGGAGAATAAATTTTTCTTTCCCCTTCCGCCGTTCCAGCGCTTTCTCGTAAACCTTTTCCCTCTCCCAGGTTTTCAGCATCTCCGGCTCGCGTCTTGGGAGATCTGCTTTCATAGGAAAATCGGTCTTGGGCAAAAATACGGTTTTGGAGTAATCCATGGTTTAGACGAGGATGGCGCTTTGCGGTCGGACCCATTGAGAAAGCGTCGCGGTATACGGCGGATGGGCTACACCCTTTTCGGTGATGATGGCCGTGATTAGCGAACCCGGCGTTACATCAAAAGCGGGATGTCGAACCTGGATGTTTTTGGGGGCGATGCGCTGCCCTTGGACCGTGGTCACCTCATCGGCGGAGCGTTCTTCGATTGGAATTTGTTCACCGGAAGGGGTCGACAAATCCAGCGTGGACGTGGGCGCGGCGATATAAAACGGTATGGCGTGATGAGCGGCTAATACGGCGAGGGCATAGGTTCCAATCTTATTGGCCGTATCGCCGTTGGCGGCAATGCGATCGGCTCCGGCGATGATGCCATGCACACTCTCCGTCTTCATTAAATGAGCGGCCATGTTGTCCGTCATAAGCTCAAAGGGAATTTTTTCTTGTTTGAGTTCCCAGGCCGTCAAGCGCGCGCCTTGAAGATAGGGACGCGTTTCCGAAACGATCACTTTCCTCAGTTTCCCTTGCCGATGCGCCGTCCACAAAACCCCGAAGGCCGTCCCTAGCCCCGCAGTGGCCAATGAACCGGTATTACAGATCGTCATGACCGTGGCATTCGGCGGCAAAAGTTCCGCGCCAAACTCGCCCATACGCTGGTTGGCCAAGCGGTCGGCTTCCTCAATCGTTTGGGCTTCCCGGAGCAAAGCTTGCGGTGGCGCGCCGTCTTCCCACATCGCCGCCAAGCGGTCTACCGCCCATTTGAGATTTACCGCTGTGGGTCGCGCAAGGGTCAAGCCTTTCGCCGCCGTCCAAAGCGGAGCTTTTTTAATAGCCGCTAAAGCCATGCCGTAGGCAGCGACACAACCGATGGCGGGGGCGCCACGCACGACCATCTGGCGGATACCGCTGGCCACATCCTGCCAGGTGCGACAGGTTCGCCAAGTCATTCGGTGCGGAAGAAAACGCTGATCCATAAGAAGCAACCGGTTCTTCTTCCAAACAAAAGCGCGTGTTTTGGGGAGGGCTTTCTTCACTAAGGAATCATCTCCATCACTCGTTTAAGTTCGTCTTCGGGACGTCCAACGATGTTCACGGTTTTTTCGCGCGCTTTTTCGCCGCGCATAATATGAATCGATTTGGGCTTTACTTCAAAGAATTCGGCTAAGTAACCGATGAGAACGTTATTGGCCAATTCGTTGATCTGAGGCGATGTCACTTTAACCCGCACGACGCTGCCGATGCGCCCGACCACTTCGTTTTCTTCCGAGTTGGGTATTACCCGTATGCGAATGATCATGCCGTTACTGGCCTCCCTTGCTAAGTTCCAGCGATCGGTGGCAAGCCCCGCGAAGGGCCTTTGCAAAAATAGCTTTAAGCTGCTCAGCGTCCATCACTTGAAGCGCCGCTTCCGTCGTGCCTCCTGGGGAGGTCACACGCGTCCGAAGAGTTTGCGCATCGTCCGCCGATTGAGCCAGAAGCTTGCCTGCCCCCTGGATGGTGTGACGAACCAACCGGTCGCAAACCTGAGGGGCAAGTCCCAAACGGACACCCGCCTCTTTCATGGCTTCGGCCACGTAAAAAACATAGGCCGGCCCTGATCCAGACACCGCGGTGACGGCATCCATATCTTTTTCTGAAATAGTTTCGACAATCCCAACGGTTTCCAAAATGGCCTGGGCTACTTTTCCATGCTTAGCTTGAGCAAAACGCCCCAAACAAAGCGCCGCGGCTCCACACCCCACCAACGCAGGAGTGTTGGGCATTACGCGAACCACCGGCACGCCCGAAGGTAAAGAAGATTCAATTTGCGCCGTCGTAACTCCCGCCGCAATCGACAAAACGAGCTGCCGGGGGCGCATGAGAGACCCGATTTCTGTCAAAAGAGATCGAATCTGTTGTGGTTTAACGGCCAGAAGAACGATATCCGCTCCTTGAACCGCCAAGGTGTTGTTCGACGTCGTTAAAATGCGGTAAGTTTTCTTTAAACGATTGAGCGTTTCTGGACGGACATCGGTAACGGTGATTTGAGAAGGCGTCCATCGAAGGGAACGCAAAAGGCCGGCCACGAGCGCTTCGCCCATGTTCCCCCCACCCACCAGCACCAGCTTTTTGCGTTTAGTCATTCAGGAATTAGTGTCGAAAAACCGTGCGAATTATAGTCGATTTAAGGCAGAAGCCTCAAACGATGCATCGAACAGGTTTTTGATGGAAAGCAGACCGAGTCATTTTGCGGTGGTTTCAGAAGCGACGTTCACCAAAAAGAGCTGAGCCCAGTCGTACCATCGTGGCACCTTCTTCAATAGCCGTCTCAAAATCGGAACTCATGCCCATCGAGAGGACGTTTAATTTGGCCTCTTCAAACAAGCGACGCAAGCGCTGGAAGTAGGGACGGGCGCCATCACCGCTCGCCGCTAGAGGCGGAATACCCATAAGACCTTGAATCCGGAGGCTGGGAAATGTCTTGAGGCGGTTGAGGAATTCCGGTAATGCGGCCGGATCGAGACCTGACTTGGTGGGCTCATCCGAAATCTTGATCTGGACCAGGCAATCCTGGACCTTACCTATAGCCTGGGCATGCCGGTTGAGATCCTGAGCCAATTCCACCCGGTCGAGGGTTTGGATAAGATCAAACAAAGCCACGGCTCTTTTGGCCTTATTGGTCTGAAGTGGTCCAATCAGGTGTAATTGCGGTCGTTTATCGCCAAACCCCGGCCATTTGCCCTCTGCCTCCTGCACCCGATTCTCGCCTACCGCCCCCACCCCCGCCTCTATGAACGGTGTAATTTGCTCCAAAGGGATTGTTTTGGTGACGGCGACCAATGTAACCCCTGCCCCCCCTTTCCGGGTCGAACGGGTGGATGCGGCGTCAATTCGAGCCAAAATCTCATTTAAATGCACTTTTGGGGGGTTATTTAACATTCTGTTTACGGTCCAGGAGCCTCTTTGTAATTCAAATGTAGTACCTTTATACCAAGAACGTATGAAAAACCTGCATCGCACGCATCGCTGGCTTCAAGCCGTCGTCTTAACCCTCCTCGTAGGCATTATATGGGAGGGGGCGGGAGCGGATTTAGCCTTCCAGAATGCCGCCGTGGGGACATTTTTACCCAAGTCCAACCCACTCCTGCGTCTGCCTGGTTTTGACCTGGAAAGGCCTTTAACCTTGGGAGACCGCCGCAGAGCGACCCCTTTGACGGAAGTCCGTATTCGGCTATTTACTTCGAGAAAGATCCGATTTTTAACGGTTGACAGCCCATCGGGGCTGATCATCTCCGGCAAACGCCTCCAAAGGAAAGCCAAATTTAGCGTGTACCAGGGCAAGATTCAGCTAGCCGATGGTTCTCGCGTGATCGCCCGCTCTACGAGCTTTACCATACGACCCCAACGCCAGGGACTGCTCATGGCCAGCCTTGGGACCCCGCAGAGCCGATCCACACGCGGTGAAATGCGACTTACTCTTTACAAAGGCCAAATTTTAGTCATCAACCAATTGCGCTTGGAAGATTATTTGCCCGGTATCGTCGAACCCGAACTGGGAAGTTTAAACGTGGGCGCCGAAGCCATGAAATCCCAGATGATCGCCGGCCGGAGCTATCTGCTTTCGCTGCGGGAACGACACCGCCGAGAAGGATATGAATTTTGTGATTCCCCCCATTGCCAAGCGTTCACCGGGATCCCGAAAGATTCACCGCGCCTGACCCAGGCGGCTAAAGAAACGAGCGGTTTGTACTTAACATACAAGGGAAAGACGGTGACCGCCTTTTACCACCATAGTTGCGGAGGGACTACAGCGTCCTACTCGGATATATGGCCTGGCGGGCCGCGCCGTTATTTGACTCGCGTTAAAGATGGGGAACCTGCCTACTGCCGGCACGACCGTAAAGCTTCCTGGGTGTTTAAGCGATCCCCACAGGCCTTAGAAGGTGCGTTTAAGCGTTTAGGCTGGATACGGCCATCGCAATCCATTTCCGAGGTGAAGGTGCTACGCACCGACCCCCATGGGCGTGCGCTCAGCGTACTCCTCACAACCAAAGACCAGCGTATCGTATTGGACGCCGGCGCCTTTCGCCGTGGCCTTAACCGATTTTTCGGCCAGGAATTGATCTACAGCACGGCGTTTACGCTCACCCGGGAACCCGCCACATATATATTTAAAGGCCGCGGCTGGGGCCATGGCGTGGGGCTCTGTCAGATGGGAGCGATGGAAATGGCCCGTCAAGGTAAAACGTACCAGCAAATATTGATGCACTATTACCCCGGAACGCACCTCGCCAAACTCTCCGACTAAGACAAAAAAATCCCTTGCACGTATGAAGAACTCGGGCCATTCTTAGCCCGTTACATCCCTACGAAGCCTTAACCAACTATTGAGAGGTTTTTATGATGTATTACGAATTCTTGTCTCACTTGCAGCTATTTTTTGGAAAAAAACCCACTCACGAACGCCTCAGCGCGGATGAACAAGCGGCGCTGAAGCGACATGAATCGAACCGGTCACAAGACGCCGCGCGTCGCCAGGCGGCCGCTGAAGCGAAAGCTCGCCTCCCTAAAGCAGCCTGAATTCATAGAAGTCCGCTATACTTGGGGCCATGACCAACAAACTTTATGTGGCCCGCTTGCCGTTTGTCTTTTCGGATGATCAACTCCGCTCCCTTTTTGAAGTCATTGGCCCGGTCGTTTCGGCCAAAATGATTCCCGACCCCAAAAACAACCGCACCCGGGGATTTGGGTTCGTCACCATGGAAAAAGCCGAGGATGCCGCCAAAGCCATAGCCGAGCTCAGCGGCAAACAAGTGGAAGACAAACAGATGTGGGTCACCGAAGCCCGAGAAAAGAAAACAGCCCCTCCCGCTTCTACGGATGGATTTTCTAACCCGCCGCGCCGGCCGTTCGGGCGCCCCCCGGAACGCGGTTATTCCGACAGCCGTCCCCCTCGTCGCTTTAGCACAGATGGGCCCAGCCGTTTCAGTACGGGAGATAACCCTCGTTTTTCGGGTCCCCGACGTGGCTTCAACGATCGACCTCGCTCCGGAGGTTTAGGCTTTGGAGCACCCCCGCGTGGACCCCGTCGCGAAGGATCCGGTTTTGGCGATAGACCGTCTCGACGCGAAGGCGGGTTCGGTGCCGGCCCCGGAGGTCCTCCTCGGCGATTCGGAGCCGGGGATAAACCTCGTTTTGGCGGACCCAGCAGAGGCCCGAGTTTTGGCGCCGGCCCTCGCGGACCGCGCAAACCCTTTAGTGGTAGAAAATCATTTCCAAAACCCTGGGACAAACAACCAGGCTCTCGTAAGCCCGGATAAAAATCTGACGAACGGTATCGGTGTCGGGATCGGCACGGGAATTGGTAGTCGAAATCGGGAATTCAGTCCGATCTGTTCCCCACCTCGAATTTCGAAACTCGCGCCGATCCCGACACCGATACCGGCCCTTCCCCTCCCATGAAAATCGCGACGTTCAACGTGAACTCCATTCGCGCTCGGTTGCCCATCGTATTGGACTGGCTATACCGCGGAAATCCCGATGTGCTTTGCCTGCAAGAAACCAAAGTACAGGATTCGGAATTTCCCCTCGAGGCGTTTGCCGAATCCGGATATCACGTGGAATTTCATGGAATGAAAGCCTACAACGGCGTGGCAATCTTAAGCCGCCGCAAACCCGATTTTGTCAGATTTAATTTGAAGGATGGGCTCGAACCCGACCCCCCGCGTTTAGCCCACGTTCTAATCGACGGGGTTTCGATTCTAAACACCTACGTTCCACAAGGCTATCTTATCGATTCCCCTAAATACGCAATCAAACTCGCGTGGTATCAGCGCTTCAAACGCTACATCGAAGCGAACTTTAAACCCACCGACCCCTTAATCTGGCTTGGGGATGTGAATGTCGCTCCCGAACCGGTGGATGTTCACCACCCGCAGGCGCACGAGGACCATGTGTGTTATCACATCGATGCGCGCAGTGCCTATCAGGATGTGGTGTCCTGGGGATTTACGGACGTTTTCCGCAAACGGCATCCCCACCGCCAACAATTTACGTTCTGGGATTACCGTGCTCGTCCAGGAGGAAAATCGTCTCTCGAGGCAAACTTAGGCTGGCGCATTGACCACATTTTGGCGACCACCCCCATGCTGGAGCGGCTTAAAGCAGTCGACGTCGACATGGAACCTCGCCGCCAGCCGCGCGCTTCCGACCACACGGTTTTATGGGCGGAGTTTGACCTACCCTAAGACAATACGTACGTGATGAAGAGCGTTATCGTCTTTTAGGTGAATGGCCGCACCTGTGCGGATGGGAACGCCGTCCATTTCGGCGGCCCGGACACCGCGGCAGACGCTTTGAGGGTTTTCAACCCGAATGTCATAACGCGCAGAATGATAACGGAAAGTGAGTTCGTACTGCGGCCAGTTTTTGGGGATGCAAGGATCGAGAATAAGAGTTGTTCCTCGTAAACGAAAACCCAAAATCCATTCAACGGCCGCTCGGTACATCCAACCGGCGGATCCTGTGTACCATGTCCACCCCCCGCGGCCGATATGCGCCGACGCGGAGTACACATCTCCCGCCATTACATACGGCTCTACTTTGTAGCGATGGATGTCGGCGCGCCGACTGCCGTGGTTAATGGGGTTTAAAAGGTTAAACAGGTCCATCGCTTTGTCGCCTTGGCCCAAGCTTGCCAGCGCGATCGTGGCCCAAACCCCCGCATGCGTGTATTGCCCGCCATTTTCTCGCACCCCCGGCAAATAACCCTTAATGTACCCTGGGTTTTTGGGAGTTTTGTCGAACGGCGGGGTAAGAAGCAAGACGAGCCGGTCTTCACGTTTAATCAAATGTTCCTCTAAGGCGGCCATGGCCCGCTGCGCACGAGCGGGGTCTGCGGCCCCAGAAAGGACGCCCCAGGATTGAGCAATGGAATCGATGCGGCATTCCTGTTCGGCGGCGGATCCCACCGGGGTTCCATCGTCATAATACGCCCGGCGGTACCAGTCTTGATCCCAGCCGTGCTTCTCAAGAGCCGCTTTTAAATCTCCTACATGCAGACGCCAGCGCTCCGCTTGCGCCGATTCACCCCTCTTCTCGGCAAACTTCGCAAATTCCCATAACGTGGTATGCAGAAACCATCCAAGCCACACGCTTTCCCCATGGCCCTGTGAACCGATGCGGTTCATGCCGTCGTTCCAATCGCCCGTTCCAATGAGCGGCAGCCCATGGGTTCCAACGGACAAGCTTTTATCCAACGCGCGAGCGCAATGATCAAACAGCGTGGCTTTTTGAGCAGACTCATTCGGCTGGAAGTACGCGTCCTCTCGTCCCTCGGGAATGGGCTGGCTTTCTAGGAATGGAACGATTTCCTCTAAAATCGAGGGGTCTTGCGTAACATCGACATACTGGTTTACCACGTAGGGAAGCCAAAGAAGATCATCCGAAATTCGCGTTCGAACGCCGCGGCCCGAGGGCGGGTGCCACCAGTGCTGCACATCTCCTTCGGGAAACTGGCGGCTCGCGGCCAGTAAAATGTGCCGGCGGACCATGTCGGGCCGGCAGACTAAAAACGCTAAGCTGTCTTGAAGCTGATCACGAAAGCCAAACGCTCCGCCGGCCTGATAAAAGCCCGAACGCGACCAAATACGGCACGACAGCGTCTGATAGAGAAGCCAATGGTTCACCAAAATATCCATCGAACGTTCAGGCGTACGAACCTGCACGTTTTCCAAAACATCTTCCCACTGCTTTTTCACATCGAGGAGAATGGAATCAAGGTTCTCCCGTCGATAGCGCTCAATGAGACCAATTGCCTCCTCATGGGTTGCGGTTTGACCCAGAAATAAGACGATTTCCACGTGCTCTCCGGGAGAAAGAATGCACTCGGCTTGAAGCGCAGCACAAGGGTCCAACCCCGCACCGACTTTTCCAGACAGCGGGCGTCCCGATGCCAAGGCCAGGGGATAATCAAGCGTTCCGTGACGTCCCAAGAACTCTCTTCGGTCCGCAGTCCAGGATGTTTGCGCGCCGCCTAAGTCGGCAAAGGCGATGCGCCCGGCAAATTCGCCGTTCCATGCGTTAGACGCGATCAAAGCGCCTGTTTTCGGATCTCGCTCAGTCACGATAAATGGCGCGGCTGTGCTGCGCGGAAAACCCAGCGCCCATTCCAGATACGCTGTAACGGAAAGCGTGCGCGAACGCCTGGAGCGGTTGACCATCGTCAGCCGTGAAATCTTGATCGAATCTTGCCGGGGAACGTACTGCAGCAGTTTCACATCCAGGTCATGCCCCTGGTGTTCAAAAACGCTGTACCCTTGCCCATGACGAGCGACATAAGGACACGCCTCTTCGCGAATCGGCAAAGCGGTAGGCGTCCAGACGACTCCTGATTCCATATCGCGGATGTAAAAGGTCTCTCCACTGGGATCACCTACCGGGTCGTTCGACCAGGGCGTGAGTTGGTTTTCCCGGCTATTCTCCGACCAGGTATATCCCGCTCCCGATTCGGAAACTTGAAACCCAAACGACGGATTAGAAATCACATTGATCCAGGGCGCAGGTGTCCATTGGCCAGGGCCGAGCACGGTCACGTATTCGCGCCCATCTGCTGAAAAGCCTCCCAACCCGTTAAAAAATTCCAAGTCCGCCGTCTCGAGCGGCACGGGCGTCATCGGCGGGCGCGGGGGGCGTTTCATGCGCGGGGGTGGATTTTTTTCAGCCAAGCGCTCCACCCGCGCGACTTGTTCCGACAAACTGCCTTGGCGGCTAAGCAAGACGACGCGCGCGGCAGTTTGCAGAAGAATGCGGTCCTCCGGGCTTATGCGGTCGGCACGCAAAAGAAAGAGACGTCCGGGCGATTCCACCGTCACTTGCCTAAAACCCGTTTGCGTGGCCTGAATCAATTCATCCAGCGAGGTTTGTAGTTCCTGAATATAAGAAGGCCCCTTTTCATTGACGATGACCAAATCAACGGCCAAATTTTTCATGTGCCAATACTCGTAAGCGCGCAGCAGTTGGCGTATGATGCCGCAGTCTTCTACTTCATCGATGCGCACCAACACGATGGGCAAGTCTCCAGAAATGCCGTAAGGCCACAGTCCCGAGGCCGCGCGCCTGTTGCGTTTTAAAACCTCCTCCGAGGGACGCATGGCGGCATCCGAATACAAAATGCGGCTGGCCAAATCCTGAAAGAGGTGCGCCTCACGAGGCTCGATGCCTAAATAATGCTGCTGCACTTGAGCATGTGTCCAAGCCAACGTCGCGGTCCGTTCAAACATCGTTGGGTCGTGGTACTTATCGGCCAGAACCAGGGCGTGTTCCCGTGACGGGGCAATTAGGGTAATGAAACTAACGTGCACGCTTTCCCCGGGTGCGATTCTAAGTCGCTGTCGAAGGCTGACCACGGGGTCTAACACAGCGCCTGTGGTGTTGGTTAAGGGCTTACCGTCGAATATGCCCCCTGGAGACCGTGTCCCGCGCCCGCGACCTAAGAAATGAGCTCGGTCGGATTCGTATTGCACGGGACCCTCAACATTTCCATCCACCACAATGACATGCGCAGCCCACACGGGTTCATCGGTAGGCTGGCGCACCCGGCGGGAACAAATCAGCCCGTTGACTTGCGAAACGAACTCCGTTTGCACAAAGAGATTGGAGAACGCGGGGTGTGCGTTATCGGTAGCCGGCGTGGTTAACACCATTTCGGCATAGGAGGTCACGTCCATCACCCGTTCATACCCGCCGACATTGCGAAGTGTCACGCGACGAATTTCGGCATCATCTTCTGGGGACACAATCACTTCAAGCGTCGTGATGAGGGAGCCGTCCCGGCGCACGAATTCGGCGCGTTCTTCAGAAAAGTCCACTTCGTAATCGTCCGGCTCGGCCCCCGTGGGCTGGTAGCTGGCAGACCACACCTTTCCACTCTCCACATCGCGAAGGTAAACGTAGGTCCCCCAAGGGTCGCGAGTCGCATCTTCTCGCCAGCGGGTCACCGCCAAGCCCCGCCAACGCGAATAACCCGACCCCGATGGGGTGAGCATGACGCTATAGCGTCCATTCGACAGCAAATGGGTGCGAGGCGTGGGTTGATGAGGCGAATTAAAACGCCGAACGAGCGACGGAACAGGATCGCGTACTTCCACAGGCCCATGAAGTTCTTCCACGCCGGGACGCGCGACAGGGACATTACGCGGCGTGCGTTCCTGCAGCAACAGTTCAGTCGCCTGTATTTGCGGATTGGCGTGAAAACGCTCACGCATCAGCCCCTGGCACAAAACATTGCCCAACGAAACCAAACACATGCCTTGATGATGCGCCATATACGCCCGGACCACGGCCACTTTTTCATTTTCCGGCAGCCGTTCGTAGGTGTAATCCAGGGCTTCGTAAAAACCGTAACGCCCTTGGGCGCCGACCGCGGCAAGGCGCCGCAGATTCTTGGCCGCTTCGGCGGGATCCACCATCGCCGCCAAACAGGTGGCATAGGGCGAAATCAACAGATCATCCGACAAACCACGCTTAAGCCCCAACCCTGGAACGCCAAAGTTGGAATATTGGTACGTGAGTTCGATGTCCCGCGCGCTGTAGCCGGATTCCGATATCCCCCACGGGACGTCCCGTTCCCGGCCATAATCCCGCTGGCGTGCCACAATGCATCGATAGGTTTGGTCCAACAAGCTTCCGGCCGGAGAGCGCATCACCAAAAGCGGCATCAAATACTCAAACATGGATCCCGACCAAGACAACAAGGCGGGCCCGCCTGGCAAGGATGTTAAGGACCGGCCCAAGTGAAACCAGTGCGATGCCGGCACGTCGCCTTTAGCGATAGCCATAAAACTGGCGAGGCGTGCTTCAGAGGCAAGCAAATCATAAAAGCTGGGGTCGAGTTTTTTTTCGGTGACCTGGTAGCCAATGGAGAAAATTTTCTTCGCCGGGTCCAGCAGGAATCCAAACTCCATTTGCTGAACCGTTTCTTCCGCCCATCGCGCCAGAGCATTTAATCGCTCGACCAGGTCATGAGCACCGCGACCTAGCACCGAAAGGTCTCGCTGATGGCTTTTAATTTGATGGTGGAGTCTGTCGATCCAATAAACGAACTCAGCCTTCGCAACGTTGTCCTTGTGAGCAGCCCGCAGACGTTCTTTGACGAGAAGGAGGACGTCGGCAAACCCCGAGGGCATAGCTGAAAGAGGAACGACGTCGTCAAGTTTTACCATTCGCCGGCAGGCTTCGGCCAAGGCCGCCAAATGGCCCGAGAGGTTGCCGCTGTCGACGGTTGAAATATAGAGCGGCTCCAGCGCCCGCAAATCACTCGTGTCATACCAATTAAAAAAGTGCCCTCGATGACGGGGTAATTTTTTTAGCGTCGCGACTGTCGCTTCGAGACGCTCCACCATTTCAACTAAGCCCAACCAACCCAAATCTCGCGCGGTCACCACCGAAAGAAAATAGAGTCCGATATTGGTTGGAGACGTGCGCTGAGCCACCACCGGATGCGGTTCTTCTTGAAAATTATCCGGCGGCAAATGGTTCGTCGACTCATTGACGAAGGTTTCGAAAAAACGCCACGTTTGACGAGCCACTAATCGAAACCCCGTCTCGTCCGCGCGCGTCAACGGCTGCCTTGTTTTTTCGGACCCGGGCAGGCTGATACGCCAAGCGATCCAGGGCGAAAAAAACCAACCCACTAAAAATGCACCCGGGAGATCCCATGGTCGTCCTGTAAGGAAAATCGCAAGACCCGTAACGCCGGCCAGCCACAAGGCTCCCGACATGCGTCCGTAAAACCGCGCCAGGCGGTAATCGCGCGCCGCATACGCTTCCGCCGCACTTGTCCATTCCAATAAATGACGATGGCTTATAAAGAGGCGAAACAAGGTGCGCACGATCGCATCGCCAGCCACCCACGCTTGATGCGCAAGAAACAAGACGGCCAGTAGAATGTGGAGAAATGCGAGCTTAAATTCACTCCCAAAGAGTTGTGGAATCGCAAATACAGCCATGATGAAAGACGTCGCCCAAACCGCCGCAACGCCGGGAATGCTCCAAGCGCACGCCAGCATCAAAAACGCGAAGATCGGCGAAAGCGATCGACGCAGGTTATCGACCATTTTCCATTGGCTGATAAACGGTAGCGACTTGGCACAGGTTAAGTCGATGAGCAGTTGCCAATCGCCTCGAATCCAGCGGTGCATTCGTGACACTGCCACGGGATAATGCGAGGGAAATTCTTCAAAAAATTCGATGTCTGTGGCCAAGGCCGTTCGGGCGTATACGCCTTCGAAGAGGTCATGGCTTAACATGCGGTTTTCGGGCACTCGTCCGTGTAGGGCGGACTCGAAGGCATCGATGTCATAGATGCCTTTCCCGACGTAGGAACCTTCCTTGAATAGGTCCTGGTACACATCGGAGACCGCAAAAGCGTAAGGATCGACGCCCGATGGGCCTGAAAACGTCCGTTGATAAACGGACCCCGCCCCCTCGCCGGGAAGGACCGGCGTAATCCGCGGCTGAATGACGCCATACCCCTCCACGACGCGTCCCAATTGAGGAGAAAAATACGCGCAATTAAGCGGATGGGCCATGGTAGCTACCAGGCGGTACGCCGCACCTCGAGCCATCCGCGTATCGCTGTCCAGCGTGATGACGTAACGCACCCCTCGAAGGAGAGGGGTCATAGGCGTCAACCCGCCGACAAAGGAAGTGCGCGTCTCACCGCGAAGCAACTGGTTTAATTCATGAAGTTTCCCCCGCTTGCGTTCCCATCCCATCCAGACTTTTTCCTGCGCATTCCATACGCGCCGCCGGTGGAAAATCATGAAGCGAACAAGCCCTCCTGGGCCCGGTCCATGACGGTGATTTAAGCGGTGGATGCCGTCCACCGCTTCGCTGAGAAGGGCGTCGTCTTGCGGCATATTTTCTTGCGAGGCATCGGACCAATCGCTCAACAACGCAAACTGTAAAGGACCCTGCGGGTTGGACAAAAAATGCACTTCAAGATGCTCCAGCGCTTCCTGGATACTTTGACTATGAATGAGGAGCGTTGGGATGACGACCAACGTGGGGTAGGCAGCGGGAATACCGGTTTCAAAATTTAGTTTTGGTAAACGTCGGGGCCGCACGGAGCGCATCACCCATCGGTTCACCACCGCCACGGCCAAATCGGATGCGGGGATGACCGCTAGAAAACCGAAAAGACTTAGTACCGGTGCGACAAGACCCCTTCGGTGGCCCTCGTACAAAAAGATGGCCATCACGCCGCTCGTCGCAAGGGCAAGACTGCCTAAATAGGCCGCTGTCGCATGTTTGGCATAAAGGCGCATGGCCCGGTGACGAAGCGAAAGCCGAAAGCCCAGAGTTTTCTCGAAGGCGCTGCGGCCCTTCGAAATCAAGTGATAACCCGGGTCACTGACGCGCTCGACGACTATGGCAGGGGCATTTTGGCTGAGCGCTTTCTGGCGGGCGCTCTCCATCGCTTGCAGCAGCTGGCCCACCACCTCTGACTCAGACTGTTGGCACCCACGCGAAAGCTCTTCCACCGCATGCCGGTACGAATCGCGAGTCGCAAAATCCATGTCAGCGAAACGGCTGCCTTCGCGCAAAAGCCGGTCGACCACACACACCTCTTCCACAAACTGACTCCAATCTAAAGAAGAAAGCAAGCGCATGCTGGTGATGACATTGCGCAGCGTCGCATTCATGGCGGTTTGAACGGTGTGTTCGGCACGGACAATTTCTTCCGCCGTAGTGTGTTGCTCGGCTAAACGCTTATCGAGCCATTCCATCACCGGCGCAACCGCCGCGCCCTGGTCGCGCAGTCGCTGCACCAGCTGAACGGCAAAAGCGGTGTGAAGCGGCGTCTCTTCAAAAGCGCGGAGCAAAAGCGTGGGAGGCGTGCTGGTGCGGCCGGCCAAACCAAGCAGGGCATCGGCCGCTTGGTTGGCTTGATCACGCGCGATTTTGCCCAGCATCAGACGGTCGGCGAGGCGGCGCAGATTTTCCACCAGCACAACGCGCAAGCTGATAGCCAACGCCCAAATCTCCCCGATTTGAAGCGGCTCTGCCGTTTGATAGGCCGTCACGAAGCGCCGCAGCCACTCGGCATCCAATCGGCTGTCGGTGTGGGCGATATAAGCCCAGGCCACCCCGAAGACGCGCGGATACCCTTCCAACGAACCTTCAGCCAGCTTGGGCAGCTGCCGGTAAAAACCCGCCGGAAGGTCAAGGAGGATTTGGCGGATTTGGTCTTCAACGACAAAAAAGTTATCGACCAGCCACTCGGCTGCGGGCGTTATGGTTTTTTCTATTCGGACGGATTGGGAGATGCGTCGGTATGCGTCGCGAAGAACGCGGCCGTTTTGTTTTACGCGGGGAAGGAGCTTGTGGCCGTACGAACGTTTGGACGTTGTTCGCTGGCCTGCAGCCAATTCTATGGCGTATTGTTCCAACCGTTCAATGCTGAACAGTTCCGCTCGGATCGGCTCTTCGGACTTAAGCAAAAAAGGCGAACCGGCTTTAAGCCAACGGACGAACCCCGCGAATTTCACCTCAAATAACCCCATAGGGGATTATAGCGGTGAGAGTCCGCTCAAAAGAAAGCCCCCTGAACCTTGCGGATCAGGGGGCTTCGTACGTCTATTTTTAATTCACTATTTACTAGTCACGCCGTCTGCCGGGTCGTTTTAGTACATGTCCGCCGGGTTGGGCATGCCGCCGGGGCCGCCTGCGCCTGCCGCTTTCTTTTCCGGGATGTCCGTGACGAGGACTTCCGTGGTCAAGAGAAGGCTGGCGATGGAGGCCGCGTTTTGAAGCGCGGTGCGAACCACTTTGGCAGGGTCCACAACGCCCATTTTGAGCAGGTCGCCGTATTCCAGCGTGTCGGCGTTTAAGCCGAAGTTGATGTCGCTGTTGGTGCGGACTTTATCCACCGCAATCGAACCTTCAACACCGGCGTTTTCCGAGATCTGCCGGATGGGCTGTTCGAGGGCTTTGCGGACAATGCTGATTCCCGTCTGCTCATCGGCATCAGCGCCTTTAAGCGTCTTCAGAGAATCAGCAGCGCGAAGGAGTGCTGTGCCGCCGCCTGGAACGATACCTTCTTCAACACCGGCTCGGGTCGCGTTCATTGCGTCTTCCACTTTATATTTCTTTGCCTTCATTTCGGTTTCGGTTGCGGCACCCGCTTTGATAAGGGCTACCCCGCCGGAAAGCTTCGCTAGGCGTTCTTGAAGCTTTTCTTTGTCGTAGTCGGAGGTCGTGTCTTCCATCTGCTTCTTGATCTGGGCCACACGTTTTTCAACTTCTTTTTTGTCCCCGCCGCCGTCTACGATCGTGGTGTTTTCTTTGTCCACGATGATGCGCTTCGCGGAACCGGCCATCGAAGGCTCGGCTTTTTCTAATTTGATGCCCAACTCTTCGGAGATGACTTTGGCACCCGTTAAGGTGGCGATATCCTGGAGCATTTCCTTGCGGCGGTCACCGAAGCCGGGGGCTTTCACCGCCGCGACTTTGAGGCGTCCTTGCAGCTTGTTTACGACCAACGTCGCCAAGGCTTCTCCTTCGACTTCTTCGCCGATGAGCAGGAACGGACGGTTGCCGACTTGGAGCAGCTTTTCCAAGAAAGGAAGGAGCTCATTGAGCGCACTCACTTTCTTGTCTGTCACGATGACGACGGCATCTTCCAGCACTGTTTCCATACGTTCCGGGTCCGTCACGAAGTAAGGCGACACGTAGCCGCGGTCAAACTTCATGCCCTGAACGACTTCCACAGTCGTTTGGGCGGATTTGCCTTCTTCCACGGTGATGACGCCGTTTTTGCCTACTTCCTTCATCGCTTTGGCAATCAAGCCGCCGATTTCTTTATCGTTAGCCGAGATCGTGGCGATCTGTTCGATCTCCTGATCTTTAACGGGCTTGGCCATGGTTTTAATGGACGCGGTGATTGCTTCCACGGCTTTATCGATGCCGCGCTTAATGTGCATGGCATTGGCGCCGGCCGTGATATTACGCAGGCCTTCGGTGATGATCGCCTGGGCGAGCACGGTGGCGGTGGTGGTGCCATCGCCCGCGATGTCGTTTGTTTTGGAGGCGACTTCGCGGACAAGCTGCGCGCCCATGTTTTCAAACGGGTCTTCCAGTTCGATTTCTTTGGCAATGGTCACGCCGTCGTTGGTAACGGTGGGTGAACCGAATTTTTTGTCGAGCACGACGTAGCGTCCTTTGGGACCCATCGTGACTCTTACAGCGTTTGCCAGTTTGTCAACGCCGGCTTTGATGGCGGATGCGGCTTGGTCTTGATATTTCAGTTGTTTGGCCATATTAGCCCTCCACAATGCCAAGGATATCGTCCTGATGCATGATCAGGTATTCCTGGCCTTCGATTTTGACTTCTGTTCCCGAATATTTGCCGTAGAGGATTTTGTCCCCGGGCTTTACGTCCATGGCGATCAACTTGCCGTCGTCGCCGATTTTTCCCTTGCCGGCCGCCACGATTTCGCCTTCTTGGGGCTTTTCTTTGGCGGTGTCGGGAATGATCAAACCACCCCGGACTTCATCTTTCTTTTCGATCGCTTTAACGAGCACGCGGTCACCCAGCGGTCGCAAACGAATTGCATTGGCTACTGCCATAAGTACTCCTCCTTATTAGTCGTCATCCCCAGTCGCCGTGGCGACTAAGCGGGGATCCAGTGTCTTTTAAGATCAAGATTGGCACTCCGATTGTTACGGTGCTAATTATAAGCAAGCAACTGGCACTCGGTCAAGGTGGGTGCTAATTAAGCCAAGAAGAGTGTTCCTTCGGGCTGGTTATCGGTGAGCTTCTGAAGGACACCGGCCTTAAGGCCGCTGGCGATGACCATCGG
>CAYTWA010000002.1:0-411990 GCA_964441955.1 uncultured Elusimicrobia bacterium
GCAGCGGGGACTACCAGATTACGGCGAGCAGCTCGTTTTATAACAACGGGACGTTCATCGCACAACAAGGGACAGTGGTCATGGCGGGGACGGCCACGTTTACCGGATCGACGTCGTTTTATAACTTTAGCGCCACCACACCGGGGATTGTTCTTAAATTTACGGCGGGAACGACGCAGTTTGTGACGAACAATCTGACGCTGGAGGGCAATGCGGGAAACCGGATTTTGCTGCGTTCAACGTCGGCGTCGCCGTTTTGTTTTTCCGTATCCATCACGACAGGGGTAGCTTTTGTGAATGTTCAAAATTCCCGGGCCACCGGCAATACCCTCTATGCGGGAAAGGCATCGACCGACGCAGGAGGAAATGATCACTGGGTATTTGATTATGTCCCTGAGGCGATCACGAACCTCACGGCCTCCTCGGTCCTCTCGGGGGATATCTCCTTAAACTGGACCACGCCCATTGATCCAGACGATGATCCCTTGGGTGTCGGCAGCCAATACGCCATCCTGTGGTCCACCTATGTGGTGACGCCCACCACCTCGAGCGCCGCGGATTCAGGCTACGTTAATACCCACCATTTGTATATTTCAACGAGCGGCGTTTCACCGAATGTCATCGAATCCTCCGCGGCGGCCAATTTAACGGGCAACACCACGTATTACTTCCGGGTGTGGATGAAAGACCCGCTGGGTTATTGGGCGCTGTCGCCGTCCAATCAAGCAAGCGCGGCGGTAACACCCCTCATGTCCATTTCATTGTCGCCGCTGAACTATGGCTTTAGTTCAATTCCCATGTCGTCGGCGGCTGTCTCCACGACGGCCATCACGGTCAGTAACCTGGGGAACGTGCCGCAAACCTACTCGTTATCGGTCACGACGACGGGAGCCACGACCGTCTGGTCGCTTAAAACCTCAACTCCCACCGTGCACAACCAATTCACCATGATGGGAGCCTTTCACGGCGTGAAACCCTCGAGCGCCGCTTTTGATTTAAGCGACGTCATCATCACCTCGGCGACCACCTCGTCTGCCGCTCGGTTTTCAATCGATGGAACGCAAACGGGGGTATCCGCTCCTCCGGGAAGTACGCGTTCTCTTTGGCTGCGGCTTGATACGCCGCCCAGCACCACGACCACGCAGCCTCAGCAAATGACACTTCGAGTGCAGGCGCAAACCCCATGAAATATCGTCCTTTAATCTGGATTTTGTTTTTTGGGTTGGGGGCCGCGGCGCAGGCGATAGCGCCCAATTCTTTGTCGACCACCTTCGTCGATGTTCCACTTCCGCCCATGCCTTTTGATCAAGACGTCGTGCTGCATGACGCGGCCGGTCGGGACTTTGTGGTCATGAACGGCAGTTCCAAACCCATTCGCGTGGAGGTC
Organism: uncultured Elusimicrobia bacterium; assembly: GCA_964441955.1. Lineage (GTDB taxonomy): Bacteria > Elusimicrobiota > Elusimicrobia > 2-01-FULL-59-12 > 2-01-FULL-59-12 > CAYTWA01. The sequence continues at coordinate 1,388 of CAYTWA010000002.1, forward strand.
AGCGCAGAAATTCCCCTGCTAACGGAGTGCCGCGGAGGGGCAAAGCCAATCCCAGAGGCGACATGGTTGTCTCAAGAGCCTCGCATTTTGGAAATCCCGGCGATGAGTTACCGGGAAGCGCGCATCATCCTGCGCGTTCCCTATGAGCGCCGTTACCGTGGAAAATCTTTTCAGGTGATGATTCGCGCCGACCGTTTGCCGGACCCGGCGGCCAATTCCATTCAAATCATTCAGTCCCTGCGGGTGAGGGTGATCTTTCAAATGGAATCGAAATCTAAATAGTCAAAACGCCTTTATTTGAATATCTGATTTACAGTTTTTGTTAACAACAAAAAACGTTGAAATACGTCTTAACTCCCCTTAGACTCTCCTGGCTGATGACTCTTCCTTTAAAAACCATCGTAGTGGCCGATGACGAGCGAAGCTTGCGAGATTTTCTGTCGCGAGCCTTAGAGGACATCGGGTATACCGTTTCGGCATCGGTTGAAGATGGCCAGCGCGCCGTAGAGGCGGTTCGCCAATTTAAACCCGACCTTCTGTTGATTGATTTGCATATGCCGCAGATGGGCGGTATCGCGGCCGCAAAGATCATTGTTCCGCTGGAAACGACGGCGATTGTGATGATGACGGCCGATCCCGATTCGTCGGTCGCGCGTCAAGCCATGGACTTGGGAGTAAGCGGATATTTGAATAAACCCTTTGGCGCCGATCAGCTGACGCCGATGCTCGAATCCTCCTGGCACCGTTTTCAGACGGTCCGGTCCCTGCAGAATGAAATGAAGGCCCTTCAAGAAAATTTGGAGACACGCAAACTTTTGGAAAAGGCCAAAGGCATTTTGATGGAACAACAAGGCTATGGGGAAGAAGACGCGCATAAAACCATCCAGAAGATGAGCCAAGACCAGGGGATTTCTGTCAAAGAGTTGTGCCGGTCGTTAATCCAAGTGCGCATGGTGTTGGGGGGAAAACCCAAAACCGTCGCACCGCGTAAAGCCGCATAAGTCGTCCCGGGCGGCGAGGACGTCGCCCACCATACTCTCCAACAGGCGATGAGGTCTGTTCTTCCTGCCGCAGGCGGTAGGACAGGACAGGCCATTTTCATTTTTTGGCTTTCCTCCTGAAGTAAAACTCCGCCGTACCGGTTTTTTGCGTCGATGCAAAGAACCCTTGCCGACAGGCGATGACCGCTTGTCCCTAAATCCAGGGACAGGCTTTTTTTACGTCTAAAAAGCCCCCCTTATAAACCAGGAGTTCATCATGAACAACTCGCAAACCGTTCGATACGCCTTGATGTGTTTACAGGCGTGGGACATTCAGGAGGGGAAGCCTCTTTCGGCCAAGGACATCAGCCGGCAGCAAGGCGTTCCCATGGATCAATGCCTAAACGTGCTGGTGCGTTTGGAGCGCGCCGGCGTGCTTTCGGCGCCGCAAACCGGCCGTTACGTTCTGGTCCGGCCATTAGGAGAGTTTAGTGCCTTAGAGATTGTCGAAGCCTTAGCCCCTGCCCCTAAAGCGCCGCCAGCCTTTGCATCGCTCTATGCGGCCACTCGCGGCGCAACACGCCAGACGCATTTGGCGGCACGCCTTGGAACGTGGATCGGCGTGGGGGCGGCTCTTCTGGGATTGGCGCTACTGGCTAAGCCCGCCAATGCGGGCTACGACGTCGGCACAAAATTCGCCGACGTGATCATGGAAAACGTTACCCCAGGGAAGGTCTACAACCTGCGCACGATGCGCAACCTTCCCTATCGGATTCTCAACAAGTCTGACGGGGAAATTGAGTTGTCGGTGGGCATCGACATTCCGGTCAAAGACCAGCTTAAGCCCGGCTACGAGGCGATCCCAGATCCCTCTTGGGTCCGTTTGGTTCCAGACCACTTCAAACTCCAGAAGGGGGAAGAAGGCATCGTCGATGTCATCCTTCAGGTGCCCAGTGATTCGCCCATCGGCAAGCACTACCAAGCGCACCTGGTATGTAAATCGGCCGATCCAGAACCCGGCGATCAAGTGGGCCTCGCGTTTGGTTTAGCACTCCAAAGCCGCTTACGTTTCAGTGTGGCTTCCCCCGGCCCCGAAGAAATTCGACGACTCCAGAAGAAAGGGCTTTACCAAATGCTCAACTTCACCTTGGAGCCGGATTCGCAATATCTTCCAGGGTTTATTGAGCCAGGGAAAAAAGCCGCGCTCGGCGATAGCGGGCAAACCCTCACCTTGATCAACCGAAGTCCTCAAAAAATCACCTACACGCTGAAAGCGGTCAAAGCCCCCGAAGGCATGTCTCCTCCGACGGGTTACGAACATGGTGAGCCGCAGTGGGTCAAGGTCAAAACGCCCGTCCTCAAAATGGAGGGCGTCAGCATCAAGGCTTCCGATGTGGAAATCACAATTCCAAACAAACCGGAATACCGCGGACGGCGCTTCATGTTTGTGATTCAAGCCGGCTTAGAGGGGCGTGACATCCCTGTCGAAGTGTACGGGCGCTTGTACACGAACGTGGCGAAATAAGCGAGGCGATTATGAAAACAAACAAGAAGTGGGTCGGACTCTGGACGCTGCTCGTCTTGGCCTTGTTGGGAATGAGACGGGAGGCACAAGCCGCCAATCCGGTGGACGGCACGATCACCGTCACGCCGGTAGCGACGGTGTCGTTGACCTTGGCGCCCACGACGTACGCGTTTGGGCCGGTCGCGGTGGCGCTGTCCACCGTATCGGTGTCTTCGCTCACCTTGACCAATGTGGGCGAGGTCGCCGTCACCGTGGATAAGCGGATCCAAAGCGAATCCTCTCCGGCGGGTTGGACGGCGGGTGCGGCGGCCGGGGCAGACACCTACGTGCTCTATGTGGCCACCTCCACATTTCAGCCAAGCCCCGGGGCTTTTACGGCGGGCGCCCATCGGTTCGGGGCGGTGAGCAACGTCACAAACCTCAATGGTCTAGGGGGAACGCAGCCCATCGTTGCCGTGGGCGGCGCGGTGGACCTTTGGTTCAAATTGGATATGCCGCTGACGGTCTCATCGCAGGCGGCGCGCACCATCACAGTGCGATTTACAGGAACGGCGCAATAGGAGGAGACCAGACACATGAAAGGACACATGACTCAAACAAAAAAGAACTCATTCATTCTCTGGGAGGGGAAAAAAATGAACACAAACAAAAGCAAACGATGGGCATTGGCCGTTTGGGTTGTTGGGTTAGTCGTTGTTGGGCTTAAGAGCGCAGAGGCCGCCAATCCGGTGGACGGGACGATTACCGTCACGCCGGTGGCGACAGTGTCGTTGACCTTGGCGCCCACGACGTACGCGTTTGGGCCGGTGGCGGTAGCGATCTCGACGGTCGCTATTTCCTCGGTGACCTTGACGAACAACGGAACGGTGTCGGCCACGGTCGACAAACGCATCCAAACGCAATCGGCGCCAGCGGGATGGACGGCAAGCACAAGTGTCGGTGCAGACACCTACGTGCTGTCGGTGTCGACGTCCTTAACCGTGCCGACCCATGCGGACTTCGCGGCGGGGCATCGCTTCGGGGCGGAATCCAACGTCTCCAACCTGACGGGATTGGCTGGAACGCAGCCGACGCTTGGGGTCAATGGGACCGCGGACCTGTGGTTCAAGCTGGACATGCCCAGCAGTGTGACAAGCCAGGCCGCGCGCACGATCACGGTGCGGTTTACGGGAACGGCTCAATAACGAACGACTGAACTAAAAAAGGAGAAACACACATGAAGACAAAACTGAAATGGACATTGCTCGCAGGGTTGTTGGGTGTCGTGGGCTTAAAAAGCGCAGAAGCCGCCAATCCGGTGGACGGGACAATCACCGTCACGCCGGTGGCGACGGTGTCGTTGACCTTGGCGCCCACGACGTACGCGTTTGGGCCGGTGGCGGTAGCGATCTCGACGGTCGCTATTTCCTCGGTGACCTTGACGAACAACGGAACGGTGTCGGCCACGGTCGACAAACGCATCCAAACGCAATCGGCGCCAGCGGGATGGACGGCAAGCACAAGTGTCGGTGCAGACACCTACGTGCTGTCGGTGTCGACGTCCTTAACCGTGCCGACCCATGCGGACTTCGCGGCGGGGCATCGCTTCGGGGCGGAATCCAACGTCTCCAACCTGACGGGATTGGCTGGAACGCAGCCGACGCTTGGGGTCAATGGGACCGCGGACCTGTGGTTCAAGCTGGACATGCCCAGCAGTGTGACAAGCCAGGCCGCGCGCACGATCACGGTGCGGTTTACGGGAACGGCTCAATAACGTCTTCAGACGCCTTGGAGGCTGTGAGCATGAAGGAGACGTCAAGCGCATGAGCTGAATAGCGTAAAGGAGAACTTCATGAACGTGAAAACGCGATGGAGGCTCGCTGCCTTTGCATTAGGCATCGGGTTTATAGGCGTTGAGGCCGTTGTCGCGGCGAAGTCGATGGACGGAATGATTTCCGTCGAACCGATCTCGGCCGTGGAATGGGCGCTTCCGCCCACATCCTAGGCCGTTGGGTCCGTCAGTGGAGCGGATCGCTTTGTCATCGACGGAGATGACCAAAGGAGGGCGACGTATGTCGAGCAGGCCTTACTAGTCACAACGGTTTTTTAAACGGGGCGTAAAAGCCTGCGGCGTGCGACGCGCACGTTGCAGATGTCAACGCTTCAACAGGAGAGACACGTTACGAGCGAGTCGAAACTCATCGGACGAATAAAACAAGGTTTCCGCCTTGGGCTGGCGGTCGGTCTTTTTACGGCCATGGCTCGAGGGTCGCCTCAGGACGCCGCGCTATCGGTACGCCCTTTTGCCGGAGTGCCGCCTGCTGCGGTGACGGACCTTTCTGTCTCCACAACGTCCATTTCGCAGCAGCTGCGATTGTCTTGGACGGCGCCCTCGGTTTACCCCGGCAGCACGCTGGATTCTTATCAAATCCGTGTGGGAACGTATTCTTTAGCGTCGGTGGGCGGCAGTACGGCAACTTGGTGGAGCGGTGCGGGAACCCTTATCCAAAGCCTTTACGGCGAAAGCCCCGGGTCAAACGTATCGCGTACGCTTGGGCCGGCAGGGTCTTCTCATGAAATGTCGCTTAGTTTAGGGTCGACCTATTACGTCGCTGTTCGTTCCGCCGATGATCTTGGGTTGACCTTTGGATTATGGTCGAGCGTTGTTCAGGTCGTGCCGAAATACCTGCCATTGCCGGTTACGGGAGCCCCTCCCAAAAAGCCTACGGCGTTTTGGGCGCAAACCCAGACGAACGGGAATTTGAATTTGTCGTGGCGTGCCGTGACGCATGACACCCACAACATCCCGGTTTCATTATCTGGTTACCGCATTGAACGCTATAGCGCCATTGGGTCAACCCCCACCATCGTGGCGAGCGTTCCTTCAGGGACCTTGAGCTACACCACGACACCCAACGGCATTTATTACTACCGCATCCTGGCCGAAGGGTCGGATGGCCAGTTGTCGGAGCGCACGGATTACATTGATTCCTCTGACCAAAACTATCGCTATATCTTGGCTTCTGACGATGTAAATACGCGGTTGGTCGTTCCAGGCTCCCTTGCGGATGGGCTGCGTTCCGAGTCGAACACCTACGGGGATGACATTCAAATCGTGCTGCGTCGACGAAGCGACCAAGAAGACCAAACCACCCTTAAAGCCTACGACTACGAAGCGCAATTAGCCTCCAGCGGGCAAGTCTTGCCTAATTTCAATTTTAGTCAACCGGTGAATTTGCAGGTCAGCTACGGCTCGGGGAGCAATTCCATATTAGGTGGGGCTCCTTCGGAGCTTGATAACCCGTTTGCCGACGCCACATCCATCGCCAAAATCGCTTCGATTTACTGGTTTAACGGCGGGTCTTATGTGCGTCTGGGTGGAACGGTGATTACCACACAGCAAGCCTTCCGCGTGATGAGCCGGAATTTGGGGCGCTACGCCATCCGTGTTTCGGCCGCTCCGACACAATTTGGCCTTTCACGCGGCTCGCCTTACCCGCGCGTGATTACGCCGAATGGGAATGAAAATCGCCGTGTCTTCTTCTTCGCTGATAACCCCACCGACGCTGACATCGTGGGAACGATTTACGACATCCGCGGCGCCAAAGTGCGCAGCCTTAGCGTTGACGGTAATTCGCCCACGGCTAACGCGCTGGTCTGGGATGGCCGCGATGAAAATGGAGCTGTGGTCCCAAGCGGCGTATACCTCTATGAAATCGAAGCCGGAAAAGAATCGGTGACCGGGACCGTGGCGGTGGCGCGATGATGGCGAAACGGCTGATAGCCAAGAGAGCAAGGAATGCAAGGACATTCGAAATCAGAAAGATTTCTTTCTGGTCTCAGATTTCCTTGCTTTCCTTGCTCTCCTTGCTCTTCACTCCGTCGTTCGCCGCTTTTGAAGACACCGGCAGCGGCGCGCGCGAAGTCGCCTTGGGCGGGGCGTCGGTCGCCTCGACGAACAATGCCTTCTCGCTCATGACCAACCCCGCCGCACTCGCCCATATGCGCCGGCAGCAGGTGGTGGCTGACTACAGCCGCTTGTACTTAGGGCTCTCCGATGGGTCCAAGATTTCACAGACCTACATGGGTTATGCGCGCCCCGTCTCGTGGGGCGGCACCCTGGCCGCCGGCTGGCGGCAGTTTGGGGTTTCGGGTCTCTACAGCGAACGCACGCTTTCGATCGGTTACGGGGAATGGATTACGCCGCGCGTCGCGGCTGGTTTGGCCTTTAAGCAGCTCTACCACAGCTTTGAGGCCCCGACTATTTCGGTCGATGATTCGGGGAATGCCACGAGCGACAAACCGTCTTTCTTCTCGCGCTATGGCAATAGCCAAACGGCGTACTCGGCGGACTTAGGCGTTTTGTTTAAAGCCACCGCTCGCCACACGATCGGCGTGGCGGTTCAAGACTTCAATGAGCCCAACGTCGCGTTGTCGTCGCAAGATCATGAAATCGTTCCAAAAACGGTGCGCATCGGCTTGGATTTTGATGCGAAAAAAGACCTCCACTTGATGGCGGGCCTTACGCGCCGCGAAGGGTTAAGCAACCAGATGGACAACACGCTGACCGGTGCGCTGGAGCGTACCTTCAAACTCTCGGAACTGCGCCGCTTGGCGCTGCGCGGTTCAGTCGCGAGCGGTTCGCGCGAGTTTCGCCAGATGACGATGGGGGCTGGATACAAAACCGGCGACGTCACGGTGGATTATGCCTTCCAGTTTAATTTCTCGGGTATCGCGCTTGGCCAGACGGCCGGCACGCACCGCTTCTCCATTCAATACGACTTTGGCCCGTCGTATGAGCCCTTCTCGCGCCGCCGCGATGACGGCACGATGCGCCGCAGCCGGAAAGTGGCCCGCAAGAGCGATATCGAGCAGTGGCTAGGCGTATCGCAAGAAAAAGTCGAGGCTGATGAAACCGCCGAGATGATGGAACGTACGCCGCCGCCCACACCCAAAGCCTCGCACGCGGATTCGAAAGGCCCCGGGATCGACGTTCAAGTGCCGGCGCCCGAAACGTCGGCCGTGCCGGTCGTCCCATCCGCCGTGACGCCGGAAGACTTCGGAGTGGATTTATCGGTCAAACAAAAGTCGAAGCCCGAGACCAAACCGGTCAACCGCGTCACCTTCCTGCAGGTGGTCAGCCGCATGGCCTCTACCTATAAAGAAGCCGCGGCGGCGCGCGCATCGGCAGAAAACCGCTTGCAGACTTTGGCGAAAGCCGGTGAACTCTCCCGTGGTTATGTGCAGCAGCGCAAGGGCGAAGTGGCCGATGCCATGACCCTGACTGAGAAAATCGATCAGCTCAACAACGATTACGACGCCATGGGTTGGGAAGGCGCATCGGCCGCCGAACGCGTTGAAAACCGAGTTAAAACGTTGGAGAGCGTTTTCGCGAGCGTCCTAGAAGACCGAGATTGGGATATGAGCCAATCCAAGCAAGTCGAATACAAAAATTGGGTGAACAATGCTCAGGCGGCCGTCAAACAGCTGGCGTTGGTCAATATGCCGGCCGACCGTCGCCTCGAATTCATGGGTGAAATGGCCAAGAGGGCCCTGTGGTATGACGAGCAAGTAGGCCTATTCGTTCAGCCAAAACAGGCTGAAAAATCAACGGAATCAGTCCCTGCTGCGGTCCCTGTGCCTCAGCCTAAACCCGTGGTCAAACCGGCACCGGCAGTGAAGGCAATCCCTGTCGTCAAACCCGCGCCCAAGCCGAAAGAGGCGCCAAAAGTAGTCCCTGAGACCTATGTGGGGACGGGTGGCGTTCCTGCCGTCTATACCGTGCAGGAAGGCGACACCTTAGAAAGCCTTGCAAAACGCTTCTACGGGGACCATAAAAAGTGGCGTGACATCTATATCCTTAATGAAGACCGGTTGGGCCGCGGCGGAGTGCTCAAAGCTGGCCAACGCTTAATTATGCCGAAACCGCAAAAGGGTTCTAAATAACGCATGGATCCGCTAGAAAATAATCCAGGGCAAGAACGCGAGGTGACCGATATTGAAACAGCGCGTCTTGCGCTTCGCGGCGCGCTGCAAAGCGTTCATAGCCTGCAGGATTTAAACGCCCGGTTAAAAGGCGAAATTCAAGATTACCTTCACCGGGAAAAAGCGCTGAACGAGCGCATGATCCGCCTTCAGCAGGAGCTTAACGACAGTTATTCCCGGCTTGACCAGCACACCTCCATTGACCGCGACCGCGAAGCCGCCGCGCGCGAAGCCCTCCGGCAAGAAATCATCCTTGAACAAAATGCCAAGTGGCAAACCGAAATCGATGCGCTTCGTCAGTCGGTTCAAAACTGGAACGAGGTGCGCCGCCAGAAAGAAACCGAACTGCGGATGATCAAAGAAGCCCTGCTACAAAAAGAAGCGGAAGTCTTCGCCCTGCAGAAAGAAAAAATCAGCAGCGAAGAAAAAGCTCATCGCGATTTGGTTGAAGCCATCAGCAAAGCCCGCTCCGGCGTCCAAATGGCGATCGACGAAGTGGTTCGTTCCAAAGACCACGACATTCAAAACCTTAAAAATGAATTGGCCCAAGGCCCTATTGAGCTTGATCGCCGGCTGCAGCAAATCGAGCAGGACTACCGGAGAAAGGAACAAAATCTCCTCCATCAATTTCGCGAGCGCCAGCAAGCGCTCGAACTCGATTGGACGCAGCGGGAAAAAGAACTCTGGGAACAAGTCTCCCGCTCCCGGCAAACCTTGGAGGCGGAGCTTAAGAAACAATGGGAAAACCGAACCCAGGAGTTAGAACGCAGTTTTGACCAGCGCCGTTCTTTCCTGGAAAACCAAACCCAGCAAAAAGAACATTTGATGGACCAGCGCCTATCCGCGCGGGAGAATGAGCTCCTTTCGGTCTGGGCGGCCAAAGAATCGGCTCTGGTGCAGGATTGGGCCCGCAAGGAAAAAGCGCTGGCCGAACAATTCCAAAAAGCACTGGATGAAGAACGTCAAAGCGCGATGGCAGAAATTGCCCGCGTTAAAAAAGAATCCGAAACCTGGCGCGCGGCGCAGGAAGAAACGTGGCATTCCCGGGAAATCGAATTTAAGAAAGCCCAAAGCGAAACAGAGGACATGCTCCGGGACTCCTTCCGGCACCGTGAGGAAGACCTTCTAGCCAAGCACCAAGACGCCTTAGGGAAGTCGCAAAAGCAAATCAGCGATTTATTGGCCCGCGCCAGTGAAAAAGACACCCAAGCCCGTGTGGCCATGGAAAAGCTGGCGATGGTGGTAAAAGAACGCGACGCGCTTTCGGAAAGGCTTGAATCCACCACGCGCGACTCCCAGCAGCGCCTCATGATGGTTGAGCAGCAGCTTAAAACCCGTGAACGTGAGCTCCAGCAGCTGACCCAGCGCCTCGCATCGGAAGTGGAGGTTCGCGAGGCGCACATCCAGAATTTAACGCGCAAAAACACCGCTCAGGAATCAGACGTGAAAGTGCTTCAGGAAAAAATTGAGCGCGCCGAAATCGACCGGGACGCAAGCCAGAAAAAGGCGGTGGAGCTTGAGACCGATTTCATGGCACGCCGCCAGTCTTTGGAGCAGGCCTATCAAACAGAGATGTCTTCACTTCGGGAACGCTTAACCGTTCTATCTCAAACGACTTCGCAAAAAGAACAGACGTATCAGCGCCGGGTGGCCGAACTTGAAACGGATTTATTGGAACGCGTCTCTCAGGCGCAAACGCTTTCCGACCAGCTTTCCGTGGCCCGGACAGATTTTCAGGAGCTGCTTCAAACGTCTACGACTCGCGACGACCGTCTGGCGAGTATCGAGCGGGAGTTGGCCAACGCCCTGGAAGAGGTCCGAAGTCTAACCCATCATTTAAAGCGCCAAGAAGAAGTTCGCGATGAACTCCAATCGAAGAATGAAGCGCTACAAGGCCAGCTTCGCGAAGAAACCCAACGATTTGAAGAACGTTTAGCCCACGCCGGCCACGAGGCCGACATGATGCGCGGCCGTCTGGAGCAACGTGTTGTTGAGCTCGAGGGATTGTTCCGCCAAAAAAGCACCGATGCCCAGACGCTGCAAATACGCTTAAACGAAGCGATGCAAGCGTTTAAAACGCTGGAAAGTGTTTCGAGCGAACGACAAACGGAACTCTCAGCTCGCCTTCAAGCTTTGGAACAGGCCTCGAACGCCGAAAAAGAGGCCTTTGACGTGCAGCTTCAGGGCCTGCGCCAAAAAGATCTAGCTCTCCAGCAATCTTTGGAGGCGCGTATTCGCGAACTTGAAACCGATATTGCCCGTCGCGCAGCCGTTCAAGCCGACTTGCAGGGACAAGTCCAAAGCTTGCAAGAAACCCGCCAAGATATCAGCGAGCGCTCGGCAGCGCGGGAAGCCCAGCTTTTGGACGAAGTTCACGATCTTAAAAACAAGATTCAGGTCCAAAAAGAGCAGCTCACCTCTCGCGTCTTGGGGCTGGAGCGCGAACGTCATCAAACCGAAGAGGCGCTTCATGCGAAAGCCCTCGAGTTGGAGCAGCGGCTAGGACAAAAGAGCACCACGCTAAAAACAGTTCAAGATGAATTGAGCAAAGCCCATGAAACGACTGAGCAATTAGGGAAACGATTGACGACGGTTGAAGCCCATCTCCAGCGCGCGGAAGGGCAGCTTAAAGCCAAAGAGACGGAACTTCACGCTCTCATAAACGCTTCCCACAAACAAGCCGCGGAAACTCAAGAAACCTACCAGCGGCGTTTGCTTGATCTGCAAAATCAAAAACTCAAGCTCGAAACTGATTTAAAGGGCGTCCAGGATCTGTTGGCGCGAACGGAAAGCGCCCGGGTGGCCATTGAAAAAGACGCCGCGCTTCTTGAGACGCAGCGGCTCAGCCAAGTGCAAAAGTTGGAAGAACGTTTGGTCGCGCAAGAGCGAGCCCATGAAGAGCGCTTCGCCCATGCCGATCAAGCCGCGCAAACCATGCGCGGCCAGTTGGAAAAAAGGATTTTGGATGTGGAAGGCCAGCTGCGTCAGAAAATGACCGATTTGCAAACGCTCGAAAGCCGCCTTAAAGAGGCTGTGGACGAACGAAAATCCTTTGAAACGGCTTCGGACACCCGTAAAACCCAGCTTTCGAAGGAAGTCGATGAGCTTAAAGAGAAGGTCAAATTTCAAAAAGAGCAACTCGCTTCCCGCGTCATGGGGCTTGAACGAGAACGCCATCAGATCGAAGACGCGTTACAGGCCAAAATTTTAGAACTCGAGCAAAGCGGCAGTCAGAAAACAACCGCGATCAAAACCCTTCAAGAACAGCTCACCAAGGCGCGCGAACGCAGCGAACAGATGGAAAAGCGTCTGTCCACAGTGGAGGCCCACCTGCAGCGCGCGGAGGGGCAGCTAAAGGCCAAAGAAACGGAACTTCATTCCCTAATAAGCAGCTCGCACAAGGAATTAAACGAGTCCCAGGAGACGTATCAGCGGCGCATCTTGGAGCTGCAAAACAACAAACTCAAACTGGAGACCGACTTAAAAAGCCTTCAAGAATCGCTGGCGCGCGCCGATGGCTTGCGTGCGTCCCTTGAAAAAGAAGCCGCACAGCGTGAACGGACATGGCGCGCCGCGGAGGGTGAATGGAAGGGTGCCGCTGAAGCCAAGCAAAAGGAGGCAGGCCTCCAGCAGACGGCGCTGACGAAACGCATCGATGAATTAGAGAATCAAGTCCGCCAAAAAACGGTGGAACTCCAGACTTTCGAAGCGCGCCTTTCGGTCGCCGAAGACCAGCGAACGGCTTTTGAGAAAGACGTGCAAGCCGGCCGCAGCCAGATCGTTGCGATGCAAAAACAAATTTTGGATTTAAAGACCGGCCTTCAGGAACGTGAATCGGAGCTAAAAGAAAACCATCAGTCGCTCCTTTCGCTGCAAAAAGAACGGCAAACGCTATTGGACTCACTTGAGGCCGAGCGCAAAGGTGTTGCCTTGGAACGCCAGGCCTGGGAATTCACCGCGGCACAAACCGATCAAGCGCGTCAGAAAGAAAACGCGGCCTTTGAGGACCGGCTGCTCGCGCTCCAGCAGGAACGCGCCCAGGTGGAACGGACACTTCAAAAACAGGTTACCGATCTTCAGGAAACGCTCACGCTTCGCGTCGCGGACCTTGAAGATGCCAAACAACAACTTCAAACCACTCTCCAGGAGCGCCTGGCGTTTGACAAGGCGGTGGGGGTCAGGACGTCCGAGGCCCTCCAGCGGCACGATGAATTGGAAAAGCGCTATTTTGCAGAGCGCGACAAAGCGCAACTTGCCGAAACCACGCTGGCCGCGCAAGTCTCGGAACTTCAGTCCCTGCAAGCGGAGCTATCGGCCATCCGCGAAGAGCGCCAAACGCTTATTTCCCAACTGGCCAGTGAAAGGCAGAAATCGCAGACGGATTTGCGCGCCGCGGCGAATGACCACGTGGAGCGTGCCGAAGCGCTTCAGAAGCGTATCCAAAACCTCGAAATTAACCTTGGTGCGGAGCGCAGCCAATTTGAGCAGCGGATGGCCGCCGTGCAAAAAGACCGCGCCGAGAAAGAGGAAACCCTGCATCGTCGCCTCTTAGAGCTTCAGGATGTGGCCTCAGGCCGCGCCGCGGAAATCCAGGGGCTTAAACAGAGGCTTCATGAAGCCGAACAAGCCCGTTTTTCTTTGGAGAAAACAACGGGCGAACAGCTTGGGAAAGCCCAGCAGAGCCAAACCGATCTCGAGAAGCGGTTTTTTGCCGAACGCGGCCGCGCAGAGCAGGCCGAGAGCCAATTAGCCGCTCAATTGTCTGAAATCAAAGAATTAAAGGAGGCTGTAGCCTCGGCGCGGCAAGACAGAGAGACGCTGCTTAAAACTCTCTCTGAGCAGCGCGAGAAAGCGATGTCGGATTTAAGCGCCCTCCAAAAGGCGGCCCAGACCTCCGAACAAGAGGCGCGCCGGCAGATGCATGTGCTTGAGAAGGAGTGGCGTGACCGGCTGAATGCGGCCGCCGCGCAATCCGCGGAGCGGGTTGCCACTTTACAATCCCAAGTGACGGTGCTTGAAAAGGCTCAAGTCGCCGAAAAGGCCGATTTTGAAAAGCGTTTGGCTCTTTTTGTGGAAGAACGCGCCCGCGCTGAAGAAGCGCTGCAGACCCGATTGATCAGCCTCCAAGAAGGGCTGGCGCGCCAGCAGACCTTGGCTACCGAATTGACCCAAAAATTAGACGCCTCCGAAAAAACTCGCGACATTCTTGAAAAGCTTTCGCGTCAAACAGGTGAGGAATGGAAAGCCGATCGCCAGGCGCTCGCGCAGCAATTAAATGCGCAGCGCGAACAAATCGTGCGGCTTGAAAAACAGCTGTCGGCCCGTGAAGAAAACGTTCAAGACATCCAACAAGCGCTGGCGCAGGCCCAAAAAGACCGCCAAGCTTTGACCGAGTCGCTACAGCACGCAAAAGTCAGTTTTGATTTGGAACGAACCGGTCTAGAGTCACATTTTGAACGCTCCAGTGAAACGCTCCGCTTCAAGTTCATGGAAGCCCAAAAGCAGACTGCCGCTCAAGCTTTGATGCTCGAAGAGCAGCGGGCGCGTCTTATGCAGCTCGAGGAGCGTCTTAAAGACTCCGAACAGCGTCGCTCAATGATGGAAAAAGCAGGGACCCTTCAGTCCACGGAAGCTGAGAACCGTCGCCTCGATTTGGAAACGCATCTTCGGGCGGAACGTGAGCGGTCGGGTCATATGGAAACTCGCTTGACGGCCCAAGTCTCGGAGCTTAAGGAACTTAAAGAAGCTCTCGCCGCTGCCCGGCAGGAACGCGAAAGCGTGCTAGTGACCCTCGCTAGTCAGCGGGACAAAGCCTCTCAGGATCTGGCCGATCAGCAAAAGGCGCTGCAGACGTCGGAGGCCGATTCCCGTCGACAAATTCAAGCGCTAGAGAAAGAATGGAAAGAGCGCTTAAGCGCAGCGTCCACGCATGCCTCAGAGCGTATCGACGCACTTCAAGCCCAGGTCGCGCAGCTCGAACAAACATTGTCCCGTGAAAGGCATGATTATGAAGTGCGCTTGGCGGGCTTGGTGGATGAGCGTGCGCGAGCCGAAGCAGCGCTTCAAGCCCGACTAAGCCAGATCCAAGATCAGTTGGCGCGCCAGCAGACGCTCGCGCAGGAGATGACGCTCCAAATAGCCGCCTCTGAGAAAGAGCGCGAAAGTTTGGAAAAAGCGTCGCGCCAAAACGGGTCCAATTGGAAAGCGCAGCAGGCCGCTATTCAGACGCAACTGGACGCCTACCGCGAACAGATTCGGGGGCTTGAAACGGAGCTTGCGGCCCGCCAAACAGATTTAAAGGATGTCCATGCGTCCTTAGCCGCCGCGCAAGCGGACCGGCAAGCGTTAATCGAGTCGCTCCAAACGCACAAGCAAGGGTTTAGTCTCGAGCGAAGCGCTCTCGAATCGCTCATGGAAAAGACCGTCACCGATTCTACTCACGCCATGGACGTCTTACGTGCAAGGCTGGTAGAGGCGGAGAAGCAGGTGGCCGTTCACCTGAATGCGCTAGATGACCAGCGCTCACGCGTCGTGCAGTTGGAAGCGCGGCTTAAGGAATCTGAACAACGCCGTGTCTCTATAGAACAATTGGGAGCGACCCAGTTGGCCGAAGCCGAAAAATGCCGCCGCGATCTTGAAACGCGACTGAGCGCGGAACGCGACCGCGCCGGCCTCATGGAGACGAAACACGCAACTCAAGTGTCGGAGTTGAAAGAATTGCACAACGCGCTCGCCTCCGCGCGCCAGGAGCGCGAAACGCTTCTTGAAACATTGTCGGCTCAGCGTGAAAAAGCGACTGCCGACTTGATGGCTCAGCAAAAAATGCTTCAGACTGCGGAGTCCGAAGCGCGTCGGCAGACGCAGGCCCTTGAAAAAGAATGGCGGGATCGTTTAGCGGCGGCCTCCGCTCAATCCACGGATCGGATTACGGCGCTTCAAGCGCAGGTCACGCAACTTGAGCAAACATTGACCCAAGAGAGACACCAGGTCGAAAAACGGCTTGCGGCTCTGGTGGAGGAACGATATCAAGCCGAAGCAGCCCTCCAGGACCGCTTAACGGCCTTAAGCGAAAATTTAGCGCGTCAGCAAACGATGGCTCAAGAAATGGCGCTTAAACTAGCGGCCTCCGAGAAGGAGCGAGAAAGTCAGGAAAAAGCCGCCCGCATGGCGGGGTCCGATTGGAAAACACAACAAACCGCATTCCAAACGCAATTGGAAGGTCAACGCGACCACGTTCGGCAATTGGAAAAACAGCTGACGTCGCGTGAACACGATTTAAAAGAAGTTCAAGCCGCGTTGTCGGCGGTTCAAAAAGACCGTCAAATTCTAACGGAAAAGCTCGAATCGCAAAGACAAGGATTTGAGCTAGAACGGGCGGCCTTGGAAGTGAAGTTGGCGGAAGGACAAAAAGCCGCCAGCCAAGCCATCGCCAAACTCGAATCGCAGTGGCGCCAAAGGCTCGATACGGCCGCGGAGGAATCCACCCAAACGGTGGAAGCGCTGCGCCAACGAATCGTGGAAATTGAGCAGAAATGGGGCGAGCGGAATGCGGCGCTGGAAAAAGATTGGCGCGAGCGCTTAAGCGCCTCGGGCGTCCAATACACCGAACGCCTTGCCGGTCTTCGCTCGCAAATGGCTTCCTTAGAGGCGGCGCACCGAGACCAAACAGCCTCCTTAGAACAGGCGCTGGCAGCTCAGAAAGCCGATTTTGAAAAACGCATCACCGTTTTCCAGCAAGAGCGCACTAAAGAAGAATCGATTCTTCGGGAGCGTTTAATGTCGCTGCAAGACAAGGCCGGCCATAAAGAGGCGGACTTGTCCGCGCTGGCGAAGGATCTCGAAGGAGAGCTTGCAGCCGCCCGCCAGGAACGGGATGCATTGGCCAGTGAGCTTACGCTTCAGAGGGAAGAATCCGTCAAAGCCCTTCGTGCGGCCGAGGGCACCGCCAAAACTCTCGAAAGCCAGTGGCGCTCTCGTTTGGACGCCTTGGACAAATCGGCTCAAGAACGGGTCGCGCGCGTCACGACCGAAGCGGCTGAACGGCTGGAGGCCTTTGAAGCGCGCGTGGAAGAATTAGAAAAGCGTCTTGCCTCCGAGCGCAGTGATTTTCAAAAACGTTTAGAAGCCCAAACCGCTCAAGCCGAACGTGTCCAAGCCCCCCTGCAGCAGCGGTTGATCGAATTGGAGCGCGCCGTGGCCGAGCGCTCGGGCTCTCTTAAGGCCGTCCAAGAAAAGCTGTCGCGCTTAGAAGAGGCCAAGGCGCGCCTTGAAAAGACCGCGGCGACCGACGCCGCTCAGGCCGCCCGGACCTACCGGCAGATGGAAGAGCGTTTGGCCGCCGAAGGCGGTCGTGCGGAAGCGTTGGTCGGCCAGATTCAGGCGCATCAGCTGCAAATCAAGGAATTAGACGCCGTTTTATCCGCGGTGCGTGAAGAGCGTCAAGCCTTAAGTGAATCGCTCGAAGCGCAGCGCCAGAAATTTATGGCTGATATGAAGGACCAAGGGCAATCCCTCAGCCAGCGTGAGCGCATGGTCGCTCAGCAAATCCATGAATTGGAGAAGGAATACACTCAGCGCTTGAGCCAGCAGGAAAAAGATTTCAAATCGCAAAGCGAAGCGCTTCATGAACGGGCCCGTGCGCTGGAAGCGGACTTGGCCCGCCGGGAATCGGCCGCGCAAGCGATCGAAAAACAATTGCGCCGGGAATACGAAGCGCGCCTCCATGAAGAACGGGAAAAAGCGCGCAAACTTCAGACCGACTTGGCCGCGCTTAGTTCTTCCGTGAGCGACTTGGAAAGCCGCTGTGCCACTCTTCAGGGCCAGAAGGAAACCAACGACGACCATTTCGAGCAGGAACGATTTCGATTTGCCGATCAAATAAAAGGTCTCGAAACGCGCCTTAAGGAACAAAAAGCGGAATCCAAACGGACAGTAGAGGCGTTGGAACTTGAACTTCGTTCCCAATCCGCGGGTGTTTCAAAGGAATCGGTCGACCGTCTGGAAAATGTCCAGCGCCGGGTGCGCGAGTTGGAGCAGCTTATGGACCGAAAGGATACTGAAATCGGCGTGCTTCGGGAACAAATGGACCATTTAGAAAAAGCCTCGGCTCATCGTGAGAAGGAAATGGTTCGTACTCATGCGAAGGAATTAGAAGAAATGCAAAGCCGCTTCCTAGGCAAGATGAAAGAGATCCGCGCGGAGTCCGAGGAAGCCTTACGCCGCGTGCAAAATGAGTATTTATCGCAAGAGTCTGTGGCAAGCCCGGATTTGCGTGGAATGGAAGAACGCCGAGTTTTAGAAGCAAAGCTTCGGGAGGCTCAAGCGGAACTGGAACAAGCGAAAGTCCGCGAGCCCGCACGCCTAGCGGATGCCGGAGTGTCCAAATCCTTGATGGAAGAATGGGTGTTTGGTTTTGCCCATCAAGTCCGCAACCCCCTAGGCATTATCCGAAGTGTTGCCGAATCGTTGAAATGCCAGGTGGCGCTCAGCCGCGGTGGTGGTGAGGCCATCGACGCCATTTTGAAGGCGGTCGATGGGTTAAATGGACGCCTTAAAGAATTTATCGAATTCTCCAAACCGGTTAAACCCTTCTGCCAAGCCTTGGATGTACGAACCACGGTGGAAAAAGCCTCTTCCGGGCTGCGCGAGCGAATGAAGCGGCAGCGGGTGGACTTCAAAATGGACATTCCACACAATTGTCCGACTCTGCCTTTGGACCCCGATCACATGCAAACGATTTTGGTCAATTTGATGAGCAATGCCTTGGATGCCATGCCCGATGGCGGTAAACTGCGCGTGGAAGCGCGTTACGCGCCCTCAGGCGGAAAGCTGGAGCTGCGCGTTCAAGACACAGGCCGGGGAATTCCCAAAGAACATATGAAGGAAGTGGGTCGTCCGTTTTTCTCCACGAAACCGGGTGCCGTCGGTTTGGGGCTTGCTCTCGTCAAACGCCTGCTTCGCGCTTATCACGGCGACGTGGTGGTCGAAAGCAAACCTAACCAAGGCACGACGGTCCTATGCCGGCTCCAGGTTCTTGATAAAGGAGAAACCGCATGGGCCGCGTAATGGTGGTGGACGATGAGGCCGACATGCGCATGGCGCTGCGACTCTTTCTTCAAAATAGCGGCCACGAAGTCGAAGAAGCGGAAAACGGCGAAGCCGCTTTGGCGAACCTTTCAAACGGTGCTTCTTACGATTTAGTTCTCATGGACATGCGCATGCCCGGGATGGACGGGCTCCAAACGCTGACGAAGCTGCGCGAAACGAAAAAAGATTTACCGGTGATCATGGTGACCGGCTACGGCAGCGTTGACCAAACAGCCGAAGTGCTCGAAAAAGGCGCCAACGGCTACATCACCAAGCCTTTCCAACACCAGGAATTGCAGGATGCCATGAGCCGAGTGGGCCTGGTATCGCAAGGAAGCGATGAAGCGAGTAAGCGTGTCAGCACAGACGGGACTAACTCGCCTAATCGCTCACTTGCTCACTCGCGCCGTTGGATAACGCTTGGCTCCGTCGCTCTTGCGATCATTGGTTTTAGCTGGCAGCGCGGATGGCTGACCAATGACGATTTTAAGCTGGCCTATTCCAACCCCGTCGACATGACCTGGAATGCAGGAAAACTCTGGGTGGGGGATTGGTTTACACAATCCATTTATATTCACGACATCGCCAAATCGGGCGCACCCATTGTTAAAACCTATTATTTGCCCGATGTGCATGTGACTGGCGTGGCGGTGGCGGGGGATCGCCTCTACACCTCGGACTCCTGGGATAAGAAAATCCGCCGGCATAAAATGGACGAATACTTAACGATTGAGGCTGTCCTTCCCGCCCCGGGTCAAAATCCGACGAGCCTCTTTTTTGATGGGAAATATCTGTGGTCGATGGACTCGAAGGCCGCCCGAATTTATCAGCATCGCCTGGATGAAAAACTGACTGTTGTGGCCGATTATAAAGCCCCGGGATCGGCGCCGGTCGGGTTTTTCAAAGATGAAAAGTTTGCCTGGGTGTCCGACAGTCAAACCCGCCGGCTTTATAAGCTGCGTCTGGATGACCAATTAACGACACTCGAGTCCTATACGATTTCCGATCTGGAAGCTCGCCGCGAACCCCTGTCTTGTTTCCGCTGGATTAACGGCAACCTTTGGTTTGCCCGCGACCGGCTCGGAACAATGTTCAAGCGAACCCCTCGCAGCCTAAAGCTAGCCGCGAAGTAAAGGCAAGACCCTTGCGTCACTATTCCCATAAATACACACCCAAATAGCCCAGTGATTTACCGTTAGAGATGGAATAAACTATCGCATGCGCGCTGTTTGCAATATAGGAATTATTTTTTGCTTGTTTGTTCAAGCCATCGATGGCGCACCTGGCGACTTCCGGTCGCCGGTCCGGCGTGATCCAACGGCTCTCCCCGCTTGGACCGTTCAAGCTCTGGCCTTAGAAAGCATCGCGGGCTTTTTTGGGCGTCTATTACCCCGAACGCCGCGTTACGTCCTATTAAAAGGACTTAGGCCAAACCCAGACCTGTTGCCCGTCATCGAAGGCCCGGGTCGCTTACACCCCGAGGCGCTAACAAAAGCGTTTGAAGAATATGCGAGGAATGTAGAGGAGGTCGGGTCGGACGCTTCGAATGCGTTTCCTCAAACCGCGTCCGCGCCGTCGAGCGCATTTTACGGGGTCATGCATTTCTTGAATAATCCACAACCCTTCAAAGACGAACAAGCCCGCTTTTTAGCGGCGCTTCACACGATCATCCAAGCCGACATGGGTGGCCATCCAAATTTCGACGGCATTTGGAAGGACGTAAAGTCTCATCTTATCGCGGTGCCCCCGGAAGGCTTGCACGTGACGCTGGCCGCACTGGCTAACGGGAAGAGCGATTTTCGCTCCATGAAATACTGGGTTTACCGTTACCAAATTGGGCAGTGGCTAAATCGCCTGGGACCCTTTTTCCCGGAAAGCCATTGGCATTATGCCGGGGATATAAAGTTTTTTGATGCCTCCATCCCAGCTGTAGCCGCTGTCTTACGCCCGAATTCGCCCGAGGATTTATTTACATTTCGTTCATTGGGAACAGCTATCGCTGGAAAATTATCACTCCGGTCCCATCTTGTCCATGTGACTCTATATTATGTGGACTATTCTTTACCCACGCCGAGCCATGCGAAGGAGTGGAGTGAGCAGCAGTTAAGACTTTGGATCAACGCGGCGGTTTTGAAATGCTCTGGCGACACAGTTAGCCCTGCCGCATTGGCCATCGATTCCATCACGCCAACAGCCTCCACAGCCCTAAATCAACTTCATCCTGACAAGCCAATCAAACTGAAAGATCGTCAAACCTTCGAAGATGCCGTTGCTAAAGGGAAAGCCGCCCTCGCTCGCGCGCTCATGCCTGGCGATTACCCGCAGGCGCTAGTGGCCGTGCTGGGGCTTTTTTACCAATACCATTTAAGCGACTTAAACGCCTTATTTATCGCCGTGGCGGAGGGGAAAATACCCATTTGGCGTATCGAACGACTTTTGTCAAGCCGTAAAATGCTCGGTGTTGAGCTCCGGGAATGGAAGCCGTTGACAGGCACGGCGACAGCGAAAATTCGGGTGCGTCACGACCACCCGGGGCTATCGCTGGCCATTTCGCATACGATAGACCAGTCTCACGGTGTCGTGTCCCGTATGGGTAACGGAAAACAATTTGAAATTGTAATCGATCAAATTCAGGACGAGAATGAACTTCGGCAGCTAATGGCAGCGTTGAGCCAAATCCCGGACGTCGGCGTCCGGTTTTTCTGGCAATGGCCGATCTTGCACCGGATCCGAAATGCTCTCCATGGGACGACAAGCGTTCGATTGACTGCGCTGCTCCCCACCCACCAAAAAGAAGCAGGGCAAATGAGTCAAAAAACTCGGTTATTACAGGCTCTGCTGGCGTTGGATCCAAATGCCAATTTAACGCATTTAGAGGTGGAGCGTCGCCCGCCTCTGGGGACTCAGCTTGAAATGAGCATCGATATTCGATCAGCCGTTGCGCCCTTTCTCGAAGAAACCTTGAACCGGGCTCTTGGCATCAAGGCGGTCCAATCCGTGCAAACGAATCACGATCGGCGCGGCCTGTCATCTCAATTGTCAGATTGGATCTGGTCCGATGGCTATGCGCTAATTCTTTTTAGCAGTTTGGCTTTGGCATTGCTGAGCAGCTTATGGGTTTTCGCCGCGTTTGGCCCAGACGGGATATTCGCGTATGGGAGTTTGTTGTTAAGCCCAATTTTGGCGCACCTCTACGTTTATGCGAATTTGCTGCAGCTAAAAATTTATCCTTCGGACAATTTGTCTCCTGGCCGCCTGGAAGATGCCCGGTTACCAGCCGTATGGCGGCAATGGGGATGGTCCGATCATGCCGCCTTATCCGTATCTTTCTTTTGTCTTCCATGGGTGGGTTACCTCGTAGCCGCCATTCCTTTTTTTCTCCACTTTCCAACCTGGCCCGGCGCCGCGATGGCGGTTGGACTACTAAGTTCTCTGGCTTTTCCTTTATGGATTGGAGACTCGCTCCATCGAAGCGCCGTTTGGGCCATGTATTATGAAAAAGATCAAATCTTGGGGCGACTTAAGCGGTCAAGCCCGATTCGTGTCGGCGACTTGTTGATCTTGGACGCCTCCCATCCCCTTAAACCCTCCGTCGTAGTGCTCCTGCCGCTCGATGGAGTACGCGTGCAGGACGATGACTCAAACAAGTTTTACGAGATCCGGGTTTGCTTTATGCCGAACAACTTCGTCCCATGGGAGCTTAAAGTTTACGAGGGTAAGAAGTGTATTCAAAGAATTGATTTGGAATTGGATTACGAAAAGGAGCAGCTCTTGGTTCGGGGTTGGTTTAAGCTCGAAGACGATAAGGATTTCTCCAGCATGATTTTAAAAGTCCTTCATGAAAAAATGCCGGAGGGTTTTCGACTTTCGGGACCTTGGGAATACAGGCGAAAGGGCGCTTCCAACCCATCATCATCGTCATGGTTGGAGTCCTGGTGGCGTGCTCGTCCATGGATGGGTCCCGAAGGGCTTATTTTTATCGACGAAAGTGCGCGGTTGGTACGAATAGACCATTCAAGAGATTTGACCGAGGAAGATATTTGCCGGATCGAAACCACCTTCTTCAGAGGGTACTTTCAAGAGGTGGGCGACGAGGCACCGCGATCCGTTAAACTATTGACGAGCTTGTGGTTGCGGCTTGGGCTGGTGGACGAAGTGTCTTTGACGGATTACTTATTTAGTCTCGCCTCAACAAAACCCTCGAACGCAAATAAAGACACGTTTATCCGATTTATGAACGGCCAACACTTCATCACGGGATTCAGACAAGGAAAACGCGACGTCGATCCCGCCACATTGACGTCGGACCCATCGTTGTTAAAAGAATTGGCCGCCCTCCAACCGGTCCAACGTTATTGGCTCAGAACGCTCCTCGAGCGCGACGGTGTTGACCCGCGTGTAGCCGTTGGTTGGTTAACGCCGTCCATTTTTTTACATATGAATGAGCACATTGAAATTATTCAGAAGGATGGTCGTTACCTTTTGAGATTATTGGGATTTATTTCGGGGGACGAGGGGAAATTCGCTCAAGCACTCTATGCGGGACATATCGAAGACAAGCCTCTCAACCTAAGAAAAGTGTCCGAGCGAAGGCGCTTCTTTCAACGTGTGAAACCAGATCAAATATCCACAGAAGCCCTTGCTTTATGGGCCGACGTCCTTCGTTGGATAAACCAATACGGATTTAAACCCGTTTCCTACTGGAAAACGACCACGGCCGCCTAAGCCGTCTTCACTCCATGCGAGAGATTCGCGGATGACGACAAGGCGTTTAAGTAAGTTTTGTCTAACAGGCAGAACTTAGGAAGGATTCGAAATTTCGGCGTCGGATAACGACGGGAAGGTGAGGGTGACGGTGGTTCCTATTTTGGGGATGCTTTGGAACTGGGTTTGCGCGTGGTGCTGTTCGATGATGCGTGCGGCGAAGAAAAGCCCGAGGCCCACCCCGCCTGGTTTTGTGGTTTTAAAAAGGGTTTTCCCGGGCTTTGGGAGTTTAAGGCCCGGCCCGGTATCCCTAATGAGAATTTGGACGGACCCCTTATTCGTCACCTGCGTCGACAACGTCAGTGTTCCGCCGGGAGTCATGGCCTCGATGGCGTTGACCGCGTAATTAAGGACCGCCTGTTCTAAGAGCTCCGCTTGAAAGAAAACGTCCGGGAGTTTGGCTTCTTGGTGTTTTTCAAAGTGCAGACCTTTACGTTTGCAAAGTTCCTCCGCGTAGTCGGCCGCCGCGTTGACCACCGGGTTGATGGATCCGCAGTTCATCGGCGGTTGTTCCCCTTTGGCATAAAGCAGTAAATGGCTGACGATGCGCGAAAGCTTTCCGGCGCTTCGTTCAATCAAATCCAACGGCTGACGCTGCTCCGGGAGCAGTCCTTTTTGCCCCCGCAGTAATTCGGTGGTCGTTTGAATGGTTTGAAGCGGGGAGCGGAATTGGTGAACGAAGCCAGCCACCATCCGCCCGAGTGTCTTCCATTTTTCAACTTCAAGAGCAGCGGCAGAGGGAGTGAGAGTCAAGGTAGATTTCTTTTTAAAAAAAATTCCTTGACACCCTCTCCCTCTGCCCTTGCTCTTCACGGTGTGATTGCCCATTAGTACGCCCGCAGCGAGATGCCCAGCGGTACTTTGCAGTGGTCCGAAAAAAACGGCAGCAGGCTCTTGATTTTAGGCAGCGCTTCTTCCGCGGCGACGATGCCGGACTTTAAAATGTCATCCGAGCGGTGAAACTCCGTCCAGTTGTAGTCGCGTAAATCCGGGGCAATTACGATGTGGGCAATTTCGACGCGCGCCTGGGCGATTTCGTATTGCATGGTGTAGAGCATCTTGAAAAACACTTCGGCCATATTCGGCGCCTCGGGTACGAGCGGCAGTATTTTCCGGCGCCCGGGAATTTTGCGAAGGGATGGCTTGGCCGTGAGATTGACTGAAATCAAAATGTCTGCGCCCATGTTGGACACAATGGAGGTAGGAACCGGGTTGACGAGCCCGCCATCCACCAAATAACGATCCCCGTATTTAAAGGGTTGGAAAAGAATCGGCAAGGATGTCGACGCGCGCACGGCGTCGGCCACGCGGCCTTCGCGTAAAACCACCTCCTGTCCCGTGCGAATGTCGGTCGCTACGGTGGCAAAGGGGATGCGGAGTTGGTCGAATTCAACGGTGCCTAAAACGCTGCGCAAAAATCCCGAAAGCGTCTGGCCGGCCATAAACCCCGAGTGGGGAAATGTGAGATCCCCAAACATGTTTTTTAAAAGCCATTTTTTCGTAATGCTGCGTGAGATGTCTTCAATTTTTGAGGGGGAATGGCCGGCGCAAAAAAAAGATCCTAGGAGTGCGCCCATGGACGTCCCGGCAACCACATCGATGGGAATGCCTTCCCGTTCAAAAATTTTGAGAATCCCCACGAGCGTATAACCAAACGCGGCCCCCGACCCCATGGCCAGGCCGACTCGCAGTTTGCCGAGTGCGCGCGCCACGCGTTCCAAGGCTTCAATGGCGGAGCCGCCCTGGTCGTGGGTTAAGTAGGGGGTCCCGGTGGCACGAAAAGGCTGATGAAACGCTTCGCTCCAGGGGACGCGAAAATTGGCTTTAAAAGCGTTGCGGGACGAGGGATGGTGCAGATAAACCGTCGTAAACGGCACGGTTTCGTTATCGGCCAACATACGCAGACGAGGCAAAGAAGTGTCCGCCAGCTCAATGGCTTGGTCCCATACGATGCCTAACGCCCGGTCGGATTCGCGCATCAAGATTGGAATCAAATCGTCTTCTTCCGTGGGGCTAACCAAGAGGGCAAAATCGTAATGGTCCTTAAGCAAACCCAAGAGCGAGGGAACAACGCCCAGCAAATGCTCTTTGACCAATTTGGGGTGAAGCGACAGCACTTCAAGTCCGCTGGGATGAACGGTGATCACCTGCCTAAGCGCGTGGATGTCGAGGAAATCTTGCTCACGAAGCATCGCATCCATCGACATCGGAGGGTTTAAGCCCAACGAGCGCGCCATATCCCCGCTGCGTGCGGTCAAGTCGACCAAAATCACTTTGCGGCGCGTTTGCTCGACGAGGGCCATCGCCAAATTGACGGTGGACAGAATCAGCGCCTCGTGCGGAAGTGCGGGAAACACCATGATGCGCTGCGGTTCTTTCGGTTTGTCGTGCGGCGGATGAAAGGATACCGCCAGGCGTTTGGACAGGGCGCGCGAAAGGTGAATGCCCACCAGCGGATGCGCTTCCAAAATTTGATCGAACTCGGATTTTCCCAACGTCAATAGTTCGCAGGCGGTATCGGCCACCGCGCTAAAAGGATAGGGCTCTCCCGTTAAAAGCGAAAGTTCTCCCACGGCATCGCCTCGCCCTAAATACGCCACGGTGTTTTCTCCTTCCTTGCCAAACTGCGACGTGATACGGATGCGTCCAGACTTGATTAGAAAGAGCGCTTGGCCGGGGTCTCCTTCGCGCAAGATGGTGGCGCTGCGGTCGATTGTCAAGGACTGAAGCTTGCCGACGAGTTCCATGAGCACATCGTCCCCTAGAGGACTAAAGAGGGGGTTGCGTTTTAGAAAATACAATCCATCGCTGCGGTTCTGGCTATCCACGGGGGGCCTCGCTATAATCCGCCGGATGAAATTTCAATCGATCCGCGGCACCAAAGACATGCTGCCCGCCTTTGCCTTGGGGGCTGCGGCCGGCGGTCCCTCCGACGCCGAGGCCGCTCAGCGATTGGAAAGCGGCGCGCGCGAAGTCTTTCGCCGTTTTGGTTTTCATGAAATTCGCACACCCACGTTTGAAGCTCTCGAATTGTTCCAGCGCTCGCTGGGCGAAACCACCGATGTCGTGCAAAAAGAAATGTATGCGTTTGAGGACCGCGGGGGCCGAAAACTAGCCCTGCGACCTGAAGGTACGGCGGGAGTCGTACGCGCTTTCATCGAGCATCATTTATCTCAAACGGCTCCATTTTGCAAGCTGTTTTACATAGGCGCTATGTTTCGAGCCGAGCGCCCGCAAGCGGGTCGCTACCGAGAGTTTTGGCAGGTGGGGGCGGAAGCTTTCGGCAACGCCGCCCCGGCAGCTGACGCCGAAATGCTCTTGATGCTGCAATCGCTGTTTGAGGCCTTGGGGCTTCAAAACATAGTTTTAAAAATCAACAGTTTGGGCGACAGTGCCTGTCGGCCGCAGTACCTTGAGGCGCTCAAGATCTATCTGCAAAGCAAAGCCTCCAGTCTCTGTGACGATTGTCAGCGCCGTATCGATAAAAACCCGTTGCGCGCGTTAGACTGCAAAGTCGATGGGCAGAAGCTGCTCGACGCCCCTTTGATCGACCACTTCTGGTGTGAGCCGTGCCGCGCGCACTTCGACCGAGTTAAAACCTATTTGGATGAGTCGAGGGGGCGCTATGAGGTGGTCCCTCGTCTGGTGCGGGGTCTTGATTATTATTCGCGGACCGTTTTTGAAGTCACGTCTTCCGATTTGGGGGCTCAAGACGCTTTAGCGGCGGGGGGGCGTTACGATAAGCTCGTCAAAAATCTGGGTGGTCCGGATGTGCCGGCGATTGGTTTTGCGATGGGGTTGGAACGGGCGCTTGAAGCGATTAAAAAGTCAGGATCGGTGTCGGGACCAGAACCAAGGCACAAGGTGTTTGTCTGGGTGGCTGCGATGGGTGAACGTCCGTCGGCCAAAGCGTTTGGGGTGCTGCAAGCGTTGCGCCGCGAGGGGGTTTCCGCCGATGGGGGATTCTTTGAAAAAAAGCTTGGGGCGCAGCTTCAAATCGCCGATAAAATCGGCGCGACCCACTGCGTCATTATCGGGGACGATGAAGTCAGTAAAGATGCCGCTACCGTTCGCTCCCTTAAAACCAGCACTCAAGAAAGTGTGGATTTTTCAAAGCTTTCAGGATATTTCCAGACCCTGTTGAATGCTTAAAACTCACTGGATCAGCCTCGCGCTCGCATTGATGGTTGGCGGCGCGCTGGCCGGCATGGAGTATCAACGCAACGCGGTGTATGTCGATCGCCGTGTTCATTCCACCGCCAAAATTTCGACTTTGGCTGAAACCATGCAGCGTCTGGAATGGGCCGCGCTGGATGGACGTTTTAAAATCCGCGGTGCGCGTCAACCGCATCCCGACGTTGTGATCATCGGGATCGATGAGGGGTCGTTAGAAGAGGTTGGCGAATGGCCTTGGCCGCGCAGCATTCATGCCCGCCTGATTGATGTTCTAAAAAAAGAACCCCCGAAAGCTCTCCTCTTCGACATATTGTTTTTAGAACCCTTTACGGCTCATCTCGAAGGGGATAAAGCGCTGATTCGTGCCACGAAAGAAAACCCCTGGGTGGTTCACAGCATGTTTTTAAACGTGAGCGATTCGGGGGTTCAAGGCGGCAAACTACCCATGAAAGCCTTGGCCGAGGCCGCTGGCCGAATTGGTTCCGTCAATGCGTTTCCTGACGATGACGGCGTGCTGCGCAGTGCGCCGCCTTGGATCAAACTAGACGATGTAGAAGTGCCTTTGTTATCTCTCGAGGGAGCAGCGCTTTACGGGGGCCTTACCCCCGCCCAAGTGGTCGATCGGATGCCCTTGGACGGGCGCGGCGAGCTTTTGGTTCAGTACGCGGGGCCCGAACATTCGTTTCGCTATTTGCCGTATTCCGATGTGCTCCGCGGCCAGGTGTCGGCCGAAGCGTGGCGCAACAAAGTGGTGTTGGTGGGCTCGCGTGCCACGGGGACGTACGATCACTACCCCACACCGCTTTCCAAAAACATGCCGGGGGTGGAGTTTCACGCCAACATAATTGACAACCTAATCAGCCGGTCGGCGCTGCGCTACCGGGGGGGTGCATGGACGACGGGAATCATCTTAGGGTTGTGCCTCTTTTCGGGAATTCTATTCGCTCGAGTCAAGCCGCTCTCCGGGGCGGTGGGGGTGCTCCTCTCTGGAGCGCTTTATTTTGGAGTGACGCAGGTGCTTTTTACAAAACAGTTCATCGTTTTGGATTTGGCCGGGCCGGAAATGGCGCTTGGGTTGTCGTACCTGGTGATTGTCATCTACCGGTTTTTTGCCGAAGAGCGCGAAAAGCGGTGGGTCAAAGCCGCCTTCGGCCAGTACGTGTCGCCCAAAGTGCTGGATGTCTTGATGGCAAACCCCGAGGGACTCCATTTAGGGGGTGAACGTCATGACATGACGGTTTTTTTCTCCGATGTCGCGGGGTTCACGTCGATTTCAGAGCGGATGACTCCCGATGCGCTGGTGGTGCTACTCAACCGCTATTTGTCGGCTATGACCGAAGTAGTCTTTAAATACGACGGCTATTTAAACAAGTACATGGGCGATGGCATTATGGCGTTTTGGAACGCGCCCGTGAAACAGGCCGACCACGCCGAGCGGGCCTGTCGCTGCGCGCTCGAAAGTCGCACGGCTTTAGAGACCCTCAACCGGGAATTGGTGTCCCAGGGGTTTGTGCCCTTGGCGGCTCGCATTGGAATTAATTCCGGCACGATGGCTGTAGGAAACATGGGGTCACGCCAAAAATCAGACTACACCGTCATGGGTGACAACGTGAACTTGGCATCTCGCTTGGAGGGCGCCAACAAAGCCTACGGCAGTTCCATCATGATCAGCGAATTTACCTATGAAATGGTGCAGGACAAGTTTGAGGCCCGCTACCTGGACCGTTTGCGCGTTCCCGGGAAAGCCAAACCCGTGCGCACGTACGAGCTTTTGGCCGAAAAAGGCGCGTTAACGGCCGATTGGCAAAAAGCCATGGGGATATACCACGAAGCCATTCTGGCGTATGCCGAACGCGACTTCGAAAAAGCCCGTAATAAATTCCTTGAAGTTCAGCACATTTTGCCTCAGGATAAACCCAGTGCCGTTTACGTGGCGCGGTGTGAGGCCTTTTTGGCTCACCCCCCGGAAAAAGATTGGGATGGCGTTTTCGAGGTAAAGTCGAAATAAAACGAATATGACGATTTTCTGGCGTTTAATTCTTGCGCATTTCATCGCAGACTTCACGCTGCAGACGAACAAGGTCGCGGAGTGGAAGCGTGTCAGCCAAATGGGCATGGGCGTGCATGTGATCGCCCATCCGCTCATGTCGATGCTGCTCGCGTGGCCCTTTTTGGGGGACATCTGGGTCACCCTCGGGCAGACGCCGCTTACGGGCTGGGCGTGTGTTGGGATCATCACCTTGATCCACTGGGTGGAAGATGAATTTCGAATTTGGGCGATCCGAAAAGAAATTGTGGCGGACGGCAGCGCTTTTTTAGCCTGGGATCAAGCGGTGCATTTAGGAAGCATTTATTTGTTTTCCCCCGCGCGGTCCGGGGGGCCAGGCGAGGTGTGGGTGCTCGTGGCACTCTGCGCGGTGCTTTTAACCCATGTAACGTCGGTCGTCATTTATTTCTTGGAGACAGATTCCGGGACGGAATCCGCCGTTTTAGGTCCGGGCAAATACCGCTTGATGGCGGAGCGCTTAATGGGGGGTATTTTGGTGTCTTTGCCCGGCTATTTCACGACTTTTGGATTCGTTTGGGTGGCCGCCCAACTCTACCGCCAAACCACCCGCCGCTCACCCCGCACCTGGGTACACACTCTAACCACCTGCACAGCGGTTCTCGTCTTAGGCCTTATCGCTCGAAAAATCCTTTTTTAAGTTAAAATCACGGCGCGTCAATAATCCCCTCTTATTTCGGGCCCTTCGTTCAATGGATAGGACGCCGCCCTGCGAAGGCGGCAATGGCAGTTCGACTCTGCCAGGGCCCACCACTTTCTCGTCGATTTGGGGCTGAATAGGATCGACAGGGTTGGACAGAATGGACGGTCGCAAGCCGTGGTTGGTCGGACCCACGCTAAAAATCGGCTAAATCATAACTGGCGAACCTCTCGCCCTCGCTGCCTAAACCGTAGCGAGTCCGGGCCTTTGGCCCGGCGTTCTCCCCGACCTCACCGGTGGGCGGGTCAAGAGCGTCATCATGCCGGTTAGGACGTCCGAGCGCGCCTTCGTGCGGACGTGCGAACCGCTTCAAGGCTCGTCCTTATGAAAGGGGTCTGCAGCTGAAATAAGGACTAAAACCAATAGCAGACTACGCTTGTAGTGACGCTGTTCGGCTAACTTTGGACCCGGGTGCAATTCCCGGCAGCTCCACCAAATAAAAATACCCAGCTTTGGCTGGGTTTTTTATTTTAGAGAGCTCTCTTTTGCATAATGGCCCCCATGCGTTGGTTTATGGGTTTTGTTTTGGCGGTGGCGGTGGGGGTGGCTCTTTACACGTGGAGCACACTCAACTACGTTTACGCCCAAGGCGAGCGGGCTGGGTATGTGCAGAAGTTTTCAAAGAAGGGCTGGATCTTTAAAACCTGGGAGGGGGAATTGGCCATGGCCAACTTGCCTGGGGCCATGCCCGAGATTTTTAAGTTCTCGGTTCGAAACGCCGGTGCCGTTCAGCAAATACAAAATGCCTTAGGCCAACGCGTGGTGCTGCACTATAACCAGCACCGCGGCATTCCTACCAACGCGTTTGGGGAAACCTCCTATTTCGCAACGTCCGTTCAGCCAGTGCAAGACACCTCTCCTACGCCTCGCTCCTAATATGTGCCGAATGATCGCCATGATTGGGCAGCCGCCCCTCCCCACCGCCGCCGCGCTCGAGGCTTTTTACCCGCTGTGCCAAAAAGGAAAATGTGCGTCGGGGGATACCTCGGGGCATGGGGACGGATGGGGGCTTTCCGGCTATAACGGCACGCGCGCCGTTTATTTTGGTCGCCAGGCTGCCGATGCCGCCAAAAACCGCGCGGCGTACACGGAAAATGTGGCGCTAGCCGCCAAATCGAAGTCGCCCGTGGTTGTGGGGCATCTTCGTAAATCGTCGGGAACACCAGCGGCTATCGGCAACACTCATCCCTTCCATTACCGCGACTGGGTTTTTGCACATAACGGCACTATCTTTAACGCGAACCAAGTGCTGGCCTTACAAGGAAGCTCGCCGCAGGGCGAAACGGACAGCGAACGATTGGGGTTGTGGGTGATTGAGCGAGTTGTCCATGCGATGGATCCTACCGCCGAATTAATCCGAGCGATTCAAACTTTAAGGGAAAAAGCATCTTTTAGTTCGCTAACCTTTTTTTTAAGCAACGGAAAAACGTTATGGGCTTACCGGGAGTATGGAGAGTCTCACTTTGAAAAAGGAGAGTCCATTGAACTTCGGGATGCGTACTTTACGCTGGTATGGGCGCCGGTTGGAAAATCGTGGGTCGTGTGTTCGGAGCCTTTGGCGGAACTGGGAAACTTATGGAAGGCCCTCCCCCAGCGCACGCTCGCCGTTTTTACCCCCGCTGAGGCCGCGCCAGAGATCCTTCCGCTTTAGTCCAAATCCAAATCGCGAATGGGTTTTTGCCCCGGGCCTTCCGTTTTGGCTTTTTCCACGCTTTGTTTAAACAGCCGCTCGGCTTGTTCTTTCTTTCGGGCTTGTTCGGCGGCGGCTTTTTCGAAAAGTGTTTTACGGCCCTCTTTTTCCTGATCCAACTTTTTAAGAGTCACATCCATGCGGTCTTTGGCGGCGCTCGCCCCTTGGCTTAACGTCGCTCCGTCTGTTTCGCTGTACGTCCAACCGATTTCCGTCCCAGCACCTTGCACGTTCATCCAGCGGGCGAGCACGAACAAGAAATCCGACAAACGGTTTAGGTATGGAAGAGCGTCTTTGTCGACCCGTTCCTGGGCGGCAAGCCCCACGAGGCGCCGTTCCGCTCGACGCGCCGTGGCGCGGGCGGCGTGTGCGAAAGCGGCCGCGGGGACACCTTGCGGCAAAATGAAATGGTTTAAGGGGGAGAGGATTTCCTCCATGGCATCGATGCGCCGTTCTAAATCCACGACCCGGTCTAAAGGGAGCACCGCGCGTCGCTTGGGATCCGACGGCGGTGTCGCCAGTTGTGCACCCAGAATAAAAAGGTCGCTTTGGATTTTGTCGAGCCAGGCCCGGGCGTCGGAGGCGGAAGGCGGCAAGTGCGCCACGATTAAGCCGATCTGGGCGTTTAATTCATCCACCGCGCCGGTGACTTCCAAGCGTGGAATGTCTTTTCGGACCCGGACATTGCCTAGGAGTCCTGTGGAACCGTCATCGCCGGCGCGTGTGTAGATTTTCATGGTTCATTCCCCTGGTAGAATGCGCTCATGTTTCGCAAAGGGGTTTGGATCATCGCTGGCCTCACCCTCATCATGGGCGCCCCCTTCCCTAGCTTTTGGTACTCGCTGGCGCGGCTTGTGGCGAACCCCTTCGAGCGCCTCTTCGGGATCAAAAGCCCAGAAGCGCGTCTGTTGGTAAGTGAGCCCGCCGCGACGAGCCCCGTCCAATCCGCTACGCGGCGGTTGATGCAGCCTTTGGGCGCCGTGCGGCTTCTGCGGCGAATGGACGAATCTCAGCGCTGAACCAGCGCAAAAAAGCGGTCTTCGTATTCCTTAAAGTACCCCGATTGATGCAAATATTCCCCTAAACGAGACACGGCGCTCGGGTCGCTTTGCGCCTGGGCAAAGCGTTTTTCAATTTCCCGCTTGGTCGCCGCTTGGGCGCGGCCCTCGGGGTCAAAGAGCCCGCGTTCTTCAAGTTCCCTCACATTTCCTTGGAATGACCTCATGCTGGTTTCCACAATAAATTTCATGACCGCAAGCCCCCACGCTTGGTCGGGGCCTTCTAATAAAGCCTTGCGAGGGGCGTTTTCCTTTTCCATTTGGTTGCGGGTGCGCTCGATCATCTCGGCGGGGGTCGTATGCTCAAGCGATGTATTGGAGAGGTCATTTCGAAAGGTATATTCAAGGCTTCTTAAGCCCTCCCCATAGGCCCGTTCCATGAGTTCACGGTAAGCGTCCATGTCCTCCCCGAACCCTTCAAAGCGCTGGCGAAACACGTCGGGGGTAATAATTTGCGGCCGTTGCGCCACAACCGACCCCTCGCGCAAACGGCAGACGTTTGGTTCATTAGGGATCGGGGAAAGCAGCACATAGGAAAGCGTGGTGGTGCCAAAGGTCGCTAAGGCATGCTTCGGAGGTTTTAGGATACGCGCTTGACGAAGCGAATCGAAAAATCGATGGCTATTGTTCATGGGGTTATTTTAACTTATGAAAATCACTTGACCGAACCCCCGCCGAATCTGCTATTTTTACTTCACACGACGTCGTGTAAGGAGGGCCAATGGAGGCGATCGCCAAAGCGGCGGTCGCTTTTTTTATGTCTGGACATGATCGATGAAAAAAATTGAGTGCTACATTCGAGAATCCGATGTGCAGGCCGTCGTGGATGCCCTGGCGAAAACGGGCATCGGCGGCATGTCGGTTTATCCCATTCAAGGGTTTGGCCGTCAGCGCGGGAAAGGGGAAGGCGCGCTGATGCCTAAAATGAAGGTCGAAGTCTTTGCGCTCGATATTGAAACGGATTTTGTTTTGGGGACCATTTTAGAGATCACTAGAAAGGGGGGGTTTGGCGACGGTAAAATCGCCATTCTTCCAGTCGATGATGTGATACGGATCCGAACAGGGGAAAAAGGGGCTAAAGCCGTCTTTTAAAAGCGGTTAGCTTTTTTTCAATAAAAAAGGAGGACACACATGAGAAGCATGTCAAAAATAAGCATGGCGGCGATGGTGGCCGTTGCAGGGACGTTCGCGCTCTCCGCCACGGCCAAGGCCGACGGGCCGACGCTGGGCGGTTATGTGCAAGGTTCCTACCAAAAGAATCTCAATAAGCCAAAAACCTCAGCCGGTGCCCCAACGGGGAATCAGCTGCGGGTGTTCGACCAGAATCAATCCGATGATTTTGGTTTAAACGCGGTTCAACTGAAACTGAGCAAATCCATCGGGGACGAAAACTACGGGTACGGGGTAAAGTTGTTGGCGGGCGATGATGCGCGCATTCTAAACGGCAACGGAACCTACTCCACATCGAATGACCAGTTCTACGTGGAAGAGGCGTACGGAATGTTTTCGCTTTCCAATCTCAAAGCCTTGACCGTTACCGGCGGCCGGTTTGTCACGGCGGAAGGGGTGGAAGTCATCGAGTCTCCGCTCAACATGAACATCTCCGAAGGCTTGTTGTTTGGATATGCGGAGCCGTTTACGCACACGGGCGTTAAGGCCAACTATGTGGTAAGCGACATGGCCAACGTGACCGCAGGCATCGTCAATGGGTGGGACAATTCCAATACCTACTTAGACAACAACCGCGGCAAAACGATCATCTACCAGGTGGCGACGACACCGGCCAAAGGGTTGATTGCCAACCTCTCAGGCACGTACGGTCCCGAAGCCTCCAATCAAACGCACCAAAAGCGTACCTCCGTCGATTTGGTGTTAGGCTATACGGGCATTGAAAAACTCACCATCAACGGTCAATTGAACTGGGGCCAAGACAAACAGAAGAATACTTCAACCAATGTGTGGAAGGGTGCGGGTCTTTGGTTGGGTTATGCGGTGAGCGACTGGATCAACCCGGCCGTTCGCTACGAAGTGTTCAGTGACCAGCATGGGGGGAGTCGTACCGCCACCGCTCAGACGGTCAACAACTTCACCCTGACCAACAAGTTCCAAGTGGCCAAAAACATGTTCCTTCGTGCCGAGTACCGACACGACTGGTCGAACATGCCCGCCTTCCAGAACAAGGTCGGCAATGCCGTTCGAGTGCAAAACACCATTGGCGCAGACTGGGTCGTGACGTTCTAAGAAGCCGTTCGCAAAAATATGAGCGGGCGGTCTCCCCTTTGACCGCCCGCTCTTTTTTGCTCTAAAAATGGACACGTTCGTGCTTATTAGTTAAACTCCGCGCAGATGATTGCCTTCGATAAGGATACGTGTACCGATTTCGAAACGGCGCAATCCAAAGAGTGGCTTGAAACTAACGGCCTGGGGGGTTTCGCCTCTTCTACCGTTATTAATTGCAACACCCGCCGTTACCACGGCCTGCTCATCGCGGCCACGCAGCCTCCCGCCGGGCGCACCGTGATGGTCAACGCTCTCGAAGAATGGGTTACATTAAATGACGTGCGATACGATTTGTCCTGCCATCAATACCCCGGCGTTTTGCATCCTCAAGGCCATAAAAATTTAATCGGATTTCGTTTAGACCCCTGGCCGATTTGGACGTATCGTTTGGGACCGCTGATTCTTGAAAAATCTCTCACGATGATTCACGGTCAAAACACCGTGATTGTGACGTACAAGATGCGCAAGGAATGCCAAGGCGCGACCCTCATGGTGCGGCCTTTTATGACGGGCCGGGAGTTTCATGCGCTGCATAAAGAAAATCCGGCTTTATGCTCCGACGCCAAAGTTCAAGCCGGCGTGGTAACTCTTGCTCCCTACGACGGCTTGCCGCCGCTTTATTTCCATCACAGCGGCCGGTTTGTTCCGGGGTTTAACTGGTACCGCGAAATGGAATACACCCGCGAAGAGGAGCGAGGGCTGGATGCGCATGAGGATTGCTGGGCGGCCGGTGAATTTCAGTTTCCGCTTCAAGAGGGGCACGACGCGGTGTTCATTGCCACGAGTGAAGGATCCGGCTATTTCGACGCGCAATTTTTGTTGAACGCCGAGCGCAACCGCCGCCGGGCGCTACTGTCGGGGTGGGAAGCCACGGATGATGTGACGCACCACCTGGTTTTAGCCGCGGACCAATTTTTGGTGGGACCTGCCGCGAAGACGCCGGAGGTCCAAACGTCTCAAAACATTATCGCCGGCTATCCGTGGTTCGAAGAATGGGGACGGGATACCTTT
Organism: uncultured Elusimicrobia bacterium; assembly: GCA_964441955.1. Classification (GTDB taxonomy): domain Bacteria; phylum Elusimicrobiota; class Elusimicrobia; order 2-01-FULL-59-12; family 2-01-FULL-59-12; genus CAYTWA01. The sequence continues at coordinate 37,687 of CAYTWA010000002.1, forward strand.
ATCGCGCTTCCAGGCCTGCTGTTAGCCACCAGCCGGTTTGAAGAAGCCCGCCAAATCCTTAAGTCCTATGCGCACTGGCTTAACGAGGGCATGGTGCCTAACCGCTTTCCGGAACACGGAGGCCAACCCGAATACAACTCGGTGGACGCGAGCCTGTGGTATCTGGTGGCCATCTTTCATTACCTTCGCTATACGAAAGATTTTGATTTCGTCGCCCAACACCTGTGGCCGGTGATGAAAGACATCATTGCCGCCTACCAAAACGGCACGCGCTACCAGATCCACATGGATTTGGACGGCCTGCTCTTTGCGGGGCAACCCGGGGTGCAGCTAACGTGGATGGACGCACGCATCGGGGACTGGGAGGTGACCCCTCGCATCGGCAAGCCGGTGGAGATCCAGGCGCTTTGGTACAACGCGCTTCGCATCATGGAACAAGTGGCCGCTAAGCTTGAAGAAAAGGACGCCTCGCGGAAATGGGGCAGTTTGGCAGAAAAAGTGTGGGCCTCGTTTAATAAACAATTTTGGAACGAAGAGACCGGCACCCTCTGCGACGTCGTCCATGGGTCGGAGCGCGACGTGCTGATACGGCCGAACCAAATTTTTGCCATCAGCTTGCCGTTCGATACGCTTTCACCGGAGCGGGCGCTTCGCGTGGTGAATGCGGTTGAAGAAAAACTTTTAACCCCCTTTGGCCTTCGCACGCTCGATCCGCATGATTCCCATTACGCTTCGCGATACCAAGGAGATACCCGTACCCGAGACAGCGCATACCACCAAGGGACTGTGTGGCCGTGGCTCATGGGGCCTTTCTTGACGGCGTATCAAAAGGTGCACGGGAAATCGGCAAAGACCCAGTCGCAAATGCGCGCTCACTTAGCCCTTCTTCTCACGCATTTGTGGGAAGCGGGGCTTGGAACGATTTCTGAAATATTTGATGGGGATATGCCTCATGAGCCTCGCGGCTGCATCGCGCAGGCCTGGTCGGTGGGTGAAATTCTGCGCGTTCTGCGTGAAGAATTGGGTGTTACGTCTTCCTCCACCGCCATACGGCCGTCCTCTGAAAAGCCCACCACGCCCAGCGCACCGCTGCGCCGCTAATGGCGCTGGAGACAACGGCCGCCCTCCTTCAAAATCTTCGCGCGCACGATGCCGCTACCTTGCGCGACATTATTGACACCTACACCGATCCTCTGCTCGGTGCGGCATGGGGGCTTGGTTGGGTCGGCCCCGATGCGGAAGATTTGGTGCAAGACACCTTCGTCACCTTCCTTCAAAACCCAGGCCAATTTGAGGGTCGTTCGACGCTTAAAACCTATTTAACCGGCATCCTCTACCACAAATCGATGGAAAAACGGCGCGAAAATGCGCGCGAAACCCCCACCGACCCCGTGGACGACGTGTTTGAGCGCCGCTTCGGGTTGGGAGGCCTATGGCGTACATTCCCGCGCGGACCGGAGGATGAAGCACTCGCCAAAGACATCATGGAATTAGTTGAGCGTTGTGCCGAATCGCTCAGCGACGCGCAGCGAATGGCGTTCTATTTGCGGGAAGTCGACCATTCGACGACCGAGTCGGCCTGTAATATTCTTGGCGTCAGCGCCACTCATTTAGGCGTGCTGATCTTTCGAGCGCGTAATAAAATTCGAGAGTGCGTGGAGCGTCAATGGACGGCCCCATCCTAAACCCATTTAAGTGCCGTGAAATCACGACCCAAATCGCTTTGGGGGGTATAGAGCGCGCGTCCTGGACGCGCCGCGCGGCGATTCGTTTTCATCTGGTTATTTGCTGGTTGTGCCGGAAATACGAACGCCAGCTTCGGGTGATTTCCAAATCCTTTGCCTTAAATGAGCAAGCCTTTCGCCGGCGCTATCCGTCCACCGCCTTAAAAACTCGGCTGTACGATGCTTTCCATCTTTAGAGCCTTTCCTTTTTTGTGGCTGGCCCTTTCCTCGTTGACGCTTGGGCGAGCGCCGGCCAAACCATTATGGTACGTTCAACTGCTCGTCACCGAATGGCCGTTGGCCTTGACGGCCATAGGCTTCCTTTTTTGGTTCCTGTTGTCGCGTCGCGGGTCCTGGACAGGCCACGCGGCGTTTCTTTTAGCCCAGGCACTGCTTTTGGCGCCGGGGGTTCGCGCTTACGAACGCTCCAAAACACTGCCCGCCGAGCTAGCCCGTGCCTTTGCGCATGCAGTGCCCCCTGATGAGCGCGCGTTTGCGTGGATGCCTTCTAAACCTGCCGTCGAGGCCGAGAAGCTCGACACACTGACCTTTTCATCCGGGGGACAAATGCTTTCCATCGACTACTGGCGGCCGAAGGGATCAAAAGAAATTTTGCCGCTCGTCTTGATCGTCCATAGCGGGTCATGGCAAAGTGGACGGCGAGATGAACTGGGAGCTTTTCAGGGCCGCGTCGCCTCCAGGGGGTATGCCGTGGCCTCAACGGACTACCGATTCGCGCCTTCCCATCCATTTCCCGCTGCCCGGCAAGACGTTTTGGCGGCGGTCGCTTTTTTACGCGGTCGCTGGAAAGAGCTGGGGTTTGACCCGGCCAAAATCGTGCTGCTGGGGCGCTCGGCGGGCGGACAAATCGCCGTTTCGGCGGCGTACGCCGCAGGGGATCCAGGCATTAAAGGGGTGGTCTCCTTTTACGGCCCCATGGATTTAATGTGGGCCTACGCCAACCCCAGCAACCCACTCATTATGGATTCACAAAAAGTTCTTTCCGATTATCTTGGCGGTGCGCCGCGCGAGAACCCCGGTGTTTATGAAAGCGCTTCTCCCGTTTTACACATCGGCCCGCGGACCCCTGCGACGCTGCTTGTGCACGGCGGGATCGATTCGCTAGTCTGGCCGCACCACAGCCGTAAAATGAAACAGGCGCTGACGAAAGCCGGGCGAGCGCATTTTTATCTTGAACTTCCCTGGGCGACTCATGCCTGTGAAGCGCATGTGGACGGTCCAAGCGGCCAACTGATGATGTATACGTTGGACTATTTTTTAAGGGGGGTCTTATGAGCAAGCGAGTGGCCTTGATGACGTGCATGGTAGCCATGTCGATGTACATGACGTATGTCGTGATCACAACCAGCTTAAAGAGTAACTTGTTCACCGAATGGTCCACCCTGGCGCAGATCCCCTGGATGACCGCCACCGTGAAAGATTTTTACCAAAACCTATTCATTCTTTGTTTATGGGTTCTTTATAAGGAAGGCCGCGTACGCGGGATGCTTTGGAGTGTCTGTTTTGTTTTCTTGGGCAGCGTGGTCACGCCGCTTTATGTGCTTAAGGAACTCTGGGCATTAAAACCCGGTGAACCCCTAAGCCGCATTCTGGTTCGCAGGGCCTAGCGCGTGTTTTGGGAAATGGTGTTGGCACAGCTAACGAATGGCCTCATTTTGATGGGTCTGTGGATGACGCTTCTATGGCTGATCCAGCTTAAGACGCATAACGCCGCGATTGTGGATGTCGGCTGGGCCGTTTCTTTTTTGGCGTTAACCTTGTTGTATGTCGGGGTCATGCCGTCTCACCCGCGGCGTCATGCGGTGCTCTTGGCGATGGTTGGAATCTGGAGTTTACGCCTAGCCTTTCACTTGTGGATTGACCGGGTTTGGAGAAAGCCCGAGGACCCGCGTTATCACGCGCTTCGGATAAAATGGACGACCCGCCGGCCGCTTAAATTCTTTATTTTGTTTCAATTCCAGGCGGGGCTAGCCGTTTTGGTCTCACTGCCGTTTCTTTTGACGGCGATGAACAGCCAGCGTTCGCTGAGCGCTTGGGAATGGCTCGGGGCAAGCCTGTGGCTTGTCGCCTTGATCGGGGAGTCCGTGGCGGATGCCCAGCTCAAACGGTTTAAGGCCGACGCCTCCCATCAAGGCCAAACGTGCCGGGTGGGGCTTTGGAATTACTCGCGTCACCCCAATTATTTTTTTGAGTGGCTCGTATGGGTGGCCTTTGCCGTGTTCGCCTTGGGCGGCCCCTGGGGATGGACCGCGGCGGCCTCACCGGCGATTATGCTCTTTCTCCTTCTAAATTTAAGCGGCATCCCTTTGACGGAAGCACAGGCAATGAAGTCCCGTGGGGACGACTACCGGCACTACCAACAAACCACCTCGATGTTTATCCCCTGGTTTAAAAAAACGGCATGATTTCCGCGCTTCTTGAGCAAGACCTTTTGCCGGACTGGTTGATTCGTATCGGCATCCGCCGCCTCTTGGCCAGGCGCCTGCGGGATGAAGACCAAGGATCGCCGCAGGCGCAGAATGCTCACGAAAAAGCTTTGGTCGAAACGCTAAGCGGCGGGCCGCTAGCGGTCGACACCCGCTCGGCCAACGAACAGCATTACGAAGTCCCCACCGAATTTTTTCAGCACATTCTTGGAAAACATATGAAATACAGCTGTGGGTTGTGGAGCGAGGATGGGCTGCTCGACCTTTCCGAAGAACGGATGTTGGAATTGACCTGCGAGCGTGCGGAATTATCCGATGGGCAGCGTATTCTCGAGTTGGGGTGCGGCTGGGGCTCTTTGTCGTTATGGATGGCGCAGCGCTACCCCAAAAGCCGCATTACCGCCGTTTCCAATTCCAGAAGTCAGCGCGCCTTTATCGATGGCCAGGCCATTCAGCGCGGTTGTAAAAATTTAGAAGTCGTCACGGCCGACATCAATTTTTTCGAAGCCTCCGGCACGTATGACCGCGTGGTGTCGGTTGAGATGTTTGAACATCTGCGCAACCATGAGTTGCTGTTTTCCCGCATCGCCTCGTGGCTTAAACCCGGCGGCAAACTGTTTGCCCACGTGTTCACGCACCGGCAATTCACGTATCTCTTCGAGGTCAAAGACGCGAGCGATTGGATGTCGCGTCACTTTTTTTCAGGCGGCATGATGCCCTCGCAGGCCTACCTTACGCGCTTTCAACGCGACCTTCAACTGGAAAAGCAGTGGACCGTGGAAGGCACGCATTACCAGCGTACCGCGGAAGCGTGGCTCGCGCGCATGGATCAAAACCGTGAGAAACTCACCCCCGTTTTGGAAGCGGTTTACGGCAAAAGCCGCGTTCGCCAATGGCGTGCGTATTGGCGCGTGTTTTTTATGTCCTGCGCGGAGCTTTGGGGGTATCGAAATGGGACCGAGTGGCTCGTAAGCCACTACCGTTTTCGGAAACCATGAAATCCTTGGCGATTATCGGCACAGGCATCGCGGGGATGTATTGCGGGTATGCCCTTCACACGCGCTATCGACTAACCGTTTACGAAAAAAACGATTACGCCGGGGGTCATACTCATACCGTGGACGTCCCCGAGGGGGACCGCCCGCTTTCTATGGATACCGGGTTTATGGTGTTTAACGAGGTGACGTACCCGAACCTGGTTCGATTATTTCAGGAGCTTCACGTCAAGGTGAAGGCGGCGCCCATGTCGTTTAGCGTTCAGCATCGGCCGACGGGTCTCGAGTTTTGCGGGTCAGGCTGGAACGGGCTTTTCGCCCAACGGCGCAATTTGTTTCGCTGGACGTATTGGCTGCTTTTGTCGGAGATCGGACGCTTTAACCGAACCGCCCTGGAAGTGCTGGGAGACCCGCGCTTTGCCGGGATGACGCTTGCGCAATACGCCCGCCAACGCGGTTACTCCGCCGATTTTTTAAATTTCTACTTGGTGCCGATGAGCTCGGCGGTCTGGTCCACGCCGCCGGATGTGATGCTTGAGTTTCCGGTGGCGACACTTGTTCAGTTTTTCAAAAACCATGGGTTTTTAGGGCTTTACACCCAGCATCCATGGCTCACGGTGGAGGGGGGAAGCCGCGTTTACCGAGACAAAATCATCGCGCCGTACCGCGACCGTATTCGCCTCTCCTGCCGCGCCCTTCGCGTGGCCCGCCGAGATGGGCGGGTGTGGGTGACGGACACCTCGGGGAAAACGGATTCTTTCGATGTCGTGATTATGGCCTCCCATGCCGATGAAACGCTTCAGATGCTCGAAAACCCCACGCCGCGGGAAGCAAAACTTTTATCGCCCTTTGCCTATCAACTCAACCGCGCGACGGTTCACACCGATGATCGTGTGATGCCCCGCACCCCTGGCTGCTGGTCGTCTTGGAATTACGCACAGACCACAAGCGGCGCTTATACGGTCTATTGGATGAACCGCTTACAGGGCGTTTCGAAGAACAAGAACTACTTTGTTTCGATCAACGACCCCGATTTGGTGCGCCCAGAGCATGTGCTGCGTCAAATCGATTACACGCACCCCATTTTTTCTCCCCGGGCCATCGCGGCCCAGATCGATTTACCGCTTTTAAACGAAGAAGGCCCGGTGTATTTTTGCGGGAGCTACTTTCGTTATGGGTTTCACGAAGATGCGCTGACGTCGGCGGTGGATGTGGTGGCCAAACTCGTATGAACTCCTGTCTTTATCGCTGCGACGTGATGCATGAGCGCTTAAGCCCCATTCGGCGGCGCTTTGACTACCGCGTCTTCATGTGGGCTCTGGATGTGGACGAACTGGACGCGTTAGCCGAAAAATTATGGTTGATGAGCCGAAATCGGTGGAATATTTTTAGTTTTTGGGACCGCGACCACATTCCTCGTTCAGGCGGGCAGGTCAAAGAGAATGTGATAGCTTTTTTGAAAGAAAAAGGCCTCACGAGTGAAATATCCAAGGTGGTTTTAGTCACTCATTTGCGAACCATGGGATATCTGTTTAACCCAATTTCCTTCTATTTCTGCTTCGGCCCGGACGGGGGGCCGGTCTGTGCCGTGGCCGAAGTGGGCAATACCTTTGGGGAAATGAAGCCGTTTCTACTGGGGCCTTCGACATTAAAGGAGAATACGTTTCAAGGCCGTCAAACGAAATATTTTTACGTCTCGCCTTTTCTAGACCACGACCTGCAATTCGATTTTCGCTTGAGCGTTCCAGGGGAACGGTTAAACGAAGCGGTCCATACCTTAAAGCACGATCAGCCGGTGCTGGTCGCCGTGATGACCGGCATGCGCCGCCAATTGACCAATGCCCGGCTGCTAGGCTACGCGCTTCGTTTTCCGCTGATGCCGCTTCAGGTGATGTTTCTGATTCAGTGGCAGGCGCTTAAACTGTTTTTAAAACGTCTGCCGTATCACAAAAAAACATCAAATCCGCATCTTCAACGGGGGACTTACCATGCCTGAGACATTGCTTTCTAATGAACAGACCACCACGAGCTATCGTCCTTACAATCGTTTCTTTGAAACGCTGGTGCAGCGTTCACTTCAAGGAATGAATAAAGGTTTTCTGCGGGTGACGCTTCCTGATGGGCGCCGATGGGTGTTCGGGGAACCGGGGACGGAAGTAGAAGCTTCGATCGTTATCCGAGACCCTGAACTTTTCCGCCAATGCGTGCTTTTCGGCGATGTGGGGTTCGGAGAATCCTTTGTGGATGGCCATTGGGAGACAGACCAATTAACCAACGTGATCCGTTGGATGATTTTAAACGTAGAGATGAACCCGTCGATGTCCGGGTCGCGTCGGCGGCTCTCCCCGGTCAATTGGCTACAAAGCATCAACCGCTTGCTGCATACGTTCCGGTCCAACACCCGCCGCGGAAGCCGGAAAAATATCCGTGCACATTACGATTTAAGCAATGAATTCTTTCAGCTGTTCCTCGACCCCTCCATGACCTATTCCGCGGGCCTGTTTGAACGTGCGGATGAGTCGCTTGAACGCGCTCAGTGGCGCAAGTACGACCGGCTTTGCCGGAAACTCCAACTTAAAAATACCGACCATGTGCTCGAAATCGGCTGTGGTTGGGGAGGATTTGCGCTTCATGCCGCGCGCCACTACGGATGCCGCGTCACGGGCATCACCGTGTCCACGGAGCAGCTGGAGTATGCCAAAGCCCGTGTTCAAAATGAAGGGTTGTCGGATCAAATCGAGATTCGCTTCCAGGATTACCGCTCGCTCCAAGGGTCGTTCGACAAAATCGTTTCCATTGAGATGTTGGAGGCGGTGGGGCATGAGTTTTTACCGGTTTACTTCGCCAAGTGCCATGAGGTGCTCAAACCCCATGGTTTAGTCGGGCTTCAAGTGATCACCTGTCAAGACAGCCGCTATAACGAGTTGCGCCAAAGTGTGGACTGGATTCAAAAACACATTTTTCCCGGGTCGCTTCTGCCTTCCGTGTCGGCGCTTAATGCCGCGGTCCACAAGACGGGGGACATGGTTCTGCATCATTTGGAAGATTTGGCGCCGCATTACGTCAAGACGCTGCGTACGTGGCGGGCCAATTTAAAAACACGAGCGGTGGATGTGCGCCGGTTGGGGTTTGATGAGAGGTTCGAGCGCAAGTGGGAGTATTACTTCAGCTACTGCGAGGCGGCCTTTGCGATGCGCAACATTGCCGTGCTGCAGATGGTTTATACTCGCCCCAACAATTGGACGCTTTAAAGCAAAAAATTTCGGCTTTTTTAAAACAGGGGCTTTCTCCCGAGAAGCTGGCGTTGTGCGTGGCGCTCGGCGTCATGATTGGCGTGATCCCGATGTTAGGGACTACGATCCTCTTATCCTGTCTTGTCGCCTGGCTGCTTCGACTTAATCAGCCGGCGATCCAAGCCGCGCATTGGGTCGTCTACCCCTTTCAATTCGTCCTGCTTATTCCCTGGTACCGCGCCGGGGAATGGTTGTTTAACGACCCCCGGCTCGATGTTTCCCTGGCCACGGTCAAGGCGTTTTATGAGCAGGGGTGGGCGTTTATGTTTCATGAACTCTGGACCACCACCTGGCATGCCACCGTGGCGTGGCTCATCGCCCTTCCTTTTGTGGTCGGGCTTCTTTATTTGATCCTTCTGCCGCTTTTTCGCCACCTGTCGATCCGCTTTGAACTTCATTAGAAAAAGATCAGCGGCGGGTGGCCAGCGAGGCGGGAATGGCCAGTACGGCCGCGTTAGGAACTCTGTTTAAATAAATCACCATTCGCCGTCGTTTTGGCCATTCCCGCCGTATGGGTCCCCCGCTTTTGACGGCCGTGACCATGATCGTTTTGGAACTCTTTAGAGGGACGGGCCCGCAGGAACCCTGCTTGAATTGAGCAACCATTGCCGTTTGAGGGTTTACGGCGTGGTCGTGATCCAAGCGTTTGATCATCGAAAGTGGAACCTAGGGAAAATATTCCCGGGGACTGGGTCTGATAAAATAGCGGCCTGGATGAAACCGAAATTCCACCTTAAACACGATGCATTTGTGATTGAAAATTATCACGCGTCCCGGCCGTTTGCGGGGTTTTTGCCGGGGATTGCAGGCGAGTACGGCAAGCCGATGTGGGTGTTTACGACGAACCGCGGTCAGGGCATCTCCAGCTTTGGAATTCGCAACAAAAACGCGGCGATGCTCGAGTTTTACCCCGCCAACAAAGCCTATACCATGACGCCGATCACCGGTTTTCGCACTTTCGTTCGGCTTCAGGAAGGCAAAAAAGTGTCTATTAACGAACCTTTTCGCCCGCATGCCCTAGAAAGCGTGCGGCAGGTCATGCGTGTGCGGCCCCATGAGTTAGAAATCGAAGAAGTCAATCACGCGAACCGAATCGAGATTCGCGTCGTCTACTTTACAGCGCCCAATGAAACACTCCCGCTTTTGGTGCGGCGCGTGACGGTCAAAAACCTCGCGTCTAAAACCCGCCGCATGGATATCCTCGATGGTTTGCCGCAGGTCGTGCCGTTTGGGCTGAGCGAATTTTTGCTTAAAAGCATGTCGCGGACGATGGAGGCCTTTTCCGAAACCCTTCATACGGATGAGCATTTGCCTTTTTTCAAAATGAAGGTGGAGCCTTCCGATCGTCCGGAAATGGAACGTATTGATGGCGGTTTTTTTGCCTTTACGCTCCAAAACCGGCAACCCATTCGGCTGGCGGTGGACGCCCAAGGTGTCTTCGGCGCGGACACGAGCTTCGGGTATCCCTCCGTGTGGGCCGCTTCGGGCCGCCTGTCGCGTCACGAGCAAACCGAATCCACCACCGCCTGTGCTTTTGCCTGTCTTTCGTTTGCGCTGCCCGCCCAAGGCGAGCAAACGTTCACGTCGTATTTTGGCCAGGCGAATCATTGGGAAGAAGCTTTGGCGCTTCGCCGCCGGGTTCAAGAGTCCGCGGCATACGCCGAAACAAAACGCGCCGAAAACGCCGCCACCCTCCAACAATTAACCGACCCATTTGCCATCCATTCTTCCCAGAAACGCTTAGACCCTTATTCCCGCCAAGCGTTTTTAGATAACACGCTGCGTGGCGGACAACCGCGCGTCGACAAAACCCATGGTCATGCCAGCGTGTTTCACTATTACACCCGCAAACACGGGGACATGGAGCGCGATTACAACGCATTCGAGGTGGCCCCCACTTATTTTTCGCAGGGAAACGGCAATTTTCGTGATGTGAACCAAAATCGTCGCTGCGAACCTTTTTTGTTTCCAGGGGTGGGCGCCGACAGCCTGCAGACATTTTTTAACTTAATCCAGTTGGACGGTTTTAATCCGCTCGTCATCCAATACGAGACGTTTGTGGTGCGGCCGGAAAAATTAAACAGCCTGAAAACGCTGCTCGACCACTTGGGGTGGGACTCTTGGAAATTGTTTCTCACGCAGCCTTTTAAACCCGGCGTCCTCTATGAACGGTTATGGACGGGGCATGGGCAAGTTCAGGAATCGGCCCAGGAGAGTTTCGAACGGATCCTCACTGTCGCGGAGAAAACGCAAGAAGCCGCCCATGGGGAAGGCTTTTGGGTGGACCACTGGATTTATAACCTCGACTTGTTGGAATCCTTTGCCGCTGTTTACCCCGATCAACTGAAGGCCGTTTTAACCGAGGCCCACTCCTCCACCTATTTCGATAACGACCACGTGGTGCAGCCGCGCCAGCGTAAAACCATTCTTCGTCACGATGGGCGGGTGCGGCAGATGAACGCCGTGATTCGCGATACCGAAAAAGCATCCCTCCTTAAAGCACGTAAAACCGACCCTTTTAAAGTGCGAACCCAATACGGCGAGGGGGAAATTTATCGGACCTCGCTTTTGGCCAAACTGGTTGGTTTGTTTGCGGTAAAAGCAGCTTCCTTAGATCCCTTTGGTGTCGGGTTGGAAATGGAAGCGGATAAGCCCGGGTGGTGTGATGCGCTAAACGGTCTTCCGGGGCTTTTTGGTTCTTCCGTCAACGAAGCCTTGGCGCTGCGCCGCGGGGTTGGCTTTCTCCAAGAGCGTCTCCCTTCCCTCTTAAGCGACAGGGAGACGCTCCAACTTCCCGTGGAAGTGGCCGATTTTGTTCGTGATGTGAAAGATGCTTTAAGTGGGGCAAGCGGCCCTCTTTTTTATCGCACTTGGGATGCTTTGTCGTCCCGTAAGGAAGCGTTTCGTGAACGCACGCGGCTCGGGGTAAGCGGCGAGGAAGCAGTCTTATCGCTCAAAGACCTGCAGGCGTTTTTAGGCAGCGTCCAGCAAACGCTCGACCGGGGGCTTTTGCATGCCGTGACAAAAGACGGGCTCGTCACCACGTATTACATAAACGAAGTGGATGAGTACGAAAAGCTGCCGCCCATTCACTCCGACGCGAGTGGAACCGAGGCCAAATCCCTGCAGGCGGTACGCGCCATGCGCTTTAAGCAAACGCCCGTGGTCCCTTTTTTGGAGGGGCCCATGCACGCCCTGCGCTTGGCTTCGCCCCAAGAGGCGCGCGCGCTTTATTCCGCGGTTCGGGGCTCTTCTCTTTACGACAAAAAGTTGGGCATGTATCGCCTCAATACGCCCTTAGACAGCGAAAGTTTTGAAATCGGCCGGGCCAAAATTTTTACGCCGGGATGGCTTGAAAACGAATCGATATTTCTGCACATGCACTACAAATTTTTGCTTGAAACGCTTCGCAGCGGTCTGCACGCCGAATTTTTCAAGGACTTTAAAAAAGGGCTCGTGGCCTTTCAAGACCCGGCGGTGTACGGCCGTTCCGTTTACGAAAACAGCTCTTTTATTGCCTCGAGTCGTTTTCCGGATGCGCGGCTGCACGGCAATGGGTTTGTCGCGCGGTTAAGCGGTGCGACGGCCGAGTGGATTTCGATGGTGATCTACATGGGCCTTGGGGCCAAACCCTTTGAATGGGTTAAAGGAGAGCTTCGATTTTCTCCGGCGCCCGTTTTAGCCGGATGGTTGTTTGAGGCAAAGCCTGTCGATGGGTTTGAAAAAGACACCTTCGGATTCAAAGTGTTCGGCGGAACATGGATCGTGTACCGAAACCCAGGCCGGCGCGACACCTATGCGGGAAAAGGGCTGGCTCCTAGCAGCTACCGGTTAGTCGCGCGGGATGGCCGAGAAGAGGTTGTCGAAGGCCGCTTTTTAAACGGCCGTTTGGCGCACGATTTGCGCGAGGGCCGGCTGGCGCGTGTCACCATTCATTTGGCATGAGGCGGTGGCAGCGTTTCGGTATTCTTTTTTTGCCCCTTTTTTTTCCGCTTGCTTTGCTTCAGGCGCAAAAAGAGGTTCCTGTTTTGCGTGCGTATTATGAAGAAACCCTCTATATCGCGATTGCCCAAGCGGCTCGGCTCCTGAAAGGGGCCGTGTCATGGCGGGCGACGTCGGAGCAGGTGGAACTTCGCGTGCGCGGCCATTCTTTTCGTTTTTTTTATGATTCCCCGCTCGTGTTGGTGGATGGAAAGCGAAAAATGCTGGAACGTCAAACGATTAATAATGCAGAAGGCTTTTGGGTTCCGGCACGCTTTTTTGCGGATGACGCGTTTTTTGCGCTGACCCATGCGAGGCTGGAGTTGCCTACAAAAGCAGTGGGAGAGGGAGTGGGAGTTAAGGAAGTCTTTATTAAAAAAGGAAATACCTCGACTGCCACTCCCTCTCCCTCTGCCGTGTCTTCACGCGCGATTCGCCGCATCGTCATTGACCCCGGCCATGGGGGAAAAGACCCGGGCGCCGAAGGGCCGCGCGGAGTGTTCGAAAAAAGTATCACCTTGGCGTTAAGCCAAGAAACCGCCGAGTTGCTTCGCGAAAAAGGCGATTACGAAGTACTCATGACGCGCATGGACGACACCTTTGTCCCGCTCGCCGAGCGCGCCCGTTTAGCCAACCGTCACGAGGCGGATTTGTTTATTTCCATTCATTGCAACGCGTCCACGTCGTCAAAACTTCAAGGGTTTGAGGTGTATTTCCTCTCCGAAAAAGCTTCCGACCCGCGCGCGGACGCCGCCGCGCGTTTTGAAAACGCGCCGCTTGCCTTGGAAGGACAAAGCGTCCCCGCCCCGAACCCGCTCAATCGCGTGCTTCGCTCATTAGTGAAAACAGCTAACATCAACGAATCATCGGAGATGGGCGCTCTCCTGCATCAAAAATTAAGCCGTCAAATTTCGAGTGAAGCACTTGGCGTCAAGCAGGCGTCGTTTTATGTGCTGCGCGGCGCAGAAATGCCATCGGTGTTAATTGAGGTCGGATTTTTGACGAACCCCCGCGAAGAAAAAATGCTGACCAAGCCGGCTTACCGGCACAAAATTGCCCAAGGCATCTTCGAAGCGGTTCAAGCGTATGACTTACGCAAACAAAAGGCGCGCGGCCGATGAGCGATCCGCGTCCCATTGGGTTGTTTGATTCCGGCGTAGGCGGCTTGACTGTGCTGCGCGAAGTCATCTGCCAACTTCCCTTCGAATCCACAACCTATTTTGGCGATACCGCGCGCGTGCCGTATGGGTCCAAATCGCGTGATGTTATCGAACGGTTTTCGCTTGAAATCGGTCAATTCCTTTTGAAACAAGACGTCAAAATGATCGTCGTGGCCTGCAACACCGCCAGCGCCTTTGCTTTGCCGGCGCTTAAAAACCGTTTTTCCGTCCCCATCATTGGTGTGATCGAGCCCGGCGCGCGCGCCGCATTGGGCGCCACGCGCAGTGGACGCATCGGTGTGATTGGAACCGAGGGCACCATCGAAAGCCAGGCGTATACGGAAGCCCTTCACCGGCTAAAAAAGGATGTTCAGGTGATGGGGCAGGCTTGCCCGCTCATCGTTCCCCTGGTGGAAGAAGGCTGGATTGAAAAAGCGGTCGCGGTCGATATCGTGCGCGAATATTTAGTGTCGCTCCTAGAGCAAAATATCGATACGCTGGTCCTGGGATGTACGCATTACCCGCTTCTTAAAACCGTTTTGTCTAAAGTGGCGGGCCCCCATGTCCGGTTGATTGATTCGGCCGAAGAAACAGCGCGTTCAGTGGGCGCCTCTTTAATGGAGCTGAAGCTTGCTTCGGACCCTAATAACACCAATCGCCATCGACATTATTTCGTCAGCGACTCGCCGGCTAAGTTTCAAAAGGTGGGGGAACGCTTTTTGGGCCATTCCATTAGCGAAGTCAAAACCGTCGATATAGGCCATTGGTTATGAGCACGTACGAAGTCTTAGTCCAGGATACGTTTTGCAGCGCGCACGCTTTGCGTCATTATTACGGCCAAACCGAGCCTTTGCATGGCCACAACTACCGCGTCGAGGTCGTCGTCCGATCTAAAAGACTTCAAAACAAAGTAAAATATGTCACCGATTTTGTTGCGCTCAAGGCCGCTTTACGCGGCATTATTCAGCCCATGGACCATGTCAATTTAAACGAACTCCCGCCTTTTGACCGGGACAATCCCAGCGCGGAGAATGTGGCGCGATTTATAGGCATGGAATTGAAAAAGCGCTGGAAAGAACCGGGAGTTCGCATCAGTTCCGTGACCGTCTGGGAAACCGACGAAACGGGCGCGCGCTACATTCCGTGATAGCCTCCGTTTTGGAGGTTTTCCGCAGCCGGCAAGGCGAGGGAATTCTAGTCGGCGACCCGATGATTTTTGTCCGTTTCGGCGGGTGTAACTTGGTCTGTGATTACTGCGATACGCCGGAGAGCATCCCGGCTAAATCAGGCCGAAAAATAGAGCTGAATGATTTGCTAGCACAGGTCGATGCGCTGCGGCAAAGCGGCCCGCCGCTCCCGGTTTCAATTACGGGGGGGGAACCGCTCCTGCAAGCGGAGTTTCTTTTGGCGTTGCTGCCGGCCTTAAAAGCACGCGGGCACCGCATCTATTTGGAAACAAACGGCACCTTGCCTCAAGCCTTGGCAAAAGTGCTGGATCACTGCGATTGGGTGGCGATGGACATCAAGCCGCCCAGCGCCGTAAAACGAGAGCTTTGGGAGGCACAGCAATGGTTTCTGGAAACGGGAGCAAAAAAGATCTTCCTAAAGATGGTTCTCACAGCGGACACAACCGACGCGGAAGTGAAGCGCGCCGTCGCTTTGATCAGTGGCGTGCGTCGCAGCGTGCCGCTGGTGCTGCAGCCGGTCACGCCGGTGGGGGCGGTCATGGGCGTGCCCATGGCGCGTCTGGCGGCGTGGTGGGCGGAAGCGGCGCAGACGCTTTTGGACGTACGGGTGCTGCCCCAGGTGCATCCGGTGTGGCAAATACCGTAACCCGGTTTCTATTCGTGGTTGGTTCCCCCGGTGTAGGCAAAACCAAGATGATTCGCGATTTGACCGTCTCCAGGCGCGATCACATCGGCGGGTTTTATACCGAGCCGATCATGGCCGGCCGCATCCGTCGCGGGGTGCGCATTTTTACCTTTGACGGCCAGGAGAGAATGCTGGCCCAAAAGGGCCTTAAAAGCAATCTTTTCCTAGGCAAATTCGGACTCGACCTAAACGCGCTCGAAAACGTGGGCGTGCCCGCGTTAAAGCTGGGTCTTATGACCAAACAGCTCATGGTGATTGACGAAGTGGGGATGCTCGAGTCGATGTCGGAACGCTTCAAAGATACTGTTCAAGAGGTTCTTGACTCCGACAAGCCCGTGCTCGCCACGCTGCGTCCCGGCGCCAAACCGCATTCCGACATGATCAAAAAGTTAGGGGATTGCCGAATCCTGACGCTTTCCAGCTCCAACTACGCCGCCATTAAGCAGCAGGTGCGCAAGTGGCTGGATGCGCATATTTAATTGATCCCCAGTCTCACGCTAAAACCAAAAGAAGAAGGCCGGCTTTCCGGCGGTCACCTCTGGGTGTTCTCCAACGAACTCGAAAAAATTCCAACCGATATCCCCGCCGGCGCAATTGCTGATCTCTATACCGCGAAGAAAACGTACGTAGGCCGCGGGTTTTTTAACCCAAATTCCTTGATCGCGTTTCGTTGTCTTACCACGGAACGAGAAGAGCTGACCGATTCCTTTTTCGAATCG
Organism: uncultured Elusimicrobia bacterium; assembly: GCA_964441955.1. Classification (GTDB taxonomy): domain Bacteria; phylum Elusimicrobiota; class Elusimicrobia; order 2-01-FULL-59-12; family 2-01-FULL-59-12; genus CAYTWA01. The sequence continues at coordinate 53,878 of CAYTWA010000002.1, forward strand.
CGTTTGGCGGATGCGCTGCTATTGCGCGAGAGCCTTTATCCCAATACTCGGGCGTATCGCTGGGTTCACGGGGAAAGCGACCGCCTGCCGGGGCTCGTGGTAGACCGGTTTGGCGATTATCTTTCTGTGCAAGCGGTCTCGGCAGGCATGGATTGTTTGAAGGATCGCTTGGTGGCGCTCTTGGTAAGCCTTTCGCAGGCAAAAGGTGTGGTCTGGCGTACGGACTCCTCCCTGCGGCTGATGGAAAAACTTCCGCAAGAAAAACCCGAGATCGTTACCGGAAACCTGCCGGAAGACGTCCTCATCGAGAACGAAAACGGCCGTTTCCGCGTCGATTTAATCGGTGGACAAAAAACCGGCTTCTATTTCGATCAACGCGATAATCGCCAAGTGTTTGCATCTCTTTGCAAAGGAAAGAAAGTCTTGGACGCCTACTGCTACTCGGGTGGATTTGGTATCGCGGCGGCTCGCGCGGGAGCACGCGAAGTGGTGTTCAACGACAGCTCGGAAACGGCGTTGGGTTTGGCCGAAGAGAACGTTCAGTTAAACGGCTTAACGCTTCCCACCGCCTTTGTGGAAGGCGACAGCGAAAAACTTTTAGAGCGTGTGCCCCCGGGCGGGGCGTTTGAAGCCATTTCGATCGACCCGCCCGCCTTCGCCAAATCCAAGAAACATCTGCCGATGGCGCTGAAAGCCTATGAACGGTTGAACGCGTTGGCGATGACGGCGGTGGCCAAGAACGGGTTGCTGGCCACCTCCTCTTGCTCACATCATGTGACGCGCGACCTTTTCTTAGAGGTGTTGCGCCGCGCCGCCCGCAAAGCTCGCCGCCACGTTCGACTGCTCGACTTACGCTCGCAAGCCAAAGACCACCCGGTTTTGCTGGCGATGCCCGAGACTGACTATTTGAAATGTGCCATACTTCGCGTGAGTTAATGTTCAAGAAAATTCAGCACATCCATTTCGTTGGGATTGGCGGGTCCGGGATGTCGGGCATCGCGGAAGTGCTGCTGAGTTTAGGTTATAAAGTGTCCGGTTCCGATTTGAAAGGCAGTCCCGTCACCGAACGCTTGGCCAAGTTGGGTGCCCGGATCTGCGCCGGGCATAAAGCGGAGAATGTTCAAGAGGCGCAGGTGGTCGTAACCTCCACCGCGGTTTCTCCAGATAACCCCGAAGTGATTCAAGCCCGGAAGTCCGGTGTTCCTGTTATTCCTCGCATTGAGATGCTGGCGGAAATTGCCCGGCTTAAATACACCGTGGCTGTCGCCGGTACCCACGGTAAAACCACGACCACGTCGATGGTGGCAAGCGTCCTGCAGTCGGGGGGACTTGATCCCACGGTGGTCGTGGGCGGAAAGCTTAAACATTTGGAGTCGGGGGCCCACTTGGGGAAAGGGGATTTTCTAGTCGCCGAAGCGGATGAGTCCGACGGGTCATTCCTTAAGCTTTCTCCGGCCATTGAAATCATCACCAATATCGATAACGACCATCTGGATTACTACGGCACGTTCAACAATATCGTTGAAGCGTTCGTGCAGTATTCGGGGCGCGTGCCCTTTTATGGCTGCGTGATCGCCTGTCTCGATGACCCCCATGTGAAAAGCATCCTCTCGCGGATGACGCGGCGCGTGTTGACCTATGGTTTTGACTCAGGCGCTCAGATTCGCGCCGACTCGCTGAAAACGGATGAGAGCGGATCCTCGTTTGAGGTGTTCGCGGGGGCAGCGCCTTTAGGCCCGGTTCGGCTTCAAGTGGCGGGGCGGCACAACGTATTGAATGCGTTGGCGTCGGTGGGTGTCGGGCTTGAGATTGGGATTTCATTTACCAAGATCGCCGAAGGGCTGGCCGCCTTTGAAGGTGTCGGCCGCCGGATGGAAATAAAAGGTGAGACGGGGGGTGTCACGGTCGTGGACGATTACGGCCACCATCCCACCGAGATCAAAGCCACGCTCGCGGCCCTTCGCGCGCGATACGCCGGACGACGAATTGTGGCCCTATTTCAGCCGCATCGTTTTAGTCGAACGCAGTCGTTATGGAAAGAGTTTTCCGAAAGCTTTAAAGAGGCGGACGTCGTTTATTTGCTGGATGTGTACCCGGCCGGGGAAGCGCCTATGGCGGGGGTAAGTTCCGCATTAATTTTAGAGCCGCTTAAGAAAAATCACCTTTCGGCCCACGCGTTGCCCTCGCCGCTTAATTTGTCTTCCGTGCAAAAAAACCTTCGCCAAGGCGACGTAGTGATCACCTTGGGCGCGGGCGACGTGTGGAAGTGCGGCGATTTACTTCTGGCGAGTAAGAGAATAAGAGATGAAGTGAGGAAGTAATGGTTCCTCCCACTCCATCTCCTCATCACTTACTCTTTCACTCTCTAAAAAGCGCCTGTCCTGGCGTGCGCGAACAAGAACCGCTCGCCAAGCGCACCACGCTTCAAATCGGCGGCCCCGCCGATTTTTTTGCCGATGTCCAAACCGTTTCGGAACTAACCGCGCTGCGCCACGTGGTCGAAGCAAGTCTATTACCCGTGTTTTTTTTGGGCGCGGGCTCTAATTTGCTTATTTCGGACAAAGGCATTCGCGGGCTTGTCCTTCATCTGGGGGGGGATTTTAAACGGGTGGACTTCCAGGAGTCGACACTCTCCGCCGGGGCTGGCGCCTTGATGCCGACGCTCGCCCGTCAAGCCGCGCAGCGAGGCCTTTCCGGCGTGGAATCACTGATCGGCGTGCCCGGCACCGTGGGCGGCGGTTTAGTGATGAATGCAGGCACGCGCGAAGGCTGGATCGGGGATGTGACGACCGAGATCGAAGCGCTTGCGGCCGGCGGCAAAATTCACACGATCAGCCGGGAGGACTGGGGCTTTTCCTACCGGCACTCGAAACTGGAAGGCCTTTGGATTACGGGCGCTACGCTCACGCTCAAAAAAGAAGACCCTATCGCGGTGCAAAAGAAAGTCGACGACCTTCTAGCCTATCGAACCAAAACCCAGCCGCTAACCACCTCCAATTGCGGTTCTGTCTTTAAAAATCCACCCGAAGGCGCGGCGGCTAAGTTTGTCGAAGAATGCGGCATGAAGGGGCAAGCCGTCGGTCGTGCGCGCGTATCCAACCGCCATGCCAATTTTATTCTCAATGAAGGCGGCGCCACGGCGGCGGAGGTTCGCTCGCTGATCGATACGATCCAGATGAAAGTTCAAAAACAGTTCAACGTTTGCCTCGAACCCGAGGTGAAATTCGCAGGCGAGTGGTGATGGGTAGTAGAATCGGACGCGTCGTGTACGATCGGCGGCGGACGCTCCTTTAAAACAAATGAATCTCCTTAAAAACGAAAAAATTGGCGTGTTGATGGGCGGGCGTTCCGCGGAACGTTCGATCTCAATAAAAACGGGGCAAGCGATTCTAGCGTCCCTTAAACGCCAGGGCTTTGCGGCGGTGGCGATTGATCCCCATCAAGACTTGCCCAAACAGCTGCGCTCACAAAAAATAGATTTTGCCTATATCGCGCTTCATGGCCCTGGCGGAGAAGATGGAAAAGTGCAAGGGCTTCTCGACTGGATGCAAATCCCTTACACCGGAAGCGGCGTGCTGGCGTCGGCGGTGGCGATGGATAAGGCGGTGTGCAAAAGTGTGCTTCAAAAAGCGGGTCTGCCGGTGGCCAAAGGTGTGGTTCTTACGAAAAAAGATACGCTTCCGCGTCTTTCATTCCCCGTGGTGGTCAAACCCGTCTCTCAGGGGTCGGCGGTGGGTGTATCGCTGGTGCGATCACCCAAAGATCTTAAGCCGGCTTTGCAAGCCGCGTTCCGGTATGACGAGCGCGTACTGGTCGAACATTTTTTGAGTGGACCGGAAGTCACGGTGGGTGTTTTAGGGGATGAAGCGCTTCCGGTGATCGAAATTGTACCCGCGGCCGAGCGTCCGTTCTACGATTTTCAAGCGAAATATGCGCCTGGAGGCTCTCTCCATATTCTGCCCGCCCGTTTGACGTCGTCTGTGGCAGCAAAAATTCAGCGCTTAGCACTCGACGCCTGCCATGCGATTGGAGTGCGCGCGGTCGCCCGAGTGGATGGAATTGTGGATCGCCGGCTGGGGCCTGTGATATTAGAAATCAACACCATTCCGGGAATGACGGAAACATCGCTTCTCCCCGAAGCGGCGCAGGCGGTGGGCCTATCGTTTGATGCACTCGTGCTTAAAATTGCCGAGCTGTCTTTGTCTGCCGGTCGTCCGACGGGCCTTCACACCAATGGCTAAACGCCGCCGTCCACGCGTCCAGCGGGTCGCCCTGCGAGAACGGCGCCGCGAGTGGATTCGCCGGCGTCTGGGCGGCATGGTGCGCCGCGGCGTCGTCGCGAGCGCGGCGGTCGGGCTTTCACTTGGGCTTCTTTCCCAAGGAGACGCCCTTTTGGCCTCACGCTTGGCGGAGTGGTCGCCGCGTGTAAGCGTAGACGCCCCAGCGGCTTTAACTGCCCTTCCCCTGGCCGCTGATTTTCCGTCCAATCGTTTGTGGCTTTGGACTCCTTGGGTCACGGCGCGACTGGAGTCGCGTTGGAAGAAAAAATTTCCGGTGATACGAAAGGTGGAGTTTAACCGTCAGTTGGGAGAGCGCACGCTGCGAATTCAATTGCAGCCGCGCAAACCACTCGTGCGTTTAAACGAGACGACCGCGATGGATGAAGACGGAGTCCCCTTCGCGTATTCCACGCTGTCCCTCGGGCCTGCACTACCCAAATTAGAGCTGCAAAGCGTCGCCGCACGGCTTGAAACGGCACGCTGGCTTCAAGCGATGGCGCGTCAAAGTGTCTTGTGGGGCAAAATCGTTTCCATTCGGCAAGACCGGTTGGGTTTTTATAGTTTGGAACTTCAGTCCGGCACTAAAATCGTATGGGGGCCGCCGATTGAAGCCGAAGCAGGTCCAAAAGCCCAAGTCGCGCTTCGTGCGTTGTCGGACGCGCAGGATCATTTCAAAGGGACGTCACTGGCCGATTTGCGATTTTTCTCCGAGGGGCGTATCATAGTCACGCCGAAGCGGTAAAAACTTTTGGGGTTACGAGGACATTATGTCTAAACCAGACATCGTAGCGGGGCTGGATATTGGCAGCGCGCAAGTCGCCTGCGTCATTGGGCGCCGCGACGAGCAAACCGGCCAGGTTGAAATTTTAAGCGGTGCAAAAAGCGCGTGCCCCGGGGGCCTTAAGGGCGGCGTGGTCATCAATATCGATGAGACGGCTCGCGCGGTCACCCGTATCTGTGAAGAAGCGGAAGATGCGGCCAAAGAGATGGTAAAAGAGCTCACCATCGCCATCCGCGGCACTCACCTCCAAACGTTTAATAACCACGGCGCTTTAAACATCGCCCGCACGGACAAAGAAATTACGGCGGAGGATGTGGAGAAGGCCATCGAAAGCGCTCAAGCCGTGCACATGTCGCCGGACCGAGAGATCATCCACACCATTCCTCAAGGTTTTACGCTCGACCGCCAGCAGGGCGTGCCCAATCCCGTTGGAATGGAAGGGTCGCTCCTGGAAGTCGACGTGCATATCGTCACGGCGTCACGCTCGCACTTAAATAATATTTTTAAAGCGATCAATGCGGCTGGGTTTACGGTGACCGAGCCCGTGTATGGCTTGCTGGCCTCGGGCGATGTCGTCATGACGCAGGAAGAACGCGATTTAGGGTCGCTTTTGCTTGACATCGGCGGCCAAACGACCGACATGGCCGTCTACTTTGACGGCAGCGTTCACTTTACGGACAAATTGCCGCTGGGTGCCGATGCGATTACGCGAGATTTGGCTTACGGACTGCGCACATCATTATCCCAAGCCCAGCAAATCAAAGAAAATCACGGGGTCGCCTTAACCAGTCTTTTAGAGCAGGGGGAAAGTGAAATCAGTTTTACTGCCATGGACGGCCGCACGTTTCGAAAGGTCAGCCGTCGTTTTCTGATCGACATGGTGGAGCCTCGCGTGGAAGAGATTTTCACACTCGTTCAAGAAAAATTGCAGGATTCCGGGTATGCCGACCGAGTGGTGCCTGGAGGCGTGGTGTTAACCGGCGGCGGTTCACTGCTTAAAGGCATCGAACAAGCCGCGGAGCGCATCCTTCAACTTTCGTCTCGCGTGGGGCTGCCCCAGGGGATCATCGGCCGCAGCGAAATTATTAGCCACCCCAGTTACGCGACCGCCATCGGCCTTTTAGCCTTCCAAACACGAAGCCACTCGCCTTGGGCCGGCCCCGCACGCCGCCGCACTCGAACGGCCTCCGTCGCATCGCGTTTGCGCGAATGGGTTGAGGAGACATTTTGAGCCGTTTTAAGCTCGCCGAGGACGTTCGCGAACAACCCGCTGTCATCCGCGTCATTGGCGTGGGTGGGGGCGGGGGAAATGCCATTAACCGCATGATTGAGTCTGGCTTGCGTCACGTGGAATTTTGTGCCGCCAATACCGACGCACAAGCGCTACGCCGCAGCAAAGCCCCGCTCATGATTCAGCTCGGCGAAAAGCTCACACGCGGTTTAGGCGCCGGCGGCAACCCCAACATGGGCCGCCAGGCGGCGGAAGAAAGCACGGAAAAAATTAAAGAGCTCTTGATGGGTTCGGACATGGTGTTTGTGACGGCCGGGATGGGGGGCGGAACCGGGACCGGTGCGGCGCCGCTTGTCGCGCGGATTGCCAAAGAAGAATGCAAAGCGTTAACCGTCGGTGTGGTCACGCGGCCCTTTCAGTTTGAAGGGCGCGTTAAGCTTGGCCAAGCCGAAACGGGTCTAAAAGAGCTTAAAGCCCACTGCGATACGCTAATTGTTATTCCCAACGACCGGTTGCTCTCTGTTGTAGAGCCAACCACGCGCTTTGAAGACGCCTTCCGCATCGCCGACGATGTGCTGCGCCAAGCGGTCCAAGCGATTTCCAACGTTATTACGCATCCTGGCGAAATCAACATGGACTTTGCCAACGTGCGCACCATCATGACCGGGGCCGGGGAGGCATTGATGGGCATCGGCGAGGCGCGAGGTCCAGACAGAGCCCTACGCGCAGCCCAGCTGGCTATTCAAAACCCGTTGCTTGAGGAAATCTCCATCGATGGCGCCAAAGGGGTGATTACCAACATCGTGGGAAGCCGCGATATCACCCTGCATGAAGTCGGTGAGGCGATGAATTTCATCTACAGCGCTTGCCCCGAGGCTCATGTGTTCTACGGCCATGCCTTTGATGAGACTTTGGAAGACCGTATCCAGATCACCGTCATTGCCACAGGCTTTCCGGCCATCCGAGCGACTTCTGCGGCGATCAAAGGTCGGCAGCCTGCCCTCGCGTCCAAGTCCAAACCGGGGGTCGAGCGCCGTCAGTCGCTTCGTTCGAACGGGCTCCCGATAGACCCGGAAACGTCGGAGGCCGCTTTAAAGCGTAAAAACCAGGAAGACGAGCTCCAAAAACCCGCATTTCTCCGCTTGAAATCTTCCCGATTACGCCCATAATTAGTCCAGGTCGTTTATGGATTTAAAACTACTCCTTCAGATGATGGTGGAAAAGGGCGCTTCCGACCTGCATCTTCGTTCCAACAAACAAGCGGTTTTCCGCGTGGACGGAAACCTCTCGTTTCGAAGCCCTCAGCCAATCCCGGGAGAGGTCATCGATCAATGGATTAAAAGCATTCTCTCCGACCATCAAAGCCAAATTTTTCAGCAGCGTATGGAATGCGACTTGGCCATTACCGTGGATGGTCTCGGGCGGTTTCGCGTCAATGTGTATCGTCAGCGGGGGGTGGTCAATGTGGCCTTTCGCGTGGTGCCCACGAAAATTCCTACCTTTGAGGAGTTAAAGCTCCCGGCGGTCGTCAAAAAAATTGCCGATGAACCCCGGGGGCTCGTCCTCTTAACCGGGACCACTGGAAGCGGAAAATCGACCACCCTGGCGGCCATGATCGATTACATCAACGCCACGCGAAGCCGTCACATTATCACGATAGAAGACCCCATCGAATACGTCCACGAAGACAAACAATCGATTGTGTCCCAGCGGGAACTGCAGTCGGATACGTTGGATTACACGGAAGCGCTTAAATACGTCGTCCGGCAGGACCCGGACGTTGTGCTACTCGGGGAAATGCGAAATTTGGAAACGATGTCGGCGGCGTTAACGGCCGCTCAAACGGGCCACTTGGTCCTTTCAACCATTCATACGATCGATGCCATCCAGACGGTCAACCGCATCATTGACGTTTTTCCGCCTCATCAGCAAAACCAAGTGCGCTACATGCTGGCGGATACGCTGCGCGGCGTGATTTCCCAGCGCCTCCTTCCGCATGCCTCCGGAACCGGGCGGGTCCCCGCCGTAGAAGTGATGGTGGTCACCCCGATTATTCGCAAATATATGTTCGACAACACCTTGGGCGAAATTTCAGAAGTGATGAAGCAGGGCCAGTATTACGGCATGCAGACGTTCCAGCAGTCGTTCATCGATTTAATTAAACGCGACGAAATTACCCTGGAAACAGCTCTTGAAGCCTCCTCCAACCCCGAAGAAGTCATGATGGCGATACGAGGCGTCCAAACCGGGACCGACAGCAGCACTGGCTTCTTCCAACAACACTAAATCCCTTGCGTGTTCTTTGGACTTTTCTTTTTTGGGCCTCCATCGCCTATGCCAAGAGCAGTTCCTCATCACCCATCGTTCGTTCGCAAAATGGTACCGAAAGCATTGGTTGGAGCGAGGCCGGGTGCGCGTGGGAAGTTTCGAGCACCGGGCCATCCAACTTAAAAGTCAGTGTTCAGTCCGAAGCCTGCGATCCCGCCGCGGCGGACGTTCAAGGGGCCTTGGTTCAAAACGTCTATCGATTGATGGGCAAACGGGTGGGAAAAGCGGGACTGACTTTCGATATTTATTTACCGCACAGCCCGACACTTTTAACGCGGTGGGGGGTTATCCTCAAGAGTTCCGACGAATGGGAAAAAAGACGAACCTCCCCTCAATCGTCGGTCATTTCGGATAACGAATTCTTCTCAAAACTCATGGATCAAGGCCAGCTCTTTGGCGCGTATCAGTCGCTTTTTGACAAACTGGGAGGCCTCTATGAAACAGTTGAGATTGACAAGGTCGTCTACCCGCCCGCCGGTGATTTTTCCTTTTACGAGACGGCGCTTAAAATTCGCGGCTATGGGCCTCAGGACGCCTTTCCCATCCCTTTGGTAACCCATATCAAACTTATTTCGCGCTAAAACCGCATGGAAAGGCACTTTTGTTTACAATCGCGCCATGTCCCGTAACTCCATGAAATCAATTCGGCGGGACATACCGGATATGAAATTGAAAAAAGGAACCGTATGACTTTAATTCATCGCACCAAAATTATCGGGACATTAGGCCCGGCAACCGAACAGCCGGGCGTATTAGAAAAGCTTTTGGAAGCCGGCATGGATGTAGTCCGCATCAATGCCGCGCACGGCAATGAAGCGATCCATGGCGCCCGATTGGCGAAGGCCCGTGAAGCCGCCCAGCGGATGGGCGTTCCACTGGCAGCCCTCCTTGACCTTCCTGGCCCCAAACATCGCCTGGGGGTCTTGCGTGAACCCTCGCTGCGAATGCGTGCCGGGGATGAAATTTCCCTTGGAGGGTCTTCCGAAGGGGCCCTTCCATTAGAAGAGCCCCATTTGGTCAAAGACCTGCGCCCGAAAGAACCGATTTATTTAGCCGACGGCAGCGTGCGCCTTATCGTGCTGCGCGTGTCGGGTTCCCAGGCGCTCTGTCGGGTGGACATTGGCGGCATCGTGCGCTCGCACTCAGGGTTAAATTTGCCGGAGTCCCAACTGTCGCTTCGCCTTCCGACACTGGAAGACCGGCGGTGGATTCAATTTGGTTGCGAGCAGCGCATCGACTGGTTTGGAATTTCTTTTGTTCGAAACGCCGAAGACGTGGTCCGCGTGCGCAAGGCGCTGACCCCCATGTCGGACCCTCCCTTGCTCATGGCCAAAATTGAAAAGCGCGATGCCCTGACGAATTTAGGCGCCGTGATCGCGGCCGCCGATGGCGTCATGGTGGCGCGCGGCGATTTAGGAGTGGAAACGCCGCTTGAGCAAGTGCCGCTCGCACAAAAAAGGATCATCGCGGAAGCCACTCGCCAAGGAAAACCCGTCGTGACCGCGACTCAGATGCTGGAATCAATGGTCGAAAACCCATCCCCGACCCGCGCGGAGGTGACCGATATTGCCAACGCTATATTGGATGGGACGGATGCGATCATGCTTTCGGCGGAAACGGCGATTGGCAAAAACGGCCCACGGGCGGTTAAAACCATGACCGCCATTATTGGCGCCACGGAAGCCCAATACCCGCATGCCAAAATGCTGGAGCGTCTTTCAAAAACCTCTTGGGGTTCTACCGCGGATGCGCTAAGTTTGTCGATTGCCCGGCTTTCATTTGATCTAGGAAAACATAGTGTCATTGTGGTGTCGGCAGAGGCGGCCACAAGCGCCTATCGCATTGCGCGGTTTCGCCCCAGCGCTCCGATCTATGTGCTAAGCCCCAATCCACGTCATGCCCAACGGTTTAATTTGGTTTGGAACGTGCGCCCGCTCGTGATGACGAATGCCTCAGACCCCGTGGCCGTTCGCCGAAAGCTCAAATCTTTGGGCGAAATCAAAGCCGGGTCGCCGATCATTTTCATTTCCACCAACCCCCGCCAAAGCGCCGATACCACCGATACGCTGCGAATATTGCGTTTATAGGATTTAAAATAGTTATTGACTTAGTCCATATTCAAGACTAGACTAAGTCCATGAAAGTGAATATTCATGAAGCCAAAACCCACTTTTCCAAGCTGATTGAAAAAGTCGAAGGTGGAGAAGAGATTATTATCGCTCGGGGCGGGAAACCAGTGGCCAAATTAGTGGGGCTAGGGGGTGCCAAAGCGTTGCGACAGCCCGGAACCGCTCGGCATGATTCGGTCTTTGTGTCGGAGGATTTTGATGCCCCGCTTCCAGATGATGTACTTCGTGATTTTCATTCGTGAATTATCTTCTTGATACCCATGTTTTTATCTGGTGGATCACTGGCGAATCTCGGCTTCCCCAGACCGTGCAAAAAGTCTTAAGTGAAGCGGCCGGGTCCGTCTGGGTTAGCGCCGCCAGCCTTTGGGAAATGGCCTTAAAAATAAAGCTCGGAAAACTCAAAATGCCCGAGCCGTTCGACACGTATGTTTTGCGACAGATTCAGATCAACCGAATGGAAGTCCTGCCTATCCATGCGCCCCACGTGCTTGAAACGATGAAGCTCCCAGCCCACCACCGCGATCCTTTCGACCGACTCTTGGTCGCCCAAGCACGCCGGGAAGAGCTAACTCTTATTAGCGGCGACTCAGCCATGCGTTCATATGATGTAGCGATCTTATGGGGCTGATATGGCTATTCGATGGTTTGTGACCGACCGGCGGCATGGCAATGCGCGTGCGCGGGGCGCCCTTTATAAACTTCTTAAGAAACGAAAATGGCCGCATGCGGCGGCCATCGGTGAGCAAGTTCATGGCGATCGGATCGCCATCATCCAGAGTCCGCGCGATCGTCGGCTTTGGAAAGGAGTCGACGGGTTTTTAACAGACCAGCCGGACATTCCGCTCGGGATTTATACAGCCGATTGTCTTTCTGTTTTTGTTACGAGCCGCGATGAGCGTGTGGTTGGGGTGCTTCATGCAGGGTGGAGAGGGCTGGCGGCGGGAATTTTAGGGAAGGCCGCGCGGCTGATGCGCCAAAAATGGGGAATTGCGGCTTCTCAGGTTCGTGTGTGGGCAGGCCCCGCCATTGGACCTTGTTGTTTCGAGGTAGGGTGGGACGTGGCACGGGTTTTTCCTTTGACGCGGCGCCGAAAAGGCGTCAAATGGCATGTGGATTTACGCCGCGAGCTTCAGGCCCAGGTCAAAAAACGCGGGCTGCAGTGGATGCGTCACAGCGATATTGCGCACTGCACCCATCACCAAAAACGCTATCATTCGTTCCGGCGCGATGGCACGAGCCACCGCCAAGTCTCAGTTATCCTAAAAACACGATAAATATGGCTTCTTTAGAACATTTACGTCGTCAAATTGACCGCCTGGATGGCGCGCTTTTGGAACTATTAAACAAGCGCGGCCGCCTGGTCCAGCAAGTCGGCGCCGAAAAGGCGCGCAGGAACCAGTCCGTTTTCGCTCCCGGACGTGAACGGGATCTTCTCAGGCGGCTGAAAGATTTAAACCACGGGCCGCTGACCGCCGAGGCGGTCGATGCGGTGTTTCGCGAAGTCGTTTATGCCTGCCGCGCGCTTCAGAAAGATTTTAAGATCGCCTATTTCGGCCCGGAAGCGACCTTCACGCACCAAGCCGCCCTTCGGCAGTTCGGCCGCCGGGCGCACCTCGTGGCTTGCCGTACGATTTCCGATGTCTTTGTGGAAGTGGAAAAAGACCGGGCCGATTACGGGGTTGTCCCCATCGAAAATTCCACGGAAGGCATCGTGAACCACACGCTTGATATGTTTGTCGATTCGCGTTTGTCGATCTCAGCCGAGTTGGAGATGCCGATTCACCACTATCTCCTGGGCCGCGCCGTAGGCTACAAGAAAGGCCGCGGGGTTCGAACCCTTTATGTTTTTCCACAGGCCCTGGCCCAGTGCCGCGCCTGGGTCGAAGCTCATGTGCCTCACGCCAATGTTGTGGAAGCCTCTTCGACCGCCGAATCGGCACGCCTGGCGTCGAAAACACGGGGTGCGGCGGCGATTGCCTCGCGACTGGCGGCCGAGATGTACGGGTTAGATGTTTTAGAGTCGCGTATCGAAGATGTGTCCAGCAATTTCACGCGTTTCTTGGTGATTGGAAAAAGCGAGCCGGCGCCTACCGGGCGTGATAAAACCACGGTGATGTTCTCCGTCAAAGATCGCGTGGGCGCCCTGCACGATATTTTGGTGCCGTTTAAGAAGTTGCGCTTAAACCTCACCAAAATCGAATCGCGTCCGACCCGGCAGCGCGCTTGGGAATACGTTTTCTTCGTTGACATCCTCGGCCACCGGGCCGAGCCGCGCATGCAAAAGGCTTTAGCGGAACTTGAGCGTTACTGCAGCTTTCTTAAAATTTTAGGGTCTTACCCTCGGACAGAATAGAGAGGGGAAGGGAGTGGGAGTTCAGGAAATTTTTATTAAAAAAACATTCCTCGACTCCCACTCCCTCTACCACTGTTTTTTATGAACCCACTCGATAATCTCATCCGTCCCCAAGTGCGCGGTTTTGAGCCGTACTTGCCCGGACGCTCCATTGAAAGCGTGAAGCGTGAGCGCGGTTTAAAGCGCGTCATTAAATTGGCGTCCAATGAAAATGCGCTCGGGCCCTCGCCCCAAGCCATTCGCGCGATGAAGGCGACCGGCCCACAGCTTTTTCGCTATCCCGATGGCGCGAGCACGCGGCTGCGCGCGGCCCTAGCTCAGAACGCCAACGTGCCAGCGGAGCGGGTCATCATCGGCGCGGGGAGTGATGAGCTGATCGAAATTTTGGGAAAAACGTACCTCAACCCCACGGATTCGATGGTTGTTTCCGCGCACGCCTTCACGCGCTACAAAATGGCGGGGGATTTGATGGGTTCCGAAGTGATCACTGTTCCCATGAAGGACTACCGCCACGACCTTTCGGCGATGAGCAGGGCCATTCAAGCCAATACCAAACTGGTTTTCGTGGCCAATCCCAATAACCCCACCGGGACTTACAACACGGCGGCCGAATTGGAAACTTTTTTATCCCGTATCGCGACGATGGCCAATGCCCATCCACTGGTTGTCGTAGACGAGGCGTATTACGAGTACGCCAAAGCCTTTGCGCCGGATTATCCGGATACGTTAGCACTTCAGAAGCGGTTTAACTTTCTTGTCACCTTGCGAACCTTTTCCAAAGCCCATGCGTTGGCGGGGCTTCGTATTGGGTACGGGTTTGCTGACCCGTCCGTCATTGAGGCGTTAGACCGAGTTCGCCCGCCGTTTAACGTCAGTGTGGCGGCCCAAGCGGCCGGTGTAGCCAGTTTGACGGATACGACGCACATCCGCAAGAGCATTGCCTTGGTGGCTGCTGAGCGCAAGAAGATCCTCCGGGCGGTGACGGCTTTGGGCTACCGGGTACTGCCTTCGGTGGGTAATTTTTTCCTCATGGTGGTGGCTCCCAGGGGGGGAAAAGACGTAACGGAAGCTCTTCTTTCTCGTGGTATTATTGTCCGCTCGATGCAGGAATATGACTTTCCGAACCACGTGCGGGTGACCTACGGGTTACCGGCCGAAAACGCGGCCTTTATCAAAGCCTTGACGGAGATTGCGAAGCGATGATCATCACCCTTAAAACCGACGCCACCAAAGCCCAGGTCGATGCGATTTTGCATAAAATCAAGGACCTCAAATTTACGCCGCATGCCACCCAGGGAAAAGAATTCAAAACCATCGGCGTATTAGGCGAAAACGCCATCCAAACCCGCGACATTTTTGAGGCGATGGAAGGGGTTGAAAGTATCGCGGCCATCTCCAAGCCGTATAAACTCGTCAGCCGCGAATTTAAAAAAGAAAACACGATCGTCAAAGTGGGCAACGGTGTTGAAATCGGCGGTGAACGCATCGTGGTGATGGCGGGACCTTGTTCAGTGGACACCAAAGAGCGGCTGATGTTTACGGCCGAAGCCGTCAAAAATGCCGGGGCTTTAATATTGCGCGGCGGCGCTTTTAAACCCCGAACGTCGCCTTATGCCTTCCAAGGCCATGGAGAAAAAGCCCTCCGTTTCCTGGCGGATGCCCGGAAACAAACGGGCCTACCGGTCATTACGGAAGTGATGAATTTAAACGATGTCAAGCTCGTCGAAGAATATGCCGACATCATCCAAGTGGGTGCGCGCAATACGCAAAATTTCGATCTTTTAAAAGAAGTGGGCAAGGCTAAAAAGCCCGTGCTTCTGAAGCGCGGCTTGGCCACCACGATTCAAGAATGGCTGATGAGCGCGGAATACATCGTGATGAACGGCAACCACAATGTCATTCTCTGCGAACGCGGCATCCGCACGTTTGAAACGGCGACGCGCTTTACGCTCGACTTAAATGCCGTTCCCGTGCTGCGCCACTTAACACACCTGCCGATCATTGTGGATCCGTCGCATGGCGTGGGCATCCGCGATTTCATTCCGCCGATGGCTAAAGCCAGCATCGCCGCAGGGGCCGATGGCCTCATTTTGGAAGTTCACCCGAAGCCCGAAGAAGCCCTTTCCGATGGCCCTCAGTCGCTCCTCCCCGACCAGTTTTCTCACTTAATGGGAGAACTCCGAGCAGTGGCCTTGGCTGTAGGTCGTTCGCTCTAGGAGACATACCGCCTTTCACTCCTAGAGCTATAATGGGCTTGCACCCTCATGAGCTCTGATCACCTTCATTCCGATACTGGTGAGCGCGAAAAATTCGAAGTCCACCAGGCTGAATTTTCACAGGGGACAGCCGTCCTCTTACCCGAAGAATATGGGGACGACCGTTTGGTGGCCATGGTGCGCGATCCCCGCTGCATGTTTGCTTACTGGGAGTTTACACCCGCCAATGCCGAGCGCTTGCGTCGCGAGGGCGGAGGCGATATTTGGGAAAATTCCGACTTTATTTTGCGCGTGTATGACGATTTTGGCTCTTTTTTTGATGTGGGGGTTGCTCGAGAAGCGCGCCAAACTTATATCCATTTAGGCCGCGACGGAGGGGCGTACGTCGTGGATCTCGGGCTTCGTCGCCGCGACGGCGTTTTCTTCTCTCTCCTTCGGTCCAACCGGGTACAGCTGCCGGCGGGGCACGTGTCTCATGAAGTGGATTCGCAATTTGCCCGCCTTCACGTCTCGACCGTGGAAAACGGTGCCGGCCCAGAGGCGCTTTTGCAGGGATTCGAGCACATTGGCCGCGGCTCCGCGGAATTTTCAAAATCGATGGCCCAGCGCTGGGAGTTTTTAAAGGCGGTTTTCTCCGGTTCTCCGTGGGGGGCGGTTTCCTCGCATTCCATTCCCAGTTCCAGCGCCTCTGGTAACAAGCCATGAGCGAAAAGGGCTATCTGGCGCTCGTCCTCCATGCGCACTTGCCTTTTGTCCGGCATCCCGAATACGACGATTTTTTAGAAGAAGACTGGCTCTTCGAGGCGATAACCGAGACGTACTTACCTCTGTTGGACATGATGTCGCGTCTGGTATCGGAAAAAATCTATTTCCGGCTGGCGATGTCGCTGACCCCCCCGCTGTGCGCGATGCTGTCGGACCCTTTGCTTCAATCGCGTTACCGCCGCCACCTGTATAAGCTAATTGAACTCTCTAACCTTGAAGTTCATCGCACGCGTGATACTCCCTTTCAGGCCTCGGCGCTTATGTACCAGCGCAAACTCGCGCGCTGTCGTGAGCTCTATGACGACTGGTACCGGGGAAATCTCCTCCAAGCCTTTCGCCAATTGCAAGACGAGGGGGTGCTTGAAATCATCACGTGCGGCGCCACCCATGGTTATTTGCCGCTCATGAATCAGCGGCAAGCCGCGCGGGCCCAAATCCGCATGGCCGCCGATGACTATCAACGGAATTTTGGCCGCCGCGCGCGCGGCATCTGGCTTCCAGAGTGCGCTTACAACCCCGGAGATGACCAGCTGCTCCAGGAGTCGGGCATTCGATTTTTCTTTATGGAAGCGCACGGCCTTTTGTATGGACGGCCTCGCCCGCGTTACGGGGTCTATGCGCCCATCTATACGCCCAGCGGCGTCGCGGCCTTTGGCCGGGACATGGAGTCGGCGCACCAAGTGTGGTCTGGTGAGACCGGCTATCCCGGGGACCCTCGATACCGCGAGTTTTACCGCGATGTGGGCTATGACGTAGACGATTACGACTACATCAAACCGTACCTCCATTCCGATGGGGTCCGCCGCAATGTGGGGCTTAAATATTTCCGCATCACCGGGAAAGTGCCTTTAAACGCCAAACAACCCTATAACCCAGACGAAGCGCGGGATTTGGCAGCAAATCACGCGGGCAATTTCATCTTTAACCGGCAAAAACAAGCGGAGCACCTCGGCGGAGTTTTGGGCCGCAAACCTCTCGTCGTGTCCATGTATGACGCGGAGCTCTTTGGGCATTGGTGGTATGAAGGCCCTGATTTTCTCGAATTCTTATTTCGAAAATTGCATAGTGATCAAAAAGAACTGCGAACGATTACGCCCAGTGAATACTTGGCCGAAAACCCTTCCCTTCAAATACTTCAACCGGAAATGTCGTCATGGGGCGATAAGGGCTACCACGAGGTGTGGTTGAATGGCGCCAACGACTGGATCTACCGGCATCTCCATAAAGCCGCGGAACGGATGATCGAGTTGGCCAGAAAACACCCTTCGGCCCATGGTGTTCAGGAACGGGCCTTAAACCAAGCCGCCCGAGAACTGTACTTGGCGCAATCGTCCGATTGGGCATTTTTGATGACGGTGGGCACGGCAACGTCTTATGCCAACAAACGAACGCGCGACCATTTGTCTCGTTTCCAAACGCTGTACGACCAAATTCAATGCCATAGCGTCGATGAGGGGTTTTTGGCGGAAGTCGAGCGCCGCGATACGATTTTTCCGCATATCGATTACCGGATTTTTTTAGAACACGCCAACACTCCGGCGTTGGTCGGTTAAGCCCGAGGGGTATATAATAGGGCCGTACGGGCAATGTAAATGGGAGGACCACTATGGGCGTTACACCATCTACGCATATCGAGGCCGGTTCGGTTCTAGCCAACACCAAAAGCGTCAGGAGAAAAGCGACGGCAAAACCCTTGGCCGTTAAAAAAGTTTCCGCACCGGCGGAAATTCTCTTTGAGCAAGCTCCCAACCCGCTTCGCGAACCCGTGCCTCCCTATATTTGGATCGACTACCCGACCCAAAATGAACAGCTGAAAGCCCCCGCTTATGTGGTTCGCCTGGGGGTGGGTGGGGCGACATCGGTTGAAATCAAAATCAATAAAAGTACTTGGCAGCCTTGCCGTTTGACGTCTGGCTATTGGTGGTTTGACTGGGACGCCATACGCCCTGGGAAACACACTCTGACGGCACGGATGCGAACCGTGGATGGCCGAAGGTATCGCACGCCGCCCACACACTGCCAATACCGGTAGTTCCAACCCGTTGAAAACCGCTGACATCCGTTCGGCTTTTCTGAATTTCTTTAAGGAAAGACAGCATTCCATTGTGGCGTCTGATTCCTTGATCCCTTCGACGGATCCCACGCTCCTTTTTACCAGTGCAGGGATGGTGCAGTTTAAGCCCAATTTCCAAAACCCGGACACGAGCCCTTACAAGCGGGCGGCCACTTGCCAGAAATGTTTGCGAACCTCCGACATCGAGCGCGTGGGCCAGACGCTGCGCCACCTCACTTTCTTTGAGATGCTGGGGAATTTTTCGTTCGGCGATTACTTTAAAAATGATTCCATCCAATGGGGCTGGGAGTTTTTAACCCAAACCATGAAGCTGCCCAAAGACCGCTTGATCGTCTCGGTGTATAAAGAAGACGACGACGCCTTCCATATTTGGAAAAAAATAGTCCCGGAAAGCCGCATCGTCCGTTTAGGCGAAGACAGCAACTTCTGGACGATGGGGCCCACCGGCCCTTGCGGCCCTTGCTCGGAAATTTTATTCGACCGCGGCGACGCCTGGGGGCACGCCGGCGATTACGACGGTGATCGCTACCTCGAAATTTGGAACCACGTGTTCACCCAGTTCGATAAGCAAGCAGACGGCGTGCTCGTGGCCCTTCCGCGCAAAAACATCGACACAGGGATGGGGTTGGAACGTCTTTCACTTCTCTGCCAGGGCGTCGACAGTGCTTTTGATACGGAGGGCTTTCAAACCCTTTTTGACGTCTTGGCCGAAGCCGCCAAACGCACAAAACCGCGCCCCATGGCGGCGGGAGCTGTCCCATCGGCGGAGTTGGTGTCCTTCCGTCGCGTGGCGGATCACGCCCGCGCCGTCACGTTCATGATGGCTGACGGCATTTTGCCTTCCAACGAAGGCCGCGGCTATGTGCTGCGCCGTCTTCTGCGCCAAGCGGTGCGCGCGGGAAAAACCTTGGGTTTACAAGAGCCTTTCTTGTTTAGTCTGACGGGCACGGTGGTGGATTTGATGAAAGGGGCGTACCCGGAGCTCGTGCAGCGCCGCGACATTGTGGCCGCCATGGTCAAAGGGGAAGAGGAAAAGTTTTTGGAAACCCTGGGGACGGGAACCCGCCGTTTGGAAGAGCTCGTGACGACAGCCAAGGTCCAAAAAGCCCAAACGCTTTCCGGAAGAGACGTCTTTCAACTTTACGACACCTTTGGATTTCCCTACGAACTCACGAAGGAAATGGCCGAAGGCATGGGCTTTGGCGTGGAAGAAAAGGCTTTTAAGGAAGCGCAGCAAGCCGCCGTCGCGCTCGCCCGTCAAGGCTGGAAGGGCTCGGGCGTTCAAGAGGTGGAGCATTACCGATCATGGAAGGCGTCCGCCGGGGTTTCGACCGTCTTTAAAGGCTACGAAACGAAGGACATGGATTCCGTGCTGGTCAAACCGTTCTATAAGAAAACGGAAAAGGGCTGGGTTGAAACCGACACCTTGTTGGCCGGGGATGAAGCCGAGGTGGTCTGCCAAGAAACCCCGTTTTTTGCCGAGCGAGGCGGCCAAATCGGCGATACGGGCTGGTTTGAAACAGGGGAGGGGAAAGCCGAAATTTTAGATACCCAGTGCCCCGTCCCCGATTTTAACGTGCACCGCTTGAAGGTCACAAGCGGCACATTGAAAGCAGGTGCCAAAGTTCGCCAAAAGGTGGATGCGCCGCGCCGAGAAGCGATCATGCGTCATCATACGGCCACCCACTTGCTGCATCAAACCCTGCGCGACCTCTTCGGCAAGCAGCTCACGCAGGCCGGCTCGTTGGTGGCCCCCGACCGCTTACGTTTCGATTTTACGCACAACGCGCCGCTTACCAAAGAGGAGCGCCAGAAAGTGGAAGACTTAATCAATGAGCACATCATGAACGATATCCCCGTGCGGGCCTGTACGATGACCAAAGACCATGCCATGAAGGTGGGCGCGCTCATGCTCTTTGGCGAAAAATACGGCGAGCACGTGCGAGCCGTGATGATTTCGCCGCATGATTGTTCCCGCGCGCAAGAGGCCTGGAGCCTTGAGCTCTGCGGCGGGACCCATGTGCCCACGACGGGCCACTGCGGGTTCTTTAAAATTTTAGGGCAGTCGTCGGTTTCATCCGGCGTGCGTCGCCTGGAAGCGGCCGCGGGGCCAGCCGCCATGAAGGCCATTCGCCAGACCGAGCAGCTCCTAAGCCGCTCGGCCGAGGTGCTTAAGACCACCCCCGAAGAATTGCCCGTGCGGCTCGAAAAGTTTTTGGCGCAGCGCAAGCAAGAGGAAAAGGATTTTAAAGCCGCTTTAGCCAATGCGCTGCGCTCAAAAGGCTCCGGTTCCTCTCCAGAAGCCAAGGCGGTGGATGGGATTTCGTATGTGGCCGACCATTTAGAAGGGGTCGATATCGATTTTTTACGTGAGCGCTCCGACCATCTGCGGGACCAATCCAACGTGGGGGTGGTGGTGTTAGCAACCACCCAGGAAGACAAAATCAGTTTCGTCGTTTCGGTCCAAAAAGCGCTCGTCGCGCGCGGCTTACACGCCGGTAAAATCGCGAAAGACTTGGCCGCGCGCCTCGACGGCTCCGGCGGCGGCCGAGCCGAATTCGCCCAAGGCGGCGGTAAAAACTTGGGCGCACTAGACAAAACCCTCGCCGGCGTTGAACCGCTCATCAAGGCCGCGCTTCCCGCAGCCTCCTAATCCACCCACAGAGTGCCAAACCTGGTACCGAAAGCGTCATATTTTCATTTAATTTTTATTTCAAAAGCCAGGCATAATTATTAGATTTATTTAATTTTTAGAGTTGTTTTTGCTTTCAATTGGCTGCATAATTCATTTCAAATGGATACAGCGTTGACCCCCCTTAGGGGAGGGGTTTTGGGTGCGGCGGAACTACGCAGGCGACTGGGTATTTCGCCGGCGACGCTGATGCGAAAGGTGCGTCAAGCGGGACCAGAGATTCTCCAGATTGGAAGAACGCGGGCCACACGGTACGGGTTACGCCACGTCTGGCCGGGGTTGGATGCCTCTCGTTTTCCGGTGTTTCGAATCACGGAAAGTGGAACGGCGGAATCGGCCGGTGAGCTCTTTACCCTCGCGGCGCATCAATCGGTTTGGATGCCGGAAGGGGGGCTTTCGCACGGGCTTCCTGCGGCACTTATCGATGCGCGTCCGTCGGGGTTCCTCGGAAGGCACTTTGCCGCCCATCACGGTGATCTGCGGCTTCCCACGCGCCTTTCCGACTGGTCGGATCATCACCTCTTAATCGCTTTGTCGCGGCGCGGAGAAGATTTGACGGGGAATTTCCTCATCGGAGACGAGTCTTTTGCGCGTTGGCAAGGTCTGGCGAGCCCTCTGGTGACACCGAGTGCTTACCCCGCCTTGGCCACAGCCACCATCGCCGGCCACCCTCCGGGATCTTCGGCCGGCGGTGAGCGCCCGAAATTCGGTGCTTTTGTGGATGGACGTCATGTGCTGGTCAAATTTGCCGTTCGCGCAAAGGCGAGCGACGAGGTCTCCGCGAGGTGGTGTGACCTCTTAGTGTTGGAATCCCTGGCGCTAAGTATGGTGGCTTCACGCGGAATCGCCACCGCGCGTACAGCGCTCATTCCCACAGAGTCGCACTATTTCCTCGAAAGCGAGCGATTTGATCGCGTCGGCCTTCGGGGTCGAGTCGGTGTCTTGAGTTTAGCCGCGGTATGCGAGGATCTTTCCGATCCCTGGGCTCGGTCGGCTGTTCTGCTCAGAAACGCGGGACGTCTTTCTATAGAAGAATCACGGCGTCTGCAGTGGCTTGATGCCTTCGGGTCGCTCATTGCCAATACAGACCGCCACCCCCACAATGTGGTCTTTTTTCAGAAAGAAAAAGTGCTTCGTCTAGCGCCTGCGTTTGATCAAGTCCCGATGCTCTATGCCCCCACACCTGATGGGCAGATTCCGCACCGCGACTTCAGGGTGCCCCACGCCACGGCCGATACGCTAGAGGTGTGGGATGACGCGCGCTCGGCAGCGGGTGAGTTCTGGCGGCAGGCCAGTGATACTACTCTTCTTTCAGAAGAAATGCGCCGCCTGTCGGCAATCCATGCGAAAGGCAACATGTAGGCCATGCAATGGTTTTGATCCAGTCTGATCCAGTCAGATCCAGTTTGATCCAGTTCCTGGATTGTTTCTAAATTTATCGTCGACAAGCGAAGTGGGTCAGAAGTGGATCATTTGCGTGGCGTCGTTTGATCCAGTTGATCCAGTGATCCAGTTGACCGATTGTTGGGGAAAAGCTACTGTTCGCCTATGGACCAGCCGCTCCCAGATGACCTTCACAGCAAATTTCTCTCACCGCTCATTTTTGGATTAACCACGCTGACTTTTGGCGAAGCTTTGCTGGAGGTTTTAACCCGCGGGGGGATGAGCTCCCCAGACCCGCTGCAAGAGATCTATTTGACCCTCATGGGCGGATATATGGCGGGCATTGAGGTCCAAAAATGGACCCAGAAATACCCCGCGGACCCCGCCGATGACCCCCTAGTCGAGCGCGTGAACAGGTCCGGGTGGATCATGGCGCTTTGGTGGATGCTTTTTGTGGGGGTTCATTTATGGCGCTACTCGGACGCCTCCGTGCCGATGCCGGAGTTGGTCAAACCGGTGACCATGGGCATTACGCTCCTTTTTATCGGTAAACGCGTTTCGCGCCGGGTGCGCCACACACGCCGGGGCGTGGGGGGCATGGGACAGGAGGAGTCGAGCGACGCTCTTACTTTTGAAGAACCCGCCACGGCCTCCCTGCTAGCCTTTCTGGCCGGGCATGCCGAGGGGTTAACGCTCCGGGAAATCGAAAGCGGCCTGCCGCAATCGTCGCGCGCAAGCCTCGTGCGCGCCGTGCGCGACCTGCTGGCGGCGCAGCGCCTGCAGCGTATAGGCACCCCGCGCTCCCCCAACGCCCGCTACCGCCTGCCCTAATTCGCGGTTCGCGTTCTATGTAAAATGGCGCTCGTGTTTACTCGAGTAGATGACTTTGAGAATTTACGCGCCCTTCGATCAATGGATAGGTCGACAGCCTCCGAAGCTGTAGATATAGGTTCGATTCCTATAGGGCGCACCACTTCGCTATGAGCTCTTGGATTATTCCTGTTGTACTCAGCGGATTGCTGGGGCCCGGAATAGGACAGCTTTATAACAAGGAATTCAAAAAGGGCGCCCTTTTGTTGGTTCTTGGTCTCGTATTGGTGGCGATCACAACAGTTTCTATAGCCAAAGCGATGATGCCATACTTATCACAAGATATAGCCGCAATGGATATCGTGCAGCTAGCTGAACTAGGGGATAAGTTAAAAAGCGAGTTTGACCCCACGCGGTCGGGCCTTATGATGGCGTGTTATCTGATGTTGACCGCGATGTGGATTTACAGCATTATCGATGCCTATTTCGGTGCAAAGCGCCGTAAACAAAAGACACTTGGTCCCGGCCAGGACCTGCCGGGATGACGACTAGATAAAGGAGACTCTCAGGATGATTACAGGATTGGTTTTAATTCGTTTAGCGTCTGGACGTGAAAAATTGACCATGTCTAAGTTAAAAGAAATTAAAGGCGTCTCGCACCTGTCCGCGGTGTTTGGCCGTTGGGATTTGGTGGCCGACATTGAATCCACTGATCTCGATAACATGACCAACGTCGTTGTGAACAAAATCCGCGGCGTCCCCGGTGTGGCCACCACCGAAACTCTCGTCACCACCGCGATTTGATCCCCCGCCAAAACCCGGGGGAGATGACGGACTATAAGTCTTTTCGGCTCCCCAATGGGCTGAGGGTAATGGTTCGTCCGGACCATTCCTGGCCGGTGGTTACAACGCAGGCTTGGGTGCGCGTCGGGTCGCTCGATGAAGCGGAAGCGCAAGCGGGTATTTCGCATGTGCTTGAACATATGGTGTTTAAAGGCAGCCGCCGCTACGGCGCCGCCGAAATCAGCCGCCGCGTAGAAGACGCGGGAGGCCACTTAAATGCCGAAACGTCGCGCGAATACACCCACTACCACATCGATATCCCCAAGGAAGGGGCACCGCTGGCAATTGAAATGCTAGGCGAGCTTATGTGCCGCGCTGTGCTTTCTTCAGCGGAATGGAAACGCGAATGTCCTGTCATCTTGGAAGAAATGCGCCGCCGTTTTGATGACCCCGAAACCACCGTTTGGGAAAGCCTTCAGGAATCGCTCTACCGCGATACGCTGCACAAACGACCGGTCATCGGATCTTTGGAAACGGTCTCCGCCTTGAAGGCCGAGGACCTCCAAACGTTTTACCGAACGCATTATGTGGGACAGCGGAGTTTAGTCGTCATCACAGGGGATCTCACCTTTAAGCACGCGAGGGAATGGGTGCAAAAAGCTTTTTCGGCGATGCCCAAGGGAGACGCCGCGCTTAAGCGCCCGGCGGCGCGCATGTCACAAGAGCCTCGCGCGTTCAAAGTTCAGCGCCGCGTCAAACAAGCCTATACCGCGTATGCGGTCCCTGGGCCGCTCGCCACCCACCAAGACCAAGAAGCGCTCGATTTGTTGGCGGTTATTTTAGGTGATGGGCGCAATGCCCGGTTAGTCCGCCGGCTGTATGAAGAAAAAAAGCTTGTGTGGTCGATAAGTACCACGCACCACACGCAGCAAACAGGGGGCATGTTTGCCATTTTTGCGGAATGCGCGCCGCAGAAACGCCGCGCGGTCGATGCGGCGGTTCGAAATGAAATTGCGCGCCTCCTGCGCACGCCGCCGTCTTTAGCGGAATTAAACCGCGCGAAGAATTTAGTGCAAACCTCTTGGCTGCAGGGGTTTGAGACTTTTCACAGCCAAGCGGGCGTTGTGGGCGCTTATGCGCTGGATCACCAACTGCACCGGCTTAAAAATTACTTACCCACACTCTTGGCGATTAAACCCTCGGATATTCACCACGTGGCGCAGCGGTATTTCCGCCACCCTTTGGCCTCGGCGGTAGTCGAGCCGTGAGGCCGGCCTACCAATCGCCAGGTCTCTGGCAACGTGAACGGCTTGAAAACGGGCTGACGCTCCTCTATCAGCAGGACGCCTCGTTGCCTTTGACCCATGCGAGCTTACTGCTTCGCTCGGGCAGCGCAGGGGAAAGTGAGGCCCAAGCGGGGTTGGCCAGTTTAACGCTCGATATCATGATGGAGGGAACCCTCCGCCGCACGGCGCGCCAAATTGCCGATGCCATGGAATCCATTGGGGCTTCATTAGGCGGTCAAGGCCATGAAGATTACGCCGATTTCGGTTTTGTCGTGCCTTCGGCTCATCTGCCGCGAGCCATGGATGTACTCTCCGATATCCTTCACCGCCCAGCCTTTCGGGAAAGCGACACCCGCAAGCAGCGCATGGAGGTTTTGGCCAACCTCTCCAGCCGGACGGATGCGATTTTCAACGTCGCCTACGACGCTTTGGCCAGCCGGCTTTTCCCCAGGCACGCCTATGGCCGGCCCATCGAAGGCTTATCCAAGACGGTGAAAGGCTTTACACGGCACGATTTTGTTCACTGGCATGCCGCGCATATGCGTCCCGGGCATATGATTTTGGCGGTCATGGGGCCCTGGGGGTTTGAAAAGACGCTGGGTCTGGTGAGACGATCATTCGTAAGCAGCGGCAGTGGGAGAGGGAGTGGCAGTCGAGGAAATTTTTATATAAATAAAGCCAACCTTGACTCCCACTCCTACTGCCCCAGCTTAGGCCCGAGTAAGCCGAACGCTGTTCTCCTTCGGTCCTCTTTTTCTCAAGCCTATTACATGCAAGGGTATCGCGCGCCTGTTTATGGCGACCCGCTTCATTTGCCGCTTAAGCTCGCTAATATCGCCATTGGCGGCGGGATGAGTTCGCGGATGTTTTTGGAGCTGCGCGAAAAACGTGGGCTTGCGTATGAAGTGTCCTCATTTTATTCGTCGCGGAGCCAAGGCGGCGCGTGGGCGTTCTATTTGGGACTGCCGAACGATAAACGCCGGGCGGCCCGCGTCGTCTTAAACGCGCTGCTTGAGCGCGTATCCCAAAACGGCATCACCCCGAAAGAATTGGCGCAGGCCAAACGCATGATGCGAAGCGGCTATTTGATGGAAAACCAACCCCGCCGCCGAAAGACCTGGTACGCCGCGTGGTGGGCGATGCAGGGGAAAGACCCCGATCACGCAAAACAATTTTTGGGTGAACTAGAGGCTGTGACGCTCGCCGATGTGCGCACGGCAATTCAGCAGACGCTCGGTGCGGCGAAGGTGGTGGTGGAGGTCGTACCGAAGAGAGGACGATGTTAGATGTTAGACGTTGCATGAGTGATGTGGGATGTCGAGGCCTATTACTTCTCACATCACTCATCCTCCATCTCACATCTCACATGGTCCACGCCGCCGACATCGGCGACGCCTACGTTGATGCCTCCATTGGCGATGCCAGTGTTTTAAATCCTCTCCTCTCCGGCGATTCTTCCTCGAACGACATCAATGGATTGGTGTACAACGGTTTGGTCAAGGTGGACAAAGATCTGCGCGTCGTGGGTGAGTTGGCCAAATCCTTCGAGGTTCGGCGCGGCGGGCTAGAAATCGTTTTTCATCTGCATCAAGGCGTCCAATGGCATGACGGCCTCCCGTTTACGGCAGACGATGTGCTCTTCACCTATCAAAAGCTCCGCGACCCCACGGTGCATACGCCCTACAGCGACAACTTTATGGACGTGGCCGGTGTTACCGCCCCCGACCCTTATACGGTCCGTGTCACGTACAAAGAGCCCTACGCCCCAGGACTATTATCGTGGTCCATGGGCATCATCCCGAAGCATGTTTATGTCCATGGCGATTTCAATACGCACCCAGCAAACCGCAAACCCATCGGGACGGGCCCCTACCGTTTTAAGGAATGGAAAACCGACCAATACATTTTGCTCGAAGCCAACCCGAATTACTTTGAAGGCCGCCCCTTTTTGTCGCGTTACATTTACCGCATCATCCCCGATCAAGCCGTGCAGTTTCTCGAACTCCGCAATCAAACGATTGACACGATGAACCTCACACCGGACCAGTTTAAAGCCTACGATGCCATATTCGAAAACCATGCTCGGTATCAGTTCCCAGCGTTTAAGTACGTCTTTATGGGTTTTAACTTAAAGAACCCTCTTTTCGACGATGTTCGCATCCGCCGGGCACTGGCCATGGCCATTAACCGCGATCAAATTGTCCAAGGGATCACATTGGGGCTAGGTCACCGGCTTTCGGGCCCCTATGCGATACGCTCTTGGGCTTACAATAACGAGGTGGAGCCTCTGCCCTACGACCCGCAGGAGGCCAAGCGTCTTCTCAAAGTAGCCGGGTGGGACACCGGGACGGACGGACACCTTCAAAAAAATGGCCGTCCCTTTCGCTTTACGCTCATGACCAACCAAGGCAACAAAGTTCGCGCCCTCTGCGCGGAAGTGATTCAACGGCAATTGGCGGCCATCGGGATTGCGGTGGACGTCCGGATCATCGAGTGGTCGACGTTTCTGCGCGAATACGTGGACAAGAAAAATTTTGAAGCCATTGTGATGGGTTGGAGCACGGGATTAGACCCGGACAATTTCGGCATTTGGCATTCGTCGCAGCATAAACCCGGCCAATACAATTTCATCAGCTATTCAAACCCGGAAGTGGACCGGCTCCTGATCGAAGGGCGTCGCACATTCGACGTAAGAGAGCGCACGGCCATTTATCGGCGCTTGCATGCCGTCATTGCCGCGGATGTTCCCTATGTGTTTTTGTATTGCCCTGACGAACTGCAGACCATTCACAAACGGATTTTGGGGCCGCAGGTCGCGCCCGCGGGGCTCGGGTGGAACTTTCGGGAGTGGCATGTTCCTAAAGACAAGCAACGCTACCGTGTGGAGATGATCCCTTGAAAAACGGAACGGCAACGGCGGCTGGCCTGAAAGACGGGAATGGCCGAAAGGCGGCGAGTGGAAATTTGTTTTTAAATAAGTTCCTTTCGCGGCCGTATGGGCATTCCCGTCGCTCAGGCTTGCCGCCTTTTTCTTTATCATGAAAGTCTTCCTCATTAAACGTCTGCTGCATTTAATACCCACGCTCTTTGGAATCTGCCTCATCAGCTTTTTCCTTATGCAGCTTGCCCCGGGGGGCCCGGTGGATCAGATGACGGATTTAAACCCCAACGTAACCGCAGAATCCAAAGCCCGTATTCGTCACGAGATGGGTTTGGATAAACCGATCACTACCCAATTTTTAATTTGGATGGGGAAAATGGCCACACTTGATTTTGGGAATTCCTTTTCGGATAAACGGCCGGTGATAGAAAAAATTATGGAGCGCCTCCCCGCCACACTCCTGCTTAATATCGCGTCTTTGGCGCTCATTTTACTGCTGTCCATCCCCATTGGTTTTTGGTCGGCCGTACGGTGGAATTCATGGTTCGACAAGACCATGACGGTCTTGGTGTATATCGGCTTTTCCCTGCCAACCTATGCCTTGGGGGTGGGGCTCATGGTAGTGTTTGGCTTACAGCTGGGGTGGCTTCCCCTCTCGGGCTTAACTTCGATGCATTTTACGGACGTTCCCTGGTGGAGTCGCGCGTGGGATGTGCTGCTGCATTTGGTTTTGCCGACGCTTACTTTAGCGCTCACGGGGTTGGCGGGCCTTTCGCGATACATGCGCTCGAGCATGCTGGAGGTGCTGCACCAAGATTACATCCGCATGGCCGTAGCCAAAGGACTTGCACCAAAACGGGTGTACGGCGTTCACGCGCTGCGAAACGCACTCATTCCCATGGTCACACTGTTTGGGCTGATGATTCCCGATTTGATCGGGGGCGGCGTGATCATTGAAACGCTTTTTGCCTACCCCGGCATGGGGCGGTTGGGATATGACGCGATCATGAGCCGCGATTACAACGTGGTCATGGCGATTACGGTCATCTCGGCCCTCTTGACGGTGATTGGAAATTTTGTGGCCGACATTCTTTATGCTTACGTCGACCCGAGGATCCGGTACAAATGATTTTTCTTTATTGGCAGCGATTTCGTCAGAACCGTTTAGCCGTGGCGGGGGCTCTGGGGATCGCGCTCTTGGCCTTGGCGGCCCTTTTTTCCCCATGGCTGACGCCGCAAGACCCGTTTGCTCAGGATTTGATGAGCCGCCTTCAGCCGCCCTCGCTTAGGCATTGGTTTGGAACGGATGATTTGGGTCGCGACGTGTTTTCCCGCTTGGTGTACGGCAGCCGTATTTCGCTTTCGGTGGGTTTCATAGCGGTGGGAATCTCGCTTTTGATTGGCGTGAGTCTGGGTTTAGTCGCCGGTTTTTCGGGAGGCAAAATCGACACGGTGATCATGCGAACGGTCGATGTCATGATGTCGATCCCAACGATCTTCCTTATATTAGCCGTCTTGGCTTTTTTGGGACCTAACATTTACAACGTGATGGCGGTGATCGGCTTGACGTCCTGGCCCGGCCTTACGCGTTTGGTTCGTGGTGAAACGTTGTCGGTGCGCGAGCGCGAATACATTCACGCCGCCTGGTTGGCGGGTTTGTCGGTGCCCCGCATCCTTTTTATCCATATCCTTCCAAATGTGATGGCCCCGATCTTGGTCAGTGCCACGCTAGGGGTGGCGGGAGCGGTGTTGATGGAGTCGGGTCTCTCCTTTTTAGGATTAGGGGTCCAACCGCCCATGCCTTCCTGGGGTAATGTGCTGGCGATCGGCCGTGATTATCTTCATATCGCCTGGTGGCTCACGCTTTTTCCGGGGTTAGCGATATTGGTCACCGTTCTGGCTTTCAATCTGTTGGGTGAAGGCCTACGCGACGTCTTAGACCCCCGCGCATGAGCCTTCTCGACATCCAAAATTTGACTGTCGACTATCAGCGCCGGGGAAACCGTATCCCGGCTGTACGGGATTTTTCCTTGGCGATTGGTGCTGGAGAAACGGTTGGGCTGGTGGGGGAGTCGGGAAGCGGCAAAAGCACGGTGGCACTGGCCATCCTTCGCTTAATCCGACCCCAAGAAGGCCGAATCGTGAGTGGCCGCATCCTCTTTGAAGGCCGCGACCTTTTGACCCTGCCCGAAAACGACATGCGACGTCTGCGCGGCGGAGATATCGCGATGGTGTTCCAAGACCCCTTTACGTCGCTTAATCCGGTGATGACCATTCGTGAGCAGATGGAGGAAGCGGTCAAGGCAGGCGAATCTCCCAACTCGGCCACTCGCTTAATCGTTCACTTGCTCGAGCAAGTACAGCTTAATCCCCAACAAACACTCTCCCGCTACCCCCACCAGCTCTCGGGCGGCCAACGCCAACGCATATGCATCGCCATGGCGCTTTTAAATAACCCTAAACTCCTCTTGGCCGATGAACCCACCACCGCGCTCGACGTCTTGGTTCAAAAAGAAATTTTAGAGTTGCTGGCCAAACTTCAGCGTGATCGAGGAGTAGCGATGCTGTTTATCACCCACAATCTTCGTCTCATCAAACGGTTGGCGACACGTGTCGTTTCAATTCAAAAAGGTCAACCTTGAAACGGTTGGAATGGGTTGTTTTGGCGGGCGCGGGGGTTTTGCTTTCGTGTGTGATGTTTTATCCCGGTTCTTTGAATGGTGATTCGAAGTGGCAGCTTGAGCAGGCTGTTTCGGGACGTTTCAATGCCCATCATCCACCCCTCATGGCCTATCTATGGTCCTGGCTGCTTCCGTTAATCAAAGGAGGCGGTGGAATATTTCTCTTTCATACGGCACTCTTTTGGTCGGGAATCGCGCTTCTGCTGACCGATGCGCTGATGACTTGGCGAGGCCGCTGGACCGGGCTTCTAGCTTACGCGATGTATCTGCCTCTTTCGGTCATTTTCTATATGCTAGGAAAAGATTCCGGAATGGTCGGGGCTATGGTTTTAGCGACGGCGCTTCTCCTGCGATTACGGGTTCGCTGGAGCGATCCGTTGTTTGTAGGGTTGCTGGTGGTCCTCATGTATGCCTGGCATATTCGCCACAACGGCTATACCGCGGTCTTGCCTTATCTTTTTGTGGCGGGATATCTCCGGCCCACCTCCAAAATAAAAACCATTTTGGTTGGCCTTTTTCTTGTATTCGTTCCGTGGACCGTGTTTCAGAAATATGTCCTGCGTCCTGCCCCCGGGCATTCGGAGCAGTTGCCCATGCTGTTTGATATTGTCGCGGTGTCTTATTTAACAAACACCAACTATATTCCCGCTTTTTATAACCGTTCAGGCCCACCGCTTACGCTAGAGGATGTGCGTCCAGCCTTCGACCCCTACAGTGATTATTTTCTGTTTTGGCCAGCCAAAAACAGCGGCGCTCGAACCCCGGGATGGGTTCAAAAGGATCATGAATTGACGGCGCTCCATAAGGAATGGGGAAGGGTGATCATTCGTGAACCCAGGGCTTATCTTTATCATCGCACTCGTCTTTTCATCAAGCGACTGGGGATTGAGCGAGAACCGGGTTGGCCCTATTGGTTTCCGTGGGATCATGAAGGGTTTGTTAATCATCATTGGAATGGTCGGTTTGTGCGCGGGGTCACTCGGTGGATAAATCAACACCGATCCTGGATGGTTTTTAAGCCATGGTTTTATTTGCTGTGGCTTGGAATACAAACCGCGATCTATGCCAGGATTCAAAAGAGGGACTTTTGGGCTGTCGGTGCTATAGTGGGCAGCGTCCTATTTTATGAATCGGGCTGTTTTTTTATGGTCTCCAGCACCGATTTTCGTTTTTCTTTTTGGATGATGGCCGCCTCTTTACTAATGCCTTTACTGCTGATAAAAGAGAAAATGAATGCCCTTAAGAAAAATGTTCCTTAGAACAGTTTTTGTGGCTGTAGCATTTACTTCGATCTCCTCCGCGGAAACGCGAGTGGTGTTGTCTCCTCCTTATCTCATCGACAAAATTTATCGGTCGATGGAAGGGCCGCAAAGCACGCAGGCGGTTAGCTTGCTCCCCCATGACCCTCCGGAGCTCGTGTGGGTGACGGGCTTTAAAACGGAAATGGTGAGCGAGGACGGAAAAACCCCGTCCAAACCCGAATTCATGTGCCATGTGAATTTGGATATGAACGTGGGCATGCACCAGAAACATTTTGGGCCGAATCGGATGACGGGGCGAATTTTAACGCTCTCCCAGGGCCAAGTGGTGACCCAGTTTCCAAAGGGATTTGGCATTCCCGTGATGTCCGATGAGCCGTTTTCAATGACCACCCAAGTCCTTAATCACAACCTCCACGAGGTGGCGATGAAAGTGCGGCACAAAGTCACCTTTGAGTTTGTACGGGACCGCGAGGTGAAAAAACCCATGCAGGCTCTTTTTAACCGTACGCCGTTTGTGATGTCGCTGCTCGAGGGGAAAAGCGGGCATTTCGGGCGATCAGGGGATGCGCCGCAATTAGGGGATAGCTGCTTGCCTGGGGAATCGGCGCCTAATGCCCATGGCGGCAGCATCTACACCGACCCGCTGGCACAAAAATTTACCGGCCATTGGACTGTCAAGCCGGGGCGGGAAGTTCGCCATACGAACGTAACAAAATGGCTGGACTTGCCCTATGACACGACGGTGCATTACATTGCCGCGCACTTGCATCCCTTTGCCGAATCTTTGGAACTGCGCGATCTGACGACGCGAAAAACAATCTTCAAAAGCAAAGCCCGTAACCCCAAAAAGGGCATAGGCTTAGACCATGTCGACTCTTATGCCAATGCCCGCGGGATCCAGCTGATCAAAGGCCATGAGTACGCGATGATTAGCACCTACAACAACACCACCGACCAAGACGCCGATTCCATGGCTGTCCTGTTGATGTTCATGAAGGATAAAGAATTCAAGAAACCCGCGATGCTCTCATCACGGCAGGCCGTGAGCCAAGGGTCCAATGACGTCCATGGACAAGCGGTCACTTTACGCACGACGTTGGGAGATATCTCCGTTCGCCTAGACCCCCAAGCCGCCCCCCAAACCGTGGCCCAGTTTCTTCGGTTGGTGCAGGCGGGGGCCTACACTGGCAGCCGCGTTTTCACCGTGCTGCCCAACTACCTCATTCAATTTGGCGGTGTATACGACCGCGCGACCCCGTTATCCCCGGCCCAGCAGGCGCTCGTTCGCAAGCTCCCATTGGAAGCCAAGGGAATTCATCGTCGCGGCGTCCTTTCGATGGCGCGCAATCCGCAAGACCCCGGCAGCGGTGAGAGCTCCTTTTGTATTTTTCTTCAAGAAGCGCCTCATTTAAACGGCGAGTACACGGTGTTTGGGGAAGTGGAAAAGGGCATGGACACCGTAGAGGCCATTGGCCGCTTGCCATTAAATGATCAAAACAAGCCCAAAACGGATGTCGTCATCCAAAATGCCGTTTGGGAACCTCTGGTGCTGTCCACCCCCGTTTTATCAACCGAGCGGCTTCGTTTGCACACGTCCTTAGGGGATATGGCGTTTCGACTTTATCCGCAAATCGCGCCTCACACCTCGCGCCAAGTGCTTCAGTTGGCAAAAGACGGAGCGTATGATGGAATTGCCGTGCACCGCATTGAGCCCGGGTTTGTCGCTCAAATCTCGGCGGTGCAGGGGCGCCCGGTAAAAAAATTGCCCGCCGAATTTAGCGGCCTACCGCATCGACGCGGGGTCTTATCGATGGCGCGTCAAGACAACGATGTGAACAGCGGTGAAAGCTCGTTTTCTATTCTCTTGGGGCGGGCGCCGCACCTCGATGGGAAATACACCGTTTTTGGGGAAATGGAAAGTGGATCCGACGTGCTGGCTCAAATAGAAAAATTGCCCCGCCAAGGAAGCGCGCCGGCAACCCCATTTAAGGTATTAAAAGCCGCCGTGGAAACACTGGACTCCCATGGCCCTGAGGCGCAGTCGTGTCTGCCGGGGGAAGCCATGCCGGAAAAGACGGTCCCCGGCCTCACCGCAGAGTCCAAAGACTCGGCGGTCTGGCCGACGGATAAACCGGTGGACTCCAAAGAAGGGGTCCTGGCGAGCGGCGAGCGGTACAAGGCGCTGACGTTTAAGGGTATTACCGTTGACCGCATTTACCCTTCGATGAAGGGCCCTTGGACGCGCGCGTATCTTTTGCTCGATCCGAAACATCAACACCCCTACGTCTGGATCACCGGGTATAAGGCCGAAGTTTTGGATGGGGCAAGCGGGAAGGCCTCACAAGAATTCATGTGTCACACCAAACTCGATGTCGTCGCAAACCCGAATGCCGGAGGGATGTCGCAAAAAGTGGACTCGTTCTTTGTCATTTCCCAGGGACAAGATGTGGTGCGTTTCCCCGAAGGGTTTGCGCTTCGTTTGAAAGATGACCCCCAGCAGCGTTTGGACCTCAATGTGATGGTCCTCAATAATAACGACCCGTCCATCCATCGAAATTTGGATTTTCGCGCGACGATTCACTACTTAGACGACGCGGCGGCCAAGCGCCGAAAAACGTTGCCATTACGGCTTATCACGGGCAGCATTTATTGTCCAACCGACCCTTCGTCCGCCGGTCCCGGGCAAGAACTTTGTCGCCCGGCCGATACCGATCCGCGCATGGTTCAACCCAAAAGCGCGGGGCACTGGCTGGTTCCTCCGGGACGCCATGTGTACCAGCAGGCGTTTGATCCCGTCTTGCCGGCCGATACGCGGATCCATTATCTGATGGTGCACGTGCACCCTTACGCCGAGTCGTTTGAACTGCGAGATGTCACGGCGAATAAAATGGTTTGGAAGGGCCGTATGGTAAACGACCCCAACCCGGAGAAAGCCTTACTTCTTAAAACCGAATTTTATCGCTCCACCACGGGGTTGCCGCTGCAGAAAAACCATCGCTACGAACTGCGAGCCACCTACAACAACCCACTAAAGCACGATATCGATGCGATGGCCTCTGTTTGGATTTATGTCCTCGACACCGCTTCTTGAGGTTCGCCATCTCGTCAAAACCTTTGGGCCGGGCGTGCGGGCGCTTCAAGGCGTTTCGTTCTCGATGCAAACCGGGGAAACAATCGCCGTGGTTGGAGGGTCCGGGTGCGGAAAATCCACTTTAGCCCGCCTTATTACCGGGTTGACCCCTGCTGATTTGGGGGATGTTTTGTGGGAAGGGCGTGACTTCTTGAAAAAGCCGCGCCCTGAACGGGCGCGCTGCATGCAGATGGTATTTCAAGATCCTTATGCCTCACTTAACCCCAAGCTGACGGTGGGGAGCCAATTGGGCATGACGGCCGGTTCCCTTTTGGAATCCGTTGGTCTACCACTCGACGCCCTTCTCCATTACCCGCATCAATTTTCTGGGGGCCAACGCCAGCGTATCGCCATTGCCAGGGCCCTGGCTTTACGCCCCAAACTACTTCTCGCGGATGAACCGTTATCGGCTCTGGATGGGAACACTCAGCAGCAAATCCTAACGCTTCTTGCCGATGTCAAGAAGACTTATCATTTGTCTTACATCTTTATTACGCATGACCTTGAAGTCGCGCGAGATTTTTCAGACCGCCTTTTGGTCTTAAAAGAAGGGTGTATTGTCGAAGAAGGACCGACGCGTTTCGTTCTTGCTCAGCCAGCCCACGTCTATACCCAAGCCTTGCTGGAGGCCATCCGATGAAAAAGAATTCTAAATTTTGAATCTCTACGACCTTCTAAGACGTCAGGCCCAATCGCGGCCTCATGCCAAAGCGCTGGTCCTGGGTGAACAGCTGTTTACGTACAGCGAATTCACGGCACGTGTTGATGTTTGGGCGGCGGCCTTAGCGAGCCGTGGGATAGGGCCCGGCAGCGCTTTTGGGCTTGTCATGCGCAACAGCGTGGAATTTGTCGTGACCTTCTTTGCGTTAGCAAAGCTTGAGGCCGTGGCCGTCCCCGTCAATTTTCTTCTTAAGGCCGAAGAAATCGCATTTATCTTCGAAGACGCGGGCGTCGTGGGGGTTCTTACTCAACCCGCGTTTAAGCGGCACGTCGAGGAAGCCCGCAAGCGTTTGCCGAAATTAAAAGACGTGTTTCTCCCAGAGGATGTCTTGTTGTCTGCCTCCAGTGCCCCTGCCCGGGGCCCATCCATGGAATCTCCGCCAGTGAAAGAGGCCAATGACGAAAACGTCGCCATGATCATCTACACTTCCGGGACGACCGGAAAGCCCAAAGGCGCCATGTTGACCCACGGCAGCTTGATGGCAAACGTCGAACAATGTTTAGCGGCGGTACCAAAGCTTAGCCGCAACGATGTGTTCATGTGCCTGCTTCCGATGTTTCATTCTTTTGCCTGGACCGTGTGTGTGTTGCTGCCCATTTATTTGGGAAGTAAGGTGGTCATTATTGAATCGATTCAGCCGTTTACGAAGGTCATCAAACAAATCTTCTGGCAGCGCGTGAACGTCTTTGTGGCCGTTCCTCCGGTTTTTTCGGCCTTGCTTCGGGTCCCTTTTTGGCGGGGTTTCAAGTGGTTAAACCCGGTTCGCTTTTGCATTTGCGGAGCCGCGGCATTGCCCGAACCCGTGCATCGTCAGTTCGAAGAAAAATTCGGCATTCCTTTAATGGAGGGCTACGGCTTAACCGAAGCTAGCCCGGTCGTGAGTTTAAACCCTATGGACCGCCGAGTGCCAGGCACCGTGGGGAAGCTTTTGCCCGGCATCGAGGTTCGTTTTGTGGAAGGGGAAATATGCGTCAAAGGGCGAAATACGATGAAGGGTTATTTTCATCAAGAAGAGGCCACCCGGGCCGCCTTCTTAGACCCGCAGCGCGAATGGTTGCGGACTGGAGACGTGGGCTATTTAGATGAGGCCGGCTATCTCCACATTTCAGACCGGATGAAAGACCTCATCATTGTCAAAGGCTTGAATGTCTACCCCAAGGAAGTGGAAGATGTTCTTTTGTCGCACGCCGCGGTCGCGGAGGCGGCGGTGGTGGGGGTTGCGGATAAAACAGGGGATGAAGTGATCAAAGCCTATGTGATTTTAAAAGAAGGCCAAAGGGCGGAAAAATATGAATTGCTCAAGCTTTGCCGCGAAAAACTGGCCACGTACAAATGCCCCAAGGATTTGGAAATCCGCCAAGAGCTTCCCAAAAACACATTAGGAAAAATTCTCAAACGTGAACTCCGAAATGCTTAACAACCGGGGTCAGATCCGATTTTCAAGCAACGTTGCTTCAAAACCGGATTTGACCCCCGCTTTTCAAGCTTTTTGGGTGGGGGGGGCCGTTCGAGACCGCCTTCTAGGCCGCCCCGTCACTGATGGCGATATCGTCTGCCGCCATGCCAAAAAAGCGGCGCAGAACGCCGCGCGAACCCTCCCTGGCACGCTCGTGGTTTTAGACCAGGAGCGAAAAATATTTCGTGTTGTTCCCAAAAAAAGAACCGGGCTTCACACCCTCGATTTCGCCGAAATGCAAGGCCGCACGGTTGAAGAGGACTTGGCGCGCCGAGACTTTACGATTAACGCCATGGCCGAAAGCGTGAACGGAGGGGATCTGGTTGACCCCTTTAATGGCCAACGTGACCTAAAACGCGGTTTCATACGCGCGGTTTCTCAAAAAGCGTTCGCGGAGGATCCGCTGCGCCGTCTTCGCGCGTTTCGGTTTATGGCGCAATTGGGTTTTCGCATCGACCCTAAAACCTTGCGATGGCTTTCCAAGGGGACCTTTAAAGGTGTGGCTCACGAACGTATTCGTCATGAACTTTTGCTTTTAATGGCGGGCGCGGCGGCGGGGGCGGCGCTTAGGGCAATGGACAAGTCGGGTGTCTTAAGAGAGCTGCTTCCATGCCTTGAAGCGTGCCGTCGCACCGCCCGACGTTATTATGGTGTTGGCGGCGTATTGGAACATGCCTTTCAAACGGTGGAAGCGATGGAATGTTTGGTGCGCCAAAAGCTCTTCGACGATAAAGTACAGGATTATTTGCGTCGACCTTTTTCGGCTCACCCGCGCCTGGCCCTCCTTAAACTCGCCGCTTTGCTGCACGACATCGGAAAGCCCGCGACCGCCAAACAGATCAAGGGGCGTCTGCGCTTCTTTGAACATGAGCATGTCGGGGCTGAGGACGCATACCAAGCGCTTTCCCGGCTTCGGTTTAGCCGCCAGGAGTGTATAACGGCGCGCCGCTGGGTTAAAAACCACATGCGGCTCGGCAACTTGGCGGCCGCACCGCGCACGACCGATAAAGCAATCGCCCGCTACTTCCGCGACTTAGGCGATGACGGGATTGGCATGCTGCTTTTGTCTTTGGCCGACCATTGGACGTATTTAAAACCCGCGCTTTGGGCCAAACGGCGGGACCCCGTTGAAAAGACCGCTTTACGCATGATGGACACTTATTTAGGAGAACAAGAAAAGGTTCTTCCGAAACGTTTGGTGGACGGCCATGACCTTATGCGCGTGCTCCGGATCACTCCCGGGCCGCTCGTGGGAGCGATTTTGTCGAGGATTGCGGATGCTCAAGTGGAGAAAAAAATAACAACTAAAGAAGATGCGTTTACGTTTTCTCGAGCAATTCTGAAATCTTTATCCAAGCGCTATCCCAATCGACGGGCTTAAGAAGGTACGCCTGCGCTCCCGAGGCAAACCCTTCCTCGACATCCGCCATTTTGTCACTGCCTGTAAGCAGCATGAGAGGAATGTTTTGGGTCGCGGGGTTTTCGTGAAGCTGTTTGGCTAACGTCAACCCATCCAGCCCCGGCATGGCGATATCGGAGATGACGAGATTTGGCTTTTCGCTTTGCACCAATCCCACGGCTTTTTCAGGGTCGGTCGTAGTCACCACGACCAACTTCTTGGCTTTGAGTTGTTTGGCCATTAAATCGAGGATGAAGGGGTCATCATCGATCAAAAGGACTTTTTTCGAGGTTTCTGTCATAGCGAATATCTAGCGTCCCTTTCCCTTTAATTCAAGAGCTATTTATCCATTGCAGAACACCAAAACACCCCTTAAAATGAATCAAGTTTATGATTGATAACAACACGCTCTCAAAACTCACCAAAATCCTCATCGTCGAAGATGAACCGGCTCAACTTCTTCTCACCAAGAAGGCTCTGGAAAGCCACGGCACCTTTGAGCTGACGATGGCGGGAAGTGCTCAGGAAGCGTTCCAGCGGCTCACAAACGACGTTCCCGATTTGATTTTGATGGATTTAGGGCTCCCCGATGGGGATGGTCTCGACATCACGAGGCGGCTGCGTGAAGACGAACGCTTCCGGTGGATTCCGGTGATCATTTTGACGGGCCGCTCCACGGTGGTCGATAAAATCACGGGCCTCGAAGTGGGGGCGGATGATTATTTAACGAAACCTTTTGACCCGGGTGAGCTGGTGGCCCGTGTTCGGGCCGTACTGCGCCGAAAACAATTTTTAGGGCCCGTGACGGACTATGATCAGGGCGGGTTTAAAATAAGCGCGGACCGAAGACAAGTGTGGGTGAGCGGCGACGCGGTAGCTCTTACACCCAAGGAATTTGATTTGCTCCTCATGATGGTCAACAAGCGCGGCGCCGTGATCTCGCGTGAAGAAATTGGCCAAGTGATTTGGGGAAAATCGGCGGAGGAATCCGCGCGGACACTGGACACGCATGTGTGGCGGCTGCGGAGTAAACTGGGAGATTTTTCGGATAAAATTGAAACGGTCGGAAAAACGGGGTATCGATTTAACGGCTAAAGAGGGTCGTTAAGTGTTGACGTTTAATTTCTTCGCATTCAAATAGTCTTCAATCGCTTTGACGGTCCTCTCGCAGCCCTTCTGTGCCATTTCAAGCATATCTTTTACTTCTCCGCCGACCTCCCCAAAAACCCCGCCTAACACCATGCCCAGCGAGCCTTGAACGGCGGTCAGGGGGGTGCGAAGTTCGTGATTGATTTGAGACAAGAAGCCCGACATCCAATCGTATAGCCGCCAATTGGCCGAAAGCACCGCGCACAACGTGGCGGCGCTGCGCAATTCCGTTTCGTAGTGACTGAGCTTGCCCTGAGACGTATAAGGGCCTAAGAGCAGAATGCCAAGCGTACGTTTTTCGCCTGAGACCGGAACGATAATCATGCTGTGTCCAGGGCCGTTTGGCGAATATTCCACCAGGCGGTTTCGGCGCATGCAGGAACGGTAGGGTTCCGCCGCCGGGTTTAATTGTTTCGAAATTTTTAATTTGGCCGCGGGCCCGTCTCCCGCGCGCAAAACGAGATTTCCGCCGTCATCAAAGACAAAAAATAAACACGCCTTCGCCTGGCAGGATTTTCTTAGCATAGCCAGTGTCGATTGCATAATTTTTTGAAACGATTGCTTGGCCATGCTTAGCCTCCTATTGCCATTTCCAGGGGGAATAACAATTCATTGATTTGCGCGACCAGCGTCATCGGGTCAAAAGGTTTAGACAAATGTCCCAACGCTCCCAAAGATTTCATTTCATGGATTTCGCTGGGGGTCGTGCGGGCGGTCAAAAAAATCACGGGAATGGTACGGCAGGCGCCGTCGTTTTTAAGCGCCTTAATGATCTCAATACCGCTCATCCCCGGAAGCATCACATCGAGCAAAATGAGCTCCGGGTGGTGCTGCTGCGCCATCGGGAGCACCTGTTCCCCCTGGTCGGTGTGAAGGACCTGGCATTTCCCCAATCGGGTCAGCACCATTTTTAAAATAACCTGAATATCCGGGTCATCCTCGACCACAAAGACGTTCGAAATCGCAGAAGGCATCGCCCAAGATGTAGCCCCCTTTGACGTCAAAAACAAGCGGTTTATTTAAGCCGCGGGTTTCTGCATAACGCCCAGATGTTTGCGAATGTAGGTCAGCACGCACCAGGGGGAGCGGCTGTCGTTGGCCGCTTTACGAAAGGCTTCATACACGGGATGGGGGTGCTCAGGGGTTTGTTCGTTCATTCGCCGCGCACGGTCGACGTCATGGACGAGGAGGAGTCCGCCCGGACGAAGCAGCGGGAGGCCGTTTTGAATGTCAGTCAAAGCGCCTTCATACGTGTGGTCGCCGTCGATTAAAACGATATCGACGGAGTCCTTGAGGCGGCTGCATAAGGCAGGAAGCATGTCTTTCGAATTTCCATTTAAAAGTTCAAAACGGCTTTCCGGCAAACCTGCGCGAAGAACGTTGCGGCGCGTCACCTCGGGGTAGGTCCCTTTGGAATACACATCCAAATCGATGCAAAAAAGTTTTCCAACGCCGTTTTCAACCATCGCACGAGCCCACCCCACGGCCGTCCCCCCGGCGTAACTGCCTACTTCAACGACCGTGTTTGGCTTAAGCGTTTTGGCCAAGGCATAAATATATCGTCCGTAACGGGGATGATCTTTTCCCCGTCCACGGCGGAGCCTTTTTTTACTCGGTGGACCCTCAAACGCGGGGGCGATATCGAAAGGGGCTTGAAGGAATTGCTGCTGAATCCCAGGCGCCATACGAAGCAGCCCATCGACGCGCAGCGGCGCCGTGGCACGCAGATGGAGGTTTTCTAAAACATGAAGCGCATTTTGAAGCATGCGCGATTGTAAGTTTTTTTAACCGAGGTTACCCTTGCACAATCGTCGACATTTGGAAGGTGGGAAGCATAAGGCCCGCGATGACAAACCCGACGATGCCGGCCATGATCACAATTAAGAGCGGTTCCATGAGGGTCAGCAAATCGCGAATGGCCGCGGAGATTTCGGCATCATAATAATCGGCCATTTTATTCAGCACTTCGGGGATGGCGCCGGTTTTTTCGCCGGTGGAAACCATGTTTGCCACTAAAACGGGGAAATATTTACTGCGGTAGAGGACCGGCGAAATGCCGTTACCTTGTTGAACGCTTAAGAAAATATCGTCCACCACGCCTTCGATAATTCGGTTTTCGACCACTTGCCGCGCTACGGTGATGGCCTGAAGCGCCATGACGCCGTTGCCGACGAGACTGGCCAAGGTACGAATAAACCGGGTGATAATTTCGAGCGTGGTCAACTTGCCAAAGAGGGGGACGCTAAGCGCTTTTTCATCCCACCAAAGACGGAAGCGCTCATTTTTTTCGCGAAGACGTTTGGCAAAAATAATAAGCCCTATAAAAACAAACGGAAGCATAAACCCGCCGTGGCGCGTGAAATCGCTGGCATGAATCAGCATTCGCGTGGGCAGCGGCAGGGGCGCCCCCATGTCCTGGAAGACGCGTACGAAGGTGGGCACAATGAAGGTCATCATGCCGATGATGACGACCGTGGCGACGGCGCCGATGACGGCGGGGTAAACCATGGCGGACTTAATTTTGGCCTTAAGCTCGATTTCTTTTTCGAGAAATTCGGCGATGCGGTTTAAGGCTTCCGGCATAAAACCCCCGGCTTCACCGGCGGCGGCCATGCTGACGTAAACGGGTTTAAAAATAGTTGGATGTTGGGCCAGCGCATCGGAAAAGCGTTTGCCCGAAAGAATATCTTGAAGCACTTGTTGAATCGTCCAGGCCATAAGAACGTTTTTAGAATTGGAGGATAAGCCTTGCAGCGCTTCCACAAAGGACATGCCGGCATTAATGGAGATTGAAATCTGACGCGTCATGATGACCAATTCTTTAAGCGAGATTTTGCCCTTTGGAACGCCTGCGGAGGGTGCGGCGTGCGGCGTGGGAGGGGGCGTTGAAGCAGGCGAAACGCCCAATCCGCCTCGATTTATGGGAACGGGGGCCGAAACTGGGGGCCGGCGTGCAGGCGTAAAGGAAACGGGTGCGCCGGCGTGCCCTATATTTACGCCAGGGGCGGCAGGCGGTAAGACCGCGGAGGCGCCAGGACCAGACGCGTCGTCCATTCGACAAAAGACAAGAAACAACCCTTTGTCTTTAAGTTTTTGGGCGACATCGTTTTTGTTGGCGGCATTCAGCGTTCCGCGAAGAGATTCCCCTCGCGGGCCGCTAGCGATATAAGAAAAGGTGGGCATGAGCGCGCTCAGTCCTCAATCATGCAAACGCGCAGCATTTCTTCCACGGTGGTTTGACCGCGAAGCACGGTTTCGACCCCTTCGTCATAGAGGCTTCGCATGCCGGCACGTTTGCATTCGTTGCGGAAATCTTCCAAACCGGCTTTGGGGTTGACCGTCATGTCGCGCAGCTCCGTCGTCATACGGAAGACTTCGTAAAGTCCTTTACGGCCTTTGTAGCCAGAGCCGCCGCAGGCATCACAGCCCTTAGCTTCAAAAATCGTGAATTCTTTAAGATCGGGCGGCGCCGCTTTTTCCAGTTTATCCATGACCGCCGCCTGTGGTTTAAAAGGGGCTTTGCACTTAGGGCATAACACACGCAGCAGGCGCTGCGCAATCACCATCAAGAGCGAAGCACTGATGAGAAAAGGCTCCACTTTCATGTAGCGCAAACGCGTGATGGCGCTGGGCGCGTCATTGGTATGAAGCGTAGAAAGGACCAAATGGCCCGTCAACGCCGCTTGAATGGCAATTTCGGCGGTTTCCAAATCACGAATTTCTCCGACCATGATTACATCCGGATCTTGACGCAAAATCGACCGCAACCCTTTG
Source organism: uncultured Elusimicrobia bacterium (assembly GCA_964441955.1). Classification (GTDB taxonomy): domain Bacteria; phylum Elusimicrobiota; class Elusimicrobia; order 2-01-FULL-59-12; family 2-01-FULL-59-12; genus CAYTWA01. The sequence continues at coordinate 97,442 of CAYTWA010000002.1, forward strand.
GCGAATGTTAAGCCCACTTTCGCATTCACCTGCACCTGGTTGAGGCGTGGAATTTGGTATTCGACCGGGTCTTCCATCGTGATGATGTTGGTTTCAGGGTCGTTTAAAAGCGTAAGGCCGGTATAAAGCGTGGTCGATTTTCCGCTTCCGGTGGGCCCCGTTACCAAAATAATTCCATTTGGGGCCTCCAGCGATTTGATAAACATTTCCTCCGCGTAGGGACGAAAGCCAAGTTTCTTAAGCTCAAACTGGTTGGACCCCTTATCCAAAATACGAATAACGGTCTTTTCGCCAAACGAAATCGGGAGCGTGGAAATACGCAAATCGACGGGCCGCTTTTCCACGACCGTCATCACGCGTCCATCTTGCGGCTGGCGGGATTCCGTGATGTCTAAGTTCGCCATGACCTTAATACGAGACGTGATGGCCGACTCAAATTCTTTGGGAACCGTCATCACTTGCCGCAGTACGCCATCGATGCGCAGTCGCACTTCCATGTGGTCTTTAAACGGCTCGATGTGAATATCGCTGGCACGCCGGGTGACGGCTTGTTTAAAAATCGCATCGACCAACTGCACAATTGGCATGTCGCCCGAGGATTTTTGAATTTCCTTTTGGATCTGATCCATCTGCGAAACGGCGACGGAACCGCTTGGCATCGAACGTTTTAAATTTTCTACCAGGCGCGTTAAATCTCGGTCCAAGGCAGCGGGTGTCACGGCGGCTTTCAGCGGCGTCTCCGCTTCGGGAGGCGGTGGAGGCGGCAGCCATGTTTGTTTTTGAGCCGGGGCCGGGGCCTCTGCCTCTGTAGGAGGAGGCGGCGGTGTGGGTGGCGTCGGCGCCATACCTTCATTGCCCGGGTGCGCCATCGGAGTGGGAATAAAAAGCCCTCCGGGGGCCGGCGCTACGGGGGCCTGCGGAAAATGAATGACCATGGAAGGTTGCGCTGAGGCGGTTTCTAAGGGGAGGGGACCGCCACCCAACATCGGAAGCGGTGAATCAAACCCCCCGGCTTCCAGTCCGCCATAGAGACGGTTGATCGTTTCAAAAATAGTGCTTCGCATACACACGACAGGGTCGATTCGGTAGCCGGTGGTTTTAACCAAGGAATCGATCACGAAAATATCCATGGGGTTAACCATGGCCACCGTCGCCACGTTGTCGATTTTAAAAAGCGGCACCACTTGCAAGCGCCGCGCCAGCTCTTCCGAAATGATGTTGGCGGAGTCTGCCGTGTAAAGGCCTTCGAGGCTTGTGAAATAAGGCACTTTGGCTTTTATGCCGATGCCTTTCATGATTTTTTCTTCCGTAGTAAACCCAAGTTCAACCAGAGTGCGGGGAAGTTCTTTTTCAGACCCTTTGGCCGCATCCATGGCGGAGCGATACTGATCCGGAGAGATCACCCCGACTTCGACTAGGATATCGCCGAGCCCTGCGGCCGGAGACGACCCTCGCGGTGGAATGGCTTGGCGCGCCATTACATCGCCCCCATCGTGGAGTTAGGCTCCGAACCCATCGTTTCAAAAAATTGCCGGATGCGCATTCCTAGTTCCATGGGTTCAAAAGGCTTAATTACATAATCGATCGCGCCGGCTTCCATGGCCTGATGCACTTGTTCGTGCGATTCTTTACCGGACACCACGATGACGGGAATGGACCGGCACACCTCGTCGTTTTTAAGTTCCTTCAAGATCATGAGGCCGTCTTTCACCGGCAGCATCATATCGAGCAGGATTAAGTCTGGGCGCCTTTGTTTGGCTAAAGGAAATACTTTGTCGCCGGAAGACGCCGTTAAGACCTGGCCGATACCGTTTTGGCGCAATAAAAATTCAAAGATCCGGATCATCGCCGGATCGTCTTCGCACACCAATACGGTTCGTCCCATAGTCATGCAAAAATCCTGCCCAAGCGATGAACTTTATCCGCCAGCGCGGCGCGGAGGCGTTCATTGGCTTCCAAAGTGTTTTTTTCCAGCTTTTCAATCATGCGTTCCATGGCTTTTGCCACACGAGAGGCGCTGCTGAATCCGTAGGTTCGCCCAGACCCGCGGAGTTGATGCGAAAGTCGCCGAAGCTCCAAACGCGCCGGACCCCCGATCATCACTTCGCCCCATCGTTCGAGGGCCACTTGCATTTTAGAAACGGAATCCCGGGCGTCTTCTTTATAAAGAGCCGCAATTTGCGAAAAGTCCAGCAGGGGTTCGGCTTCAGCCATAGGTTCCTCACGACCGGCTTTTTACCAGCAAATTCAATCTAAAACAACCTTTTTTTACATCGGCTCCCTAAGCGACTTTAAGCGTCGGTGCTTGAACACGCTTTAAGGACTCGTTGATTTGATCAATAATTTTCATGGGGTCAAAAGGTTTCACCAAATAACCGGCCGCGCCAAGGGACATGGCCTTGGCAACCGCGGCCGGCTGGGGCTGAGCCGTTAAAAAAATGATCGGAATGGTTTGGGAGGCGGCGTCTGCTTTGGCCAAGCGGCAAACTTCAAACCCGTCCATTTCCGGCATCATGATATCCAGCAGCACCACATCCGGTTTTTCTTGGCGTATCTTCTCAATACCTTCCCTGCCGTTTGACGCCAGCACGACCTCACACTTGGCCATGCGGCCAAGAACGAGTTCAAGGACCATTTGAATCGATCGGTCGTCTTCTACCACTAAGACTTTCATACCCCTCCGTGCGTTTTAGTATAGCCCACCGCTGTAACGCGGTTATTTTGCATCTGTAAATAAGTTGTAACTCTGCGGGGGGTGTGTATATAATTCCCCGCTGAAAATGAAGCGAATTACATTTCTTTTGCCTCTTTTCTTTTTGGCCGCCTGCGGGCGCACGGTGAAGACGTCCCCGAACGATGTCGTGCTCTGGCATTGGATGACTGACCGTGAAGAAGCGCTCCAAAATTTAGCTAACCAGTATCGCCAAGAAACCGGGATTCACGTTCGCCTCGAGCTTTACGCCCCTTCAGACGCCTATGCGTCGAAGGTGCGCGCCGCAGCGCAAACGCATACCCTCCCCGATATTTTCGGCGTCCTAGGTGAGTCACGCGACCTGGCCAGCTACATCAAGTCCGGCCATGTCGCCAACTTAGAGCCGGCTATGGATGCGGTGAAAAAATCCTGGCGAAACAGGTTTTTTGCGAAAGCCTTAGCCACCTCCACTTACTTGCCCGGCAATCAGTATGGCGTACAACCCGGAATTTATGGGGTCCCCATTGATGTCACCAATATCCAGATGCTCTATAACAAAGATCTTCTGGGAAAAGTAAACGTTACTCAACCGCCTCAAAGCTGGAAAGAATGGGTTGACGTGGGGAGAAAATTGAAGGCCGCCGGCATCGAAGGAATGGTTGCCGGATGGGGTGAAACCTGGCTGATCGACTGCTTCGCCAATAATTACGCGATGAACATCATGGGCGAAGAAAAAGTATTGAACACGTATCGAGGAAAGGTGCCGTATACCGATCCGGATTGGGTCCGAGTTTTTAGGTTGTTTGACGAGCTGCGTAAAGAAGGGCTATTGGTTAGCGGGGTTGTCACCATGGTTAATAAAACGGCCGAACAAACATTCGCCAATGGCAAAGCCGCTTTTGCGTTCAACGGCTCCTGGTGTGTCAATGTTTACAAGGGGATGAACCCTAATCTGTCGTTTGGCGCGATGCCGCCCCCGCGCGTCAACACGCTTAAACCCATGCGCATTTGGGGAGGGGCGGGCTCTTCCTTTATGGTTAATGCCGCCTCGGATAAAAAGGACAAAGCCATCGATTTCCTCCGTTGGTTGACGGGGCCTACGCAACAAGCCGCGCTCTCCACCGATACGCTTAATTTGCCGTCTAACCGTAACAGTTTGGGACAACTACCAGAAATTTTGGCGCAGTTTGTATCGCGGATGGATGAGACGACACACCCCAGCCAGTGGCCAGTCACTGAAAACCCTTTGGTCAGCGAAGCGTTCTGCAAAGGAATTCAGTCGATATTAATCGGCGAAAAAACACCCTTACAAACCGCCCAAGACGTTCAGCGCGTTAAGGAACGCGAAACGCACTAAATGCCGAAGTGGGGCTGGCCTAAAGTCCAAGACCTTTTATCGACTTACTTTTTTGTCGCTCCTGCCGTCGTTCTTTTTGTCATTTTTTCTTTGATTCCCTTCATGAAAGTTTTTCAACTGAGTGTTTACGAATGGGACGGCATTGCCTCCCATATGAAATTTGTCGGTTTGGCGAATTTCAAAACAGCGCTGTTCAAAGACCCCTCCTGGTGGATTTCCATGAAAAATGCGGGTTGGGTGACCGTTTTGGCGCTGACGGTGCAGAATTTTCTGGCACTGGTCTTGGCGCTGATCGTAGACCGTGAAATCAAAGGGAAAAATATTTACCGCGTGATCTTTTACCTGCCGCCTGTGTTATCTGGAATCGTTGTTGGCTTGGTGTGGAATTGGATTTACGATGGCTCTCACGGGCTTTTAAACCACCTGCTCGATATCTTTGGAATGTCCCGGTATGCCCGGGCCTGGCTGGCGGACCCGGATACGGCACTGGTTAGCGTGGCCGTCATCCACATGTGGAAAGGCTTTGGCTGGGGGTTTGTCATTTTATTGGCGGGCCTCCAGGCGATTCCGCGTGATTTAAATGAGGCGGCGCGCGTGGATGGGGCAGGAGAATGGACAATCTTTCGCCGCATAACGGTGCCGCTCATGCTGCCGGTATTTTTTTTGGTGTCTATTTTGACGGTGCTGGGCACGATGCAGATCTTTGACATTATCGTCTCTACCACCAACGGCGGTCCCGGATATCACACTGAAGTGCCCATTACCAGGATTCTCGCGGCCATGGTTGGTTCCTCACGTTTTGGGTATGCCTGTGCTCTAGGCATATTGTTTGGCTTAATTCTCCTAGCGGTGTCTATGGTGCAAATGCGCTTGTCAAAATGGTCGTCGAGGTACAGCACTTGAACGATTTCGGCTACCGACTCCGACGCTGGGCCTCACTCGTCTTGGCGCACGGAATTTGTTTGACCGTGGCCGTGGGGTGCGTCTTCCCGCTCCTTTGGATGATTTCATCCAGCCTTAAAACGCAGAGCACCATTTTTTCCGACATGGGTTTATGGGTGAGTGACCCGCAATGGAAAAACTATTACTTGGCTTGGACCAAGGGCCATTTTGGCCAGTATTTCTTTAACAGTCTCCTTTATACGGCCATGGTGGTGGGCGGAGTCATTTTGATTGCGTCTTTGGCCGCCTATGCGTTTTCCCGACTTAAATTTCCCGGCAAAAACATCATCTTTATCCTGCTGATTTCAACAATGATGATTCCTATTCCAGGGTCGTTCATCGCGCTGTATGTCTTACTGGTCAAACTGGATTTGGTCAACACGCGTTTAGGCTACATTTTGCCCCAAATCAACGGCGGCTTGGCATTGGGAATATTTCTTCTTAAAACCTTCTTTGACAAAATGCCGCAGGACTTAGAAGATGCGGCGCGTATTGATGGGTGCAATAAATTTCAAGTGTACTGGCACGTCGCGATGCCGCTGGCCAAACCCGCGGTGGCGGTGCTAGCGGTATTCAATGCGCTTGCCGTGTGGAATGAATATTTATTAGCGATGCTTGTGCTGTCGGACCGCACGCTCATGCCGCTGCAGCGCGGTCTCATGGTGTTTCAGGGGTCCCACATTACAGAGTATCCGTTGCTGATGGCGGGCATTGCGATTTCCATTGTGCCGATTGTGGTGTTGTATTTCCTTATGCAGCGTCACATTGTCGCCGGCATCACGGCGGGCGCGGTGAAGGCGTAACGGAAACGTACCACCCGGGCCCAGATAATTAGGCCCAGATGCTCTATAGAGTGATTCTTTACGGTTGGTTCATAATATAAGGAAGCTCATGGTTCTTCGCTTTACCTTGGCTTTAATGTTGACCTTCACACCGGTGTGGGGGCAAAAGCGCGACGCTCGCGGCTCAAGCCTGTCAGCAGGTAGGTTTGAGTTGTTCGACAAAGGGTCCGAGCGGATCGTCGACTATCCCCAATACGGCGTTTTCACCGGTCTTGGAACCGATCAATACCGGTACTTCATCAAAAACCGCGAAGGCCTGGCCAAAGCCGTCGGTGAAGGCATTTACCCCAACGTCAAAGGCCTCCTCAAAGACCCGGATTACCAAAAAGCCAAATACAACAATGAACTCGAGGGCAGTGTGTGGGATTACGTGAACACGGACGATTTACGGCTTAATTTTTTTAAATGGACGTCCAACCAAGACCAGCCTGCCGGACTGCGCCAATTTTATGTCGCTCAAATGCTGGAAAAAGCGGGATTGCTCGACCACGCCGTAAAAGCCTATCAAGCCGCCGTGGTCCATTTTCCAAAAGCCATCGGGACCACCTTTTGGAAAACGCCTTGGTATGTAGGGCCCGCGGCGCTCGACCGAATAAGTTTTCTTACGCGTTCGCACCCCGAATTGGGCCAACAGTTGGTGGGGGGGCGAGTGCGGGTGATCAACCGCTATGACAACAACCCTCACAACGATATTTTTAACGTCGACCCAGGTCAAATAGTCCCATCCGATAAAAAACGCACCGCTGTCACGATCGATTTGTCGCGCGAAACGGTCAAACAACAACTAGGTCGCGGCCGCGTGCGCCTTACCCAATATGCCAACGACCATTGGCGGCTGATGGTCGATGGGAAGCCGTTTCTTGTGCGAGCCGTGGCCTATAACGCCACGCCGGTGGGACACTCCCCGGATAATGGGACGCTCGTGGTGCACCGCGATTGGATGGTCTCCGATCTAAATAAAAACGGAAAATTGGATGGCCCTTATGATGCATGGGTGGATGCCGACCGAAATTCGAAACAAGACTCCGGAGAAAAACCTGTAGGCGATTTCAAATTGCTCAAGGATATGGGCGCCAACACCTTAAGGCTTTACCACCACGGACACAATAAGGAACTCCTTCGGGATCTTTACAGCACTTACGGTATTCGTGTCGCGATGGGCGATTACTTGGGGGGCTACGCCGTAGGCTCCGGCGCCAGTTGGTATGAAGGCACCGATTATTCCAACCCCAAACATCAGCAAAACATGCTCGAATCTGTGAAGCAAATGGTGGAAGAATATAAGGATGAGCCTTACGTGGTCATGTGGGTGCTGGGCAATGAGAACAATTACGGTGTGGCCAACAATTCGCCGCAAAACACAACCGCGTATTATCAATTCGTCAACAAGGCGGCCAAGCTGATTAAGTCTTTAGATCCCGACCACCCTGTCGCTATTTGTAACGGGGATACGCTCTTCTTGGATGCTTTTGTAAAAAATTGTCCAGACATCGATATTTATGGAGCGAATGCGTACCGCGGCGACCATGGGTTTGGCGACAGCTTTTGGCAGGACTTAGCCGAAATTTGGGGAAAGCCTGTTTTCATTTCGGAATATGGGTGCCCCGCTTATCATCATCGCCGTTCGCGCGAGGAATCGGAAGCCCTGCAAGCCACCTACTTGCGTAACAACTGGTTGGATATCGAACACAACGCAGCGGGAAGCCCAGGTGTGGGCAATGCGATCGGCGGAACGCTTTTTGAATGGATGGATGAGTGGTGGAAAGCGGGCCCACCTCCGCAATACGATCCGAAAATTCAAGATATCGTCGGCCAGTTTGGCGGGCCATTTCCAGACGGCTGGAGTTATGAGGAATGGTTCGGGGTTGCGGGACAGTCGGACGGCAAAAATAGCCCCTACATGCGCCAATTGCGCAAAGCCTATTTCGAGTACAAGGATGAACTCTGGAATCCCAAAGAAGCGGCTAAACGAGGCATGGGATGGTAAAAAAACTTTCATCCATGATCGGCCTCATGGGGTTAAGCGGTATTTTATTTGCGGAAACGAGCGCCTCCCGCTACTACCCTTCCTGGTCAAACGAACTGGCCTGGATAAACCTTCCAGATTTTTCACGGCCGTATGGCGCGGCCGCGTGGTTGGAAGACAACTATCAACCGTGGTGGCAAACGCGAACCGCCCACCCGATTGACGACTATTCTGGCGATAAGCTCGCCACGGGGCGGGCGCGCTTGGATTTGTCGATGGAAGCCGGCCTGACGGGCCATCGCCCAAAAAAATCATGGGACGTAGCCACCTCGCCGACCGGCATTAACGATGTGTGGACATATACTCGCGGAAGTTCTTTCCAAGAGCCTAGGACGTCGCGGGGCTTTCAAAACGCGTATCTCAATTTGGGCATGCATCCCATCGAACATCTGTCCTTCGATGTTGGCGCTGAGTTAATTGGGAATGATGATCAGCGGTTTTGGTTTCCGGTCAATGATGAACACCGCCTCTACAAAGATGACCGCTTTATAAGGCTTGCCCGCGGCGAAGCCCAATATGACACGGAAACGTTTATGATTCGCGGTTTTACGGGAGAGCCGGTGTATGGCTGGCTGGGTCAAAACGATTTGTTCGGTCTTCTTCCCACGCAGAATCAAGTCGAATATGACCGCCGTCTTTCTGGAGATTTGGTCCCCACGGGCGGGGAAGCGCGCCTTAAAACGGAACTTGGGACTCTGTCTGTTCTGGGGGGCAGTCACATTCGATGGGGCTATGGTCCAAGTGGTTTTGCCAAGTACGATTTTCCCGCCTTGGGGACCTGGGAAAATAGTGTCGTATACCGCAATGAAGAAATTCCGTGGGATTTAAAATCGAATGACGAACGCCGCTGGGCTGTTTCGTACAACTCGAGCTACGCAATGTCCGACCGGGCCAGCGTTCATGGCGGGCTCCTTTACCAACCGTTTCGAATCGGGCAAGCGTATCAAGACGATTCGGAAGTCACAAACGGTGTTTTCACAACCGATCACAAGACCACAAAACGCAAAGATGCTTTTGGATTTAGGCTGCGTGGGGAGTTCATTCCGCCCGCGGCCATCGATCGTACGGGGGTCGGATACACGTATTTGGGTCCAGTTGCTGGCAATAAACACGAAATCGATGCCGACGCCGGCAAAACCATATCCGCCGATTGGACGTTCTCCGGTGCCTATATCTACCGCAAACCGGTGATCGGGCCATCACCCCTCTTCTACGAAGGAACCGCGGCCAACCCGGGCGCGCTACTTTCGGCCCCACGCGGCCCTGATGACCCAATTCATGTGTGGTGGGATAACCGAGAAGCCCATATTGGAAGCTTAACGCTGCTTTTTGATCCAACTCCGGCGACCCCTTTCTTCAAACATCAACGCAACGTCTTGGAAGAATGGAACATCGACCCCCTGGAAGACGCGACATGGAGTGCGGCGCTGCAATACCGTGTTGCCCACTACCCGACAAACACAGACCGGCTGTTTTATTATGAGGAAGACCGCACCCTCAAATGGGACCCCGCCTTCCGCAGCGGGGCGCTGGCAACGGCGCATCCCTTTTCAAGCGGCGTCGGGGTTCTTCGCTGGCGTCAAAATCGCTGGAAAGCCACCCTCGAACTGGCGGGGGGAGAAGCTTTGGCGGGGAATGCCTTGGCCTATACCGCACAAACCAATTTCTATAAACCATCGACCATTTTCTTCTCGGGCGGGCTCACGGTGGAATACCGGCCCGTGAAAGCGTTTGTCCGTTACGGCAAAGACGTTTGGGGGCCGGCGGATTACCACACCTCCTTCGGGTGGGCTTACCACCGTGTTTACCAAGCGGGGCTTTCAGTCCAGTTCTGGCGAGACTTTGAAGCTGGTTTGCGCTACGTAGGCACGCGCATGAATGAGCAGTTTATTGGCGCCGACACCGGCGCGTTCAATGAGTACCGCGCGTATCTCACGTATCATTTTGGCTTCGAAAAAGATTTTTCAAAACGGCTTCAGACCGTGGGGCGGGCGCTTCCGAAGGCGATCCCCGAAGGCGCTTTGGCGGTCAGTTCGGCGCGTCTTTACCCTGAAGGCACTCCTAAGAATGTGGAATTTTCACCTCGGGCATCTGCCGATGCCGGCGTGCTCTCGTGGAAAGTTTTGGTTCGAAATGCGGCGGGAGAAACGGTCCGCAAATGGGAAGGCCGAGGCACTCCGCCTGAATCGCTTCAGTGGGAAGGTTTAGGACCCACCGGGGAACCGCTTCCTGCCGGACGTTATCAAGGCACTTTAGAGTTTACGGATCTTTATGGAAATGAAGCCGTGTCGCCGCCGGTGTCCGTTTCGATTCTGGCGCCTGAAAAACCCACGTCTTACAAGTTGACGGAAACATCGGAGGGTCTTAAAGTAACGCTTAGTTCGCTGGTTCTTTTTGACGTGGATAAATATGATCTAAAGCCGATGGCGCGTCAGGCTCTAAACCAGGTGTCCGAGTTGCTTACGGCCTACCCAAAAAATAAGCTTCGTGTATCGGGCCATACGGATTCGCAAGGGGCTGACTCCTATAACCAAACGCTTTCTCAAAACCGCGCGAGAGCCGTGGCCGATTATTTAACCGGACCATCGAATCATTTGAAATCACGCCTGAGCGTCGTGGGGTATGGGGAGAAAAAACCTGTGGCCGACAATGCAACATCCGATGGCCGGCAGCAAAACCGCCGGGTCGAAATCGACATTCTTAAATAACGATTTGTCTCACGATGTTTAAGCCAAGAATGATGAAGGGAGAACGACATGAATAAAGCAAAAGTATGGACCGCGTTGTTGACGGCGTTGACGCTGGGTGTCATAGCCGGCGTGCAAGCCGCCCCTGCCGCGAAGAAAAAACCCGCTCCCAAAGTGGATGCGGCTGTAAAAAACGCCTTCTATGTCTATTCCGATAAAGGGGCCCGGGTGAACCATTTCATCCCCTCTGGTTGGATGGGCGATTACGGCGATCTAAAGTTCGACGATTCGAGCTCAACGGACCCTGCGGACGGAAAAACGGCCGTTAAAGTCACCTATACCGGTGAAGCCAAGCAAGGGGCCAACTGGTCCGGTATTTTCTGGCAGCAGCCTGCCAACAATTGGGGTGATAAACCAGGCGGCTACGACCTTTCGACGATGAAGCGCCTGACATTTTGGGCCCGCGGCGATCATGGTGGGGAAAAAATCGCCGAATTCAAAGTCGGCGGCATCACGGGCGAGCATGGGGATTCCGATTCTTCCAGCATCGGCCCCATCACGCTAACCAAAGAGTGGAAAAAATACACCATCGACCTAGCCGACCGGAATCTTTCCCACATCGTGGGCGGTTTTTGTTGGTCCGCCAGCCGGGATGACAACCCGAATGGGTTCGTCATTTATTTAGACGAGATTCGATACGAGCAATAAAGCCTTCAACGTGACAACGTCCCGTCCAGCGCTCTTCCTCCGGATTGGAGGAAGGGCCTGGTGGGGTGTTGCCGTTCTCGTGAGCGCTTCATATGCCGCGGACTTAAGACCCCCCGTTTTTTCCACCACATCCACCAGTTTTCGTTCGGTGCCCATTTATACCGATAAAGGCAACCGCAAAGGCCATTACGTCGCCTCCGGCTATATGGGCGACAACGATTTAAGCTTGTCCGGTGCGTATATCCCCACGCAAAACGCCCAAGGCCCGGCGCTGAAAGTGGAGTACCGCGCCAAAGGCGCTAAAGGTTGGTCAGGCCTCTACTGGCAAGACCCGGCGAACAATTGGGCGACTATCGCGGGGCGCTCGGGCTATGACTTACGGGGCGCGGCTCGCCTCACCTTTTGGGCCAAAGGCGAAAAAGGCGGAGAGCGCGTTCGGGAATTTCGCATCGGCGGTATTGTGGGGAAGTATCCCGATTCCGACATCGCCTCCCTCAAAGATGTGCGGCTAAGCGATTCATGGAAGCAATACACCATCGATTTGACGGGGAAAGATCTTCGCCATGTCATCGGCGGATTCGGCTTTTTATTAAATAAGAATGAAAATCCCCGCGGCGCGGTGTTTTATTTAAACGACATCATTTACGAGCCGGCTGAAGGAGCTGGTCTTGCACCACCCGAACCGGTTGTCACATCGGTTGAAACGCCGATGCCAAAAAGCATGCCGGCAGTTTTAGACAAGAAGCATGAGGATTTAGCGATAAAGGAAGAAGAGGCGGGTCTTAAAGTCAGTTTCAGCAGGCGCCTTCAATTTCTCCCGGGGAAAGCAATTTTTGGCGATGGCAGCGGCTCTGTGTTAGACCAATTCGTGGAGCTATTGAAGGTTTATCCGTCCAACGACGTGTTGATCGAAGGGCATACCGATGCGACGGGGGCAGCGGCTTTCAATCTAGAGCTTTCACGTCTGCGCGCGGCGGCTGTGCGGGATTACCTTATTAAAAAAGGCGGTTTCACCACGGAACGATTCCGTGTCGTAGGCTATGGCGCCACCAAGCCGGCCGCGGATAACAAGACGGCCACCGGGCGTACCTTAAATCGGCGCGTGGAGATTACGATTTTAAAAAAGGTGGAAGGATGAAACGGTTTTTTCTTTTTGCCGCCGCGTTGGTTTTAGCGGGGTGTGACAAAAGCCCATTTGAGCGAACCACGAGCAGCCAAGGCGGCGCCATCGGGGGGTTTGGCGGGACGGCTTCGTTAACCGTTTTTAGCGATGAATTGGTCTCGGGAGGAGGGGCTTTCCTTTATCCGGGGGGAGAAAACCAGGCGCTAACATTTGGTGATGAGACAAGCCCATTAAGCCGAAGGTCCATCCGATATGCATGGAACGGCCGGCCTCCAAAGGCGGGAGATTCTTCCTTCACCTTTGCCGGGTTTGATTTGATGCATACTGCAACCCAAGCTCAATATGACGCCGCGTCGACCGGACGCGACCTTCGCACCGCAGGCTATACCAAAGTGACGTTTTACGCCCGTGGGGTGCTTCGCACCCGTACGGTGCTAAAAGTCGAAGTGGCAGACGATGGGGCAGGGGGAGCAACACCTCCCTGTCTAACGCTTTATACGGCCGATAGTGTGGATACCGACGATACCACCACTCCTTGCGGCACTTCGCAGGCGATGACCGGTGACTGGGCAAAGTTCACCATTTCAGTCCCCAACTCGGCGCTGGCCAACGTCAAAGATTTGTTTAAAGCCACTTTAGTATTCAATAATCCACCGCTCAATTTAACGCCTGGGCAGGGCGGGACCGTTTATTTTGACCAAATTTATTACGAGCCCTGAGCTCGTGATTTTCAAAGTCCTGTTATACTCTTAAGGGAGGAAATTCAATGACTACCGCCGGACGACTTCTGATCGCGATGGCTCTTCTTATTCCCGTTGCAAGCCCGATGCGCGCCGCCAAACAAGCGGATGCGGCGTTGTTGCCGGATGTTCCGATGCCCTTTTATGTTTACAAGAATTTTCGCGCGCGAGAAAACCACTTTGTGTCGTCTGGTTGGATGGGGGATTACGGGGATATTCGCTTAATCGACAAATGGACATTCCCTAATGCCAAAGACGATAGCGTCATTCGGGTCGAATATACCGCGCAGGCTCGCCAAGGCGCGGGTTGGGCGGGCGTCTATTGGCAGAACCCGGCGAATAACTGGGGAAGCAAGTCGGGCGGCTTCAATTTAAACGGCGCTAAAAAAGTGTCGTTTAAGGCCAAAGGTGAAAAAGGCGGGGAAGTGATTGACCAATTTAAAATCGGCGGCATCTCCGGTGATTTCGCCGATTCTGGCTCAGCCGCCCTTGGTCCCGTGACGCTGACCAAGGATTGGAAAAACTATGAGATTTCATTGGAGGGCCAAGAACTTTCAAGCATCTCCGGTGGTTTTTGCTGGGCGATGAACCGGGACCAAAACCCCAAAGGCGCCATCTTCTTTTTAGACGACATTCGTTATGAGTAAATCCGCCGTACGGGGGGCCGCCATGACGCCGTCTGACCAACGCCATGCCAAACGATCACCAATTCGTGTTCTCGTGCGCTGTTTACCTCCTGGCGTCAAATCCCCAAGACGCAACGGCCATGAAGTCCCTGGCTGGGAAATGTGGGCCCGCGACATTGCTCATGATGGGGTTGGTTTACGCTGGAGCCGCCAATGGGCCGAACGCCGCTACATCCCCGATTTTAAAGCCATGGATGAACGCCCTCGCCGCAATACGGCGATCGAATCGCCTTCGGGTTACCTAAAAAAAGGCCAAGAGATTTGTTTAGATGGTTTAGTGTACTCCGAGAAAGGCTCCCAGCCGATGAGAGGCCGCATCCAGTGGGTCCGCGCCGCCAAAAAAGGCACCACCGTTGATGTCGGCGTCCACATCACCACCCCCAACCATCGGACGTTTTTTAAAGCCCTAGAAGCATAATTTTTGAGACGGTCTCGGGAATAAAAACTGAGATAATCCCTCTAAGTTCAGCAGGGCGAGCCTAAATTAAAAATTAGAGGGACTTAAAAATGAGAAAAACAACATCTTGGATGTGGTCGTTATTTATGGTCAGTCTTGTTGCTTTCGGCCTTTCAACCAGGGCGTTTGCCATACCGACAAAAATCACCTATCAGGGAACACTGAAGGAAAAGTCGTTGCCGGTCAACGCAACGAAAAATATGCGCTTTCGTATTACCAATCAACAAGGAACCCAAGTGTATTGGTCCAGCAACGATATCGCGGTGAAAGTGACCAACGGCCTTTTTTCACAGGAGCTGGACCCCACCGGGGTCAATTGGCAAGCGATCACACCCTATATCGAAGTCGCAATCGAAGGCCAAACGCTGACGCCCCGAGAACCGTTAAATGGTGGCATTTATGCCGCCCTAAGCGGTGATATTGTGGATGGAATTGTTTCCCCAGTTAAGGTCACGCCTGGTTATGGTCTAGTTCCTAGCGGTGCCATTGTGCTATTTGAAGGGGCATGTCCCTCTGGATGGAGTCGATTCTCAAATTTGGATGATAAATTTCCATTGGGGATGAACATTTCTGGTCAAACGGGAGGTAGTTCTAATCACTTGCATTCCATCTCCACTGATGGTCAACACGCCCATACTGTATCAGGGGTTGCCACTATTGCTGGGAACTCCCTGAGCGCAAAATGGCAACTCAATTCTTCTCCAAGTGGCTGGGAGCCAAGAACGCCTGACCAGACCGCCTCAATTAGTGGGTCTCACTCACATGGAGGAGCGACGGGATCAGCAAGCAGTTTGCCACCGTTTTATAGTGTCCTCTATTGCAAGAAGAACTGAAATTTTGAACAAAAAATGGTTTTGGTGGATGATTTCGTCATTGGCAGCTGTTTTTTTGATTGTTCAAATCCGTTTGGCTGGGCGATTCGAGTTCCATGATGACGAAGCACTTTACACTAGCTTCACAAGAGACATACTAAAAGGCGACATTTTTTTATCAGCAAAAGGTCTCGATAAACCACCAGTTTTCTTTTATCTCCAGGCGCTGTCTTTTTTTCTCTTTGGAGAATCACCCCTCTCAGCGCGACTGCCTAATGTCGCAGCCTTGATGGTGGCTTTTGTTTTCTGTGGTGTTCTAGTCCGTCGAATCTATTCCGATTGCTCTGTTTTATACGTTTCTTTGTTGGCGGCGTTCTCCCCATTGCTAATTCTTTATGGGCCCACTGCCTTTGTTGATCCGGTTGCGATGTGCTTTTCCATGGTCAGCCTGGAGCGATTACAGGTCAGGCGTTATTTTGCTGCAGGAGTTTTAGGTGTTCTGGCGGCTCTCAGTAAGCAGTATTTTGGGATTTTTCTTATTTTTCAGGGTGCGCTTATGATTTTTATCCCATCATTGCGCCCAAACACGGAAGAACGGCGATCTTGGATAAAGGGGATTTTTTGGGCCAGCATCCCCTTTCTTTTCTGGGCGACTTTTGCCAATACACCTGCTTGGTATGTTCTAAAAAACACAGGTACGACATATGGACGTTGGGCGGAAGTCTCTGTTTCCATGGGGCAATCTATTCTGACTTGGAGCACTCTATATTCAATAGTGTATACGGTTCCAGGAGCACTCGTGCTTTTAGTGATATGCATTCGATGGGATGGAACCGAAGCCGCGCGTTGGGATATCGCATGGCTAGCATTCTCCATTGGATACTTTCTATTAATAGCACTCCAAGTCCGCATTCCGCATTGGAATCGCTATATTCTGCCAGCAGCATTTCCTGTCTGCATTTTAGCCGGCCGCGGACTTTGGCTGTTAATTCGCCGTATGCCGAGTCAGATACATTGGGCAATGGCTTTAGGTCTTTTATTTTTTGGGGTAAATTCTGTCAAACGGGTTTGGGCGGCTGCAGCCCCCTACGATTTTGGTGCCAATTACTCTGGAAACAATGGTTTATCGGAACTCTTTGCAATAGCGAAACAAACCATTCCTCATCAAAAAGCTGTTTTGTTAATAGATTTCAGTACTTTTCTCTCGCGCTATTATGCGCGTGATGCACATTTTCCGATCCTGTCCGCTGAAAAATCTGAAGCAATTTTGGACCGCATTAAGGAATTCCCATTTTCCCATGTCTATTTAATGGGTCGTTATGTTTTGCCTAGAAGCGTGGCTTCGATTGTGGATGTCATTCCTATAACAGTACATGGGGCACGAAAATTATCCGAGCTGCGCTTCAAGACGGCAAAGCAAGTGCCCTTGAATCACCCCCTGGTCAAAAAACGTTTAGCAGAATTAGGGATGAGTTATTACGGAGAAGCGCTGCAAGGAAAGATACTGATTTCAGGAAAGGCGAAACACCACATCCCATTCGTTTCTGAATGTTCTATTCGGAATCTACAGGCTTTTTGTGAAGAGGGGGGGCTTTGTATGTTCCATGGGCAAGTGCTGGGTTGCGATACCTCCATTGAACTTAAAGTCGCATCGAAAGCACTTTTGGAGAACAACCGAAAGACTTTTCGTTCTTTGGAACTTGCCCCTGGGGTAGGCAGTCTTATCAATGTAAGGGGGGAATTGCATTTTTTAAAGATTCCTGTGCGCGCATCTTTTAAAGTAAATGCCAATAATATTGGCCTGCCAACATGGATGGGTCAACCAGATGAGACTCTTTCAAGCCAATTGGGCAATAAATTCAGAATCCACACCAAACGGTAGTGCAGATTTAGGATTCACAATATTTGCCGGCATTGCGTTAGATAAAAATCATATCGCTGCGCTTCGACTTGCTTAGATTGGCCAGAAACAGATGAACATGGGGTGGGAATTTTAGGATTTGTTGGTAGACACGTTCTGCGGTGTTTTCGTGGTAGGTGTGAACAGTTAACCCAACTTCCGTACCCCTTCTGAGCCTTTCGATTCATTTCAGGGGGGGTTGACAGGGCTGACAACTCCTGTTAAACATCCCCGTGTTCCGAAATGTTCTAAATATAAAGCCAAAGCGAATGTTCGTTACAACCCTGTGAGCCCTGATCAAATTTTGGGTCGCGAAGAGACCTGCCGGGCCTTAGGCATTTCGCGGCAGACGCTTCTGAGCTGGATCCAGAAGGGGAAAATTCGAGTTTGGAAGCGGGTGGGAAAAGGGTCCAATAGCGCACTGTTGTTTGAACGCAAGCATATCGAAACCATCAAAGAGGGGAAAACCACATATGAACAAATGCTTTCGCGGTAGTCTAGCGGTTTTGTTGTCGATGGGGATGGGGACGGAGGCGATGGCCATCGGCGGCGCCAACATCGGCAATGAAGTGCCCAGTGCTCGTGCGGCCGGGCAAGGCTACGTGGGAGTGGCAGGGGTTAACAACGATCCAACCGCCGTCTATTCCAACCCTGCGGCCATTACGCGACTGAAAGGAACGCAATTCACTTTTGGTGGAACATTCGAAAACGTCCGAGGCTCGTACGAAAACGCCGCCGGAGCTGAGACCAAAGCCAAAATCGCTAATGTGGTGGTGCCCAACGCCTCTTTTACGCAAAGCTTTATGGAGGGAAAGCTCGGTGCGGGCTTAAGCGTCCAGAGCCCCTTCGGTTTGGAAACCAGCTGGCCGGGCAATGGCCCCATGCGCTACGTCGCCACCAATTCCCGTTTGAGGATGGTCGAGATTTCACCCGTACTCGCCTTTCAAGTTCACCGCGCCTTTTCCGTGGGGGCCGGGCCTGACTATGCGCGGCTTTTGTCGGCCCAGCTCGACCGGCACGTGAGCGTGGATTTGATCAATTTGTCCATGAATCAGGCCATTGGAACACCGCTAACCAATGGAGCACCCGATGCTATTTCAAGTTTACGAGGCGAGGGCTCTGCGTTTGGCTACCACGCGGGATTACAACTTACGCCGAACACTCACCATTCCTTCGGCGCGGTGTACCATAGTCGAAAACGCATACGGGTCAACGGTAATGTCACTCTAACCGGGCTTTCGGGTACGGCGGCGTCGGTGTTTGGGGGTGCGAATTATGAGACGTCAGCATACACCGATGTCAACCTTCCTGAGAACGTCCAGTTGGGATATGCCTTCATACCCAACGACCGTTGGCACTTAGAGGCCAACGCAGGTTGGTTTCGCTGGTCGAAAGGGCAGGATTTGCGGGTTCGCTTTGCTGAAACAAACGCCACGCGCTTAGGCTTTCTGGGGAGCGGAAATCCCGCTGTTTTTAACCCCAGGGATGCCTGGAGTTTTGCCTCGGGCGTGAACTACAAAGCAAGCGACGTCTGGCAGTGGCGCGGAGGTGTTTGGTACGAGCCGTGGGCGCAGCCGGAATCGACGTTTAACCCTGGTTTCCTGGATTTAACTCGTTACGGGTTGTCTTCAGGGTTTGGTTTTGCCGTGACGCCGAATGTGAGTTTGGATGTGGCCTACACCGCCATCTTCATGCATAACCGGCATATATCCAATAATTTGGATTCAAGCACGTCCGCGTTGTCGAACCTGGGCCAAACGCCGCCCGCGAGCGACGGGACGTACAAGGACTTTGCCAATCTGGTTGCAATGAACGTGACGTATCGGTTCGGGGGTCGCTAAAATTTCATGAAATTAGAAAAACCTTCTCATAGCAATGGTCGTCGCATAGCCACTCGTTGGGCTGCGGCGTTTGATGTTTTGTTGCAGCCGCGGAATGGTTCGACTGGGCAAGCTTCGATCAGCGGCATGACCCTTTCGGTGAATGAGCGTGGGCTTTCTTGTCGACTGAATACTTCTTGGTCAAAAGAAGTTGAAAGGGTTGATGTTGAAGTGCGGGCCGATGGGCGTTCGTTCAACCACATCGGGGAAATTATATGGATTAATCCCGAGGAAAATCTTTGTGGGGTTCGGTTCGAAAAAACGGATCCGCAATGGCAGGAATTTGTTAATCCAGCCAAAGTTGCGGGTCGTTTTTCGCCGATGCAAGATCGCCGGGATGTTCTGAAAAAAAATGACACAGAACCCATGTCAGAGCGTACCAGCGAACGACGTTACGTCGAGCTCATCCGAGAGCTGGAGAGTGTTGAAGCTGGAATCGCGGGACCTAAAGTTAAATCTTTTCTGAGATCCAAGTCGACGACGTTCACGCCGGAAATCATTAGAGAAAGACGAGAATGGTTATCCCAGCTCACGAAAACCCCGCTTTGGCACATCTCTCAGTTTTCCGAAAACGCTGAAGAATTTAAAGGGAAAATCGAAAGCCCAATAGGGGTGGCTCACATCCCCATGGGTGTAGCAGGCCCATTGCGAGTAAAAGGAGAACATGCCAAGGGCACATTTTTTATCCCCTTAGCAACGACAGAAGGGGCATTAATTACATCCTATACCTTAGGGTCGCATATCATTACTCGCTCGGGTGGCGCCAATGTTCGGATTCTTAAAGACGAACTGCGTGTGGGCCCAATGTTTGTTTTTCGATCGCTTCCTGAAGCCAAAACGTTCTGCCGATGGCTTGATATGAATTTCAAGCAAGTTAAGGCGGTAGCTGAACGAACCAGTCGGCACCTCACACTGAAGCAGCTGACTTATGTTGTTGACGGTCGTCGAGTAATAGTCAATTTTCATTACGACACTGGTGACGCCATGGGAATGAATATGGCGTGCAACGCAACAGAAATGGCTTGTCGCAAAATCACGTCTATAGTAAAGCCTGAAGAGTACTGGTTGCGCTCAAATTTCAATGCCAATAAAAAAGCGACCGCAAATAATTTTGTCAATGGGTATGGAAAAACGGTTACGGCCGATGTGACGATTCCCAGGAAATTAATTGCCTTGTTGGATACGACGCCAGAACAAATGCAGCAATATTTTTTTAGAACGATGCTGTCGGATATTCATGCCGGCATGGTGGGTGCAAACGGGCATTTTGCAAATGCGATAGCCGCCATCTTTATTGCTTGCGGTCAGGATGTGGCTTCGGTGGCAAATTCACATGTGGGTATAAGTACCTGCGAGGTGAATAAAAATGGAGATCTCTATTTTAGTGTTTATCTGAGTAATATTCTCGTCGGTACTGTAGGAGGCGGGACCGGCTTTGGCACAGCTAAAGAGTGTCTGCACATGTTAGGTTGTTTTGGGAGCGGTAAATCTCAAAAATTGGCGGAAATTATTGCAGCCACGGCTTTAGCGGGGGAAATAGCGATATGCGCTTCCATCGTTAATGGCACTTATGTTTTTGCACATGAGACTTTTGGACGAAATAGGCCTACCGAGTGATTCCGTTTTCTAATTCGTGCGTTATTACGGCGATAGCAAGTTTTTTTCTTGGGGCGTTCGTTTTTATTAAGGGCATTCACAGCAAAACCAACCGACTCTGGGCTTTCTTTTGCATATCGGTCGGCTTTTGGAGTTTGGGGCTCGGCATGATGGTTGGATCTACCGAAATGGGGCAGGCTCTTTTCTGGCTTCGCTGGATTCATTATTTAGGTGCCATCATGATCCCAGTCGCATTTTTTCATTTTGTTCTTGCCTATTTGGGTGAAATAAAAAGAAGACTTCTACTGATGGGATATGGACTGACCGTTTCATTACAGGTTTTAAATGTAACAGGTTCACTCGCCACATTAGAACCTCTTCCTCCTTTTAATTTTTATACAGTTCCCCAACTGCCATACGCACTTTTTGTTGGCTATTTTTTCTTTTACGTCGCCTATGCTCATTGGCTTTTGTACCGGAAATGGAAGGCTGCGGGCGCTCAGGTTCGTACTCAAATTCAATACATGGGCTGTGGGACTCTGGTCGGGTTTTGCGGGGGAAGCACGGCCTTTCTACCGGTCTTCCATTTGCCTGTTTTTCCATATGGTGTTTACGGCGTATTTGTGTACGTGTTGGCGGTCACCTACGCCATTCTCAAGCATCGGCTGATGAATATTGCGCTAATCATCCGAAAAACATTGGTGTATTCTTCGGTGGTCATAATCTTGGCTACAGCCTATTTGCTTGCCGTGGGTTTATTCGCAAAAATATTCGAGGGTTTTACTGGGTATCAGACGGTCTTCTCGTCAGCGATTGCAGCAGGTCTGATTTCATTTTGCTTTCAACCTGTCCGAAAAAAAATTCAATATCTTGTCGACTCGAAGTTCTTTAGACAATACGTGGACCGAGAAGAAAAGCTTTACGAACTGTCGCGTGAAATTATCACCCATACGACTCCTGAGGCTTTGGCTGCGGCTCTGATGCGTGTCTTGGGAGAGACCTTTCATCCCAAGAATGCCGCCTTGTATCTGAAAGGGCGTTACACCAACAGCTATTCGCGAATGTCTGATTTGGAGAGGAAAACTCTGCCCGACGAGATGCCAGCGGATAATCCGCTTTCACTTTATTTCGCCGATCATTCGCAGCCTTTTATGCTGGATTCCTCTGGGGAAGCCGGTAGTTCACGCAGCACACGCCACCTTTCGGCGCGGAGGGTGGATGCGGATGAGAGATTTGTGGCATGACCTATCCGACGCCGTCCCTGTGGTGGTTACTGCCGCTTCTATTGGTGGGGGTCTTTTTTGTCTTTAAGGTGTTTCGCAATCGACTTCTGGATGTTTCCAGTGTTCGCGAAACCGATGAAAACCGCGCGCGGCGGGAGGCGGCGGCGGCGGAGATGCAGCGGTTGGGGCTCTGCGCCGCCTTTCCCTTGGTGAGCCAAGGCGAAGTGCTGGGCTATCTTTTGCTGGGGGAAAAACGCTCTGAAGAAGCCTACAGCGATGAAGACTTGCGGCTGCTGCGCATCGTGGCCAACCAGGCGGCTTTGGGGTGTCAGCGGGTTCGTTTTTTGGAAATGGCCGTACACGGTGCGCGTACGGAAATGCTCGGCGAAATTGCCGGGGGGTTTGCGCATGAAATCAAAACGCCTTTAGCCAACATCAGTTTGCCGGCCGAAATGTCGCTGTTGGATTTGGCCGATCTGGAAAACGGAAAACGCTCCGCGGAAGAACTTCTCCCCGAATTAAGGTCGCGCATGCGCGACATCATGCTCCAGGCGCAGAAAGCCAGTGAGAAAATTGAAGCCATCCGCCAGTTTTCAAAGCCCGGGCAGATTCAGCTTGAACCGGTGCCTTTGGAATCCGTCGTAAACAACAGCCTTTCGCTGCTGACCCATTTGATTGAAAAGAACAAAATTTTGATTCGCATCGAGGCGCCGGTTCACTCGGCATGGGTGCGTGCAGACCCCAAGCAGCTCGAAATTGTATTCGTGAACTTAATTAAAAATGCCGCTGAGGCGATGAATGGCAATGCCGTTGGCACCAGCCGGGAGTTGTCTCTCATTATGAAGGAACAAGGCGAAACGATGGTGGTGCTGGTCAAAGATACGGGGCCCGGCATTCGGCGTACCGATGTCGGACACCTCTTCGAGGCCTATTTCACCACCAAGGGCTCGCATGGCACGGGGGTAGGGCTTTTTCTAGCGCACCAGGTGATCAAAGCCCATGGGGGGAGCATTGATGTGTCCTCGGTGGAGGGGCAAGGGACCACCTTTACGCTGCATTTGCCGCGCTGCCAAGCCCCTAGCAAGGAGGTTAAGGCCGCATGAAGATGAAGCTCATGATTGTGGACGATGACCCGAGCCTTGGAAGCAATTTAAAACGCTTTTTCGAACGCCAACAATATGAAGTCCAGACAGCCCAAGATGGCCCGAGCGCTTTAAACCTCCACGCCGCTTATCGTCCCCATTTGGTGTTTCTCGATATCGGTCTGCCTGGAATGTCCGGGGTGGATGTGCTGCAAGAACTAAAAAAACGCGACCCTTCGGTGCGTGTGATCATGATCACCGGACAAGCCGAACGCGAATTAATGCGTCAAACCAAAAGCATGGGGGCGGATGATTACGTCACCAAACCCTTCACGTTGGAATATTTAACCAACGACGTTTTGACCAAGCTTCACAACCAGCTTTTTGACGAACTACGTTCCACCTCGCAGCATCTGGCGCTCGAGCGCGAAAAGGTGGAACTCCTCTTTAACGCCATGACCGAAGGCGTTCTTCTATTAGACCAGCAAGGCACCGTCTTTCTTGCCAACCCCGCGGCCCAAAAGATGCTGGGGCTGGAAGAACACGGAGACCCCACGTCCATCCTTCAAGCGTTTCGTACTTTTAAGTCCAACCCACCCAATCGCCTGGATCATTTGGAAGCCGAACAAGGGCTACCCTTTGATTTAATCCGAGAATCTCCCCGCTATTTTGCCGTTGAAGCCCGCGTCAGCCCAATTGTGGGACGCCGTCAAGAGCGTTACGGCTATTTCGTGCTTTTCCACGACGTCACCCTGGAGCGCAAGGCCGATACGGCGATGCACCGGTTTGTGTCGATTATTAGTCATAAGCTGCGCACCCCGTTAGTCACCATACGTGCTTATCCCAAGCTATTGCTGCAATCAAACGACCCCCTTACGGAAATTCAACGCAAAGGCTTGGAAACCATCCAACGTCAATGCCATGTGCTGGAAACAATGGTCAATCAATTGATTGCCTTTAGCAGTTTAGACCCCGAAGAACTGATGCGCCAAGACATCAGCTTGGGTGAGTTGGTGGAAAATGCTTTGAAGCTGGGGACCGATGAAATCCAAAAGCAGGCGCTTAACGTTAAGCGTGGGGAGAATTTGCACGGGCTTCAGGCGCATGTCGACCCTACGCTCATGCAGCATGCCGTTCAAAATTTAGTCGACAACGCTTTTAAGTTCGGCGCCAAACATTTAGACATCCAAGGCAAACGCCAAAACGGTTCGGTGGTCCTGGAATTTAAAGACGACGGCCCCGGCATTCCCCCGGAAGACCGCGAGCGCGTGTTCGAACGGTTTTACCAGGTGGAGAAAGCATTTTCCGGCCAGGTTCCCGGGGCGGGGCTGGGGCTAACCATGGTCAAACAAGTCGTTGAAGCCCACGGCGGCAGCGTGTGGATTGAAAGCGTGCTGGACCGCGGCACGAGCGTTTTCGTCCGGTTGCCTATTAGCGCTTCTTAAATTTATGGCGTCATCGATTAAGCTAAACCTCTGGGTCATGCCCAACGCAGGGTTTGTGACCAAAGACATCCTGCGCCGGGAGATCCAGCATTTCCGCAAAGCCAACCCCGGTTACGATGTGCGCGTGACCGTGCATCCCTGGCATTTCGCCTGGGACCGGCTGATTGCGGTGGCCAAACATAAAGATTACAGCGACCCTCCGGACGTGGTGCAAATTGGCGGCACGTGGAACACCACCTTGGCCGCCCTGGGCGCGCTTAGCGATGTGACCGACTTTCTGGATGATATCGACCGCAACGATATCGTTCGGCCCGTGTGGAATTACTGTTTTGACCCGTCTCGCACCAAAGCCTATTCTGTCCCCTGGTTTTTGGATGCCCGCGTGCTCTATTACCGCAGAGACCTCCTGCACGAGCTGGACATGACACCGGCGGATTTAGGCAGCTGGAAAGGCTTCCGGGAAGCCTGCGAGCGCCTTCAGAATTCCCAGCTTGGCCGCACCTATTTTGCATTGCCGTTAGCCGGTCAAAAAGAGGGCATCTTAATCCACGATTTGGCGCCTTGGGTGTGGGGCGCAGGGGGCGATTTTTTAAGTTCCGACCGCCGCCGTGCGCAATTCCAAGACGCGCACGCCTTGAAAGGCATGGATTATTATTTCCGCATGATGGTCGACCGGTTGATCCCGCTTCTAGGCCGCGACCGCCTTGGAACGGGAGACTTTTTTTCGGGCCAGTTTGCCTTTCAAGTCTCGGGCGTCTGGCCCATACATACGCTGCTTAACCCCAAAAACCCGTATTACCAGGCCGATGTCGCACGGAACTATGGCGTTACGTCTTTTCCCGCGGGGCCTGCCGGGCCGGTCACGTATTTAGGCGGCAGCAATTTGGCGATTGTAAGCACGTCCCAACACCCCCACGCGGCGTGGAAACTCATCAAGTTTTTGACGGGTGCGCAGTCTCAAGTGAGGCATTCCAAGCAAATCGGCATGCTGCCCAGCCGCTATACGGCGTTAGAAGAGCTGTTGCGTTCGGCCCCAGCGCCTGTGGCCGATGCCTTCCGCCAAGCGCTGCGTCTTGCGCGCACCCTCCCTTGCGCGTCTACATTAGGCACGTTGGAGCGGATTATTGGACGCGTGACTCAAAATGTGATGGCCTCCGTCCGTGAAGAGCGGTACGGCGAAAAATTCTTGGAAGATGAAATGCGTATGGCGGCGGAAGAAGCCAGCTACATTTTGTCTCTTTACGAATGAGTTTACCCGATAACAAATCGCTGCAGCGCATCCGCGAGGAATTCCAACGCTTCCGCTTGGAAGAGCCGCAACACCCCGGCCATGCCGTGTCGTTTTTGCCCACGCGCCGGCAAGCCGAGCTTTTGGCGCATGCGCTGCTTTATCTTTGCGATGCCATGAAAATCGACCGCGCGGCCGTATTTCTCTACGACGGACCCCGCAACATGTTAGTGGCCCGTCAACTCGTGGACGGGAAGGAAATGCTCCCTGGAGAAGAAGAAATTGCGCTCCTCCCCCATTCGCCGCTTAAACGAATTCTGGAGGGAAAACGACCTTACGTCATTTTGTCCAAGCCGGTCCACATGGCGTACATTCCGCTGCGCGCCTTTGGCGACACTTTTGGCCTGCTGCGCGTGGAGAATGTTCATCGTCCACGCGCCTTCTCGAAAAAAGATATGCCGGAGCTCGCCAATTTTGCCCACGAACTGGCCGTGGCGATGAAAGGCCTTGAAATGGCGGCCACCGAACGCGAGCAGCTGGCGCAAATGAAGGCGCTCCATGAAATTTCCAACGCCATTTTTAGGTCCCTGCGCCTCGATGAGATGCTCAAATCGGTGGCGCAAAGTTTAATCCAGCAGCTAGGGTTCGATCGCGTGCGGCTTTATTTGGTGAACAAAGAAGGCGATACCTTGGAAAGCGTGCTCACCATGGACCAGCGCCAGCATGAAATTGGTGAAAAGGAGTCGTTTCCCCTGACACGCGGTTTTCACCCCATGGTCGATTTGCTTCTAGGCCGCGTGCATGATGAACGCATTGAAAAATACCAGCGCACGATTCTTTATCTACCGCTTCGCACCCGCGATGAAAACATGGGCATCTTGATGGTGGACAACATTTTAAGCCAGCAGGAAATCCCGGCCGAACAAATTCCCATCCTTACGGCGGTAGCCGGGCAGCTTGGGATGGCGATCAAGAATGCACGGCTGTTCCAAGGCGTAGAAGAACTTTCGATTACCGACGGCCTTACGGGCCTTTATCTTCTGCGTTATTTCAAACAGCGCTTGCGCGAAGAATTTTACCGGGCCGAGCGAAACGGCGGCCAGCTCTCGCTCATGATTCTTGACATCGACCATTTCAAACGGTTCAACGACACCTACGGCCATCCGGTTGGCGATACGATTTTAGCCACCGTTGCTGAACGGGTTTTGGCCAACGCCCGAAAGGTGGACATTACTGCCCGTTACGGGGGGGACGAATTCGTTATTTTGCTGCCCGATACCTCGGCCGATGAAGCCATGCTCTTGGCCGAGCGCCTTCATCAGGCGGTGTCGGGAGAGCCCGTCACCGTGGGACCCGACCGGACCGTCCGGTTGACTGTCAGCATTGGCGTGGCCACCTACCCCACGCACGCCAATACGATTGACGAATTGATCAAGCGTTCCGACGAAGCCTTGTACTGGATCAAATCCCATGGCCGAAACCGCATCCGCCTTTATTCCTTCGAAATCCCCACCAAAATCTAAGGCTTAAAATCACGCGTCTTTTGATATAGTTCCCGCGCAACACAGCTGTAACAATCCAATTTTATTCTGTATAGGTGACCATGCCCCACGGAACCAATCGGACCCAGGGCCTTTCGGTCGGCGACTATTGGCCTTTAGTCGCCTCCCCTCGTGCATCCATACAAGATAAGACCTATTGTGCGATGCGGCTCTTGAAATTTTTGGCCATTTTGATGTTCACCTTCTCCGGGCTGCTCCATGCGGCGTTTCAAGATGCCGGCTGGGGCGCGCGTCCCGTCGGCATGGGCGGCGCCTTTGCCGCGATAGCCGATGACAGCAACGCGTCGCTTTTTAACCCCGCCGGCTTAACCCAAGTTCAAAGCCACGAATTTAGCGCCATGTATGCACGGTTGTTCTCAGGCCTCACGCTCTACTCGGGCGACGATACGGTCCGTTTAGGGCAAAGCTATTTGGCATATGCCTCTAAACCGACGAAATTCGGTTCCCTTGGCCTTTCGTGGGCCAATTTTACGACCACGCATCTGTACCGGGAAGACAGCGTCGCTCTGTCATGGGCAAAACCCGTGATGGACGGGCTCTCCGTGGGCACAAATGTCAAATACCTCCGCCGAAGTTTAGCTTTGGACGCACGGACCGTTAACGACCCGGTTTTCTCCGGCGGAAACGATGCCTCGGCCATTTCCCTCGATGCCGGAGTGCTTTACAAGCTCCAAGAGAATGTGTTTGAAGGGCTGCGCGTTGGCTTGGCGGCCAAAAATATCAACCAACCCAATGTTGGTTTTAAAGAAAAAGACACCGTTCCGCTCGAGTGGCGCCTCGGTTTAGCTTACCAGGCTAATCAGATGCCTTGGCTGGTCCCCGCTTTTGATGTCACCCGCCGCCGCGGGGAAACCGGGTATCACGGCGGTCTGGAAAGCTGGCTTTTCGGCAACACGCTGGGGCTGCGTGCGGGGGGCAACAAGAACGAAGCTTCAGCCGGCTTAAGTTATTTTCAATCGGTGAACAAAAAATTCGGATTTCGCTTGGACTACGGGTTCACCATTCCGTTCCAGGTTGAAGACACCAACGGCAGCCACCGATTTCAGGCTACGTTGTACTTCTAAATGCATACAAGGAGGCCGTACATGAACATAGGGAAGCAAATCCAAAAGGGGCTCTTGGCCGTTCTGGCGCTGTTCGTTACAGCGACAGGGGCGCAAGCGGCTTTCACGTCTGTTTCAAAAGTTTCAAAGGTCGCCACCGCCACGCTCGCGGGCGCAGGCTCGGTTCAGTTTGATATCGCCGTCGTACGGATGTCGAACAATGCGGTGGAAGCGGATGTGACGTGGACGGGCGTGACGCTGCCCACGGGCTGGAAAAACGCCGACCACTACATCCAACTCAATTCGACGGTAACGGCCTCCAATGGCGGCATCCGAATCGTGACGGATAACAAAGGCGCCGGCGCAAGCCCCACGTATACCGGTACCAACAACGCGACCGCTGCAGGCTTAGTCGACAACACCGACACCACGAAAACCTTGCCGATAGCCTGGAGCATCAAAGACGGCGTTTTGGGCTCTACCGGCCCGGTCAGCGCGAAACCGTTGGAGACCGCAGATGGCGTGGGTCAAAACGATCAGTATCAGTGGCTGTACATGACCGATGTCGCCGATACGTCCATTGCGCAAGATGCGGCTTATCGTACGGCGGTGAACAGCGCAGGGATTCACTACGCGGGCGGCAATATTGAGTTTGGCGGAGCGGTAACACCCAATGTGGTTTACCTTGAAGCGAACTTTGCCAATGCCGTCACGCCTCGCACCTACAGCACCAACAAGCTGACGGTCGAAGCGTTCACGCAATAGAGGCAACGACGAGGAGTTTTGAGTCATCTATGAACAAAATCGCCATAGGTTTTTTGGCGTTCGGGATGTCGGTTCCGTCCTGGGGTCTTTCCGTGACCCCGGGGCGGACCGAAGTCCGACTGCTGCCTGGGAAATCCGTTGAAGCTCCCCTGCAGATCAAAAACGATGCCGCCGAAAAAGTGTGGGTGGAGGTGTCGACCAAAGATTGGTTTGTGTTGGAAGCCAACAAGGCTTTTCCCATCAGCCAGTGGCTGTCGGTCAAAGGAAAAAAACAATTTTCGCTGGACCCCGGACAAGAACGCACCCTTAAGGTGAAAGTTTCCGCGCCTAAGGAAGCCATGGGGGAATTAGTCGGCATGGTCTCGTTGGCATATCAAAAAGAAGAAGCCGGCATGGTCACGCCGATGATTAGCGTCTCATTTTATGCGGAAGTCGATGGCACGGCGCGTGTGGAGGGAGAAATACGAGACGTGGTGGCGCGCCGCTGGCAAAACAAACTGCAGTTGGCGGCGATGGTTCGTTCAACCGGGAATGTTCATTTACGCCCGACCGGAAGTTTGAAAGTTTCGAATGCGAAGAATCAAACCCTCATCTCAATTCCCGTGGTAACCTCCGACCCCGCGTATCCCCAAAATGATCGCGGGTATTTCGGCGCTCCGCAAGAATGGATTTTAACACCAGGCCGCTACCTGGCCGCGGCGGAACTCACCTACCGCGGTCTTGACTTAAAAGGAAGCCGTTACTTTAACGTTTCGAAAGACGGTCAAATTCAGATGGAGGAAGCGCTCTAATGCGAAAGAGCCCGCCCATCGCTTTAGCCATCCTCTTAGGAAGTGTTTCGACCTGGGGCTGGGCGGCCTTTACCTCCACAAATAAAGTACCCATTCGAGCCATTGCGACCGTCACGGGAGGAACGCCGGGCGGCACGTTGACGATTCAAGCCCCTTCGCTACCGGCCAACGCTTTTTTTGGTAAAGATGCCACCATTCCCATCAAAGTCATTTCCACCGCGCAAACGATCACGACCCAGGGCTTACGGGTGGAAATTGGGTACCAGTTGGTGGATGTCTCCAGCCAACCGATCGGCAGTTTAACGCGCCTGCCGGTTCAGCTCGTCAAAGACCCGCGGCAAAACAATGCCTTGGTGGGACAGGCGACCATTGCGCAAGCGGATTTGGTCAGTATTCAGCGTGGCGGGCGGCTCGTGTATTACTTCCGGGCTGAACAAGCAACTGGCGATACGGTGCTGGCTGCCGGAGGGCTTTCGCAAGCGCCTGCGGGAACAAGCGCCAACGCGCTGCCAAGCAATCCCTTTAATTCGGGCATCATCCAAGAAATGCGGACCCCCGTTAACGCCCAAGGTTCACTCATTAACGTCCCTGATCTTTCGCTCGTGGACGGCGACACGACGCTTAAACTGGGCGCCAGTGCGATTTCCGGGGACGGCAGCGTGTTGATTCGTCAACTCGATCCCTCGGCCTGGCCCGCAGGCCCCAAAGGGGCAAAACCGTTGTTGGTGTATTCGCTCGATTTGGAAGGCACCACGCTGACTAAAACGGCGGAGGTTAGTTTAAGCTACTCCGCCAACACGCAAGGCCAAGTAACGGGAACCGATTTTACGGGAGAAGATTTAGCGCTCTTTTTCTGGGATGGCTTTGAATGGCGTTTGGTGGACCGCCCGCGTATCGATACCACGCTTCGTACGGTTACGGCGACATCCAATCGCATGGCCACTTTTGCCCTGTTGCCCGTGGGAGCCATAGCGGCCGCCGACGTTCGGCCTCGCGAGCGCATCCTGACCCCTAATGGCGACAACCTCAACGATACGGCGCTCTTTTCCATCTCGGCGGGAGAAGACGTCAAAATTTTTGACATCCGCGGACACAAAGTGCGCACGCTCGGCGGCCCGAGCCCTTCATGGGACGGGCGAAATGACGATGGCGCAATCGTAGAAAGCGGCGTATACCTGTACCAATATGTGTCCCAAGGCGAACGGGTGTCCGGCGTGATCGCGGTGGCAAAATGATCCAGCGAGCGGCGCTCATGCTGCTTTTTGCTTTTCCCCTCCAGGCGCAAACGCTCTCCCTTTTTTCGGATAAAGGCGTCCCCTCAGGCACCGTCGTTAATGCGTGGTGGGACACGACGCTAGCCCCAGCGTCGTTTGATGGTCATAGCACCGTCGTCTCGGCGGTGGAAGGATTTGAAAGCTGGCGGACGGAGGGTCCTTCATGGGCCGGCTGGGGCGTTTTCTTCGCTTCGCCCATCGATCTGACCGCGTACCAAAACGGTGAAATACGGTTTTGGATGTACACGAACACGGCCGATGTGACGCTCAGCATCGAATACTCGGGCTCGGCGGGGGGAAATTGTTTCGGCGGTACGAAGGATTGTTTTGATTTTTTTGGCACGTCTTTGGTGTCCAGTCTAAATCAGTGGGTGCCGATCTCATTGCCCTTGTCAATGTTGGTCCGACGCAGCGGCGTGGTATCGCCCTTCCAGATTTCGGCGAATGGGCCCGGGACGGTCATCATCGACAACGTTCGCATCGTCTCCAACCAAAACGCCCGGGTTTTTGACGTGACCGGCCCCGACATCACTTGGAACCCAAGCCCCGGAGATGCTTGGGTGAGGTCCAGCAATTTCTTGACTCTCGACGTGGATCCGAATACCGATACGTCCTGGGGTGTTCAAATTTACACCGACAATACCGGTGCCGCGGCGAGTCCGCGCTTTACGAGCCCCGTCACCGTTGGCCAACCGGGGTCTAATCCCGCTGGTTTGGTCGATATGGCGACCCCGAACAAAGCCCTACCGCTGGCTTGGAGCATTCAGCCGCTTGGAGCTCCCATTCCAGCGGCAGCTGTCCCAGCAACGCCGTTGGGCCCTTCGTGGCTTTATGTGAAAGACCGTGCCACACCGAATATCCCTTCGCAAAATACGACCGCGTTCCAAGATGGGCAGGCCTACGTGACGATGGTGGGTAACCGGGGTATTCATTTTAGTGGCGGCGACACCGAGTTTGGCGCGGAACTGCCACCGTACCGAATATATTTCGAAGCGGATTTCTCTGCAGCCGTTAGCCCTCGAAGCTACCAGACAAACCGACTGATCGTCGAGTACTTCACCCCTTAAGGATCACCCTACGCTGGGAAAAATAAACGGGATTTTAGGCGAGTTAAACCGGACTCGAAGCCCGATCTTCGGGCCGTTGCGATTAAGATGCATCGCGCTTACGATACGATAGCCGACCGAAATCCCAAAAAAGCTTTTCCTCCATAGAAGCCCCTGATCGGCATCCAGTAAGAAATCTTGTGTGGCACCCGTAAACGCCGTGGCATCGGCTTGATGATAAAAAGCCCATCCGTAACCCAACCGGTGCTCGCCGCCCAAGCCTAGGGTGGGACCAAGCGTGGTGCCGGCCAGGGTTCCCAAAAGATCCACATTCCATTGATGCTTGCCGCTTCGCCGTCCGAAGGAAATGCCCAATTGCCCCAGCCATTCGGCTTCATCCAAATTGGGAGATTCATCGAGGGTTAAATCCTTATTGAAATGATGAAAGTTCGCCACAAACCCCACCGTGCGTTGGACCGCCGGGTCCAAATAACGTGTCCTTATACGAAGCGACTGATTGGTTTCTTTAGATCGGACCGCGGACTGGAGGGAGGATTCCACCTCCATGGACCGTTCAAAGCTCGCCCACACCGGAACGTGCGGGGGTTTAGGAGTGTCTGCGGCCCCCAGAGGCATTGTCAACGCAGCCAGGAGGGGGATAAAAAGGAATAAGCGTTTTATCACTCAGGGGTCGATTTTATCTCATCCGGCGTTGTACGATTGCGCGCGATGAGCCACTCTGAACCTCTTTCCAAGCTGATCAACCAGCTTTATAAACCGCATCCGTGGCACGGCATTTCGATTGGCGATAAGGCGCCGGGAGTTTTGACCTGCTATATCGAGCTCGTGCCGACGGACACGATTAAATATGAAATCGACAAGACGAGCGGTTATCTAAAAGCCGACCGCCCGCAAAAATTTTCCAACTATTGCCCCAGCCTCTACGGGTTTGTGCCGCAAACGTTTTGTGCGGAAAAGGTGGGGGATCTCTGCGCAAAGAAAATCGGGCGGAAAATTGACGGAGACGGCGACCCGCTTGACATCTGTATTTTGACCGAGAAAAACATTCCCCGAGGCGACGTGATTGTCAGCGCCACGCCCATTGGGGGTTTCCGCATGATCGATCGCGGACAAGCGGACGACAAAATTGTGGCTGTTTTAAAAGATGACGCTGTGTTTGGGGAATGGAACGACATATCCGACTGCCCCACGGCAGTGGTCGACCGACTAAAACACTATTTTCTCACCTATAAAAATATCCCCGGCACCGCGTTTGTGACCGAAATTCATTCGGTGTATGGCCGCAGCGAAGCGCTAGAGGTTATCCGTGCCAGCCAAGACGACTACAACGCCCACTTCGGCGACCTGCGTACGCGCCTGTCGTCCGTGATCGACAACTTCAAATAAGTTTCAAATTAGGTCAGGAAAAAAGTGGAGCGGGTGATGGGAATCGAACCCACGTCTCAAGCTTGGGAAGCTCGCATACTACCATTGTACTACACCCGCTTCTGACGAGGATTATGCCTCTTCGCGTGTTTTAGGACAAGCACTTACGAAACAGGGCCCCGGATAACGTTAGCCCAGGGCCGGCGCCGAGGCTTGCTACGAGCGTGCCCGGTACGAGGGTAGGGTCGTTTAACATGTTGTGCCAGATATGCGGGAGTGTGGCCGAGGACATGTTGCCGTGCTCTCTTAAGACGTCACGGCTCCATTTCAATTGAGAAAGTTCCAGTCCCAAAATCGTTTCGGAAAGATCGATCATTCGCGGGCCTCCCGGATGAACAGCAAAAACGGCTTTTTCTTTTTCACCCTCCAAGGTTAGTCCTGCTTTTTTAAAAAGGCGATCGACAAAGCCTGGTAAGGCTCGGGCCAAAAGCGTGGGGACGGCCTGCGAAAGTGTCATCAGGAATGTAAGCGGCCCAGGCACCCAACCCATCGCGTCTGTAGAGTCCGGAAGGATTTCATCATGAAGGGCAATGATTTCTAACGCGGGCATTCCAGGGCGCTCCCCTTGAGCCACTTGGTATTGGATGAACCCATCGGCAAACAGGCTTTGAATGACGATTTGATCGGGGGTGTGCTGGGAAGCGTCTAAATGGAGGCTGCATAGTTCGGTATGCACCACGTCGACCGAGCCCTTCGTGTTAAAGATACTCGCCGCCATGCGCAGTGCCGGGTGGGCGGCGTAACACCCCATGTGATAGGCATGGATCACCTGCGTGTAGGCGCCCCATCCATGTGAAGAAACCAGGCGCTGCGCGCCGCTTGGGGCGCGGTAGCCGGTGCAGGTTACATGGATAAGGGTGCCCGGAGGCTTTTGGTGGGGCGTATAAAAGTGTTCAAAAGCGGCGTTCACGGCGTCATCAAAAGAATGCATTTTCTGGCGGATGTCTGCACCCTGGCCCAAGGGCTTCATCATGTGGCCCCGATAGCCCACGTGCTCCACACCCGCCGCGCAGCGTGCAAACAAGGCGTCCATCGCCGCCCGGTCGGCGCCTTGCGCGCAATGGGCTTGAATGAGCCCCTCCAAAAGATCTTTTTGCGCCGAGCGGAAACGAGGGGCTACGGCTTTAAAACCACTGATGGAGTACGACTCTTTAAGCACACGTCCCGGCGGTGTGTTGAAATTGTTTTTCATACGGGGCGGGTGTAGTGGGTCAAGTTTTGTAGAAAGGTGGGGTGCCATGAAAGGAGCGCACTTAGAGTTTCTTGAGACCAGCGGTACTGGGTGAGACGCCGTAGCAATCCCTGCCAGCGAAGGGGATGACCGAAGGCGCCTTCCCATAAGGCGGCGTAAGTGGCCGTGGCGGTTGGAAGATGCTGGAGGGCTTGGGCTGCAAGACCACCGGATCGAAGCGCCATCGCGATTCCCTGCCCGGCAAAAGGGTCGACCACGCAGGCGGCATCGCCCACGAGCAGAGTTCGGGTTTGCGTTAATGTGCGGCGTCCCATGGACACCGGACCTACGGCCAGCCAGGAAGAAATTCGAGTCGCGCGAAAAAGCCGTTGACGCAGGGGTGAATGGGTCTTGGCCAAATTTTTCACGAGCGCGTCCAACCCGGGGCCAAAGCGGCGCATCGTGGCGTGGTCAATGAGCCCGCATAAATTTACACCCTCGCCCTGGCGCACCCACCCCAGATAACCGCCCGCGACAAAATCCAGCGCGACTTGATCGGTGATGGAGGGCACTTCCTTAAAATACGCCTGAAAGCCGTACCAGCCTCGCCTTGGAGAATGGGGCGTACGCCCAGAGGCCATAATCAGAAAGTCTCCCTTATGCGCCGATGTCCGGCCATCTTCCGCGATGACGTCTACGCCCGCTTGTTTCGCCTTTTCCAACAACAGCGCATCGAAGACGTGACGCGAAATGGAATAGCCCACCCGTTGAAGCGGCGCTTCGGTCCGCCGACCCGAAGGAACGCTGACTTCCACGCGATGAATGGCGTGCGCACGCTGGCGTACGTCCGGGAGAACTCCCAGGGCATTCAGGTCGTCCTCGCTTTCCCCGCTCAAAAATCCACCGCAGAGCTTGGGACGGGGAAAACGCTTTTTTTCGTAAAGCCTCACCCGCGCACCGCGGCGAGCCAAATGAATCGCGCTTGAACTTCCCGCGGGCCCCCCGCCAAGAACCACAATGTCGCTCATCCCTTCTCACCCGCCAAAACCAGCCGATATCCAAAATGTGTGGACACGGTCAAATACGAAAGGCCCGCTTGCCGCGCCAGAAGGACCAAGTCGCTTGGGGTAAACGCGCGGCGCACAGAAAGCGGCCCATCGTTTTGGACGATGGGGTGGGCTCGAAAGACCTTCAAAAGCGCCCATATCCAGGCCCAGGCACGGCTGCTGCGCATCAGATCATTAAAAATCAAACCGCAGCGCGTGAAGCGGTCACTTTGGCGCAGCAGATGGACGATGGCCTCGTCTGGCAAGTGATGCAAGCATAGAGAAGTGATGGCGTAATCGTAAGGCTCTTGGAGAAAAGCGAGGTTCAAGAGATCGTTTTGCCGAAGCCGGATTTCCGGGTAATCGCGGCAGGTTTGGCGGGCATAGGCGAGAGCGGCAACGTTGTTATCGATTCCTGTAATCTCGGCTTTAAAGCCTTTTCGGCGGGCCCAACGAACGATGGCTCGCGGCAGATCGGCCCCGCCGGTGCCCCAATCGATCATCCGAATCGTTTTGCCCGCCGGCCATTTCCGCGAAAAACGTTCGAGATGCTGAAGGGTCGCCCGCCACCCTCCCAACCAACGGTTGATGTGCTCCAGTTGAGAATAAACGACGGCGGTCGTGGCCGCATCCAAGGTTTCAAGGTCCATCCGCTCTGGTTGAGACGATCGGTGGGTGAAGATGTAGGACATGATTGATTCTACCTTCGCGGGGGAGGGGCAGGAGAGCAAGGAATGCAAGGAGAGCCAGGAAATCAGAAGTCAGAGAGACGCCTTTCTGCGATCTGATTTCCCGGCTCTCCTTGCTCTCTTGGTTTTCAAGACATTCGCCCTCGCCGTAGTACACTTAACGCATGGCACCCCTAAAAAGCCGCCGCAAACAACGGTACGTGACGGGACTTCCTCCCGGCACGCTTCTGTCGCATCCCGCGGCTGAAGTCACGCGTCTCGATGTCATCGCCTACGGCCCAACGGAAATAAGTGAAGTGTCGATCCAATCGGTTTCAGAGTTAGTTCCATTAATCCAAAAATTCCCCGTCACCTGGCTTAATGTCTCGGGTTTAAAAAATGTGGACGTGATCCAGGAGGTGGGGAAATATTTTGGACTCCATCCGCTGGCGTTGGAAGACGCCGTCAACGTGCACCAGCGTGCCAAGGCGGATGTGTTTCAGGATTTTGAATTTATCGTGGTGCGCATGGTAAACCCCCCGCCGCTTTTAGCGACAGAGCAACTCAGCATTTTTTTGGGGAAGCGTTTTGTGGTCACGTTCCAGGAAGAGCCCGGGGATTGTTTTGGCGCGATACGCGACCGCTTGCGCAAAGGACAAGGTCAGTTGCGTCAAAGTGGGCCGGATTACCTTACGTATCAGCTGCTCGATGCGGTGGTGGATTCCTATTTCCCGATTCTCGAGAGATACGGCGATCGTCTGGATGAATTGGAAGAAGCCAGTTTATCGAGGTCGCGGGCCAGCAACGTGAGAGAATTGCATGCAATTAAGCGGGAATTGTTCCATATCCGCCGCGCCGCCTGGCCGATGCGCGACATGCTGGCTAGCTTGGTTCGTGATACCAGTCCCTTGATTGGCCCCGATGCGCGTCTTCATTTAAGGGACTGCTTCGACCACACCATGCAGGTGATCGATTTACTGGAAGTCTCCCGAGAACTTTCTTCAGACTTAATCGAACTTTATTTGGCCATGATCAACACCCGGATGAACGAAGTGATGCGTGTGCTGACCGTGATCGCCACGATTT
The DNA here is from genome assembly GCA_964441955.1 of uncultured Elusimicrobia bacterium. Taxonomy (GTDB): domain Bacteria; phylum Elusimicrobiota; class Elusimicrobia; order 2-01-FULL-59-12; family 2-01-FULL-59-12; genus CAYTWA01. The sequence continues at coordinate 134,766 of CAYTWA010000002.1, forward strand.
TTATCCCGATCACCTTCATCGCAAGCGTGTATGGGATGAATTTCAAACACATGCCGGAACTAGATTGGCCTTATGGCTACGCCTGGGCGCTGGGGCTCATGGCTGGGGTTGCGGCCGCGTTTTTAATCTTTTTTGGCCGCAAAGGCTGGCTGCATTCGTTCATGCCTCAAAATTTGACTAGAAAAACAGAAGGAGACCACCTCCCATGAGTGAACTTTCGCTAAAAAAACACAGCCACGTGATTTCCGAAGGCATCGACCGGGCGCCGGCGAGGGCCATGATGAAAGGAATCGGGTTTACGGAAGAAGACATGCACAAGCCTTTCATCGGCATCGCCAATACCTGGATCGAAACGATGCCTTGTAATTACAACCTGCGCGAAGTGGCCGAGCGCGTCAAAGCGGGCGTGCGTGCCGCGGGCGGCACACCCTTTGAATTCAATACGATCGCCATTTCAGACGGCGTCACGATGGGGACGGAAGGCATGAAAACGTCTCTTATTTCCCGGGATGTGATCGCCGATTCCATTGAACTGACGGCACGCGGGTACTGTTTCGACGGCCTCGTGGCGCTTTCGGGGTGCGATAAAACGATTCCTGGCACCGTAATGGCGCTGGCACGGCTTAACCGGCCGTCTCTTATGGTTTACGGCGGATCGATTATGCCGGGGAAGTTTAAAGGCCGTGATGTGACGATTCAAGATGTCTTCGAAGGCGTGGGGGCTTGTGCGGCGGGGAAAATGTCACAAGCCGACCTCCTCGATTTGGAAGCGCGCGCTTGCCCCGGGGCGGGGGCATGCGGCGGGCAGTTTACGGCGAATACCATGGCGATGGCCTTCGAATTTTTGGGCATTTCCCCAATGAATGCGAACAGCGTACCCGCCGTGGACCCTAAGAAAAACGATGTGGGCTACCGAGCCGGAGAGCTCGTGATGGATTTGGTACGGAAAAATCTTCTTCCAAAAAAAATCATGACCCGCGACGCTTTTTTAAATGCCATCACCGGCGTGGTCTCTTCGGGGGGCTCGACCAATGGGGTGCTCCACCTCTTGGCCTGTGCCCGCGAGGCGGGAGTTAAACTTTCGCTCGATGATTTTGACCGCATCAGCGCCAAAACCCCAACCTTGGCAGATATGACGCCTGGCGGGACCTATGTGGCCAACGATTTGTACCGTGCGGGCGGCATTGGCCTGCTCGTGAAGCGATTACTGGAAGGCCAAATGATCAAAGGCAGCTGCCTTACCGTGACCGGCCGCACGCTTGCCCAAGAAGCCGCGGACGTGGTCGAAACCCCCGGACAAAAAGTGATCCGCCCGCTCGCAGACCCTGTGAAGCCAACCGGCGGCCTCGTGATTTTAAAGGGAAACCTTGCCCCTGAAGGCTGCGTGCTTAAAGTCGCCGGACAAAAATTCCATACCTTTACCGGCCCCGCGCGCGTGTTTGAAAACGAGCAATCCGCATTCAAAGCCGTCAAAGACCGCAAGATTAAAAAGGGGGACGTTGTGGTGATCCGCTACGAAGGCCCTAAAGGCGGGCCCGGAATGCGCGAGATGCTGGCGGTGACCGCGGCCCTCGTGGGGGAAGGCTTAGGCCAAGAGGTAGCGCTCATCACCGACGGCCGTTTCTCCGGCGCCTCCCACGGCATCGTGATCGGCCATGTAGCCCCCGAAGCTTTTGTTGGCGGCCCTATCGCCGCGATTAAGCCGGGGGACAAGATCACCATCGACATCCCCAAACGAACCCTCTCGCTGGCTATCACCCAGGCTGAGATAAACAAACGCCTGCGCACCTGGAAACCGCCCAAACCGCGCTTTACCTCCGGCGTCATGGCCAAGTACGCGCGCGATGTCTCGAGCGCGTCGCTCGGGGCGGTGACGAATTTAGGGTTGTGATGGACTTGGCCAAACGAAGCCAAATTCAAAGGTTACTGAGCCAAATTGTGGCCAAGTAAGCTTGATTTCAAAATTTCTTCGTCGATCTTTTCCATAAATGCTACTTGGCCAACGACTTGGCCAAAATGACGCATACCTAAAGAGGTTGGCCGAGCTTGATCTCAGCGTTATGGGCCCTGGCTGGACGAGTGCTTAGGGGGGCAACGGCTCAATGGCTTTCTGCTGACCTACAAATGACTCAGTTTGGGCCTATTGGCCGGAACCGGTGGGGAACTTCGACCTCTCGAAAAGGGGTGAATTAGGTATCAGAATGAGGGCGATGACTCAGACGATACGTTTGATTTTAGCGCCGCTCCTTTTGTGGCCCCACACGCCGCCCATTGGCTCGGTGACGCCGACATACAGTGCCCCGCTCTCCACGGAAGCGATTTGTCAGCCGCTGCAGTTATTTCGAAGAGCCTCGCCCGACACATATAGATCGATCGCCCATGAGGCGCAGATCCATGCCGCCCTCGCTTACCTACTGAAGCTTCCGGACGGCTCCGAGGTTCCCATTTTCATGCGGCGCCCTGTCTTGAAGGATGTCGCACTTGCACTTGTCATGGCTGGGCATGTCGTCTGGGTAAACAATGCTCTTTGTTGGGTGATTCGCGGTGGCAGCGACAAGGTGATCATGAACTCTTTCGAAAAGGCCTTGGATTATGTCCATCAGTTGATCGCAAAGGGCCGCCTGGTAGAGGCTGACGCATTGCTTTTTAGCCTTAAGACCACATTTCAGCAATATAGTCTTGACGAATTATTCGCCTATTGGAATGATCAATTTCCGATCTCCACTGCGTTCATTCCGCTAAATGCCTCTCAACGCTACACGGAAAACTTGGAATATCTCCTACAGACTTTAGCAAACGAGGTGATTCAGACGGTGCCGACAATCACCAAACAGCAACAGCAAAACCCGACATTTATGAATCAATTAATGAACTATTTAGCAGTCTCCGAGACACTCAATTATGACGTGACGGTCGTCTTGAACGAAGATTTAACCAGAGAATTAGGAATCAAAAATCGTTTGGTCAGGGTGGTTTTCCGCAAACCGGAAATTCCTACAGTGCAAAATTTGGGGATCCTTTTGGCCCAGCGTTTTCCGCTTTTCCATCAACGATCTGAGATTGCAATACAAGTGGACGGGACATTCGTGGAGCGGGAGGCCCACCTAATACGTCCGAACGAATCGGTGGCGGCTTACGCTGGAATGAAATCGGTGGCGGGGGCTCGTCTTCCGTACTACGACGCGGAAAGTTTACTGCAGACGCCTATCGATTTGCCGCTAGACGGATATCCAAAGGAGGTGCGCGACCTGCTGATTCGAGTGGCTCGAGCGGAATCCGATTTCCAGGAGGAATGGATTCGCCTAGTTCGATTGGATTTATCAGGCGATTGCAGAACCCATGCCCAGCGCGCGTTTGCCGCGCTCCTCCTCGCGCATAGTTTCGCGGATGTGTCGGACATCCTCGACTTTATCGCAGCACCTCATTTCGATTGGCTGGAAATGGAGGCCATGGTTAGAAAGCTAAATGATCGATATGCCCAACGGCCAGAGGACATTGAGGACCGTTTAATCCCTGATCTTCCATGGTCGAGGCTACGAGCGAGCATCCTCAGTGAAGATCGTTACATCCATGATCCGCGTCTTGAGGGTTTTGTCAATGCTGACGACCTGCGCGGGGTGCGCCGTTTGTCGGCTTCGACAGTCGAGGAGGAAGCCCACTTGTGGGCAGCATCGAATCTGACTGAAGACCAGTACAACGATATGCTAAGCCGTATCTATGCGGCTATCAAGAACCATATCATTCGTTTTACGCCGCCCGTACCGGCTCCAACAGCCCTATTGTCTGCCGGCTAAGCGAAGGCGCCCCGCACAGAGTGTTTAGCATGAGGCATCGAACTGGATCAAATCTGTTTGGATTGATCCAGTTATGAGCCACCCAATGATCCAGTTGTTTCCGTCGAAAAACAGGCAACTGGATCAACTGGATCAAAATTGTCAGTAAGATGTGCACCTCTTTGATCCAGTTAAAGTCCCGGGGGATACCGGGACGCTACATCATCGAAATCGCGTTGAGCCCGTTTGCTGCGGCACCAAAACCTATTTACGTTCGTTCCTGGTGACACCGAGACCTGGGCGTTGTGGGTAATCTTCGATCTTCGTTTCCTTCTCTGAAAAAGGTCTGAAAATCGAGGTATTCGGTGAGTCGCGCGAACTCGAATCGCACGCGATGTCGAGGGCTCGCGCAATAGAGGATTTTTCCATCCTTCAGTATTCGGTGGACCAAAAGAGGGGGTGCTTCTTCGAGGTCCACGATATCGATGTCGTTGGTTTTTAGGGCGCGAGACATACGGTCCCGTACGTTCAATTTAAGAGCAAAACGCTTTTTTGGGTTCAGGCCGGATTTGGCCTGAAAGGCAAAATCAAAATCACTGAGCGGCCCTTGTTTCCCGCGTGCCGCGGAACCAAACAAATACAAGGTGTTGACGGGCAGCATTCGTATCGCCCGACATATTTTCTGTCTTGGAAAAATCATGGCTGAATTGTATCTCAACGCGAATTCTTTGTTTTCGTTTTAGGGAAAATAAGCTGCCGAAGGCGGTCGCTTGCTGTGGCGGGCGATAAGTACAATTTCCACTCCGACATGGACAAAACTCAGGTTGCCGTTTTCATGGAAGAAATTGGGACCTTGCTTGAACTTAAAGGGGAAAATCCATTTAAGTCACGCGCCTACCACCAGGCGGCGCGCATCATTCCTGCGATCGATCGCTTTGAAGAGCTTGTTCAAACAGGTCAGCTTACATCCATAAAAGGGATTGGCGAAGGCTTGGCTGAGAAGATCACCGAAATGGTGACGGCGGGCAAGTCGTCTTACCTCGAAGAATTGCAAAAAGGGCTGCCCGCTGGGCTCATGGAAATAATCCGCGTCCAGGGCGTGGGGCCTAAACGCGCCAAAATCCTCTACGACAAACTCAAAATCAAGGATATTCCAGGCCTTGAGAAAGCGGCCAAAGAGGGAAAAATCGCCAAGCTGGAAGGTTTTGGCGAAAAATCGCAGGAGAATATTCTTAAGGGCCTTGCCTTTTTAGGCCAGCACGCCGAGTACCATCGCTACGACGAAGCCTTGGCGGCGGCCGAAAGCGTTTTAGCGGAGCTTAAGAAAATCCCAGGCATCCAGCGGATGTCGGTGTGCGGAAGTTTGCGGCGCCGCCGCGAAGTGATCCGCGATGTCGACATTTTGATCAGCTCCCAGAGCGGTAAAGCGGTACTGGATAAAGTCGTCGAGCTCTCATGGGTCAAACGCGTGTTAGCCCACGGCGACACCAAGGTGAGCGTACTGTTTAAAAGCGGCATTCAAGTCGATGTGCGTGTTGTTCGTGACAAGGAATTCCCATACGCCCAACACTATTTCACAGGTTCCAAAGAACACAACATCCGCATGCGCCAACGCGCGATTGAAAAAGGCTGGAAGCTAAGCGAGTACGGTCTCTTCGATAAGGAAGAAACGCTCATCCCTTGCAAAGATGAAGCGGACATCTTCAAAAAACTGGGGCTGGGCTACATTCCTCCTGAATTGCGCGAAGATCGCGGGGAGATGGAGGCGGCTGAAGCCGGAAAACTGCCGAAACTCATCGAACCGTCCGATATTCGCGGCGCTTTTCACGTGCATAGCACCTGGTCGGATGGCCGTGCGACCTTGGAAGACATGATCGCGGAAGCGCAGGCGTTGGGCTGGGAGTATGTGGGAATCTCGGACCATTCCAAATCCGCGGGCTACGCCAACGGCTTATCGGTAGAACGGGTGGCCGAGCAGCGCCAGGAGATTGAGCGGCTTCGCAAGCAATACAACATTCGAATTTTCTGGGGGACGGAGTGCGATATCCTGTCGGATGGCGCATTGGATTACCCGGACAAAGTGCTCGCCGCCTACGATTATGTCATCGCCTCCATCCATTCACATTTCACCCAGCCGCAGGAAGAGATCACGAAGCGACTGCTTAAAGCGATCCGCAGTCCCTACACCACCATTTTGGGGCATATGACGGGCCGTCTTCTGCTGCAGCGTGAAGGGTATAGGGTGGACGTGGAAACCGTCTTAAAAGCCGCCGCTGAAAATGACGTGGCAGTTGAAATCAACGCTCAACCTAAACGTTTTGATATCGATTGGCGCCACCTGCCAAAGGCCAAAGAGTTGGGCGTCCAATTGGTGATCAACCCCGATGCCCATGCCGTAGAGCAGCTGCATGTGATTCCTTTCGGGGTGGGGCTTGCTCGCAAAGGGTGGTTGACCAAAGACGACGTGCTCAACACATGGCCACTGGCCAAGATGGAAGCCTGGCTGGCCAAATGAACGACAACCCCGAGTACATTAAGAGACTTCTCCCGTTACTCAAAAAACACTGGCCCAAACCATTGTGCGAGGTGAAGCACGAAAATGCTCTTCAACTGATGGTAGGCGTCATTCTTTCGGCGCAGTCGACCGATAAAACGGTCAACGACATCACCCCTGCGCTTTTCAAGAAATACCCCACGGCCAAAGCGTTTGCCGATGCCGATCCTCTTGATATCGAGAAAATGATTTTCCGCTGTGGTTTCTTCCGGGCCAAAACCAAGTCGATCCAAAGGGCGTGTCGAATGTTGGTAGAAAAACATGGGGGCGAAATCCCCAAAACCATGGAAGATCTTCTCGAGCTTCCGGGGATCGGACGCAAAAGCGCCAATGTGATTTTAGGGGCTTGCTTCGGTATTACAGCCGGGATTGTGGTGGACACACACATGATAAGGCTTTGCACGGAGCGTTTGAAGCTTTCGCGAAACATAGACCCCGTCAAACTGGAAGCCGACCTCATGAAGATCGTTCCCCAAAAAAGCTGGATTTACTTCTCCCAGTCCATGGTGCTGCATGGCCGCTATATTTGTATCGCGCGCACGCCGCGTTGTTGGGAGTGTCATCTCATTAAAATGTGCCCCTATGCCGACAAGGTGCTCTCGACTAAATTAGAAGACAAAACATTCCCGTCCCGTCAAACGATTACCGGCGTTCCCGTTCTTGTCCGTTAGGGCATGCAGACATTTTCCGATTGGATGCAGCACGCCTTGTACGGCCCCAAGGGGTATTACGCCTCCGGAGAGGCGCAAAGTGGACGCGAGGGAGATTATTTCACCGCGCCGGATACGGGGCTTGCCTTCGGCGTACTGCTCGGCGCCATTTTTGAGCAGTGGGCGGATTCCTTCGCCGCGCGGCCGTTTCATCTGGTCGAATGCGGGGCGGGCACCGGAAAGCTAGCCCGCCAGTTGGAGTCATGTCCGCTTCCTTACATGGCGATTGAAAAAAGCGCCGCGCGATTTAAAATTCTCCAAGAAACAAAGCGCGCGGGCATGACCGTTTATCCCGACCTTCTTTCCATCCCCGCACGCCCGCTCCACGGAGTCATTTTTTCCAATGAGTTGTTTGATGCGATGCCGGTTCACCGAATCCGAGTTCACGAGGGGCGGCTTCAAGAAGGTTTTGTCACTCCGCAAGGCGAAATGTTTTGGGGCAACCCCTCTACGCCGGCATTGGAAGCGTACTTCAGCCGCCTTCATCTCACGCTGCCGGAAGGATATGAAACGGAAGTCAATTTGGCGATGCGCGCGTGGATGAAGGAGGCCGCGCAAACGCTTCAATCGGGTCTTGTCGTGGCCATCGATTACGGTCGCCCGGCCTGGCAATACTACGACCGCGAACGTAGCGGGGGCACTTTGCGTATCTTTAAAGATCACGTGGTTCGGAAATTAGGGTCAGCGACTCAAGTGACATTGGGCGTGGATCCCCCGGTCGATATGACCGCGGATATCGACTTCACCAGTTTAGCGCTGGATGGAATCGAAACGGGTTTTGAGCCCATCGCGTTTATGGAGTTAGGGACGTTTCTCATGAATGGCGCGCGTGCCATCTTGGGAAAGGGGGACTACAAAGCCAAGGCGCCTTCGGGGATGCGCTATCTCCTTCATCCGGAGGGCATGGGCAGCGCCTTTCATGTGCTTGTGTTAGGCAAAGGAATCGATAAAAACGACTGGGCATTTGAAGGCAACCGCCTTTCTCGGTTAGGATTGCCCTCATGGCACTGCAAGTAGGCGACAAAGCCCCCGACTTTGACTTAATGGCTGACCACGGCAAGCAAATCCGTCTGAAAGACCATGACGGGAAAAGCCTCGTGCTTTATTTCTATCCTAAAGACGATACCTCGGGCTGCACGAAAGAAGCTTGCGCCTTTCGCGATGATTTCTCGGCGTATGCCAAAAAAAACGCCGTCATCTTGGGGGTGAGTCTAGACCCCGTATTGTCGCACCAAAAATTTAAGAAGAAATACGACCTGCCGTTTCCACTGCTGGCCGATGACGGGGCTACGGTGAGTAAGGCCTACGGCGTGTACAAACAAAAAAGCATGTACGGCCGCACCTATTGGGGTATCGAGCGTACGACATTTGTGATCGGCACCGACCGCCGCATAAAAGGTATTTTCCCGAAAGTAAAAGTCGAGGGACATTCCGCGGAGATCCTGGCCGCTTTGTGACCGAAGTCGACGCGCTGTTGTTTGATTTAGACGGCACCCTCATTGATTCCACCCGCGACTTAGCCGAGTCCGTCCGCCACGTTCAAGCGCATTACCAGTGTCCTTTAAGTTCGGATTCCCAAGTGGCGGCCTTTATCGGGGATGGCATCGTCAAATTGGTAGAGCGCGCGGTCCCCGGTTTTACCGGCCCAAAGCTCCATGAAGCCGTCGATTTGCTGAAAGCGTTTTATCGAACGCATTGCCTGGATCACACACGCCTCCTTCCCGGGGTAAACCAAGTTTTAGAGCATTACCGTACGAAAACCTTAACGGTTGTGACGAATAAACCCGAACGCGTTTCGCGCCGCATTTTAAAGGGGCTAGGAATCGACGGGTATTTCAAAAGCGTTTTAGGCGGCGATTCACGGCCCACCAAAAAGCCGGACCCGGAACCATTGTTATGGGTTTTAAATACGTTCCAAGTTCCGCCCCGCCGCGCGGTGATGGTGGGCGATGGCCCAAACGATGTTTTGGCAGGACGAGCGGCCGGGATATGGACAGCCTCGATTCGCTCAACGATTTCTCACAGCCAGCCGCCGACCCCACACAAGGCCGATATCGAGCTTCTCAACTTGGCCGATTTGATGCGATTTTTCAACTAGGATAAACGCCTTTAATCTCACCTCACAGACTTCTCAACACGCCGACAAAAATGAAAGATTCAAATGTCAAAAACCCTCTCTAAATAAGCCTAATTAAACGTTACAGGATCTTTACTTTCGTTTGAGGTCGCTTCCCTTAATAAAGGATACGTGCAAAGCAAAAAGTTTCTCTTTGCCATTCTCCTTTTCCTTCCCTGCTGGGTCTGGGGCTCGTTTGAAGAGCTGCCCACGGGCGCTCGTCAAGCCGGCATGGGCAGCGCCTTTTCTGCGCTAGCCGACGATGTCTACGCCGCCTATTACAACCCGGCCGGCCTCGTGCAGCTGCACCGCTCGGAATTTACCGCCTATTATTCGAAGCTTTATGCCGGTTTAGACGACGGCTCCTCGATCAGTCGCAATTACGTCGCCTACGGTCACCCAACGCGCCGCGGCACGTTGGGTTTCAGCTATCTTTCGCTTTCGCTCTCCGGACTTTATTCGGAATCGGTGATGGCGCTCCACTACGCGACGGCGATCAAAGATAAATGGAACATCGGCACGAGCCTCAAATTTTTGCGCAAATCGTTCGGCTCCGACGCATATACGGAAAACGCCATCAACTCAGACACGGGCGTCTCGCTCGGCGCGCCAGACCCGCTTTTTTCCCAAAACGGCTCTTCGAAATCGGGGATGGCGCTTGATGCAGGCATCCAATACCGCCTCTCACGCCTCTACGGTTTAGGCTTTACCATCTTAAATCTCAACAGCCCGAATATGGCCATCGCCAGCTCGGACAGCGACCCAGTCTCGACGGTCTATAAAACAGGTTTGGCTCGCCGCACGAAGAGTTCCTCCGTGGATGCCGAAGTGTCGATGCGCCAATTTACGGGGAATGAATTTCGCATCAACATCGGCGGCGAACGCTGGCTCAAGGGCGGCTTCGGGTTCCGTGGGGGCTTGGGGTTTGGGCAGCGTCAGTACCAGATGACCTCCTTCGGCGTTTCATACCGCTGGGAAGCCCTCCAGTTCGACTACGCAATGCTCTACCCACTCTCTGGTGTTAAAACGGGGTTTGGGTCGCACCAGCTGTCCATGACGTTTCGATTTGGAAGGAAAAATTAGCATGGTTTTACACTTTCGTTACAGGCTTGTGATGCGCACTTTACAGAGGGCCTTTAGACTCCTAGAGAGAGGTACAAACGCCATGCGAATACTCCCGGCAATGATGGCAGGCTTGCTGATCCTGACGGGACCGGCTGCCTCCCTCCATGCCTGGAGTTGGGATGACGATGAATCGATCGGGAAAGACGAACTGGAAACCCAGCTCTTAGGCTACCGCAAACGCGTCGAATCCGGCATCCCGCTTTCCGAACGCATCGTTCTTTTGGACCGCCTCATCAAACTCTACGGAATTCATGGCCGAGATGCGAAAGCTCTCGAATTGGAACGCGCGCAGGTGATTGCCGACGAGCAGGCGGTCGCTAACGTGAGCGCGGCGTCGCGTGAAAAATCCCAAAGCCTTTTCCAACAGGCCTTCGAGCAGATTAAAAACGGTCATTTCCGTGAAGCGCAGCGCCTTTTGGTCGAAGCCGAACACCTAAACCCCCAGGACAAAATCATCAGCGATCTGCGCGCAAAGACCGACCAAGTGGCCGCCATTTTGGCGGAAGCGCCCCTCGACCCAACGGTCGGGGATTTAGTCAAGCGCGGGGTGTTGCAATATGTTCAAAACGAGCCGTCCAAAGCGCTTAATTTCCTTGTTTATGCGCAGCAAAAAGACGATACCAACCCGGATCTTCCGGCTTTGGTGGAATTGGCCAAACGAAGCGTCCCCGAATCGTCCGAAATTTTGGATACGCGTTTGAATTTAATCGACCAGAAGCTTCAGCGAGCCCTCGAGAAAATTTACTCCGGCGAATACTTGGTGGCCGCCAAAGAATGCCAAGAGGTCTTAGACCTTGAGCCGGATAACGCCTTGGCGCTCACCCGGTTAGGCTCTGTTTATTACGCCATGGGCCAGGTCAAGCAAGCGCGGTCCTATTGGAAGCAAGCGCAGACACTTGACCCCAAAAACAACGTGCTTAAAAGCTTTATGGACCAAACCGCCACGGAGGCCGACCGTGCGCCGGCTCAGGCGCTTACCTATAAGGTGGAAAAAGGCGATACCCTTCAAACGATTGCTGAAAAGGTCTACAAAAACAAAAGTGCCTGGCGGCGAATTTATGAGGCAAACCGGGCGTATATGAAAAACCCGTATCAATTAAGCGCCGGGCAAGTCCTGGTGCTGCCTCCGGGCGGCGTGTCGGCCCCCTAATGGAGTGATATGAAGCGAACGTCCCTTATTGGCTGCATGACTGCGATGCTCCTCGTCGCGGGGTCCATCTTCTCTTGGGCCAAACTTGAGCGTGAACAATTGGCCATTGAAAGCCAACTGCAAAACCGCATCGAGGGCATTTTGTCGAAAACCCTACCCGCGAACAGCTATTTGGTCACCGTCAAAGTGGAGATGGATACGACCTCCAAGCCGGTAGGGGGGCGCGCCGCGCGCGCCTCGCGAAATGGAAAAAACCCGTTTTCTTCTCAAAGCCAGTTCGTCCTACCCGGGGTGCCTCAAAAGAAAGAATTCATCATGCAGGATGAAAAACCCGTGGAGGAAACCGCGGATATTTTCGAAACCGAAACGTTGGTCCGCCGTATCCTCATTACCATCTTGGTGGCGCCGGACATTGCCGCGGATCAAGTTCGCGGCCTTCGGGAAGTGGTGCAAGCCAGCATCCCATTTAACCCGCTGCGCGGTGATGAGCTCCAAATTCAAAATTCCAACCTTTTAAAACCGGTTAATCCCAGCAGCGCCAATTCCAAAAATACGCCAGCAGGCCAAACGCCTTCGCGCAGCGCTCTTTTTGACCGAGCCAATGCGCCTCTTTGGATTTTATTTGGTGTGATCGGCACGTTGTTCATCATCTTCTTGGCTTTTTTGTTTGGTCCAGTACGCAGTTTTTTGAACCGTCTCTTGGCGGTTTTGCCGCGCGTGGGCGAACAAGCCGCTTATGCCGTCAACAATGCTCCGGCCAAATCGGGAATGGCAGGAGGGAACGGGAATGGCACGCTCAATGGAACCCTCCAATCTCGGCGGAATGGGACGGACGTAGACGAGGGCCCATTCCGCTTTATTCGCGAGGACCAACTGAACAAACTTCCCATTCTTTTACGCCAAATGCCGCCCGCGCAGGCGGCTATTGTGGTGGCTTACCTGCCGCCGGAGTGGGCCAGTAAAATGTTTAGCGCTTTGGATTCCGGGGCGCAGGGGGCGATTATGGGCGAGCTGGCCCAAGCGCGCGAAGTCCCGGCAGAAACCGTCAAAGAAGTGGAAGCGTTTGTGAAGGGAAAATTGCCGTATTTAGTCGGCGGGGTGGATTGGGTCCAGTCGGTCTATCAATTAACCCAGCCGCAAACCCAACGGGCGTTGTTAGGGTCGCTGGCGCAGCAGTCTCCTGATTTAGCGCAAAACCTACGTCGTAAAACATTTTTCTTTGAAGATGTGGCGGTCTTGCCGGCGGGTGCGATGCGTCTTTTGGTCGCCGAAGCGGGTTACCCGGCGCTTGCTCAAGCCCTGCGCAGTGAAAAAGTGGAATTTCGAAACAGCGTGCTTGTACGCTTGCCCGCCGCCACCCGCGAAATTATTCTTCAGGAACTCGAATTATCCGGCGAGGACCGCGCCGCGACCACCGAAGCTAAAGTCAAAATCGTCAACTTGGGCCAGCGTCTTTTAATGGACGGCCGCATCCAGCTGCCGGAGAGGAAATAATTTATGGATTGGGTTACCCTTTTAGGCTACGTGATCGGGTTTGGCACCGTGGGTTTTGTGCTTATTTCCGGCAATTCGCTGGGGCTCATTTTTAACGCGCACGCTATTATCTTGGTGTTTGGGGGGACGGCTGGTAGCGTACTGCTAAGTTTCCCCGGTCCGATTTTGGCGCAAGCGGTCAGGGCTTTTCGGGTATTCCTGTTCCCGGGCCGGCGCCCGGAAGCGACCGCCGTCATTAATTTGTTGATGCGTTTTTCGGAAAAAGCGCGCCGCCAAAACCTCGAAAGTCTGGAGGGGGACGTGGCCTCGGTTCGAATTCCCTTTCTAGCCAATGGGCTGCGCATGGTGTTGGACGGCTTACCCGCGGAGATGGTGCGCAGCAACCTTATTAAGGAAATACGTTTCTCGCGCGACCGGCATGCCCAAGTGGCCAACGTGTTTAGAAGTGCGGCGTCCTATGCCCCGATCTTTGGTTTGCTCGGCACGCTAGTCGGCGTGGTCCAGGTGCTCATGACTTTAACCGACCCTAAAACCATCGGCGCATCCATGGCCATTGCCATGACGGCCACGTTTTATGGAATTTTTGCGGCTAACTTTTTATTTTTGCCGGTGGCGGGCAAATTGAATGTTTACGCCCAAGAGGAAACCTTTTTGCAGGAACTGATGATCGAGGGCATTTTGGCCATCGGCCAAAACGAAGTCCCCGCCCTGGTCTTTAGAAAACTCCAAGGATTCGCGGAAGCACACAAACGCGATCAATTGGCGGCTGGACGCCTGGGAGCCGTGGGGGACGCGGCTCCCGGCGCCGGCGGCCGTCGTGAGGCGGCATGATTGAAAAACTGGGTCCCATTTTTGTTGAACGCCGAAACCAATACATTTGGCTGACGATCTACTCCGATCTCATCACGAACCTCTTTTTGCTGTTCCTAAGTCTTTTCGCCTTGTCCTATTTCGGTCCGGACGCCCTTCAAGATGCGATGGCTTCCATGAAAACTCGCCTTGAATACCAAAAGAAGGCCGCCCCCTGGTACGCGGATTTGGCGCACAACCTCAAAATGGTTTCTGACCAAGATGCGCCGATTGTGGCGCGTGAAGACCGCTTGCAGATGGCCCTTCCGGAAGAGGTGTTGTTCGGCGCGGGAGCAGGAGAGCTTCGCACGCAGGACCAGCTCGTGCTGCATGGCTTGGCTAATGCCCTGCGAAACGTTCCGTACACCGTTTTGGTGGAAGGCCATACGGATGACACGCCGCTTAAGGCCGGAAGTCGTTACGCGTCCAATTGGGAGTTATCGATGGCTCGGGCAATGGCGGTGGTCCGCTATTTGGTCAAGGTGGAACGCATGCCTCCAGAGCGGGTGGGGCTTGCCGCTTTTGGAGAACACCACCCCCGCGTGCCCAACCTCTCGGAGGAAAACCGCGCGATGAACCGGCGCATCGAAATCAGCGTGCTGCGTTATGAATGAGGATTTTGCCAACCCCTACAAGCCCCTCATTGACGAGGATCGGTCCGAAGAAATAAGCCACCTTTGGATTGTTTCGTACAGCGACTTTATGACCATTTTGATGATTTTTTTTCTGATGTGTTTTGCGCACCGCGTCTGGGAGAAAAAAGTGTTTTTCGAAGACCAAAAAATCCGGCGCGAGCGCGCCATCCGGGAAGTTCAAGACGGCATGGTTCGACGGTTGGACCGTTTAAGTACCATCGACGTCCAAGCCGAGCGCATCGATATCCACCTGCCCGATTCGCTTCTTTTTTCCGGGGGGCAGTCCGACATGCGGGGCGCCGCTAAATTGCTGCTGGCCGACATTGTGCCCGACCTTAAGAAATTCAAAGGCGACATTATTGTGGAAGGCCATACGGACGATTTGCCCTTAGGTCGTCATTCGCATTTCGGTTCAAACTGGGAGCTTTCAACGGCGCGCGCCTTCAGTGTGATCAAATTTCTCGAGCAGGAAGGGGTTGACCCCGGAAAAATGTCGGCGCGAGGCTACGGCGAATACCGTCCACGCGTGCCCAACATTTCGCCCGAAAACCGGGCCGAAAACCGGCGCATTGAATTGATTCTGCTCAACCCCAGGAAAGACGGTTAATCATGCCTAAAAAATGGTTTCTGATCATTTTGGCCATCGTGGTCATCCCCGTGACGATGACTTCATGGAAGGTGATTCAGTATGCCCGGGAATCCAAAAGTCAGATTTACGAGCTCCACCGGCATATTGTAACGGCCTTGGCGCTCAATACGACCGCTTACTTCCAGCAGCTCAACATGCGCTTGGCCTTCGCGCCATTGTTGTCGCGTGCCAAAGGGTGGGGGGAACAAGTGGCGGTGCTCAATAACGCTTTGTTGTCAAATAGCGACTTTTCCTGCGTGGCCGTCATCGATGCTTCCGGAAAGGAATTGGCCAAAGCCTTCGATATTAAAGCGCGGGGTTTCGCTCCGGCGCTAACCCGCGGAAACGATCCCTTTTTTCAAAAGGTGAGCCGCACGCGCAACGCCGATACGGGACCCGTTTATGAGCGCGACGGCATTTCCTATTTCGACGTTTTGTATCCGCTCGCCTCCGGGCAAATGTTGATGGTGGCGATTCGCTGGGAGGGCTTAAAAAAGGTGCTCTTCGACCAAAAAGTCGGACAAGAAGGCTACATCCGCCTGTTGGATGAAGAGGGCCGCATCGTCGGGGATTCGCTCAACAGCCACGTGGGAAAGACGGTTTCTGATTGGTATTTTTTTCAAGATCGAAAAGAAAACGCAGCCCCTTGGTTCGGCGAATTCGACGATACGCAAAAGGTCCCCTCTGTGGGGGCTGGGCAGTGGATCGCGGGTGCTGGGTGGTTTGTGCTTTCGGCGCAACCCCAATCGGAAGCTTATGCCAAAACGCGGGACTTGCGAAACAAAGCCTTCCTCTGGATGGCCGGCAGTTTCGTCGGGGTTTGTTTTTTTGGTTATTTTTGGGTCATGCACATCAGCCGCCCGATCACTCGCTTAGCGGCGGGTGTCACGAACGTGGCGCGAAGGCGCTTTGACCAGCACGTCCCGGAAGACTACGGCCTCGAAGAATTCCGCGCTTTAGGGCAGGCGTTTAACCGGATGATGACGGAACTTAAAAGCTACAACGACTTGCAGGTTGAAAAAATTATTGAAGAACAAACCACGAGCAAATCCCTTCTCTTTAACATCCGTGACGGCATCGTGATGATTAACGAAAAAAGCGAAATTCTTTTCGCCAATGACCCAGCCAAACAATGGACCAAAGACACCGCGGGCCGTGGAAAAGAGGACTTCAATAAATCGTGGGCTTCCTTACAAGAGTACCCGCCTTGGATGGACCTGTTGCAGCCCGTTTTAGATGGGGAAAAAGCTAGCTCTTCAGAAGAGTTCGAATTTCCCGTGCAAGGCCGTCCCCGGTGGGCCCGCGTATTGGCCCAACCTGTTTCCACGGAATCTGGACGACGGTTGGGCATCATGGTGTTTATTCGAGACATTACCCAAGACAAAGAGTTGGACCGCATGAAAGAAGACTTTTTTAACGGGATCACGCATGACTTGCGTACGCCGCTGGCGGCGACGATCGGTTACTTGGGGTTGTCCGAGCTTCAGGTGCCCCAAGGCGAACAGGAACTGAGCAAATTGGTGAGTTCCGCGCGGCAATCGGCCAAGCGCGCGCTGGGGCTCGTAGAAACCATTTTAAGTTTGGCGCGCTTGCAGGCCGGAAAACTGAACCTTAATTTTTCGCCCGTTCAGATCAAAGGGGTGTTGGAAAAAATTGCCGGGGATTTGCGTTTCCATGCGGAAGCCAAAAAAATCCACTTAAGCGCCGAATGTTTAGATGAGAAACTTTGGGTCAATGCCGATGCCGGTATGATCGACCGCGTGATCGAAAACTTAACCGGAAACGCCATCAAATACACGATGGAAGGCGGGTGGGTGAAACTCTCCGCCAAGGCGGTGGATGAGGGCGTCATGATCTCCATCCAAGACAATGGCCGAGGAATCCCTCCGGAGGCCATAAAAAAACTTTTTGGCAAATTCCAGCAAGTGAAAGCCGAAGACCGCGCTGTAGGATTCGGTATCGGGTTGTCCTTCTCGAAAGGGATTGTAGAAGCCCACGGGAGCGCCATCGATGTAGAGTCGGAAGTCGGTAAAGGGAGCCATTTTCACTTTACGTTGCAGCGCGCCCAAGCCCCCGCCGCCAAAGCCGCTTAGGTCTGGAATCCTAATTTGTGACTTCAAAAGTCTGAGTGGCATAATGTAGGCGTGTCCCTTGAAACCCATTCTGTTCAGTGTCCCTACTGTGGCGAGACCATCGAAATAGATGTGGAGCCGTTAGAAGAAACCCAATCCCTCATCGAAGATTGCACCGTTTGCTGCCGCCCGGTGCAGTATGAAGTCACATCAACAGACGAAGGCATCGAAGTAACGGCCGCTCGCTCGGACTGACGGCGAGACCTTAAACGGCAGAAAGGGCGGTAAGCCTTGACGACGGTAAGCCTTGAAGGCAGCGAAAGGAAACAATTTTTTAGAAAGACACAAACCGGCGTGGCCTGATCAATGCGTTCCTCAATGCTAATTCCACTGGCTGCCGTTTAGGCATACCGCCCCCCAGGTTTACCGCCGTCTGGTGTTGGAGAGACTCGGCTACCTCGAAGGTCGAGACGGGGCGGTACGCCTTGACGACGGTAAGCCTTGAAGGCAGCGAAAGGAAACAATTTTTTAGAAAGACACAAACCGGCGTGGCCTGATCAATGCGTTCCTCAATGCTAATTCCACTGGCTGCCGTTTAGGCATACCGCCCCCCAGGTTTACCGCCGTCTGGTGTTGGAGAGACTCAGCTACCTCGAAGGTCGAGACGGGGGCGTGGGGGGCGTCTTACGTTTGGGGATGGGAAGGCAAATGCAGCCGCTAAAGCCGCACCCCATGCAGCAGTAATTCTTTTTGCCGATTTGAAAACCTTGTGCGGTGGCCCAGCGGGACTTCTTTAAATTGCAGTTAGTACAGGCGGCCATGGCGCATTGTAGCATCTGCCGGAAGGCGTTCGGGGGGATAACAACGTTTAAGGACAGCAAAGCGTTCAGGGTCCTGACGGCGTTCAGGGACACACAAGCGTTCAGATTCAAAACGTCGTTCTTCGTTGAACGCCGTCATGCCTCTGAACGCCTTTGCGTCCCCGAACGCCGTCAAGTCATTGAACGTCGTTGTAAGTTGTTTTAAGGCCCAGGGCCCTTCAGGCTCATTTTTCCAGCCCTTTCGCTCATTGGCCATTCCCTCGCGTTTGCCTATAGTCCCTCGCGTCTGCACCAAATAAAAGGCAACCTTACTATGCACTTATTAACCCGCGTTCTTTCAACCGTTTTATCCTTCGCGCTCTTAATTCCATCCCTGGCACAACCGTCTTTGGCTTCTCCGGTCGCTCTTCCTTTTGACTTATCGCCACGCTTGGGCTTTATCACCGAGTCTTGGGCGAGTTCTTCTTCGGCCCCCCGTATCGTGATCATCCAAGACCTCCACCTGCACTACGAAACGCAGAAACGCATCATCAAAATTTTAGATCACCTCTTTACCCAGAAGATCGTCTCGGGCCCCGTGGCCGTGGAAGGGGTCGAAGGCGTCTACGACACCACCAAATTAGCCGTCTACCCCGCGGGCAAACTCAAAACAAAACTCGTGGACTATTTCCTTAAAAAAGGCGAGCTTTCGGGGGATGAGGCGTTCTCGATTCTCAAGGGTGACGGCAAGATTCTTTATGGGGTAGACAGCGCGTCTTATTACGGCCTTAACAAAGACCTCTACAAAAAAACCCTGGCCAGCCGCCAAGCGTTGGAGGCCAAGCTCAAACCCATCCAAGAAGAACTTTCCTACTTAAAGAAGAAGCACCGCCGCGACACCTCGGTTTTAGGCCAAAACGTCAAACAGGCGGGTGAGATGGTGAACCTTTTGCAGCGCCTCTTGCATCAAGAAGTGACGTTGGAAGAAGCGCGGTATATCGCCCAGCGTCTCCCGGCGTTCGTGGAGGTGTCCGAGAAACTTCTCTCATCTTCGTCCCCGCAGGTCGTAGGCGGGGACCCAGCGTCTTCAGATCTCGAAGAAACCATCCGCTCAGCGGTCGACTTCTACATCGTAGCCCTGATGCGCGACAAGCCGCTGGCGCAGAACACGGTGAAGCTGTTGAAGCGATTAAGCGATGAAGCGAGTAAGCGAGTAAGTGATTCTCCTCACTCACCCACTCGCTCAATTGCTTATTCTCCATCACTCGCCCTTGTCACCGGAGGCTTCCACACCGCGGGCCTCACCCGCGCCTTTAAACAAGCCAACATCAGCTACACCGTCATCACCCCCCGCCTAGACAAAGCCCCCAGTGCGCAGTCCCGTGCGCTTTATGAAAAACGACTTTCCAATATTTCTTTGGATCAGGCAGAGATGTCTTCAGATCTGCACCTTTCAGTAACAATGGTTGCTGTTCGTGCTAGTAAGGTTTTTGAATTGCTTCCTCTGGCTTGGGACAAGTTAACCGCAAAGCGAACACTCCGATTCCCTTCCATCCGGTTTCGTTCCCCGCGGCGTATGCGTACTCAGTTTGGTGGTATCCCTTTTAACTCCTCGAACTCTGACAGAGAGGAAACGAAAAATTTGGCCGAGGTCCTTTCTCGGTGGTCTGGCTTAAAAGAAGATCTTCGCAATGGGATCGCTCTGTATTTAGATAAAAAGAAATCCGAAGGTGTTTTTACGGCTGAAAAGGCTGCGGCATTGCTTGAAAAGACAATGACCCAGGTGGAGTTGTGGGCGATCAGTTCCTCGATTGACCGGTTTACTCGTTTGGGCATCGTTCGGGCGATTGAAAATCAGCGCTGGGAAGACATCGTGACGGCCTTTAGTGATCAGCTGAAGTTTGGCACCGCGGGCCCTCGGTCAAAAGCGGCACTCACCACTGATGAATTGGTGTCACTTCGTGATCATGGTTTTACAGCGCCTATTTTAAAAGGATCCAACACCGTCAACAATGTGACGATCGCTCGTTTGACGACGGGTGTGGCGCGACACTTTAAGCGAACTCAAGTGGCGAAAGGGCGCACGACGCGCCCCCGTGTCTCCATTACATGGGACAGCCGCGTTCATGGGCGTGGTTTTGCCGATCTTGTGGCGGCCATTTTTATTCATGAGGGGTTGGATGTTTTCCTTTTCGATGTGAGTTCTCCAATGCCAGAAATGTCGTTTTCTGTGGCGGAACTCAAGTTGGACTTAGGGATCTTAATTAGCGCCTCTCATAATCCAGAAGCCTTCAATGGGTACAAAGTGAGCGACCCTGTGGGCGCTCAATTATCGCCAACACTGCGAAAAGCCATTGAAGCTTCCATCTATGGTGATCCTGCGAACGGCATTTTTCCCGTGACGTTGGAAGATGTCGCTTGGATTGTGAAGGCGTCCGCAAATCTTGCAGATCCTACGGGCGTTATTCGGCTACCCTCCAAAACCATGGGGCCTTTAACATTCATGGCTTGGCAAGAAAACGGCAGGAAGGGTTTAACTTTTTTGGGACAGGAAGATCCCCCTGCAACTGCAAACGGTATTCCGGCCGTTCGCAATATTCATGAAGCCCATCGCCGGCATGTGTTGGACCTTTTGTTGTTGCCAATTAACGTTATTCGTGAACATCTTGCGAATATGTATTCTTTGTATTCAGCCATGTATGGTAATGGGGAAAATACGTACAACCGCTTGCTGATGAATCCCGAAGGCCTGGGGTTGCCTTCCCATTCTGTAAAAGAGTTTGCCCGCTTGGATGGGCTTTTTCCTCTATTTGCAAACCACAAACCCAAAGCCTTGATCCCTGACCCTGGGAATTCGGCTGGGCAAGCCCATGCGTGGGCCGTGGTCATGCAGTCGCTTCGGGAAGAATTGGGTTCTGAAGAAAAAATGAAGCGAGTGCTTTTTCAGATTGGACAAAAGCGAGGGCTTGTAATGGGTACGGATCCCGACGCCGATCGCGCGGGTGTGGCTGTCCCCATACCAGCGGAGCAATTGTCCGATGACCCGTCCATTCAAGAAAAACAACTCGTCTTTTACGTGGTGCCGCCTCAATGGCGTGAGGAGGTGGATTTTGCGGCGCTGCGACTTCTTCCTGCAAACGATACCTGGGCGTTGATTACAAAATACCGCATCGATCGCCTTTCAGAGATTTTGACGTTTGATCAAAAGAAAAATCTGCACTTTTCGATCATTAAGACGCACGTCACAACGGATCAAATCAAAGCCCTTAAGGCCTATGCTGAGTCCAGAGGGTTTGCTCATATCGAAATTATTGAACCGTTCGTGGGGTTTTCGTTGGTGGCGGATGCTATTCGAGACGGATGGCGTCGTGGTGTCATCAATATCAGCGGACAAGAGGAAAGCGGGGGTTTTTCTATTGGAGGAGCGCCGCCGGTGATTTATGCGTTGCTTCACCTTTTTCAAAAAGATAATCAGCTTGGATTAGATTGGGATGAGGAGGAAAATTCTTTAATTAAAAAAAGTTCTCCCTCTTCGACTGATTCTGTGTTGTTATCAGACAAAGTGAGCTATTACGGATACTCGCAGCAAGAACTTACCGAAGCTTTAGGATATCTTCTAGATCAGAATATTCTAATGATAGATGGTGCCGGATATTATTCTTTGCGTCATGATTATCGAGGATTAAATCATGATGATTTTTGGGCGCGCGTAAATGGGTTTGTTGATGATGCTCCAGGATCGCGCCTCGGAAAACGCGGGCACACCATGGAAAAAGACGGTCTCATGGCGTTGGTGTTGCTGGCCGAAGTGGCTGCGTATGCGTCCAGCTTGGGGAAAACACTCAACCAGTATTTGTGGGATGAGCTCTATGCAAAGGTGGGGTACTTCTCAACTACCAATCAATCCAAAGAGTTTGCTTTTACTCAAGCCGGGGCAGCGGAAAAAATTAGGTATCTCCAAAGCGTTCTCGAGCATGCTCGCCGAGTGGGCAATGGCTGGAATCTCAGCATTGACCATAAATTGGTTGCTCGGGTTGAGATCTTTGTTCCTAAGGATCAAAAATATGCCGATTCCGAAAATTTCCCGGTCGAATCGTATAAGGATTTGCTGCCACTTTTAAGCGATCCAGAGCTTCGAAACAATCCAGCCTTGCTCAAAAGTTTCTTCCCTGAAGAAGGAGTGCGTTTTTACTTCACCGATGGCAGTCATTTGACCGTTCGTCCTTCGGGAACCGAACCCAAGCTTCGCTTTTACGTTCAGTGGCTCGCCACCGACATCCAAGGTGACATGACGGAGGCCCAGCGATACCAAAAAGCCGACATCACCGCCTACGATGTGGCCATCGCCGCCAAATCCGTTTTGGGTGCAGCGCCAATAGCCCATTTAATGGCAAATGAGCCTATTAATTTGATCCATTTCAAGTCAGGCGCCGCCGATGGGCCGGCCCCGGAGAGCGGTTTGGTTCGAATCGAGGACATCATTAGGGCCGTAGTTTGGGACGAAATTCCTGGGGCAAAGAGGCTGGCTCATGGGCTTACGGGAAAGAAGCTCCGCCATTATGGGGCCGCGAGAGTTTTCGTTAATAATCTCCGTTCCAATGACATCGTAATCGGAATCCCTCTGGAGGAAGCAGCAGGCGCTCGCGGCAGAGAAACGATTGTCGGAAAAGTTCGTTCTGTTGTTAGCACCGGCGACGACCGACCCGGCGCTGTCATTGACTTTCGAACGGTATATCCTGAAGACGAACATCACTTTGCCTTCTACCGGCTCGCCTTTTGGGCGAATGAGATCGTTATTCCGCAGCCACACGTAAATCACCTGCTAAACAATCGACTAACGCCACAAGAGGCGCACAAAAAGTTAAGGGGTCGCAAAATTGTCCTAAGTGGTCATGGCCCTTTCACGCTGGCAGCGCTTGCCAACGCCTACCGAGAAGCGTTCCCAGAATTCCGCTCGGGATTTATTTCTGTTCTGGTCGATGGCAGGCAGCGCATCACCGATCCCGAGGCCGATTTAACGCCGTATGAAACTTTTGAGTTGGCCAGTTTCGGGTCAGGCGCCGCAGACGGGCCGGCCCCACGCGAGCGTAGTCATGACAAAGACGCCATCCTGGCTGATATCGCCCCGTATCTGGAGGCCGGCGTTCGACGCTACCTCGATGCGGAACACAAACTTGGTTACATCACTTCGTCAGAGCGAGTTGCACATGAACAAAAAACATTGAGCCGATTTTTAATGTTGTTTGGAGACCCAGGAATTGGCAATGAGGTGCGGCGTTTGATGGTCAAAGCCGTCGTAGAAAGGCGTTGGGAGGCTTTGGTTCATACTTTTGGCGTCCTTCTCGACCCCGTCATGCCCCATTCTGACCAGGAACTACTTTCACCTGAGCGAATAAGCCCTGTCATTCTGAAAGGGCTTATCCCACCGCTGACGTTGTTGCGCACTCGTATTTGGAGCTTTGTTATGTATTTGTGGCGTTTAATCTACCCTCCCCAACACTGGGAGAAAACAGTACATATCCCTTTTCAGTTGAAGATTGGAATTGCAGACCCTGGGATGGGGGGCGTTCCGGTTGTTCTCCGCGGTGAAGGAAAGCCTACGTTAGGGAATATCCTTGATGCGTTGCGTACTCACTATCCACTAGCCAAAAATATAAAGCTTGCAGCGTTTGTGGATGGTCAAATATCAACTACTGATCGTAGAGCCAATTTAGGCCGCGCAAAAAAAATTGAGCTTGTATGGCACCCTAGCGGCGCCGCTGATGGGCCGGCCTCAGACGCGGGTAGTCATGACAATGACGCCATCCCGGCCGATATCGCCTCTCATCTTGAGACCGGAATTCGAAATTATCTCGATGGGGAAGACGAACGTGGTTACATCATTTCATCAGAGCGAGTTGCATATGAACAAAAAACATTGAGCCGATTTTCAATGTTGTTTGGAGACCCAGGAATTGGCAATGAGGTGCGGCGTTTGATGGTCAAAGCCGTCGTAGAAAGGCGTTGGGAGGCTTTGGTTCATACTTTTGGCGTCCTTCTCGACCCCGTCATGCCCCAATCCGACAGCGAATCTCTATCCGCCCAACGTATTATTCCCGTAATTCAGCAGGGGCTTGCCTTGCCACCGACCATCCAGGGTCCCCATTGGGCTAGATTGGTTTCGTTGTCCGAGCAATTGTCCGCAGCGACAGGGCAGGCGAAAGGAACCGCGATTCGTTTGGATGGTACGGAGAGTCAACGGTTTACGATGCAGGATCTCTTGGATGCTTTTTGGGAGAAATTCCCGAATCTCCGAAATCAGCGTTTAGCAGTTCAGGTATCCCCGACACCGATGTTTGGGACAAGGCTGATCTTGCATCCGGATGTGGAACTAACACAAGCCATTGACATTGAAATCATCTTGCACTTAGAAGGTGTGGTCTACGTTAAATATAAGCGGCCTACATTGCTTGCTCGTTTGTTGAACTTTCTTACCATGTCTAGTAAAGGATTGGGCAGATGGTTTTTGGGCGGAATTGTTTCAGCGCTTGTAGCCGCGGCCGGGCTTTTGTTAAGCCAAGCCCAAGGCATGGCACAGGCGACGGTCCCACTGAAACCCTTAACAGAAGCGGTTCAGCCTCATGCGCAAGCCGTTTTGAACGTGGTCGGGACGTCGTTAGATGTTCTTCTTCCAGTAGGGTTGGTGGTGTTGGGTTTATGGTCAATGTTCCAAATCGGTCGGAGTGTATTGCGTGAGTTGGAGAGTCAGCGCGCGCTGGCCGTCCGTGCGGGTGCCCGTGAAAATCAGCTTAAGGCCCCCGGGTTGTTCTCCGCGTTTCAAGCCGCGATGCGTAAGCCTGCGGGGTATTTGCCTTCCATTGCGCTGTTGGGAGCTATTGCGCTTGGCGTCCCCGAGGCGGCGCGTCCGGAATTCCTAGCCAATAATCAAGTGGCCACGGCGACTCTGTTGGCCAGTTTTGCCGCCGCGGCTTAAGCATTTCCGGTTTCGAGAGGCGGCTTACGGCATAACAAAAAGAAAATAGCACCAAAGAATCAGCGTTTAAAGGCAAAAAGTCGTCACTTTATGTCTTTTTGCCTTTAGCGATTTGGTGCTGTTTTCTTTTTGTTATGTCGTTTAACAGCCACCCCCGCAGGCCCGACACCGCCCCCGTTCGTCCGGCTTTCAATAAAGTCACCTCAACTCCCACTGCCTCTGCCGTTGCTTAAGGCTCGGGAGTTGTTCAGGCGTTTCCCCACACAGCCGGGATCGGTGTCGGTATCGGGGAGGATCGATATCGGAGCTTAAAGAACTTGTTGACAAGATGTTGCACCTGCGACCATAATCCGTCCGCTTCATTTGTTCTTTCAAACGCGACGGGTAGAGGAATCTCGTGAAAATCGAGAGCTGCCCCGCAACGGTGAATGGTGGTGAGTAAGCCAGTAAGCGAGTGAGCGAGTAAGTAAGGAGTGACTTTCCATAATCGCTTACTCGCTCAATCGCTCACTCACTTCTTTAAGTCCGGTCTACTGTCCGTCGCCATCCTAAAACTTCGAGGGAAGGAGCCTTACATGTTTAACTTACGTTTCTGGACTTTGACCGGAGTCGTTGCTCTCGCCGCTGCACTGCGTCTAATGCCTCATCCTTGGAATGCGACGCCTATTGCCGCGATGGCACTTTTTGCAGGTGTGCATTTCTCCAATCGAAAAATAGCCTTTTTGGTGCCTCTCTTGGCCATGTTCATCTCGGATCTGGTCCTGGGTTGGCATTCATTGGTTGGGGTGGTGTATGGGTGCTTTGCCGTCACCGTGTGGCTTGGCCAGTGGGTACGGCGCGACCTTTCAGTCCTCCGTGTGGCATCCGCGAGTTTAGGCGCTTCCATGCTTTTTTTCCTTGTGACGAACTTCGCGGTGTGGCTGACAAGCGGTCTTTACAGCCAAACCGGCGCCGGGCTGTCGGCTTGTTTCGTGGCGGCATCGCCATTTTTTCGTCATACGCTACTTGGCGACCTGGCCTACACGGCGCTTTTCTTCGGGGCTTTCCATTTGTCCCAGCTGCGTTTTCCCGTTTTGCGGGAAAGCGCTGTTTCTCTTTAAGAGCGAGGGCGTCATGAACACACGCGCTCTTTTGGGGATATTTTGTCTCTGCACACCCTTTGCGGCGGCCGATCAGGACGTTTTCCTCTCCTTAACACGTGCCCCTTTGCCTATGGATACCCTCCCGACGTCCGTCGAGTCCGTTGGGCCAACGGAATTTGCGCGTTGGAATGCGCAAACCGCCGGTGAAGCGGTTTCACGCCTGACCAGCATCCAGGTTCAGCCGGTGGGTTCCCTGGGAGCTCTCCAGACGATTCGGCTGCGTGGTTCAAACACCAACCAAAACCTCGTCATGATCGATGGACGTCCGATTGGAAGTGTCGCCTTTGCCTCTTCTCAGGATTTAACGGAAATACCCATAGAGGCGATTGAGCGTATCGAAGTGATTCGAGGAGGTGCCTCATCGCTTTACGGGCCCAATGCGTTGGCCGGTGTCATCCATATCATCACCCGGCGCGGCACCAACGAAAAAACGAGTGGTTCCTTAGGCTACGACTACGGGTCTTATGGGCGCAATATTTTCCGCGGCTCGGTCGGGTCAAAAAAAGGGCCATTCGATTATTTCTTGTATGGAAATAAACAAAACGAGAGCGGTTTTCGGGATAATTCCGAAGCCGCAACCTTAAACGTCGGAACCCACCTGGGTCTTTCGCTGGGAAAAGCCGGGGGGGTAGAGCTCAGCGGTGCGCTGTATCAAGCCGACCAGGGAATTCCTGGGCAATTTTTCCCGGCTATTCCAACGAATCGCTTCGATACAAACCGCGAACGCGCGGCGGTTTCGTCCCAGGCCAACCAGACCACACAAACCCAGTCACTGCGAGCCTCTCATGAAATCGGCTTGCCAAGGGATTCGAAGCTGACCACTTCCGTTTGGGGGTCCGAGCGCAGAGTCATCTATAAAGACCGGCCCAGCTTCGTAAATACGGACCGCACAGAATGGTCGAAAGGAAGCGAGGTGAAGGTGAATGCGCCCTTGGGGTTGACGTTCGGCGGAAGTTTCCTTCAAGACAAGGAAGACAGCATCGATCACATCACGCCGAGGAGCTCCTTTACGCGAAAGGCCGAAAACGTGGGGTTTTTTATTGAAGAAAAGTTTTATTGGAAGCCGTTGACGGTAATCCCCAGTGGTCGTTTTGACCGGCATAGCCAGTTTGGCTGGTCTAAGAACCCACGCGTGCAAACGATTGTGGATGCCACCGACAACCTACGTATCTCCTGCTCTGCCGCCAGGTCGTTTAGGGCTCCGACGATAGATGAACTCTATTATCCATTCACAAACTTTGGTTTTGGGTTTAGCTATCGAGGCAATCCGAGCCTGCAGCCCGAAACGGCGTGGAGCTATGACGGTGGGTTTGAACTTTACAACGATGCCGTAAGTTTTAAAGCCACCTATTTCCGTACCAACGTAAGCAACTTAATCCAAAGTACGCTGGATAATGCTTCAACAGTGATCAATATCGGCAATGCTCGCCGTCAAGGCGCAGAACTTCAGTTGGATAAAACGGACGGCTCAATCCTTCTGAATGCATTGTTTGGAATCCTCCCTTCGATGGGGGAGTCAAAAAATAAAATTACGGACTTTATTCGAACCCACTCACGCGACACGGTGAATTACACGTATTTGGATAATCGCGGTATCCCTCCGGGCTTTACGGATGATGTGGAGTTACGCTACAGCCCGCGGCATACGGTCAACTGGGTCGCGACGTTTTCTCCCTGTTCGCATTTTGACTGGGACAACGCGGTTCGCTACGTGGACGCGCGCTTCTCAGGTAATAATGAAACGGGAACGAAGCTGGGTTCGATGGTGCTCTGGGATACGAAATTGACCAAACGCTGGAAACAACTCGAAGCTTACCTCAGCGTTCGCGATGTGACCAATCGCCGCTACGAAGAGCAAGCGGGTTATCCGTTGCCTGGCCGTACGTTCTTGGGTGGAGTTGCCTGGAAGTACTAAAAACACCTTGATACACTGGCACGGTGAATAAGCGCGCCTTAGCCTTTTCTTTCCTTATCCTGATGGGTAGTGATGCCTGGGCGGACCCGAGCGCTTCCGAACCGGTGGGCCCGCCTTTGTCGTATCCAGTCGCGCCTGTTTCTACCATCACCGCTTCTGTCGCGTTAACCGGTGAAACGCTTTCCGCGCCGGCTCCCCGGGCCATGACGGATTCTTCAGACGAAAATGTAATTATCTCGCTCACCCGCTCTGCCCAAGATTCAAAATCGCTTCCAACGACCGCGGACGTAATTTCGGCGAATGAAATTCGGCGTTTGCGCGTGCGGACCGCGGGAGATGTGCTGGCGCTCTTGACACCGTTTCGTTTCCATACGCAAGGCCACCTGGCAAGTCCTCAAAAGGCGAGCCTTCGCGGGGCGCCTTCTGCCCAAACGCTCGTCCTCGTGGATGGGCGGCCTTGGGGCGGTGTGGCATTTAACGGAAGCCAAGACCTGGCCGAGATTAGCGTGCAGCAAATAGACCGTATCGAAATTGTCCGAAGCGATCAGTCTGTCCTTTATGGTCCAAATGCCTCAGGCGGCGTGATCAACATCATCTCGGCACGCGCGTCGCATGAGGGCTTGCCGACCAGTCACGTTGGCGTGGAAGGCAATTCCTTAGGCGGGCCTACGTATCGATTGGACGCAGGGTCCCGTTATGGGCCTGTTGATTTCTTTTTCTTTGGGAATCAGTCCCGTGAAAGCGGTTTTCGAATCAATCAGGATGCGAAAATCTACACCCTTGGAGGCAACGTAGGGCTGGCCATGGGGAAAGCGGGAAAACTTCTTTTTGACGCCTCTTCGTATCAAGCGCGGGCGGGTATTCCGGGCCGGCTAAACCCTGATTTACCGGTCAGCCATTATGACGGCAATAGTGAACGGATAGGGCCCACGCCAGGGGCAAGGCAAACCACGGGGAGTGACGCGCTCCGTGCGTCATATCTTTTAGCGTTTTCGAAGGATGCGATGCTCAGCGTTCGAGCCTTCGGCTCGCAACGACATGTCGATTATCGTAATTTGGATTTTCCTCGAATCTCCGAACGGCATGAGTTTAACCGCGGCTTGGAAGCGCAGCTAAATCTTCCGCGCGGTCTATTAGCTGGGGGGACGTTTCTGCGGGATCGTCTGGATAACCAAGACCATACGACACCGCAAAAAAATGTGACGGCCCATGTGGAAAATTGGGGATGGTTCTTACAGGAAACGTGGTCCTGGTCGCGTTTTACGCTGATCCCCGGCGTTCGGTTTAGCAACAACAGTCAATTTGGTCCTTCGACGGACCCCAACATCAAAGGTTGGGTTGAAGTGTCCGACAGGCTGCGTTTCTCCGGTTCCGCTGGGCGCGCGTTTCGAGCCCCTACCTTAGATGATGTGTTTACGCCGCTAACGTTTTTGGGAGATGGGTTCAGCATTCAGGGCAACGCGGCGCTCCGTCCCGAAAGAATATGGACTTACGACGCCGGGTTTGAGCTTCATCGTGATTCCGCCAGCGTCAAAGCGACCTATTTCCGTGCCATCGCGTCCGATTTGATCCAAACCACGGGGAATGTGGCGGATGCTCCCGTGAATGTCGATCGCGTGCGTCGCCAGGGAGGCGAGATCGCCTTTAACTATTCGCGAAGCCCTCGGTTTTTAAACCGTGTCACCTATCAATACTTGGAGAACCATGGAACTCCGCCGGGGTTTTCACGTCCTGTGACTTTGCGTTTAAGCCCGCGACATCAAGCCTCCTATCACGCACAATTTCTTCTGGGTAAAAAATTTACGATGACTCATATTGTGCGCTACAGGAGTTCCTCATATGAAAATGATAATCGAACGGGATCCAAAATGTCCTCCGTGGCCACTTGGGACGCGCGATTTCAATATCCGGTTCGTCAGATGGATTTTTATCTCGGGGTAGATAACATTCTGGGGAAACGCTTCCGTGAACGCGGCGGGTATCCGCTTCCGGGCCGGATGGTCTATGGCGGCGTGGACTTGCGTTTATGGGGATAGAAAACATGTCGCGAAAATTCGGAAATTGAGGGGAAATTTTCTTGACTCGTAGAACAGAAAATCTATAATTTCGCTCATCTTGAGATCACTCGGCCGCCATCTACTCATCGAGCTGTACAGTTGCGACCCCAAAATTCTGAACGATGTTCATAAAGCAGAAGCGGTTATGGTGGATGCCGCGAAATACGCCAAAGCGCGAATTGTGGATGTGGTGTTTCACACGTTCAACCCTCATGGGATATCCGGTGTGGTGGTTATCGCCGAGTCGCATTTAGCGATCCACACCTGGCCCGAATTCAATTATGCTTCGGTCGATGTCTATACGTGTGGAACCGAGATTAATCCGTGGAAAGCCTATCACTATATGGCCAAACGATTTAAGGCCAAGAACATGACCGCGATCGAACTTAAACGCGGGGTTCTCCCCATTCCTGCAAAACTTCTGAAACACAAACCCTAAATTGGACGTATTGGATCCTTCTGCCACGGGCTCTGCGCCCACGCCAGTAGAAACGGAAATTTCTTCCGATTGGTTCACGGAGCGCTTTTCACCTCACGAATCGCACACCCATCACTTTAAAGAAATTCTTATACGCAAGCGGACTCAATTTCAAAATGCGGTGCTGGCTGATTCGCATTCTTTTGGCCGTTGTCTTATTTTGGATGGGGAAATGCAGTCCGCTCAATTGGATGAATTCGTTTATCATGAATGTTTGGTCCAGCCAGCGATGACGCTTCATGGAAATGTAAAAGACATTCTCATTTTAGGCGGCGGTGAAGGGGCAACGGTTCGTGAATTGCTGCGCCATAAAAGTGTCAAACGCGTGACAATGGTGGATATCGATGGTGAAGTGGTGGATTTTTGTAAAGAATATTTGGGCGAATGGCATCGAGGCACGCTCACCCATAAAAAAACACGGCTTATCATCGATGACGCGCGAAAATTTGTTCTTGAACAAAACGAGCAGTTTGATCTAATCATTTCCGATTTACCCACGCCCATTGAAGGCGGCCCGGCCTACCAGCTTTATACGCTTGAGTTTTATAAAAAAATGCTCACACGACTTCGCCCCGGAGGATTGTTTATTGCGCAGGCCGGTTCGGGGAGTTTAATTCAGATCCATTTTCATGCCGTTTTGGCCAATACATTAAGCAAGTTGTTCAAAGTTGTTCGTCCCTTTTACGCGTTTGTGCCGTCTTTTGATGTGCCTTGGGCATTTTTGTTATGCAGCCAAAAAGCGGACCCCGCCGCACTTTCTGCCAAAGAAGTAGACCGTCGTTTGGGAGCGGTCGGTAAAAATCTTCGCTTTTACGACGGCCAAGCCCATGTTGGGTTGTTTAACATCCCCAAATATCTGCGGACACACCTAGCTCGCGAGAAAGCAGTCATTTCGGAAAAGAAACCCGTATTTTTCTTTAAGTAGCGCGGCTCTTCCTTATATAAGGCATTTATGGAAAATCCCCAGGACCGTACCCCCTTAATGGATACCTTAATTCGTCACGCTAAACGTGAAGTGGTGTCGTTCCACACTCCCGGGCACAAAAACGGACAAGGAATCGACCCGAAATTGCGTGCTTATACGGGTCGAAATGTGTGGCGAATGGATGTGACGGTATTCCCAGAGGTCGATTCGCTCCATGACCCGGTGGGACCCATCAAAAAAGCCCAAGCGCTCATGGCGCAAGCTTATGGGGTTAAATACTCCCAGTTTTTAATCAACGGATCGTCTTGCGGAAACATGGCGATGCTCATGGCTTCCTGCCATCCCGGGGATTCCGTTATTTTGTCGCGCAATGCCCATAAATCGACGTTGTCGGGCGTCATCATGTCTGGGATTTGGCCCATTTGGATTCAGCCGAAGGTTGATCAGCATTTGGACATTATTTTTGATTCGGATGCCGCGCAAATTGAAGAAGCCCTTCGCCAATACCCCGAAGCCAAGGCGGTTTTTGTCACAAGTCCGACCTATCACGGCGTCGTGACGGATTTAAAAAAAATCGCTGACCTCTGCCATTCAAAGGGGAAAATGCTGCTGGTGGACGAGGCTCATGGGGCGCACCTGAAGTTTCATAAAGATTTGCCGATGTCGGCCGTGGAGGCCGGGGCGGATATGTGCGTGCAGTCGACGCATAAAATTTTAAGCGCCATGTCTCAAGGCTCCGTGCTTCACATTAACTCGGATGCAGTGGATATCAACCGCGTAAGGAAAATTCTTTCGATTCTTCAAACGACTAGCCCCAATTATGTGACCCTGGCCTCTCTCGATGCGGCACGCCGGCAAGCTTACTTTCATGGGGAAAAAATATTCTCGCGTGTCATGAAGTTAGCCGAAATGGCACGAGAGCGAATTAATAAACTCCAGCGAATCTACGCCATCACGCAGGGAGAAATTCGAGCGAAAGGCTACGACTTGGATGTGACCAAGCTGACGTTTAACGTAACGCGCACGGGTCTTTCCGGTCATGACGTGGAGGAGTTATTGGCCCATAAATATCAGATTCAGGTGGACTGTGCTGATTTGTTTAATTTGATCGCTATCATGGGGGTGGGGACCACCAAAAAAGACGTTGAACGGCTGGTTGCCGCCATCGAAGACATTGACCGTATGGATGTGGGCAAAGAGAAAAATTGGGTGTTCCAGTTGCCTTCGTTGTCAACCGAGATGGTCATGACGCCTCGCGATGTTTTCCTGCAGCAAACCGCCAAACGCGTACCGCTGCGAAAATCCGTGGGCCATATCAGTGCTCAAACGCTGACCCCTTACCCTCCCGGTATTCCGGTGTTAATTCCAGGTGAACGGATCACGCAGGAAATCGTCGAATTTTTAGAGGATCTCGCCGAGAAGGACGTTCGCATCAGCGGTCAAGAAACAGAAGAACTGCGTACCATAAAAATCGTTACTCCTCGATAACGTTTTACTTCTTTCCTAAATAAATGTTGACAGCTTAAAAATCTTTTTCTAGATTCACCGCGCTCTTAAACGAGCATGGCCTGCCAGGTCAGTGAAAGTAAACATCTCCCTAGCGACACACACCTCTGAGAAGTCCCGAGAGGAGCCCAACTATGGGTGCGAACTTGCGGGATCTCCGTCGTTGTCGAGTGGTCGATTTAAGTCTTCCGATTTCGCCCAATACGGCGGAGCCAGGTCCGCCTCAAATTCAATATATTGATCATGCCCATGCAGCGCATGAGCTCGCGGCTGTGGCCACGCATCTCATCCAGCAGGCTTCGCCACAAGGCAGTCCCTCGCCCACCATCACGACAGATGCGTTTCATGATCATCTCGGGCTAGCCAACGAAAACCTCCAACTGGATTCTCATGCCGGAACGCATATGGATGCTCCCTGGCATTTTGGCCCGCTCAGCGGTTCTCTAACCGCGAAAACGATCGATCAAATTCCCTTGTCTTGGTGCTGGGGTCCTGGGGTCGTTTTGGATTTAAGGCATAAGGCGCCAGGTTCGCTTATTTCTATTGATGATTTGAAATGCGCTTTAAATCGAATTCCTCACACTCTTGCCGCGGGAGAGATTGTTCTATTAATGACCGGGGCCGATAAGCACTTTGAAAAGCCCGATTATTTTTCTGCACACCCGGGCATGGGACGTGACGCTACGTTTTGGCTCTTAGATAAAGGGATACGCGTGATTGGTATCGATGCGTGGGGTTTTGACCGCCCGGCCGGGAACATGCTGAAAGACTATTTAGCTTCCGGGGATAACAGCGCCATTCTTCCCGCACACATGGCGGGTCGCGAACGAGAATATTGCCATATTGAAAAGCTTGGGAACCTCGATCAACTCCCTTGTGCAAACGGCTTCTGGGTATTTTGCTTTCCGATCAAAATTGAAAAAGGCAGTGCGGGCTGGGTTCGTGCAGTGGCTCTGGTGGAGGATTCCGATGCTGCAGCTTAAAGATTCCATTGAGGTGCATTGCTCCGTTGATCACCTGTACGGCGTGATCAGCGACGTTGAACGTCATGCTTCCTTATTGCCTGGGTATATTGAAAGTCGAATTGTGGAACGGCGCTCCGAGGGTGCCGTGGTTCAGCGCGAAGCCATGATCCACGGTCGACGTCGACGCTGGTTGTCCCTTGTTCATTGGGAGCCGAACGTTGGGCTTCATTTTGAGCAACTGGAAGGCCCGCTGCAAGGCATGCGGATTCAATGGTTGATTGCCCCAGCCACTCAAGGTGCGTCTCTTTGCATTCGTCATGATGTTCATGTGCGCCCATGGTGGAAACGCTGGTGGATGGAGCGCTGGGTAGCCAAGCCTGCAATCGAAAAGACCGCACGCCTTGTACTTAAAGCCATCAAATCCGTAGCCGAAAAAAAAGAGGATCGCTTATGACGCCCTATGTGTTTATCGGAGGGTATGGGATTTTAAGTCTCTTGTTTCGCTTGAGTCGCTTAATTGTGGTGGTTCGACAGGCGCACGCCTCGGGTCGTGGATCGACAACGGCCAAACCGATGTTTTGGGTT
This sequence comes from uncultured Elusimicrobia bacterium, assembly GCA_964441955.1. Classification (GTDB taxonomy): domain Bacteria; phylum Elusimicrobiota; class Elusimicrobia; order 2-01-FULL-59-12; family 2-01-FULL-59-12; genus CAYTWA01. Next base: position 169,218 of record CAYTWA010000002.1, read on the forward strand.
ATGACCATTGGATTTTTGATCTACATGGCCATTGGTGCGGCTGAAGGGTGGCAGAAAGCAAACTCTTTCCATTGGGGTATCAGCGCGTTGGGGGTGACGCTTTATGGGGTTGCGCTTTTGTTGCGCGAAAAAGCCATACGTGACCTGGGTCGTTTTTTTAGTCCGGATATCGAAATTCGACAACGCCATCACGTGATTCGAAAAGGGCTCTATCGCTATGTCCGTCATCCGCTCCTGTTGTGCATGCTTATCGAGGTGCTTGCTGTAGGCCTTACGTTCAACGCTTTTCGAACGCTTCTGATCTTGGGCGCTGGGATATATGTGCCCCTCCTCATGCTGAGATGGCACCTTGAAGAGCGTGCTTTGGTGCGCTCTTTAGGAGAGTCGTACCGCCACTATCAACGGGAGGTCGGGGCATTTTGGCCTCGCATCAGTCATGGTTAACCCTGTCGTTGTGACCGGTATCGGAGTCGTAGCGCCGAATGGACTAGGGAGGCAAGCGTTCTGGCAGGCGCTTATCACAGGACTCTCAGGGGTCCGTTCCATTCGGCGCTTCGACTCCAGCCGTCTTTCGAGTCGAATCGCTGGGGAGGTGGATATTGACCCGCTTCAGTATTTTGACGCTCATGAACTTAAAAAAGTGGATCGAAGCAATGTGTTGGCCATGGCCGCCGGACTTATGGCGATCGAAGACAGTGGGTTAAATTTAAAAGTCGAAAACATGGAAAATTTTGGGAGTTCCATCGGTAATGCCGTTTGTGGCATCGAGTATGCGCAAAAAGAGAGTGATGTCATTTATGGAAAAGGTCCTCGATGGGGAAGCCCCTATTTGGCTATTGCTTTTTTCCCCTGCGGGTCGAATGGTCTGTTGTCGATTCGTTTAGGGATGAAAGGTCCTGTGTTAACGTTATGCAACGGAAATACGTCTGCGACCGATGCCATCGGAATGGCCTACCGTCTGATTCGAAGCGGGAAAGCCGAAATGATGTTAGCCGGTGGGACCGAGGCTCCATTGATCCCGATGTTTGTGGGGGCGATGGCTCGGGACGGATGGCTCAGTCGCCGAAATGAAGCGCCAGAATTGGCCAGCTGTCCTTTTAGCCGCCATGCGGATGGAATGGTCCTAGGCGAGGGGGCCAGTATGTTGGTGCTTGAGAACGCGGCGCATGCGCGTGCGAGAGGGGCTACGGTCTATGCGGAATTAGCCGGCTATGGAACCGCGAACAGTGCTTACGACATTTTCCGCCCGGAGCCAACCGGCTACGGGATTGAGCGAACGATGCATGATGCCCTCCGGGAGGCCCACATTTCTGCTCGCCAGGTGGGCTGGGTGAATGCGCAAGGATTTTCAATTCCCGCCTATGACCGCATGGAACGTCGCTGCATTCGTCAGGTTTTTGATGAAACCAGGCACACGCCTGCTGTCCGGGCCATCAGCGCCTGGACGGGCAACCCGATTGGGGCTTTAGGGGGCTTTCAAGCGGCGGCTTCAGCGATGGCGCTCTATGCCCAAGCGTTGCCCATGCATCCCTCATGCGAGCAACCCGAAGATGATTTTGCGGTTCCGTTAACGTCGACGAGCGGGAAACCCGTTTCCCTGGAAGCCGTCATTCAAAACTCTTTTTGCTTTATGGGCAAAAACAGCACGCTCGTGTTCAAGCGCGTATGAAGCCTCGACGTGTCGTAATTACTGGGCTTGGTGTCGTGGCGCCCAACGGCAGCGGGAAAACAGAATTCTGGGACGCACTCGTGTCGGGCCAAAACGCGGTGGGGCCCATTACCCGGTTTGATGCGTCGGCTTTCTCCACTCGGTTTGCAGGTGAAGTGAAGAATTTCATGCCGCATCCACGGATCCCCTCGCAGCATTTGCATCGAATGGACCGTGCCTATCAGATGGGTGTGAGCGCAGCACTTCAAGCGGTGGATGATGCGAAGCTTAACCCCACCCAAACGGAGGTATCACGATGGGGCGTTTATATGGGCCTGGCCGTCGCCGGAGTCGATTCCTGCGAAGCCGACTTCAAACGAGCAAAAGAATTCGAGTTGGACGCGATGCCTCCCGGCTGGTATCAAGGGTGGTTCCCGAGCGCGTGTTCCGGATACATTTCGTTGATCCTGGGTCTGCGAGGATCGAGCCAAGTGGTTTCAACCGGTTGTTCGTCATCGATCGATGCCCTGGGGATGGCGTTTACCTCGATTCGCGAGGGCTGGGAGGATTTGGCCTTAGCGGGCGGAACTGAAGCGCCCATTACACCGCTGTGTCTCAATTCTTTTTGTTCGATGCGTGCACTTTCAACCCGAAACGATGATCCCATGCACGCCAGTCGGCCTTTTGACAAATCACGTGACGGGTTTGTGTTGGCCGAAGGCGGTGCAGTCGTCGTTTTAGAGGAACTCGAGCACGCCCGCGCGAGAGGAGCCACTATTTATGCGGAGTTATGTGGGTATGGGACGACCTCTAATGCGTATCACATGACTGCTCCCGATCCTTCGGGGGAACAAACCGCCCGCGCATTTCATCTGGCTATCGAAGACAGCGGACGAAGTCCCTCTGATATTGGTGTCTTTTTTGCTCATGGGAGTTCAACACCCTTAAATGAAACAGTGGAAACGTTGGCTGTTAAAAAAACATTTGGGTTTCAAGCCCAGAAAATAATGCTGACCGGGATAAAGTCAACCATCGGTCATACACTGGGCTCCGCGGGAATTTTGCAGATAATTTCGGGAGTGCTTTCCTTAATTCACCAAACAATTCCTCCAACGATGAACTACGAGGTGCCAGACCCCACCTGTGATTTGGATTGCGTGCCCAATAAGGCGCGCACCGCTCGATTCCACGCGGTCATGACGAACACGGCCGGCTTCTCAGGTAAAAATAGCGCCACGGTTTTAAGCCGCTGGGAATGTTCGTGAAGGCTTTCTCCCTTCCCTCGCCAGACCCCTCGGGTTTGGTCCGAATTTCCAACGGCCATTGGAAGCTGGTGCAAAGAGGGGAGGGAGATCTTTCTCCTGCGCCACTGGTGGCCGCCTTGATGGGTTTTGAAGTGTCGCAGATCCTCATGGTGGCCAATGAAATCGGTATTTTCTCGGCATTGTCTCAAGGAAAACTATGCTCCTCGGCGTTGTGTGATGCGGTTCAGGTGCCGTATGACTCGGGGATACGATTCTTGCGTGCGTGTGTGGCCCTCGAGTTTTTAGAGGAAAAAGGAGGTCTATTCGCTAACACGGCCGTCGTGCAAGCCTATTTGAACCCAGAAAGTCCTTCCTTCATTGGGGGGCTTTTGCAGTATTACCAGACAGACGTGTATACGTCATATGCGCATTTAAAAGAAGCGGTCTTGCAGAATGCGCCTCAAGTCCATTCGGAGACCGGCCCCACCGATATCTTTTCCGCCACGACTCAGGCCGGATCCCCTGTGTCGCACTTTACTCAGGCTATGCAAGCGTTGTCGCGCATGGAAGGACAAACATTGGCGCGATTGTTCCCATTTGGAGAGATCCGCCGTTTATTGGATGTCGGGGGCGGTTCCGGCACTCTTGCCCATACGCTGGCTAAGTCGTATCCCCAGTTGGTTGTGCATGTCTTCGACAGACCGGCTGTTTGTACTCTTGGACGCCAAAGTCATACTAGCATTGACTTCATAGAAGGCGATTTTTGGAAAGATCCATTGCCTTGCGGATATGACGCTATTTTGTTGTCCATGGTCTTGCACGATTGGGGTTTGGAGGAAGGCTCGCGTTTGGTCCGAAAATGCTACGCCGCTTTGCCGCGAGGCGGAGTCCTGTTGGTTTTTGAGCAACTGTTGGATGATAGTCAATACACACCGCTAGCGACGGTCCTGTCGGATGTCACGATGCTTCTACGCACCCGCACGGGTCGAGAGTATTCTGAAACGCAATACCGTCAGTTGCTGTTGTCGATCGGATTCTCGGACGTTCAGGTCGCGCGAGGACCAGGCCTGCGTCAGTTGATGTGGGCGGTGAAACCTTAGTTCCGTCGCTGCCTAGACCACCCTCCTGGGTCTGAATGAATTGTGTAAGTGTGCGATGTACAATACCACTTAACATGAAAAAAATATTCTTTTATCACGCGCGACTTGGTATTTGGGTGACGGCTTTCTCCTCGGTTTTGTGCGCTGGGGGGTTTGAGTTTCCTGGTGTAGGGGCGCGCGCCCTTGGGATGGGAGGGGCCTATACGGCGTTAGCCAACGATTGGACGGCCACGTATTGGAACCCGGCTGGACTTGCCGAACTGGACCATTCAGGGCTTGGGTTTGAATTAAGTCTTCTGCAGTCTAAAACTTTAGACGGCAATTCCATCGCCAATCCCGGCATCCCCTACACCGCCTCCAATCGTGACCAAGGCGATATTTTTATCAATCTGGGGGGTGAGCCTGCCCGTTTTAATGCTACCACCAGTCGCATGCGGATTCCTTTGCCATCTCTGGGATCTTATATAAGGGTTGGACGTTGGACATTGGCGGGGAGTGTGCATACCCCGCTTGGTTTTTCTAATGATGTTACAGATGACTCGGTTGCCTCTTTGCATATGAATTACAAGAGCCGGGGTGTGATTGCCATGTCAGGTTTTTCGGCGGGAACAAGTGTCAACGAGTACGTTTCGTTGGGGGTAGGATTTCACGCTCTTTCAGGTTTTCTGGAACGAGAAGCAACCAAAGTGTCTCCCACCTATACATCTCATGCGGAAGCGGAAGGAAAAGATCTCTTTTCGCCTCAGGGTGTTTTAGGAATTATTGTTAAAGCCAATTCGAAGTGGCGTATGGGGGTGTCGTATCGAACTCCTAGCAAACTTAAAATTTCTGGAGATGCTTCTGCTACGGATAGTCGTTTTCCCCTTACGGTGCCTGGCGCCACGCTTCGTAACGAAACCAGTTCTTTTGAAAATGAATTAGCTATTCCGGCCACGTATGGGATTGGTACGGCATACACTCCCCACGCGAGTTGGACCGTTTCTGCTGATTGGCAGGGCACCGATTGGCGTACATATCGTTCCAAAATTACGTATGCAACGCCGGGACTCATTTTTCAGAACCGTGATGTGGATGCCGATTGGACGTTTACGCATCGTGCACGGGTGGGTAGTGAATATCGTTTTTCCAAAGCATGGGCATGGCGTGCGGGGTACACCTATGATCCGAAAGCATTGCCCGACCGCGCTGAAAGTATGACCCATATCATCGACACGACGCGAAACTTTCTTTCCACAGGTTTAGGCTGGGCAAACGAGCGGTGGCGCTTGGACATGGCTTATCTATATGGTTGGGGATATGGCGAAATTTCTGGAGTGCGTTATGGCCGCCAGTCTCACCTGTTGGTTACGGGAATTTCGTTTCGAGTTTAAGATGGGTTTTCGCCTTGATGTCTTTACGTTCCCACCCGTTTTGGCTTTTTTGGGAAGCCTGGCGTTGGCAGGCCTTGCCCTTTACCAAAACCGTAAGCCGATTCACTTGCTATTCGCGTTGTGGAATATTTTGGTGGCGGCATGGTGCGCGGTCAGTTTTTTTCTTTATACCGCTTTCAGCGCCGATCAGGCGGCCGCTCGTACGCTGTATTTGCGTGATATTTTTCTATTTATTCACCCCGTCTTTTATCAGTTTGTCTCCGAGTTTTTGCGGGAACGCTCGAAATCTTCCCGAAGGTTTCTATATGTAATTTACGGGTTTAGCGTATTGTTTGTTATATGCAATCACCTCCCCGGGCATTTTGTGGTCGATATGCGGAAAGATTTCTGGGGGTTTACTCCGGTCGCAGCTCCTATGGCCAAAATCTATGCACTTGTCTTTCAGGTGACGGTATGGTCAGCCATTTATAAATTGTTCCAAGCCCAAAAAAAAGCTAGCGGCATGTTGCGAAATCAATGCCGATTTCTCTTGTGGGCATCGATCATGATGTTTGGGGGGGCTGTTTCTAACTTTATGGTGGTCTTGGGAGTAGCGGTTTACCCTTTTGGAAACGTTTTTACAATCCTTTCTTCACTCCTGGTGGCCTATGCCGTTATCAGTATTGGTTTTTTGGAATTTCGAATGTTGGTCGGGCAAAGTTTTGCCTATGGGGCATTGGCGTGTACGGTGACGGGGATCTATTGGGCAGTTGAACATCTATTAAAGCGTATCCTTTTTGAAGACAAAAGCAGTCCTGATTATTTGGTGCAAATGGCTGCTGTTCCTCTCACTCTAGCGGCAGCGGTAAAAATGCGTCATTTGGTCAAGCCCTTGCTCCACATGGTACCGGTTTGGCGTCGCTATAACACGTCGCAAATGATTCAAGATTTTCAAGAAAATGTACTGACTCATGTGGATCTATCCGCTTTGTCGCGCAGCGTGGTGATGCATTTAGAACAGGTGTTTGATGCACAAGAAGTTGCTTTATTCTTGCGGGAAGAGGGGGTGGGCGATTATGTTTTTTCAGCCAGCACTCAAGCCTCTGTTTGGCCAAATTTTTCGCCAGAGGATGGCATCGTGGGGCTTCTTCGGCAAAGGTGGAAACCCGTTTTGCGCGAGCAGTGGTTATGGCAACACCTTCAAGGGGATGCCTTGGGTACTGTGCCTCGTCTATTGTTGGCGCAGATTCAAAGTTCGTCCTGGGCGGTGCTGCTCCCGTTAATGTTTCGTCAAGAGTTGGTTGGGATTATTGCGCTCAAAGAGAAAAAAAACGAAGACATGTACCATGCGGAAGATGTCCGGCAATTTAATGCGCTTTCGGGATTGGTTGCCATGGCCCTTTCAAATGCCTTAGCTTTAAAGCGGTTAACTGTTCAGCAGAAAAAATTAGACCAACATCGTCAATCGGTGCTGATGGGAACCCTCGCAACAGAAATGGCCCATGAACTAGCCAAACCCTTAACTCACATCATCAATGAAGGCGTTCGTTTGGAAAAATATCCGCTTCGGACCCATATGGACAGTGTGGCTCGCATTGAAAAGGAAGCGCGTCGCGCTTCGTTGATCATGAATTCTTTTGCCGAATTGTCTTCCAGGCGATCGTTGGTATCGGAAGCGGTTGATTTGTCTGATCTCATGGATAATGTTTTGCACTCGCTTGGAATTTCGGAGGACCCGGCGTATCATGTGATCAAACGTTATCAGGCGCTACCTCTCGTCAATGTTCATCCAGTGCAGATGGAGCAGATTTTGAACAATGTTTTGCAGAATGCCATTCAGGCGATGCCCGATGGCGGAACGTTGACTTTGACGTTATGTTCAATGGCAGATAAGTGTGGATTTCGAATTGAAATTGTTGACACGGGGAAGGGAATCCCCTCAGACGTATTACCTCATGTTTTTGATCCGTTTGTGACAACCAAGACAGCCCATGGCGGACGAGGGGTCGGCTTAACGATCGTTCGCGCCATGGTGGAGCGTCATGGGGGTACGATATGTTTGGAAAGCCCCGTGACCAAGGGTCAGGGGACAAAAGTCGTGTTGGACATGCCGTGGTCTCCCAAGGAGAATACAGCCATTGAAAACTAGCGTAGCCAAAATTTTTGTCGTGGATGATGATCGCCAAAACGGCACTTTTTTGGAAGAAGAGCTGTCATGCACTTCGTGTCGAGTCAAATGGTTCCAAGACCCCCGCCAAGCGCTGCGCGATTTCCGCAGGGGGACTTACCAGATGGGAATATTAGACTTACGTATGCCAAAAATGAATGGGGTGGAATTATTTCATCGTTTGCGTGAAAAAGATCCCGAAATTGGAATTATTATTTTAACCGCTTATCCGTCAGTAGACAGTATATTGGATACCCTCAAAACTGGCGCGTACGACTACTTAAAAAAACCTTACCGAATTGAGGAGCTGCGTGCGATTGTTGGGCGGGTTCTTGAAAATAAGGGTTATTTTTTAGATGCGGAGTCTTCAATTAATAAACGTATTGGTCTTCGTATCAAAGAATATCGCCAGCAGCGCGGATGGACCATCGCACGACTCGCGGACCATGCTCAGCTGTCGAAAAGCCTTATTTCTCAAATCGAAAACGCAAAAAATTCGGCATCCATTGTTAGTCTCTCGCGAATCGCCAGAAGCCTGCATGTGCGTGCAAGTGACCTTGTTCAAGACCTTTAAGTTTTCGTTGACTTACCAAACGGCCATCGTGTAAGGTATCCCGAATTTCAATATGAGGAGCATACTATGGCACAGAAAAAAATTAAAAAATCTTCTGCCAAAAAAATAAAAAAAGCGCCTCGACGCCTCCCCCAAAAAGCGCGCATGAAAAAGGAGCGCGTGGTGTCAAAGACCGTGATGCTTCGTGGCCCTCGACTCCCCGATGTGAAGGGACCGGTGAACGAAAAGCCGCTTTCGGCTGGAGAGATCAGCAAGTTTCGTGACGTGTTGGGCCAACGCAGGGAAGATTTGGTTGCCATCGTTAATCGCAAGAAAGAAGAAGAGCTGCAAGTCGCCGAAGAAGCCGAAATGGGCGATGAAGCCGATGTGGCCACCCGGTCGGTCGAAAAAGACATCTTTTTTGAATTGACCGATGCGGAGAAGCAAACGCTCGATATGGTGGAGGCGGCTTTGCGCAAAATCGAAAAAGGCATTTTTGGGCGCTGTGAAGCCTGTCAAAAACCCGTAGGCCGTCAGCGGTTAGACGTTATGCCCTGGGCGCGCTACTGCATTCAATGTCAGGCACGCCAAGAAGTCCCCTTCGAAGCGTAGACCTTCACACCCATACCACGGCCTCCGATGGGACGCTTCCACCGGAAGCCCTTTTTAAGAAAGCCCTAGACGTTGGGTTGCGCGTCCTTTCCATCACGGACCACGATACCACAGCGGGCTATGAGAGTATCCTGCCTCTCGCTGGCGCGCATCCTGAGATGCGGCTTCTCCCCGGTATAGAGATGAGCGCGGAAGGCGAAGTGCCATGTCATCTGTTGGGGTATGGCATTCGTGTCGCAGATGCCGCTTTCCAATCGCATTTAAAAGATTTTCGCGCCCGCAGACTTCAGCGAATTGAATCAATGGTTAAACGATTTCAGGTCATGGGGATTTCACTTTCCATGGAGCAAGTCTTGGCGCAGTCCGCTCAAGGCACCGTGGGGCGCCCCCATATTGCCGATGCTTTAATGGCGCTGCGCGTTGTTCGGAGTCGCCAGGAAGCGTTTGATCGTTTCCTAAAGCGGGATGGGCCCGCCTATGTTTCTTCTGAAGGCCCTAGCGCCAAGGAAGTCCTCCGCATTATTCGGACGGCCGGCGGTATTCCTGTTTTGGCGCATCCTGCCTACGATACGTCCGAAGATTTGCTCAACCAATTGGCCGATTGGGGACTTATGGGAATTGAGGCGTACTACCCCGAGCACAGCCGCGGTTTAATTGAGAGGTACAAAGAACTCGCGAATCGATATGGTTGGGTGGTGACAGGCGGGTCCGATTACCATGGCCCGCGCACAGGGCGTCCTCGATTGGCGTGCGTGCATGTTCCCGAAGAAGTGGTGGGCGAGATAGACAAACGTTTGCGCACGAATTCTTGATTTAGTAAGTTTGGCCTATGCAAAATTGCCCCTCATGCCAAGCGTCCGTGACCGATCAAATGAAGGAATGCCAGCAATGCGGCGTGCTCTTCGCCAAATGGCGGGAAAGACAAACGAATATGGAAACGGGAAACTTATCGCGCTACCAGCAGATTGCCACGGCCACGAGTTCCGAATTTAATTGGACGATTTTTATTTTGTTTTGTCTTAGTATTGCCGGGATTTTGTATTACTTGGGCCAACAAGCGATCGAATAAGTTAGTTCCTAGGCCAGCGTCGTCTATTTTTCCAGACTTCAAATCGCAAACGTGCGGACTGAAATAATCCCATTCCAAAAAATAAAAAATAATTAAACAAGGATGCGGCGATTTCAGCCCTTGCGACCATGCTGCCTGTTATGAACATCCACAACGTCATGGCCCAGGCAAATAAGCCCAAATACTTCACTTTAACAGGCAGGATGAAGAATAAGAGCAGTTCGGATTCCGGAAAAAGCCGCGCAAATGCCAAAAAAAGCGTAGTGTTGAGGGCCATGTTAAAAAGCGGCGCGTCGATCCAAAGGGAAGTAAGCACCGTGGCCAAGGCTCCAACCGCATAAAAAAACAGAAATCGAAACTCGCCCCATTCCTGTTCAAGAGCAGTGGAATACAAAAACAAAACATAAAGCCACAAGAGCAGCCAAAAAAACGACATGTCCGGAGGTAAAAATAAAAAAGTGACGGCGCGCCACCATTGCCCGGTGCGCAAGGCGTCGGGTTCTAAATATAGTTTTGACGTAAATTCGGGCTGGGCTTGACTTAAGAAATAAATAACGGCGTTGGCCGCAACAATAAAGAGGGGGAAGTTTGGGATGGTCCAACGTCCAAAAATTCGCTCAAGTCGATCTAGCCAACGCATCGCGTGAAGTATAACATGACACTCGCGCTATCATCCCGGCGCCTCTGTGCGACCGCGCAACGGCGAAAAAAAGAATGAATACCCTTGCCTTCATTGCCGCCCATGCTGGATTTGCTCTGGACCGCGTCCCGCTGGGCGGCGGAGCAAGCGTCGCCGACCATTTGATCCAGGAGTGGCGGCAAACGCATCCTTTTAAGGTTCACGTGATTAGCCCCTCCGTGCTTGCCGAGCAGGCCCCCAACGAGTTTGATTTGGTGCGCATGTCCGAGTGGCGTTATGCTCGTTTTTGTTTAGCCTTTGAGAAAGCGGCGACCCAGGCGGTGCTGAGCAAAAACCCGCCTTCTGCCCCGGTTTTGTGTAACGATGTTTCGGAGGGTCCAGATGTTCATCGTTTGGCCGAAGCGGGATATGCTGTGTTTACGATTTACCACGTCGATGTCCTCGACTACGTATGCCGACTCTATTTGCGGGGCGCTATTTCGCCCGTTCGTTTAGCGGCCGGCTACCGTTGGCTGGAAAAATCACCCATCGCACGCTTGCTTCCCGATGTGGCGAAACTAGTTCTCAAAAAACAAGAGCACAGCGTCCGGTATTCAAAAGGGTTGATTGTTCCGTCGGCGGCCATGCGAGATGTGCTGATGGACTGTTATCCGCAAACCGATTCGAGCCGTATTCATGTCATTCCCTGGGGCATTTGGAGCCCGGCGCTAATTTCCAGCGAGAGCGTGGAATCTGAGAAAGCCTTTTTTTTCTCTCAGTGGGCCGATCGACCCCATGCGAAAGTCCTTTTGACGTTAAGCCGGATTTCTCCGGAGAAAGGCCAGGACCGTTTGCTGGAGGCGCTGTCTATATGGGAAAAGCAAAGAGATTATCCCGAGGAAGGCCTTGTTTGCGTGATCGCCGGAGAAGCGGCTTACATGCAGGGCCAGCGCTTTGAAGCGTTTCTGAGAAAAAAAGCCCGTCGTTTAAGGCGGACCAAGGTGATATTTGCCGGCTATGCCGCAGGCGCGCGTAAAGAAGCCTTGTGGCGCTTAGCGCACGTGTACGTTTTTCCATCGCGTCATGAAAGTTATGGGCTGACGATGATGGAGGCGATGCGGGCCGGGGTCCCCGTTCTCTGCACGCCGACACATGGGGCGCGGGAAATTTTTAAGCCGGATTACGGATGGATGACGTTGGATGTAGAAGGGGTGCGAGTGCCGGAACAACTCTGCCAGATGCTGCAATTTATCCATAGCCATGAAACGCTGCGCCATCAAAAAGGCGAGGCGGGAAAGAGGTTTGCATGCCGCGAACCGTTTTCGAAGTCCGCCGCTCAAGTGGCCGAATTGCTTAAGAAGGCGTGATGGTATTTCCCGTGACGCGGGCGAGCCAATAGGCGACTAAATAATCCAGAGGCGGGTAACGCCAGCCGGAGAGATCGCCGTCTAGCGAATGGGGGTTTCTCTGCCACAAAAAGGCGTCACGAGGCCTTAAGTCAGGCGGCAGCGCTTCCCGAGATTTTCCGTTCACCCACCCCCCCCAATCGTCGGCCAATGCCCGTTCGTCGCGTTTTCGAAGCGGGCCTCGCCCTTGGCGGTCTTCGGGGTAACGGGAGAGCACCCATAGCGCCAACCCGGGCACCTCTGGTCGGGGTTGGGTCGCGCGGCCGAGGATTTCCATAAAAGCATTCAAATCTTGTTCACGAAGGGCCGCGTCGCGCGTCTGAAGGAGACGATAGACCATTCGAACGTCGGCATTTTTTTCAAGTTGTATCAGGTTATAGAGCAAGAAAGGGGACAGATGGCCGCCCGTTCCCCGTTCTACATTTGCGCGAGTTTGGCCTCGAACCGCTTCAAACAATGCGCTGTCCATGAGAGCCCAGGCTTCTACGGTCTTCAAAAACCCTGCTCCTTGTCGAAGATGGTCTTGGTAGGCTTGCTCGTAGCGATTGGGGCGAGGCAGCAATTCCCCCGCAACTTTAAGCGCATGGAGGGCATGCAGCGATTGGGTGGGAAACACCCGGCGCGATACATCAGGGCTTAATTGCGCTAAAGCCAAATCCAACCAGCGATCCAGTTTTTGGTAGGGAGAGGCCGCTAGCCCATAACCGCGGGCTACGGCGGCCGAACGGTCAATGCCTCGGCGCATTTCATACAAAGCCTCACGGAAGGCAGGAAGCGCCGCAGGGAGTAAGCGCGGTAGCGCTTTGAGGTCGCTATGCCGAAGCGCTTTTTCCAGGGATAATAGCGCCTCCGGCCAACGCAAACTCTGAAGTTTGAAATACCACCGCATCAATCGAAAACCCGTTTCGATTTTCGAACGAAGGGTTGGTTTACGTGTTAACAATTGGATGAAAGCCTCGATGTGGTCATCCGTGATGGTGTTTCGAAGATCGAGCGGAGGGCCATCTTGAGGCACCCATCGCCAGTGGTGGTCAAGAAGGTGACCCGTTACGGCGTCCAGATCGCTGCGCAAAGCTTGAGCCAACGCAGGGTTTTTCACATAGGGCAACCCTTGGGCCACTCCCACATAAAAGCCAGTGTAGGTGTCACGGCTAGCGGAGGGCGAAAGCAACTGTAGGCCGCTTGGGGCCGCGTGGCGCAAAAGCGTGCCGCGGACGGGGGAGGCTGCATGCAAACGGTGGAGAGCCCAAAGTGAACGCTCCAATTGGGCGCGCGCCAAAGCATCCTGAGTGACGCGAATTTTCCACGCCAGGCTGGCAACGTAATAACCGGTCCAAAGGGCTGTATCGCCGTAATCATCCGGTTCCCCTTTGGCGTTTCGAACGATCACAAACCCGTCTGGGTCTACAAATTCTTTTTCCATCACACGCTCTAAGCGCGACGCTTTTTTCGCCAGATCGCTTGGGGAAAAGGAGCCCAGGTTTTCCCTCTCGATGGACTCTACTGAAACGCCGGTTAGCCCGGGCCAATAAAGACGCGCTTTAAAGCGGTGCGCTGAGCGACCCCACGTCGAGAAAACAACGGAGTGTTTTTGGCCGCCGTCTCTTTTCCAGACGCCAAGATCGTTTTGCTGAATTACTCGAGAGGCAATGCGCTCGCCGCGCGTGGCGTCATAGACTTCGAGGCGTACGGTGTCATTAGCGCTCGCTAGCATTCCAGGGAGGTGGCCAGGCAATTGGCGAAGGGTAAAGCGGTATCGGTAGGTTCCAGGGGGAAGGGGTTCTCCATTTTTAGGCCAACTCATTAGAATGCCGGGCCGATCGATTCGAAAATGAGCTTGGCGGGGAAAGTCGTTCGAGGGCGGTCCAGTCCCGGCAGCGGAGGGAAGTGAAATGACGACCGCGACGATGAGGCTTTCGGCGCGTAAGTATTTCATACAAAAGTATAACGGAAGAATGTCGGCTTCTCAATGGGGAAAACAAGGCCGGGGTCGGTATCGGAATCGGCGAGGAAGTGCTTTTGAATAAAACGGCTCGCCGATGCCGACCCCAATACCGCGTCATTCCTAGACGCTATAATCGCCTTTCCATGAATATCGTTCTTTATGAGCCGGATATCCCATGGAACACCGGCAATGTTGGACGTACCTGTTTGGCGACCGGGAATACCCTTCATCTGGTGGGAAAGATGGGGTTTACCATCTCAGATGCCCAGGTGAAGCGGGCTGGGCTCGACTACTGGGAACGTGTGAAATGGATACACTATGCGTCGTGGCACACTTTTCAAATGCAATTGCCCGCTGGGGCGACCCTTTTCTTCTTCTCTAAAAAAAGCATGCGTTCATTCTGGAAGGCGACTTTTCCGTCGGAAAGTTATTTAATCTTTGGGTGCGAGACGAAAGGGTTGCCGGCTTGGCTGCTTGAAAAGTACGAAAAAGACGTCTATGGCATTCCGATGGAGCCCGGAAGCGTTCGCTCGTTGAACCTCTCCACGGCGGTCGGCGTGGCTCTTTACGAAGCTCTCAGGCAGAATAACTACCATGGCACCTACAACCTTTAAAAAGCCCGGCAAAGTAAAAAAAGTCACGGATAGCTCCGGCTATCGCAACCCCTGGAACACGATCCTTTTTAACTGCAACTGTCATAGTTTTGACCAAGTCGCTCGCCAGCTGATGAAAGCCATCCGAGTCAGCTACGACCAAGGAATGGCGGTCGCCAGCATCGTTCATACCCAAGGAAAAGCGGTGGTTTATACCGGTCACCGCGAACGCTGTGAAGCCGTGGCCATGGTGCTGGAAGACATTGGTTTGCTAACCAAGGTCGTTCAATAATGAGCGTTGCTTGGATCACCGGAGGAGGCACCGGTATTGGATTTGCCATAGCCAAAGGCCTATGCCGACAAGGATCTAAGGTGATCATCACCGGCCGGCGGCCCGAACCTCTAGAAGATTCTGTTCGGATGATCATGTCTGGTAAACCTGCTGGCGAAGTGATTGCGGTGCCGGGGGATGCGGCTGATCCGGCTCATGCAAAGCAGGTTATCCACCTTGTGAATAAGCGGTGGGGAACTATCGAGCTCCTGGTGAACAATGCAGGGGCCAATGACCATAAAAGTATAGACGAATCAACTTTAGAAAATTATAAAAAATCGTTTGAAATCAATTGTTTATCCGCTATTAATTGTGTTTCAGTGGTTTTGCCTGGAATGTTGGGCATAAAAAGGGGGGTGGTTGTGAATATTGCCTCCGTTCTTGGGAAATGGGCCTCTTTTGGCTCAGCCTCTTATTCCATAGGAAAATATGCGTTGGCCGGATATACCGATGCTTTGCGACAGCACTTGGTGGGATCGCCGATTCATGTGATGGGGGTTTACCCAGGCTTTATTCGTACGGCTCTTACTCTTCCTTTTGTGAAGCCTGGATCCTGGAAGGCGGGGTTTGGGAAAACACCGGAACAAATGGCAGCGGCCATTTTAAAAGCCATCCAATACCGCAAAGCCGAGCTTTACTATCCTTGGTATGTGCCCTGGGCGTTGCGATTGCATCGCTGGATGCCGGTTTTGGCAGACCGAATGGCTCGAAAGGCTAAGACGTGAAAACCGATGCCGGGTGGGTGTGGGTTCCCTTTGAGGTCGATAAAAAATTTGAAGGTTACCGGATCGATCGTTTCCTGGCTCAGCGTCTTAAGGGGTACTCACGCAGCAAAGTCCAAGGCATTTTGGCAGAGGCCCGCGTTCTCAAAGAAGAACGCCCGGCAAAAGCCCATGGCAAAGTCCGTGCAGGTGACAAAATTCAAGTCTCCTACCCACGCAAAGATGAAAAACCTCTGGCGCCTGGGGTTTCGCTTCCTGTCTTGTATGAAGATGACGACTTATTACTCATCCATAAGCCCGCCCATCTTCTTTCGCATCCGACGGATAAAGTTGTTCATAACACCGTGCTAGGTGTTTTGCGACATACCCGTCCAAATCTAGAAAGCCTTCATCTCCTACACCGCCTCGACCGCGAAACCTCCGGAATTATGTCGTTAGCTAAAAACTCTCGTGCCGCCCGCCTTTGGGCGAAAGCAATGATGCGCCATGAAATTCGCAAGGAATACATCGCCTTTGTGCGAGGGGTCTTAAGCCCCAGCGAGGGGGTCATGGACTGGCCGATCGGCGCCGAAGGCGGTCCGATACGAGTGCGGCAGGCGATTCATGGGCTGGGCGCCTCCCCCGCCCGAACCCGCTACGTCTTGCTTAAAAGCTGGGGTCAGATCCGCTTTTCAAGCAACGGTGCTTCAAAATTGGATCTGACCCCAGGTGTAAGCATGGTGCGTGTGTTCCCGCAGACGGGGCGCATGCATCAAATTCGCGTTCATATGGCGGCGCTGGGCCACCCCCTTTTGGGAGACCCGCTTTATACGGGAGAGGGCGAAATTTACCTAAAGCTTGTGGCAGGACGCTGTACGCCCGCGGATCGCTCAACTTTGGGGTTTCCCAGAGTCGCCCTTCATGCCGCCACGTTATCGTTTTTACATCCCATGACCCAAAGTCCGATGCGCATCGAAGCACCGCTGCCGGAGGATATGCAGCGTTATTTAAGGGACTTAAGTGTGTTAAACGAATCGCAGGCCACTGTAGAATCGCGTCGATGATCTGCTAAACTTCTTTCCCTTTGAAAAAAAATAAGTCGATCAAAAACTCTAAGCCCTGGTGGAATTTTACCGGTCATGACGAAGCGTTCGAAGCGCGCGATCCCGATCGCGTAAGCCGGCTTTATTTTCCGCTTTGCAATGACGCAGGGCTTTTATCTGCGATTACGCCGACCTTAAACGGCGATATTAAAACTGGGCAAAATCATTTCGTCACACTCCCGCAATCCATAGAAGATCTCCACAACACACGCTCGTCGCGAAATTTCTGGGTTTATACGGAAAAAGGGGGGGCTTGGTCGGCGGCGGGGAATTCCTCCTGGCAGAATTGGGAACGTTCAATGGGCGTTGGCTCCGAAACGTCCCGCTTAGAGGCCGGCGCGTTGTGGCACCGGATGACGCGCGAGAATAAGAAGCTTGGCCTTAAAAGTGTACTCACGAGCTTTATCCCAGCGGGAAGCGAGCAAACCGAAATTCTTAAAGTCGAGATCACGAACATGGGCCGCGCGCCGGTGACGATTACGCCCACGGCCGCCATCCCGCTTTTTGGCCGGTCCGCTGACAACCTTCGCGACCACCGGCATGTGACGTCTCTCTTGCATCGCATCGAGCCGCACGACCACGGCGTGCTCGTGACCCCTACGATGTCCTTTGATGAGCGCGGCCATCACACCAATCAATGGGTTTACGCCGTGCTTGGATGTGAGGCTTCTGGAGCATCCATCAATGGCAGCTTTCCCACCGTCTCCAGTTATTTAGGCGAGGGCGGAACGTTTGATGCGCCCCGAGCGGTACTTGAAGACTGGGATGTACCTGATTTAAACCCCGTCGAACTTCAAGGGCGTGAAGCGGTTGGGGCACTGCGTTTTCGAATAAAGAAGTTAGCGCCAGGGAAATCGGCCGCGTACCTCGTTTTCATCGGTATCGGTCGGGACCGCAAAGACGTTTTAAGCTGGCTGCGCGCATACGGCACGGTGGAAAAGGTGGATGAAGCCCTTTTACATACCCAAGCGTTTTGGAAGGAACGCTTAGACCGCCTGCAAGTGCGCACCGATGACCCCGCTTTTGGCCGTTGGGTGCGCTGGGTTTCGATTCAACCCACCCTGCGAAAAATTTTCGGGTGTTCGTTCCTGCCGGATTTCGATTATGGCCGCGGCGGACGCGGGTGGCGGGACCTATGGCAGGATTGCTTGGCGCTGCTATTGCTGGATAGCGGAGATGTTCGCGGTCTTTTGCTTAATAATTTTGCCGGCGTGCGCCAAAACGGCACCAACGCCACAATCATCGGAAAGAAGGCCGGCGAATTTATTGCCGACCGCAACAACATTTCGCGCACCTGGATGGACCATGGCGTTTGGCCCTGGATAACCACTGAATTCTATATTCACCAGACCGGGGACCTGCGCTTCTTGCTCGAAAATGTCTCGTACTTCGAAGGAGGCAGCGGCACTGTCCTGGAACACATCGTGGTTCAGCATTTAGCGGCCTGCGCCAACCTCGGTGAGCACGGCCATTGCCGGTTGATGGATGCCGATTGGAACGATGGTTTAGACATGGCCCGTGAGCGAGGCGAAAGCGTGGCTTTCACGGCGATGTATGCGGGAAACCTGCTGCGATTAGCCGACGTGGTGGATACCCTGCAGGATAAGTTGGGTATTAAGGAGGTGGTGCTTTCCGGTGCCTTCAAACTTCCGCCCTCGGTTCGGACTTTAGCCGATTACTTAAGAAGAGTGGGGCAAAAACTGTCCGATCACGTGCGCAACCAAGAATGGGTGAAAGCCTCAAGCGGTCACGCGTGGTTCAATGGTTATTACGACAATGAAGGCCGTGCCGTGGAAGGCGAAACCGAGAAAGGCGTGCGTATGACGCTGACAGGGCAGGTTTTCCCGATCATGTCCGGCGTGGCCACGAACGAACAAGTGCAGCAATGTTTTGCCGCCGTCAAAAAATATTTGCAGGATAAAAAGCTGGGTGGCTTTCGTTTAAATACGGACTTCGAACAGCCGCGTCTGGACCTCGGGCGGGCCTTCTCTTTTGCCTATGGTGAAAAAGAAAATGGTGCGTTCTTTAGCCACATGGTCGTGATGTTGGCCAACGCGCTTTACCAAAGGGGCTTTGTCGAAGAAGGTCATGATGTGCTCTCAAGCCTCTACCGTATGTGCATGAATGCCGATGTGGCGCGTATTTACCCCGGAATGCCGGAATACTTTAACGGCGAAGGCCGAGGCCTTTATGCCTATTTAACGGGTTCAGCCAGCTGGTACATGTTGACGCTCGTCACGCAGGTGTTGGGTTTACGCGGTGTATGGGGCGACTTGCTGATTGCCCCCAAGCTAATGCCCGACCAATTTGGCGCATCAGGGCAGGCCTGGGCTGAGCTGCCATTTGCGGGGAAACGCATCAAAATCACCTACATAAATCGATCCAAAAAGCCGTATGGACAATATCGTATTGGTTCGTTATTGGTCCAGGGCCGTTCGCATGAGGTGGCGGAAAACGCTAAAGACGTGGTGTTGCCTCGAAAGACCCTAGCAGAGCTTTCGGCCCCGGTCATCGAAATGACCGTCTCGCTCACCTAAAAAAGCCTTTCAAACCGTCTTAACTCCGCTTAAACTTTCCGCACGTATGCCGCCTCGTTATTGGGTTTACATCGGAACGGCCGTGCAGGGGCCTGTTGAGGTTCCGGCGCTCCGCAAGTTGGAAGGGTTTAACCTTCTGACCCAAGTGTGTGCGGAGGGGGAACAATCCTGGCGCATGGCCGATGAAGTGATTGAAATAAAATCTTATTTTCTTTCGCCCCCGCGTCCGATGGCGCTTCCCTTTGAGAGCGGCAACACCGCCCCTTACATCGAATCTTTACCGGAAATCGAAACACTCCCTGAACCTAAAAAAGAGTCGCCCGTGGTTTTATCCATTGTTGAGCCGGCGGGTGAGCCGCCCAAGGGGGCCGTCAGCCCCGCCGGGCTTCGTGTGGCCTGCGTCCACTGCGGGTACAAAAATCCGCGGGATGTGGCCGGCTGCATGAAGTGCGGCGGTTCACTAAAGGCCGCCAAAGAAGAGCTCGAACTGGCCCCCCCAAAAACCGATTTGGGGACGCTGATCCAATCGGCTTCGGCGGCAGCCCCTGATGCGTCGGTGGAAACCGTTGTCCCAACGCGCCCCGCCGTTGAAATTCCCATGGCGCGCATCGCCATTATTACCGCGATTCTTTCAGCGGTGACGGCCTCCGGCATCATCGGACATCATGTATGGATCAAAAAACACCATAAACCGCGGACGCTTTTGAATGGGGGAGGGTCCGTGGTGGTAGCCACCCCCAGACCCGCGGCTGCCTCACGAAATGTCCGGCGTGGTGCGCTAAAAGCGGCGCGTCGAAGCACTGGATCCTCCGTACGTCACTCGGTGTCGGCCCCCACCCGCGAGAGAGCCGCACAGGCCGCGACGCTGCCGGGGGTGGATACCGGCGAAACGCGTCCGGCAGGCTACCGCGTCCTTCCTCAAGCAACACCGCTTAAACACCGCGAGTCCTCTGCCATGGATTCCCGGTACGCCTCGGAGCGCCGCAGCGATAGCCGGTTATGGACCCAAAAAGAGGAGCAGGCGATTCGCTTAGTTCAGAAACAGCGAATTTATGGGGGCCTGCGCACGCTGCAGCGAAATGCCGATATCTTGATGCAGATTTTGCGTGACCGCGAATACATGACGGGCTTCGAAACGGGCAAGCGGCCATTCCTCTACAACCAGGCGGAGTGGGGCGCTTCACCTCTAGAGGGCCCGGTATATCAGGTGCGCTTGACGTTTTTGGGGGGGAAAGACGCCAACAATTTCCCGCTCAAGCCGCTTAAATTTGCCTTTGATGCCGATTTGGAACGCGGCACGGTTAAACCCGGGGGCGATGATGCCATTCGTGCGAATGCGATGCATGCGTTCTTTGATGAGGGGCGCATTCCACCTGAAGAACGGCGTGACATCGCCAAAGACGTCGAGCAGGTGGTGCTGGCCGCCCAACCCGGCGAATCGCCCTTAGCCCTGGATACCGTTTTACGCCGTTTTGTGGCCACATACAGCGTAGACGCCGCCCAGCGAGTGGCCGATGCCTTTAAGCTCGACACCGTTCAAAAACGGATTCGTCACGACCCAAGGCTCGCCGGAGAAGTCAAACCTCCGGCTGAAACCTCGGAGGCGATTAAGGCGACATCAGTCCCCGGTATGGCGTCCTCCTCATGGCAGGCGGCCCCCCCAGCCGCGAAAGCTAAATCGCAGATGCCCAAGCCGACCGCTCAACCCTTTACCGGCAACGGCAGCGCCGTCGAATTTCGGATGGAGCGTGCGGAAGGAAGGGGCCGCACGCTTCAGGTCCGATTCACAAGCCGCGCGACGCCGGCCCGTTTATGGGAATCGTTGACCGGTTATGACCGCCTCAAACAGTTTGTGCCGGACATGCTTTTAAGCGAACGAGAAGGCCAGGATGGCCGCGCGGTGATCGTTCACACCCAATCGCTCGTGCGGTTGTTCTTTTTTGTGTTTAAAGTAGACCTTCATTTGCGCATCCTGGAGCACCCTGAGCAATATCAGCTCGAGTTTGAGAAAATTGCCGGGGAATTTGAAAGTTTCCGTGGGGCGGTGCAGATTGTGGCCGACCCAGTCACTAAACAATCGGTGCTCAACTTTAATGCCACTCTCGTCCCCAAAGGTCGGTCGATGGACTGGGCGCTGCGCGACGCTTCAAGGCAATTCCTCGTTTCACTCTTTAACTCCATCCGCATCCAAGCCGAAGCAAACTGAAATTTTCTACAATCCCGCCTGTTTTTAAGTACCGACGATAATCCTTTAGAAAGTCCACCTCCCAGGTAGCTCAATGGTGGAGCATCCCGCTGTTAACGGGAGGGTTGCAGGTTCGAGTCCTGCCCTGGGAGGTGGATTTTTTATTAATACGAGGTTGGCCAAGTGACGTTTAAAGCAATTCTCAAGTGCCCGGCACTTTGGGTGCTGTGCTTTTTTCTATCGGGCTGCAGCCTGGAAAAGTTTTTTTATTACCCCAACCGCGTTCTCTATAACGACCCCGATGTTTTGAAGCTTGATTATGAGCTTGTGCATTACCCCAGCTTGAACGGAAAAACGCTCTATGCGTTATTCTTTAAGTCCGCCGTTAAACCGAAGGGCACGATCGTTCACTTTCACGGCAACTACGGGAACATGACCAACCATTTTCCGCTGGGGCTTTTCCTTTTGAAAGAAGGGTTTGACGTGCTCATTTTTGATTACCAAGGCTACGGAGGTTCGCAAGGTTCGCCTAATCGCAAGAAAACAATCGAGGATGGGCTGGCCACGGTCCGTTATGCCCAAGAGCATTTACGTGATCCCCGCACGGGGGTGGGGCTATTAGGCCAATCGTTAGGGGGTGCGGTGGGAGTCGTCGTGATGGCTCAAGAGCCGCTCGTGCGTGGGGCGGTCATTGAGGCGGCGTTTACCTCGTATCGCGGCATGACCCGGACAGTGCTTAAACGCCATTGGTTTACGTATCCTTTTTCATGGGTTCTCCCGCCGTTTCTAGGGCGCCGGTGGGACCCTCTTGAGTGTGTTGCTCAAATTAAACCGCGTCCGCTCCTTTTCATCCATGGCGAAGCCGACCGCATTGTCCCACCGGAGATGTCCAAAATTCTTTTTGAAGCGGCGAGGGAACCTAAAACCTTATGGATGATTCCCGGCGCTGATCACCTGCAATGCCATCGGCGGGCGGGTGGCGAATATGAACGTACGGTTGCGGAATTTTTTCGCAAGGCGATTCAGTCTCCCGCTTACATCGACCAAAATAAGGAAAGCAAAGCTTCTTTGTAGCGGTTTTGACGTTGGAGTTGGGCTCGCAGGGACAATGTACGCGAGAGCTTATAAGTCGGTATGACGTGAAGCTTTACGGCTGAACGGACATCCCCGACCGGGTAATTTAAATACTGAGCGTCGAAACGAATTCGAAACCGGGGGCCGAATTCGGCCATGATTCCTCCATTTGCGCCTCCTCCGAACCGATACGCATCGCGAAACACATCACCCAACCCTGAATCCAGTTCTGCCATGCCATAAGCCAATGTATTTTTCCCTAGAGGAAGGCGAAACGACGGGCCTGCCCCCAGATTGACTTTAAAAAAGAGGTCATGCCCCGGGTCCAGATTTAAATCATTGGCCGTTGTGAGCCCAAAGTTAAATTTCCATGAGGGAGCACGAACCCAACGGTCCCAGGGGGTCAAAGAAACTAGGTCGACCATGAGCAACTGTTTAAGGTAAGCGATTTTTTGCCTGTTGTCATAGCGAAGTTTTAGATGAAACATTTCCAGTTTGCTTCCCGCCAAATATCCTTCGGAGGGTTCGTCTTGATCATGGGCGGCGGGGCGGATGGACACTTCCTCAAATTGAGAACGGTTGGAAAAACCGTAACTAAGACCTAGTCTCCCGGTGGGATGGCCTTGATCGGGGCGCACGGGCGAAGGCGCCTGGGGCAACGGGGTTCCAGTCGGCCTTTTCTGCCGAAGGAGAAGCAATGCCCGTTCATGGTCTTGAACATCGGGGGGTTGAGGACGCTTAAAGCCGACGCGGTAGCGAAATAAATCATAGGCCGAATCGAGCATTAGGGCTTGGCGAGCTTCAGGGAAGCGGTCCCACCCAGGGTTTGTTTCCCTTGGGTGTTTGTCCAACGTTTCCACCATATAAATTTCCGCTTTGGATAAGAAAGAACGACGAAAAAGCATGGTGCTAAGCTGTGAGGGGCGCCGGCGTACGGCGGCCATAAGACCGGGCTGAGCAATGACGTGTCGCAGAGTCTCAGCCGGCGCTGTTTTGAGCTTAAACGGGTCCGATAGGCGCAAGTCCGGTTGTGCGATTTCTAGGATCGGAAGCAATTGATACGAGCAATTTTTGTTTAGAAAATAATAGCCCATCGACGCGCTGCCCATTTCCCAAAGATGCAGCATCATCCGGTTGATGGCCGCCGAGTCGAGGGAGAGGTCATATTCCCAAAGGTCGCGGGATTCCATGTTGTTGTATTCCTGAACCTTGACGTAATAGGGCATCGTCGAAAAGCGACCGCGGTAGCCGCCGGTTAATCCTTTGATGGCAAAGACAATTCCATTTTGATTCGGCACTTCGGCGCCAAAGTTCACCGCATAGTCCAACAGATGCTTGTCGTGGTTGGGGGCCGGGCCATTTAAACGCAGGAAGGTGTGGCCATACATCGATGCGGGGTTGTTCATGTAATAAGAGGCAAAAATAAGGCTCACGGATGCCGCGTTCATGCGCTCTTTCCACGTGACCAATCGTGGGCACGGTTGAACAGGCAGTTCTTCCGTAAAGTGAAGCTGCTCTCGAAGCCAGGCGAATCGTGCGGGAAAACGGCACTGCGGATGCAAGGCCTGCGTGTCATCGGTAGGGGGGGCGAAGAAGGACGTTAAGGTCGCCTCCAATTCGGCCGCCGGATCACGACGACCGCGAGGCGATAAAAAGAAATTCACATCGTCGATTTCGCTCTGAAGTCGCCCCACGACATTACGGCGCACGTGAAGCAGCAAATGCCAATAACGATCTTGCGCGAGGTTCATTTGCTGGGCGGTATTTTTGAGGGTATCAAGGTAGGACCAACAAAAAGCGGGCTGGATCGCCACGAACACGATCCAGCCCGCGAGGTGCTTGCGTTTAATCAGAGACGTTTAGCCGAGAATTTCCGGGTGCTGCGACAACGCCAGGCTGAGGTTTTTTAACACCTCATCGGAGCGTACATCCGCGGAGGGAAACAATGCGGGGTATTGCGCATGCAGAAACTGAACCAATTGCGACTTTTGGGCTTCAGAGGCACCCATTAAAGACGCCAGTGTGTTCACATATTCCCCATGGCCAGCCGCGATGTCTCGGCGAACTTCCGCGAGGTTTACTTCCACGAAGACTTCGGTGGCGCGCGCGAGTTTTACGGCGCCGTCTTCCGTACAGCCCGATGTTCCCGATGTAATACCGAAGGTTTGGTTCCCAACGGTTCCGTTGGTGGTCGCACCCAGGATTTGCATGGCTTTGCTTTCATCGCTATTGGATAAAAGCAAATACCCAAGTCCGCAGCCTGCCATGGTGTGGTTTCCACCTTTGGCGAGCGCAAGCATGGGAAGCATACTGAGAAGTGTGAAGGTCATTATTCGTTTCATGTGTTCTCCTTTATAGGGGCCTTAGGCCGATTAACCGAGGAGCTCAGGATGTTGTTCCAACCGCTGAGATACGCGTTCAAGCATTTCCGTCGGCGTGGTGTTGGCCGAGGGGAAGAAATACGCATAGTCGGCTTGGAACATCTTCAAGAGAGCAGGCTTAGCGGAATCCGTTGCGCCGATGAGGCTAGCAAACGTGTTCACGTAGTCGCCGTTGCCAGTGGCCATTTCTTGGCGCAAGCTGTCGAAGTTGGCGACTGTGTAAACTTCGGCTTGTGCAAATAGTTTAACGGCCCCATCTTCCGTACAACCCGAGGTCCCGGACGTAATCGCCGACGTTTTCGGTGAAACGATGTCGTTTACCGTCGCGCCAAGGATTTGATACAGCTTTGAATTTTCTTGGTGACCAAAGGCAATGTACCCTAGCCCACAACCCGCCATTGGGAAGTTCCCCTTTGCAGCGGCCCATCCCGGCAGGAAACCAACGATCATGCTGATCACTATCGCTTTTTTCATGAATCCTCCATTTGATGTTGTTCACACGGAAGCGGAAAGCCAGAGCATAGTCGTGCCGCGAATTTGAGTCAATTCTTTTTTTCTTTTATTTGCAACATCGCTTCATTGCGTGGGATGTGGATCTTAGCTAGCATTGCCCCATGGATAAAAAACGTTGGATCGCTCTGGTGTTTTTGTCGAGTGTGTTATGGGCGGAGGGACTTCCCAAGCCCTCTATTCAAGCGTTGATCAAGGCGCTGCAGGATTCGAATCAAGATGTTCGTTTATCGGCGGCTCATGCGCTGAGTCAATTTGAAGAACCGCAAGCCGTCAAAGCGCTTGAATCCGCACTCATTTCAAGTACGGAACCTGCAGAACAAGAGGCGCTTATCGCCGCCTTGGTCCTTAATAAGGACAGCGGTACGGTGAAACGGTTGACGGAAGCGCTGAACAACCCGCAATTCACTTGGGGCAAAGGCGCCAAAGCGCGCGCCACCGAAGCAGTGGGCAAAATCGGCGGGAAAAAAGCGATTAAATGGCTGACGGACCTAGTGGCCAGCGAGCAGGAACCGGACGTGCGCGCCGCCGCCGCACGTTGTTTGGGCGCCATCGCGGCGCCCCCTAAAAAAGAGAAAAAAGATTAACCCTCGATTCTGCTTGGTTTCCGCTTTGTTTTTGGCCGCCTGTGTGCCGCTTAGCCAGTTGCCTCCGGGTGCCGTTGATCCCGCGGCCTTAAGTCGCGCCTCCACCGATCCATCCGCGATGGAATTTCCAGACATTGATCCTGGGGGTACGAGCCTCACCACTTTGCATTTTGTCTTACGGGGCTATACCGAAGCGCAGCTGCGGCCGATATCGGTCATGGCGGAGAGTCTCTACAACAAAATTGGTGCAGATACTGGGCTTTATAGTTACTTGGCTTCCAGTCAGTACAAAGTGGTGGTTTACCGCGACCGCGAAGAGTATCTGAAAAAGACACGCCTTCCCGATTGGTCTCGGGCGGTGGCTGCGGGAGATTCGTTGTATGTGTATCCCGATATCGATTTGGAACCTGTATTGGCCCATGAGATGACGCACCTTCTTTTTAACAGCTTCATGGGTGCCCAGCCGGCGCGCACATACCGATGGATCAACGAAGGGCTGGCGATGAACCAAGAGCTGGCCAAAATGTCCGATGGTTCGCGCATGACTTACCAAAGCGCGGTCACTGCCACGCTGCGCCAAAACCGTGTGCCATTTAGTCAGATGACTTTTTTTACGCCGTTAAGCGAAGAAAAGCGCGCGGTAGATACATGGTACCAGCAAGTGCAAAGCGTAACGGCCTATCTATTAAGCCAAGGAACGGCGCTTAATTTCTCCAGCATGTTGGGCGCTTTACGAAACGGCATCGACATCGATCGTGCGATTGCCGACCACTACCCTGGAAAATTCCGAAGTTTAAGTGAGGTGGAAACCGCATGGAAATACACCATATGACGCCAACGCAGAGCGAACAGCGAATAACGAATAGCGTGCAGCGCAGGTTTGGTCTTTTCTGGAATATCTGTTCGCTGCTCGCTCTTCGCTCTGCGTTGCTCGCTGCCGTCAATGACGGGTACGTCGTGAAAATGGACTCATCCACCATCTATTTGGATTGGTCGGCCGCCTCAGGCATCAAAGCGGGAGATGCCTTTCAAACCTACAAACCTGGAGAAGAACTTAAGCACCCCGTCACCGGTCAAGTGCTGGGTCAAACCAAAACGGTCACCGGGTCCGGTTATGTGACGGATGTGCTCGAGAATTTTTCTTTGGGGCAAGTGTTGGACCGGCAACAAGAAGGCCCCCGCGCGGGTCAACGGGTGACGCGACTAGACGCCGTACGTCCTCCTGCGCAGCCCTTACCCGCCGCAACACCGGGGGCTATGACACTTCTGCGTGAACGCTGGCGCAGCGTGCCTTTCAAAGGCGAAATGGTGGGCCTAGCGTCGGGCGATTTGGACGGCGATGGAAAAAAGGAATTGGTGGTTGCCTTCCGCGACCGTCTCGAGGTCATGCGATGGAACGGTGAAAAATTGGAGACGACGGCAACCCATAAAGACCGCAGCGACCGCGGCTGGGTGACAGTAGACGTTTTTGATGTTGGCGGGGCGGGTAGAGATCTCATTTTCGCCGGCTGCGTGCCGCCCTATCCGGGGGCGCGAGGGAAAACGGTCGTGTTGGCATTCCAGGACGGCACTTTAAAAGAGGTGGCGCGCGGGGATGGGTTTGTCCGCCGGGTAGAACATGCCGAAGGCAAACCCACGCTTATGTGGCAAGGGCTTTCAATGTCGCAGCACGTCCGCGTGCAAGCGCCTTCCACCGTGGTCATCGAAGGTAAAAAACTAAAGCCGGGCCATCCGTATCCATTGGTGCGGCCGCTAAACGATGACCAGCTTCTAGGTCTGACCTTTGGTGATTGGAATGCAGACGGCCAGGAGGATATGGCGCTCCTTCAAGGCGGAGAGCGTCTTCGTCTTTTCTTCTCTTCAAAAGGTGGAGGGAAAGACGCGCCTTTTAACTGGAGCGCGCCTGAAATATACGGAGGGACAAAATCTTTGATTACCTTGCAGGGCGATACGGTGGCATGGGTGTTTCCGCGTTTAATGACGCGTGCTCCCGTGAAAGGGCCAGCTGAGCTTTGGGTGCCGCGCAACGTACCGAAGCTAGGCATTCGAACCACCTATATGAAATTTTTCGATCGCTCCGAGCTCGTGGCGTTGGCTTGGAACGGTCTTGAAATGGCGGCTCTTTGGCGCGTGCCCGTGGAAGCCTACCTGGCCGATTTCACGGTGGGAGACCTAAACGGCACGGGGGTCTCTCAGCTTTGGATGGCCACCCACGCCCCGGGCAACAAAAGCGTCCTCCTCGCGTTTGATCTCCCCTGAGATAATCTTCGACCGCATTGTTTTTTCCGACGTGGAGCGTCGGAAAGCCAAAGGCGAAGCACATCCCAAACCAGCATTTTTGCAGCGCGCCTTTTCGGAGCCTTTTTTTAATCTCCTAGGCGCTGTGTTAGGCTGGGCTTGGACGTGCGCCCCGTTTGTGTGGCGGCGGCGTATGGATTTGTGGTTATGCCGTGCCATGGGGGGGCATCCTGCCTTGGCCAACCCTTTGCTTGCAAATCGAATCCAGGAAGCGCTTCGTTTGGCCCGAGCGATTCGTGAAAAGACAAACCAGTGGCCCGCTTTTTTATTTTTAACCTCTCACCCGCCCACCGAGGGCCCCCTGGCCTGGATGCGTTTTGAAATGCTTCGCCAAGGCCTGCATATCGCTTTTGCTTTAAGCGCCGAGGCTCGCACGCAGGGGTTTGAAGCGCAGCCTCCCCAATGCGTATTGGCCGTCGATCCCTATGCCTTGGATTCCGTTTCGGGCCCTGTGGGAGCGATGTATGCGGCCTTTATCCACCGCGTTTATTTTGCCTACGACCGCCAAGCTTCCACGCAGTCGTGGCTGCAGCGGCATTTTTTCTTGCGGCAAGCGGGCTATGCGACGGCCGGCTGGCGGCTCGTCCGGCGACTTCGAAAAAATATTCCAATTTTGATGGCTCTTGGCGGGGGGCTTCCGGTGAATGCGAGGCTCTATTATGCGGCGCGAGAATTTATTCAACGTCTTTCAATTCCTCGCATACGTAAACGCCAGGCGGAATACGATTGGGTGCGGTTGCTTGAAACGCATGAGCGCATAGACCCGGCAATCGATGGCCTTATCCCGGCATCCACGGAAGCGCGCTTAAAACAACGCCTGGAGGACTGGGGTCTTTCACCCGAAGAAGCACAGTCGCAGTTAGCGCGCTTTAAAAAAGAATTTGCCTGTCAGGTGCCATGGCGTGAGCGGTTATGGGATGTATTGTGTAGGCGCCTCGTGAGGCGAGGTCAGCCCCTCATGGTCATGCCGGCGCAGCACCACGACTCGCCGCCCTCGATTCAAATCGGTGAACCGCAGGCGCTTCTTCCCCAGGACCTTCCGAGCCTAAACATGCGAGGAGAGCACTTTAACCGCTTCTACCTTTAGACCGAAACGCCACAAACACCAACACAATCACCGACATGAGTAGCCCCGCCATTCCCCACACAGCCAAGGCTTCGGGATTACGGGATAAACGTTCAAGCCGTGCTCTCAAAGTGGTGGAATCCATTAGACGGGCGAGCCGAGCCGCCGATTCCAAATCGCTTGAGGTAAAGGTTGCGCCCGTGATGCTTTGAGCCCACCGGCCGTTCGCCGACAAAACAAAAATTTGATTCGGGTGCAGGAAGGTGCCATGCTCGTCGCGGTAGTGATAGTTGAAGGCATCAAAAAATTGGCGGGCGGCGACGTCTTGGGTCGTTCGAACGAAGAGCCAATCGGGCGGAAGATTTTGGGTTTTGCGGAAAAGGGCCGCCTGCGTGGGTGTATCGGTGGCATCAAACGAAAAAACAACGATGCGAAATAGCGCGGCTGTTTGGGGGTCTTTCGTTGCCTTTCGTAGGGCGCGCGCCATGACGGGGCAGCTGGCATGGCATTTAAAAAACGCAGGTAAGAGCAGAATCGGTTTGTTTCCAACCGTCAGCTCCCTGAAATCGTGTGGGCGGTTTGCTTCATCGAACACCCCAGTGGACGGCACCCGCATCCCTTCGGGGGTTGCCGGCAGGAGATCGGCATGGGACACCCATGCCGAGGCTCCCAAAAGAAACACGATGCCTAGAAGCCGTTTTGGAATGTTATTTCCCTAACGGAATAGGGCTGTCCGGGTGATAGGCGGGCGCCGGTTCGTATTGGTCATTGATCACTTGCAGAAGCGGTGGGGTATAGGAGACCACGACCGCCACAATCGCGGCGATGACCCAAGGCCGCAAATTTTTTACCGCTGGGACGTCCTCATCGTGATAACTTTCCGATTCCGGAAATCGAAAGCGCTCGGCCTCTTCCTGCGAGGAGGCTGACAGGAGGCTTGTCACAAGCGCATAAAAGAAAAAAACGATGGCCAGCGTCATGATGCACCCGCCTAAGGCGCCGATGTGGGTGGAGGTCACCCAGTCCGGTCGGTAAGCGGGGGAATTAGGATCCAAATACGAAAGTCCCATATTTGTACGCCGAGGTTCCCCGTGAATGCCGCCGTAAAAAAGGCCCGAGGAAAACGTAAACACTCCCAAAGTCCACAAGTAAGGCACGGCGAGGGCCGCGTGGGGAGAGACCATCTTTTTCCCCGTCATCCCCAGCACCATGTAAAGGCTCATCCCCAAAATGCCTAAAAACACCGGCCCTCCGACAGTTAAGTGAAAATGCGCGGGAATCCAGGCGGTATTATGAATCACCAGGTTCATGTTGTAGGAAGCGTTCACCAACCCCGTGACGCCGCCAAACACAAAAATGACCAATCCCATAAAGAGGTAGGGAAACAGCCAACGCTCCGGGTCGAAATGGGGAAGTCGAAGCCACCATTTGAAAATTCCTTGGCCGCCGTTTCGACGCGCCGCATATTCAAGGGAGGCCGCCAAAGTAAACGCCGTAACGAGGCTTGGAATGGCCACAATCGAGGTCAGCACCGCATGGAGCGCCTTATAGGCCGAGGCGATCCCTGGTTCGGTGAACTGGTGGTGAAGACCCAGAGGCGATGAAAACACCACAAACATCAAAAACGCAAAACGACCGGCAAAGTCGCTAAAGAGTTTGCCGCCCGCCAGTTTCGGCATCATGGCGTAATACATCGTGTAGGTTGGCAAAAGCCAAAAATAGACCAAGGGATGGCCGAAAAACCAAAATAAGGTCCGTGCCAGCACGATGTTGACGCCATCCACCCATCCAAGCGACCAAGGGATCAGCATCACGATGACTTCATAGGCGACTGGAAGGGTGGCAATTTGCCAAATTATAAAGGTTGCCAAGATACCAAGGGCTGCCATCGGCGTTTTGTCATGAGGGTGCTCGCGCCGCCATTTTAAATACGGCGGAATCCAACTAAAGAACGCCACCCATGTGCCGATCACAAACAACACCAGGCCGATGTAAAACTCGGGATGCGCTCTCATCGGCGGATAAAAGGTAAAGAGAACGGTTGCAGCGCCCGAAAAAATGGTGGCTGCGACCATTAAAGTCCCTGTCAGCATTAAGAGGAGTGAGGAAAAGGCGGCTATTTCCGAAATTCCATATCCCAACGATTGGCTGATCACGGCGTTCCCAAACCCGACGGCAAAAAAGGTCGTCAGGACGATGGCATTAATCACCCCGTGTGCGGTGAGGCCTTGGTAATACTCCATTCCTAAAACCTTCGTGGCACGAATGATGCCGGCACGGTAGAGCACCTGGAGCAGACCGTGATAGATCCCAAAGGTCAAGAGCACCAGGGGGAAGCCTATTTCCGTCAGAATGATGGAGCGGAGGTTTTTTTGAATAGTCATTGGGCTCTCACTTTAAGGTTTTGAGATAGTCGATGATCTGTTGAATCTCCGTCTCCGACATCGGCAATATCGGCATCAAAGGTGCAAAAGCGGCGGCCACCTTTTTCTGTGGGTTCTGAATGGATTCGCGAACATAGTTTTCATCGATCACAACCGAAGTGCCATCGGTTAACGCTTCGGTCCGGCCCCACATCCCTTTAAAGGTCGGGGCCAGGCTTTTGCTGCCGTCGAGGCTGTGGCAGACAAGACACCCCTTGCTCTCAACCAGTTTGCGTCCTGCAAGCGATAAGGTTTCACCCGAAGAGGCAGGCGCCGTCAAGCCGTCTACCGATGCCGCGCTTCCAGCCGGCAACACCTCGACAACGCCATGCATTTGGTGGTGTGCGGCCCCGCAGTATTCGTGGCACATGATGTTGTGCGTACCTGTTTTAGGAAAACGGGCTTGGGCATAATTGACGACGTTAGGTACCGCCATCAAATTGACGTTGGTATTGTCGATGTAAAAGCCATGAGTGATATCTTTACTAATTAAGTAAAAATCAACCGTCGATCCGGCCGGGACCCGTATCACATTCGGCTCATATCCCCACATTTTGGCGACCATGTGCACTTCATAGCGATTCGGGCCTTGTTCTATAAACCGGCCAGTCGTATAGGGTTTCACATTGGTTACGCAGGAGGGAACTCGGATTCCTAATCGCCATGCGGCATAGCCGATTAAAGACAAATGGATCGCCGATAAAACAAAGGCGACGACAATAATTCGCTTCTCTAGTTTGGGAATACCTTTTTCCATGACCCCTCCCGCCGCCTAATGCCGGGAAACCATCAGGGCGTAAAATGTCAGCCACACGGCCGCAAAAAAACAGACGAGAAGCACAAAAAACACAATCGCCCCCGTCGGGAAAAAGGGAGCGTTATCATCCAAGCGCACTGGGGAATTCGAATTCATGGCGTTCCTCTTTTTAAAAAGTCCTTAGGCGTCAATCGGCAACGACCATGCATGAGCTTAATACCAATGCCTAACCAAAAATATGATCGGCGTCATAGAAGATTTGTTTGAAGTCGATCTCATGGGTTTGTAAACTCCGCCCTGATGAACCGGGATATTTTGATCGTCGGGTCGGTTGCGCTCGACAGCATTAAGACGCCTTTTGGCGAAGTCAAAGAAGCGCTGGGAGGGTCCGCGACGTATGCCTCCTATTCGGCGAGTTTTTTTTCGGGTGTGCGCTTGGTGGCTGTGGTGGGAGAGGATTTCCCCCCAGAACACATTGAGCTCCTTAAAAAAAGGCGCGTTCAAACCGAGGGCCTTCAAGTCGCCAAAGGCCGCACGTTTCGCTGGCAGGGGAAATACGAATACGACTTAAACGAGGCCCATACGCTGGCTACGGAGCTGAACGTGTTTGAGACGTTCCGCCCGCATATCCCCGCCGCTTATGCCGACACGCCGTATGTGTTCCTGGCCAATATCGACCCGGATCTTCAGTTGTCCGTTTTAGATCAAGTGAAAAAACCGGCATTAGTGGCCTGCGATACGATGAATTTGTGGATAAAACTCAAACCCGAATCGCTCAAAAAAGTGATCGCCCGCTCTGATTTTTTCTTTATCAATGAAAGCGAAGCGCGCATGTTTGCGGGGACGGCAAGTTTGATTAAAGCCGGACGCGTGCTGCAGTCCTGGGGGCCGCGCTATGTGGTGATCAAGAAAGGGGAGCATGGGGCGCTCCTTTTTGGCCAGAATTCATTTTTCGCCGCCCCGGCCGTTCCACTGGAGGAAGTGTTTGACCCCACAGGAGCAGGCGATACTTTCGCTGGCGGTTTTTTTGGGTATGTCGCCAAATGCGGCGGCGACATCTCGGATGCGACGCTGCGCCGTGCTGTGGTTTACGGCACGGCGATGGCCTCCTTCACGGTGGAAAAATTCAGCCTCGAACGGTTAACCACCCTATCCCCTGAGCAGATCGATGCTCGCGTTCGCCTGCTCAAAGACCTCGCCCATTTCGATCACGCGTAGAAAGACCGGGATCGGTGTCGGAATCGGTGCGAGATTCGGTATCGGAAATCGGGTTTACGGTGGATTTTCCGAACCTCTATCTCGATGCCCGTGCCGATTCCGACACCGATACCGGTCATTCCCGTTTTGTAGCAACGGATAACGCATGAAATTTTTGATGTGCCCGCCCACGCACTACCAGATCCTCTACAAAATAAACCCCTGGATGGAACCGAAAAACAAAGTCAACGTTGAGCGGGCGCATGCGCAGTGGCAGGGGCTTTATTTGACGCTTCAAAGTCTGGGGGCACAGATTCAAACCATAACACCAGAACCAGGCTGCCCGGATATGGTGTTTACGGCGAATGCGGGGGTGGTGCAGGGGCGAACGTTTATTCCCAGCCGATTTCGTTATTCCGAGCGGCGTATAGAGGAAAAACATTTCCGTCGATACTTTCGAAAGTTGGGCTACAAAATCGAGGATGCTGCGGGAGATTCCTATTTCGAAGGGGAGGGGGATTTGCTGCCCTATCAAGATATACTTTTTGGCGGGCTGCGTTTTCGTTCGGAAAGCTCTGCGCATGAACGGGTGGCCGCGAAGTTTAAAAAGCGCTTTATCGGCCTTGAGCTCACTCAACCCCGTTTTTATCACCTCGATACCTGTTTTTTCCCGTTAGATGCACGCTGTGTTGTTTATTATCCAGCGGCTTTCGATCACGCGGGGCGCCAAGTCTTACGTCAACACATCGAAAATCTCATCCCCGTGAGTGCGGCCGATGCGCGGCTTTTTGCTTGTAATGCGATCCGTTTGGGAAAAGCCGTGGTGGTCAATCGCGCGAGCGGCGCGTTTAAAAAAGCCCTGGCCCGCGAGGGGTATGAGGTACTGGAAACGCCCACCTCCGAATTCATTAAAGCGGGCGGCAGCGTCAAATGCCTCACGTTGAGCCTACCGGCCAGCAGGCCTGCCTAACAGTAGGCAGGCAGGGCTTGTAGAAACGAAAAAAAACATCTATTTTTGAGCCCAAATTTGGAAATTAACCAAACGGAGAGATTGCCCTTGCTTTTCGGCCCAGTTCAGGTACAAATCACCACACGATGATGCGAGCTTTTGTCCCAGCGGCCCTTGTAACTTCTTTACTGATCCCGTTTCCAGGGGATCAGATGCGTCCGCTTTTGCCGCTGGGTTCGCCGGTTCCCTCCGCGGACACCATTAATCCAGATGATTGGGTGTCCCTGGCTTCAGCCGTGGAGGATCGCTCCGCCACATATAGAGGCCATGCGGCTTACATCATTAAAGATTTCAAATCCGGTCATGTGGCCTCACGCAACGAAGACGACGTCTTCCCAAGCGCCAGCCTAATTAAAGTGCCCATTATGTGCGCCGTCTTCCAAGCGGTGCAGGACCGCCAATTGTCGCTCTTCACGCCGATTGCCCTTAAACGGGCCGATCGCCGGGGTGGCTCCGGCGTGCTTAAATTTGCGTCGAATGGCACTGTGTTTACGAACCGTGAGCTGGTGGAAGCGATGATCATCCACAGCGACAACACCGCGACCAACCTATTGGTCGAACAACTGGGCATCGATTATCTGCAGGATGCTTTTCGTCGATTAGGCCTGCGCGACACGCGCATTTCGGCAGATGGGTTTCGTTTAACCAGCCGTCAGGTTGAAGAAGACAACGTCACCAGCCCGCGCGATATGGCTTATCTGCTGGAGAAAATTTACCAGCGCCAATTGGTGAACGCGGAAGCCAGCGCGCAAATGCTGGATATCTTGAAGCATCAAAAACTCCGCGACCGATTGCCTCGCCACATGCCTCAGGGGTGGGTGATCGCACATAAAACCGGCCTACTGCGCAAGGCCTGCCACGATATCGGCATTGTCTTTTCTCCGAAGGGTGATTATTTGGTGTGCGTGCTGACGTCCAAGGATCGTACCTACAAAAGTGCCAAGCAATATATCGCCGCGATTGGGCGCATCACCTACGATTACTACGGCAACGATTTCAAACCTCGAACGCTTCACTCCAAACGTCTCGTGCGCAGCGATTCCCGACCTTCATGAAACAGTGGCTGCTCGCGCTCCTGCTGATGTCCTCAGGGATGCTTTATGCCGCCGAGGGGAAAACCGATCTCGTTCGTCAGGACTATGCGGAAGAGCGCGTCGTGGATTTAACCATCGTTAAAAAAATTACCGGGAAGAAAAAGATTCTTTTCATTAAAGTGCCTAAATACACGGAGTACTTAGAGGGCTTTATCCGCGGCATGGTCGTGGATTATCACGACAACCCCGTGGAGGGCGTCCTCGTTCGCGTCGGTGATCCCGGCGAAGAAAACCCGATGTTTGACCCCACGGTGACCAATTTTAACGGAATTTACCGGATCCGGTTCTCCATTGCGCTCAATAAAAAAGGCGGCGTGGACGTGCGCGGGAAGCTTGTGTTCGCTCCGGATTGGGAGCAGAAGCGCGACAGCTTGGGAAACTCCTATGAGCCTCTCGATAAAGAAACCCCCTTTCGCCTCGTCTACGACCGCGGCAGCAAACTGCTTGCCTTTAACGAGGGGTTACGCAAAAGTTTTGTAAATCCCGTCCAGCGTCTTGAATCGGACAAGAAAGAACCGGGCAAAAAAGCGACCAAGAAAGAAGAAAAAAAGGATTCAGGAGGCGACGATTTCTTTAAAGCCTTCGGGGGCGGTTTCTGAACTGCCCTAGTTGTGGTGTGGGGGTCGACCCTCCAAGTCCTTTCTGCCTGCGCTGCGGTTTCACGCTTTCCCCAAAAACACTTTGGATTGGTCCTGCGCGTGCCACGTTTTCCTGGGCGCTTCGCCGAAGTCTGGCAGGCCTTTCGGCGGGCTGGGTGGGATGGTTAATTATTCCCGCCGCCAATCGCGCGGTGGCCGAAGGGCTTTCCCAAACCGGACACGTTGTGCTGACCACGCTATTGGGCGGAATTTTCTTGGGAACCGTGGAAGGGATGTCCGAGGAATCAACGCTTAAAACACTGCGCGGGGGCCTTGCCGGCATTTTGGGCGGGTTGATCGGTGGTTTATTAGCCAGTGGCGTCGCGGGGGGGGATCATCCCGATCCGTCAAAAGCGATTTTGTCGATCACGGTAGCGTGGGCAATCGTCGGCGCTTTCATCGGTGTTTTGAGTGCTATTCTAGAGCCCAAGCGTTCTCGTCTCGTCGCGGGCGGTGTGGGGGGTCTTTTCGGCGGCGCGCTTGGCGGGTGGTTGGGTTATCAAATGTATGGAAGTTTGACGGATATTTTGTCCTCGCCGACCTGGTGGGTGTCGCGGGGACTAGAATCCATCACGGGCGCGATCATTGGCGCCGTGTTGTGGTTTGTGGTGGGGCTGACAGAGAAATTATTCGTTTTGAGGCGGCACCCTTTAAAAAATGCCCTCAAGAAAACGTGTGAACCGTGCGGACACGATAACCCACTTAACGCCTGGTATTGCGCGCATTGTGGGGCGGTGCTCCAAGGCGCGGCGTCTCCCGACAAGCTCCCGGCGCTCAAAAATGAAGCGCTCATTCGTGTGGGTGGGGCGCTGCGGTATGCCTCCCGGCTTTCGGTCACAACCAGTGCCGTCGTGGCTCTTCTGGCGATTGTTATTCTTGGCTCCATCAATGCCTTTTTAGGTTTATTTGGGCTCTTGGCCGCCACCTTGATGGGCTATTTCCTCTCCATGGTCTTCCGTGCCGCGGCCGAGTGGCTCAACCCCGTCCGTTAGCTGGTATAATCCGCCCATGGACGCTGTTCTTGTTAAACCGCGTGGGTTTTGTGCCGGAGTTGTCCGTGCGATTGATATTGTCGATATCGCCCTCAAGAAATTCCCGCATCCCATCTATGTCCGTAAAGAAATCGTGCATAACCGAGCCGTCGTAGAGAATTTTAAGAAGCGAGGCGTCATCTTTATCGAAAGCTTGCAGGAAGCGCCTCCGGGGAGCCTTGTCATTTTTAGCGCCCACGGCGTTTCCCCGGCTGTCCGCCAAGAAGCCAAAGAACGCCATGTGAAAGTCATCGATGCCACGTGCCCCTTGGTGACCAAAGTCCATTTGGAAGTTCATAAGTATGTCCGAGAAGGCTATACCATCATTTTGATCGGCCACAAAGAGCATGACGAAGTCGTGGGGACGACCGGCGAGGCGCCTGATAAAATTCAGGTGGTCGGGTCGGTGGCGGAAGTCGAATCCATTACGGTTCCAGATCCCAATAAAGTGGTTTGCTTAACCCAAACCACACTTTCTGTGGATGAAACCCGCGACATTGCCGCCGCCATCAAGAAACGCTTCCCTAGTCTTCATTCGCCGGCCAAAGATGATATCTGCTATGCAACACAAAACCGTCAAGATGCCGTCAAACAGCTTATTAAGGAAAAGATCGATTTGCTGCTGGTGGTCGGGTCGCGGAACAGTTCGAATTCGGTCCGCCTCTGTGATGTGGCCCGTGCACAAGGAGTGGCCTCTTATCTCATAGACTGCGCCTCAGAAATCGACCCGAAATGGCTGGATGGGGTAAAAAAAGTAGGTCTTACGGCCGGGGCATCGGCTCCCGAATACCTCGTTCAAGAAGTGGTGCAGTACCTTAGCCGCCGGGGGGCTCAAAGCACCGAGCTTCAGGTGATTCAAGAAGACGTAAGTTTCGCTCTGCCCCGCGAACTCCTCCCCGCTACGGCCGTTACGGCCGGCTAACGACCGTCTCAAATCCCCTTGACGTTCTAGAGAACTCGCGGTAAACACAGTCCGACTATGGCCTCGGCGATGACCATCGGAAAAGCCATTTCGATGCTGCGCTCCGCAATTGTGAATTCACGCATCTACCCTAAAGGCAGCCAAATGGTGGAAGCGTCGTTAAAAGGGGCATACGAAGCGCTCGTGACGTGCCTGGGGGATGGAGCGCCGATTATTATCAGCGATATCCACGGAAAGATGTGCGCCAATGGAAAAGAAATCTCCGAAGCGCGCGATTTTCGTCCCTTCCTGGTTCAGCATGAAATTCAAAGTTTAAAGTTTCATAAAGACGTAACCCTAACAGACATCGCACTTCTCTTGGATGGCCTGGCCCAAAAGAAGGGACAGCTTGAAGGCGGGGTTAAGCATTTTGGCGAATGGTTGAAGTCCAAGGGCGTGACCAAAATCGAGTGCGAAGAGATTGAATTTGTTGAACTAAAAAAAGGGGACGTCGTCATCCAGCAGGTCTATTCGTTGTTGGAACAAGCCTCCGGCGACCCGGCGGGTTTAGCCGGAGCCCTCGAAGAATCCTATCGCATGGTTGACCAGCTGCCCGATGAGACGTCCAAAACGGAGGTCCGCAAACGCATGGCCGGCCACATCGCCACGTTGCCGCCTTCTCAAATCCGCGATTTGTTCGACTCCAAGCTCCCGGAGCAGATCGAAAATTCAACCCTTAAAACCGACGTCATTCAAGCGCTGTCCCGGGACAAGCTGGAAGAAACCTTGGAAGAAGTCCATAAGTGGTACAAGCAAATCAAACAAGACAGCAAGTCCGAATTGGAAGCGGTCGAAAAGCTAAACGGGTTAAAAAGTTTCCTAGGAAAAGTACTCCATTCCCCTCAATCCAAAACGGTCCCTTTCGCGCTTTATGAAGAACTTCTTCAGGTCAATTTGATCGAGCAAGTGCCAGTCGGCGTTCAAAAAGGGGAGAACTCGGGTTTAATGGCTGAAATCGAAAGCCTACTCTCGCGTCCCAGTGAATCGCTGACCGAACAATCCGTGCGCCAACGGCTGCCGGACCTTCTCAAAGCGCTTTGCGCGATGAAGCTCGATGACCATGTGATTCGCCTAACCGATAAGATGCTCGAGAATTTGCACAACCCCGCCCCGATTGTGCGGGCCGCCGCCGCAAAAATGATCAAGGTGTTTGCAGAACTTTTAGCGGCCAATCGAAAAGATAAAGCGTTCCATTTGGTGGCTGAAAACCTGCACACGATGGCCGAATCGGAAAGCGCGCCGGATGTCTACGAAGAAATTGTGACGGGCCTTCAAGTGGCCGCGATGGAGCTTATGGTCAGTTGGCGTTTTGAAGAAAGCAGCGTGCTCCTGGCTACCCTTCGCCGCCATAGCCGCGACGAAAGCCCCATCGGGACTAAGAAAAAGGGGCATGCCGCCAAAGCCCTGCGCGAATTTGCATCTCGCGGCCTTGAAACAATTTGCGCCGATTTAAATGCCGTTGTCAAAGAGCGGCAAAACGGGGCGCTGCGCGTTCTAGCCGAGTTAGGGGAAGAGGCGGTGGCGCCTTTGGTGGAGGCGGTCAAAAAGTCGATCGACCCGCGTGCGCGCCAAGCAGCACTTCAAGCCCTTCGGCGGTTAGGCCCGAGCGTCAAAGAGGCGCTGCTTAAACAACTGCATTTGGGCGTATCCGGAGAGGCGCTCGTCAAGTTGATTCCGCTTCTGGAAGAGTTCGCCGATGTGTCGCTTTTGCCTGTGGCCACGCAGCTTTTGCAGCACCCGGATGCGGCCGTGCGCCGCCAAGTCGCTCAGCTTTTGGGCAAAATAAAAGAACCGAAGGTGCAAAACCTATTGACCAATTTATTGGACGATGCCGACATCGAAGTTCAAATCGAAGCGGTACGGCTCATTGGAGATTTACGCCTTAAAACCGCTGCCATTGAGTTGGCTAAACGTCTTTCAGGGGCCGCCCCTGTGGTTCAAGAAGACATGTGCATTGCGCTTGGAAACCTGGCTGAAAAGCGCGCGATCTCGGATTTAATTCCAATCGTTCATCCGACAAAATCATTTTGGAAAAAAGGAGCGTCCGTTTCGGATGCCGTGCGTGTGCGGGCCATTTGGGCGTTAGGCCAGCTCCTGCCGGACGAGGACGCCAAAAAGGCTTTGGTGAAAGCGCTTAAAGACCCCAACCCCTTGATCCTGCGGGCCGCGCAATCGGCGATCAACCGTCCGGTGGCGGCGGCACTTGCACAAATCACTCCCGTCTCCAAGGCCGCCTGAAGTAGAATACCGACCTCCTTATGGAGATCGGAATCGTCGGACTCCCCAATGTCGGTAAATCTACCCTCTTTAACGCCTTAACCGGCGCGCAAGTGCTGGCCGCCAATTTTCCTTTTGCCACCATCGAGCCCAATGTGGGAATTGTTCCGTTGCGCGACGTGCGGCTATATAAGCTGGGGAAGATTTTCAAAAGCAAAAAAGTAATGCCGGTGGGGGTTCGGTTTGTCGATATTGCGGGTCTTGTGAAGGGCGCGAGCCAAGGGGAAGGCAAAGGAAATGAATTTCTAGGTCACATCCGTGATACGGACGCCATCGCCCAGGTCGTGCGCTGCTTTGAAGATGAAAACATCGTGCATTACGGTGACAAAGTGGATCCAATCGATTCGGCCGAAATCATCGGAACGGAGCTACTGCTGGCCGACTTGGATTTGGCGACCAAAAGTCGGGAAAAGCTGCTGGGGGCTGCCCGCTCCGGTCAAAAAGACGCCAAAGAAAAAGTGGCGGGGCTTGAACAGGCGATCGAAGGGTTCAACAAAGGAATTCCCGCCCGCACCCAAGAGCTTCCAGACACGGTGTCCGGCCATTATCGTTTTATGACGGCCAAACCCATGCTTTATGTGGCCAACGTGGGAGAAAATGACTTAGAGGGCAAGGGCAAACTGGCGCAAGCCATGGCCGACTTTGCCAAAAAGCAGGGAGCGGAGCTCGTCGTGCTTTGCGCCAAGATCGAAGCGGAAATCGCCCAACTTCCCGAAGCGGAGCGGGGGGAATTTCTGGCATCCCTTGGCTTAAAGGAAGCGGGTTTAGACCGTTTGGTGCACGCGGGCCAGCGGCTGTTGAAGCGCATGACGTTTTTTACGGCGGGCCCCGAGGAGTCGCGTGCTTGGGACATCCAACAAGGCACGCCGGCGGCCAAAGCCGCGGGTAAAATTCATTCCGATATCGAGCGCGGTTTTATCCGCGCCGAAATCTATTCTTACGAGGATATCGTGACATATGGGACCGAAGCCGCTTTAAAAGAAAAAGGTCTGATTCGTTTGGAAGGCCGAGATTACTTGATGAAAGACAGTGATGTGGTGTACTTCCGGTTTAACGTTTAATAACTGGGACGACAGTGGGAGGGGGAGTGGGATTCTAGGAAGTCTGTTTTAAATAAAGTAAAACCTCGACTCCCACTCCCTCTTCGTCAAAGGATAGCCGCTGATTTCTTAAGTCGCGTAAATTGACTAATCCATTCCATGCATTCCAGATGATTGCGCGCTTGATCGGGCGTGGTGCCCCAGGCGGTCATGCCGTGGTTGTAAATCAAAAAAAGGGGCGGCGCTTTGGGTGTAGACTTTAAATACCGCGAAACGTCCTGCGCAAGGCGTGGAATATCCTGCCAGTTGGGGAAAATGGGGATTTCCGGCGTTTCGCCTTCGTGAATGCCGATCCCCTTTTGCATTTCAATCCATTCCATGCGCAGGGTTTGGAGTTCTTTGGCATTTCCATGAAGTCCAGACAAGAGGGTGGCATGCATGGGGTGCACATGAAAGACGGCGCCAGCGCCTGGGATCGCATCGTAAATGGCCTGGTGGATGGCGGTCTCCGCAGAAGGGATATACCCGCGTGTGTGTTTGGGGAAAGGTTTGCCCGCTATGATGCTGAGTAAATCTTCTTCCTCCAGCATTCCCTTATTCACGCCGCTTGGGGTAATCGTGAACTGAAGCGGCGAGGCGCGCTGACGGATCGACAAATTGCCGGCCGTACCCCACATCCATCCGCGGTCGTAGAACTGCCGACTGTACTCCAATAACGTTTTAGCAATGTTGTTTTTCATGTGTTGGGCCGGCGAAGGGGCTTAAGTCTGCGATTATATCGTGAAACGTTTCGAAGGGTTTGTAAGCGATTTTTTCTTGATCCAGGTAACCCTTTAAACGGTCCCGCGCGTACACGCGGTTGGCCTGGGTGGCGCCGTGGAGGTCGGTAATGCTGTCTCCAATCAGAAGGCTGGTCGTGGCAGGATAGTCCTGCATGATTTTGACTTTGCAGGTGCCGCACGAATCGCAGGCATGCGTATGGCGCAGCCGAATGGTTTCACCGGAAAAATCCGAAGGGATGGAGACAATTCGATCGATCATGTTTTTGAATGGCTTTAAAAGCGGTTCGACAAAAAAATCAATTCCCCCAGAGCACACGATGAAGCGCAGTCCATTTTTCCGGCAAAACGCCAGAAACTCTTGAAAGCCGGCCCGGTAGCGAACCACTTCCGCGGCGTAGGTGATGATCGCGTCTTTCTTGGACGAGGGGATCATGGCAAAGAGCTCCGCCACGCCTTCTTTAACCGTTTTCGTTCGATCGAGAATGGAGCGGGCGACGTCTTTCCAGGCCGGCGGGCAGAACGTTTCACAAATCGAGACCACCATGTCGCGCTCCGTGATGGTCCCATCAAAATCACAAAATACGACCAGCGGTTTGGCCATTAGCCGCGGCCCCATAAACGCAGCGCTTCCGAGAGTTCAGGAAACTCCCGCTGAGGGATAATGCCAAAGGTTTTACGGTGTTTGGCCAAATCGATCGCTTGCCGGAAGGCTTTGGCGCCCGCACGCGCTCCCATGGGGTGCCCATGCACGCCGCCCCCTGCGTTAATGATGACATCCGACCCGTAATCTTCCAAAATGCGCGGCACCAATCCAGGGTGAATGCCCGCGGAGGGAGCTGGAAACGACCTTTCCAGGTGTGTGGTGGGTCGGGTTAAGGCGTTTTTAATACGCATCGCATCGTCCTGTGGAATCGCCACGGTTCCATAACTAGAGGGGAAAAGAACGATATCAGCGCCAGCGGTTCGCATTAAGGTTCCAAGTAGTACGCCATAGGCGATGCCCGTGGTTGCTGACCCGCCTATCGCTCCGGCTAAAGCGGGGTGGGCCATAACCGGCACGCCGATGTCACGAAGTTCTTCCAGGATGCCAAAGCCGTACGAGAGAACATTTAATAGGAAACATGTAGAACCCTCCTTCTGGAGCTTACGTGCTTTTCTCAGCAATTGGCTGGTGGGGCCCGTGAGATTAACCGCATAAAGCGTATTTTTGCCGGTCGTTTGTTTGGCTCGGTCGGCGGCTTTCAGGCAGGCTTCCAGACGTTTTTCTGTGGGGCAAACGGATAAATCGGGAAGAATTTCATCGTCTTTTACGAGGTGCATGCCGCCGAGCGCGAGTTCTTCAAACATTTTGCCGAGCTCCGCGGGGGAAAGTCCCACGCAAGGTTTGAAGATCGCCATGGCCAGCGGTTTTTCTGGTTCACCCACAAGTTTTCGGATGCCTGGAATGCCCAAGCGCGGGCCCTTCTCTTTGAAATAAGCTTCCGGAAGCTCCAGTTTTTCTACTCGAATACGTCCATCCAAGCTGATCTTCCCGAAAATCATGGTTAATAAGGAAGGAATGTCGCCTTCCGTGTTGGCAGGGGGAAACCCGACGGTCAAATAGTATTCGTAGGGCTGGCCTTGAACGTGGGTGCGCTCATCGATCCCCAACACCGATCCGCGATGTTTGGCCAATTTTTTAACGGCGGAACGCTCGGTGGGTGTCCAGGTGTCCGTGGTCTGCCCCAGCGCGATCGTTTTGGCTTTTTTCTCAGGATCAATTAATGTTTCAGAGAGAATCTTATATGTGACTTGAATCAGGTCTGGGCGTTTGAATAGTGTCGCTGTCAAAGGGCAATATGGTCGCGAACCATTCGATAAGCGCGCTCGGGAGCAATAAATGCTTGTCGCGCGTCTTCTTCGGATGGCAGACCCTCCGGTAGACTTCCTGGAATGGCGTCTGGGTAACGGGTTGGCATATAAAACTCATCAAGTAAT
This sequence comes from uncultured Elusimicrobia bacterium, assembly GCA_964441955.1. Lineage (GTDB taxonomy): Bacteria > Elusimicrobiota > Elusimicrobia > 2-01-FULL-59-12 > 2-01-FULL-59-12 > CAYTWA01. The sequence continues at coordinate 213,482 of CAYTWA010000002.1, forward strand.
TTTAAATCGGTTTTCAATGGACTCAATTCAGCGGTGAGTTCCGTGCAAAGAGACACAAGTTCGATAATCTTATGCGTACGCGGAGCTGTTTTGGATTCTGCTAATAACCAGGCTTTTAAACATTTTTCAACGGTTTGTTGGCTTAAGAAACAAACTTTGGCATGAAAATGTTCTCGAAGTTCGAGGCGAGCGAAAGATAAATCATCTTCCGCCATTGCCAACCATTTTTCATGCGGCTTCACGGTAGATAACTTTTCCTTTGGCGAGCACTTCATTTTTAATGAAAGGGTTGTTTTGAGTCGCTTCCGCCAATTCTTGTGGAGTATAAACGATAAAATCGACACCGATCGTATAGTCGCACATCGCCACGACGTCGCGTATCCTGTCGTAATAGCGTTTATCGGTCTCTTTCACGATGAATAAGTCCAAGTCACTTTCAGGGTTTATCTCACCGGTAGCCGCAGACCCAAAAAGAATGATTTGCTGTGGGGAATAGTTTGTCTTTAAAACGGAAAGTATTCGCTCCAGAGTTTCCTTCAAGATAGTTTGACGTTCGCCTTGAGTCATGATGCAGATCTTAACACGATACCTTAACGTTGTGATAGGGGGGGAGGTTAGAGATATTTTTTGATGATGCCTTGGGTTTGGCTCATTTCATCAGCGAGAAAACAGATGAACGGCCCTTCATCTTTTTTTTGTGCGTATTCCAGGACCTCGTAATAATCGATCTTTCGTGTGTTTTCGATAATGACCGGTGGGTGGCCAGTCTGAAGGCATTGGATCACCATCAAGAGTCTCCCCGTACGCCCGTTGCCATCCCCGAAGGGATGGATGAGTTCAAAAGCGGAGTGGAAACGGGCGATGTCGGAAATGGTTTTCTGGGCCGGTTTCCTATTCCAGGCTTTGATCAAAAGCGCCATTTCTTCAGGGATGTCCGCCGGGTGTGTCAACGCTAGGGTAACCCCCCGAATAGCCCGGGGATGTTTGGAGTAATGGCCTGCGTCATCTCGAATCCCCAGCAGGAGTCCCTTATGAATTTCTTGAATCAGCGCCTCGGAAAGCGGGCTCAGATGCTTTTGTTGAAAGATGTTTTTTAGAACAGCCGCGTGATTGGAGACTTCAAGATGCTCGATGAGGGGCTTGTTCGAGATGGTCGCCTTGTGAAAAATAACGCCTTCTGTCTGCCGCTTGGTGAAAGTGGTCCCTTCGATAGAAGTCGAATTGTAGGTGTGCTCAAGAACGAGGTCATCCTGGAGGGCGTTATGACTCGAAATCTGTGCCCATAGGCGTTTTTTTCGTAGAGCCTGTGCTTGACGGATGGCTTGGTCCACTCGCTCTTTCGTGATGGCGGGATAGCCAACCAACGTTTTGTAGAGGGCTTCAATGGCCGTGATTCTGCTGGGTTGGGGGGTGGCATGCCCTTGGAGCCAGCGGTTAAGCGCCGCAAAAGTCACCCCCAAACGCGCCGCCAATTGCGGCTGAGTCCACCCTTGGGTGGAAAGAAGCTGCTCAAGGAGCGATATATAGTTTCTGTTCATATGCGACTAAACTATATCATGAACTATATAAGACATCTACGCGTGTTTTGAACGTGCTCTCGATGGAAGGCCCAACACCCCCGGGATTAAGAAAATAGTGAGTTAAGCGGCTGAGTAAATGTGTTGTTGCGGGTTGGCGGGTGTAAATATGCCAATATTTCTCAGACTGGATAAAAGAAAAATAAAAAGAAGTGGAATAAAAGAAAATGAATAGCGCCAAAGCAATCTTTGTCTAGGTTTAAAGTCGACGGAAGTCTTATTTTTGATGTTTTCTACTTCATGGAAAAATAAAGAGTCTTTGCCTTTGTTCAGTGAAATCATAGCCTTATTGTATGCATCCTCGTAGAGCTGTGCTTCTTGAGGTGAATCGCTTTGGCTTAAAAACCTAAGGTGCAGGAGGAGAAAAGCCAAAACAGTTGGACCCGTATGCGTTAAGATTGCGGGAATCAATTTTTGAAAGCGTTTGAGTATCGCTGTTTCTTTGTTTTCATGAAGGTCTTCATCGTCTGGTCTCCAATCTACAAAGCGGATTTTTAATTTGTTTCTTTTTCCAATAATGAATAAGTTCTCTCCTAGTTCATCAAATCGATGAATAACTCGATGCGTTCGCTTGGGGTCGAACATCGTATAGATCTTAATTGCAAGCTGCTCGCCGATATGCCGTTGCTGTAAATCCGATAATTTCGGACCTCGAACTGCAAGATTTGATCCATGCCGATAAAATTCACGAATCATCATGCCCGTTTGAGTCAGGTCGGGATTTAATAGGCTGTGCGCATAAATAATTCGTGGCCCAAGATGTAGAAGTGCAGCGATATGCGAACGTTCGATTTCAATTTCTGATAATCGGCTATGCGTTGGTTTCGCTCTGTAGTGGAGGTCGGTTCCTTTTACAGATATCGTGTAAGCGTCGGAGGCAAGTCTTTCTGACGGGCCTACAAGAATCTTTATGTCTCCATCCTTCCTCTGGCTGTCAGTTATTCGTAAAACATCATGAAGAATAGCTTCTCGCATAGGTTGGGTAAGTTTGGTGAAAAAACGCTGTTCAAGATAACGGCTCGATCCATTTCCAGAATTCACTAACCGAATTCGACCATCAGACAATCGATAGGCTTTTACGCTTGGCTTTCTCCTGCTCGACTCATCTTCCATGTAAGTAATGTAGTCTCGAATATCTTCCCATGTCATAAATCGTCCTCGACGCTCAAAATTAACCATTAAAGGGAATGAAGATCGTTTTCCCTGATCGTATAGATGTAAATTTGTTTTTAATTCTTTTGTTGCTTCTCCTAATGAAATTTCAATGTGTTGCTCTGTATCAAATCCCATTTCGCTAACTGAGACCCATCTGTTTGTTTGAAAAAGAGCTTGTTTTGCATATTCGCAGGCAATTTCTGACGGAACAGTAATTAAAAATGTGTTAATCATCGCCCCTAATTCGAAAGCTGCCCGAGCACGGTGGTGTCCGTCAAGAATGAAGATCTTTCCTCTCGACTCATCATGTGTGTCCTCAGACTGTATGGCGATGATGCGGATATTTAGTCCTTCGTTTAGTTCCAATTTTCGGTAATCAACCGTTAATCGTCCTACTGGCTTATCCCCTTGAATATTGATCATGTTGTCCGGGGAAAGTACTCTCTCCTGGTATCGGATGGAGTTGGTTGGTAACCCTTTGTGATGGGCCATTTCCTTCAGGCTTTTGAAAAACATTGTGAAATTCTGTTTTTGTGAAATCTCAACCCAGGCACGGTGCTCTTGTTCGGAGGCAAGAATTAATAATCGGCGCGCCTTTTCTGAAGAATCAGATTTATGCAGTTTGGCAATGGTTCTTAGTTGTGAAATTGCTTGATGGTAAAACTGAATTGCTTTGAACCATTGGTATTTTTGAAAATGTTTTTCGGCTGAGACAAAGAGCGATTCCGCGTTTTTGAAACGAGTTTGATGAGAAGTTAGTTTTCTTGCCATGGCGAAGCCAGATGCCGTCAGTAGGGTTGTGGAATTATCATGGTTTGTGAACTGCGAGTGTTGCAGCATGGAAAAAAGTGTGAGGCCCAGCAAAACGGCGATTTCAATTTTCACAATGCTTGCGCGCTCTGAAAGAGATGTGAAATTGACTGCTTCAAGAGATAAAGCAGAAACATTTATAGAGACTTCTGCGAAAATCTTCGAATGACTCGATTTGGAAAGTGTAGTTTCCCCAAAACCAGACCTCGAAAATATAAGAAGTGTGGATAGTAGAAATCTTATCAGTCGCATAGATTTAGTTTAGTTCGCCAATCATTAAGGTGCCATCAGCTGTTTGGGCTAATATCTGAGGGTCTTTTGCCCTTCAGGATTAGGCTTTTCGGGTAATATGAATGGACAACCTTTTTTGTCATATTCTTTGCATGAATTTAAGAGTAGCTTTTTCAAGCATCCTTGTTATTAATCAATTCATGCTCGGTTCCGCAATTTCTCCCAGGCTGACTATTAAAGAAGGGTTTGCATCAGAAATTAATCTACAGGCCATCAATCCGTCGCTGCTTCTTTTTCAAAAATCTTTTTTATCTAAATTCGATATCAGGGCGCGATTGACCTCTAGGGTCCGTCGGGTGTTTGGTTTAAAGCCGAAGTCGCCTTTTGAGAGGGGCTTATTGGCATCCAAGGTTGCAGTGTCTGCCTATCGTCCTGCCCGGGGGGCGCTTCGGGAAATGTTTTCGGACGAAGAGGTTCAGTCTTTTAGCCTGATGGAAGCCGAAACCGTTGCCGTGGCGGCCGCTGTTTATTCGTGGGGGCTCATTGGTTTGGCAAAAAAAATTCTTCAAAGCACGGTTTTGACCTCTGAAATGAGTCCCGACGAAATTGCTCAAACCGTCCAAAGACTCCTCAACGAAAAATCTGTCGAATGGGGAGTGCCTTCAGAGTCTGTTCAGGCCATTCTTTCAAAAATTAAGGGTGGAAATCGAGATCCAAAGAAACCCAAGAAGATTGTTGTTTCGGCGGTTAAAGACGTGATAGATGCTCGCGCAAAAAACACGTTGATGTCAGTCAATGAGTTGATTATGGCCCGGACGCCGCGTGGCATGCGACGAAAGGTGGGAGCCTTTGAGGGCCTCGGCCGCGATGCGTTGGCCGACGATGAGGCCATACCGGCAGGGGATGTGATTAATGTCGTACCCACCGATTTGGATGAACGTGTACAGAAAATTTTGCAGAGCATGGGCCTTTACGCGGACTATTACACTTTAATGGATGTCATAGAAGGGACCAACCCCACCGCCGGGTTGGTGGAGGAAGGGGTAGCCTATCGGCCAGATGACCGACTGCCTCCAAATGTTCGGTTGGCCGATTTTTCGGGTGGCAGCAGCGTTTCTTTTGACATTCGGCCGAAGCCGGGGGAAATGCTCTCAAAGGAACCCAATGCCGATGATGGGTATGGCCATACTCTATTTACCTTTGTCCCCAAGCAGTGGCGTGAAACCTTCCGCCGGAATCCGTTGGACCCAGATAACCCATGGGAGGCGTTCCCACGCATTCAAATGGCATGGGCAGACCAAAATGGACAAGAATTGTCACCCAACGAAATAGAAGTCGTGGTGCTTAACCGCAAACGAGAGATCCCTAAAATTTTGGAGCTGTCGAGGCGCGGATTTCACGTAACGCTAATCCCTGATGGGACGCTGATGCCTTCTGTTTTTGGGGCGATGGCAGGACACTTTCAGAATGGGAAACTGGTTGTTGTCTGGACAACGGCCGGTGCCCCGGAGTCGATGATGGCCTTGGCAACGCAAAAGGCGCTTGGCGCGCATGGGGCTGTAGGCAGTGTTCGGCTTTACCCCCGTACGTTGAACGTGTGGGGATGGATGCGACGATCATGGTTGTCGGCCGCCGACCTCGAAGAGTTTGTGGCCATCGTGGTTCAGAAAGTGGAGGCGGTGGTTTACGACAAATTTGCCAAGCGCGTTGGAATTTGGACGTCTTTAGAACTCAAAATTTATCAACTTTTGCATCCGACCCATTGGGTGGATATTCTTAGTGGTCAGAAACTCTTTACGGAAAACGATATAGAAGGTCACGTTGATGGCGCTTTGGCGTTTGTTACGGATAACAAGGTGTTTGGAGAACCGGGGGTTCGTTCAAGCCCCGATGGGCGTACGACTGTGACGGTTTTGCGTATTGAGGAAGGGTCTGGTGGGGTGGGGGTTGCTCGCATCCGTGACTGGACAGCTCCCGCAGAAGATCTCGCTTCCGGGAAGGCGTTCCTTCCTATCCTTGATCATTTATTTAAACACCGAGCTCAAAATATGACTTTCGGAGCACATTGGGGAGTGGGGCTGCTTGCGTTGCTGCTGCCTCTTAAAATGTATGCCAAAGCGTGGATCGCCTTCGGAATGCCTTCTCTGGAATCCTATGGAATTCCCATCGGGGGAACTGCTTTTGTGTGGCTAGCGACAGTTATTCCGATAGGCATGATGGTGGTGGTTGCTGCCGGTCTATCAGGTGATACGCACAAGTCGTTTTACGTTCCAACAGAGCCCAACAATCCCTTTGAAGAACCTAATCGGCCCTCATTTTTTAATCGAGTGCACAGCTTTGCCATGCAACGTGAGCCTACTAAAATTCGTCCACAGGAATTTTCGGAACAGCTAACCCCGTATTACGCTTTCCAAGATGTGGAACATCTTCGAGCCCATATCGAAAGCCTTCTCCAATTGAGCCCTGATAACCAAAGGCGAATTTTAGGGCGAGATAAGAAGTGGCTGGAAGATCTTCAGATGAATGCTGAGGTTCGTCGGCATTTTGAAGATTTTTTATACCGCTATGAATCGGATGACCCCTGGTTTACTTCCTACCCATCCTCAGAATTGGCCGGCGTGGCGTATATTCAAGTGTTTCATCCAGAGCGTTATCGGGTGTTTCTAGACTCACTGATCAGAGATATTCCACCCTTAGGATTTCGCACGACCTACGGAGAAGTCTTTGATCCCATTGATCAAGCCATTGGACGTCTTGTGGGGCAGGTGATCCCCGATGCGGCTTTGCGGCAACGCGTCTTCCAGGTGCAGGAGCGTGAACAAATGTTTCAAGAATTGCGCTGCCAGGTGTTTCATGAATTGTTGAAGCGTCCGGAAACATCTGCCCGGCAAGTGGAATTCATGTTCACGCCCGTGCGCGATGGGAACCAATCCAATTGGAACTTACTGCTTGATCCTATTGGCGTGTTGCTCCCCGTGTTTCGTCGGTTGGTTCATATGGTTCGGCCGGGCAAAGAGGGTGTATCACGAATTGAGACCAATGGGGGGGCCACGTTTCAGGGGTTTCAAATGAAAAGCAAATTGGGGGAAAATGTGAAAGACTCCTGGGTCGTTTTACATTTAATGACGGAGATTCTCCGAGAGGAATTTAATAAGACGTTAACCCCTTATCAGGCCATTATTTCGGAACAAGATTGGAGACAGCTTCAAAATCGTTTTGATTCGAATATGCATCGGAATTTTTTGAGTGAAGCTGAGCTCAAAAAGTTTTTTGGCCGAGAGGAATACAACACCATTCCTGAAACCGTAAAAATTGAAGCCATGAGAATCTATTTGATCCGCCAGCAAATGCTTTTTCGAGAGGCTAATATCGTGGGCTTAAATGCGCAGCCCGATAACGTCGTGGATGCCTTTGTGGAGACGCTCACCAAATGGGGCAATGATACCGTTCGCGTCTTTAGCGCATTCCAAGATGAACAGGCTATTGTTCAGGTGATCCGTTCGGTTCTACGTTTTTCTAAAGCCGCTAAAGTTCAGCCTTGCATTCACTACACCACAAATTTCCCATTGGGGTATGGAGAATATGTTCGCTTAGCCAAGAAGTACATCCAGGAGGCGGGGGCGTCCTTAGATACCCTGACGCTCAAAGATGCGGGGGGAATCTTAGAGCCGAAAGAAGCCCAGCAACTTGTGGGAGAACTGCGCCGATCGGGAATCACCGTTCCGCTTCAGTTGCATACGCACGATACGAATGGGAATCGCGTGTTGACGCTCATGATGGCGACGATGGCGAATGGGAACGGGTCGCCCATCGTTTTAGATGTTGCTTTGAAAGGATTCGCCGCCCCTTATGGCCAGGTCGATGTCCGTAAGGTGCTTAAAATGCTTGAAGGGACCCCATGGAAACAATCCCAACCGATCGATGAACCCTTGCTTGTCCGGGCGGAGAAGGATATAGAGGCTTTACTTGCTCCCTATCGCTCGAAGGTGCCTGCCGTAAGCACGCAGGAGCGCTTTGCCACCGTCAATGCCCTGGTTCCAGGGGGTATGGCTTCTACGTTTGATGGCATGTTGCGTGCTGATTTACCGCGACCAACCTACCGTGATCTCGTTCGGAGTCTGTTCGGTATTGAAATTGTCGATGAAGGGGCCAGCGTTCTCAATCAGGTGGGAGAGCGCTTCTTGATGGCTTTGAAGTCCGCTGCTTTTGAACAAATCCCTTGGGTTAAGTTCGATTTGGGGGAAATTTCGTTGGTCACCCCTACCAGCCAATGGGCGGGGGTTCAGGCGCTGACGAATGTCTTGAACTGGTTAAGAAATGGTTGGTTGGATTTGAGTCGCCAAAGTGGGGGGCAATGGCATTTGGTAAAAAATTCCAAATTCCCAAGCCGCCGATTAGACCAGTATTTTATGGAACAAGGCGCTGCTCGAAAGCTGATGGTTCTGCCGGCCATTGGTTACACCCTTTATATGCTTTGGATGAAGCTTCCTTTGCGACGATTGCATCCTGCAATAAACGGAGCACTCCTTGACGCAGCGCGTACGAGGTTAATTCCTGGTGTCCCAGATTCTATAGAACCTGCTCAGGTTGATCTTCAGGCATGGGTCGAAAAATTTGGTTCTCTGGAGAATGCGCTACGCTATTTGGTGACCCCTAACGAAGCAAATTCAATTCCTCTTCATACCGCCGCATAACCGAAGATACGTGACCGCTACACAACCCTGTTTTCCGGCAGGCGCTCTATTTTAAGCTGCGGTTGATCTATAAAAACAAAGTGGCACGTGTTTCCGGAGCTTACCCAAGGGTGAGTAAGTCTGGGTAAGCATTTGGGTAAGCTTTTGGACACTTTTCCCGTCGACAATATTTTCGCTTACCTAGCCCATGCCTGCTTACCCAAAAGATCGGTAATCGTTGGGTAAGTTCACGGACGCTCAACATGTCATTCCCCGCGCCTGCCGGCAGGCAGGGTATCTGCTGGGGAATCCACCAAGTCGTACGACGAAGATGGATCCCCGACAGGGGATGACGACTGAGTAGTTACACGTATTGCTGCCTTGGCTTGAGCTGTTAGGCTGTCGGCGGATTAACAAATAAAGTTAACAGGAAATCCTCGATTAGCACATGCTTACCCTCTGAAGTCATTGCACTTTTTAATGCCGTCATCCCGACGCCTGCCTTCCGGGGCGACGAACTGAATTCCGGTTAATCGTGGTATATAAATGCCCGGTATATATAAAGTCTGTTTAAAGCATTGCGCACCCCCCATGACGTAGAAATTGACTTGATCATCGAGCGTCCAGGCCTTCCTCGCGCGCTGGTGGAGATCAAGTCGACAGACCGTATCCACGCGGAAGATGTGCGAGCGCTTAAACAACTGCAGCCCGATATTCCTCATAGTGAAGCCTTTTGTTTGTCCCGTGATCCCGACGCTAAACGCGTGGAAGGCGTCCGTTGTCTTCCCTGGTCGAGAGGCCTGCGTGAGTTGGGGCTATAGACAGCGCAGGGGGGAGCCAGGGCGGCCCTTTGATCTTGGGTTGGTCGATAGTGCGTGTGCGGGGAGAGCATAAAAAAGATGGATTCCTAGTCTCATTCGGTGTAAACTTCCCATCATGAAGGTCAATCAACAGCTGATCTGGGACTACGATATTCCCAAGCACGATTTTGATACACCTGCTTTTCGCGAATGGTATGTGGCGCGTGTGCTTACCCAGGGAACGCTCCAAGACATTCACGCGCTTGGGCTAGAGACCATCCGAGAAACACTCCCGACGTTGTGGATTCCTGCCGATATCCAATATTTTTGGGAGTGGTACTTCCATATCCCCCATGCAAATACCCGACGACCGGATCCTTACACCTTCGCATCGAGAGCTGCTTAAGCACTTCGGATCGTCTTCGGTTGGGAAGCACTTCTTCCTAACTGGGGGTACGGCGCTGTCCGCTTTTTATCTTCGCCACCGGCATTCCGAAGATTTAGATCTTTTTACAGAAGCACCAGAAACGGTGCCTCTGGTTGTTCCGGTTATTCAAAAAATGGCCCTCGATTTAAAGTCCACCATCAGGATCCCTCGAGAATTCCAAACATTTGTACAGGTGTTTTTTACATTACCCAATCAAGAAACAGTCAAAATGGACTTTGCCCAGGACAGCCCCTTCCGGCTAAAGAGCCTTGAAGAGACGGGCGTCGGAATTCGTATCGATAATTCTCTGGATATTGCTTGCAATAAGCTTTCGGCGCTTTATGGCCGTGCCGAAGGAAAAGATTTTGTCGATGTGTACTTCATCATTCGCCGTCTCTATTCTTTTGAAGAATTGCTACGCCTGGCGAAAACGAAGCATGGAGGGCTCGAAAATTATTGGCTGGCGATGGCCATGCAGCGAGTGGAGCGTGTCAGTCAGTGGCCCAGCATGTTAATCCCTTGTGATTTTGGCGAGATCAAAGCCTTCTTTCTCCAAAAAGCACGAGACCTTCTAGACGAGCCGAAAGTTTAACCTCCGCACACCGGAGATGCGTTATCAGTGGGTTGGCAAATAGAGTAGAACTTCCCCGTTAGTAAAAAAGTCAGCGTAGTTCTCCCCTATCCCGTCTAGGCCTTCTGTTTGTCCCGGGATCCCGACGCCAAACGCGTGGAAGGCGTCCGTTGTCTTCCCTGGTCGAAAGGCGTGCGAGAGCTGGGGCTATAGGCAGCGGGCAAAGGCCCAGGGCCCTTTGGCGCTTCAATTTTGGCCATAGGTTGGATGGTGGGCCCTTTCTGGGTTTAACTTCCTCGATACCGCTGCCGACCCCGATACCGGCCGCCCGTCCGTCCCCGCCGTTTCTTCTTCCTAAGGCAAGAAAAAATCGGGCGAAGTGCCAAAGTGGGTGCCACTCAGATAAGAACTCAAGCCTGAATAATACCCCTATCAAAACTTAAATTTATTCGTTATATTTAATTCGTGACATCTAGAATATTAAATTTAAGCGATTTGGAGGGGACTGGCGCTTCCACGTTTCTTTTTGGGTCGCGTGGGACAGGAAAAACAACGTTGGTTCGTGAATTTATCGCCCGACAGAAGGACTCTCTAAGCATCGATCTGCTTGATCAGGACACCTTTCTCCGGTATTTGAACCGGCCAGATTTGCTTCGTGAGGACGCCCTGGCGCGACTTAACGCCATTGCGGAGGGCCGTCGGTTGAGTGTGTTGATTGATGAGGTTCAGAAAGTGCCGTCCCTTCTAGACGTCGTCCACTCGTTGTTTAATTCCCATGAGAAGCGACTGCAGTTTCTGTTGACGGGTTCGAGCGCCCGCAAATTAAAGCGTGGAGGGGCCAATATGCTGGCCGGGCGGGCCTGGCTTAAATATCTCTATCCTCTGACGCACCGGGAAGTTCCTTTGGATTTGGGAAAAGCCCTAACGATTGGAACGTTGCCGAAGGTTTATTTGACTCCGGAAGGCGCCCTTCCCACATTGCGGGCGTATGTGGAAACGTATCTTAAAGAAGAAATTCAGCAGGAAGCGCTGGTGCGACGTTTGGATGCGTTTGTTCGGTTTTTGGATTTGTCCGCCCAACTGAATGGGGAGCCCATCAATTTCAGCAAAATTGCCAGAACCGCCCGTCTCTCCGTTCCCGCCGTCCAGGACTACTTTTCTATTTTGGTTGACACGATGATTGTTCAGCGGATCGACGGCTGGTCTCACTCCATCAAGAAGCAACTTCTTCAGGCGCCGAAGTATTATTGGTTTGACTGTGGGGTGCTCAATGCCGTTCGCCGAGAAACGGGCAGTGAATTGCTGGAATCATCGTTTCGTTATGGCCGTTTGTTTGAAACATGGGTCATCAACGAATGTTTGCGTTTGAATGAATACGAAAACCGAGATTTTAGGTTCGCCTACTGGCGAACCAGCCATGGAACGGAGGTTGATTTAATTCTTTACCGTAGTGCCAGTGAGCCTCCGATCGCCGTGGAAATAAAGTCGGGACGTTACCCGGAGGATCAAGAATTAAAAGGGCTCCATGCGTTTCAAAAAGATAACCCTTCCGCGCGGCTCTATTGTTTGTGTCGCGCCGAACAAGCCTCCGTTCAAAACAACGTGCGCGTTCTTCCCTGGCAAGACGGAATTCGGGAGATTTTATCGTGAGTCTTACTCTTTTGGCGTTAGCCGCTTGCGCGTGTTTTGGCGTGGCGTATCTCACGTATAGTCGCTTCCTGTCGCGCTATACCCAACTCTCCGATAAAAAACCCACACCCGCCGTCACCAAAAATGACGGAGAAGATTATGTTCCGGCGCAAGCCTCGATGCTTTTGGGACAGCATTTTTCGGCGATTGCCGCGGCGGGGCCGATTGTCGGGCCCATATTGGCGGCGGTATGGTTCGGGTGGCTGCCGGCTTTGCTTTGGATTGTTTTTGGCGCGATTTTCTTTGGCGCCGTGCATGACTTCTCGTCATTGGTGGCGTCTATCCGCCATGACGCCAAATCCGTGGCCGAAGTCATCAAAGAACATATGGGGCCGCGCGCGTATACGCTTTTTTTGGCGTTTATTTGGCTTTCGCTGATTTATGTCATCACGGCTTTTACCGATATCACCAGCGCTTCATTTGCCGAAGCCGAGTATGGCGGGGGTGTGGCGACCTCGTCCCTTTTGTATTTAGCGTTAGCGGTGGCCATGGGGTTTTTGCTCCGTTCCGGGAAGATGCGTTTACGGACGGCGACCTTTGTCTTTATCCCGCTTGTCGCCCTAGCGATCTGGTTTGGCCAAGCCGTCCCTGCGCGCCTCCCGGACATCATGGGCATTCGCCCTCAAGTCACGTGGAATTGGCTGCTTTTGGCCTATTGCTGGGTGGCCTCCATCACGCCGATGTGGGCGCTGCTTCAGCCGCGCGGTTACTTAGGGGGGTTTTTTCTCTACATCGTGTTGGCGGCCGGGCTTTTCGGCATTTTCTTGGGGCACGAACACGTCAATTACCCGGCGTTTCTGGGATGGAATGCGGCCAACGGCATGCCGCTTTTCCCGATGCTTTTTGTGACGGTGGCCTGCGGGGCCTGTTCGGGTTTTCACGGAATCGTCAGTTCCGGAACCACCTCGAAACAAGTCGCCAAGGAAACCGATGCGCGGTTGATCGGATATGGCGGCATGCTTCTCGAGGGCGTGGTCGCGGTGATCGCGCTTGCCACCGTGATGATGCTCTCGCCTTTGGACCCTTTGGTCAAAGCCCAACCCGACCGTATTTATGCAAGCGGCCTAGCCGCTTTCGTCGAGCATTTCGGCATTCCACGTCACGCCGCGATGTCTTTTGTGTTGTTGGCCTTCGCCACATTCATTTATGACACGCTGGATGTGGCCACGCGCTTAAGCCGCTATATTCTTCAAGAGCTTTTAGGGTGGAGCAGCGATAAAGGAAAACACGCCGCCACGGCCGCCAGCCTTTTATTGCCCGCTATTTTCATCAGCATTACGCTGCGTGACGCCTCCGGCAACATCGTTCCCGCGTGGAAAATGTTCTGGACGGTTTTTGGAACGTCGAACCAACTTTTGGCGGGCCTAACGCTGATGGGTTTAACGCTTTGGCTTAAACGCGAAGGCAAAGCCTGGTGGCCAACCGGCATTCCGGCCGTTTTCATGTTGGGCATGACGATGTGGTCTCTCGTCTTCATGATTAAAAATCGATTTTCTTCCGGTGCGTGGTTCGATCCCATGGGTTGGGTGGCGGTCGTCTTAGCCGTATTGGCTTTGTGTTTGGTATCGCATATAAAAATGTCCCCTAAGGGTAAACACATAAAATGAGGCGCTCCAAGCCGTGGTTCTTATGCCGCAACGCCGCGTGATTGAACGGGTCCTTTCTACCGCCTCATGATCGCCGGTCTTGTCATCCATCGTGCGTGCCCCGCGGCCAATTTGGCGCGGCTGGCCCCCATTGGGCGATCCAGGGATGGGAAAATCGAGCATCAAGCGCTTCCGGAAACCATTTTGGCGTTTCAGCATATGAATGACGCGGCTAAAGCCAAAGGCATTGGGCTGCATGTGATTTGGGCGTACCGGTCGCCTACTCTCCAAGCTAAACAATTTGAAGAAGCCAAAGCCAAACACGGCAAGCGAAACGGCATCAAATGGCTCGCACCCCCCGGGTTTTCCGAACATCAAACGGGGTGGGTTTTAGACATCGGCGACGTCAGCGACCCCGAAGCCGATGACAACCCTTTGTTTGAACGGACCCAAGCGTTTGAATGGTTATCAAAAAATGCGGGGCGATACGGTTTTGAATTATCGTTCCCGCCCGGGAACTGGCAGAATGTCAGTTATGAGCCGTGGCACTGGCGCTTTGTGGGAACAGCCGAGGCGCGCAAGGCGTTTCACCCCCAAGGTTTCACGGCCCTTCGCGTTTGGACAACCAGTTGGCTGGAAGCCCTGCGTTGGTGGCTAAGTTTCTAGAGGAGAATGATGATGAGCGCAACAACCGCTAAGCAGTTTGAGATTTGGACGTCGGATAAAAGTTTTCGCTACAAGGAAGAAGCGATCCATAACCACGCGCCGCAATCCACGGGCATTTATTCCATCGTTAGCTTTGATGCCGAGCAACAGGGCAAAACGCTGTATATGGGGTTGGTTCAAGACTCCACAATCTTTAAAGCCCTCTTCGAACATTGGGAAGGGCTGCGCGAGCCCAAGGTGCAGGACTTGCTTGCGCGATACCCCAGCGTGTACTTCATGTACATTGTTCAGTCGAACGCCCAGACCTCAGAGGATCAGCAGGATTTGTTCTGGGCGCTGGCCCAGCAGGAAAAGCCGGAGCTTATGGATTGGAAGAACCTTCCAAATACCGGGAGGTATTCCGAGATTACCGTTAAGGATAAATCGATTTTATAAGGCCGTCATCCCTGCGGATTGTTAGCGGGGATCTCGCGTCGTAGCCTAAACCACTGGGCCCCGGCTTACGATCTGCCGGGGCGACGAAAAGGGGGGATTAAGCTCCCAAGATGTGATAGCCGGCGTCCACATAGAGAATTTCGCCGGTGACTCCTCTGGAAAGGTGGCTGGCCAGATAAAGTGCCGAATCCGCCACATCTTCCGCTTCGATGTTGCGGCGAAGGGGGGTTTTGGAGCCCACGTGCTTGACCAAATCTTGAAACCCGGCGATACCGCGGGCCGCCAATGTGTTGACGGGGCCTGCCGATATCGCATTGACGCGTATACCTTTCTCGCCTAGTTCCGCCGCCAAATATTTCACCGTACATTCGAGCGCGGCTTTGGCAACCCCCATGACGTTGTAATTGGGGATTACGCGCTTGCCGCCTAAATAGGTGAGCGTGATGATGGAGCCGCCCCGCCCATCCATGAGGGGTGCCGCCCCACGGGCTAGGGAAATCAGCGAATAGGCGCTGACATCGAGCGCAATGCGAAACCCTTCGCGGGATGTTTTGACGAACGAACCTTCCAGTTCTTCTTTCTTCGCAAATGCGATCGCATGAACAACTCCGTCCAAATGCCCGAAATCGTGTCTGATTTTGGCGAAGGCCGTATCCACTTGGTCGTCTTTGGTCACATCGCAGGGAAGAATGAGCGCGTTTTCAAGGCCCTCGGCTAAACCGCGCACTTTTTCTTCCGTACGCTCATCGATGAACGTGAGGGCAATTTGCGCGCCGGCTTGTGCCAGCGATTGGGTAACCGCCCAAGCAATGCTCCATTTATTCGCCACGCCAAAGACGGCAATTTTTTTTCCTTTTAGCAGTTTTGGGTGTTCGATCGCATTCACGGGAACCTCGAGGGTAGTGGACATGGATACTCCAATTTATTTGACGTAGTTAAGATAGAGACGAACCCCGATCATGCCGTCCACGGTGGCGCTCACGCCATCTGTGACCTTAATGACGGGGGCAATCTCGGTGAAAAACTCCAACGGATCCGAAGACGACAAATATGAAAGCCCCAGCGGCAAACGAAAGCCAAAATGGGTGTCATCCCCCGCGTTAATTCGCGCACCGACTCCGAAATAAAAGGGCATGCGCCCTTGCGAAATGCTGAAGCTCGAAAAGGAATGCCACAAATAATCGGCATGGAGGTCGAAGTTGCTATGGAAGTGGTAGCCGGCAAACGCATCCACCGCGGTGGTGGAGGAAAGCCAATACTTGCCTGTGGCGCCCATCGGCTGTCCCAGGGCTGGGCCGACGCCAAAGTCCTGGGCCGAGCCGACACGGCTGGTCATCGCCTGTGCGGGAAATAGTCCGAATCCAGTTACAGCAATGCTAAGCAGAATAATTTTTTTCATAGATTTGATTCTAGGAAATTTCCGTCGGGAGCTTCAAAGACGATAGGAGATTCCAAGGGCCGCCTGAAACGATGTTTGACGTATTTTAGGGTTCAGCGAGCCGTTTTGTCCCAAAAACACGATGTCGCCAAACGACGATTTTCCATACAGAAGCCGCCCGTCCATAAACCAGTGCGTCGATAAGGGGTAAAGCGCCCCCGCCCCGACGAGCCAGCCGCCGCCGGTGAGTGAATCGCCGCTGCCTTTGGGGATGAGATGGCTCCACCGGTAGCCCCCCATGACATAGGGTTCCGTTTTCCATTTTTTTTCGTAGAAGGGGTAAACCCGCCCGGCCACGAGGCCGCTGTACATCCAAAACGTATCGTATTGTCGCAGCGTGGTGCCGTCGGAAACCGAAAGCGGTGTCCCCGCGTGCAGCGCCGGCAGCCATTCCATGCCGCCGCTTAATTCCATCAACGGGTGGACGCGAAAACCCAGGCCGCCGTAAAGCCCCGGCGAGACGCTGGGTTCCACCTCTTTTGACTGGAACATCCGGCCCGAAAGCTGCACATCCCCGACCCAACCGCGTTTGCGTTCCGCCGGGGGAAGCTGCTGGTGTTCCTCGTAAATAATCTTTTCGATGTCTTTGGTTGCGAGCAGATAGGCTTGCGGGTCGTAAGGGGGATTGCCGATTAAGATGGACTTCTCCGTATCCACCTGAATCTTCCCTTTGTAGACGGTGCCGTCTTTCATGATCACTTGATCCGCCCGAACAGGGGCGACCAAGAAGATCAAAAAAAGAGCAGGATAAAAAGGCCGAGTAAACATCGATAGATCACAAAGGGTGTAAAGCGTTTGGATTGCACATAACGCATTAAACCCCAAATCGCCAGAAAACCGGATAGAGCCGCCCCCGCAAAACCCGCCACCATCGACACGTGGTCCGGCGATGCGAGGATTTCGTTAATTTTAAGCCCGCCCGCCCCCGCAATAATGGGAATCGACATTAAGAAGGAAAACCGCGCGGCATCCCGCCGGACAAACCCCATGAAAAGGGCGGCCGTTATAGTTGCACCGGACCGGGAAACGCCCGGCACGAGTGCGGCGCTTTGGGCCAGGCCAATCAAGAGGGCTTGCCCCAGCGTAATCTGGCTAATCTCTCTAGATCCGCTCCCTTTAGAGTCCGCCGCGGCGAGGAGCAGCCCAGCGCCGATGAGGGTGAATGCAATCAGGTGGGGCGAACGAAACGAGCTCTCGATGGTGGATTCCAAAAGCAGGCCCAAGAGGGCGGCCGGAAGGGTCGCCAAAGCAAGCTTTATAAGGAGAGGACGCTTCAAGTGGAGCAGGTCTTTCCAAAAATAAGCCAAAACCCCCGCCAGCGTACCCAAATGAAGGGACACATCAAAGGCGAGGCCTGAGTCGGGCCAATCGAGGAAGCGCGGGACGAGGATTAAATGGGCGGAACTGGAAATGGGGAGGAATTCCGTGAGGCCTTGCACCATTCCAAGGAACAACGATTGCAGGGGATTAAGCGACACGCCCGCGAGTGTATCACCCTCCCCGCATTTTTCCAAAAACACGCTATTCTCAAATTTGGAGAGGTTAACACCCAGGCATAAAAAATCGTCTAGAAATCAGCCTAATTTTATGGGTCTTGTGGTCCGGTGATTGAGGCGAAACAGTCGTTTACCATCTAAAAATACTGTGGCGGGAATGGGCCCCCAAACCAATACTGATCGCGGGAGGAAACAAACAATGAAAAACTTACTGATCGCTGCCGCCGTGATGACCTTAAGCCAGATGGGCTGGGCTGCCGGAGCCGAGAATTACGGCACCGTGCAAGTCACCGTTTTGGACGAATACGGCGCGCTCGTTCAGGATGCCCCCGTCTATATCTACGGGACGCAGAAAACCCACTTTGTAGGCGGAAAGGAAGTGCCAGGGTCCACGATGGTGGAAATGCCGGCTGGCACCTACCGCATCTCTTCGGCGCTCGTGAAACGAACCGGCGACAATATAGACCGCTTTGCCAGCCATGAAGCCAATATCCGGGTCGAAAACGGCGACAACGGCTCAGTGATTTTGACCCTTCGCCCTATCGATGACCCGCTGTCGAGTGTCACTTATTCGGAAATGCGCAAGATCGGCTTGGCTCCGACCCTTGTTCAGAATCTCCGCGAAGACGCCCTGCGCTAACAGCAGCGACGGCTACGGCGGCTGGGCATGCCGCTGTGCGACGTTAGATGCCTCGAAAGCTGTCTTTCTTCTTGTAGGCTAGACGTTCCGTGAGGGGCCGTGCGTGCCTTGAGCCTGGTAGTGTTGGTCCAGCACTTGGCGCAAAAGCGTCTTAATGACGGCCTGTCGGCTGATGTTGAGTTCTCTTGCGGCGGCGTCTAGTTCATTGAGCATCGGTAGGGTAAAGTCGACATTGACTCGGTGGATGGGAGGCATCATCTTGCCTGGGCGAGTGAAAAAGGGAGACACATCCTTCCCCTGATCCGCCATTTTGGCAATGTGCTCTGCTGTAACAGGACGATTGGTTTTAGGTGTTTTTTTCATAGAGCTTTTTCTCCTCGGTAGTGGCTTTCCAGAGTGTGACCAAATGGTAATACTAAAACAGCAAAAACCAATCCCATCTAAAAAGGTGGCAGGGCGGCCCGCCGAGTCGTAATGGTGGGCCGTTTTTTGGTGTGCCTCCCGCGGTTTTGCCGTTATTCGAGCCACCGGATCGTAAAAACCGTTTGAAACACGCCCCGAATGGGGCTATAGCATGCTCCGAGGAGAAAATTACTATGTTTAAAACAGACCCGTTGAAAATTTGGCTCAATGAAGTGGAGGCCATGGAAGAGCGGCTGGAGGGGATGAAAATCTCGGCGTTTTCCTCTTTTTCTAAGCGAAAAATTCAAGGCATAGTGGAGGCTACCGCGGGCTTGCTTAAAGGGCGGGTCCGCTCGGGGGTTGATTTTCAGCGTCATCTGCGGAGAGGATGGTCTAACTCGTTTTCCCGCCGCACCACGTGACATTCCTCATTGACACCAACATTTTGATCGATCACCTTCGTGGGGAGAGTCGCGCCACAAAATTTCTTCTCGATGTAGAAACAGGACGCACCAAAGGCTGTGTGTCTGTTTTGACGGAGTATGAACTTCTCTCTGATCCATGCCTCCAGCCCAGTGAAAAACGCGAAATTGAACGGCTTCTCAACTTGATGCCGAGGTTGGCCATTACTTCCCGAGTCGCACGTTTGGCGGCTGAATTCCGCAGTGGTTACGACACGGATATCGCAGATGCATTGAACGCGGCGACATCCAAAGCAAGAAATGCCACACTGGTCACACGAAACATAAAAGACTTCAAGCGAATCAAAGATTTAAAGCTTTATCCCCTCCTTTGAAATAATCTTTTACAGCTCGACAGGCGCTGGACAAAGAGGCCACAGCCACGGCCTAGCCTGGACTACGGGAATGGCCAGGACGGCCGCAAAAGGTAGCCTGTTTAAAACACCAAGTTCCTTTCGCTGCCGTTGGGGCATTCCCGCCTCACGGGCGTACCCGCCGTAGCCGTTGTCGTGTCGGGGAGTTTTAGGGGGACCCAATGAATTTGGGCCGTTTAGTCTTACATATTATGAGACTCTATTAAGTTGATTTGTAATTTTGGCAACTTATACTAATTGCATGCGGGTGCAAAAGTTAATTTCCATCCTATGTTGCTTTGCGGTTCTTTTTGCTCCAGTACGTTTATTTGCAGGACCGTTTATGCCCCGTTTGCCTACCGATCGGTTCTTCCGGTTGCAAATATCAAGGCAAGCCTTAAGTCCTTATGCATTGGCTGGTACGCAATTGCCGCGCAAACATATAGGTCCTGGTCAAATCAAGATAAGTCTTTTCCAGTTGTGGCGCCACCATATACAAGGTATGCGAATGCCTATTGTTGCACTATTTCTGGGGCTAGTTTCCTCAGGGCACTCCGCAACCCTTGATTTAACCCAGTCGCCAGACAGTATTAGAAAATTACCCGAATCTGCTGGGGTGGAACTTATTCCAGGATTCGCTTGGAATAATGAGGATCGGGCAATCGTGGATAGGGCACAGAATGTTATTGCCGCTTATGCTCGATCCAGAGGGGCTGCATCACTTCGTCTTTTGTTGGAAGATCCTAGTGTTCAAATCCACGTCATAAAGACATCCATTGGGATATTTTCGAAACTAGGATTTGGTAGGGGTAATGAGGACCTTCGAGCTCTGTCCAAAGATATAGGTGTTAATCCGGATGGATCTTTGAAAGAAGCTTTTGTCGCAATTGATTCATCAAGGTTATCGAGCCTCCCAAAGTTTTTGGAGACTTGGGGACATGAAGTTGTTGGACATATGGCGCTTCGAAATCCAACAATTAGAAATCAGGCTTATGATAACAGAGAGGTGGCCGCTTTTTTGGAATCGCTTGCTTTGCTCGAATTTGCAGCCCAAAGCCCTTTGTTAACTCCAGAAGAGCGATTGCTGATCCGAGATGAAATACCAAGGCAGCGGGAAGCCTTAGCTAATTTACGCACAATTCAAATTCCCTACCTCCCCGGGGCTGTTGTTGTAGGCAACCGCAACGGAGTAATTAGGCCTGTTGGGTTTGTTGATAAATCTAGCCAACTGCCTCCATTTCCCAGGAGAGGTGCTCGGGTCCCACCCATGATTGAATTTTCAGATTTTCAACGTGTTCTTGTTCAGCAAGCCATCGAAATACTGTATGAATATGTAAATGTGCAGCCTGATTTGTTAGCTAGGTTTCGTTCGATGTTGGCTTCAAGAGGGTCTATTGCACTTATTCAAGGCGATCCTGATCGATTTTTGAGAGAACTACTGGGCAATGCGTCCGCTCGGCTCGAAGCGAGTGGTTCATCTGTATTGGCTGTGAGCGATAATCGTAATGGTGAATTGGGATCCATGGTCGTTGTGGTGGACCCCAAAAAATTAAACTCACTTCCTGATGCTTTAGAAGCCATCGGCCATGCCGTTCTTGGTCATGGATTCGTCGCAGTAGATCGTTCTGGGGGTGCCTCTTCGAATCCGGAGGCAGGAGCCTATGCCAAAAGTTTGGCTTTTTTGGAATATCTGGTTCAAAATCCTTCGTCTGTTTTGACTGACGAACAGCGGAAAAATTTGCAAGAAATTAATATTCCGAATGAAAAGAAAGCCCTCAATTCATCATCTCAGACCGAGCAAAGTTTATGGAATTATCTTGCCCCCATGCTGGGATTAGTAGGATTCTTAATTTCAGTGTTCTGGTATCGAAACCGTCGAGCGAATGGAGGCGATAGTGGATTGACTCCACCCGGAGGATCTCGAAAAGAACGGCGAAACGCTGCCAGAGCAAAGGAAAAACTAGAAAAAAAGGAATCGAGGGGTTATAAACTAACGGGTTTCTTAGAAGTTCAAAATAGATTTGCATTTTGGCATTTGCTCCTGACCTCTATATGGAATACAGGCAGGGGTTTGTACCTCTCCTCCAGTGCCCATTTTCATCGTGCAGTCGCGTCTATATTCTTTATCGCATCATTTTTTTCGCACGTGGATCGACCGCCTCTCGTTGAAAGCATGTTGACTTTGCAATCAGCATGATCTAGCGACGATATTTGCATCGACAAAGCATGAGTAAAAGGATGAAATTCAGTTTTTCGACATGCAAAACCTCTGCGACTACAGTGGCCGCTAAAAGCAACAACGGCCACGACGGGAAACCTGAAAGGCGGGAATACCCCAACGGCGGCGAAAGGAACTTGATGTTTTAAAACAGGCCACCAATCGCTGCCGTCCGGGCATTCCCGCTTTTGGGCGCACCCGTCGTCCGTCGTTGTCGTGCCCATGAACCCAAGGGCCCACGCCCGCTCGGGCCCTCCGGCGGATGGGTTTTTTGGCTTGGAAGCGCTATCATTCAGGCATGAAACGATTCCTCGCTTTCCTCAGTGTGATGCTGGTTTTAGCCCCCTTGGTGCAAGCGGATGTCCGGCAGCCTTCGGCCACTGTTTTGGTGGCTTTATTTGAAGAAGACGGCACGCCGGCCCAAGCCATTGATTTAAATATCTACAACGTCGACCACCAGACCTTCCAGACAGTCAAAGTGATGGAGTCTCCTTATAAACTCGAGTTGATTCCGGGGCGCTACCGCATTTATTCCGCTCAGGCCATCCCCATGGGGGACCATGTGGCCCGCTACAGCAGCCCGGAAGCCAAACTCCACTTGGAAAATCGTGCGTACGAGTCTTTGGTTTTGCGCCTTCGCAAAGGCGATGACCCGATGACGCTGCTGTCGCATTCCACCCTCAGTAAAGTCGGTCTTTCAGACGACCTCGTTTCGTCTTCGAACTAACCAGCCATTTGCGGCGTTGACCGCAATTTACGAGAATCAGGCCATGTTTAGCATCGCGGCGCTTTTAGAGATGTGGGCCAATTCGTGGCCGGTGATTTCCATCCTTCTATTGGGGTCCATTTTTTCGGGGGCCATCATCTTGGAACGGTGGTTTACTTTAAATCGATTCGATTTTAATCGGGATGCCGTGTTGGAGCGGCTTCGTAAATTTTTGGGGGAAAACAAAAGAGAGTCGGCGGTGACGCACTGCGAAAGCGTGAAGGCCCCGATCGGCCGAATTCTGGCGTATCTCCTTCAGCCCAACGCCCAAGACCGCGCTGCTGGGCGAGACCATTTGCAGCGCCTCGCCTACCGGTTAATTCGCACGGAAACGGCCCAGATGACGCGCTATGTGACGGTCCTTGGCACCATCGCCAGCATCGCGCCGTTTGTCGGGCTCTTGGGAACGGTGCTGGGCATCATACGGGCCTTTCGTGCGATTTCCGAGCATGCGGGAGGCGGGATGGCGGTGGTATCCGTCGGGATCGCCGAAGCGTTGGTCGGAACGGCGTTAGGGCTTGTGGTCGCCATACCCGCTCTCGTGGGGTATAACGGTTTTGCCCGCAAGATCGAACGGATTACTGAAGATATGGAACTGGCGGCCGATGAAATCATCGACTTGGCCGGCCCCCGGGTGTGACCTCTCTCACCTCGCATCGCGGCCGGCGCCGCCCCATCGCCGAAATCAACATGATTCCGCTCATCGACGTGTCTTTGGTGCTGCTGATTATTTTTATGGTGATGACGCCCTTTCTCGTGCAGCAGCAAATCCGCATCAACTTACCCAAATCCGTCACCGGCACCGACTCGGCCGATAAACCCATCGTGGTCGTCATTCAAAAAGAAGGCTCGCTGACGTTAAGCGGTCATGCGGTCTCGGCGAGCACGCTCGAAAGCGAATTGGAATCGTTAGTCCATGCCGATCCCGAACGGCCGGTCGTGATCCAGGCGGATAAAGACATCGCCCTTCAGCGCGTGGTGTCGATCATGGATGTGGCCAAGCGCCTGCGCGTGGGGCGGCTTGGCATTTCGGTCGAATCGCCCAAATAATTTCATGAAGACGTATGTTTATGCATCGGCCGCGGGGCATGCGCTGCTGCTTACAGCCGCCGTGGTGTGGGGAACGCTTTTGGCTAAGCCCCGCTTGAGCTATTACGCTGTCGAAATGCTCTCCGGCACACCCATGCCGCCGGCGGCCCCTGCTCCGCAGGCGCCTCCAACGGAAAAGCCGGTCGAAGACGTACCCGCCCAGCCGGAACCTAAAAGTGTGATGAAAGAGGTCATCAAGCTCAACAAAAAAGAACCGAAGAAATTGCCGAAGGCAACCCCCAAACCGACGCCTGCGCCACCTAAACCGTCTATTTCGGGGGCACTTCGTTCGCTTGCCGGTACTGCTGCGACCCCTTCTGCAGTGAATCAAGGTCTACCGGGTGCCAACGTGGTGGCTACCGCGAGCGGTCCTTCGTTTCCTTATCCGTGGTATTTAAAAATGGTGTCCGACAAGCTGGACCAACATTGGAAGCCCCTGGGAGAATCGACCTGTCAGGTTACCTTTACGATTGCGCGAGGTGGACGTGTGTCGGGCGAGGTGGTGCGAAAGTCATCAGGCGATTTGTTTTTTGATCAAACGGCGCTGCGTGCTGTACAGGATTCCAGCCCCATGCCGCCTCTGCCGAATGGCTATCCTGAAGAAACACTCCGCGTGCATATGACGTTTACTGGGAATAGGTAGCAAACGAATGGGGGGTTTCCCAAAGGGTGACGGCGCTCACCGGCAGGCCTTTGGATTTGGCGGTTTCATAGATGAGGCGGCTGATGTTTTCGGCGGTGGGGTTTTCCTTCATTAAAAAAATCGGTTCGCCGGCTTTCTTCAGCGTTTCAACCAGCGGATCATTTTCATTCAGCAGCATGCGATGGTCTAACGTTTCATCAATCCAGGTTTGTAACACCTGCTTTATTTCACCAAAATCCCTGACCATGCCGCGCACATCCAGCGTTTCGGTTTGAAGGCGGACAACCACTTTTCCATTGTGACCATGAAAAAAGCGGCACTTGCCATCGTAATTTAAAAGACGGTGGCCGTAACAAAAGTGGATTTCCTTAGCGACTTCGAACACCTAGCGACCTCCTTTTTGGAGCTTGGCCATCCTCCTAAATGCATGGGAAGGATGGTGCAGCCATTATAATCCGATCATGCCAACCGCCATCTTGATTAGTGGAGGGTTAGATAGCGCCGTTTTATTGGCGCGAGAGCTGGCCAAGGGAAAATCCGTCGTGCCAATCTACGTGGCGCAAGGGTTGCTATGGGAAAATGTCGAGCTGGCCGCACTGCGCCGCTTTCTAAAAGCCATCCGAGGCCCCGCACCCGTTGTTTTTCATATGCCTATCGAGGATATCTATGGACACCATTGGAGTCGAGGCGGGGGACATGTCCCCGGGGCGGCCTCCGAGGATTCGGCGGTGTATCTTCCGGGGCGAAATTTACTGCTCAGTGTGCAAGCAGCGGTTTATTGTGCGATGAAGAAAATTCCCAAGATCGTGATGGGATCGCTGGACCATAACCCTTTCCCCGATGCGACGCCTGCGTTTTTCCGACTCTGGAGCAAGGCCCTTTCAAAGGGGTTGGGAACTTCCCTGCAGGTCCAAGCGCCGTTTCGGAATATTGAAAAAGCGACGTTGATTCGGCGCTACGCCCATTTTCCTTTGCATCTCAGTTTTTCCTGCATTGCGCCTCGAAAGGTTATCCATTGCGGCCACTGCAATAAATGCGCCGAACGCCGTCGCGCCTTCCAAAAAGCGGGTGTGAAGGATAATACCCGGTATGCGAAACGTTAAAACAATATTTTTTGACGCGGGAGGAACGCTTTTTCGTCCTTACCCTTCCGTGGGTCACGTTTATGCACGCACTGCCGCTAAACATGGGGTAAACGTGGACCCTAAGCGGGTGGAAAAACTGTTCCACGCTAAATGGCACGAACGCAACGGCATAAAAGCGCTCGTGGAGCAGTCCAGCGAAAAAATCGAAAGGGATTGGTGGTATGGGTTGGTCAAAGACATTTTTTCTTCATCGCCTTCGCCCTTTAAAGATTTCGACGCGTTCTTTCATGAACTCTACGACCTTTTCGCTCGTGCCGAATGCTGGAGGCTTTTTGATGATTCCATCCCGACGCTGGAAGCCCTAAAAGCCAAAGGCTATCGCTTGGCCATCATCTCCAACTGGGATCACCGGCTTTATTCGATTGTCGAGCAGTTAGGTTTGGAAGGTTATTTTGAACACGTCACCGCCAGTTCGGCGGTTGGCAATTCAAAGCCTGGAAAGCGGATTTTTGATTTCGCGCTGGAGGCCATGAATGCCGCCTCGCACGAGAGCCTACACGTAGGCGATAGCTTTACGGACGACTACCACGGCGCTCGCTCCGCCGGGCTTCATGCCGTATTGCTGGACAGGGCGCTACCTCTTCCGGCTACGGGGCGCCCAGTCCCGCGCCATTTGCGAGGCCGTCCAGGCAAGGGCTACAATGCCACCGTTCGAATCCGATCCTTAAAGGAGTTGCCTGGGCTCCTCGCATGACCACCGCTACGCGCACTCTTTTGTCCCCTGAACCCGTCGTCGAGTTGGCCAACGCCTTTGCCAACCCGTATGACAATGCCGTGGCCACGGCACGCACCTGTTATTCGTCCAAAGTTATTTATGCGCAAGACGTCTCCCAAGATGAGATCACCCGTCAGCGCCGCGACGCCATTGCCCAATCCATTTATAAAGCCGGGCACCACACCACCCTTCAGCATGCCACGTTCCAATTCGTTTTAGATAAAGTCTCCAGGCAGATGATTTGGTCGTTTTTGCACAGCCACCCCTTCTATAACTCCGAGCAGGTCAGCCAACGCTACGTGACGATGAAGGCGGAAAATTTCACCACCCCTGGCCTTTCCGAAGCAAACCTGCCGCGCTACCAACAGGCCATTCAAGAGCTCATGGACACCTACCACACGCTGTCGGGTCTTCTGGAGCCAACGGTGATCGCCGAATACAAGCGGCTGTTCCCAGTGCGGAATTTAAGTGAGAAGCGTTGGCAAAGCGCGATCAAAAAACGCTGTCAGGAAGTGGCCCGCTATGCGCTTCCGGTGGCCACGCATGCCCATCTCTATCACACCATCAGCGGTTTAACGCTCCACCGCTATAACCGTCTCTGTCGTCAATTTGACGTGCCGTACGAGCAAGAGTTGATCGTGCGCAAAATGGTCGACGCGGTCAACCGGCACGACCCTGAATTTTTTAAGTTTATCGAAGACCCCTTGCCCCTCGAGAAAACGCCGGAATATCAGATCCTTTCGGATTTTATGGATAGTCGCCGGGCCAGTTTATCGAAGGCCTTCATCGAGGAGTTTGACGGCGATTTGGGAGGGTATTCCTCCCGGTTGGTCGATTTCAAGGTCAATTCTGAAAAAGTCCTTGCTCAAAGCGTGCGTCACGTGCTCGGACTGCCCTTAAGCGCCTTAAGCGACGACGACGCCATCGGCCGTGTTCTAAACCCGGCCCACAACCCGCTTTTTTCGCAGTCGCTCAATTTGACGCATATGGATAAGTTGACGCGGACGCTGGTTCATCCGCATTTCACTTTCAAAAAGAAAATTTCTCATACCGCGGACTCTCAAGACCAGCGGCATCGTATGACGCCCGCCTCCCGCCCCGTGCTCATTCGCCAGGTGCTCTGGGATACGCCGGATTACATCGTGCCGGTCTTGATTCAAGAGACCCCCGCCGCCGTCCAGTATTTTGACATGGCCATGAAGCGGCTTTGGGGGCATATGGCGGCGTTGGTCGAGGCGGGGGAGAAAGAAGAAGACGTTCTTTATTTGTTGCCCAATGCTTTTCCCATCCGTTTTGAGGAATCAGGAGATTTACTCAATTTTCATCACAAATGGACGCACCGTCTTTGCTACACGGCTCAAGAAGAAATTTGGAAAACCTCCCAAGAAGAGGTTCTCCAGGTCCAGAAGGCGTTTCCTAGGGTCGGGAGATATTTTGGCGCCCCCTGTTGGATGCGACAAGCAGCGGGGGTTAAACCATTTTGTCCAGAGGGAGACCGCTTTTGCGGCGTCACGGTTTGGAAATTGCCGGTTTCATCCTACCAACGTTTGCTGTAGGCCTTTTGGCGGGGAAAATTTGGTCTTTGGGCCGCTTGACCTGATGAGGTGATTGCGCCTATACTGCGAAACGTCAACCCTCTTGGTTTTGGAGGGGTCAGAAGTGCCCAAAACCGAATTCCTTAACTCAAAATTATCTCAATACGGTAATCGACGCTAATTTATTATTCGTTGTAAGCGTTAGTTAATTGATGTTAATTTTCTGATTGACGCCTGGGGCCAATGGGGTTAAAGCCATACCGTTGAAGTCCCCCATACGAGGCTGCCGGGCCGTGTTGAAGTTTACAGAGAGTTAACGCAAGCGACATCGTGATTTTACAGTAAAAGGCTAGACTACACCCCGAGAGGGGAAAAAACTATGCGACTATTAACCACTATTAAAAACGCTGTCATCCTAATCCTGGGGGGAACCATAACCTCGGGCTTGCTGCCCGGCACAGTATGGGCGAGCGGTGGCGGAACGACCGCCGCCGAAATTCTGAAATTGCCAGTCGGTGCTCGCGCTATCGGTATGGGCGAAGCCTATACAGCCCAAGCCGATGACATCCACTCTCTTTACTACAACCCCGCCGGTTTAGCCCTAATGCAGGAACGTCAAGCTTCCTTCATGTACAGCCAGTTGATCCAAGACCTCAAATTTCAAAATGCCGCCATTGGAATCCCCTTGGAAAATGGCGCTATTGGGGGTAGCCTCTCGTACTTAAGTTATGGGGACATCAATGGATTTGACACAAACGGCAATTCAACCGGCGATATCAGCGCCTATGGCATGGTGGGGACCTTAGGCGGGGCGTGGCTTGGGGACCAATGGTCGGCCGGCGCCAACATCAAAGGCATTCAGCAAAAGTTGGCGGATGAGAAGGCGACCGGCGTTGCTTTCGATTTGGGCGGCAACGTGATTTACCCAAAGCCCGTTTTGGGCGGAACGATTCGCTTGGGCGCGGTGGTTCAAAACCTCGGGCAAGGCATTAAATTTTTGCAGGAACGCGACCCGCTTCCAACTCAGTACAAAGTCGGTTTGGCGGCCGTTCAAATGATGAATAAAAAGGTGAACCTTTCTGCGGATTACAGCAAAGCCCGGGAAGCCGACGGCATTATGAGCGCCGGCCTTGAATTTTTGCCGGTGCAGTTTATCGCCCTTCGCACCGGGTATGTAAACGATGACAACGTGGGCTCCGGCATTCGCGCGGGCATCGGCATTCGGATTAAAGGCATTTCCTTCGACTATGCATATGGAAGTTTAGGCGAGCTTGGGATGAACCACCGCTACGAGCTCTCCGCCCGCTTCGGCGAACCCCGGCCGATTTTGACGCCGGAAGAACGAAAAATTTTGCAGCAAGCCAAAGCCGCCATGCGCGCGGAACGCTACGAACAAGCGACCCTTCTCTTTGACAGCTTGATTGAGCTCGCCCCCAACTACAAACCGGCCCGCCGCTATGTGAAGACGTCGATGGCCAAACTGGAAGAACAGCAGGGCCAAATGCTGGCCCGCCAAGGCCAAGTGATCGACCCGGCCTCGATGAGTGCGGCCCGCCGCCAGTCGCTTCCGGAAATGGACGATTTGGAACAATTGCTGAACTTAGGGCAGCCCCGAACGGCGGAAGCGCCGGCCAAGGAAACTGCCCCCGCTGCCAAAGAAGAGGGGAGATAAGCCATGAAGCGCACACTTAGGCAGCTTGCCATTTTTGCGGGATTGGCGATTCCTTCCAGTTTAGCTTGGGGCGCTCCGTGTGACGCGGTGACGGCATGTGAGTTGCCTGCATCGAATGGGACCCAAGGATCGTGGACGCCTAGCGCAAGTCGAATGACTGCTATTCAATCAAACAATTCTATTGGTCCCACTGGAAACGTCAGCACTGCGAAGTATTTTTTCGCTGCCTCGACAACGGACCAAGGGGCTACATTGGCTAAAGGCACTTTGACAACCACAGGGGACGGCGCCGAAGTCATTGGTAGCTTTACCTTCCCCTCGGGTTCGACCCCATCCTCAACAGTTTTCGGCGGAGTGGTACAAAACCTCTTAGGGAATCAGTCCTATACTTTCTATGCGCAAGCTTGTCCCAATTCGGCCGCACTCGACAGCGGGTTGTGTTCGAGTTGGGCGCGTGTGGGGACACGGTCCACATTGGCTTACCCAACGGCTGTCTTTTCCGCGCCGGTGGCGCCCAATGATGCCACGATCAGTAGTCTTACTGGCCGCGTTGCCGTGCCGACGGATGATACGGGAAGCATTTCTCTTGTCCGGCTTGAAATTCGTGACCTTATCAATGCGGCCAATAACCAGACATTGGCCCCGATCGGGTTCCCAGGTAACGGAACTTTCCCTATCAACAATACGATGTATACGCAAAACGGTGGTTTCAAGCCGAACGTCAAATACGAATATCGCGGACGGGTCGTTTACCCTTATGGTGTAGACGTACCGACGGCGGGCGCTGAAACGGAGGGCCCCTTTTGGACGACTCCGGCAGACCCCTTTAACGTAACGCGCACAAACATCACGCATTGCTCGGTAGAGATTACAGCCCGCAATTCCAGTGGTGTGCCGGCAAACCCCACATACACGCCTTACCGGTTATGCGCTAACAGTACGTGTGCAACCGATGCTGGCATTGGTGGCACAGGCATCCCGACGGACACCATAACTCGCACCGTCGTTGGCCTGTCGCCCGGAACGAGTTATACGCCCAATGCGCGTGCAATTGCTGGGAATGGCTCGGATGCTTCAGCCAATAGTTGGAACCCAAGTGCACAGGTAAGCGGGAGTGGTTTCACCACACTGGATTGGGGTGGTAGTTCAAGCGTTTCCGCGATCACAGCGACCAGTGCAAATTACAATTTAACCGGCTTAGATACTACTGGCGTTGTGAGCTATCAGATTTTCTTGAACGGTTCTGGTCAAGGAAGTGTCGCTGGAGTGCCACCAGCCACGATCCCGCTTTCAGGGCTGACGCCAAACACGCAGTACACAGTCGGAATTCAATTATCGGAAGCCGCATGTCCATCGGGAACCATTCTGGTTCAAAACTTCACGACAAATCCCAATACGCCTCAAACCTTTGACTTAAACACGCCGCAGCCGACGAGCTTGGTGGCGACCTGGGCGACGAACGGAAATCCCGGGGGGACCATTTTTCAAGTGGAATATTGTTTGGGGACAGCGCTGCCGGGGACCGGCTGCGCGACACGTAATTCTGCGGCTGGGGCGACGACGGTCACATTGACCGGGTTAACCCCTAACACCAACTATGTGGCGCATGTTCGCGCCTTAACCGTTGGGGGTGGTGCCAACAGCGCGTATTCCAACGAGGACACGGCCGCCACGCTTCCCGATGTGCGCTCCATTACGATCACGCCTTCAACGGCGGCGGTCCTTACGAGCGGCGGGCAATTGTTTGCGGCCATTGTGAAAAATGATTTGGGTGTGACAATTCCGGGGCAGGCGGTGTCGTGGGCCATTACCTCCGGGGGAGGCAGTTTGACGAGCTCAAACGGCGTGTCGACGACCTACAATGCCCCTACGACCGCCGGTGCGGCGACGTTAACGGCCTCGTTAAGCGGGTGGCCGGATGCTACGGCGTCCATCACGATTACGGCCTCGGGAATTTCCTTCATCAGCGGCCCCACCTTTACGGTGAACCCCAATCAGCTGACGGGCAGCGCCAGTGTGGATGCCACCTACAACGGTGTGCCCGACCCAACGCTCACCTATACGTGGAGCGTGCAGTCTGGGCCTACGACGAATTTAACGGTTTCTCCAAACGGCACGACGGGGTCTAAAACCCCCGCCTTGACGTTTACGAAAGCCGGGACCTATGTGTTGAAAGTGACCGTGGCGCATGGGTCTGACAACAACAGCGCCAACACGGCTTCGGGTGTCGTGGCGCAGGTCCTGACCAGCTTGCGCGTATCCCCGGATAACATCACGATCAAAAAAGGCCAGGTGCAAGATTTTGCGGCGACCGGGGCCGATCAATTCGGTGATGGTATGACGTTGTCGAATGTCTCTTGGTCCAGCAACGTGAGCGCCTCGGGCGCCAACGCCAGCTTTACGGCGGCCTCCATCGGCACCTCGATTCAAGTGACGGCGACGTCGGGGGGCAAGAACGGTTTTGCGACCGTCAATGTGCTCGACTTCGATGTCTCGAACGCCAAAGCGTACCCGGTGCCGTTTAAGTCGACTCAACATACCAAGATTACATTCGGTGGTTTAGGGTCGAGCGCCAAGGTCCGCATCTATACGATTACCGGTAAAAATGTGTTCGAAGTGGACACGACGGCTGGCACATACGATTGGGACGTGAAAAATTCGGCTGGCGAAAAATTGGCCAGCGGAGTATACTTCTATCACATTGAAAGTCCGGATGCTAAAAAAGACGGAAAAATCGTCATTATTCAGTAAGTCGGTTCACACGACGCTCCTCGGGGTCCTGTCCACGCAGCTGGTGGTTGGGCCGGCCTTCGGGGAGTTGGTGCGTCCGTTCCCCGTTCTCAATTCCGTTTCCGTCCCCGAAGGGCATTGGAACGATGTCCCCGAGCTTTTAACGCGCCTACCCGAAAAAGTCGGAGAAGAGGCCATCCGCTTTAACCTTCTGGCGGCCGCATCTGAACAATATTTCTCCCAAAGCTTGCTGGAAGAAAGTTACAAAGGGTTCCAAAAGCTTCTAAAGGCCCGCAAGCCCACCCCTTCGCAGTTTGTCCTCCAAAATTCGCAGCTTCGAAGCGCCGAAATTGGACTTCTCCGTGGGAAATCAACCGAAGCCTTGGCAGAACTCGAACCCCTATTAGCCGATGCCAACCCTTACGTCGTGGAGGAAGCCCTCTTTATTAAAGCCCGCTGCCATTTGCATATGCGTAATTACGCGGCGGTGTCGGACACACTCAAAACGCTGATCAAACGCAACCCGGCTTGGGGGTCGGATTTGGCCGTCAATCTGCTGCGAAGCGTGGTGAGCTTGGAACAGAACAAACCCGACGAAGCGCTAGTTTATTTAAAGAATTTCTTGGAAGAACCCTCGGCCCTGTATTATTCGGGCGTCGCTTACATTCGAAAAAAGGAAGTCTCCAACACGCTTCCTCTCTACCAAAAAATACTGCAGATGGATGAAACCTTCGAATGGGTTGACCGCATGCGCCTGCAATTGGGCGAAGCGTTTTACAACGGCCGCGATTTAAAGCTGGCACACGAATTTTTTAAACCGGTCACGCGCCCTCAAGCAGACCCTTCTTTAAGGCCTTTGGCGCTTCACCGCCGCGCGTGCCTTTTCTTCCAGCAAGAAAATTACACCGAAGCCGAGAAGATCTTCACCGATTTGCTCAAGCAGTATCCCAACCATGAGCTGCGGACCCAGTGGACCTATTTATACGCGTCGATTCCGATCTTTAAGAAAGACTGGAAGAAAGCCATCCAAGAGCAAAAAATGGCGCTTGAGTTTGACCGAGGGCTGGCCCCGCGTCTTTACGGGGCCGATGCCAATCAACTGCGTCAGTCGGCGGATTTTCGAATTTTGTGGGCGCATTTGCTGCTTAACAATTACAACGGCGTTCGCATTCTGGGCGATAAATACATAGCCCGCTATCCCAACGAGCCGATGACGTCTTATGCCTACT
Source organism: uncultured Elusimicrobia bacterium (assembly GCA_964441955.1). Classification (GTDB taxonomy): domain Bacteria; phylum Elusimicrobiota; class Elusimicrobia; order 2-01-FULL-59-12; family 2-01-FULL-59-12; genus CAYTWA01. Next base: position 246,634 of record CAYTWA010000002.1, read on the forward strand.
TAGCAAAGGGCATGGCGCATTACCGAATGGGAGACTACGACCGCGCCCTCGAAATTTATCAAGATCTCCTTAATAAGTACCCTGACAGTTCGGCGTGCGGCAAAGCTGTTTACTTAATGGTCTTGGGGCTGCATTCGTCGCGTGATCCGTTCCGAATGGCGGGCGTCTTAAATGAAGTGCACAGCCGCATGTCCAAGGCCACCGACGTTAAAGCGGTTGATGAATGGACGCAAAACACGCTTTATTGGGTCGCCGACGGGTACTATCAGCTAAACGATTTCGTAAGCGCCGAGAAAATTTATAAAGAATTCATTTTACGTTCGCCGCAAAGCCAGTTGATCCCCTATGCCTTAGAGGGGCTCGCGGCCGCTCTGTCGTCGCAAGGGCCTGCGCGCGACGGGGAAGCCATTGTTGCGCTTCAGCAAGCCCAGCTGCGAGCGCGCGAATTGGGGATGAAAGATTTTGCCGAACAGGTTCAATTGGAATTGGGGAAAGTCTTTTATAACCAGCGCGATTTTGCCAAAGCCGGGTCCACGTGGGAAAACCTGATCCAAACGTCGACCCAAACCGTGGTCCGAGCGGAAGCGATGTACCGAAGCGGTGACGCGTTGTCGCGGCAGGATTATTACCAGGAAGCGATTCGAAAATGGCGCGGTTTGATCCAGACTTATAAAACCGACACCTGGTCGGCGGAAGCGATGATGCGTATCGGCAATACGCAAGCGGGTCTTGGCAACTGGAACGATGCCACCGGGGCTTTTAAAACCCTGCGTCAATCCTTCCCTGGGACCGAGTCCGCCAAAGAAGCGTGGTTTCAAATGGTCCAGACCTCTTTTAACGCGGGGAACATGAAAGCCTCGATTGGTGAACTTCTTTCCTTTTCAAAGCAATACGCCGATGATGCCCGAATCCCCAAGGCGGCCGATAACCTCTTAAGCGCCATTCACCAAAAGAAAGCGGTCATTCCCGCAGACCAGCAGGCGGCCCTTTTAAAACTGGCGCCCGGAAGTGCGGGGGGGGCGGCCTTGTTGTGGGAGCGCGGCGCGTCGCTCTTTAATGAGGGTAAATACGAGCCGGCCCAGAAGCTGTTCGAAAAGATCATGCTGAGTTACCCCAACGACGAATACGCCCCGCTCGCCTACTTTTACAACGCCGACAGCTTTTTCTGGCTGCAAAAATGGGATGACGCGGCCAATGCGTATCAAAATTTCTACGTTTCATTCCCGAAGCATGAGCGTGTTCCCAACGCGATGTTCCAAAAAGCGGTTTGTCTTTTCCGAAAAGGCGCCTACGACGAAGCGGTGGCAGATTTCAAAACATTCTTAGGTAAATACCCGAACCACCCGTTAGCCAAGGAAGCCTGGTTGAATGTGGCGTTGTCGCATAAAAAAGCCTTCCAACTGGATAAAGCGGTGGGCGCCTACCGCTACGTTTTGCAAAATTATGCGAACGACCCGAAGGTCAATGCCGTGTGGCTGCAAATGGCCTCCTTGCTTGAAGTTCAAGGAAAATACGATGAAGCGGCTCGTACGTATGCGCGTGTGGCCGGTGGAACGCCCGAGCATGCGGAGTCTATCTACCGGCAAGCCATGTTGGCCGAGCAGCGGCGTAAACCCGCCGAAGCCCGCAAATATTTGGAAGACCTCCGCGCACTGCCGGACGCCAAAAATGAATTCCGCATGGCCGCGTTGGTGAAACTGAGCGAATATTACGAACAAGAAGGCGCGCCTGTGGCCAAATTGAAGGCCCTTTACAAAGATATCGTCGAGTCTTCCGCCGACCCTGAAATTAAAAAGCAAGCGGGCCTTCGCCTCAAGGAACTTCAATGAACGGCCACGCACAGCGAACAAAGATGAGCGAGCAGAGTTTAGTTGTCCGCTCAGCGCTGCTCGCGGCTCTCTTTGCGCTGCCCTTGCCTTCCCACGCGGCGCCCACGGCCCAATCCAACGTTAAAGAGGCAAAGCCCAATACGCGCGGCATTCCAGACGACATGGAAGTGCAGATCAAAGGGACGTTCAAAGGCCGCTTCGCGCTCAAAAAAATCGCCGCCCCCGTGACCCTCAACCTCGAAAAGCTGCAAGACTTCCCTGAAGACCCGTCTCAAAAAATCATGCTGGGGTCGCTGCCGATTTCGTTAGGCACGGAATTTAATTATCGAAGCGAAGTAAAAGGCCATTCTCCTTTTGTGCCGTGGATCCCGGCAATCCCCGAACCGCCCTTTTTGCGCATGGCGCCCCCTACTCTCGAGAAAAACGCCAAACTCGAATCCTGGGTGTTTGAAGTGTTTAACCCTCAAGGGCATACCATTTACCGCCAGCGCGGCACGAACCAGCTACCGGATGAATTTATTTGGGAAGGCAAGGATTCCGAAAAGAAATATGCCGTCGTGGACCGCCTTTACAGCGCGCAGCTTACGCTCGTGATGCAGGATGGAAAAGCCGCCGTGGTCCAGGGCAATAGTGTAATTTTGCCCGGCATGATTTACGGCTCCGACCAGTCTGAAACGGTGGAGTTTGCGATGGAACGTATTTTTGACGCCAACAAACCTTCCATTTCTCCCGAAGGCCGCTTGCTTCTAAGCAAATTGGGGGAACGCCTGCGTGAACGCGGGTTAACCAAAATGTTTATTCGCGTAGCAGGGCAAAGCGCCGGGCTTTCGGCCGCGCGTGAACAAAGCCTTGTCGCTTCGCTTGAAAAATCGCTTTTGCTGCCGGCCGGCCAAATTGAGCATGACAACGCACGTCCCACGCTGCGCGGCGAAATCGTGTCGATTTGGCTTAAAAAACCGACGGGAGGGGCCAAATGAAGCGGTCCTTCATACTGTCGTTGGCGCTCGTTTCCATGGCCATGCCCTCTCGAGCCGCAGAATCGTTTTACGACAAAGGGGTGGCCCTCTACCAAACCGGTCGTTTTAGCGATGCGGTGGAAACCTTCGACCAGGCCGTTCGTAAAAAAGATCACGCGAAAGAGGCTCAAGGCTATATCGATCGCATCCGGAAAGAAACGGTGGAACGTATTCGCAATCGCGCTTTGACCGGCGTCAACAAAGCCAATTGGCAGTCTAAATATTATTTCATGAACAGCGTCGATGGCCGTATTCGCGTCGGAATCTCGATCCAAGAGCTCTTTGAGCGGGAGAGCGCACACTTTCGCCCGGGTGCTGTGGAAGCCATGACCAAGCTAGCGCGCGACCTAGGGAAAGCCGATGCCGTTCGGGTGGACGTCGAACTGATCAATGAAATTAGACAAGACAGCGAATCGGCCACCTTCGCCGACCCAGAGTTATTGGCCCAACAAAGCGCGGCGCTTTTTTCATATTTGTCCTTAGTGGCGAGCGGCCACCTTCCTAAGTTCTAACACCCCTCGTGCGGCATCTTAGGCTCTGGCTAGCCTGCCTGGCAACGGGCGTGACCGGTTGTGTGAGCGTTAGGCGCGCCCCTCCCCCGCCTCCTCCGGAAGTCAAGCAGCCGGCTTTAATCGCGGTGGAGCCAGCCTCGTGGCCTGATTTATCCGATGACGATGTAGCCTCCCTGCACGAAGCCGTCCAGAAGAGCCTAGAGCAATACGCAAGTCGTGGGCTCGAACAGGCGGAAAGCCTTCGAGTGTTTTTAACGATTTTAGGATCCTCCACGGATACCTGGAAAAGCCGCCTGGCAGAGCATTTCACTCTTTACCAATCAAGCGGCGCCGATTCGGACCACCGCGTGACTTTCTCCGCCTATTACGAGCCTTCGATAGATGTCCGGGACTCACCCCAAGGCGCTTATCGCTTTCCGCTCTACCGAAGGCCGCACGATTTAATCGATGTGGATTTAGGACGCTTCGACTCGGCTTATTCCGGCGCTCGTATTTCCGGGCGCGTGCAGGGCCGTGACTTGGTTCCCTACCCGTCCCGCGCCGATATCGATTCCAAGAGCCACTTGAAAGGAAAGGGCTTGGAAATCGCCTGGGCAAAAGACCCGCTCGAGGTTCTCTATCTTCAAATCGAAGGCACCGGTTGGCTTGATTGGGGAAACGGAAGTCGTTCCCGTATTCGCTTTGATGGAACCAATGGCCTTAAATTTCGCTCTGTTGGTCAAAACTTAATCAACACGGGACGTATTCCCAAGGCAGAATTTAATCGTAAGCGGATGGAGCAGTATTTGGCGTCGCACGTAAGCGAGCGCCAGGCGCTCCTTAACATCAATGAGCGCTATGTGTTTTTCCGGCTGGATACTGGAGCCTCCCAAGACTCGGCCATTGGAAACATCGGGGTCCCGCTTACCCCCTGGCGGTCCATTGCCACCGACCCGCGGATTTTCCCGAAAGGCGCCTTGGCCTGGATCGATGTGGAAGAAAGTTCAGGTACACGCCGGCGCCGGTTTGTGCTTAACCAAGACGAAGGCGGGGCGATTCGGGGACCTGGACGTGTGGACTATTTTGTTGGCGGAGGGGAAAAAGCCGAGCCCTTCGCCTGGAATTTTTGGCAGCCGGGGAAATTGTATTTCTTGCTTAAGAAAAAGGCGTCGAGTTCTGGTTTACAAAAATCGTCAAATCCTTAAAGTACCGCAAAATCCCTTCTTGGCCGTAATGCGCGTTCCGGCGGCTGGTTGAGGGAATGGCAAACAACCGAATGGCCCCGAGCCGTTCGACTAAAGGCCCGGGCCGCACATGCCGGCCCAAGAAAGCCGTGGCTCCCAGAAGTCCCACGAAGCAAACCACTTTGGGTTGATACGTTTTGAGTTTCTCCAAGGTTTCTTTGGCTCCGGCATCAAACTCATCTTGCCTTAAATCTCCGGAGCTGTGCGTCGGCCGTTTCACGACATCCGTGATGCCGATTCCATAGTGCAAAAGGTCTTTATCGTTTTTCTCCGTCATGGGATAAGGGACAAGGCCGGAATTTGAAAGAGCCCACCAAAACAAATTCCCCGGCCGCGCATAGTAATGCCCGACTCGAGCCGAGAAATACCCCGGGTTGATGCCAATGATGACCAATTTGAGGTTAGGCGCTAAATAATCCGGAAGGGTTTGGCCTTCTTGGAGCGGAGGAAGCTCAGTGGGGCCCATACGTTTGCATTATAGTCTTCGCGGCAGCCGTTGCGGCGTCGCAGTGGGGGGTAAGCCAAGACCCGCGCCAGCCCGATCTGCGGGCAAAACGCATAAAACCTCGGCGAAAGAATGGAATTTCAAAGAGCCCGCCATGGAGATAAACGGAATCAGTGCTTTTTAATGTCAGTTGTGTGAGTAAATGAAATAAATGGCCATAAGCTTCATGAATAACACTCTGGGCTAAAAGATCTCCGCGTTTTGCGCGCTTGATGACATCGGCAACAAGTCCAGTCAAATTCGCTTCCCCCTTTGAAAAAGGGGGACTGAGGGGGATTTGTCTTACGGCAAATCCCTCCCGGCCTCCCTTTTTCAAAGGGAGGGGGTTATGAAGTGCCAGCCATCGTTTCGCAATCCATAGTCCAGACCCTTCGTCACCCTTTGCTGGGCCCAGACCTCCCGCGCGCTTCCAGCCATTGGCCGTACGCATCAGGGCAATCGACCCGGTTCCACCAATCAGCACAATGCCTTTCCCGGCTGCATGCCACGCCGCTTCCACATCCGAAATGACGCGAACGCGTTGAGCCAGGGGGCGCAGCGTTTGGGTCAGCGCGTTTCGTTTGGACTTAGCCCAAACGCCGCGGGAGGCTACGACCAAATTTTTCGGGGATTGTTTCCAGCGTTTGAAAACATTCTTGATATAAATCGGGAGTTTTTTTAAAGAGACGGTCGGTTGGCGGACGTACTTAAGCGGACGGCCGTGAGCGTCAAAACCTTTGAGTCGAATCCACGTTCCGCCCCGGTCCACGCCGACGGTATGGAGGGTCTCTTTAAGCGCTAACCGGTGCGGGCGCAAAAATTTTCTGAAGGCAGGCGCGGATGTCGCAGGCGCGAAAGCCGTAATTGGTAAGGGTCATGACGTTGTCTTGGACAAGGGATTGATCGTACACGTCGCGCAAAAGCACGATAGAGAGCTTCTTAGCCCTGCTTTGAATCGCTTCCAAAAGCGCTTTGTTGGACGTTTGGTCGTGGGCGTCATAAAGCAGCAAAATGGCTTGACCGGCGGCTTCCGCCGCCTGGGCGGCCGATTCTATTTGCGAGGCATCTGGAAATAAATCGGTCAAATGGATATGGGCGGACACCCCCAAAACTTTCATCTCTTCTTCGAGGAATGCTTTCTCATCCGTCAATGCCGGTTCAATCATGATGCGCTGCGCCATGGGGCCTATTTTTGGTGCTATGACCACGGTTGAGGCCGATGAAGAAAGGGCTGGGCCGGTTTTCAAAACGCTGACCGAACGGTCGCATATCGCTTTCACGGCGGCCTGTGCATCGTCTTTTTCTTTCTTGGCGCGTAGCTCCGTGGCGGGAAGCGGCGTAAAGCGCTCCGGGCGTTTAGAGGCGAGCGTTTGGATGCGTTTAACCGAATCTTCCAATTCATTTTGCGGCAGCCGCCTAGCCCGATAGGCCTCAAGCAAGGCGTCATACGCGTCCCGTTCGGCTTTAAGGCTATGGCAGACTAAAATCATGTCGTGACCCGCGTGCGCGGTTTTAACGGCCGCTTCGCCGATGGGGCAGAGTTCGGTGATGGCGCCCATTTCGAGGTCGTCGGAGAATATCACGCCTTTATAGCCGATTTTCTGCCGCAAATAGTCGTAAACAATCTTTCGCGAAAACGTGGCCGGCGTGCGCGGGGTGGGGTCTAAATTGGGGTAAAGCGGATGAGACGTCATGATCGAATGCACGGCCGTGCGCATCGCCCGCATAAAGGGCACGATATGGACGCGCTCAATGTCTTCCCACGTGGCTTCTATGGTGGGCAAATGCACATGCGGGTCGAGTGTGGCGGGCCCAAGCCCGGGAAAGTGTTTGGCACAGGCGGAGACGCCTTCCACTTGCATGGCCGAAATTCGGGCCGCCCCCATCTTCGCAACGAGATCGGGGTCCGCGCCAAACGAACGGATGCCGATGTTTGGGCTGTACGATTCCGTCAAGACATCGAGAACCGGCGCAAAATTGACGTCAATACCTAAACGCCTCAGCTCGCGACCTTCTTGCTCTCCCTGAAAGCGTGCCCATTGGGTGTCGCCCGTTTTGCCGATGGCTTGAGCTGACGGAAAAACGGTAATCCCATCTCGAAACATGATGACGCGGCCGCCTTCATGGTCGACGCACACAAGCAGCTTGCGGCCTAGCGCATGTTCTAAATCAGAGATCAGTTTGCGGATTTTGTCGGGGGATTCAAAATTATGGCGATAAAGAATAAGGCCGCCCGCATGCGTGTCTTTAAAATGCTGAAGGATTTCCGGCGTGACCGCGGTGCCAGGGATGCCAAAGACAAAACGCTGCCCGACGAGTTCTTCTAGAGTCATCGCGCTAATTATACAGGAGAAAATTTCGGCGCTCGTCTTGGAAAGCGGCGGCGCCATGGGCCCATTCTTTTTCTAGTAACGTGATCGGACGGGTGGTTTCCACTGCTTTTCGGACCGTGTCGGTCCCGCACAAAATATCGATCGGCCATTTTTCGAGTTCGTATTCGTAAGGAGGGTTTCGCCAAGCGAAGTGATCCGGGTAAAGCAAACGGATTTGCTGGATGGCGGCGGCATAACTCAAAAACGGTTTGAACCGTTTGCGGTCCGTGACGTGGACCTGGAGGCCGCCGCAGAGCTGTTTTTCAAATTTGTGGAAGGTTGGCTCGAAACGCGCGGCGCGAAAGAGAACGCCGGGAAGTTTTTTGGCGTTCATTTTCTCCGCCAAACGATCGCCATCAATGTAGGGTGCACCAAAGAGTTCAAAGGGGCGCGTGGTGCCGCGGCCTTCGGAAAGCGCCGTTCCTTCCAGGAGACATCCGCCAGGGTAGACCACCGCGGTATCCACGGTAGGCATGTTGGGGGAGGGAAGAACCCAGGGAAGGCCCGTGTCTTCAAAATACATGCGCCGCTTCCAACCCTTCATGGGGACAACTTCCAGCTCGGCTGCGATTTCAAAACGGGCGTTTAGCCAAAGCGCCATTTCACCTAAGGTCAGCCCATGCCGCACAGGGGTGGGATAAAGTCCGACGTACGAAGCGAAGTTCATGTCCAGCAAAGGCCCTTCCAGGACCTCGCCTCCGATGGGATTGGGACGGTCCAGAACAATGAAAGGTTTTCCCGCTTTAGCGCAAACTTGCATAGCAAGCGCCATCGTCCATACGAACGTGTAATACCGCGACCCGACATCTTGAAGGTCGCAGACCATCACATCGATCTGCGCCAATTGCGTTAACGAGGGGGCACGGTGGTCGCCGTACAAGCTTTGTACCGGGAGCGCGCTTAGACGTTCATCGGAAATGGGAATTTGATCTTGCGCCGTGCCCCAGAGCCCATGTTCGGGTGCAAAAAGAGTCGTTATCTGGACCCGTTGGTCTAGTAAGAGAGGGACGATATGGCCTAAAGACGACGTGACGGACGCTTGGTGGCATAACACGCCCACCCTTTTCCCTTGTAACCGGGGGCCCGAGCGGCGGAGAAAAACGTCCAAGCCCGATTGAACGCGTAACATTCCGAATCCTCAATTATGAAATAGACGGCATGTCCCGACCGCTGAAAAAATGGGGTTACGGGACACGCTTCCATCATAGCGGAAATCAGCGTACGCTCCATCGCCGAGGCGCGGTCTTAAGGGCCGGCAGCGGCTGAGGCTGAGGGCCGAACCGCTGAGCCGAGGCGCGGTTTAACATCTCCTCCAGCAGTTCGACCCTCCTTTGCAAGTCTTCAATGCGTTTGTCTTTTTCCTCCAGGCTTTGTCTGGCGATGTCCAGTTGGCTGGTCAACAGGTCATCCACGTCGTTGATCGTCATTTTTTTGCCTTTCCGCCCATCCGCCCCCCCCTAAAACGAAAAACCCATCCTCGGGGAGGATGGGCGCCTTTGGGTTTTGGATTCTGTTTTTCTTAAGTCTAGTTTAGCTTTCCAAATCCGAAGACGCCTGCCTGCGGGCATGCAGGCCCTCGCTCGTAATCGCCCAGCGCATAGACGCGCAGGCGCTTACGCGTTTAAGAAAATGCATCGTCGGATTAGAAAACATGTGGTTCATGGCGTTCGTATTATAACGGATATATCGGTCCTGGGTATAAAAGAGTTCCAAGACTATGCAACGAAAACAATCTTTAGATCGTAAATACCGCTTGAATTTGATGTGCACCTCCGCTATACCCAAGGCATGAGCCGCATCTTGGTTATTGATGACAGCGAGCTGGTGGGCCAGCTTCTGGCGGACTCCTTAACGGAACATGGTTTTGAAGTCGAAGTCGCCCATGACGCCAGCACAGGCTTTAAGATGGCTATGGAGCACCCGCCGTCGCTCATCTTGCTCGACGTCCAGCTCCCCGATGTGACGGGTTTTGAAGCGCTGAAAGTAATTCGTAGTCGAGAACCGATCAAACATGTGCCGGTCATTCTCATCACCGGCACGGCGCATTCCACGGCAGAAAAGGTGAAAGGGTTTCAAACGGGCGCCGATGACTATGTGCTTAAACCCTTTGAAATGGATGAGTTGTTGGAGCGTATGAAGCGCTTGCTCAACCCCCGCCGCACGGCATCGCCCATAGCACCACCCAGCGACCCCGTCTTAGAACCTGCGAAAGTTTCGGCGGCCGCTTTACCCGATGCGCCAATGCCCTCGGGTGTTGTCGAAGAATACAACGCGACCGCACCCTTCGACGATATACCAGAACCCGCCTCTCAAACAAAACGTTTTACGTGGATGCCCAAACGATTAAGCCGGGTAGGCGCTGTTATTGGCTGCGCGTTGATCGCGGCGGTTTATTTGATGCTGCGTCCAAGCCCCGTGTCCGTGTCCGCTGAAGCCGTAGTAAAGGGCTCATTTGCCGTCATGGTTGAGAAGAAAATCGCGGTCCGTATGAAACCAAGCCCTGAACTATCTCAACTAAAACAAGCCCTCACAGACCGCAAAGCAACCCTTAAGGAAGCCATCGAGGAGTTACGCCGGCGGCGGGATCTTCTAAATCACGGATCGGTAAGCCGCTCGAGCGTCTTACGAGCTGAGAAACGCGTTGTCGCCGCCGACGCCGCCTTGACCCGCGCGCAGCAGGACTATGATACGCTTAGAGCCCTTGACGCGAAACGTCCACCGATTTTTAAAACAATGTCCCTTCCAGGACAGACCGAAATGGTCCTCCACGTGCCGGCGGCTGCTGTTGTCCAAGACGGTGGGACGAAAGTTGTATGGAAAGTGCTTGATCGCAGACTGCGGCGACAGGTGGTTCAAGTCGGACGTTCTGGGGCAGAGCGACTTGAAATCGTATCGGGGCTGCAGCTTAACGATCACATTGTCACCGGGCCTCAGCCGGGGCTTAAAGAGGGGGCGCGCGTCAAAATAAGGCCACCGGGTGGCGCGCAAACCGGCATTGTCCGGGCCGCGCTGCGCCAAAAGTTGCTTCACCTGCGAAACCGTCTGTCAAAGGGACTAGAATGAACCGAACGATCTTGTTGGCTGATGATGATTTGCAAGTCCTCCAGATGCTTCGTCTTAATTTGGAAGAAGAAGGCTACAGTGTCTTAATGGCCTGCGATGGCCAGCAAGCAATTCAAATTGCTTCCAAATATCGCGTCGATTTAATCATTCTCGATGTCAATATGCCGCTTTACAATGGCCTTCGAACTCTAGAGGCGCTTAGGCAAAGCGCCGCGACGCAGCACACCCCCATCATTTTGCTGACCGGGGCGCAATCCGACACGGTCTACCCAGCCCTGGAAGCCCATCAACATGTCACCTTCATTAAAAAACCCGTTGATCTAGAGCACATTAATTCTCTCATCCGTCAATTAATGACCCAACCCAACGAATAAACGTCGGGCGACGACGCGGCTTCTTTCGGTGATCGGCCAAGGTCACGGCCAGGACAAGAGCGACTCACCTGATACAATTCCTTCATGATTTCCGATAAAACCCTTCAAGAATTCTCCACGTTCTTAGAGCCGGGCGCCTTATTGGCGGCTTTGCATCAGCGATATGGCACGCGGTTGGCCATCGCCACAAGCGGCCAGCCAACGGATACGGCCATCATCTCGTTGGCAAAAAAAGCGGGGGTCAAAAATCCGCGCGTTTACACAACCGACACGCTGCGCTTATTTCCGGAAACCTATGCTTACTTTAATACGCTCGAGACGTTCTTTGGAATTCGAATCGAACGCGTCCCGCCGCCCGAAAATGAACTTCAAAAGATGGTCGGACAACACGGTGAATATTTATTTTTTGACAGCAAAGACAAGCAGGAATATTGTTGTCATGTGCGTAAAGTCTTGCCGAATCAAACGATCTTAGAGGGTTTGGACGTCTGGGTCACCGGGTTGCGGCGGGACCAATCGGCCTCCCGCGCCAACTTGCCGACTCTGGAGGTCATCGAGCATCGAGGACGCCCTTTGCTTAAAGTGAATCCGCTGGCGGACTGGACCGAGCAGCAGGTCCGGGATTACCTCAAAACAAACGCGGTGCCCAACCACCCGCTTATTGAAGCGTCCCTCCCTGGAGGGTGGCGCTATGAATCGCTTGGATGTTTCATTTGTACCACCCCGGTGGCACCCCACGAACCCGGCCGCGCCGGCCGCTGGCGCTGGTTTAACGCACTTGAAGGCGACAAAAAAGAGTGCGGCCTGCACCTGCCGCCACCGAAACAATAACCCTTGCGGACACAGGTCATGAGCTGCTTCATGAACTAGTTCGGAGGTGATTCACCTTTTCGTGAACTAGTTCATGAACTAGCTCATCGACGGTGAACCAGTTCAAAAACCGGCGAGATTGAAGCACTTCATCCGCCGCCATGAAGCAGCACTGAATCACCTTCCCAGGATGTTCCTTCTTAGCTGAGGTTTGATAACAAGTTTCTAGCTTGGCAGTGAGGGAGTTTTTTGGGTTGCAGAAATTGGTTGCGGAAAAAAAGCGTCAGGACCTTGCGTGTCCGCCGCCTCCCGTGCTCTCTGAGAGGTTACGCCCATTCGCATCCCCTGGGTCCATTGGCCCTTGCTCCGTCCCTAATGCTCCATCGATTTTGCGGAGGGAAACACCTATAGTCCGAGCAGGAAACAAACAGCTTGAGACTCATCATTTCTTTTCTCTTGGCCGTAAGTTTGTGCATGGAGCCTTGGATGGGTGCATCCGCGGCATCCTGGGGTCGAAGTGCTGTTTTCGTCAATGCCCAACGATGGCTAATTGAAGCCATCAACCCGCCTACGCTGGTTTCACGCCGTACAGTACCTCGAGCGACTGCGGGCATAACAAAAAGAGTCCCCCGCATCCCTAATATCAGAGCGCCAACGGCCAGCGTGCGTGAACCTCCTCGCGTGATGGCGATGCGCCGGCCTCGGGAAAAAAAGGCGAGTGGCGCCCCAGGCGAAGAGCTTAAGTCGATAAAAGACCTTCACGAACTCCTGCGCGAATCGTGGAGTACGGGGATCCGCCCCGCAGAAGCTAAAACCCTTCAAAAATGGTTTGCCGATTCAAAGCGATCTGAGCCATTGGTTCGGGAACTCCTTAGGATGCTTCAAGAAACCGAAGGCATGCGTTTTTCTGCTCAGACCGCCATTTTGACCTTGGGTCGTAGTGTTCCGGAGAAACCCAACGCCATGACTGTGGAACGCTTTGAGACTCTTGTTCAAGCCGCTTTGCTTTCTGAAAATAGTATCACCAAGCGATCCGCGGCATTCTTAAGTGAGATATGGCAATCGGATTGGTTCACAAAAGGCTTGGTCAGCCGCAAAGCGCAAGAAAGTGTGGAAAAAATGTTGGTTCTGGCTTTGGAATATGCAAGTCTACCAGTAGAAGTCGATCAAAAAGTGTTTGAGGCGTTATGGAAGTTTCATAGCCAAGAGTCGATCGTTACGTTTTTGTTGGGAGACGAACTTAGGTTCTTATACGAAAACACGAAACGCACTTCGGACCCTCCAAAAAAGACAGTCGTTCGATCATCTCCGCGGCGAAAAACTTCAGATCCCTTGGGTGCTCGATATTCTCATGAGGATTTTCGGCAAATCGCCTATGAATTCATGCGTATCGGTTCGGGAAACATTGATGTCGCCGAAAAGAAGACGGAATTTATTGTGACAGACAACGCTAGCAAAATCGGTGCTTTCGTCTTTTCAATTGGTCAAGGCGAGTCCTGCCAAGGAATGGCCTGGGATATGATTCGGTGGGCTTGGTGCGCGCAAAATGTTACGTCTTACAGATGGTCCGTGATTCGCACAGTTTATGAATATGTTCTATGCCCGATTTCCACCGATAAGTCTTCATCCGAGGCAGAGATCGCGCAGGCTTTAGCTACCCCAACGCGGTGGCACGATTCAGGGGAGAAGAGACAATCACTTCCCAGTTTATTGGGCATCGCGGGGCACTCAGCCGATGCTCAATACTTTCTCGGACAACACAGCAAGACAAAGAAAATTGTCTGCATTCAAGTATTAAACGAGGGCGCCGCCATAATAGGAGACCTCTTTTTTAAGCGTGTGCAGATTTGCATTCCACAGGAAAACCAGTTTACCGTCGTGTCCGAATTTAATTTGCGATATCGACATTTTGGAGCGCAACAGGCTTTGAAAAAAGCTTTACGTCAAAGGGGATATCGATTACTGCCGGAAAGACTAATGGAAACGTTTCGAGGACGGCCCAGTGACTTAACTGCCGAAGTCGTTTTTAAAACATTGGGCTTCAAAAAACTACCACCGGATTCGATCACCATCACGCGAGATAACCAATCCTACGTGATTCCCTTTATGTTTTTGGGTCGAGGCAGCGGTGTTGGGAGCCCTTGGGCTGTTCACTATGACCGCTCCACTCCTTCCATCGCTGTTGCTTTTGATCAGCATGGTTCTCTGACGGTATGGGACATAAGAAAGGAATCTTATGCGAGCTTCGCGGGTCGAATGTTTTCGCGAGTAGGAGCGGATAATCTCTTTTCAACGGCCTTGCAACTAGCGGAGAAAACTCATCCCATTCACCGGTTGATGAATCCTAGGCAGCTCTTAGAAGAAGTGTCCAAGTCAATCGAAGTTGGAACCTTGGTCAAGGGGTTTGATTCGTATTTTGACGAAAAAAATGTGTTGGCCGGTTTGGATACTGAACTTCGTTATGCAGGATTTGTGCGGGTAACTGAGGATTGTCATCTAAAGCTTTATCCGGAAGCCGTTTTTCCCGTTTCATTTTTGCCCTCCATGCCACTGGGTGACACCCATTGGAGTATTGTTGAGCAATTGGGTTTCTCGAGAGAGCTACTTAAAAGGTGTCTTGAGGAGAGCAAGGAAACAAAAAATTCTCTATTCGAAAGTGCAAGACGCGGGCATGAATTCAAGGGCCCCAAACTGTACAGAGACCTTACGGAGACGGCACGCTTTGTTCTTATTTCATGGGAAGCGTTTAACGCTCAGCTCAAACTCCATAAGACTTATTTCGGTGATTATTTCTATGAAGGCCATGCGATCACCTCGGATGGGCATGAGTTCCCAATTCGGCTATACCTAAAAACCCCAATTCTCCTAACGCCGGAAGAATTCAAAATCCGATTGGCGGCCATAGGCCTCGAGGAGGTGCAGTCGCACGAGTTGGAGGTCCAAGGCCAAAATGTGAAATCAACCTTAAACGGCTTGGCTGTGGGAGACCTAGTCCAATTGAAGTACCAACAGAAAAATCCTGAACGCCGGCGGCTTGAACCGCTGATACCACAACTTATTCGGTCGGGTTTTACGCGAGTTGCCTTTGATCCCAATAGCATGAATACATGGCACTACATAAAGATGCCGCCTGTCCCTGCGGCGTCATTATCCCCATTAGACCGCGAGCGATTCCTCTCCGCGCGAGAATTGGTGCTTCGTCGCGCCAAAGAAGAAAGTCATAACGGCAGGGGTATTTTTCCAGCGGGGTTCGATTTCTCTGTTATCAAGTTAATAGAAACAATGTTTTCTAACCCTAAAGCGATTCATGAACTTTATGGCCCCTATGCGGTCGCTGTTGATCCTTGCATGATTCCAAAATCGGCGGTTCATTCGGTTGTCATGCTCTTGAATGCTTTAGGAGAATTACCAGAAATTTCTGAAGAAATGGCGAAGCGCTGCTCTTCACTGCTCCTAAACGCAACGGGCGTCATTTATGAAGAACTTTGTTCGGAATCAGTCGAGGAACATCTCAGCCTTGCCGAGGTGCTGGTGGGGACGAACGTGGCACAAAAAAGACCGATTCTTAGGGTGATCGCTGGCCCTTTGTGTCAATGGGTAGAAATAGTCTGCATAGCCGCACGCATGCTAGGCGATGATGCACAGAAAAGCCGAGTCGACAAATTATTAAGCCGTATCCCAAAACCGAGCACTCATATGGAAGTAAAAGCGCAAGAAAACGATATGGATTCAAAGAAATTCGCTCAGGTGGAAGCGTTTATTAAGGATTTTTGGCCTTCAGCCCAAAATGAAGCTTTTGTATCTTTTTATCTTTGTCGATTTCTATTTAAGGAGGCGGGCCTTCCTTTAAGGTTTATTTCCTTAACAGAGTTCAAAGAAATCGCGACAGCGGTCTTAACGGACTACGCACGTGATGCAAATCGCTCCAAGTCGTCGTTACATGCAATCGAGATGTCTTATCGATTTCGTTTTATCAACAAAGTGTCCGAACATGTATTGGACCGGATGACTATCGCGGTGCCGCCATCAAAACAACTTTTATGGGGCGCTGTTAGGATCTTGCATCTTTGTTTGCAAACTGCAAAGAGCGAATTCGGCCCTGAATCGCTAGGCGAGCGTTGGAAACACTATCCCGTTGCCAAAGAGTTTTTGGTGTATGCAAGTCAATTGATAAAGGCCACGGGTGAGTTAAGGCGTCTTTCGGGTCGATTACCCCCTGTCGAGCAAAAGGTGGTTAATGCCAAATGGCCCGAGGACCATTTCAGGAGCCACCAAGAGGTCGCCGCTTCTCTCGGTGTTTCGTTGGGAACGATTGTGTTCATTTTGAAACATGCGCTTCAAAGAGTCATTCCAAATACGCTCGAAGGACCTCACGCCTCTGAAGATGTCGAACATACTACTGTCCCGTCAAAAAAAGAAGTAGCCCAGGGAAATGCCCGTGAGCTGGAGGATGGTCTGCTCAAGTTCGTCGACGATAGGCCACTTCCAAAAACGCAGAAGCAATTGCTGCCATTTCTGTTACGCGGATTGGACGACGAAGCTGTTGCCAAACAGGTTGGGCTTTCAATTGATGTGGTCACCGTGCGATTGCAGCGATTGCGTCAAGAAGTTCGGTATTGGTTTGTGTTGGGGATGTTGGATGAGTATGGGCCTATAGAGAATGTTAAGAAAATGCTCATTCAATTGTTGTCAGAGTCACCATTGGAACGCTTCATGCGCCGCATTGGCCATGACAATGTATTGGAAGCCACAAGCGCTGACCCTGCCTTCATCCAAGAGTTGTTGGCGCGATTCGGAGTCCAGTTTTCAGAAGAGGAATTAGAACGTCTTTTGCAAAGCAAGCCTTATCAACAAATTGTTGACCAAATCCAACGGAGTCCTGGCGAAAGAAATAAAGAGGCGGTGAAGCGCACCATACAATTTCTTTTGGGAGATAAAAAGAAAGCGGAGACGGTACCCGGTGAAATATGGGTGTTCTTGCGCGATTTCAGGGATTTTTATTTCCCGCACATGGACCGAGACTATAAAGCAAAATCGCGCGACACATTGGATTTTCTAAAGCAGCAGATCAATCAGCACCCGGAAGGAAGCCTCCAGCGATATCTCTATGAACAAACGTACACCTATTACGACAGCTCGCTGGCCTTTGAGCCCCGCGGCTTTAACGTGTATCAAGGGGAGGAAATGACCCTGGCGCAGCGGTGCACCATTTGGCAATCACTCCAAACGTTGCAGGATCCGCGTGAGCGATGCGCCATCAATACCAGCGAGTCGCGCAGCCGAAAAACGGCATCGACGATTCTGACGGCCTTTAATATTCGAGATGAAACTGGCGAATACGCGGTCAAACGGTTGCTTTACACGACGAAACGCACCGCCTTAGCCGAGGTTGCCGATGAGATCCGAAAAAGAACGAATGGCGATCTCAGCTTGAAGGTGATTGTGTTGGATGGCACGAAGGCTCAACAAGAAGAGGCGCTAAAACAAGCGGCTACGATGGAGGGAAACGTCGTGCTGCTCGCTAACTATCATGCCGTTAAGAAATGGAGTGGAAAGATCGGCCAGCAATTCACGCCAGATTGCCATGCTATTGATGAAGCTCAAGCGGTGAAAAGCGGAGACGCCATCGACTTGGCTCCGCCGATTCTTAACATACGCGCCAAATACCGTATGGCTATTTCGGCCAACCCAGCACCGACCCGAAAACAAGACATTGCTGCCATATTGTCTTGGGCGCGGCATCAAAAATACCCAAACCCGGCGGAGTTGCGCCGAAAAGGACATTTAGAATTGTTTTCCATTTTGGCTCCGGTGACCGTTCACTGGAGGCGCCTAGTCATTCACCCCGAACTAGGAGAGCCAAAGCTTGTCACGCGAGAGGTGCCTTATTCCGCTGAGGAAGCCTTTCATGCATTTACTATGCGTCGCGATGTCTTGAATTGGCGTCAAAAACATGCCGAAGAAAAATATAAAAAAAGTCCTCGTGACCATCAATTTTCGCGTTTTGCCTTGGAATCGGTGATTGGTCTTAATTTGGGCCTGCTGCTGGAGGGTCGCAAAATAGAAGAAAGTCTCAACCATTCTTCTAAGATTCAGATCTTGGACGAAATTATTCGAAAACGTGTTAGGGCCAATGATAAGGTGATTGTGGTCGCTCCTCGTCTAGAAGTCATTAAGCCTCTGGTTGCCAGGTACAACAAATTGTTTGGGGAGGCGTCCTTCGCGGTAGCCGCGCTAGAGTCTGCTGACTTGCACAGTGTCGTTCAACAATTCCGAGCCAATCGGCATCCTTGGGTGGTTTTCACGACCGAATATCGGGCGGGAACATCGCTCAATTGGTGCCGGGAAAAAAATAGCCCGTTTGACACCGCGACCGTTGTGCGCCTGGCGTATGACAATCGTGGGGCCAGTGATGTTGGCGACAGGTTGATCGCGCCAACCCAAATCAAAACGCCTCAAGTCATCACCCTCGTCAATACATTTCCAGAAGAGCCGACAGAGGACGCCTTGACGGCCTTATTTTATCTGGACCGGTTCGCCAAGAGTGGAATTGCCGACAAAAATTCTCATGAATTATTCGTGCGACAGGCGCTGCGCCGGGCGAACCTGGATGAGCAAACCATTGAAAATATTCTGGCACGTTTCGCTTCTGGTGAATCGATGAATTCAGTTCAGGAACTTTCAGAAGCATTTCAACCAGATATTGTAGAAGGCATTCTGAAAGCCTTTCGTCCTAAAACATTTGATCAGATGAGGCATGAAAATGTTGAAGTGAAAAAGAAAATGAAAAGCGGCATTTTGCGTGGAAAAGTGGCTGAGCTCGAAGAACAAGCCGAGCTCGGGGTTTCGGTCCTCCGTGGAGACCTCCGCTTCGCGTTGCCTGTGGGAAGGACCCACCCGCACTGGGATCTTAAAAAGATCGAGAGTGTGCAAACTGACCTTTTATCTCCTTCCGAAGCAGAGCAGGAAGAAGCGGAAGAGGCGCCGATCGATCTTATATCGGTCCCTGAGGAGGAGGTGAAGGAGCAGACGTTTGCCACGATTACCTTGGCCTCTAGTTTGAAAAAGCAACCCACTCCCATGGATGAGAAGTCTGCTCAAACTCGTCCTGCTACACTTCGAGCAGAAGCCCCACCTCGAAGGGAGAAGGCGCTTGTGGCGTCGGCTTCCAGCGCTAAGGGGCATCCTCATGCGCAACCTGTCGAAATCGATGGAGAGCTTAAGCGATTCGCGACTGCGTCTGAATTGCAGGAACTTCGGAAAAAAAATTCAAAAAATAGTGAATCACTGATCGAGGCCATTAACGCGAGACAAAAAGCCTGGTATGCATCGGCCAACGACGTCACCTCGCTTCCTTGGGAGGCGCGGATCGCGGTATTTGTGCTCTCTCGCAACCCGTCTAGGGCGCTTCAAAGCTCAAGCGATGAGATGACCACCGAACCCATATGGAACAATTTTGTGGATAACGCCATCGATCGCTCCTCTAGCCAGATCACAGAAGAGGCCAAGACACATTTAAGACAAATGCTTTTATTGGGATGGAGTGCACTTGATAAGGACGAGCGCGCTCAAAATCTTGAAGAATTTTTGGCAACAGCCATAGTGGATAGTGAGCGTTTCTATGCCTTGCGCCCCCTGGCCCCAAGAGCGATGGCCATTTTGCCTCATGAGGCTAAGCCCATCCAATCGCCTAACGGTCGTTTTCCATTGCCATCAAATGAAAACAAAAGTGATCAGCTAGAGGCGGTGCTCGAATTATTAAATTCAGCGACAGACAACGCTTTAAATGCTGCGGGACTTGGGAAAACGGTTGTTTCGAAAATACTGGGGTACCTTGCAAGCGGGGAAACCTTCTACAGTTTTATGGATTTAAAAAAGATCGGGATCTCGACCGATCCTCATTTTATCGAACGCTTGGTCAATAGCCTTCTTGCTTGGGAGGCGTCGGCTCCCCAAAAAAAATTAGCCCTAAGCGCCTAACGGCGACTACGCCACGGTCTGTTGCCGTGTTTTTTAAACAAAGGTGCCTGGCACATTCTCGCGTCACCCAACCGGTTCTACGACCGATATCCGAAAGGGATACAATCCTAGCCATGAACACACAAGACCGCATCGCCGAATCTTTACGTTGGGCGACACTGTCTCAACCGACTTCCCCGGTGGAGACGGTGGCACAGACGAGAGACGTTTTTCGTTCACGCCTGGATCGTTTTTATAGTGAAACGATCAAAGCGTCATGGCCAGAGTCGGACAGTGCTCTCCTAACAGCAGCTATAGGCGAAATCGGTAACAATTGTTTTGACCACAACTTAGGTCAGTGGCGAGACATGCCTGGATGTTGGTTCGAATGGGGCACTTTTTCGGATAGTCGAGTTTGGTGGATTCTAATCGCCGATCGCGGCCAAGGGATTCGAGCTTCCCTAGGGCGCGTTGATCCCTCAATCAAAAGCGACCAACAAGCCGTGGATACCGCCTTCACCAAGATCCTTTCCGGACGAAGCCCGGAGAGACGGGGAAACGGCTTAAAGTTTGTTCGTCAAATCGTTAACGGCGATTCAGCGAGAGGGCTGCTCTTTTTGTCGGGCACCGGTCGGCTCATTATCGGCCGGTTAGGTTTGATGGCAGAGGAGTGTACCTCTACCGCAAAAAATATGACGATCCCGGGGACTTGGGCGCTTTTGTTAGGGGAAAAACGATGAAGATTGAGATCAAAAAGTTCGGGGAAATACTCACCTCTCGAACCGAGGGACGAGAAGCTTATTTAGTCTCAAGAGCCTATTTAAGACCTGCCAGCGCCGACGAACCGATTGAACTCGATTTTGAAGGTGTCAAAGTCTTGACGCCCTCATGGGCAGACGAGTTTATTAGCGGACTACGGACGGACTATGGTAAACGGCTGGTTTACCTCCCCTCGTCAAATCCAACCGTTCTGGCGTCTTTACAGATTATTGGTGAATAAATGTCCTCACCTCCCACCTCCTAAATAAGCTGGCTTTTCGTTTGAAAATCACATTTTCACCCGGTACTAGTTACTAGGCTGAAAATGAGCAAAATCCTTATCATTGATGACAGTGACTTGATTGGGCGCTTGCTGAGCGACACCTTGCTCGAGCAAGGCTACGACGTTCGAGTGGCTTCGGATGCTCACCGCGGTTACGAAACGGCGATCGAGTTCTTGCCGGATTTAATGCTGGTCGACGTCCACCTGCCGGATTTAATCGGCTTCGATTTAATCCGGGTCCTTAGAAACGCTGAGCCTTTACAGCGTGTTCCCATTATCTTGATCACTGGGGCCGCCCTGTTGGTTTGATCCTTCTGGTTTTAAACTCACAAAGGTGCCAGGCACTTTGTCGTTTGTTACCCCGCAAAACAAAGGTGCCTGGCACCTTTGTCGTTGGGGCCTCGAAAACCTGCTCTGTGGTGCCTCTCGATGGGCGTCTTGGTTAGATCTTTTTATGTTACTTTTACGGCCATGAAAACCTCATCAACCATCGCGGAGGTCGTCCGGTTTTTGGAGCGGGATAATCTTTCTCAAGCCATGGCTTGTCTTGAGCTTATTGCGCATGAACAACGCGAAGTTCCAAGCTTCGAGCTTGCGTCGAAAACGTTTTTTAAGCGAGCGCTTTCGCGCGCAGACGTAGAAGCGGCCTCTGAAATCGCTTGGGCGGCAGGTTTGCCAAAAGCGTATGCAGAGGAAGAAGCTGAAGCGGCTGCGAACATTCTTGAAAAAGCGGGCGATTCAGACCGGGCGACTCAGATCCGCGAACGGTTTTTGCCGGTCGGCAAGTTTGTTATGGATCAAAACAAAGTTAAAAAAATGCTGGAGGACAGCTTTTTGGAAATGGCCTTAAGCAGCGAATTTGATGCTTTTGGCAGAGCCATTCCCCAAACGTTTTATCAGATTAAAGAAGAGAAGGCCCTGCCCGAGACAATCACGGCCGCGATGAAAAACGTGACCCTGCAATGCCTGGAAGGGGGAAAGCTGCTGGCCGCCTTAATGGCCTTGCAGGAAGCCCCCGAGGTCCAGGCCTTCGCCGATGTCCAAGCAGCCGCGCGCACCGCTTACCACACGGCGGTCCAAAACCAATGGGACATTGCGGAAAACATTAAAAAGGCATTTGGGCTGGAATAGGCGGAACAAAGGTGCCGGGCACCTTTGTTCGTTGATCGATTCATTTGCCTAAGCGCCGGCGGCTACGCCACGGCGTTGCCGTGTTTTTTTCGGAAGATGATTTGAGAGTCGGGGGAGACGTCGTGGCAGGCGGTGGACAGGAGTTCGGCTTCGGCGCTTTCCTCATCTAAGTCGATCAGCACGACGTCGGGCATCACATTTTCAAAGATGGGCAGCGCCATGTCCGGGCCCGGGCAAGTCCAGGCCACGTAGCCGCGGCTTTCATAGATCCGGCGCAAACGCTCTCGCACCTGCCAATTGGAATCCACGATAACGATGGACGGTCCTTTCATAAGCGCTCCTCGTACGTTCGATGCCCCTCTTGATTTCAAGCCTAGGCGAAATGGCCGTTCCACATCAGGTCCATATTTTTTTGGGCCTCTTGTGAGGTCTTTGTGACGTCAGGCCGGGAACGGTGGTTTGTATACTCGGCCTCATGATGGAGCCTTCGGCCTATGCGCGCCTTTCGACTGAAAAAATTAACCCTTCCAGCCGAAATTTAGACCGTTTAAAGGCACGCGACATCGTCCGGTTGATGAACCGTGAAGAGCGGCGGGTCTTGTGGGCCGTCACACGCGCGGAAAACGCGATCGTGCGAACGGCCCGGCTCGCGGCCCAGGCCTTTAGAGCCGGAAGGCGGCTTTATTTTGCGGGGGCGGGTACGAGCGGGCGCTTAGGTGTCCTGGAAGCCGCGGAGTGCCCGCCCACCTTTGGAACTCCTCCTTCTCAAGTGCAAGCCCTCATGGCCGGTGGGCGTGGAGCGGTTTTTGAGTCTAAAGAAGGCGCCGAGGATTCGCGCGCCTTAGCGCGTCGCGACAGCCGCTCGATTCGACGTGGAGACGTCGTGGTCGGAATTGCGGCGAGCGGTGTCACCGATTACGCGCGGACCGTGCTGCAAGTGGCCCAAAACCGTGGAGCCAAAACGATATTGATGACGTGCAACCCTCGCGCGGATCTTAAAGGGCTCGACGTTCGTCTGGTGCTCGACACAGGCCCCGAAGTGTTGGCCGGCTCCACGCGTCTTAAGGCCGCAACCGCCTGCAAACTAGCCCTTAATCGCATTACGTTAGCGTCCATGGTTTTGGTGGGGAAAGTGTACGGCAATCGGATGGTGGATCTGCAGCCGAAATCACGCAAACTAAGAGCGCGAGGCTTGCGTTTGGTTGAGGAAATTGGCCAGGTGACGCCAAAGACGGCCAAGACACTCTTTCATGAGGCTCGGCAAAACGTCAAAACGGCGTTGGTGATGGCCAAAAAAGGGGGCACGGCTTCTCAAGCGCGCCAGCGATTGCTTCGCGTTAATGGTTCCCTAAGGAGAGCGTTGGCATGAAACTTAAACCTGAAGAAGAACATACGGCGCTTCAATTGATGCGTGTCATCCCGCTTTTTACCGGCTGCCCGGCCGAAGCAATCCAGGCGATGGTGCCGCTGTTAGATGCGCGGGACGTGGCCGCAGGAAAAGTGATTCTGATGGATCAAGAAATCGCTCAAACGCTCTTTCTGCTGATTGATGGAAAGGTCGGTGTTTGGAAGCGGGTTGGAACGGAGAAAAAACAGCTAGCAAGTTTGGAAGGACCGGATTTTTTTGGAGAACGATCGATGTTTGAGGAGTCTCCGGCCTCCGCTCTCATTAAATCCGAAGAGCCTTGCCGATTGTTCGCGCTCGACCGGCGTCAGTTTTTAGGGATCGCTGAAAGATTTCCCAGAATGATCGACATCATCCGCAAGAATATGGTGGAAATCCGGGAAAAACGGTTTACCCCGCAGCCTGCGGCCCCCGCTTCCGATTCATTGTCGGACCCAGCGTAAAACCTAAAAGAAACGTCCCGGCCGTTCCAATTAAGATCAGCCACGTCCAGCCCATGGCCAAAACCTTGGTTTCAGAAAGATACAGGAGTGAAGCGTTGACGCAGGCCATGGTGATCATGGCCAAGACGTTGGCGTTGTCGGCGCGGCGCTTCGTCAGAAGGCCCAGCAGGAAGACCCCCAACAGCGAGCCGAACGTTACTCCGCCGATTTTAAAGACCAGCCACAGCAGCTTGTCGTAGAAGCTAAAGCCGTAAGCCAGGACCCCCAGGATCAGCGCGAAGGCAACCACACAGTAGCGCGAAAGCTTCATGCAGTGCGCATCCTCCGCCAACGGGCGAATTAACGGTTTGTAAATATCCGTAATAAAAGAGGCGGTCAACGAGGCGAGCGGGGAATCGATGCTCGCCATAACGATGGCCGAAAGAAGCAAGCCGCGCAGCAGCTCCGGCATGACGTGGCTGATAAAGTGGGGAAAAATCGCATCGAGTTTCTGCGGCAGCGCCGCGCCGGTTTGCGTTTGGTAGTAAACAAAGAGGCACGTCCCGACGCTTAAAAAAATCGCTAAAACAAAAAAAGAGGCTAGTGACGTTAAGATCATGGTGCGTTGGCTCGCTTTGCGCGTGTCCACGGTTAGGAGGCGCTGCATCAGTTCGTGGTCGGTGCCAAAGGCCGCCATGGACCCAAAAAAACCGTTAAGAATGGCGATCCAAATAATGTTCGGGTCCTTAAAAAACGTGGACGCAAAGGCCGGGTCTCCCCAGGAAGGCCCCCAGTTCAGCACATTGAGTTTCCCTGCCTCGCCGGCCACACGAAGAACCTCCGAAAGACCGCCTGGAATTTGCGACAGGATAAACGCCACGCTGGCCAGCCCCGCCACGATAAAGATCAAGGCCTGCATCACTCCCGTCCACACGACAGCCCCGATCCCGCCTTTAATGATGTAGGCGATTCCGATGATGGTAAAAAGCAGGATGGCCCAGATGATATTGACACCCCACAAGACGCTAATGGCGAGCGCCGCTGCCGTTAACCGCACGCCCGAACCCAGCAAACGAGTTACAAAAAAGAAAACGGTGGCGGTGTACTGCGTGGAGGGGCCGAAGCGGTGCTTTAAGAATTCGTAAATCGTGGTGCAGTTGTAGCGATAAAAGGCAGGAATAAACAAAAACGCAATTACAAAACGCGCGGCCGTAGAGCCGATAAAAAACTGCGCATACTGCCAATTTTCCCGAAAGGCGATGGACGGCACGGAAATCAGCGTGACCGCGCTGACTTCCGTGGCCACAAACGACAAACAGGCGGCCCACCATGGAATACTTCGCCGCGCCAGGAAAAATTGCTGCGTATCCTGCCCGCGCCCACCCGCCCAAAACCCGAGCCCGACCATGAAGGAAAGCAGGAAAAATGCCAGCGTGTAATCCGGCCAGGTTAAGTTACTGATGGACATGGTTGGAAACGGGGCGAATGTTCAATGTGATGCGTGTCCCAATAAAACTCCCGCGATACAAACGCCTGGCCGCATCGAGGCTTAAGCCAATGCAAACATGGGGGAATTGTTCGTGTGTTTCCTCATCGGTGGGCGGCCCGTGAAGGATTAAAAGGCTATTCGTAAACATCACGAATTCACCCAAAGCGCGGCTGCGCACCGAGGCGCCGACTTGCGGCGGGTTCCATCGCAATTTGCCGTCCACGATTTCCGAGGTTCCGCGCTCCGGATGAGCGAACCGTTCTTTCGAGACGATGCGCGCGCTGTTGGGCATCACGGTGCTCGAGGAGATCGCGCCCAAGTATTTGGGAGGGATATAGGAAATAAGAAAACTATTAAGCGGTTCTTCCCCGCGCATGAGAAAAATTCGCTGCAGCGACGGGTTGATGTATAAATAGGTGGTCATGATGTCTAGCTGTTTTTCGAGAAGGCGGCGTTCTTCCTGAAGCGATAAACCCGATTCGAACAACATCTTGTTTGTCACCGCTGCCGAAGAAAAATTCATCTTAAATTGCTCGACATCTTGTTCTTTAAGATCGCGAAACATGGTGACGTGGTCCAAAAAAGGCTGCTGGGCCCGTTGATGCGCCTCGAGAGCGGCGGTTTCTAGCTCTGCGGCGGCGGCGGCCTGGGTCACCCAATGCTTAAGGCCATAGAATAGGCCAAACAACACCAAAGCGGCCCCCACCATCACCGCGCCGTGCACGGGTTGTAGGGCGCGTTGGAATTTGGTCATGTCCATCAGTAGATATACACCCGGGCGCCGCGCGGCACTTCTTTGTACAGCCGTTCCAAGTCTGCGGCCGCCAGTCGCACACAGCCATGGGAGGCGGGGCGCCCGAGCATCGCTTCGTTTTTTGTTCCATGAATTAAATACCCATCCCCTAAATTCAGCACGTAGCCACCCAGCTCGCCTTCGGCGCGCCGTTTCGGGTCCTGGGGAGGGGGAATGTCTTCACCGGTTTCGACAAACGCCCAGTCGGGTTTGGTCCACACCGGTTTTTCCACTTTTTCCCGGATATCAAACACGCCCCGCGGCGTCACGAACTCCCAACGTCGGCCCGTTTTCTGGTCGATCAACGTGCCGCCTTTTCCAACCGAGCAATCCGCCTGCCACAAGAGTGTTAGTCCGCGTTTCACATAGAGTTTGTTGGCTTGCGTATCCACGAGAAGATGTAAATCCTGGCGAAGCCTTCGACCCACCTTAAGGCGCAGCTGTTCTATTTCACGCGACATCGCCCGCTGGGTGCGGGCAAAACCTTTTTCTTGGGGAAGGACATTAAGCAGTGACTGGAGAAACTCATAGTCACGGTGCAGTCGCTGGGTCTCCTGCATCACCGCGTGCAGCCGCTCGGTGTTTTGCTCTACCTTCTGAGCGGCGGCGTCAAGCGCTTCATGGGCATGCATCAGGCGCTTCGCCGCCGCGCTCACCCCCCAAAGCTGCCACCCGGAGAGCCCTACCCAGGCGCCACCTAAAACACCCCAGAGAATCAATCGTTTTTGGTCATCCATAGACACGGCAAACCTATCACATCCAGGCTGGCCTGACAAACAAGACGCCCGCTTCGGCCTAAACGTTCATACCGGATGAAATACTTCTGTAACACGCATGGTTTAAAATTGCGGTATGTTTTCTACGAGTAGATTCTTTGGCCCTATGAAAGGGGCCACGGCTGTTTTTTTGTCGGTCTTGCTTATGTGTGATTGTCTTGTCGGCGCCCAGGAATCAGCGGCACAGCTGGCCAATCCCATTTTTTTATCGCAGACGGTTTCGCCCCCCGCCACGGGTTTTGTCCATGCCTGCTTTTCTGGTTTTGGCCGGTTTGAGTTAGTAAAGAAAGTGACGGCCACGAACGCCGTCTTTGGCAAACCCGCCGTGGCTATGGGTGTTGCATCGGTGGGAGCACTCCTCGCATGGGGCGCTTTTGCGCCGTCCGTTCCTTCGATGATGGTCTTAACAGCCAGCAGCTTTCTTTTGGCGGCGGTTGGGATGTTTCAGGAGGATCAAAAGCCAAACGAATTGACTGTTCTATTAGTAAATAAACTAGTTGAGGAAAGCATCCAGGGAACGTATTACCCCGATTTACTCAGCAACGAGAAAACGGCCGCCGCGCGTGGGGCTCGTACTCGTGATGTCGAGACCTTGCTTTCAAAAGCCGATCAATTGACAAACGATGCATCAAAAATAGCGCGTGAATTCGAGAAGGTGCTGGTGACTCTCAAAAGACCTTCGGTCCCTGTCGAGCCGATCACTTTGCAAGCGCTGTTGGTTGCTCAATTAGCCGAAAAATTTAAGACCCCGCATAGAGCCCTCGTTTTGAAAGCAGCCGCCGAGCGGATTTTTTCATCGATGTCGGTCTTAACGTTGACGCCTCGCGAATCCGCCCAAAAAGCGATTTATGTTAAGAATGTTAATGCCGCCCTTGAGGATGATTTGTCAGTCGCCAAATTAGAAAAAGTGTTGCTCGAGATCGACGCGCGGTACAGTGATTTCTACTGGCGGAACAAAAACTACGAACGAGCCATGCATCAACTTGGCCGAATTTTTAAGGCCGGTCATCCGGAAGCTTTACGCTATTGGAAAGGTTCCTTAGGGGTTGCGTCGCATTCGATCCCACCGCAGATTGAACAATTTGAAAAAGACCTTCGCAAAGCACAGGCCTGGGCTCATAAGAAACAAAAGCGGCTTCGTTTGGGCAATAACCTAATTTCTATAGCAGAAGCCGCCCGATTAAGGGCAGAGAATTTGGAAGAGCATTGGTTACAGATACAGCAGCACTTTGCTTACGGGCTCATGCAAGCCATGTCGCGCTCCTTTATTCGTGAATTTCAGCAAGAAGGCCGTGTCGCTGTTGCCGATGAACTGGAAAAAGGAGAATTCAGCCGCTTAGGCGAGGTCATGGAAATGTTCTATGGGACGTTCAGCCCATCGGGGGAGATGCGAGGAAATGCTTTTCGTCATTTGCATCAGATTTGGGATGATGCCATTTCTCAGTTCACTAAAAACGAATTCCCCGGAATGTCTGTCACGGTTCTGTTTCTTAGAAATCTTGCCACCTTGGTTAATGTTAGCGAAGATCGGTATGCGCGTGCGATGACCGTCCTAACCAAAACGCGGGACTCTTTAAACGGAACAGAGTCGGAATCGCTTGACTTTCAGCAGCTTTATGAAGAGGGCCTTCAAATTCCGTTTGGGCCTGATATCTTTTCAGTTGTGGTAAACCAAAGGTTTTTAGATTCTGTGTTGCGGTTTCAATCTCGCGTGGAGCATCGCTTGGCGAGTGAGCGTAGCGCGCAAGAAAGTAGACTGATCAAAATGATTGATTCGCAGCAGAACATTTTTGACGCCATTGCCAACCCCCTGGAATCTCTGGGCTTTCCTATACATGAGATTCCCAGCCTTACTTGGGAATCAATTAGATCGCGATATAAAACCTATAAAGCGCTCTTAAATTCTTTGTTGAAGAGAACGCCTCCAGAGTCTAGACGGTTTCACGCCATTAAAAGAGAGATTATGCGGCTTACTTATTCGTATGGTGCGCTGAAACTTTTTGCCCCACGATTCCAACACGCTCTTGGAGCGAACGCTTAGAGACTCGGGGTTTGGCGTCGGGTGCTATCGTCCTTGCCTTTGAGGTGATATTATCAAGATCATCCATATGGTTATAGGCATTAAATCCCTTCAGTGTATTTTTCTATCCGGCCTCTTTGTTTCGCTAAGCTTTGCGGAAACTTCGCAAAATAACGATGCCGTTCTTCTTCTTAGTTACCGCCAGGCGCTTCGCAAAGATTCGGCGTCGGCGGAAGCGGCGGCCAAGGCGTTGGTGCGCTTCGGGCCGAAAGCGGAGGGGGCTGTGCCGGAACTGATAGCGGCCTTGCGTTATGACGAACCCGCCACGGCCGATTCGGTCACTCAAGCGCTGGCGGCAATAGGGCCCTTGGCCATCTCACCGCTGATGAAAAATTTAAGCGACTCCAATTTCCTCGTTCGAGCGCGCACGGTCAACGCCTTGGCGGGCTTTGGCGCTCAAGCCTCGCGCGCCGCTCCTGCCATGGCTGATTTGCTGGCGGACTCCTCCTTTGAAGTTCGTGATGCGGCTCAAAAAACTTTAGGGCAAATGGGCGAGTCTGGTGTGTTGGCGGTAAGCGCCGCGCTCAGGCAGACTAAAAATGCCAACCGAAAAATTTACCTCGATGCCCTTGCCAACATGGGTGAAAAAGCCGTTCCAGCCTTAGTCTCGGTGTTGGTGAAAGACGACGCGGCTTTTTTGCGTGCGGCGGCGGCTTCCTCAATTAGGCAAATAGGGCCCGCGGCGGCCTCGGCTGTTCCAGCACTTATTCGCGCTCTTTCCGATCTTCAAGAAGTCGTCCGCGCCGAAGCGGCCGATGCTTTAGCCGCCATTGGGACCGAAGCGAAAGGCGCGCTGACGGCCTTGGCCCACGTTTCAAAAAATGATTCCGATGCGCTGGTTCGCCAAAAAGCGGCGCAAGCCATCCAAACGATTGACGCCGATTACCAAAATTCGATCCCAGTCTTAAGCGCGCAACTGCGCGATGCGGACCCCCAAAAGCGCCTGCAGGCGGTGGAGGCGATGACAGAAAGCACGAAAGGTTCTGCCGCCGGGCTGCCGTTTTTTCGTGCCGCTCTATCAGATACTTCTTTAGATGTAAAACGGGCCGCGATTCAAGCCTTAGCCCGTCTTAAAGAATCCAAGATCGAGGCCGCCACAGACCTGACGCGTATGTTAAGCGAATCCAATGCGGCGCTTCGCCAAGAAACAATCGCCGCTTTAGCAAACCTCGGGCCAGAAGGTATTCCGGGCTTGGGGCTTGCGTTAAAAGATCCTTACTCCGCTTTGGCTGATCAAGCGGGGAAGCATCTTTTGAAAATGGGCCCGGAGGCTAAGGCGGAACTTGAGCGTTTGGCGGTCGGATTCGACCCGGTGCTTAAGAAACGCTCGGAGGACCTGCTTAAACGCCCGCATCCCAAACGCGCGAAATTGAAAAAGTGATGCACCGCTGTTCCTTCGCCCCCATCCTTCTTCTTTTTCTTTGTATTTCAAGCGCCGTTGCCGGCAGCGATGAGCGGCCGGCAGTGCAAAGCGGGTTGGATGTCTTGGCCTCGCAGGGCTTTGAGGCGCTCAAAGGCCTCCAAGTGGGGCTTATCACCAATCAAACCGGCCGCGATGCGAAAGGGCAAAGCACGATTGATGTGCTCTGGAATGCTCCGCAGGTCAAATTGGTGGCGCTTTTTTCCCCGGAACATGGGATTCGCGGCAATTTGGAACACGGCAAGCGTGTGAATAATTTCGTCGATACCAAAACCCACCTGCCCGTCTACAGCCTCTACGGCGATACGCGTAAGCCCATCCCCGAGATGCTTAACTCCATCGACGTTCTCGTATTCGATATGCAGGATGTCGGCACGCGTTTTTATACGTATCTTACGACCATGGCGATGGCCATGGAAGCCGCCGCCGCCCGCAAAATTCAATTTATGGTTCTGGACCGTCCCAACCCCCTGGGAGGCGAGGTGATCGAAGGACAATTGTTGGAACGCGGGATACGGCATTTCACCGCCTATTTGGGTGTCCCGACGCGGCATGGCTTAACGGCCGGTGAAGCGGCAAAATTATTTAAAGAGGAGGCGGCGCTAAAGGACCTTAAACTGGAGGTCATCTCCATGACGGGCTGGAGGCGCGCGCTGCGGTGGGAAGAAACGGGGCTTCCTTTTGTCCCGCCCTCACCCAACATCAAAACGCCGACCGCCGCCCTTTTGTATGCCGGTATCGGGATGTTTGAAGCCACCAACGTCTCCGTCGGGCGCGGGACTGAGGAACCTTTTGAACGATTCGGCGCGCCGTGGATCAATGGCGCGGAGTTGGCCCATCGTTTAAACGAGCTCAACATTCCGGGTTTTAAGTTTTTCCAAACGCTCTTTGTGCCGACGAGCGATCTTTATCAGGGAAAACTCTGCTCCGGTGTTCGCCTCGTGGTCACCGATGCGCAAGTGGCGCGGCCGGTGGATGTCTTTGTGCACGTTTCCATTTTACTGCGGGAAATGTCTGGAAACGATTATGTGCTGCGTTGGGATGAAGTCGCCCGCGTGGCGGGATCTTCGGATTTCGAAAAAAGATACAAAGCCGGGAATTCAGCGGAGGATATTCTTAAAGAATTCCACGAGAGCTCCGAAAAATTTCGCAAAAGTCGCCAACCGTACTTGCTCTACCCGTGAGCCTTTACTTCCAGCAGCTTCCGGTCGGCCCGATGGACAATTTTGTTTATCTCATTGGCGACCCTAAGACGCATGAGGCCGCGGTCGTCGACCCCGCGTGGAACGTGGGGTGGATTACCAAAACCTTGCAAGACGATGGCTACCATTTAACGCATATCTTGCTGACGCACGGCCATTACGACCATATTAATGGCACGGAGGAACTCGCGAAGGCCACGGGCGCCACCGTTTACGTGCATCCAGCCGATTTTGAACAACTGATTGAGACGGGCGCAGGGGGTGAAGTCATCCCCCGTTCAGCGCTGCCTAAACTTTCGTTTGAGGATACCGTGCAGGTGGGCTCGATTACCGTCCATTTAATGCATTTGCCTGGCCACACGCCGGGTTCGCGGTGTCTGCGGGTCGAATGCAAAAATCACCCCATGATGATTTTAACCGGCGACACGTTGTTCATTGGAACGATCGGCCGTTGTGATTTCCCTTATTCCAACCGTCGTGATCTCTATAAGACGCTCCAAACCCTCAAAGGACTTCCGGATGACACGCTGCTTTACCCCGCCCACGATTACGGCCCTAAACCTTCGAGCACCATCGGCCGCGAAAAAAAATCCAACTTATTTTTACTGGCCAAAACCGAAGACGAGTTCCTTCGTCTTTTAAGCCGTTGATCAAAGACGATCTTCGTCGTTATGCCGAGTCCCTGGGGTTTGACCGCATGGGTGTAACGAGCGCCGACCCTTTGCCGGATCAAGCCGAGCGCTTGCAAACCTGGCTTTCTCAAGGTTTTGAAGGCGACATGGCTTACATGCGGCGAGCGCCTGAATCCCGCGCCAATCCGCGGGCATACGTGCCTGAAGCAAAATCGGTCCTCGTGATGGCTAGCCGGTATGGGAAAGACGCTCCGGTGTGTTCACCTTCCCACTCCAAGGCGAAAATCGCGCGATATGCACAAGGTGCGGATTACCACACCGTTCTTCGCAAGCGCCTCGATTCATTTACTCGCTACCTGGATGCCATGGCCCCTGGTCACCAGCACCGAACGTTCGTTGACACCGGTCCGTTCCTTGAACGGGCCTTTGCCCAAAAAGCCGGTATTGGGTTTGTGGGGAAAAATACGCTCCTCATTGGAAAGGGGCTCGGGTCTTTTTTCTTTTTGGCCTCGGTCGTGACCACGCTGGAATTGCCCGTGGATGCCCCGGACCTACGCACCTGCGGGACGTGCCGTTTGTGTTTAGAGGCCTGCCCCACTCAGGCGTTTACGGGACCTTTTGAGCTTGATGCCAGGCGGTGTATTTCCTACCTCACTATAGAATCTGATGGACCCATTGACCTGGCTCTGCGCGGTTCGATGGGAGACTGGGTTTTTGGCTGCGATGTGTGCCAGGAGGTGTGTCCGCACAATGCGCGCCAAAAGGACAGGGCGCCTGCGGTGGACTTAAAATCTGTGCTATCCCTCGGCACGTCGGAATTTGCATCACGTTTTAAGGGGAAGCCCATCCTGCGTGCGGGGCGAGAAGGGTTCCTTCGAAGCGCTTGCGTCGCGGCCGGTAATTCGGGGGATGCCGGCTTCATTCCCGACTTGAAACGGCTCGCGCATGACCCCAGTCCTATCGTTCGAGAACACGCCCAATGGGCGATCGAAAAACTGCTCGTAGGCCTTTAGCCTAAACGGGGACCGAGACGTTCGAGGGTTTCGTGTTGGCGCGTAAGCTTCGACGGAAAATGCGCATCGAAGAAGAACCTGTTTTCGTTTTTTCGGCTAAAAAAACGTGGGCATCGTGGGGCTGGAGTTCGACGTAGAGTCCGTCATTTAAAATCCGCGACGCGCGGTACAAATACACGGGCTGAACCGATAACTGCTGCTGAATGGAAGGCTTCTTTAAATCGTAGAAAAGATCCAACAAGTGCAAGTCTCCGCTGGAATCCAATCGAACATGGGGCGTCAGGTAAATGCTTCCCTTCTCCAAATGGGCGGACGTATTCACGATGATGAGCGCCAATTCGTCGTTCGTCTGCCTGGCATAGGCCACAAGAGAGGGGTTGTTGCTAAAGAGCACGTGCATCTCCCCATGCTTAAACACCGGTCTTTGCACACTTTGCAAGAGCCGGCCGTAAAATTGACGCAATTCCACATCCTCCGGTTCCGTGGTGAGCGGCAGGACGCGCTGTACCGGCAGCCTTTCGCGGCGGCCTTCCATTTGACCTTGGTGAATGAGCAGCGCCCCCGGGAGCGTGCCGATTAAAGCCGCCGCCGCCCGCTGTCGCTCGTGCCCCAGAGCGTTCATCGCCCGTTCTTCATCATGATTTTCCAAAAAGTGGACCGAACGCTTAAGGTAGTCGGTCCCCAGGAGTCGGAGGAAATTCATCAAGCCCTCTGCGTGGCCGCTATGGAACGCCGAACAGACGGCTTCGTAGAGCGGCTTGTTGTACGTGTAATCGAACCCGATCTGCTGCAGGTAGCCTTCTAAGGCCCAATATGTTTCAGCGATAAATACAAAGTTGGGGTTTACTTTTTTAGCCTCTTGAATCGCATCCGTCCAAAATTCCTTGGGCATCGCCTCCTGGAATTGGCTGTCGGACATCTCGGGGTGACGGTGGTTGCGAATTTGCTCCCGCAGGACGAGCATCGCCATATCGCAGCGAACCCCGTCGACCTGGCGTGCCATGCCGCACAAGATGTCGGTCATTTTTTGGCGTACATCGGCGCGCGCATAATCGAGCTGGGCGGTGTCGATCCAAGGATAGAAGTAGGGGTCTTTGCCGTAAGCCACCAAGATCGTCTTGGAGACGCGACGGCCGTTTTGAGGGTATGACGGCGTGTGATGCACGAAATAGCCCTCATGCTTTTTTTCCAGTTCAGCATCGCTTAATCCAACGTCATCGGGCGGCACTCCTTTGTGGATAAAAAACTCCGGGTTGGAGTTAAGCCACACGCAGTCTAAGCCCATATGGTTTGGGACAAAATCAACGATGACGCGCAGTCCCGCTTTTCGCGACCTGGCCACCAAGGCGTCAAACTCTTCGGGTGTCCCTAAGTCCGCGGCGACGCGGTAATCATGGATGGCATAGGGGGATCCTTTATAGTCCGGCGCGTAACGACGGGAGATATGACGCACTTTAGGCCCTACTTCCCAAATGCCCATGAGCCACAACGCCTCAAATCCATCAGCGCGCCATTTCAGCAACTCGGGCTGTGAAATACTTTTAAACCCACCCAAGTGAATGACGTTTTCACCGTCTCGGTAGGTGTTCCAGGTGCGCGTATTCAGTTCATAAAGCGGGGAAATCATCTGACGCGCCTCATGGGTGCGGGGCGATTTCACGGGTTTTGGGGTGCGGCGGCGTTCGGCCGTCCAGCGGCGAAGGCCTCTCCACGCGAGCACAAGCAGCCAGCCGCCTGCGGCGAGGGCCACAAAAAAAGCGAAGGTTCGAAGTCCAACCACCCAACCTTTGCGCGTGGCCGAGCGTTCCACTTCGGTGAGGGCGGGGAGAAGCGGTTTTTCTTCAAATTCCGGCAGCGCGGGTTCGTCCATTTGAAGCACCATCGGCTCTTCCGCGTTTCGGCGCGTCGGCGACGCTTCGACGGGTGCATTTTCTATCGCGGGAGCTAAAGGGGCGGCTTTAGCCTGCGGTGCCGGTGCGGCAGGGTTATCGGATAGATGAATTCCTCGGACATACAGCATGGGGGCCGTTCTCGGGCGATTGGAGACCGCGACAAAACGGATTCCGCTTAACTTTAATAAGCCGCGAGTGGGTTTCCAGCGCAGAAAGTCCAACCCATCCTTTTGCCATTTAAGAGGCGCGGGATAGGGGCGTGTGCGCTGCCAGCGGGAACCGCTTTGTGATAGAGGCACTTCAATGGCATAGGTTTGTTTGGCCTCAGACCCTTTGACTTCGAAAGAAAGCCCCGGTTTCTCTCCGAGTCGAATCGGGGCGTCAAAAAGAATCGTGGCTGAACATTCACCGCCATCGACCCCCGACATCATCAGCGATATCGTGCCATCCGGAGCGGCGGACCAATGCGGCTTGGCGCAGTCGCCTTCGAATTCAATCGTGCCCACGTGATCGGTGCTAACGGGGGTCAACGTCACCGCCCCATAAAGGGGGGAAGCCAGGCCCAGGGTCAGTAGTAGTCGGTTAAAGGGTTGCACGGCTGCGGTGATCCTTTCTCTTGTCGCTTGGCGTTTTATGGCCTTGGCGGCGGATAAAGTCGACCAGTGCCTCTTCGATGACATACGAAAGGGACCGGTTTTCGCCGCGGGCCAGCTCCTCCAAATGTTGGCGGAGCCATTGTTCGCGTTCGCGAGAGACGTAAATGTTCAAATGGGCCATGTTCTGTTGGGTTAGGGCCTTTTGTGTAACGACCTGACGGAATGTATTAGAACATGTTCCAATTGTCAATAAAAAAATTACGGGCGCTTCTGCTGCCGTTCTTGGGCGACCAGGGTTTGAGCCAAACCGAGGCCTCGCGCCGCCTGGGCGTTTTCCGGATATACGCAAAGCACTTCTGAGAAATAACGCTGGGCAAGCCGTGGGCGGCCCGTATTTAAGTACAAGACAGCGAGGTTGTAGCGAATAGGGCTCGACGTGGTGAAGTGAAGGGCCCAGGTGTACATTTTTTCATCCGTCCCACGAAGCGCCACATTTACATGCACGAGCAGGGCCCACGCTATCAAAAGGGGAAAAAAAGTCGCCGCACAAAGCGACGCGAGTTTGGATTGCGCGCCGCGCACCCATTGACGGTCAAAAAAAACGCTAAGAGGTATAAGCACCGCCGGTAACAGCGGGTAACCCCAGTGGTCCAGCACAAAGCGCCCTTTGATGATTTGCGGAATGGTCGGGGAGATATTGATGAGAAGCCACCCCACAGCAAAAAGCCCCAAACGGCTTCGCCTTATCCACAAGGCCATGATCAACACAATCCATGCGGCCAAATACGCCGTCCAGTAAGGGCTCATAGGAAACAGCAGTCGGTGAGAATGCAAGTTCCAAGGAACAAGTATTAATTCCACGTAATGAACCAGCACTTTCGCAAAGGCATGCTTCATAAACCGCGCCAGATGCCCCGAGGGCAGCTCCCCTATCGTTTCGTGGACGGCCCCATGGCGAGCGGCTAAATAAAAAAATGACAACAGAAGGAGGGCCGCAAACGTCCACCTTTGGTGAGGCTTTTCTTTCCGATATAAGAGCAAAAGCCCATAGAGCATAGGGGTGACCAACGAATACTCTTTAAAAAAAAGCGCTACGGTGTAAAAGACACAGCCCATCACGGCCGCTTTGCGGCCCTCCTTAATAAGGTAAAGGAGTGAAAGCAGGACAAAAAAGAAACTGATGGGCGTTCCGCGGCCGGAGGGGATAATAAATTGCTCCACGCCGATGGGATGAACCGCAAAGAGCATGGATGTCATCAAAGCGGCCAAGGGCGAACAACCCAATACGAGGACTAACGCGCGCACGAGCCAGGCATTGGCGATATGGAACAGCACGTTCGTGAGGTGATAGCCAAATGGACGCAAGCCCCAGATCGTGTAGTCGATGCGGTGGCTCATGGCTTGGAGGGGGCGGTAGTAATTGTCCCCCGTTCCCAGCGTATTGTCCGTCTTAAAGTCGCCTTTAATCGTCTCCCAACTCCAGGAGCGAAGGGACGGGTTGTTTTCGATGATCACATGGTCATCCCAAAGAAAACCCAATGGAAGCGTGGGGCCATAAGCGGCCAACGCCATCACGGCAATCATGAACGCCTGTTTGGGAAGGGAGGGAAACGCGAAGGGCAGTTTGGGGTTTTGGTTCACGCGGTGAGGGCGCACAGCAGATGCGTTTTGAGACGTTGTTCATCCGCCGCACTTAAAGGCCATTGAATCGAACCCTGGTACAGCGTGGCATGCCGGGTTCGGTAAAGTGCACCGCCCAGTCGTTTCCGCGTGCCTTCCATGAGGTCATACCCCACCGGTTCGCGGAAACATTCGCGCTCGCCAAAAGAGACTGAGGAGACGGGGACATCGCAACAATCGGCCATGCGCAGGCGGATGATGGGTGTTAGAGATTCCATCAATTGTCCATGAATCCATCGGTATTGTTCTGTTGGCTTTTCAGGGAGGGGAGCCAGGCCGTTAGGCCAGCAAAGCGAGATGCAAAGGTCCTCATGATGAAAAACGATTCCGCCTCCCGTGGGGCGCTGAACGGCGCGGGGGTTGGGGGGCGGCTGCAAGCGGCCGTAAGTGACCGTCGGTTCATCGAAACGAAAAAAGCGCAGAACGGCGGGGCCGCCTTGTTCTATAGACCGTAACGTGTGCCGGTCCACGTCCATATTGGCTTGTCCCGAGAGCGGCGGGGTGGTTAAGAGACGCCATCCACCCGTCATCCCCGCATTTTGTTGGCGGGGATCCATCGCGATGTTCATCGGCCCCCGACAGCGGATTTCGGGGGCGAGGCGATCGGCTGGCGCAGATCGGTTGGTTTCCAACGTAGATTGGGTTCGCGCGCGGCTTTAACTTCATCGAGCCGGCGGACCGGCGTGGTATGGGGGGAGTGCTTTAGTTTTTCGGGATCGTCCATTGCTTCTTGGGCAATGGTTTTCATCGCGGCGATAAACAAATCCAGCGTTTGCTTGGATTCGGTTTCGGTCGGCTCAATCATCATGGCTTCTTCCACGATCAGCGGGAAATAAATCGTTGGGGGATGAAAACCAAAATCAAGCAGGCGTTTGGCGATGTGGAGCGTTTTTACGCCTTTTGCCTTTTGCTTGGCGGCGGTTAAGATGCATTCGTGCATGCACGGCTCGTCGATTGGCTCGTGGAAATGACTTCGCAAATGCGCGCGTAAATAGTTGGCGTTTAGGATGGCCGCTTCGGTGTTGCGGCGAATCCCTTCACGGCCAAGGCAGCGGATATAGGTCCAGGCGCGCAGCAAAATGAGCGAATTGCCGTTAAACGCGCGCATTTTTCCAATGGAAAGCGGGGCGTTTTCTTCAAGGCTGAATCCGCGTTCGGTTTTTCGGATGCGAGGCACGGGCAAAAACGGGGTGAGCGCTTCGGTGACGCCAACGGGCCCCGCCGCAGGCCCTCCTCCGCCGTGGGGAGTGGAAAATGTTTTGTGCAGGTTTAAATGCATGATGTCAAAGCCCAAATCCCCCGGACGCACCAAGCCCACCAACGCATTCATGTTGGCGCCGTCACAGTAAAGCAGCGCGCCAACGTCATGAACCATTTTGGCGATCTCTTTGATTTGCGTTTCAAACAAGCCCAAGGTGTTTGGGTTGGTCAGCATGAAAACGGCGACGTCGGTGTTCAGGGCGCTTTTAAGCGAGGGCAGATCGACGCGGCCTTTCGCATCGGATTTGATGGTGATGACGTTATAACCCGCGATCATGGCGGAGGCGGGGTTGGTGCCGTGTGCGCTGTCTGGCACGATCACCGTTTTTCGCGCATGGCCTTTGTATTTGTGGTACGCCCGCGCGATTAAAAGACCGGCGAGTTCGCCGTGAGCCCCGGCCGAGGGTTGAAGGGTAAATTCCGCCATGCCGCAGATTTCAGAGAGCATACGTTCCAACTCGTAATACACCTGCAAAAAGCCTTGAGTGGTGGATTCCGGTTGAAGGGGGTGCACGGCTTTAAACCCAGTGAAGGCGGCGATGGCTTCATTGACTTTCGGGTTGTATTTCATCGTGCAAGAGCCTAGCGGGTAAAAGTGGGTATCGATGCTGAAATTAAGTTGCGATAGCCGCGTGTAATGCCGAATGACATCCAGCTCGCTTATCTCCGGAAGCTGCGCCAGCGTTTTTCGCAGGGAGGCTTCCGGCAGAAGCGAAGCGGCATCGACCGAGGGAACATCGAGGGTGGGCAGGGCATAGCCGCGTCGCCCCGGCTGGCCTTTTTCAAAAACGAGGGGTTCCATTAGAGGACGTCCTTCAACGTTTTTACCAACTGATCAATGTCCGCTTTCGATTTGGTTTCTGTGACGCACCAAAGCGAGGCGTTATCTAAGTCGGGGTACCACTTCTTAAGCGGTAGGCCCGACAAAATATTTTTCTCCAGCAGGTTCATTTGAAGCGTTTCGGCCGGAACTTTTGTTTGGAGTACAAATTCGTTGAATACGGGGGATGTAAATGCCAGGCGGACGCCCGGTATCTGGGTCAGTTGATCGATGGCATAGCGGGTTTTCGCCAAATTCTGATACGCCGTGTCGCGCAGTCCCTGCTTGCCGACGAGCGACATATAAAAGGTCGCGCCGCTGGCAATGAGGGCAGTGGTGGTGCAGACGTTGGAGGTCGCTTTCTCTCTTCGGATGTGCTGCTCGCGCGCTTGAAGGGTCAGCACATAGGCCCGCTTGCCATCGACATCCAGCGTTTGGCCCACGAGACGGCCGGGCATTTTGCGCAGCCATTTGGAGGTGCAGGAAAAAAGCCCAAGGAACGGGCCGCCGAACCCCGGTGAGATGCCAAGGCTTTGCCCTTCGCCTACGGCGATGTCGGCGCCGTAATGGCCGGGAGGTGTAAGAATTCCAAGTGAAAGGGGATTGACGCACGCGATGAAAAGCGCCCCCGCGGCTTGGGCTAACGGTTGGATGGTCTCCATCGGCTCGATGGCGCCGAAAAAATTGGGGTTTTGAAGAATGATCGCCGCCACTTCGTTAGTGAGGTTTTGCTTTACGAACTCTAAATCGATTTGGCCATTTTTATGGGGGATGTCTATTAAGGAGGTATTCGTTTCTGAGGTATAGGTGGCCAGCACCGCTTTGTAATCAGGATGCAGCGTCGCTGGGATCAAAACTTTCTTTCGCCCCGTTTCACGTAAAGCTAACAAAACCGCTTCCGCCAAGGCGCTGGCGCCTTCGTACATCCCGGCGTTGGTCACATCCATCGCCATGAGCTCCCCGATCATGCTTTGGAATTCGTAAAGGGTTTGAAGTGTGCCTTGGCTTACTTCCGGTTGATAGGGCGTATAGGACGTCAGGAATTCGCCACGGCTCATAAGCGCTGAAATCGCCGCGGGAGAATAGTGTTCATACGCCCCGGCACCGACAAACGACATCAGCTTTGGCGCGGCGACGTTTTTTGAAGCGAGTTCATGCGCATAACGAAGGATTTCGCCTTCCGCCATGCCGGAAGGCATCTTAAGGTCCCCCGCATAAACCGGAAGGGTTTTAATAAGGTCTTCAAAGCGCGTAACGCCGATGTCGGCCAGCATTTCTTTTCGTTCGGAGTCGGTGTGGGGAATGAAATCCATAAAGTGCGGGGATTATAGCCTAGAGCCCCATCCTCCCGCCTCCCTCCGAAGCGGCCTGTTGCGACTGTCTTCTTTCAGGTCTTATCGTCCTCGTGAGAGTGCCGGGGCTCGACGAAAGGTCGGGCGGAGGATGTCGGTGTCGGGCCCGCCTGCGGCAGGCAGGCTCGGAATCGAGGAAGATTCGAGCATCGAAATTGGGGGTTCGCCCGCTCGATCTGGGGCCTCGATACTTCCTCGGTTCCGCTACCGAGCCCGTCCCCGTTCGCCCGATCTGCGGCCCCAAAGACCCATCTGTAACACGCCCGTAACCGTTGTAACCTTCCGTAGAACGACCTAACTCCTGGAACATTGATTAATCAGGCTGTTTTAAGAGGGGGTTTTCTAAACATAAATTAACGTGGACATTTGTGGGGCTCTGCGCATACTCGGCGCGGGAGGGGGAAAGAAGGTTTCCCCCATGATTCGAGCAAACCAAGCGGCTGCCGCCTTCCTTTTCGTCGTGACACTTCCTTTTAAACCTACACCGGCCATCGGTGAAGAGTTTGTTTCCTATCAGCTTGAAATGGGAGACCATCGCCAAAAATATGAATGCATTTTTACGGGGCTCGTAACCCAAAAAGGCAAACCCTGCACGGGAGCCCGCGTGTGGGTGGATTTAGCCGGTGCGCCGCAGGAAGAGATTTCGGATGTCATTCGCTCCGATGACGAAGGCCGTTTCATCCTTCGTGTGACGCTTGAAGGAATACCCGATGGAGAAACACGGTGGAAATTAAGCGCCCGGGCCCCCACCTTAAACGCGGCTCCAGCGCAAATCGAAGGTCGCCTCATCCTCTCCCAAGACCCCACGGTGACAATAGACCGTTTTATCGCCTTGGATGAGCAAGGTGCATAGAGGCAAGACCGATTAGAAACGCTAGAATGTCACCATGGACAAGTGGTTTTGGGCAATTTTATTGGCTTGTTTTACGGGGTGCGCCACAAAACTGACTTACCCTCCCGACCAAGCCACCCTGGACGCCTGTTCGCAAGATTGTCTAGAACAATGGAAGACCTGCAAAACCAAAACCTGCGACAGCGATCGCCGAACCTGCGTGCAGCACTGCCGTGAATACGGTGGTTTGCGAGGCGGCGGCAAAGTCACCTTGCAACTCCCCACCCCTTAAGATTTCAAAAATTCGTTCCTGCAACAAACGCCGAGATTAAAGAGGGCGCTGCTGCAAAAGCAGCAGCGCCCTCTGGTGTAAGCGTTGGACGTTACTTCGCGGTCACGCGAACCGCGATTCGGCGATTTTTGGCGCGTCCTTCTTCGGTCGCGTTGTCCCCGACGGGGTGTTGGTCTCCGTACCCTTCGGCGGTCAATCGATCCGCACTAATCCCGCGTTGAACTAATTCGGTTTTCACGGTGTTAGCGCGTGCGGTGGAGAGTTTGAGGTTGTTAGCGGCTTGGCCTTGGTTGTCCGTGTACCCGCCGATTTTTAAGTGCACGGCCGGGTATGTTTGAAGGATCTTGGCGACATTGTCGAGTTGGGCGTGGGAAGAGGGCTCAAGCGCCGCTTTGCCCGTTTCAAACACCAACGCATCAAAGTCAAACCAGGTTGTTTTATCCACCGGCTTGCTCGCGTCTTTGATGAAGCTTTCCAAGTTGCTTTCGAACAACGACGTCACGGCTTGTGCCACAGAAGGGGTTGTGCTTTCCAGCATGGCTTGAGGTTTCGGATAAGTTGTTTTATTTCCTTTTAAGAAATACAACCCTGCTAGGACCGCCGCGACGATTAAAACAGGTTTCACCCACGACGGCGACGCTGATACAGCCCCCACCCCCGCAAGCCCCGAAAGACCGCCCATGAGGTTGGCCACGCCGCCAGGCAAAAACTTGGTCAGTTGACCGGCTTCCGAGGTCAATAGGCTGCCCAACGAGCTAATGTTTAAGCCGTTTTGTTTCACGCGCTGCCCCAATACACCTAAAAGCATCGGCCCTGCTACAGAAAGTAAGCCGCTCGCTGAAGAGGGTTTGAGGCCGGCACTTTGGCCAATAGCCGATGCAATGCCTTCCTGCTGGTTTCCTAATACGCTCGAGAGCAGCTTCGAGCCCAAATCACCGAGCGCACCGTTGGTTTTTCCTTCGGCTAGACCGGAGAGGCTGGATAACACATTCCCTTCATTGGCTGATTTGAGCATGCCCATAAGGTTTCCAAGAAAATCGGTATCCCCTGATTTTTTGACCAAGCCCCCAAGAAGTGCGGCGGCGCCGGTTTGCAGCCCCTTTTGAATATTGGCATTGGGTTCACCGAAACGGCTGGCCAAAGCGTTAACAACTTGCGGCCCTGCGGCGCTCATCAAACTGTCCAACAGAGAATTTCCCATAAGTAAGCTCCTTTATTTTTTTGCTGGGCGATTATACTTCGTATTGGTTTTGCCGACGCAGAAGTTCAAATCGGGACCGTATTTATTAGACAAACGGGGTGCGTAGCCCTCTGCAGGCCGAAATTAATTAGTGGTGAGAGGCAGCGCCGCTTGTAATGAAGTGCTGATACTGGTCTTCGGTCATGAGGGCGTCTAGTTCACCGGGGGTTGTCATTTCGATGGCAAATATCCAGCCGGTGTCGTAGGGGGATTTGTTGATAAGGCCGGGATCGGCTTCTAGCGAAGCATTGGCCTTGGTGATCGTCCCTGAGACCGGGGCATAAATGCTGAAAGCGGCCTTCACGGACTCCAATGTGGTGGCTTCATCGCCCGCCTTGAGAACTTTTCCCGTCTTGGGGACTTCCACATACACCACGTCCGTCACTTCTTTTTGCGCATGGTCGGAAATTCCTACGTAGGCCAACGTTCCCTCCACTCGGACCCACTCATGTGATTTGGCGTAGCGACGGTTGCTCATAAAGTCCCCTTTGGTTTTTTGAAAAATGGAAGTGCCACGACCTGGGCGCTCATGCGTTTGTTGTGAATCTCAACTTCAATTGAGGCGCCGGGATTATTCCACGAAATCGGCGCGTAGGCCAAGCCAATGCCTTTTTGAAGCGTAGGAGAAAAGGTCCCGCTCACCGTATCGCCTCCGCGCACGCCTTCCTTATAAATGGGTGAACCGGGCCGAGGAACACCTCGTTCCTTAAGTTCATACGCCAAAAGCTGTTCTTTGAGGCCATCACGTTTCTGTTTTTCTAGCGCGGCTCGTCCAATGAAATCGCCTTTGCCCCATTTAACCGCCC
This sequence comes from uncultured Elusimicrobia bacterium, assembly GCA_964441955.1. GTDB lineage: Bacteria > Elusimicrobiota > Elusimicrobia > 2-01-FULL-59-12 > 2-01-FULL-59-12 > CAYTWA01. The sequence continues at coordinate 290,451 of CAYTWA010000002.1, forward strand.
ATTCCATATTGGCTTCAAGCGGGGTGCGGTCTTCGCTCAGTTCATGACCATAAAGCGGGTATCCCACTTCAAGCCGCAAGGTGTCGCGGGCGCCAAGCCCGCATGGTTTTAAACCCAATTCTTTCCCATTATCCAGCAGCTGGCGCCACAACAGCGTGATGGTATGGGCCGGCCCAAAAAATTCGGCGCCTTCTTCGCCTGTGTAGCCGGTTCGGCAGCCCCAGTAGCTCTCATGGGGTGTTGCACCGCTTATTTTTTGAAAAGCAAAACGCGGCAGTTCGGCGATGCCCGCCACCGTGCGTTGAATGATGCCCAGCGCGCGCGGCCCTTGAATTGTTAAAGCTCCGCGATCCGTAAGATCCACAATGCTTACCCCGTCGTTTGCGTTTTGGCGCATCCAGGCCAAGACCTTGTCATGCGTAGCGCCGTTTACGACGACAAAAAATTCTTGTCCTCCGGGCAAGCCGTAGACAAAGACATCATCAATCACACCGCCGGAGGGGCGCAAAAGATGCGCATACACGCCCACGCCCTTTTCAAGCGTACGGCGGATATCGCCGGTCGTTAACCTTTGGAGGAATCCAAACGCCCCGGGCCCTTGAACCATGATTTGACCCATGTGCGAGATGTCGAATAATCCCGCTGCATGCCGGACGCTGTGGTGCTCATCCATGATGCTCGTGTACTGCACGGGTAATTCCCAACCATGGAAGTCGATAAATTTGGCGTGGTCTTGGGCGTGAAGGTCAAAAAGCGGTGTTTTTCGCCGTGTTGCGTTCATGCGGGGGCGGCTCCTTCATGCAAAGCATCGGCAAAATAACTGGAACGAACCAGCGGCCCCGAGGCCACGCGTTCGAACCCTAAGCCTAAGGCGGTTTCTTTCCACATTCGGAAGTCTTCAAGCGGAACAAAATTTTGAATCGACAGGTGGCGGATGGACGGCTGGAGGTACTGGCCTATCGTCAAATAGATGCACCCCGCCGCGCGTAAGTCCTCAAGGGTTTTTTGGATTTCTTCTTTTGATTCACCTAAGCCGAGCATAAGGCCGGATTTCGTTTTAACGTTTTGCCCTTTCGCATGCCGCAGCACATCGAGAGACCGGCGATACGTCGCCTTGGAGCGCACCGTCGGCGTAAGACGTTCGACGGTTTCAAGATTGTGATTAAAAATATCGGGCGAGGCGGCCAAGACGGTATCCACATCGTCCATCTGCCCGCCAAAATCGGACGTGAGAACTTCAATAACGGTATGGGGAGAGGTTCGGCGTACCTCGAGAATGCATTTGGCAAAAATGGCGGCGCCTCCGTCTTTTAAATCATCCCTTGCCACGGCGGTGATGACCACGTGGTTTAACCCAAGCAAGGCTACAGCGCGGCTTAACCGATTGGGTTCTTGCGCATCCACAACGCCGTTCGGATTTCCGGCTTTGACGGCGCAAAACCCGCAATGCCGCGTGCAGGTATCCCCCAAAATCATAAAGGCAAGGCTGCCGCGAGAAAAGCACTCCCCACGGTTTGGGCATTTGCCGCTGATGCAAATGGTGTTTAACGATTCTTCCTCAATGACGCGGTTGACGCGTGCAAAAATGGGGCCGGCGGGAATTTTTCGGCGATACTCAAAAGGGAGCGGGCGGCGCAGCGTCTTCATGACGAGGAGGGGGCGGATTTTGTGGACGCTGCGGAGCGAATCATTAATTCCCCGAACCCTTCGGCGAGGGTGGGATGCGCAAAAACGGTGGAGGCGACATCGGTTGTGGTAAGGCCCCCTTGAATGGCCAACGAAATCATGTGAATGAGCTCGGTGGCATGCGGGCCAACGATCTGTCCGCCTAGTATTTTGCGTGTGAGACTGTCCGAAACAATCAGCCAAACGCCTTCGGGTTCGCCTTCGACCAGCGCCTTCGAATTCGCTAAAACGTGGTACCGGTCGAGGCGCGGCGTTATGCCTTTGGCAAGGGCTTCTTTTTCCGTTAAGCCGACGGCCGCCATTTCGGGCCATGTATACACCACTTTGGGGATGCGGCTGTAATCAAGCGTTACCGCATGGCCGTTTAAATGTTCGATGGCAACATGGGCTTCGTGGCTGGCGGTATGCGCAAGCGGTAAGGCGCTGGCGAGGTCGCCGATGGCATAAATATGGGGGGACGAGGTTTGCCGCGCGGCGTTCACCAAGATGCGGCCGTTTTCAACCTTCACGCCGGCGTTTTCAAGCCCCAAGGTGTCCAATGCGGGACGACGACCGATGGCCAAGAGCACAGCGTTAGCATCGAGGGTTTGTCCGTTCGAGCAGCGAAGTTGCACATGCTGGTCGGAGATAGGCGAGATGTGTTCGACTTCTGTCCCCGTCCAAACCGTCATGCCGCGCTTTTCGAACAACCGAATCATTAAAGCGGAGGCCGATTCAAATTCAAGCTGGGAAGGAAAAAGGCGAGGTTCTTTTTCAATCAGCGTTACTTTCGAGCCCAACCCCTGAAACGCGCAGGCCAATTCGGCGCCAATGTAGCCGCCTCCCACGACGACGAGATGCGCCGGCAAATACGAAATATCAAATAGGGTGTCGCTCGTAAAAATCGCGGAGTGTGTGGGGAAACGTTTCGGTATGACCGGCGAAGACCCGCTCGCCAATATAACGGCGTCGGCTTCAACCCTTTCGGACGCTCCGGAAGTGATGATTTGAGCGGCATGAGTTCCCGTCAATTGGGCGCGGCCCTGGAGGAAGCGAATTTTGCCGGCTTTAAGTGCTTGCTGCATACGGCTTCGGAGCGTATCAACAACGGCATCTTTTCCTTCGGTGAGCGCACGCATGCGAATCTTTTCTAATCGAAATTCGACCCCGTTATTCTTAAGTGCCAGGGCCTCCGCCGTCTGTTTGGCCCGTGTGAGAAAATATTTGGAGGGGATGCATCCGCGGTTCGTGCAGGCGCCGCCTAAAGGGCCGTCATTGATCAAGGTGACGCTCCAGCGGCTCGCCGCCGCTTCAAGCGCCGCGGTAAAGCCGCCGGGTCCTGCACCAATCACCATCAGCCGTTTGGAGTTCATCGAGGAGTGTTCGGATTATAACCTCGTATGTATAATCCCATCATGGCAAAAAGTGGAAAATCGAAACGGCGCTTCCAAATCCGGCAACGGCAAAAGCGGCGTTTTAAAAACCAAAAAGTTCGAAAACTCGCCGGCAGCAAGTAGCCCCTTGCCTTGCGCGGTCGAGATCAGCGACCTGCGAAAAACCTTTCCCAATGGTTCGCTAGCCCTCCAAGGGGTTTCGCTCATCGTTGAGAAGGGGACTATTTTTGGCATCTTAGGCCCTAACGGGGCCGGCAAAACAACGCTCTTAAATTGCATCGCCACACTTTTAGACGCGGATTCGGGGGACATTCGCGTTTTAGGAGAATCCCTGCGGGGTTCGCCCGTTTCGGTGCGTCGACGCATGAATATGTGTTCCGGAAACGCCAACTTCGCCTGGAGTTTGACGCTCAGGGAAAACCTGCGCTTTTACGGCATGCTTTATGGTTTGCACGGCGACGTGCGCGAAAGGCGCATCGGCCACTTGTTGGAGGCTTTCCACTTAAGTGCTTTTGCCGACCGGCGCTTCGACCAAGTCTCTACGGGAACCAAACAGCGTTTGGCTTTGGCCAAGGCCATGATCAACGAACCAGAACTCCTCTTACTTGATGAGCCCACGGTGGGCATGGACCCGGATATTTCGCTGCGTGTGCGCCAGTACATCGTGGAGATGCAGCGGAAAACGGGCTGCACCATTCTTTTAACCACACACTACATGCCCGAAGCCCAATTGCTTTGTCAGAAGATTGCGTTTATTCGGGATGGACAAGTCAAAATGCAGGGAACCCCCGATGAGCTTAAAACGAAGTTGAATGCGGCGGATATGGAAGGGGTCTTTTTGGAGCTGGCTAAGTAGTGGACGGTGAACAGTGGACCGTGGACCGATAAAACTATTTTTTTAGAGATTGAATGAGACAATAAAGCATCGCCCCAATTTGTTCGGACATATTGTTTGCATGGTTAAAGGATAATTCATTTAAGAAGCATAAATCTTTGGCGAGCAGCAAAAAATATTTAAGTTCTTCATTGGAGCCCTCTGATATTTTCAGGAAATGGCAAAAATCGTTTGTTGTTCGGCGTTTCGAGCCTTCCGCGATGTTGGCGGCTGTAGATGTTGCGGCTCGCCTCAGTTGGCTGGTAATTCCATATAGCTCTTCACGAGGGAAGGAATTTGAGATCCTATAAATGAATAAGGCAAGCTCGTGGGCTATTTGCCAGACCCTCAAGTCTTTAAAATTTCGAATTTTCGATGGGTTGTCCATAATGACATTAGAGTGTCTTGCCGCATTTTTATTCCCTACGGTCCACTTTCCACCGTGCACAGTCCCCTTATGCTTCTAAGGATCCTGGCGTTTGCCTATCGCGATTATCTTTTTGCCCGGCGAAACATTTTTGCTGTGGTCGAAATGCTGTTTTGGCCGATCGTGGGCATGCTTTCGATTGGGTTGATGGGGAATTTCCTGCAGCTCACACGAGAACAACAATCGTTCATTCTGACTGGGGCGATTGTGTTGGGAACGCTGCAAGTCAGCCAGCTCGATGTGGCCTATGCCATGCTGCACGATATATGGTCCAAAAGCGTTAAACACACTTTTTTAACGCCGACCGGCGTTTATGAGTACCTTCTGGGGCCGTGGCTCGTGGGCATCATTCGCGGAACGATCGTCTTTGCGCTGCTCGCCGGTTTTTCGATCAGCGCGTTCGATTTTTACTTGCCGGGGCCGGGAGCTACGGCGATCCTTTTAGTGGGAATTTTTTTAAATGCGCTTCTCATGGGTGGGTTGGTGTCGATCTTGGTGCTGCAGTATGGCCAAAAAGCGGAAATCAGCGCGTGGACCTTTGCGTACCTATTTATCCTGATGGCCGGCATTTATTACCCCGTCAGCCAGCTGCCGCGTCCGTTCTACCTCCTGTCGCTCATGATTCCGTTAACCTACTTCCTCGATTATTTCCGAAGCTTCTATGGCCCTTCCGCGAATTTAGCGTATCCGCTTTTTAAGGGATTTGGTTTGATCGTCCTGTTTTTGGTCATGATGTTTGGGGGTCTTAAGCTATCTTTAAAGCGTGCCCGCCGAACGGGTGTTTTGTTGCGTCTTTCCGAATAAAAAGACCCTCGCTTTAAGCGCTTGGAGAACTTTTTGCTGCGGAGGTCCCCGCGATCCAGCCTGTCGTCCACGCATTCTGAAAATTAAAGCCGCCCGTGAGGCCGTCAATATCGAGAATCTCTCCGGCAAAATAAAGACCGGGGCATCGCTTGCTTTCCATGGTTCTAAAATCGACTTCATCCAGCGTCACCCCCCCGCAGGTGACGAATTCTTCCTTAAAAGGACTCTTTCCATTCATCCGGTAAACGCCGTCCGTAAGCTCTCGGACCAGGGCGTCGAGCCTTTCGTTTGATACTTCTGTCCATTTGGCGCTGGCTGTGATGCCAGCGTGGGCGGCTAAACGGACCCATAAACGGCGCGGCAGGCCGAATGAAAAATCGCCTGGGGCATAGCGGTGCAGGTTGACCGCACGCAGCCGTTCCAATTGAGTTCGAAGTTCGGATGGGGGAATGGTGGGCAGCCATGTCACGTGCAAAGCGGCACTGTAATTCATCTCGTGAAGCACCCGGGCTCCCCAGGCCGAGAGTTTCAAGGCCGCCGGGCCGCTAAAGCCCCAGTGCGTCACCAGTAGCGGGCCATGTTGTTCAAGCGGCGTCCCTTCGATTTTTATTTTCGCATTCGCCACCGCGACCCCCGAGAGGCCATCCAGGCGCGGGTCTTTAACCATGAAGGTAAAAAGGGACGGAACGGAGGATGAAACCGTATGGCCAAGGGTTTTGGCCCATTGCCAGCCCAAGGGACTGCTCCCTGTGGCCAGAATCACGCGATTGGCTTCTAAGATTTCCTCCGAGGCCAAGCGTAAGTGAAATTTTTTCGCCGCCGCTTTCCATTCGATCGACTGAACCTGAACATTGGTCCGCACTTCCACCCGCGTTTTACGCGCTTGGTCTTGGAGGCAATCGATGATCGTTTGCGAGTGATTGGAAACGGGAAAAATGCGTCCGTCGTCTTCCGTTTTAAGCGCAACGCCCCTTTGTTCGAACCAGTCCAAGGTGTCTTGCGGTTGAAACCGGCTGAAGGGGCCGCGCAAGGCCGCCGCTCCCCGGGGGTAATAGGTGACAAGCAGTCCCGGGTCATAACACGCATGAGTGACATTGCAGCGTCCGCCGCCCGAAATTTTAACTTTCGCCAGCAGATGTCCCGTTCGTTCCAGCAATAGAACGGGTGAGGCGCCAGTCTCCGCGGCCGCAATGGCCGAAAAATAGCCTGCGGCGCCGCCTCCTAGAATGATCATCATTGGAACATTGTACCCCGGAGCCCTAAAAACCCCTTGAATTCTCGGCTTCTTTTGGTCATATGCATAGTCAGAAGGAGTTCATTATGCTTGGAACTTATCATGCTTCCTATCTCTTCGACATCTTGAAGGAAATTCACTTCCTTTACGAGCCGGAGAAGCTTTGGGGGTATGTCCTAAAAAAAGCCGCGGAGGCGCTTCAGTCCGAGGCGAGCACCATTTATGAGCTTTCGGCCGACATGAGCTCGCTCCATGTGGTGGCCAGCGAAGGCGTCGATGTTCAGCGCATTCGCCAAGTTCCCTTTCTTGTCGGGAAAGGCGTCTGCGGGTGGGTCGCTGAAAAACTGCAGCCCGTGATCGTACCGGATGTTCGAAAGGACGCGCGCTTTAACACGGCCGTGGATGTCATCACCGGTTTTCATACGCGCTCCATGCTTTGTGTCCCGATCATGGCCAAGGGGAAGCCTTTCGGGGTGTTTGAAATTCTTAACCGTAAAAACGGGATGTATTCGCCCGTAGACCAGGAATTCCTGCAATTGTTGGCCCAGCAAACCGCGGTGGCCCACATCAATATGAACCTGATTAAGCAAGTGAACCATTCCCACGACATGCTCGAAAGTATCTTTCAAGGGCTTTCGGGGGGGCTTATGGTCATGGATGACGAACGACGTTTAATGGTTGGCAATTCAGCGGCCGCGCGTATTACCGGCATCGATTTAGCGTCGCGCATCGGCCGGCCGGTGTCAGAGGCCTTGAAAGAAACCCCCTGGTTTAGTGAAACGCTTCATAAGACCTTGGACAGCCAAAATGCCGTATCGCGGCAGGAAGCCGATGTGCTCCTCCAGGGCAAAGCCACGAAGGTGGGCTTTACCACGCTCCTCGTCAAAAGTCGTGCCGGTCACCTCTCTGGTTCCGGCGTCATTTTTCAAACCCTTTCGTAAGGCACTTTAAACAAGTACCATCTTACCGACGACTTCACTTTAAGGAGATTCCTATGAAACGTGTATTGACGTTGGCGGCGGTTTGGCTGGGTTTGGGGCTCGGGCTTTGCGGCGCCATTGAGCCGGGAGGGCCGGCGCCCGATTTCACCCTTCCCTCACAAGATGGATCGATGATTGGCTTATCCGCTTATAAAGGAAAGTACATCGTGCTCGAATGGTTTAATTCAGGTTGTCCTTTCGTAAAAAAGCACTACGAGCCCGGGAATATGCAAAAACTTCAAGCCACGTATACGGCGAAGGGCGTTATATGGCTGTCCATCAATTCATCCGCGAAGGGCAAGGAAGGCTATACGACGCCCAAAGAAGCCGGCGAGATTCGCATGAAATGGAAAAGCCCATCTACGGCGGTTTTGTTGGATTCCGCTGGCAAAGTCGGCAAACTCTACGGCGCCAAAACCACACCCCACATCTTCATCATCAGCCCCGAGGGACGCGTTATTTATCAAGGCGCAATTGATGACAAAGCGTCGGCGGATTCCGCGGACATCGCTTCCTCTAAGAATTATGTCGCCGCAGCCCTAGATGCCGCTTTAGCCGGCCAAGCGGTGGCAGAAGCCTCCACCAAACCCTACGGCTGTTCGGTTAAATATTAGGAATCAATAAATTAAAAAGAAAGCCGGCGCTGGGGGGGAAGCCCTGTCGCCGGCTTTTTATTATTTAGTTGCAGCCGCGCAATAAATAAACGATCAATAAAATCGGAATGGGGACGCCGACCACCCAGGCTAAAATATAGCCCCACCGTCCCTTTTCATCCCGCAAAAGCTTTTTGATGGTGTTCATGCCTTCCCCCTTTTTTAATCTGTTTATGTTAGGACACGCTGAGTTTGCCGCAGTTACAAGCGCGTTTCGCTAAATGTCATACACTTGGCGCCATGACCGACCCGCGTTACAGGCGCATGTTAAATGGGATGAAGGATCAAGGCGATACACAGTGGTCTGTGTATATGCTGCGCTGTGCGGACGCGTCCCTCTATACGGGGATCGCCAAAGACGTCCAAGCGCGGCTTGCGGTGCACAATGCCGGGCGCGGAGGGTCTTACACGCGTTCTCATCGTCCAGTCGAGCTGCTTTACGTCGAAGCGGGGTTTTCGCGGGCGGGGGCTCTTCGACGGGAGGCGGCCATTAAGCGCCTGCCGCGCCTTCAAAAAGATAAATTGGTTTTAAATTCGACTAAAATGTCACCCATCGCATGAATTATTTTTCTTCCTCGACCGGCAAAAAATTCCTGATGGGGTTTTCGGGTCTCATCTTGGTGGCCTTTATCGTGGGGCATTTGCTCGGGAACCTGCAAATCTTTCTAGGGCCCGAGGCGCTGAATCGATATTCGGCATTCTTAAAGGGTGCGGGCGAACTTTTGTGGGTCGCTCGAATCGGTTTGTTGGTCATGGCCGCCGTCCATGTCTGGACGGCGGTGTCGCTCACCTTGGCCAATCGTGCGGCGCGTCCGGTGGGGTACGCAGAAAAAACGTACATCAAAGCCTCTTACGCTTCTCGCACCATGCACGTATCGGGGCTCATCGTTTTGGCGTACCTGGTTTATCATCTTTTACACTTCACGTTTTTGCGCGTCCATCCGCAGTACGGCCATTTTACCGATGCGTTGGGGCGCCCCGATGTGTACCGCATGGTCGTATCGAGTTTTCAGCAACCCGGGATTGCTCTGGCCTATATCGCGGCGAACCTTTTACTGGGGATGCATTTAAGCCATGGGCTCTACAGCATGGGGCAGTCGCTGGGTTTTGTGGGGCCGCGGACGCGAGCTAAACTCCGGTTTTTGGCGCCGGCTCTGGGGTATGGAATTTTTACGGCGTATGCCGCGATTCCGCTCAGTGTGTGGCTGGGATGGGTCAAATAAGAATGCTTTTGGATTCGAAAATTCCCTCCGGGCCTTTGGCGCAGAAGTGGGACAAACATAAATTCGACATGAAGCTCGTCAATCCAGCGAATAAACGCAAATACAGCGTTATTGTGGTGGGATCCGGGTTGGCGGGGGCCTCCGCCGCCGCCTCGCTGGCGGAACTCGGGTACCGCGTCAGTTGCTTTTGTTTTCAAGACAGCCCACGCCGCGCGCATTCCATCGCCGCGCAAGGCGGCATCAATGCGGCCAAAAATTATCCCAATGACGGCGACAGCATCCAACGGCTGTTCTACGACACCGTGAAAGGAGGCGACTTTCGCGCCCGGGAAGCCAACGTCTTTCGTTTGGCCCAAATTTCGAATGCGATCATCGACCAGTGCGTGGCGCAGGGAGTTCCGTTTGCGCGCGAATACGGCGGCCTCTTAGACAACCGTTCGTTCGGGGGTGCGCTCGTCTCGCGCACGTTTTATGCGCGCGGCCAAACGGGGCAGCAACTTTTGTTGGGCGCTTACCAGGCTCTAGAACGTCAAATCGGCCTGGGGACGGTGGCCATGCATACCCGTACCGAAATGCTCGATGTCGTGGTGATCGATGGCCGCGCGCGGGGCATCGTCACACGGAACTTGTTGAATGGGAAAATCGAATCGCATGCGGCGGATGCGGTTGTTTTAGCAACCGGCGGTTATGGCAACGTTTTCTTCTTGTCGACCAATGCGGTGGGATGCAACGTTACGGCGACCTTCCGTGCTTATAAAAAAGGCGCTTTGTTCGCCAATCCCTGTTATACGCAGATCCACCCGACCTGTATCCCGGTCAGCGGCGATCATCAATCCAAATTGACGCTGATGTCGGAGTCGCTTCGCAACGATGGCCGCGTGTGGGTGCCGAAGCAAAAAGAGGACCGCCGCGCCGCGGCGCAGGTGCCTGAATCCGAACGGGATTATTTTCTTGAACGCAAATACCCCACGTACGGCAATTTAGCGCCGCGCGATATTGCCTCGCGTGCCGCCAAACAGGTGTGCGATGAAGGGCGCGGAGTGGGGCCTGGCGGGCGCGGCGTGTATCTTGATTTCGCGGATGCATTGAAGCGATTGGGCGAGAAAGCCATTCGGGAAAAGTACGGTAATTTATTCGACATGTATGAACGCATCACGGGAGAAAATCCATACCGCGTGCCCATGCGTATCTACCCTGCCGTGCATTACACGATGGGGGGCTTATGGGTGGATTACAACTTAATGAGCACCTTGGCCGGGTTGCACGTGGCGGGTGAGGCCAATTTCTCGGACCACGGCGCCAACCGACTGGGGGCGAGCGCGCTCATGCAGGGACTGGCAGACGGTTATTTCATCCTGCCTTATACGATCGGTCATTATTTGGCGTCCACGGTCAAAACGAATGTCACTGTAGATCATCCGGAGTTTAAGAAAGCGGAAAATGCGGTCCGCGCGGGCATTGAAAAGCTTCTCTCCATTCAAGGCAAGCGCACGGTCACGTCGTTTCATCGGGAGCTCGGGTTGTTGCTTTGGGAAAATTGCGGCATGGGCCGCACCGAAGCCAGTCTTAAAAAAGCGTTGGCTCGAATTCCCGAACTGCGCGAAGAATTTTGGAAAAACGTCAACGTCTTAGGTGAAAACGAAAGCTTAAACCCCGCGCTAGAGCGTGCAGGACGCGTGGCCGATTTTCTCGAATTCGGCGAGTTGATGTGCCAGGACGCGCTTCACCGCAATGAATCCTGCGGCGGCCACTTCCGCGAAGAACACCAAACGGAAGATGGCGAGGCCAAACGGGATGACCAACAATTCGCGTATGTGGCCGCCTGGCAGTATGGCGGGGCAGGACAGCCGGCTACCCTACACAAAGAGCCTCTGCAGTTTGAAGACGTTCATTTAGCCCAGAGGAGTTACAAATGAATTGGGCCGGTTTTAAAGCGGTCAAACCCTGGTGGGCTTGGGCCCTGGGAAGCATTTCCATTTTGCTGGGTTTGTGGCTCATGGAGAGGACCCTGGCCTCTTGGTTTAACTCGGGGCCCGCTTTAAGGCATGCCGTCGTGCCGCTATTGTTTCTTTTGCTTAATTTTGTGTCAGGCGCTTTATGGACGGCGGGCGGCATCGGGCTTTTGAGCTTGCAGCGTTGGGGGCGCATCTGCCTGCTTTCTGCGGTGTCGATCGAATTCGCCCGGGCGCTTTTAAGCGCCATTTCGCTTCTCACCTTGATTTTTATCCTGCGCGGCAGACAGCCGTGGCTGGTGCCGCTTTCGATCGCGATTTTAGCGTTTTGGATTGGCAGCCTTTTTTGGTTGGGCTTCTTTTTACGCAGCGATAGAGTGCGGCGATTGACGATTCAAAAAGCGGAGCCACAGGCATGAACCTTACGTTAAAGGTGTGGAGACAAACAAGCGGCCAAGCGGCGGGTCAATTTGTAATGTACGAGGCGAAGGATATTAGTCCGGATATGTCATTTTTGGAGATGTTGGATGTGGTCAATGAAGGACTCACCCAGCAAGGACAGGACCCAATCGCTTTTGATTCGGATTGCCGCGAAGGCATTTGCGGCATGTGTTCGCTCACCATTAACGGCGTGCCGCATGGCGCCGACCGGGAGTCGGGGACAGCCAGCTGCCAATTGCACATGAGGCGATTTAAAGACGGCGAAACCGTGACCATCGAACCCTGGCGTGCGCGCGCGTTTCCCGTCCTTAAAGACCTGGTGTGCAACCGGTCTGCTTTCGATCGGATTATTGCGGCCGGAGGTTTTGTTTCCGTCGACACGGGCGGCGCGCCGGATGCCAATACGCTTCCTATTTCGAAGAAAAATGCGGACCGGGCGATGGATTCGGCCGCCTGCATTGGCTGCGGGGCTTGTGTCGCGGCTTGCCAAAACGCTTCCGCGATGCTTTTCGTCTCGGCCAAAGTTTCGCATTTAGCCCAGCTGCCTCAGGGAAAAGTAGAGGCAGCTGACCGTGTGCGTAAGATGGTCCAACAGATGGACGCAGAAGGGTTTGGAAATTGCTCCAACCAGTCCGAATGCGAAGCGGTCTGTCCCAAGGAGATCTCGGTGGATTTCATCGGTCAAATGAACCGGGAGTATTTGAAATCCGCGCGTGAAGTGTAGTATTCTGCGTTTGATAGTCGACGAAGATTTGGTTTAGATAGATTCGAAAGGAGCTGTCCATGGTTACCCCCATCGATCCCGATTTCATGAAAAAGCTGCAGAAGACCGCCAAAGGTCCGAATGATTCTTACGACATTTGGGGCACGTTCACGCCGCCTCAGAAACTTGGGATTCACGGGACGGCCGTGGCCGTCGATTTTGACCTGTGCGTAGGCGATGGCGCGTGCATCGACGCATGCCCCGTCAACGTGTTTGAATGGGTGGAATACCCGGGGAATGCCGCGTCGGCTAAAAAAGCGGCCCCGATTCGCGAGAAAGACTGCATTTTCTGCACCGCGTGCGAGAGCGTGTGCCCCGTTCTGGCGATCAAAATCACCCAGCCGTAACGTTTTTCAGGTTACACCCCGAACGCAGGCATCGGCGCCGCAAGGTTTCGCTGCCTGCGTTTGGCTTTTAAAAGAGGACTCTAATGATGCGTTTTATGTGCAAATCGAAAATCCACCGGGCGACCGTCACCGAGGCCAATTTGGGCTACGAGGGCAGCATCACGGTCGACCAACAGCTTCTTGAAGCGGCGGATATCGTGCCTTACGAGATGGTTCAAGTGTTTAACGTCAATAACGGCGAGCGTTTTGAAACGTATGCCATTCCTGGAAAGCCCGGTTCCGGGGTTATTTGTTTAAACGGCGCCGCTGCCCGCTTGGGTGTGACCGGTGACAAAGTAATTGTCGTTAGTACCGCGGCTGTCCACGAATCCGATGTGCCTTCCTTTGTGCCGAAAGTCGTTTTTGTGACCGATAAAAATAAAATCACGCGCAAGAAATGACCGCACGCCGGCGCCTGGTCTTAGGCGTTTTGGGGGTGGCGGCCGCTCTTTACGGGGTTGTGGCCCTCGACGTCGTATGGAGAGCTCGTCACGCCTACCTGGAGGGGGAAAAAGCGGCGAACCCTCGTGACGCGTATGCCTGGTATGAATCCGCCGCCCATCTGTTCACGCCGCCCGAATCCAAGTGGTCCAAAGCCGCTCGCCAAAAAATGCCGATTGTCAAAGAACGTTGGAAAGCCGATCTCAAAGCCAAAGGCATTTCAGTCGACGAAAAAATGCTCGAATAGACGTTCCTTTTGTAATCCGCCTGTAACAAAAACCTGTTAAAAATGGCCTATGGCCCCCGCCTATATACCAACAAACCCCAGCGAGCACGTGCGCGCGCGTCCCGGGAATGTCCTTGAATTTAGCCGAGCAGCGGTGGATATTTCACTTCTCGACCGCCGTGGTAAACCCATTTGGAGGCAGCTTCGCCGTTCCCCCGAAGAGCCGATCCTATGGCAGGGGGTCGATCAAATGGGACAAAAAGTGGAAAACGGCCATTATGTGCTGCGCATTCATTATCCCGACACGCCTCCTGTCTACGTTCCCTTCATCGTGATGTAGAATCCTGCCATGCGAAAGCTGGCATGGCTATTTCCTCTCATCTTACCCGCTTGTTCGTCCGCGCCGGAAGTGCGTCGCCTCACGCCGGTTCCTGTTTCTTATAAAACACCCTCGGAATGCCGCTTAATTAGCGTGCTGGCCGATTCCCCCGCGGGTAAAGCCGGTCTTAACGTTGGAGACCGGTTGGTTAAAATCAACGATAAAGTGCCCGCCGATGCTTGGGACGCCGGAGAATTGGTGAATGCTTCGGGCGATGTGATGGCTGTGGAGGTGGCGGCAGATTCGGCTCCGCTGCGCAGCGTTCAAGTCACGCTTAATAAGTCGCGTCCACGGCTTGGGGCCGCTTGCGATTTAACGGGTTTTCGTCGCCACGGCGTGACCGCGGCTGGGAATGAGTCTCAAACCAATTTTGAAGGCCCGTATGCGCTTACCGCATCCGGCATTGTGGATAAGGCCCTGATATTTATACGCCTTCGTTTGGCCAACAATGAGGCGAGTGATCTTTCCGTAACGCTCAGCCAATTTACGGTCAAAGACAGCGCTGGAAACACCCTCCCGATTTTAACGCCCAAAGAAGTCATCTGCGATCTTTTCGGTGACCGCGGCGCGAGGCTCTTGTCCCTTAAGGTCCGCCGCCGCGAGAGCGTCGACTTTACCACCTTGGCCTCTTCGCCGGATGAAACCTGCGGCTCAAGCCCGGTAAAAGGACGTCTTAAAACAACCGATGCGAGCTACGTGGAATCGAATGCCGAATACTTAGCCCGTGAATCGCTCTGGCCGGTGACATTAAAACCCGGGCAAACGGCCGATGGGGTCATTTATTTGGCCGAAACCCCGTCGCTACCGGTAAGGATTTCGACTCGCATTGGCGAGCGAGACCTTTCGGTCTCGCTCGGGGGAAAAACGGTTCAGCCGGTTGTCCCCGACATGAAAAGCGGCGACGTGTTGGAGATGCTTAAAACCATGAAAAAGGGCACTCCACTTCGGGTCACACTTAAAAAGAATAGGCGAGTTTTTGTGGGTCGTTTTTCATCTTACGATGCGCTTGAAGAAGTGGCCTGGTTTAATTCGCCCACCGGCGGGCTTTTAGGCGTCAGTCGTTTTCCGCTGCGCACCATCTTAAGCATCCAGCCTGTTGAGCCGACGAACAATTAATTCGTCGTCAGTTGCCTTAAGACGTATGCGAGAATCCCCCCATGGCGGTAGTATTCGATTTCTACGGGGGTGTCAATGCGCACGACCGCTTGGAATGTTTTCGTCTTCCCGGAAGCGTCCACGGCGGTAACGGCGATCAATTTTTTGGGACTTAAATCTTCCGAGACGCCTAGGAAAGAGTAAGTTTCTTCGCCGGTTAAGCCGAGTGTGGAACGGTTGTCCCCTTCTTTGAACTGCAACGGCAAGATGCCCATCCCGACCAAATTAGAACGGTGAATGCGCTCGTAACTTTCGGCGATCACCGCTTTAATGCCCAAAAGATAAGGCCCTTTGGCGGCCCAGTCGCGAGATGACCCGGAGCCATATTCCTTCCCCGCCAAGACGATCAAAGGAATGCCGTCTTTACGGTACTTTACGGAGGCTTCATAGATGGTCGTTGACGTCTTTTCAGGAAAATGAACCGTGTACCCGCCTTCGGTCCCTGGCGCGAGCTGATTTTTTAGGCGAATGTTTCCAAAAGTGCCGCGGACCATGATCTCGTCATGGCCCCGGCGGGCTCCATATGAGTTGAAATCCTTAGGATCGACTCCGTGTTCGATGAGGTATTTCCCAGCCGGGCTGTCCTTGGGGATCGATCCAGCCGGTGAAATATGGTCGGTCGTTACAGAATCTCCTAAAACAGCTAACACGCGAGCATTTTCAATATTTTTAAAACCTTTAACTTCAAGGGTTAGGCCGTCAAAATAAGGCGGCTGTTTCACGTAGGTGGACGCTTTGTCCCAGGAAAAAATTTGGCCCTCGGGGGCGGGAAGCGTTTTCCAGCGCTGATCCCCATCAAAAACTTTCGCGTACTCCTGAGCGAACATGTCGCGGCTAACCTTAGCGACTTGCGCTTGAACCTCTTGAGCGGTCGGCCAGATATCCTTTAAAAAGACCGGCTGGCCGGCTCGATCCTGGCCGATGGGGTCTTTATAAGGATCGAAATCCATATGCCCCGCCAGGGCGTAGGCCACCACCAAAGGAGGAGACGCCAAATAATTGGCTTTGACTTGAGGGTTCACGCGGCCTTCGAAATTTCGGTTTCCAGATAAAACGGCCGCTGCGACGATATCGTGGTCTTTAACCGCTTGGCTGACCGGTTCAGGAAGGGGGCCCGAGTTGCCGATGCACGTCGTACAGCCATAACCGACGAGGTGAAAGCCCAGCTGTTCAAGCGATGATAAGAGATGGGTCGCTTTTAAGTAGTCGATCACGACTTTCGATCCGGGCGCAAGGCTCGTTTTAACCCACGGTTTGCTGCGCAGGCCCTTTTCGACGGCTTTTTTAGCGACTAAGCCTGCGCCGATCATGACCGAGGGGTTTGAGGTGTTTGTGCAGCTTGTGATCGCGGCGATGCTGACAAAGCCGTGCGTCAATTCTGCGTTTTGAGATTGAATTTTGATGGCGACTTTAACCTCCGGCGAAATACGCGAGGGGGTGGCTGCGTTTTTGGACTTTTTTTCCAGGAAAGAAGGAAGGGAGGCTTTCCAAGACGCCTGGATGTCTTTAAGCGCCACACGGTCCTGCGGCCGCTTAGGGCCGGCTAAGGAGGGTTCGACGGTTCCTAAATCCAGACTCAGCACGTCGGTAAACACCGGGTCCTCGGTGTCGTCGATTCGAAAAATCCCCTGGGCTTTCGCATAGATTTCCGTCAATTGGATTTGCTTGGCCGGGCGGTGGGTGAGTTCCAGGTATTTCAATGTCTGCTGATCGATGGGGAAAAAACCGATCGTCGCGCCGTATTCCGGCGCCATATTGGCAATGGTGGCGCGGTCAGCAAGCGCCAGCGAACTTAACCCCGGCCCAAAAAATTCAACAAACTTGCCCACGACGCCTTTTTTGCGGAGCATCTGCGTCACGACGAGGACGGCATCCGTCGCCGTGGCGCCTTCGGGAAGTTTTCCGGTTAATTTAAAACCGATCACATCGGGAATTAACATGGACAAAGGCTGCCCGAGCATGGCGGCTTCGGCCTCAATACCGCCTACGCCCCAACCCACAACGCCTAAGCCATTAATCATCGTGGTGTGGGAATCGGTTCCAACCAAGGTGTCGGGAAAAGCCACGCCGCCGCGCGTCAAGACGGCGCCCGCCAGGTATTCCAAATTCACTTGATGACAAATGCCGGTTCCCGGCGGAACCACGCGGAAGTTTTGGAAGGCTTTTTGTCCCCAACGTAAAAAAACGTACCGTTCGCGGTTGCGGTGGTATTCGATCTCGCTGTTAAAGGCGAGAGCGGTCTCCATGGCATATTGGTCCACCATGACGGAATGGTCGATGACCAAATCCACGGGCACGAGCGGGTTAATTTTTTCGGGATTGCCGCCCAGCTTTTTGATGGCGTCGCGCATCGCGGCCAAATCCACAATCGCGGGCACTCCGGTAAAGTCTTGCATCAGCACGCGGGCCGGCGTGAAGCTGATTTCCTCGGTTCCCTTATGCTCCTTGCGTGAGCGTGCGAGGGTCCGGATGTCTTCGGCGCGCACGAAACGGTTGTCTTCGTGACGCAAAAGGTTTTCCAGCATCACTTTGATGGAAAAAGGCAGGCGGCTTATATCGCCATGGGCTTTTGCGAAGGCTTCGAGGCTGAAAATGTCGAAGCGTTCTCCATCAACCACCAGGTTTTGGCGGCACGCGAAGGAGTTTAGGGACATGCTTATTTTCCTTTTACCGTGACTTTTTTAATGACCACCGCCGTGCTGGGACGGTCCTGCGGTCCACGGGGCAGCTTACTGATCTTATCGGCAATATCTTGACCTTTTACAACCCGGCCGAAGATGGTATGCCGACCGTTTAGCCAAGGAGTGGCGGCCACGGTGATGAAGAACTGGCTGCCATTTGTTCCAGGGCCGGCATTGGCCATCGCGAGGTAGCCTGGTTTGTCGAATGTAAGCGAGGGGACAATTTCATCTTGGAAGCGGTACCCAGGCCCGCCCGTCCCATTGCCGGCCGGGTCGCCCCCTTGAATCATGAAGTCGGGAATGATGCGGTGAAATGCCAGGCCGTCATAGAAGTTGGATTTTTTCTTTTCTCCGGTTTCCGGGTGGGTCCATTCTTTTTTGCCGGTTGCCAAATCGACAAAGTTGGCTATGGTGACCGGGGCTTCTTTTTCGTAGAGGTCAATTTCGATGGTTCCTTGGCTTGTTTCCATTACAACGGTGCGGGCGTTAACGGCCGTCATGAATCCTCCTAAGAATACGAGCGCAGCGATTTTTTTCATGCGATCCTCCGTGAATCTTTCGTGTAAAAGCGCCATATTGTAGGATGCCCTTAGTAAAAAAACAAAAACAGATGAAAAAATTAAAGCGTTTCGCAATGGCGCTTCTGCTTCTGCCGGCGTGCTGGGGCGTTACGGCGGCGATGTGGCAAATCCTCAAGCCCTTCCGCAGCGTCCCAGACGGGTCGTTTTATTTTTTTTCGGGGCTCATCGGTTATGTCGCGTTTCAGTGGGTTTTTTTCACGCCGATGCGCACCTATGTGTTTGGCCATGAACTAACCCATGCGTTGGCGGCTTGGCTTTCGGGGGGGAAAGTGAAGCATTTTCACGTGAGCAAAAAAGGCGGACATGTGGTGGTCACCAAATCAAACATCTTCGTGTCTCTGGCGCCCTATATGTTTCCACTTTACACCGGCCTCTTGCTTTTAGCGTACTTCGCCGCCGCCTGGTTTTATCCGGTCTTCCAAACTTACTGGCGCCTATTTCTGTTGCTGATGGGGGCCAGTTTCGGTTTTCATCTGGCGCTGACCCGCTTTGCCTTAAGCCAGGGACAACCCGATTTAAAGCCATCAGGACTCTTTTTATCGGCGGTCGTCATTTATTTGGGAAATGCGTTTTCGATTGTCTTGATGCTGGGCGTTCTTTTTCCAAAGACCGTGTCGTGGATGAGTTTTGCCCGAACAACGGGCCAAGAAACATGGACGGCCGTGCGGCAAGCCGGCACGGGGGCCGCTTACGTCTGGCGAGGAACACTGGGTGATTCCCTTCAGCGAAATTAAACGGAAAGCCTTTCATTTTCTGTCCTTAGGTTATATCGTCCTTTATGCGGTGATGCCGCGATGGGGCGCGCTTTGGGTTTTTGGGCTAATGGTCGTGGGGGTGGGGCTCATCGAATTTCTTCGGCTTCGACGACCGGAATTAAATGCCTATCTGCTTAATCGATTTGGCCATATCAACCGGGAAGAAGAAATCATGTCGTACACGGGTATTTTTTGGGGTTTGGCGGGTTGTTGGGCCACCATGCTGATTTTTACCAACCCTAAGATTGTCATGGCCGCGATGGGTTTTTTAACGTTTGGGGACGCCGCGGCGGCTTTGGGGGGGAAAAAATGGGGGAAACACGTGTGGCCCCAATTTCCGCCTAAAACCTATGAAGGCAGCGCGAGTTTCGCTGTGGCCTCCACCCTATGGGGGTCCTTTTTTGTGAAGCCCTGGGTCGCTCTGCCCGCCGCGTGCCTGACGGCTTATTTTGAAGCGCGTGGTCTTTCTCTAAACGACAATTTTTGGATTCCCATTGTTAGCGCGGCGTCGCTTAGCGTTTTAAACCTATTAATAGGAAGGTATTAATGAAGAATCTCATCCTTGGGTTGTTGTTGGCCGTGTGGCCGGCTCAGGCCTATCAGGTTGGAAAGTTTTATTCACAGGGTGCGGCCAGCGAAAAGGTTATCGCCCTGACCTTTGATGACGGCCCGGGCCGTTGGACGGAAAAAATTTTAGAGCTCCTTAAAAAACACAACATTCGCGCGACGTTTTTCATGGAAGGTTCTCAAGTGGATACTTACCCCGAGATTGCGCGGCAGGTGCTGGCAGCCGGCCATGAGATTGGCAACCATACGTTTAACCACCTGAACTTTAACGACCCTAAAAATGCATTTAAAGACCGCTTGGTCCATGAATTAGACCAAACCGAAAATTCGCTCAAGCGCGCCTTTAAAAACCCCGAATTTCATACGAAAGTGGTTCGCATGCCTTACGGCGCCTCGGGCAAAAACACACGACCATTCTTGATGCCGACGATGAAAGAAAAAGGCTATGCGCTCGTCCATTGGTCCTTTGGCACGGATTGGAACTTAAAGCAAAGCGCTGAAGAGATGGCGGCGCTCTACATTAAAAACGCCAAACCCGGCGCCGTTTTTCTGTTTCACGACGGCGGACGCAAACGTGAAAAAACATACGAAGCCGTCACGACGGTTATCGAATCCCTGCAAGCGAAAGGCTACCGCTTTGTGGCATCGGATGAACTTTTTAAGGACTGATGACCTCTGATCGTCGCGCGGTCTGGATACTGGCGGCCGCGGCTGTTTTAATTGCCCTCCCTTTTTTAAACCGTCCCTATTTTGTCGATGACTATTACCACGTGACGATGGCCAAAGGGATTTTAGACCATCCGTTTCGACCCTACGATTTTCTCTCCGACGATGCCGGAAAAAGCAACATCGGTTGGGCGCCGGGTGAACGGCCGCGCATGGTAAACCCGCCGCTATTTCATTATTACCTGGCGGCCGTGATCCGCTTCCTAGGCGATTCGGAAATCCTCTTGCGAAGCGCGATGCTTCCTTTTTCGATGTTGGCGCTGATTGCGATGTTCTTCCTGGGCAAACGCTTTTCACCGGAACCCTTGGCCGCCTCGTTGTTGATGGCCTTTACGCCCGCCTACTGGCTCACGTCTTATTCCCTTTTGATCGATAGCATGTTGATCGCCTTTTTGCTCTTCGGCCTTTGGATGGTGGTGGTGGCCCATGAACGGCGCCGCGCGATGTGGGCGGCCGGCGCCGGCGCGCTCTTAGGATTGGCCATGCTGGTCAAATATGTGGGCATCATTGGGATTGTCTTGGCGCTCGTGTGGCAGGGGATAAACCCTAAGCGCCGTGCGTGGCATCCGGGGTGGCTCGTTTTGGTTTTTTTTCTTCTCGTTCAATTGGGGTGGGGCGTGTGGACCTACGCCGCGTACGGCCAATCGCATTTTTTCTCCACTTTGCCGCGCGGCATGACCTCTACCGGGTTTTATTTAGCCGATAAGTTTTTAGTCACCGCTAGTTTTTTGGGAGGCGGAACCGTTTTTATGCTGGCGGGTTATGCGCTCCTTTGGCAGCGATCTCGTCGCATAATGGGGGCACTTGGTTTTTTACTCGTGGGCGGCATGTTTTTATTTCAATCCTCTTTGGGCGGGTTCAGCGGATTTCAAAGCCTGCAGCTCATGATTTGGGTGGGAGCCAGCGTTTCATTCGTCGTTGCCGCATTTTTCTGGGGGCGCGATCAGGCAGACCACGACAGCCGCTTTTTAATCGCTTGGCTGGGACTTGGACTTTTAGAGCTTTTAATCGTCATGCCCTGGACGGCGGGACGCTACTTTCTTTGTCTGCTGCCGGCCGCGTGCTGGTTATTGACGCGCCTCATTCCCCCGCCGCAGTGGCACAGGTGGGGAACGGGCGTCATCGCGTTTACGGGCAGCGTGGGGTTGTTAGTCGCGTCAGCGGATTTTCTTCAAGCCAACACCATTCGCGACGCGGCGCAACTTTTAGCCCAAAACCAGGACAGCAGAAGAAAGTTTTATTTGGGGGATACGTTCTCGGGGTACGAGCCCTATTTAAAGCCGCTCGGCTGGGAGGCGGCGTTTCCCGATCAAGAATTTAAGAATGGGGATTTGCTCTTAATTCCGCGCTACCGTCAATCGTCCTATTGGCGTTTGCCTGAAACGCTGCGTCTTGCGCCGGTTGAAGCGTATGAATTTAAAACGCCCTTGCTCGTTCGTGTGATGAGCATCCCGGGCTCTGCGGGCTGGTACGCGTCGGTCTGGGGTTCGCTTCCCTGGGTCATTTCGCGCGATCCGTTAGAGCGTTTTGATCTCTACCGTGTCCTTTAAAAAGCCATACGCCCTTCTTCTAATCGCCGGACTCGCCGCTTTTGCGCCGTTTGTAAACCGTGCCTTGTTTGTGGACGACCACGCGCATTTTTCTCAGGCGATTGACTGGGGGGCGGGGTCGGAGCCGCTTTACAAAATGGCTTCCGGCTTAGGCTGGCAGGCGGGACAAGCACCGGGCGAAGCCAACCCGGTGTTGTATTTCCTTTATTACGGGGCATTTACTCACACGTTTGGTGCGGAGGAATGGAAAGCGCACGTGGCGATGTGGCCGTGGAATTTTCTCGCGCTGTTTTCTTTTTTTGTGCTCGCCCGCCGTTTTACGAAACATGCGGTTTTCGCTGCTTTGTTGTGGTTGTTTACGCCTCATTTCTGGTTGACGGCAAATTCTCTTCTTGTAGATGCCTTAGTGGCGCCGCTTTTATTGGCTTCCCTAGCGGCATGGATCACCGGGTGGGATAGGCGCTCGAGCGCTTGGCTCGTCACTGCCGGCATCCTGCTGGGCTTGGTTCCCTTGGCCAAATATACGGGATTGGCCGCATGGCCGGTTGCGGCGTTATGGAGCGTGCGGTACACGAAAACGTGGAAAGACAAGCGATGGGGCTTTGGCGTCATCCCCGTTTTTATTTTCGCGGGTTGGTTGGTATTTACTCAAGTCATGTATGGGCAAACGCATTTCTGGGCCGTGGCTGGTGACCGCATGGCAAAGCCCGGGTTTTGGCACTTCGTTTCCATCATCCTGTTTATCTTGGGGACCACTCCGGCGCTTTGGTCCGCGATGCTTTCAAGGTTGGGCGGGCGTACGCAGAAACCATCGGCCGACCATTTTTTATGGGGGTGGGTTTTCATAAGCGTGGTGGTTCTTTGGGTCGCCATCCCCTGGATTTGCGCACGTTATCTGGTCATTGTTGGACCCGCGCTCGTTTTATTGTCGGTTCGCTTAATTGAAAACAGCCGATGGGGCCAAATCCCCACGTTTCGTACCGGCGTTTTGATCGTTACGTGTGGGTTTGGTTTCCTTATGGCACATGCCGATTATTCGCAAGCTGACGTGGACCGGCAGATCGCCCGCCGCGTAAAAGAGGAAAAAGGCACTTACCCAGCCGCCGCGCTTAGCGGTTTAGGATTTTATTTGGACTCCATCCGCTGGCGTCCGGCCGGTCCTGGTGAAACCGTTCAAGGCGATCTGTTGCTGCCGATGCGCACGCTCGCCCCCCGGTTTTGGCCGCGTCCCTCCGGACCCATTTATGAGAAGAGACGCTGGGAGTACGGTACCTGGAATCCGCTTCGCGTGCTGGATAGCCGCACGGGCGCCGGGTTTTATGGGTCGATTTGGGGACCCTTTCCGTTTACGATTTCGAAGGGTCCGCTTGAGACCTACGTATTAGTTGGTCAATGACGGGTTGGTTGGCGGCGGGGAATGCATAGCGACGAAGGTTCAGTGGTTCCACCCAGCGCCAATCTTGGACGCCGAGTTTTTGAGGGCTGCCCGACTGGTAGGTGCAATCGAACGCATGCAACGTGATTCGAAAGTGGCTGTAGGCATGGCTGATTTTGGCTACTTTCTTCCCTACGCGGATGCGAATCCCCAGTTCTTCCATGATCTCTCGCTTCACGCATTCAGGCAGCGTTTCCCCGCTCTCTAATTTCCCGCCGGGAAATTCCCACAACCCGCCCAAAAGCCCTGAGGCCGGGCGTTGACTGATTAAAATCTTCCCGGCTTTCCAAATGATGGCGGCTCCAATGTTTTTGTGCGGGGTGGCCGCTTTCTTTTTCTTGCGCGGCAATTTTTCTTGAAGGCCTTGGGCATACGCGACACACGAAAGGCGAAGCGGGCAAAGCAAACAAGACGGGTTTCTGGGCGTGCAAACCATTGCTCCCAATTCCATGAGCGCTTGGTTGTAATCCCCGGGATGGTCGAGGGGGAGCAGTTCTTCGGCCTTTTGCCACAAGGTTTTAAGTGTTTGGGGGCGTGAAACCTCTTCGTGAATGCCGAAGTAGCGGCAAAACACTCGAACCACATTGCCATCCAAAACGGGAAATCTCTTGCCGAAAGCGATGCTTAAAACGGCGCCCGCCGTATAGCGTCCGATCCCAGGCAGGGATAAAGCGTCTTTGAAATCCGAGGGAAAATGCCCTTTAAAGTCGCGCAGCACCCGATGGGCCAGAGCGTGAAGGTTTCGTGCTCGGGAATAATACCCCAACCCTTCCCATGCTTTAAGCACTTGGTTTAAGGAGGCTTTCGCCAGCGAAGAAAAGGTGGGAAATGTGCGCAGCCAGCGTTCGTAATAAGGAATCACCGTTTGCACCTGCGTTTGCTGCAGCATCATTTCCGATACCAAGATGGCATAGGGATCGCTCGACCTTCGCCAGGGCAAGTCGCGTTTGTGGATGTGGTACCACGGGAGGAGTAGTTGTTGAAGGGGTAATTTTTTCAAAAAATAAAATGGCCTCGGTCGGACTTGAACCGACATGCCCTTGCGGACACGGGATTTTGAGTCCCGCGCGTCTACCATTCCACCACGAGGCCCAGGCGGGTCGCATTCTACAAAAACTTATTCTATGATCCGCGGTATGCAAAATTTGTTGAAAGATCCAATCGTTTTAGTGTGTATCGCGGTGCTCCTTTTTGGTTTTATCGCGCTTCTTTGGGCAATCGCGCGGGTGCTTCCAAAGAAGAAAAAGAGTTCAGACTTTATGTCGGACCCGCTTTTAAGCGAGTCTCCGGTTGATGGAGGAGAGCGCGGCGGGGATGACCTTTTATTGCAAGACCCCTTGGCTCCTGTCCGGCCCGAGACCTCGCGTTTGTCCATGGCCGCGGGTGCAAACACGAACGTGGGAGAGCGACTGGAACAAATGGCCCAACGTCTGGCTGAAATGCAGACGGTGTTATCAAAACAGGCGGCCCCCGTCGGGGCGGGTGGAACAGCGCCTATGGGCCAAGGGTTTTCACCGGAAACGCTCGATAAACTTTTAAAAATCATCGGCAACGTTACCCAGCAGGTCGAAATTCTTCAAAAAGCTCTTCACGTTAAAGACGCTCCTAAAGCATGAAAAAGTTCTTCTTGGTGTTGTTTATTATTCTAGACCTAGCCTTGATGGCCGCGGCGGGGCTTTTTCTATGGAAAAGACTGCAGGGGCTTTCATTAGTTCAGGTTAAACCGGTTTCATCGGCGGCGCGAGTGGTAACCTCGAGCGCAACGGCCTCAGGGGGGCTTATCACGCCGACAACGGGATTAGATGCAGCGGCCGATGGCGCGATGCGCAAAATTCTTTTTAGTTATCCCAATAGTAAAGCGCGCCAAGTGGCCATACGCGCGGACTTCACCGGTTGGAAGGCTGAAGCCATGAACCGAAATGACAAAGGGGTTTGGACCTATCAGGCGACACTGGCTCCGGGCGAGTATGCCTACTGCTACACCGTGGACGATAAAACCTTTAAGGACCCCGCCAACAAAAAAACCAAACAAATCGGCCGCACTTTCGTCAGCGCCATCACTGTCGAAGCGAAGTAACCAAGATACTCAAGTAAATAAGTCTTGATTTTCAAGCGGTAGAGGCTGCCCAGAATTTTGTATTTTATGTGCCCCGTGTAGTTCCGAATGGAGACTCCGTGGGCCCGTAGCTCAGCTGGGAGAGCGCCTCCATGGCATGGAGGAGGTCGCAGGTTCAATCCCTGTCGGGTCCACGGAGTTTCTTTTGGTTAAAAAACATTCCTCACGTGGGAGGGCGGTCGCCGCGGCGACAGGTCGCAGGTTCAATCCCTGTCGGTTCTATTATTTATTTGAAAGGCGCGAGTCACTTTAAGTTCAAAGTTGCCTGGTGCCTTTGAGTTATACTTCGGCATCGTGTCCCGCACCCCAATACCATTCATCAGTCGCGACATACCGACCCTTGCATTGAAATAGAAGAACGCTATGCGTATTATCGCTGGGTCCTTTAAAAAACGCACCCTTAAAAGCCCTTCCGCTTCGACGGGCGCGCGGCCCATTTTGGGAAGGATCAAAAAATCTCTCTTCGACATTTTACGCCCGCGAATCGACGGCGCCGCATTTCTTGACCTCTATGCCGGTTCGGGCGCTGTGGGCATCGAGGCGCTTTCCTGTGGTGCTTCCACGGTGACCTTTGTAGATCGAAATCCTCAGTGTTTGAGCATTATTCGCCAAAACTTATCCAAACTGCATTTGTTTGACCGGGCGCGTTTAGTGCGCGCGGATGTGGCTAAAGACCTTTCTCATGTGGGGGGAACCTTCGACCTCATTTTTATGGGGCCTCCTTACCACGATGAAAAATGGAACGCGTATCACTTGACTAACCCCACCCTCAAATCCATTGGACGTTCCAAGCTGCTTAAAGAGGGCGGTTGGGTGATCGGCCAGCATCACGCCAAAGAAAATGTTCCGGCGCTGCCGGAGTGGCCCATGTTTCGGCGGGAAAAATACGGGGACACGCTCCTCTCCTTTTTTACCCATGGAATCGTCTAGCCGTCCGGTCGTGATCAAATATGGCGGAAGCCTCCTGGAAGAGCCGGGCCACCGCACGGCATTTCTAAGGGAAGTGGCCGCACTTTCTAAAATAGAGAAAGTCGTGCTGGTGCATGGCGGCGGCAAAGAAATTTCGCGGCAAATGGAACAGGCGGGCCTAACCCCTCGATTTGTGAATGGCCGGCGCGTGACGGATGATGCGGCTATGGCGGTGGTTCAAAAATCGCTGGCCTTGCTTAATGCCGACATCGTTCGGGAGTTGAAAGGCTTCGGCGCTGAGGCCAAAGGCTTTTCCGGGCAGGAAAATCATTTGATGGAGGGGCAAGCCATTGAAGGGTTGGGTCGGGTCGCGCTGCCCACGGCGGTTCAAGAGGATGTGCTGCAGCAAATTCTGACGGACATATGCCTTCCCGTTTTCTATTCTGTGGCAGAGGATGCGCGGCGTCAGGCGCTTAACGTGAATGCGGATGATTTCGCGCTGGCTTTAGCGAAGGCATGCCGCGCCAAACGCCTCGTTTTTTTAACGGACACGGGCGGTGTGTTGGACAAGGCAGGCCGGCTCATTTCGCTTATTACCCCGCGCGATGTGGATTCGCTGGCCGCTCAGGGTGTCATTACGGGTGGGATGCTGGTGAAAGCCAAGGCCTGTGTGGAGGCGCTTAAGCAAGGCGTTGGACGTGTGGACATTGTCAAAGGGCTTCACGGGGAGGGAACGGTTTTTCAAACGGCATGAACATTCAAAAGTTAACGGACGCTTACCAGTTCAACACATACAAGCGAAACCCGCTTGTCATTCGCCGCGCGCAAGGCAGTTGGGTCTGGGACGATAAAGGCAAAAAGTATTTGGACTTTTTCTCAGGCCTTGCGGTGTCTGGCATCGGGCACCGGCTCCCCGCGGTCGTGCGCGCGGTCACGGAGCAATCGAAACGTTTGCTCCATGCCTCGAACCTTTATTACACCGAACCCGCGGCACGCCTGGCTTTTGAACTTTGCGACCGGTCTTTTGCCAAAAAAGTATTTCTCTGCAATTCGGGCGCCGAGGCGAACGAGGCGGCGATAAAGCTTGCGCGCAAATTCGGCCATCAAAACGGCGACCGGTATGAAATTATCGTGTTTGAGAATTCGTTTCATGGCCGAACGTTGGGAGCTTTGGCGGCAACGGCCCAACCCAGATTCCATGAGGGCTTCGGACCCTTGCCCGCCGGGTTTCCCGTGGCCAAATTCAACCAGATCGATTCGGTTGAACGTTTGATCAGCCCACGCACGGCCGCGATTTTAATCGAGCCCATCCAAGGAGAGGGGGGAATTCGTCCCGCCGACCGAACTTTCCTAAAAGATTTGCGCGCTCTGGCGGACCGGCACCGTTTGCTGCTCATGTTCGACGGGGTTCAGTGCAGCATCGGCCGGACGGGCCATTTGTTTAGTTATGAAACGTATGGCGTCATACCGGACGTCTTGACCTTAGCCAAAGGTTTAGGCGGCGGCATGCCGATTGCGGCCATGTTGGGAGGCGCAAAGGTTCAAGATGTCTTTACCTATGGGGACCACGGAACGACCTTTGGGGGCAACCCGGTATGTTCGGCGGCCGCGTTGGCTGTGTTGCGCAGCTTGACGCCCAAGATTTTCCGAAACGTGAAACGCCAAAGCGCGGCGTTGATGCAAGATTTCTCCACCCTGACGAAATACCCTTTCATCCGAGAACTGCGCGGGCTGGGGCTTATGATTGGCTTGGAGCTTTCGATTCCCGGAGCTCCTTTTGTCGAAGCCTGCCGTAAAAAAGGGCTTTTAATCAACTGCACGCAAAACGTTGTTTTGCGCTTTCTCCCGCCGCTCGCGTTATCAGACTCTGAGCGTTGTTTGGCGCTTAAAACGCTTAAAAATGTGTTTGCATCCTACCCTTTTTAGCCCTATTTCACTGGTTGAGCTGCCTCATAGCTGCCTCACAGCTGCCTCAAATATTGAGGCAGCTCTAAAATCTCCGTCGATGAAGCTGTCTAACCAAGCTGTCTAATGAAAAAACATTAAGTAAAGGGTGAGGCAGCTGGGTTTAAAGATATCTTTTCCCGTTATCCCGTCATCTCGGCAGGAGGGATGGCGATGACGACAAAGATGCGCTGACGGTAAAATCACATCCTCTTTTGGGCCCTTTGGGCCTCGTTTTTGGCCCTGACGATGGATAGAGATCGCCTCCTGAATACGTTAACTTATGTCGCATGATGCGTTTTACCCGCTTATTAACAACCCTCGTGGTTTTATCCTTAGGTTTACACGGCTTGCCACCCGCCGCTGTCCAGGTCCACTCATCGCGCTTAAGGCCCTCCTCCATTGCCATTACCCAGCAAGCGCTAGAACCGCTCCTTATTTGGTCGACGGCCAGCAAGGCCCCGATCGGCCCGCGTGTCAAAGAGTCGGTTTCCAGCTTACAGCCCTCGCGCGCCAAGCGCGTCACCGATTGGTCCGATACTCATCTGCAAGCGAAATGGTTGTGGCCCTTACGTCAGGCGTTTGAACGTCTCGCTGTTGAATGGCTGGCTCCGTGGGATGAGCGCCATTGGTTTACCTTTGGCGTACAAAATCAACGTTCATTTTTCGCCACTGCGGCTCACCCTTTCGTTCGCATTAACGGCAGGTGGGAAGACAGAGCTCTTCAATTAGCCACAATAAGAGATAGTCAAAGGTTTGTTCTTGAAGCGGCTTATGAAGCGATTTGGTCCGCCGCTCAAAAATCACCTAAATGGATTTCCGGGTTTGTCGCGTTCTGGGTGCATCGTCGATGGGCCGGGCAGTTACGAAAAGTGGGTTTGGCCGTTCCAGCGATGCCGACGTCTTCTTCAGGTAACCCCATCCCCTTGCTTCTAAAGATGCTTGACGAGAATAATTTTCAAGCCGGCTGCGAGGCTATTGCAGCTCTTTTAACCTCCCCAAAAAAGCTCGAACCTTTGACCTGGGGGTCCATCGCACGGTTTTATTCCCACTTTTCCGAGGGGAAATCCGTCGATGAGCGAGCAGAGGTGCTAACCCAGATAAAAAGCCGCATTGGAATAACTAAAAACAAAATCTCGCTTCAGAAACTGTTGGCCAGTGCCGAAATTGATCTACTTTTGGGGTCCCTTTGTAAAGAAGCAAGTCAGTCAGAATTGGCGATTAAATGGCTAAACAACGCCCTT
Organism: uncultured Elusimicrobia bacterium; assembly: GCA_964441955.1. Classification (GTDB taxonomy): domain Bacteria; phylum Elusimicrobiota; class Elusimicrobia; order 2-01-FULL-59-12; family 2-01-FULL-59-12; genus CAYTWA01. The sequence goes on from CAYTWA010000002.1 coordinate 319,956, forward strand.
CAATTTTTAGCGCGTGTTGATGAAAACAAAAGTCGAGTTGATTCTGATCTGGAGCGAGGAATTATTCAAAGTGAAAATCTTCACGGGAAATTAAATGGAGAGTCCTGGGATGCACCGTCCGGCAGGAAACAAATTAATCAAGAATTGGACATTCGTTTTCTCCGTCGAATCGCAGAGACTAAGTGGAATGCCTACAAAGAACTAGCGCCTCTCATTGAGGAACTTGCCCTTGCAATGGCAACACGCGGCGAACTAGAAGAAGCCTCCGTTTATTACTCCGCTGCTTTTCTCGCTGCGGAGGCGTTTGGGGAGGTAAAGCCGGATGCCATACTTGACGTCTTATTTTCTTTGATTCAGCTTAAGCGAATGCTTTCTTTTTTGGCGCCGACAGAAGCACAATTTGCACAGAACGAATCAGAGATCCAGCAATACTTAGACCAAGCGACACAAGTTGCTGGTGATACGGAAGGGCAGGAGTTATCTCGCCTCGTGGAATCCTACCGTGCTTTATACCGCGGCGATCTCGACGCTTATTTGGGTCTTTTTTCGTCGGCTAGAATCAATTATGAAAAAGCTAAGGAGTTGGCGAAACATGCGGATTTTTCAGATTCTCATATCCCAAAATCGTCTAACAGGAGATTGGTTCGGGTTTACAGCCACTTAGGATTGTTTGAGTTAGCCAACGAAGCGTTCGGAAAATTCGTAATCCCCCCAATAGCCGATGCGGTGGGAAGCATCGGGGAATTGTCACTTCGCATGCGCGAAATGATGAGCCGGCCTAAAGAGCAGCGCAGTTTGGAAAATATCCATGTCTTTTGGAATAGCGCGTCAAAGTGGATTAAGGATGAACACATCACGTCCCAAATCACCTTGGTCGGAGGTTTAAAGGATCTTGAAGATGCCTACATCATATTGGGCGTATGGACAGGCCACATTAAGGAAGCGGCTCATTACTTCCCGCGTCTCCTGGCGCGCCGGACGGCTTGGGATGCTTTGGCCGTGTTTGAAATGGCCTTCCAGGATCGCGAAAGTTCGGAAAAGGAACTTTTCATTTCCGAATTAACTTCAAGTAAAAACGTGACCATTCAGTTTTTCGCTGATTTCCTAAAAAATCCGCAACGGTATTCCCGCACGTCCAGTATTGCGGAAGCGATGTCTAGGGCTCATCAAGCCTTCAAAAACCAAAAATGGAGAGAAGTTCAATCGCTTTTGTGGCCGATCGCTTTTTCCCCGTGGATAATGACGGCGAACGACGTTATCAATTGGCCGGTCCTGCTAAGTGGAGCATTGTTTTCACACCCCCTAATAAAGCTAAGTTTCGAGCAAAGAATTCAACTCTTGGACGAATGGAAAAATGTCCTCGACCCATGGCGTGGTAATGATGTGCATGAGCCTTCTGTTTGGTTGGCGGAGGCCATGCTTAACCGCTTGAGACTTGATGAAGCCGTGCAGGAATCCAATTGGGGTGTTGCTGAGGAATGTTACCGGGCCGCTAGAAATAATGCTTTGTCCTGTGAAAAGCGTCGATTCAAAAATACGAACCCTGATGTGGAAAAAGAGATCGGTTTGCTTTACAAGGCAATCGCCAATCAAGGCGCTCGGGTTCTTTATCGGCAGTGGGAAGAAACGCGGGATCCGGCCTTCCTATTACGTCATGTCGAGCGCCTGGAGTCCGATATCCAAGCGTTCGAGATGTATGCGACGTACGACATCGATTTCGATGAGCACCTCCGTGCTCAATTGGTCGTTGCCCTTATAGAATTGGTGCCATTCGTACCGGTCGAACAGCGAACAACAATTTTAGGTAAAGCTCGACAGCAGCTGGGGCGCGCTACCGATAAATCAAAAGGGTCAAGAAACATGCTTTTGGCGCACGCCGCGGTTGCGTTGGCTGAAAAGCGCTGGCGAGACGCATTAGCCCTTTACGTTCGGTTGCGAACTATTGTCGAAGAAAAGGATGACGATATCTCCCGTGGGCGAGCCGAAGCTTGGCTCGGCTTGTTCTTAGAGGAGAAGATTGACACACAATTACAGGGGGCACGTCACTGGTTTAATCAGTTGCAGAAATTTGAAATTGAAGAAATCGACCTTGGGCTTCGTATTTTCAGCCAGCAAGGAGATTTGCCCGCTATTAGTGAATTTGGAATTACATTAAGGCAATTAGAGCTGAAATTGCCGAATGGGTATCGCCGCGAGTTCGGCTTGCTCACTCGTCAAGTCGTAAACGCCGACACTCGATTGTCGAATTGGGATAGGACCGTTGAAGGGCTCCAAAGTCTAATACGGGTCGGGGAATTCATTCAGCAGGATGCAACCACGATAGTCTCTTCGGATCTGCCTCAGGCGGCTTATGCACAGCTCGCCGTTTTGTTAATCGCGCTCCCGAATGACCAAATCACCGCTAGAAATCAAGTTCGCCAATGGGTGGAAAACGCCTTAACCCATGTTCAGAAAATCAACTGTTTAAAAGCGTTTCAAGAGCCGTTCCAGGGAAATCTGGAAGCCGATTGGCGTTTTAAATGGGAACAAATGTCGACTCCGCAAGCTGCAAAAACCCAACTGGAATCCTATTTTAATGGGTTTGATGGATTACCAGGTTTCCTAAAAGTGATGCTTCTGGCCGATTGGCTGCTCGCCTCTGCCACTCACGCGGACGTTGTTGCCACGCCGAGAGTCCCGCTAGCCGTTCTCAAGCAAATCTTATTGGTGGTTCAAAATGTCGGGCCGATCTCGAATGAAGTTATCAGCGTCATTTGTCGCGGGCTCGATACGCTATCAGGATTAAAGCCATTTACCCCAAAGGCGAAAGAGGTGGAGTTTAGGAAGGCCTTGGCGGATGTTCGATTATCAATCGATTCTCAAGTCCGTCTATGGGCTATAGAATCTGCCTTTTCGGAATTAGAACAGATTTTGATTGTCCTGGAGCGATTTCCCTCCGAAGAGGGCTTTAACGCATTATCCGACTCTTTTCGAGACGGTGTTTTGAATTTAGGGAATAAGTTTCAAGATGTGCAGAAGACCCACGCACCCCTCATCCGTGCTGAAACTACTTTTCAGCAACGCGAGAAAGATATTAGGAATCGTTTAACCGTGCTCGAGGCCCTTATTCAGGAGGCTCGAGATCTCGAGGTGGCGCTTGCTCGTGCGCAGCAGGCGATGCGCGACATTCTAGAGAAAACGCGACGCGAACAAGAACAACGATGGAAACCGCTCCTGGATACGACATTTTCCGGCTATCCATTGGATGATCCTTTCCGCCGCCAAATTCTTGATGCACTGGTCGACAAAGCCTCTACTCAAGCCCTTCCGGAATGGATGTTGGGCGATGGAATCGAAAAAGCCAACGCGGCCCTTCGCCAAGTGTTGGGTGCCGATTCACCCTTCTCCGAACAACTCTGGATGCGGCTTCCCCGCATGCGGATGTTGGGGATTCAATCGTATGAACGTTATCGATTATGGATACAGCAGCTTGAAAACAAAACGAACCTAAGTCCCTTAAAACCAACTTTTGATTCCTGGATCGAAGGAAACGATGACATTTGGAGAGGGATGGAAAGGGAAGTTGCCAAACCTTTGCTTGATGCGCTTCGCGGTCAAATTATTGATACGAGTTTGTGGAAGAGCGCAGAAGTTAATAAACCCTCTGATCTTTGTCGAAATGCTATGGGCGAAATTTTGAAAAACCATTCCCTCTCTGAAAAAGGGATCCAGCATGCCCATCCTGCAACATCGACTTATCTGAAAGGCTTGTCGTTTCCCTATTCTCTTCAGTTAATAGGGAGCGCGCAGCGTCTTCGCTTGGAAATAATTCTTGTCCATCATCCCTATACACCGTCCAACGGTGGGCCTATTATTCTGCAAGATGGCGAAACGGGCAAATGGCTTGTTTTCGTAGAGGCTATGTCTTTTGGCCTGTCCACTGGCAAAAAGGAAATGCTTGCTCAAATGAGCCATGCGTTGGATCTAACTGTCCGCCGCATCTATTTACTCACGATGGGTTTTTCCGATGAGACCGCGCGTTCGCTGGCTAAGAGTCATCAAGAAAATGGGTTCGACTATAACCATTACGTTAAGCTGCCCAACCCTTCTGGAAGTCATGGCGAAAGCATCAAGGCATATGCGAATTTACCGACGGTGTCGAACGGTAGCGACGCTTTGGACGTTGCCTCAATTATGTTGGCGCCGAAATTGTTCTGGGTTCTCATTAAGAAAATGTTGGTTTATTACGAAACGTTCTTAAGAGACAACAAAGTAGATGCATCACTTCTTCCGGGAAGAGTCGATCATGCTCAGGCGAATTTCGAAGTTCTTAGGGCTCACGTGGGACGCTTAAACGAAAAGCCTATCTCGGAAAAGCCCGTTTCAAGTTCGCATGCCTTTTGGCTCAGCATTCTGGATTCCTTGAGGGAAAACGCTTTTAATTTTTCAGCGAATGAAATCCATAAGGCGGTCGTTGTCGTTCAAAGGCTTGAGGCTTGGGTTGATGCCAATAGTAAGGCACCTCTCTTAGGCAAGGTGATGGAAGCGTTATCCATAATCAAAAAGCCGTTCCAGGCCGCCTCCACAGCGGCAGAGCGACTTCCCGAAGTAGAGGCACTTTTGTGGCTCAGTCGTGTCGGGGAAATTTATAAAGACCTCTACAGCGCAAGTCTAGGCACAGAGGAAGAATCAAATGTTCAAGAAGCTATGCAAAAACTGCTCCATTTTGGGCAAAACCTAGGGCTCCAGATGGACCCCGCCAATCTCTCAAATGCGTCAAGTTTTGATATTGGATTTCTCTTACGAGCCTTTGTTCCGGAAGATTATGCTCGACTGCGTGAAAGAGCCCAAAAAGTGCGTTCGGCGGCGTAGAGTTCTCGAAGCTCCTATCTCAACGCTAACCGCGAAAAAATAGGCATTGAAAACTAATCTTTATTGCATTAAAATTGGTGCAAAAGGAGTATGAAATGCCATCCATTCAGATACGAAACATCCCCGACGATGTATATAAGCGGTTAAAGGAACGAGCGTGTGCCGATAAGCGGTCGCTTCAACAGGAGGCGGCATGGCTTTTGGAGCGAAGTCTGGAGTTGCCGGGCCTTTTTCATAAGCCCGATTGGGGCTTGGTAGACCAAATTCGTGATCGAATGATCAGGACTTACGGTGAAATGCCGGATTCCACTAAAAAGCCCTCATAACTCGGCTGATGCCACTTTCTCTCGAAACGCAGCTGATCCCGTGCGCGTAAACGTGATGCGCTGGCGAAATTACATGATGGCCGTTTTCTTAAGTCTGGCCTTAGCGTGGGGCCACGTTGTCCCTAAGAAGTCGCTCTTCGAATTTCGTCAGGCGTCATTTTCCGCCGCTTCCGTCCTTCCCAATGCCTTAAGTGCGGTTTCGCTATTTAACCGTCGTACGCCGCTACGCAAAGCAGCTGGCGTCAATGGGCGTTTAGCGGGATTTCTCATGGCATCTTTGTTCACTCAAACGGCGTGCTTAAACCGCGCGGAGGCCGAGGTAGACTTGAGGTTGGACGACGCGCGACGGATGGTGGGTGTTGCGGCTATTCGGGCCCACGAGCTGGTCCAGGTGCTCTTTATGGGAGGTTTGGCTCATGATAGCGGGGTGTACGTCTTATTAACAATAAGCTTATTTGCGGCCGCGATCTTTATTGGAGGCAAGATCTCATTTGTCGCCCTCAGCCAATCTCCAGAACCACACCGTCAGTCAAAGGCAGAACACGAAGTTTGGGTTCAAGGGTGCGTGTCTATGGTGTTATCGAACGTATTGACGGCTTTATTGGCGGTGTTTCTGATCGATCAAATGCACATCGCCTTTGAGAACGCTATTTTAACGGCTTTGGCCACCGTGTTTAGCATTGTGGGTGTATTCTTTCTTTTGTTCCCGCTTAAAAAGCCAAAAATGCCATTTGCTTGGCGAGCGATAATCGCTTCCAGCCTCATGCTGTTCTGGGCGCAGGCTTGGTTCGATGTATTTCGAGGCTATCCATCGGCCCCCGGCGCTTTAAAATCTGAAGTCAACCGGCAAGTCCGAAAATTTAAACCGGCTGCGTAATGGTTTCGAGTGTGCGATAGGGGTCAAGCAGATTGCATCGTCAAATCAATTAGAAATATAATCCCTCCGTCCTAAAAACCTTCTTTCAAGGAATCCCTTTATGAGCATTAAAAAAGTTGTGGTCGCCTATTCGGGCGGCTTGGACACCTCCGTTATTCTGCGCTGGGTAAAAGAACGCTATCAAGCCGAAGTGATTGCTTGCGCCATCGATGTCGGACAGGCCTCCGAAACCAAAGGTTTAAGGGAGCGGGCTCTTAAAACCGGCGCCTCCAAAGCCTACCTGGTCGACGCCCGTAGAGAATTTGTCGAAGATTTCATTTGGCCGACGCTCCAGTCCCAAGCCATTTATGAAGGGAAATATCTGCTGGGAACCTCGATTGCACGCCCGGTGATCGCCAAAAAGATTGTCGACATCGCCAAAAAAGAGGGTGCGGATGCCATTTGCCACGGCGCCACGGGTAAAGGAAACGATCAGGTACGGTTTGAGTTGGCCTTTAAGGCGCTGATGCCCCATGTGAAAGTGATCGCCCCTTGGCGCGAATGGGAGATGAAATCACGCGAAGATCTGATCGATTACGGCGCGCGGCACAACATCCCCGTGCCTGTCACAAAAAAGAAGCCGTATTCCTCGGACAGGAACCTGTGGCATATGAGTTTTGAGGGGGGAATTTTGGAAAACCCCGACCATCCGCCGCTCGAAGACATGTTTGTGCTGACCCAGGACCCAATTAAAGAAGCCCCTAACAAACCGGAGCTCGTGACGATCGGCTTCCAAAAGGGTATTCCCGTCAGTCTTAGCGGCAAAAAGATGGATGGCGTCAAGCTGGTGGAAGCGTTGAACGCTCTAGGCGGTAAGCATGGCGTGGGGCGCTGCGATATGGTGGAAAACCGCTTGGTGGGGATGAAATCGCGCGGCGTTTATGAAGCACCGGGGGCTACGATTCTCTATGCCGCGCACCGTGAGCTCGAAGCGTTGACCGTGGACCGCGATACGCTGCACTACAAATCGCTCTTGGCACCCAAAATGGCTGAGATGATCTACAACGGTCTGTGGTTTACCCCACTACGTGAGGCCATCAGCGCGTTCATCAGCCGTTCGCAAAAAACGGTCACGGGCTCGGTTCGCTTAAAACTTTACAAAGGCAATGTGATTGTGGATGGGCGAACCTCTCCCAACTCCCTTTACTGGGAAGACTTGGCGACATTTGGGGCCGATACCGTTTACACCCAGAAAGATGCCGAAGGGTTTATCAACCTCTACGGCCTCCCCATCAAGGTTCAGGCCCTCCTGCAAGGAATTCAATCGTGAACCCACAAAAATTCATCGCGTCGTTGTCGTACGACATCCGCTTAGCGCCTTACGACATTCAAGGGTCGATCGCGCACGCCAAGATGCTCTCCAAGTGCCGCATCATTGCGTCGCGCGATGCCCAGCGAATCGTGAAGGGCTTGGAAGCCATTGAGCGCGACCTCGAACGAGGGAAACGGCTTCCTCAGGAAGAAGACGTGCATTACGCCGTGGAGCGAGAGCTCATACGCCGAATTGGCCCGGTTGGGGGAAAACTTCATACCGCCCGCAGCCGCAACGATCAGATTGCTTTGGATTTGCGTCTTTATTTGCGCGACCAGGTGGAATTGATCAAGGCTGAAATCATACGCCTTCAAAAAGCTTTCATTTTTTCAGCCGAGTCCAATTTGGACGTGGTCATGCCGGGTTTTACCCATGTGCAGCATGCCCAGCCTGTATTGTTTGCGCATCACATCTTGGCCTATGCCTGGATGCTTGAACGCGATAAAGGGAGGCTTCAAGACGCGTGGAAGCGGGCGAATGAAATGCCGCTTGGCAGCGCGGCGCTTGCCGGAACGTCGTTTCCAATTGACCGGAACTACGTCGCCAAGCTGTTGAGTTTTCCCCGTGTGACCCAAAATTCCATCGATACGGTGTCGGACCGGGATTTCTTGGTGGAATTCATCAGTGCCTGCGCGCTCATCATGGCGCATTTGTCCCGCTTGGCTGAGGAGCTGGTGTTGTGGACCACGGTGGAATTCAACATGGTCCGGCTGGAAAATGAATTCACCTCGGGGTCTTCGATCATGCCGCAGAAGCGCAACCCGGATGTGGCTGAAATCATGCGCGGTGAAACCGGGCGTATTTACGGCAATTTGATGGCGATTTTGACGATCTTAAAGGGCTTGCCGTTGTCGTATAACCGCGACCTGCAGGAAGACAAGCCACCGTTTTTTGACACCGTGGATACAGTCCAAGGGTGTTTGGCAGTGGCCACCCCCATGATTGCCACGATGGTGGTGCGTGAGGAGCGTATGCGCAGTCTATGTGATCGCGGTTTCCTGGCGGCCACCGAGCTGGCGGATAATTTAACCGAAAAGGGTGTCCCTTTTCGCACCGCGCACGGCGTGGTCAAGCGCATCGTGGCCTATTGCGAGGGGCAGCCTATCCGTTTGGATGAATTAACCTTAGAAGAGCTGCAGCGTTTTGATGCGGCGTTTGATGAGGGGACGCTGCGTGTCCTTTCCGTCGACCAAGTGGTGCATGTAAAAGATTCAATCGGCGGCACGTCCCCTCGGCGCGTCCGCGCCCAAATCGCTCAACTTAAATCACGGCTTAAATGATGCGACGGGTTGTTTTTCTGCTTTTGGCCATCAACGTGACCGTGCAAGCCGATGTGCGGGGACCGGTCGACCGCACCTTGACGTTGGATGAAAGCGTCAAACTCGGGCTTAATAATTCGCAGCTTCTGCTCAGTGCCAGGGAAGATGTGACCATTGCGCTGCAGCGCGTCCAGCAAGCCGAAGCGCAGTTTTACCCGAAGCTTGACTTAAATGCGAACTGGAGCAAGTTCGGGGTGGACGGCGACACGCCGCTCATGATCCAGCCGTCGCTTGGGCCGACGCTTGTTCCCAACAACCCGCGGCAAAACTATTACACGTTTCGCGCCAACATTTACCAAAGCGTTTACGAAGGCGGGCGGGGGCGCAATACGTGGAAACAAGCGCGCATCGTTTATGAGCGAGCCAAAGATCTGCATGAATCGATGCAGGTTCAAGTCGCCGGAGCTATAAAACAGGCGTTTTACGATTTGCTTATGGCGCAGGAGCGTTCGGCACTTCGCACGGAATTATCCGCGCGCGTTGAGAAGGAAGCGTCCCGGCGGTCGTCCAAAGAGTCGCTCTCTGACCGGCTTCGCTTGGAACATGGGCGCGCCAACGTCCGCGCCTCCGCCGCGGAGGCGGCAGAAGAAGAAGCCCAGGCAAGGCTTGGCTACTTGCGGTCGCTTAATTTGGAACTAAATACGCAGATCGCGGTTCAAGGCGAACTTAAAACGCAGCCGGTCGATTTGGATTTGCAAAAACTGCTGGCTTGGGCGAGCCGCTACCGCTCGGAACTTCGCCAGACCGAATACCAGCAGGAATCAGACGCTCTAGGCATTCGCCTATCATTGGCGGAGCGCACGCCGCGCGTGGCGCTGGGTGCGAGCTACGAACGCACAGGCTACGATGTGGATTTGCGAACCATCAATTGGGCGGGCACCTTGAATGTCAACTTGCCGCTTTCTGTTTCCGATTTGCTTTTCGGGTGGGCTAAGGTGCGCGAACATCGGGCCCAATACCGCCAAGCCACGCTGCGGCATACCGAAGCGGCCGATGTGATTGAAAAACAAGTGCGGCAGGCCTACACCGACTATCGTTTCTGGCAGGGTGAAATTCCTAAACGAAATGAGGAGCGCGCGCGTCTTAAAGCGCTTTTGGACGATGTGCGGCGCTCGACATTGCGCTTGAGTGATCGTTTGGACGCCGAAGAGTTCTATGTCGATGCCGATCTGCGTTATCAAGAAGCCGTGCATGGTCACTTAAGCTCGCTTACGGCCCTGGAACGGGCCACAGGCAAAGTGCTCAACGACCCATGAAACAGTTCCTTTTAATTCTGTTGCTGTGCGCGCCGCTGAACGCGGCGGTCAGTCCGGTCGCTAACGAAGACGACTATCTTCTCGCCACGCTTTGGGAGGAATTTCGTTCGCTGCCGAAGGCGCGGGGAATTCCCTCCGTAGGCTTGGCGCTTGGGGGAGGAGGTGCGCGGGGCTTGGCGCATATCGGCGTGCTTAAAGTGTTCGAAGAAGAAGGCATTCCGGTGCACCACCTCTCGGGCGCCTCCGTCGGCGCGCTGATCGGGGCGCTTTACGCGGCGGGGGTTACTACCACCCAACTTGAAACGATGGCCCACGACGTGGGGTGGGATTCGCTCACCAATTATTCCCGTGTGGCGATGCTGCGCTTGCTCGTTTCGCAAACACTTTTGTCGTCGGAGCGTATGGAAGCGTATTTGAAGCAGCGCATCGGAGAGCGCCGTTTCGATGAACTTCGCATCCCTTTTAGCTGTGCCGCCACCGATTTGCAGACGGGCGAGCGCGTCGTGTTTCGCGAAGGGTCGGTGGCGCTGGCGGCGCGCGCCTCAGCCACGATCCCTGGGTTGTTTGAGCCGGTTGTCTTTCGTCATCGGTTTTTAGTGGATGGAGGGCTCGTGGGAAACGTGCCGGTCGATTTGGTGAAAGCGTTGGGCGCACAAATCGTAGTGGCCATTGATATATCGTCTGATTTTTCCAAGTTTGACCCAAAAAACGTGCTGTCAACGGTCAGTCAAGCCATTTTGATTCAAGGCACGCTCCTGTCGCTGCCGTTTCTAAAAGAAGCGGATGTGGTGATCCGGCCTGTGATGGAAGACATCAGCCCGATTGATTTGACCCGTTCGGCGGAATGCATCGATGCGGGAACGCTCGCCGCGCGGCGTGCCGTAGCGGACATAAAGCGGCTCCTGATCGACCGCATGTGGGGTTGGCTTTCATGAAGGTTTGGCTAACGGCTTTTTTGATGACCACGATGTTGGCCTCCCTTTATGCGGCGTCGGCTCCTGCTACGGACCCTACGGTGCTTCGTTTGGAGCAGTCCATTCGGCGCGCTTCCGAGAAAGGCCGGCTGGGGGACGTCTGGATGCTCCGCCGCGAGTTGGCGGACCATGCGCGGCGCATGGGCGCCTACGGCGAAGCGGTTCGGCAATATGAGCTGCTCTTGGCGTCACGGCCCCCAAAGGCCGAGCGTGTGAAGTTATTTATTGAGCTGGGGCGCATGCGGGAGGCCGTTTTAGATTACCGCGGGGCCATTCGGGCTTACGAAGATGCGCTGCACGACAACCGAAAATCGTTTGAGGCGCATATGCTTTTGGGAAAGGTCTATACCCACTCGGATCTCTACAAACAGGGTGTGGATTCGTTTCAGGCGGCGCAGGCGCTGGACTCAGGATCCTCGCAGCCTCACCAAGCGTTAGGGGATGCTTACGCGCGGCGGGGGTATTTGGAAAAAGCGATTCATGCCTATGAAGACGCATTATCGCGCGATGCCACACTCGTCAGCGCTTATCTAGGGCTCGCGGATGTGTATGCGCGGATGTCCAATTTCACTCAAGCCGAAGAGACGCTGCAGCGCGCAGAAACGATGGCTCCGGCCGCTGAATACCAGGTGCGTTTAGGCCTCCTGCACCGCCGGCAAGGGCGTCTAAAAAAAGCCCGTGAAACCTGGGAAAAAGCGTTGGGAAACGACCCCAAACGCGACGATGTTCGCCTGGACTTAGCCTTGGTCGATGAGGCTCTGGGAGACCATCCGGCGGCAGACCTTTTGTTCGCCGACTTGCTCAAGCGCTATCCGCAATCCCCGTTGGTACTCTTTTTTCGGGCGCGCGCGCTGGCCCGCCGAGGGCAAACCGCGGAAGCCAAACGTTTGGCTGTAAACGCGCTCACGTTGTCGCCGTCAACGCTCGTGCAGCATTACAATAAAAAACTTATAGAACGACTGGACCGCTAATATGACGAACGCGCTGCCGCCCAAACTTACCTACCGCTCCCGCCAACTGTGCATGGAAGGCGTGCCGCTCTCACGCATCCTTGCGGGGGTGGGGTCTCCCGTTTACATCTACAGCAAAACCCGGTTATTAGAGAACTATCACGAGTTTGACCACGCCTTCAAGAATTTGGGGGGCGCACGCCATCTGGTGCTCTTTGCCATGAAGGCCAACTCAAGCGGGGCGATACTTTCCACCTTTGGAAAAGCGGGTGCTGGGGCCGACATTGTTTCAGCCGGCGAACTCTACCGGGCGCGCCGGGCGGGGATTCCTCCCGAGCGAATTGTCTTTTCAGGGGTGGGGAAACGAGCCGATGAAATCCGAATGGCGTTGGATATCGGTATTCTCATGTTTAACGTGGAGTCCATCGAAGAGCTCCAGATGATCGACCGGGTCGCGGCCGCGGCGCACAAGGCGGCACCGGTCGCCATTCGGGTGAACCCCGACGTGGATGCGATGACGCACGATCATATCACTACGGGTAAGAAGGAAAACAAATTCGGCATTCCCTTCGACAAAGCGATGGAGGTGTTTCGTCTCGCCGCCAAGCTGCCGCGCATTAATGTCCAGGGCATCCATTCGCATATCGGTTCTCAAATAACGAGCACGGGTCCGTTTGCCAAGACGATTGACCGCGTGCTGCATTTGGTCGACCGCTTGGAATCGGAAGGCATTATGATTCGTTCTATCGACTTGGGAGGGGGGCTTGGGATCCGATATAAAAATGAAACACCTCCCACCCCAAAGCAGGTGGCCGCCGAAATCATTCAAAAAATTCGAGGACGCGACATCACCTTGATGCTCGAGCCCGGCCGTTACCTGGTGGGCGACGCGGGAATTTTGGCGACCCAAGTGCTTTACCGAAAGGATTCCGGTTCGAAGCATTTTGTGATTGTGGATGCGGCGATGAATGATTTGGCGCGGCCCGCGCTTTATGACGCCTATCACGGCGTATTTCCGGTCACGCAGCGAAAAGGCAAAACGGTGACGGCCGATATCGTAGGCCCCGTCTGCGAGTCCGGTGATTATCTGGCGCGCAACCGGACGATGACGCTGCCGGAGCCCGGTGAAGCCCTGGCCATTGCCACCGCGGGCGCCTACGGGTTTGTGATGGGGTCGCAGTACAACTCCCGTCCGCGTCCGGCCGAAGTCCTCGTGAACGGGTCTCGCTGGAGCGTCATTCGAGACCGCGAAACGCTGGAAGACTTGGTTCAGGGCGAAAGGATTCCCAACGAGTGAAGACGATTCCTTTCTGGAAAATGTCGGGTTCGGGGAATGACTTCGTCGTGATCGACAACCGTCGCCGGGTCATCAAGGGAGGCTATTCAGCGCTCGCGAAAACGCTTTGCCATCGGCAGTTTGGCGTAGGCGCCGATGGCCTTTTGCTGCTGGAAAAAGATTCACACGAAGCTTTCCGTATGGTCTACTTTAACGCCGATGGGTCTCGCGCCGATATGTGCGGCAACGGGGCCCGCTGTATGGCCTACTTCGCACAGCAGCACGGCGTGGTGGAAAAAACGTTTCGGTTTCAAACGGATGCGTATCCGGTCGGCGCGCGGGTTTCAGGCCATGTCATTTGCGTGTCTTTGGCGGATGCACGAGACTACCAAGCCGACGTTCGCGCGGCCGTAGGCGGGAAAACCTACCGGGCTGCTTTTTTAAACACCGGCGTGCCGCATGCGGTGCTGTTTGTACCGGATGCGGACAAAGTCTTTGTCAGCGGCTTGGGCCAAGCGCTTCGGTTTCATAAAGCCTTTGGCCCTAAAGGAACCAACGTGAATTTTGTCGAAAAGATCGGCCCCCGAAAACTTCGCATCCGCACCTACGAACGCGGCGTGGAAGGGGAAACGCTCGCTTGTGGAACCGGTGTGACGGCCAGCGCGATCGCGGCGGCTCATCGTGGCCTGGTCACATCGCCGGTTCAGTGCCGGGTGGCCGGCGGGGACACGCTAACCGTTCGATTTCAATTAGGCGATCTCAAAAAACCCGCTACCGAGGTGTCCTTAGAAGGCCCCGTGCGGGTGACGTTTAAGGGAGAGGCTTATGTTTAAAGGTTCGTATGTCGCACTGGTTACGCCGTTTAAAAATGGAAAGGTGGATGAGGCGCGTCTTAAGTGGCTTGTTGATTTTCATGTGGCTCATCAAACGGACGGCCTTGTGCCTTGCGGCACCACGGGGGAATCGCCTACGTTGTCGCATACGGAGCATCGGCGGGTGGTCGAGTTGGTAATCCGCCAGGCGCGGGGTCGTTTGCCTGTTTTGGCGGGGGCGGGGTCTAATTCCACGGCGGAGACGATCGAATTGACCCGGCATGCGGAAAAATCCGGCGCTCAAGGCGTTTTACTCGTCGTGCCCTATTACAACAAGCCTACCCCGGAAGGCCTTTATGCTCACTTTAAAACGGTGGCACGAAGCACTACGCTGCCGATTATTCTCTACAACATCCCCGGCCGCTCGGTGATTAGTTTACCGGTCGACGTCGTCGCACGCCTGGCGAAGGATTGCCGAAACATTGTGGGGCTTAAAGAATCCTCCGGGTCGATGGACTACACGAGCCGGTTGTTTTCACTCGTCTCCCCCGTTCGCTTCACGGTCCTCTCCGGAGACGATTCGCTGACCTTGCCGCTGATGAGTTTAGGAGCCAAAGGGGTCATCTCCGTGGCGGCCAACATTGCGCCCTCTGCCGTGGCCGAGCTGTGCCGAATGATGGAAGTGGGAAATGTGGAGCGCGCGCAGACTCTGCACCGCCAACTCTTTCCTTTGATCCGCGCACTCTTTTTTGAAACGAATCCAATTCCCGTGAAAGCGGCGATGTCATCTCTTAAGTTATGCCGGGATGAACTGCGTCTTCCGCTTCTACCCATGAGCGCTGAACCTCGCCGCCAATTGATGGCAGCGATGAAAGGCTGTCCGCTTTTATGATCAAACTCATTATTGCGGGCGCGGCGGGCCGAATGGGGCAGCGCATTGCTGACCTCTCCAAGCAAAGCGGCCAGTTCGAGGTTATTCAAGGGCTTGAGATAGGGGATGACCGCGCGCGTGTGGCCCAGGCAGATGTGGTGATTGATTTTTCAACGCCCGAGGCGACACACGCGCTTCTAAAAGAGATGGTGCGTTTCAAAAAGCCTTTTGTTGTTGGGACGACCGGTTTCACCCCAGAGCAAGACGTCGAATTCGCTCAAGCCGCAAAAGTGATTCCCATTGTGAAATCTCCCAACATGGCGCTGGGGGTCAATGTGCTCTTTAAATTGGCCCAGGAAGCGGCCAAGGCGCTTAAAACCTACGACGTTGAAATTGTGGAAACCCATCACGTGCACAAAAAAGATGCCCCGTCCGGAACAGCACTTCGCGCGGGGCAGTTGATCGAAGAAGCGGCGGGGAAAAAAGTGAAATACGAATCCATCCGTGAAGGCGAAGTGGTGGGGGATCACGTGATTCGCTTCAAAGGAATTGGGGAAACGTTGGAAATTTTTCACCATGCCGAATCGCGCGATACGTTTGCGGCGGGTTCGCTCAAAGCCGCTGCGTGGCTGGTGAAACAAAAGCCGGGGCTCTATACCACGCGTGACGTCCTAGGGCTCTGATGCTTTATTGCCGTTTTCGCATTGGGAATGAATGCGCTTGGGGCGTCATCGAAAACCACGTGGTCTGGGAGATTACGCCGAATCCGTTTGAGGAATTCACCAAAACCGAGCGATCGTTCCCTTTAGGCGAGGTTCGCCTACTGGCCCCCGTGATGCCTTCTAAAGTGGTGGCCGTGGGGCTTAACTACAGAGATCACATCGAAGAGTTCGGCCGTGCTGAGGTTCCGGAAGAACCCCTTCTTTTTCTAAAAGCGCCAAGCGCCGTGATTGGCCCGGAAGACCCGATTCGTTTGCCCGTGGGCGTTGGGGCCGTGGACTATGAAGCGGAGTTGGCGGTGGTGATCAAAAATGAGACGCGGCGTATTTCGGAAGCCGATGCCTTGCATTGCGTTTTAGGAATTACCGCGCTCAACGATGTGACGGCGCGAGCGCTTCAAAAAAAAGACGGCCAATGGACGCGGGCGAAATCGTTTGATTCGTTTTGTCCGATGGGCCCGTGGATCGCCACCGACTTGCCCGTGCAAAATTTGCGTGTGGAGGCTTATTTAAACAGCAAACCCGTGCAAATGGGGCATACCAGTCAAATGATTTTTCCGGTGGCGTATTTGGTGTCCTTTGTATCCCAGGTGATGACGCTTTATCCGGGAGATGTGATCACCACCGGCACCCCCAAAGGGGTTGGCCCGCTCAAAGCGAACGATGTGATCGAAATTTTCGTGGAAGGTGTTGGACGGCTTCGAAATCCTGTCGTGGAGGAAACAAAATGAAGTACGCGGACCGTATTGAGAAACTACCGCCCTATCTTTTTGCCGAGATCGACCGGAAAAAGAAAGCGGCGTTTGACCGTGGGGTGGACATCATTTCGTTGGGTGTGGGGGATCCCGATCGTCCAACACCGGCCCATATTATCAAAGCCGGACAAGAAGCCTTGGCTAGGGCCGCCAACCACCAATATCCCTTTGGTGCGGGGCTTTTGAGTTACCGCAAAGCGATTGCAACATGGCTTGAGAAGCGTTTTGGTGTCAAACTCGACCCCGCAACGGACATTTATTCCCTAATCGGTTCGAAAGAAGGGTTGGGGCATTTGCCTTTGGCGTTTTTAAACCCAGGCGATGTAGCGCTTGTTCCGGATCCGGCGTACCCGGTCTATAAAAACGCCACGCTTTTTGCGGGCGGCGAACCGTATCTAATGCCGCTTAATGAAGAGCGTGGATTTCTTCCGGATCTAAAAGCAATTCCTTCTGATATTTTGAAGCGGGCCAAAATTTTATTTCTCAACTATCCGAACAATCCGGTTGCCGCAATGGCCCCGCGTGCGTTTTTGGAAGAAGTTGTGGCATTCGCCAAAAAGCATGATTTGATCGTGGCTTACGACAACGCCTATTCTGAAATGTATTACGACCACCCGCCGCTTAGCTTTTTAGAAATTCCAGGTGCCAAAGAGGTGGGGATCGAATTTCATTCGCTCTCTAAGACCTTCAACATGACGGGCTGGCGCATCGGTTGGGTTTGCGGAAATCCGGACCTCCTCAAGGGGTTGGCCACGATCAAAGACAGCGTTGACTCGGGCGCGTTTCAGGCCATTCAAGAAGCTGGGATCGCGGCACTATCGGCTCCCGAATCTGAACCCTTTTTACGGGATATGCGCGCGCTCTATAAAAAGCGCCGTGATTCCTTTGTAGAAGCCATGAGGAAAGCCGGCTGGACGCTCCCAAAACCAGAGGCCACGTTCTATATGTGGGCGCACACACCTAGAGGCCTCAGCTCCACAGAGACGGCGGGGCGGCTTTTGGATGACGTGGGTGTCGTGTGTACACCGGGTGTAGGGTTTGGCCCCAGTGGCGAAGGGTATGTGCGTTTTGCCCTTTCCGTGGATGAAAAACGCATGATGGAAGCCGTTGAACGTATTCAAAAGGTGAAATGGCTGTAGCGTTCATTGGCCTGGGTTCAAACCTTGGCAAACGCGAACATCTGATTTGGAACGCGGTGGACCATATGGCGGCTCATGGGAAGATCCGGGTGGACCTCGTTTCCAACTTGGTTGAAACCAAACCGTTGGGCGACATTCCTCAGCCGGATTACATCAATGCGGTCGCCAAGATTGAAACCGAGCTGGAACCTTTAGAGTTGTTGGACACTCTTTTAGAAATTGAACGGCGTATGGGGCGACAGCGCCGGGAAAAATGGGGCCCTCGCGTGATCGATTTGGATATTTTGGTGTACGACGAGCGGGTATGGGATGACGAGCGTTTGACGCTGCCGCACCCGGAAATCATGAACCGGCCTTTCGTGCAAGAGGGCCTTAAGGAGCTTGGATACCGATGGGAAAAGTGACGGTCCCGAATTTAACGCAGATGAAGCGCGACCGAAAAAAAATAGTCGCCCTCACCTGCTATGACTTTTCCACGGCGCGGCTTTTAAACGAGGCGGGCGTGGACCTCCTTTTGGTCGGCGATTCCTTAGGGATGGTCAAGTTAGGCCATTCCTCGACGCTTCCGGTCACCGTTGAAGATATGCTTTACCACACGCGCATTGTGGCGCGCGCCAATCAACGCGCGCTGCTCGTGACGGATATGCCATTTTTGTCGTATCAAGCGTCATCTGCCGATGCCGTGAGACATGCGGGAGTGATGTTGAAGGCAGGCGCCGAAGCGGTCAAGCTCGAGGGGGGGAAAGCCATTTTGCCGCAGATCAAAGCTCTCCGCGCCGCACAAATTCCTGTGATCGGGCATTTGGGACTTACTCCCCAGTCTGTTCATAGTTTTGGCGGTTATAAAGTGCAGGGCCGTTCGCCGAAAGCCGCAAAGGCGATTGTGGAGGATGCCCGTGCGCTTGAAAGGTCGGGTGTGAGCGCCCTTGTGCTGGAAGGCATTCCCTCCGCGCTGGCTCGGCGTATTACCCGGCTGCTTCGTATTCCTACGATTGGAATCGGGGCCGGTCCTCATTGTGATGGCCAAGTCCTGGTGATCGATGATTTGATCGGCCTCACCCCCTCGCCATATCCTCGTTTTGTAAAAGCCTACGCCGATGCAGCCGGCCTGATTCGATCCGCCGCCGTTCGATACGCTCAGGAGGTGCGCACAGGCCGCTTCCCGGACGGCGCCCATTCTTACACGTGATTCTTTTTTTATACACGGTGTTGGTTGTGACCGCGGGGATTGCCGTCTATGGGGCCAAGGAAATCGTCCGTATTCCATTTTTGGGCATCCCCTACACGCCGAAAAATTTCGGCTGGTCGTACGACACGGTGGCGTTTTCATCCTTTGACGGGCTGCGGCTGACCGGCTGGTTTGTCCGACCCCAAACCCCGACGGATAAAACGATTCTGATTCTACACGGGAAAGGATCCAATGCGGGGGATATGCTGCTTAATACGCGCTGCCTGGCCGATGAAGGACGTTGGAATTTGTTTTATTTCAACTTTCGCGGTCATGCCGACTCCCAGGGCCGGTTTACATCGCTTGGACCTCTTGAACAAAAGGATATGGACTCGGCGTTGGCCTTTTTAAAAGCCGCGTATCCGGCGCAAAGCCGGCACATCGCCGTGATGGGCCATTCGTTAGGGTCGGCGGTGGCGATCATGAGCGCGGCAGAGCATCCGGAAATCGAAGCCGTATTAGCGGAAAGCCCGTTCGCGGACATCGCGCGCACCATTCGGCGCTTTGCCTGGCTGCTGTACCACATCCCGCCTTACCCGTTTTTGGATTTCTCCATTGCGTTGGTTTCGTTATTTTTAAGGCAAAACCTATGGGCTTTTTCGCCGTCTCGGGCCATCGCCAAAATTAGCCCGCGGCCGGTTCTTTTAATCCAAGCGGAGTGCGACCGGCGCACCCCGGTTGAAGACACCCAGGATTTGTACGAAAAAGCAAAGGACCCCAAAGAGTTATGGGTCGTCAAAGGCGCCGACCACGGGCGCCCGTGGGAAGTGGAAAAAGCGCAGTATGAGAAACGCGTGGTGGAATTTTTTAGGAGGCACTTTAAATGAAAGTCATTCACCGTATTTCCGATATGCAGTCGTGGTCGCATAAAAAGCGCGTGCAAAATGCGCAGGTGGGGTTTGTCCCCACGATGGGAGCGCTTCATTCCGGGCATTTGGCGCTCGTTCGCCGCGCTGCCCATGAATGCGATGAAGTCGTCGTCTCGATTTTTGTGAACCCGCTTCAGTTTGGTCCGAAGGAAGATTACCGGCGTTACCCCCGGACGCTGTCGCGCGACTTGGCTCTTTTAAAGAAAGAAGCGGTCGACGTGGTCTTTGTTCCAAGCGAACGCGAAATGTATCCCCATGGCGCTACTTCCGCAACGGTGTCTGTCCGCGGTTTATCGGATAGACTGGAAGGCGCTTTCCGCCCAGGACACTTTACGGGTGTTTCAACGATTGTGGCGAAACTGTTTAACATCGTGGCCCCCACGCGAGCCTATTTCGGGGAAAAAGATTACCAGCAGCTGCGTGTGATTGCGCAGATGGCGCAGGATTTAAATCTGCCCGTGATGGTGGTTGCTTGCCCGACCGTGCGCGAACGCGACGGCCTTGCGATGTCGTCGCGAAACCGTTTCTTGTCTCGCAGCGAACGCGATGAGGCCGTCAAAATTTATCAAGCGCTTTATTTGGGACGCGAATTAATCGGTCAAAAAATTATGACTCGCACCAAACACGTGGTGGCGCGCCTCATGCAGGTGCTTAAGACCATTCCTCACGGCAAGGTGGACTATCTAGAAGTCGTCGACCCGGTGACCCTGGCGCCCATGGACCGCATAAAACGCCCCGCGCTTTTGGCCGCAGCGGTTCGCCTGGGCAAAACGCGTCTGATTGATAACATCGTTATTTCCTAATGGCCGATATCCACGCCGACTTTCTCGTCATCGGCTCCGGCATCGCCGGGCTATCGCTGGCGATTAAGCTTTCCGAATTGGGCGAGGTGGTCGTCTTGACCAAACGCGAAAGTTTGGAAGGCAACACCCAATACGCTCAAGGCGGCATCGCGGCCGTGATGTCTTCTGAAGATTCAATGGAAGACCATCTGCGGGACACTCTGCGTGCCGGGGCGGGTCTTTGTAAAGAAGCCGTGGTTCGCGGCGTGGTGAAAGAAGGACCTCAGCGCGTTGAGGAGTTGATCGAATGGGGCATGCGCTTCACCCTTGCGAATGGAACAGACGATGAAACGGGCACGCCTTTTTCTTTGGGTTTGGAAGGCGGCCACTCGCATCGGCGCGTCCTGCACGCGGGGGATGCCACGGGGTCGATGATTGCCAAAGCCCTTTTCGCGCACGCCAAGCAACAAAAGCGTATCCGTTTTTTAGAGTGGCATATCGCCATCGATTTGATTAGCACCGAAAAAGTGGGCTTACCGGCCCCCAATCGCTGTCTGGGCGCCTACGTGCTGGATGTCAAAACTGGACAAGTGCATACCGCCCTGGGCCGCCACGCGACGCTGTTGGCTACAGGAGGCGCAGGGAAGGTGTACCTTTACACCTCAAACCCCGATATTGCCACGGGGGATGGAATGGCGATGGCCTACCGTGCCGGGGCGGCACTGGCGAACATGGAATTTGTCCAATTCCACCCGACGTGTTTATTTCACCCGCAGGCCAAATCGTTTCTCATCTCTGAGGCGGTGCGCGGTGAGGGCGGCATCCTTAAACGCAAAGACGGCACGGCTTTTATGGCGGCTTATCATCCGATGAAAGATTTGGCGCCGCGCGACATTGTGGCTCGCGCCATCGATACCGAACTTAAAGCGAGCGGCGACCCCTGCGTGTATTTGGATATTCGCCACAAGGGGGAAACCTTTCTGCGCGAGCGGTTTCCAACCATCTACGACCAATGCCGTCGTTTCGGGATCGATATGGCAAAGGATGTGGTCCCCGTGGTTCCAGCCGCCCATTACTTTTGCGGCGGCGTGCAGACGGATGAACAAGGAAAGACATCGCTAGATGGATTATGGGCGATTGGAGAAACGGCCTGCACTGGGCTGCATGGAGCCAACCGCTTGGCGTCGAATTCTTTATTAGAGGGGTTGGTGTTTGCGCACAGAGCATTTCGTGCTTTGTCGTCACCCCGGCAATCCGTCAGCCGGGGTCCAGCGTCGTTGAAAGATACTGGATCCCCGCTTACGACCGCGGGGATGACGGCAGAAAAGGTGCCGCCCTGGAACCCCGGCGCCGCACGCAACCCCGACGAACAGGTGATCATCACCCAGAATTGGGATGAGATCCGCCAGATGATGTGGAATTATGTGGGCATCGTACGGTCCAATAAACGGCTCGAGCGCGCCTGGCGGCGCATCCAGCTCTTGCAGCAGGAAATTCAGGAATACTACTGGGACTTTTTAATCACGCCGGATTTAATTGAGCTAAGAAACATCGCCACCGTGGCGGAATTGGTGATCCAAAGTGCCATGCAGCGCAAAGAAAGCCGGGGGCTTCATTACAATTTGGATTACCCGGAGACGGACCAAAAAAACGTTCCGCGGGATACGGTTATAAGCAAGGAGACCGCTTCACTTTCATGAATCAAGACCAAATTGTTATCCGAGGAGCTCGCACACATAACCTCAAGAATTTGACGCTTAAGATTCCACGGAATAAATTAGTGGTTTTGACGGGGCTTTCCGGCTCCGGAAAATCGTCTTTGGCCTTTGACACGATCTACGCCGAAGGGCAGCGGCGGTATGTGGAAAGCCTTTCAGCGTATGCCCGGCAATTTTTGGAGCTCATGGAAAAGCCGGATGTCGATTTAATCGAGGGCCTCTCCCCGGCCATTGCCATAGAACAGCGCACCCCTTCACACAACCCTAGGTCGACGGTGGGCACCGTCACTGAAATTTATGATTACCTTCGCCTTCTTTTTGCGCGTGTGGGAAAGCCGCATTGCCCCAAATGCGCTAGGCCTATTAAGCCGCAGTCGGCCCAGCAGATCATTGACGAGATTCTAAAATACCCTTCCGGCACGAAAATCCAAATCTTGTCGCCGCTCATTGAAGGCCGCACGGGAACTTACCAAGAACTCTTTAACCGGCTTCGGCAGTCCGGCTTCGTACGGGTGCGTGTAAATGGGAATGTCATGGGTTTGGATGAAACCATCACGCTCGACCGCTACAAGAAGCAAAAAATCGATTTGGTCGTAGACCGGCTGGTGATCGGCCCGGACGTCCGCGAGCGTTTGGCAGATTCGGTCGAAACGGCGCTCCGGGAAAGCCGAGGGTTGGTGCTTGTCAGTGCCGAGTCCTCAGTGCTGAGTCCTGAAACGAAAAACCGCTCAGCACTCATCCCTCAGCACTCAGAACTTTTGCTGAGTGAACATCACGCCTGTACGCACTGCGGTTTAAGCATTCCGGAGATTGAACCCCGGATGTTTTCGTTTAACTCCCCCTATGGCGCCTGCGCCACCTGCGATGGTTTGGGCACGAAGCTGGACGTGGATCCGGATCTGGTGGTGGTCGATCCCAATAAATCCATTCAAGAAGGTGCCATTGAAGCATGGTCTAACCCCGTGACCACGCGCATGCACCGCTGGAAACGCTCCTGGGCGGGTTATTACGAAGAAATTTTAGAAGACGTCTGCAAACGCAACAAAATTCCACATAACAAACCGTGGAAAAATCTATCGAAAGATCAGCAAAAGCTGATCCTCTATGGCGGCGGTCAATACAAAGTCCATTGGGGAAAAAACGATCAGGAATTTGAAGGCGTCATCCATCAATTGGAACGCCGCTATAAAGAAAGCGAATCGGAATTTGTGAAAGAAGAAGTGTTCAACCGCTTTATGCGTCGCCGGGTTTGTCCCGTTTGCAAAGGGGCGCGTTTAAAGCCGGAAAGCCTGGCGGTAAAGATCAACGAGAAGTCCGTGGCCGACATTTGCGCCCTGTCCGTTAAAAACGCCGCCGGTTTTTTTGAAAGTCTTTCCTTCACGGATAAGGAAAAAACAATCGCCCGAAACATCTTGAAAGAAATTCACAACCGCTTGTCCTTTTTAGTCAATGTCGGTTTGGATTATGTGACGTTAGACCGTGAAAGCGCCACGTTGGCGGGCGGCGAAGCACAGCGCATCCATTTAGCGACCCAAATCGGCTCCGGCTTGGTAGGCGTCATGTATGTGTTGGATGAGCCCACGATTGGCCTTCATCAGCGCGATAACGACCGGCTTCTTAAAACCTTAGTTCGCTTGCGAGACTTAGGCAACACCCTCATCGTGGTTGAGCATGACGATGAAACGATCCGTTCGGCGGATTGGCTGGTGGACTTAGGGCCGGGGGCTGGCGTGCACGGCGGGGAAATCGTGGCGGAGGGAACGCCGGCGGAGGTGATGAAGAACCCCGCATCCCTCACCGGACGTTATTTAAAAGGCGAAGTCATGGTCCCGGTTCCATCCACTCGACGCGCGTCCAAGCGTTTTTTGGAAATTTTGGGGGCAGGACAGTTCAATTTAAAAGACATCCATGTCAAAATTCCGCTGGGCACCTTCGTCACGATCACAGGGGTTTCAGGCTCCGGCAAATCGACCTTCGTTCATGAAATTCTCTTTAAAGCATTGGCGCGGCACTTTTATCAGGCCAAAGATGCTCCGGGGAAATACAAATCGATGCGCGGAATGGAACACTTAGACAAAATGATTGTGATGGACCAGTCGCCCATTGGACGAACGCCAAGGTCCAACCCGGCGACCTACACGGGGGCTTATACGCACATCCGGGATTTATTCGCCCAGCTCCCTGAAGCCAAGCGGCGGGGGTATAAACCGGGGCGCTTTTCCTTCAATGTGAAAGGCGGGCGCTGCGAAAATTGCGAAGGCGACGGAACGCTTAAGATTTCCATGCAATTTTTGCCGGACGTCTACGTCAAATGCGAGGTGTGCGTCGGCCGGCGCTTTAACGAAGAAACGCTTCAGGTGCGCTACAAAGGCAAAGACATTTCGGAAGTCTTGAACATGCCCGTGGAGGAAGCCGTCGCTTATTTTGAAAACATTCCGCCGCTTACGAGAATTTTGGGCACGCTTAACGAAGTGGGCTTGGGGTACATTGCGTTGGGACAATCCTCGACCACTTTGTCGGGAGGGGAAGCCCAGCGCGTTAAGCTCGCCACGGAACTAAGCAAACGGGCGACCGGTAAAACCCTCTACATTTTAGATGAGCCGACCACGGGCCTCCACTTTGCCGACGTGCATAAGCTGCTGGATTCCCTCCACCGTTTGGTGGAATCGGGGAACACGGTTCTGGTCATCGAACATAACTTAGATGTCATCAAAACGGCGGACTGGCTGATCGATTTAGGGCCCGAAGGCGGAGAAGGCGGAGGAAAAATTGTCGCGGAAGGCACCCCGGAGCAAGTGGCCGCACATCCCACCTCGTATACGGGCAAATACCTAAAGCCACTACTTCGATAAACCCCTCCCTTTTTCAAGGGGGGAGGTTTACTTGTGTTTAACGGAAGTCGTTGGGGTTAAGCATCGGGCCGTCGCCGCTGTCGGTGGCGGTCGTTGGCTCGGAGGGCTGTGCCGGTTGTGCGGGGGCTGCGGTGTTGCCGCTTAAGAGGTCTTCCGCTGATGGAACGGCTTGTTCCACCACGACCGTATCAGACGCCGCACCCCCGGAGGCGCCGGGGACGGCTTGCGTTTGCGTCACGGCAGGTTGCGCGGGAGCCACAAGAGCTGGAGCGATGGCGGAAGCTTCGGCCGAGGGCAATCGAGTGCTCGCTTCGGCATCTAAAATGTCGGTGGCTTCCGGAAGCGCGTTTAAGTTAAGCGGGTCGCTGGCATCGATGCTTCCGCTGTTGGCTTTCGCCACTTTTTCTTGGCCCGGGATCAAATCCTGAAGGGCGAACACTTCAACAGAGGGCACTTCTTCGTTGGTCTTGGCAATGGCTTCGTTTAATTCTTTCTTTAAAACCGTTTCGTGCGCCTCGATCATGCGCTTTAACACCGCGTGGTTGTCCGGGTCTTGCTGCAGAAGTTCGTTTAAGCGAACGATGGCGTCTACTTCACGCCCGTCTTTCATGTCGTTCTTGGCTTCTTTCAAAATCGCTTTCTGCGCGTCGTTCATCTGCTTGATGCGGGTGCCGAAGCGCAGCGACACGTTGATGCGATGCGTCGCGCCAAAGTCGCCGAAGCTGCCATAGGCGTAGTCAAAAAGGATGCCGCGCAGTTTTAGTCCCACCCCTAAGCGCAGCCCCTGGCCTTCGTCATTAGACCCCGCGTAGCCTAAGCGCAGCGCGATCAGCTGCTTAAACCAATATTCGGAACCCACGCCCACGTAGGTGTCGTTGTCGTTGGGCATCGTCACATCCATCGTGAGGTTTAAAGGCCATTCGTGGACGTTTAGTGCCGCCAAGCCTACTTTGATTTTGCGGGGCAGAGGGTCGCGTTCGGAAATAAACTTAAGGCCGGGGCCGATGTTTTGGACGCTTAAAGCGGCGCGGTAGTGGGTGCGCAGCCAGGTGATCGGTAAATCGTAGAGCGCGCCTAAATTAAGCGCGAAGGTGCCGGCGGATTCATCGGCCAGTTTCTGGCGGATGACAGACCCCGTGGCGCCCAAGGAAAGGCGGTTGCCGATGCGGCGCGCCAAAGCGCCGCTAACGATGTAGGAGTTGGCCGACTGGTCGCCAATCGCGTTGCCCGAGTTGTCGTACCCGGCGATATTGCCGTATCCTAAGTACGACATGGCCGCGCCGTAGGAATAGGATTCGCCCGGGGCGATAAAGGCCAAGTGCTCATAATGGATGCCTTCAATCAGCGCCGAATGCATAAAGGTGGCTTCTTTTTGTTCGGCATAGGTCATGCCGGCTGGGTTCCAATAAAGCGATGAGGTGTCATCCGCCGCCGCGCTGTAGGCTTCGCCCATTCCGATCGCGCGTCCACCCACGGGAACCTTCAGCAATTCACCGGTCGTTGTTCCTGGGCCTTTCGCGAAAACGGGTGCACTGTGTACGGTGAACAGTGCACAGATCAAGAGCGAAATAGTTCCGATCACTGTCCACTGTTCACTGTTCACGATGAGGCGCAAAGTCTTCATCGGATCACCATCAACTTCCCGCGTTTTTCGCTATATGGGTTTTTGATCTGGTAGACATAGACCCCGCTGGCTACGCGGTCGCCGTCGAGGTTGGTCACCGGCCACTGAATGGTGCCGGAGTTGGTCGGGTCGCTTAAGTCCGCGACCAATTCACCCATGATGGTATAGACCTTCACTTTGGAATCCGCCGCCAACCCCACAAAATTAATCACCGTATGTCCCGCCGAAGGCTTATAAGGAACCGGCCACGCATACGCAGCCGACAGATCCACCGACACCGCCCCAGCCAGCACATAGAGGCCGGACTGAGTGATGGAGGCGGTCACCGTGCCGTCGCCATTGTTCACGGCACCGGCCACGGGCTGCAGCCCGCCGGTAGTGACTAAGAAAATGGTGAGCTGGCTAGGGTCTGCGCCATTGGTTCCGGCAGCCGAAGGAGCACCTGAAGGCGCTTTATTTGCGGCAGCCGTCGGAATGCCTAATGTCAGTCGGACTGCCTTGGCAGCACTTCCCAATGAATATCCATTGCCATTCGAGTTGTAAAAGAGAACTTCCGCGCGCGCCGCTTCCCGAATACCCTGGTTTACGGTTAAGACGTTGTCGATGACGGCCTGCGCTAAAACGATGGACCGGCTGGGGTTCACAAATTTTGTCCGTGGGATGATGATGGTGCTGCCGGACAACGTGTTGGCCTCAACCGTAACGACGGCTGTACGTTCGGTGTCATGGGGGGACATCAATACGGTTCGTTTCGCGGGGTCAATACCCGTGATAAAGGACCGAGACCAAGGATCCTTGGTGGCAAAACCGAAATTATCCAGAAGGCCGTTTTGAACTGAAACCGTGTAAGCCGTCGCCGCCTGCATCCCTCCTGTTACGGTAATTTGGAGGGCATGTTGCCCTTGGGCGTCGTTGTCGCTGTAGGTGAACGTGAGCGGCAAAGGCGTGGGATCCCCGGATTTAGTGACCGTGACTTTGTCGGAAAAGAGTGCCGGGTCGTTCTTCATAGCGATCGAGAAATTGACCGCAAAATTTCCATTAATGGCGACTCCAAAAAGGTAATCGTCCATCGGTTGCCCAGAAAGCGATGGGAACGTCACTTCAATAGGGCCCCCAGGCATTGTGACCGTGCGATAACCGGAGAAAACGGACGCTTGATTTCGCTTTTGTTTAACGACGACGCGCGCATAGTATGTCGCGGCAACCGTCGGGGAATTCCAGGTCAACGCGGCTTGGGTCCAAGCGGCTATGTCTTGCCATTTTAGAGAGGCTTGCAGCCCACCCGCGCCGTTTAAATAACCGACGAACACTTTGTCTGGCCCGGAGGTGATTTCCACGGCGTATTCGCTGTCGGTGGCATTGAGATCATTGGCGAAGTCGGGGATGACCCGTACAGAAAAAGCAGGGTTCGATCCGGAAATGCTGGCCCCCGGAACTGGAGGTTCGGCCGCATTCGTTATGGCGGTGAAAGAGGAGAGGGGAACATCCGACCAGCTTCCTGTTCCAGGGTCACGCTGCAATGTCAATTTGGTAGACGTATTGGCCTGCAGTTCCTTAACAAGGATCGTGGCGCCGGGAGGGTTCCCCACAGGCAAACCGAGCGTTTCCGAGGTGCCAATCGGAGCGCTATTTTGCTCGGCTTGAATGCGCAACTGACCCGACCCTGCGATATCGACCCGCCAATTGGCTTTCAGCGTTGTGCTGCCGAATTCAATGATGCTTGAGGCCAATTGGCCATCGAAGGGCGGTGTTGTAATCACATCGCTTTGTGGGCTCCAGCCATCGAAGAGCGGACTGCCGTTGGGACGAAGGCTGAGCGAATAAAGTCGGATGACGTACGACGTATCCTTTGTAAGGCCCCTGATGGTTGCTTTTCTCGATGTTTCGCCCGGGGCTTTCTTGAACGGCAAACTTGACCCTAGGGTGCCAGGGCATGCGCCGGTCGTTTCATCGAAGGGTGTCGTGCAGGCGTCTAATCGATAGTCCGTGGCATCGGGATTTGTCACGGGGTATTCAATTGTGGCTGTAATCGAGGTCGTTGTGGCCGAACTGAATATGGGTGGGTTGGGGCTTCCCGCCGCTTTGGTCCAGGCGTCGGTCACGGCTTCCAAAGAAGGGTCGCTGTAGAGTTGCCCATCATCTGACACGCGTGCCGTAACCGGCTTGTATTTGGTGTTGGCCCTTGGAACGGTGACGCTTAACGGATAAGGGCCGTCTCCTGACACGGGGAGATCTCCGGTAGATTCCGTTTTTACGGTCCCTTCGTTGTCATAGGTGTAGGAAATTTTTGCCGAAACGACCGCTCGGGTATCGGAAGCATCGCGTGTTACAACCACGGCGAAAGCGGTTGCGGTGGTCGCCGTAGCGGCCGTATTGATGCTAATCGAGGGCTTCGGCAACTTCACATGGCCTGTTTCGCCAACCGGTGAATAGGCATCAAACGCTTTATCTCCCGAGCCGCTGATCGACCGAATGACAATCCAGTAGGACAAATTGTTTGTGACGCCGCTGGTAATGGAACCAGAACCCCCATTGGCTGACGCCTTGAGCGGCGGCTGCGGGAAAGGCTCGTCAGGCGGGGCGGTCGCAAAGGCGCCAGATTTGGGATAAGCCCACAATTCATACTGAGTCCCGGGCGCATTGCTGGGAAGCGTAAATGTTGCGTCGATGCGACTATTGGTCACCTCGGGAGCGGACGGCGTGTCGGAGGGTTCCGCTCGCGTCCAGGGATTTAAGCCGTTTGGCGTAAACGTGTCGCTCAGCGAAAAATCTTGAGGGCTGCACGAAAGACCGAGTCTTGCAGACGAGACCGAATGGGACTGGTTGGCCGTAAGACCCGTCATTTGGACATTGGAGACGGATAAGGCCACACCCGAAGAGCCTCCGGGGTTGTACGTTAAACAAAGGGTGGTTGGTGCCTGGGACATGTCTCGACCAAGCTGAAGCGGAATGGTGTCAGTCGTTGTCGCCTGTTTTTGCGATGCTCCCCAGGTAAGCCCCGTGGGAGCGGAGAACTTTGTCGACGCGCTCACCGGTTCCGTGCAGACGTCCTGTTTGCGAACCGTGTCGTTATCTTTTGTGCAAGCGACGAGTTGATGGGGTTTCCCTGGAGCTAAGCCTGAAACGGTGCTCGCATTGCCATCTACTGGGTTTCCACCTTCTGGTGTGGCGCGAAGGAAACACGTAGAACCGGTTGGACAGCCACCGATTTGGCCATCGATTGAATTAACGGTCGAACCCCTCCACGTAACACTGTCTGGGGCTTTGGGTTTTGTATAGACGATAATTTGATTTGAGCTGCCAGACGCTTGAATGCCTGCCGTTGAAGGGCAAGTTTGTGCATTTGGAGAGGGGCATACAGATATGTCACCGTTGAACGCGTCGACCTTAATCGTGTGAGCGGTGTTGGAGGCTAGATTTCCAAGTTGTCCACCAGTGCCAGAGACCCAAGGCAGTTGAGGTGAAAAACTTCCTCCGGTGTTAAATGATAACTGGAATGGGGTATATGATGGGTTTCCATTGCTGTTCCAGGTTACGTTAATAGAGTTTTCGGTAACTCCTGCGGCCGTCAAATTTGAAGGAGCCTTGGCAAATGTATATCTAGTTATCAGAGCTGATTGGTTGTTGGACTCCGATGATGTCCCGTCCTCGCAATTTCCCTGGGTGTTACATCCTCGAATCTTAAAAGCGGCCAAGTTATTGGCCCCACCCGAAAATGTATATGTATAGGGATTGCCTGGCAATACTGTAGGTGCTCCCTGCGGAATGCCGTTATTTGCAGTTGTAAGCTTATATTGAATGTCTAAAGGTGTTGGTGAGGGCGGCGTCCAGTTGTAACGCACTTGAGTTTCGGAAAGAACCGTGGCATTAACCGCTGTCGGTTTGTAGTTGGGTAGAGTTAAGGTAATATTAAACCCAGAAGATCCGCTGGAATTCCCTGAGCGGTCGCTAGTCAACGCCGTGAAGGAGTAAAGGCCGCTCGTATTTAAATTCGCATATTGATAAAAAGGCTGATTTTGGCAATTTCCAGAACCTAAATTACCTTGCGTGGTAGGCGAAAGAGATGTGCCTCCAACATTAGCTGACGGAGTAGGAAATCCGGAAAAGTTCAACGCTACTTCAGAGGAATCCGCGGAGCCACAATTGGCATCAACCGCCAAAATTCCAACGGTGACAGGAAATGAAAAAGCCTGCGCCGGACTTCCGGACCCGCAAATCTGCTGAAGGAACTGCCCATTCGACGCGCGATAAACCTGCATACAGACTTGCGGAGACAATCTGTCGTATTGGTATGAATTCGAAACAGAAATGCCAGGCGAGTTCGCAAATCCCCAATTTCCAGCTTGGTCCATTGCAAAGATAGATAATCCCCAGCGCCCATCTGAAGGCGGCGCTTGAATTCCTGTGACAGGTAAATTGGCGATAGGGGTCGCCGTGTTCCAATCGTTCAAAGTTGGCGGTGTGGCTGAAAACCCATACCATTTGTAACGAATCTGGGAGATGCTGGACCCAGAATCGGTTACATTGGCATTGATGCTGAGCGTGTTGGGTCCATACCAATTGGTTCCATTGGGAGCAGGGCTGAAATTACTTACAGTAGGCGGGGTGTTGTCTAAGGTGAATGGGTACGTCTGTTGATTACCGGAATTGCCGGTCACAAAAACAGTTAATGTTTGATTCCCAAGTGGATTGTTGATCGTGATCGGGCTGGTAAACGTTCCAATGGTGGGATTTCCCGGCCCGGGCGTCCACCGATAATTACCGGTGACCGATAGTGCGCCCAAATTTTGATTATGTGAAAGGCTTAGATCAATATCTTGCTCTGTCCCCGGATTTCCCTGAATGTTCACTTCTACTTTCGGGTTCACTACATATAGTGCAGGGTTAGAACAGGGTCCGCCACCCCATTCTTCTACGTAATTGTCGAAATTCCATCCAGAATCCGTGTAAGGTAGGCTATACGAACGAACGCAAACTGCATAAGGGTATGGTTTAGAAGAATCTGTTAGTTGAACCGAAACCTGGCATGACGTTTCGCCCGGACATTCATTGTGTTGAACTGTTGGGTTTCCAGGTGCATTGGGTTTATAAAAGGCCACCATATTGGCCGCAGAACCCCCAGAAAAATTTAAAACCAATGTGGGTCCAGGGTGAACGCCAGGGTTGCCATTCGTGCCACCTTGGATCGCTGATGCAGTAATCGCCGCATGGGCTGAACTTGAAGTCAAGAATAACCCTAGAGTCAGAAAGCCGAATAAAATAATCTTCCCGCCCAATTTTAGGCCATTCCATACAAACTTGGTTCGCTGGGTTTTCATCACGCGGTCAGTATGCCTCCTGTGTGTTACCAGGATATGACTCCATTGTTAACTCCATGTTAAATCCTGGGGCCGGAGGGCCTAGGGGGAAATCGACGGGGGATCGGGCACGTCTCGACGGTGAAAGGGCACGGGGGTGGGGGCCAGGACGGCGGGGCGTGGGTCTTGGGCGGCGGCGAAGGGCCTATGGGGGGAGGGACTAAAGGCGGATAGGTGTTCAGGGGGCGCAAAGGCGTTCAGGGGCAGAGATACGTTCAGGGGCAAAAGGGCGTTCAAGTTCATAACGGCGTTATGGCCCTGAACGCCGTTGCGTCCCTGAACGATGTTTTGACTCTGAACGCCTTGCCCCATATTTAGGAGCAAGAAAAGCGACGGGGCCGGGCGTCGGGCGGCCGGTGGCGGGCCCGCCTGCCGGTGGGCAGGCTCGGGATCGGGATCGAGGAAGATTCGGAATCGAGGTTCGGGAAGACGCCGCCTCGCGCGCTCAGCGCTCTCGACCCCGAGCCCGATAGCGCTGCCCGGTCGTTTTGAAACCTCGAATCGCGTTGTTATTGTGCAGCGGTGGGCGAAAGGCTCGGAGCCTTATTACTAAGCCTTGCCGTCCAAGGCAAGTTGGCGTCCTTTAGCAGCGTGGAGGCTGCCAGGGGACGCAAGCGGCGGGCGCTTCGGGCGGTCTCCGCGGGGGCCACGGGTTTAAGGCGCGTGATTTCGCGGGAAATAAGGCGTTGCAGCGTGGTCCCCAGCGCGGTTTGTGTGCCGTTTTGGAATAAGGCGTACGTGTGGGGGACGCCCTCGACCGTCCAATACGCGGCTAAAGGTACGCCGGCTTGCTGAAAAGCCTCCGAGGCGATCTGCATGCGGCTCTCGGTGTCGGGCAGAGTGCTGTCGAAGCCGTACTCGCCAATTAAAAGCTCGCGGCCGTCCACGCCCGGGTAGTTTCGAATGAAAGCCAAGTCGTCTAAAATGCGCCGCCCTAATTCCCCCAGGGCCGGCCCCTGCACCGTTTCATACGACGAATAACTAATGTAATCACTTTGAACGTAGGGGATCACATCCCGAAGCATCGAGGTCTGGCCGCTGCGCGTGCGGCTTAAGAGAACGAATTCGATGGCATCCTTCACTTTAACGCCTTGAACGGCGGCGAGCTCGTTTCGGGCACGCTCCATGCCGCGGTGACGGGCATCGAGATAAGCTTTCATGGCGGTTAAGCGCTCTTGGGGGATAACGAAAGTGGGGTCCGTTTTGCATTCTTCGCACAGCTGCCAATCGCCTTCCCAGTTTTGAAGGATAAACTCTTTCCCGGTTCCGGCGTACGATTCGATCAAGTGTTTCGTAAAGTCGTACATTTCCTGCTCAACGGCCTCCGGGTTCGGGTGGGTCAAAAAATCGGGGTTGGAAAAGGGATACGCTACAATCATCGTCCGCTCAAAAGGGCGATCCAAAACATTTTTGAAGGGCGCGGTTTGGGACAACTCCGTTAAACTTTTTGGCTGGCCGACGTACGTATTGGGGTAATCCAGATGGCTTTGGTAACTCATCGCAATCTTGATGTTTTTGGCTCCCAGTTGCTGGACCAAGTCTGCTCCTTTGACGATATCGGGGCTGCCCCAATTGACGAGCGTCAATGCGGGCCGGGCGCTCGGGGCGCGTGCGATCGCATCCGACACGTTAAACGCGCGCGTTAAAACAGGGCCGTCCACGCCGATGCGCGCTTCTTTGGTCCAGGACCCGCCCATCGTTTCGGCATCGAAAGCACCTCCGGTGGCCTCCCAATTTCCGTTTTCATCGGTCACGTGGTCATAGTACGCATTCGTTTCGCCGGTCGATATCCCGTTTCGTGTACTGGACCAAAAAATAGGCGTGTTGGGCGGGGCCCCGCTGATGCGGTAATGCGTTCCTTCGCCGCTTAGGTAATTCGAACGGTCTACGGTAAAGGTGATTTCACTAAACGCGCTGGAGGTGAAAGCCACCAGGGTCACACTGAACGTTCGCAGTGAGAGGCTCGTCTTCATGGCGTGATCCAATATACCCCGATAACCAAAATTGTCCATCCGCCAAACGGTTCATTTTTCGATTTGATTGCTTTTCCCATCATCATTTTTGCTGGCGAAAGCCAGCTAAATCGATGGGATTACCCCATACATTGAAATTAAATTGAAGTTTGGGGTTTACATCGTTTTTTGCGGCGTGCTAAACTGCCACCTAATACAACAAACTTGATGGACCTGCAGCGGTGGGTCATTCGCTGAAGGTCCCGTCGAAAAGGTTTAGGCGATCGGGAGGCTGTTATGAACTTTTCACTCACTCGGTTTTTAGGTTTGGCTGTGTTGGCCGCCGCTTTGACAGGCTGCCCACCCAAAAAGCAAATTGTTAAAGATGATGAAACGCCTGCTACGGACACCCAAAAGACGGCGGATGAACCGTCCTTGCGCGGGAAAGATTACCAGGAAGTTTCGGAATTAAAAGTCATTTATTTTGAAACGGACCAGGCAACGCTTAAGCCGGAAGCGCGCACTATTTTGCAGAACAATTATCAGACGCTTAAAAATAACCCCGCGTGGGAAATTTTGGTGGAAGGCCACTGCGATGAACGTGGCACCACCGAATACAACTTGGGGTTAGGCCAACGACGCGCCGCTTCGGTGCGCCAGTATTACATTTCACTGGGCCTCTCCGGCTCGCGCGTAGCGACCCTTTCCTACGGGAAAGAAAACCCCATCTGTACGGAAGCCACGGAAGGCTGCTGGGCTCAAAACCGCCGCGGCTTAACCAAAGCGCGCACGGTCGAGAAGAAATGAAGTACAGAAAAGAGAAAGAGGGAGTGGGAGTTAAGGAATCTTTTATTAAAAAAATCTACCTCAACTCCCTCTGCCTCTGCCTCTGTCTTTTATCAGGGTGTATGCTCGCTACTCAGCAGGATCTCCTTAAAATCGACGACAACATGTCACGCATGCGCAAACAGCAGGCCGACCTGGTTGTTAAGCTCACCGAATTGGATGGCAATATCCAAGCACTCAACAGCCAGCTGGAATCCAGTCAGCAGCGCATGAGCACGCTATCCCAGAAACTCGATGACCTCCAGGCCGACCTCACGCGGCGTTTAAATGTGTTAACCGGGCAAGTCAGCGGGACGGCGTCGCCAGGCGCTTCAAACCCGGGTGACATGCTTAAGCTTGCGCTCAACGACTTTCAGGGGGGAAAATACGAGCTCGCCTTAGTCGGATTTCGAAACATCGTTACGCAGCAGCCGCGTTCGGAAGCGGCTCCCCAAGCCCAATTTTATTTAGGCGAGTCGGAGTTTGCTCGGAAAAATTATGCCGATGCCGCGCGTGAGTTTGACCAAACCGTCCGTCAATACCCGAAAAGCGATTATGCCCCCAAAGCGCTTTACAAAAAGGCGATCGCCCTTCAAAATTTAGGCAAACGCGCCGACGCCGCGGAAACCCTTCGGGCCCTCATTAAGGAATATCCTCGTCACGAGTTGGTCAAGTCCGCGAAAGACCTGCTGAACCCATGAAGAACCGTCCGATGATCGTCACCCCGGCAGGTCGTAAGCCGGGGTTCAAGGGCTTTTGGCTACGACGCTGGATCCCCCGCTTACGACAGCGGAGGATGACGGTCATAGGGCTAGTTCTTACCTTTTCGTTATCTCCTCTTCATGCGGCGGATGTTTACCTGAACCTCCAATCCAACGCCGGCTCCGGAAAGCCATTGGGTGTGGGAATTGCACCCTTTGCTTCCATCACTTCTGCCGATACCCCAACCGTTGCCCAAACGCTCCGGGGGGTAATACGAGAGGATTTATTGTTTTCGCGACTCTTTTCCGTTGTGGAAGGCGGGCCCGCGCCGGCCGGCGATAAAATAGAAGCGCTTCAATGGAACGGGGTGGGAGCCCAGGTCGTCATATCGGGCGAAGTCCGCATCGAAGGCGATCAAATTCGTTTGATGTGCCAAATTTTTGATGTGGCCACTCAAAAGGTTCTTTACGGCAAAGAGGGGCAAGGCACCCGCGCCAACATCCGCCGCTTGGCGCATCTGATGGCCGATGATTTGCAGTACCAACTCTCCGGGCAGCCGGGTATTTTTCATTCGCGTATCGTTTTCGTGAACCAACAGAACCGAACCAAAGAACTTTATGTGATGGATTACGATGGCGCCAACGCCCGCCGCCTCACCGGGCATAAATCGATTTCGCTTCTCCCCAAAATGTCGCCGGATGGGAAAACGGTGGTGTACAACAGCTACAAGGCCGGAAACCCGGATGCGTTTTTGATCGATTTCCAAGGCGGCGCCTCGCGCGAGCTTTCCGGCCGCCAAGGCCTAAACACCGCGCCGAATTGGTCGCCGGACGGCCAAACGCTGGCGCTTACCATGTCGCGGGGCGGTGACCCTGAACTCTATTTGGTTAATAAAACCGGTCAAATCGTGCGGCGCCTGACGTACACGCCGGGTGTCGATACCAGCCCCTCGTTTTCACCCAACGGTCAGCAGATCGCTTTCGTTTCCGACCGTTCCGGCACGCCGGAGTTGTACGTGATGGATGCAACCGGCGCCAATGTGCAGCGGCTGACCTACGGTCAATACACGGACTCCCCGGCTTGGTCGCCAAAGGGGAATTTAATCGCTTATGAGCGCCAACGCACCCAAGGCCGCTACGACATTTGGCTGATCGACCCTCAAGGCCGCGGCAACCGCCAAATTTCGGAAGCCGGTGTTCGAAACGAACACCCCAGTTGGTCGCCGGATGGGCGGTTTTTGGCGTATATGTCCGACCGGGAGGGGAAACAAAAAATTTGCCTGATGGGCGCTGACGGGTCCTCGCCGCACTGTGTAACCGATTTGCCCGGCAACTCGGCGATGCCCAGTTGGGGCCCTTAAAAGGCCCCATGAAGAGAGACCTTCTGTCAATCGCGGATTTTTCCGCGAAGGAGATCGAAGCGCTGCTGCGCCAAACCGATGGGTTAAAGCGCCGGAGGACATTTTCGTCCCTCCCCCTGCGCGGGCGGACCATCGCTCTCATATTTGAAAAACCCTCCACTCGCACGCTAGTGTCGTTTGCCTCCGGCATTCAGTCGTTAGGCGGCTTTCCCCTTATACTGCAGTCGGATGCACTTCAATGGAAGCGCGGTGAGCCGGTGGCCGACATGGCCCGCGTGATGACGCGTTACGTCGATGGCATCATGATTCGCGCGCGTCACCACGCAGACGTGGAAGACTTCGCGCGGCTAACCACCGTACCGGTCATCAATGGCTTGACCGACAGTGAGCATCCCTGCCAAGTGTTGGCCGATCTTTATACGCTTTGGCAGCGCAGCGGCCGCACACTCAAAAGTTTACGCCGCCTCAAAATTGTTTTCCTCGGCGACGCCAACAACGTGGCCAATTCTTGGATTTTGGTGGCTGCTTTGATGGGGTTGCATTTTGTGTTGGCCTGCCCGAATGGGTATGACCCCGATGAAGCGCTGCTTCGCCGCGCCCGTGCGTTGGCCAGAAAAAGCGGTGGACGAATCGATGTCCTTCATGACCCGCAAGTGGCGGCTATGGGGGCCGATGTCTTCTATACCGATGTGTGGACGTCCATGGGTCAAGAAGGGGAAGAGTCGGAGCGCAAGCGCGCGTTTAGGCCTTTCCAGCTAAATAAAGCGTTATTTTCAAAAGGAAAACCCACCGCGGTTGCCCTTCATTGTTTGCCGGCGCGCCGAGGGGAAGAAATTACGGCCGATGTGATCGATGGTCCGCGTTCGATTGTCTTTGACCAGGCTGAAAACCGGCTGCACATTCAAAAAGCCATTCTTTTGAAACTTCTGGGATGAAACGGTCTTTCCAGGAATCCTTACCGCGTATTCATCCCACCGCGTTCGTTCACCCATCGGCAGAAGTGATCGGCCGGGTGGTGCTCGAACGAGAATCCTCTCTTTGGCCGATGGTGGTGCTTCGGGGGGATATCGAGCGTATCGTGATCGGGCCTCAAAGCAACGTGCAAGATGCCACGGTGTGCCATACATCGAAGGGGCTCCCAGTACTCCTTGGGAAAGGCGTGACGATTGGTCACGGGGCGATTGTTCACGGGGCAAAAATTGGGGATTACTCGCTTGTGGGCATGGGAGCCATCCTGCTCGACGGCTGCGTTATCGGAAAAGAATGCTTGGTTGGCGCTGGTGCGCTCGTCACTGAAGGCATGCGCGTGCCGCCGCGTTCCGTCGTGCTGGGTCTGCCTGGAAAAATCATCCGGAAAATTAAACCGGCGGAGTTAACACTCTTGCACAACCGCGCGCGCGATTACGTTCGTTATGCGGGACAACACCGTAAAACTTCGTTTCCGCTTGGATAAAAAAAAGACAGTGGGAGAGGGAGTCGAGGATTTTTTTAAATAAGTACTTACCTTGACTACCACTCTCTCTCCCTCTGTCGTTTTGGTTTTGGCGTCTGCTTCTCCGCGGCGTCTTCTTCTTCTTAGGAAACTAAAACGCCCTTTCCGTGTCATGCCCAGTCACGCATCTGAAAGATCGTCTGAGAAAGATCCGGCGAAATTGGTCCAAGAATTGGCTTTAAGGAAAGCCAAAGAAATCGCTCGACGATTCAAGGGCAACGCCTTGGTTTTGGGGGCTGATACCGTGGTGGCGCTTAAAGGCGAAATTCTGGGCAAACCACGGGACCGCCGACATGCGTATCAAATGCTCTACAAGCTTTCCGGCAGCACGCATCAGGTGTATACGGGTGTGGCGGTCGTTCAAGTCCCTTCTCAGAAAGAGCGCGTCGGTTGGGCCGTCTCGCATGTGCGCATGAAAAAAATTGAAATCGATGAAATTCTGCGTCTTTCACGCCTTCACTTGGATAAAGCCGGCTCTTACGCCATTCAAGAAAAGCGTGACCCGATTGCGCGAGTCATCAAAGGGAACTACGACAACGTGGTAGGCTTGCCCATCGGGTTAGTGCGAAAGCTCTTACGTCGTCACCCCGGAGGGTTATAAGCCGGCATCGCGGAAGTAAAAACCTTTCCGAGCCGGCGGATTCCTTCCTCGATCTGGTCTAGCGTTGAATTCGTAAAGTTCAAACGCAGCGTTTGGTCGCCGCCACCTTTGGCGTGAAAAACGCCGCCCATCACATACGCCACCTTTTGCTCAATCGCTTTGGAAAATAACTTCGCGGCGGAAGCGCCCTGGGGCAGCGTGCACCACAAAAACATCCCGCCTTCGGCATCGATGCAGCGAATACTGGGGGGGAAATGCCGCTTGATCGCCGACTGCATCGCTTGCGCGCGCTGCCGATAGGACGCGACGATGGTTGGAATGTGCGTGTTTAAGCCGCCGGTTTTTGCATAACGGTACACCGCGCGCTGAACCAAAGAATTGGGCTGTAAATCCGCCGCTTGTTTAGCCAAAACGAGTGAGCGCAGGACCTGCGGATCGGCCACCACAAAACCAAGGCGAATGCCGGGCGACAAAATTTTGGAAAAAGTTGATAGGTAAATCACCCCGCGACCTTTCCCTAAGGCAAAGAGGCTCGGCTGGGGTTTCCCTCGAAAGCGCAAGTAGCCGTAAGGATCATCTTCCACAATAGGAATGTTTTTCTTTTTAGCGCACGCCAAAATGGCTTTGCGTCTTTCCAGAGACAGCGTAATGCCCGAAGGATTCTGAAAAGTAGGAACAAGATAAGCGAATTTAATTTTTGGTTTACGCAGGGTTTTCTCGAAAGGCCTCGGCAATATTCCACCTTCATCCATGGGCACAGTCCAATAGGTTGGTTGATAAGCGTTAAAGGCTTGGATCGCGCCTAAATACGTGGGGTTTTCTACCACGACGCCGTCCCCGGGGTTTAAAAACACTTTACCGATTAAATCGAGCGCCTGCTGGGAGCCATTCGTCAGCAGAATGTCATCCGGCTTACAAGGAAGCCCGCCTCGCGTTAGCCATTCGGCCAAAAATTCCTTTAAAGGGGGATAGCCTTCCGTTACGTCATACTGCAATGACGCGGGCCCGTCTTGTTCCAAGGTTTCGCGTAAGGCCTCGGAAAATTCTTTAACCGGAAAAAGTTCGGGCGCAGGAAGCCCGCCTGCAAACGAGATGATATCGGGCCGTTTTGTGATTTTGAGAATTTCGCGGATGGTCGAGCGTTGCATCCGGTCCATCCGCGCGGCGAGCAAAAAGCGTTTCATAGAAGCGCTTCAATGTCCGCGGTTAATTGCCGCTGTTCATCAGCAGAAAGCCATTTCAAAGCGAGGGGGAAAAGCTCCTTTTCCTCTTTTTCCAAGTGGGGGATAAGCACCTCGACCATGGCGGCCCATCGCTTCTGCCAATCCTCATTCGGCCCACTTTTACGAAGCCTGATCCCTAAACTCTCGAGCGAAAAAACCACCGCGGCATGGTTGTTGCGCAAATCATGCATCAGCACACGATCTTCTATACGCCGGCCATCGTCCAACCGGGCATAAAAAAGATCTTTTCGTTTCAAATGAGCGGAGGCTTTGGCTTGAAAGTCGAAGAACAGGGCCGAATGCGAGCCGGGGTCGTTTCGCAGGGCTGCCTCAATGACCTCGACCCGGTTTTTTAGTCGCTGATGATCAAGCCGGAACGCGTTCAGAAGGTCCATAAAATAAACATGAGCATCGTGCCCCCAACGGGATTCGAACCCGTCCTACCACCTTGAAAGGGTGGTGACCTAACCACTAGTCTATGGGGGCACGATGCCCAAAAACCTGACGGGCACTATTGTATTTATATAATCGGCCCCTCGCATTAAACGCTTCCCGCGTGGGTTCGTAGCTCAGTGGTAGAGCATCTCGGTATGCGGCATGATTGGGTCCGTAGCTCAGTGGTAGAGCATTCGCCTTTTAAGCGAAGGGTCATGGGTTCGAACCCCATCGGACCCAATCATGCAGCGACGAAACAACATGGGTTCCGCGCCACAACGTCTTTGGCGCGCCCGCCAGAGTCTTAGTGGCGGGGAACCCCATCGGACCCACGAGTGAAGCGTAAAGTCGATCGACCGGCAGCCTTGATTGTTGGTGGCGCCCGGATGGGGTTTGCCATCGGCCGCGCTTTGGCCCGACACGGCTATCAGCTTCTTTTTACCTATCGGTCCTCCCAAAAAGCTGTCCTTTCCTATGTTGAGCAATTGCACGCGGAATCGGTTGTGGCTTCGGCTGTTTTCTGTGACATGACCCGGCCGGCGTCCATTCGTTCGCTTGTTCGGCGGCTTGAAAAAGATCATATGCGCGTCACGCTCTTGGTGAATTTGGCTTCCATTTATGAGCGCTCCTCCGGCAAATTGGCGGACCTTGAAAAGGAATGGACGGTTAACCTGGCCGCCAATGCCCAGGGGGGGTATTTACTTTCAAAACGATTGGCGCCTTTGATGCGGCGCTCGGGTGGGGGCGGGATCATTCATTTTTGCGATTGGACGGCGGCCAGCGGGCGTCCTCGCTATAAAGATTACGGTCCCTACTACATTGGAAAAGTCGCCGTAAAAGGGCTTGTCGAAGCTCTCGCGTTGGAACTAGCGCCACAAATCCAGGTCAACGCGGTAGCTCCAGGGCCTATCTTGCCTCCTCCTGGAATGTCTAAAAAGGAGCGATACGCGGTTGAAAAAGCCACGCCGCTGGGGCGTTGGGGTGGTATTGATGAAATCGTTAAAACAGTTGTATTCATTGCTGAATCAAAATTTATAACAGGTGAAATATTGCGCGTGGATGGAGGGCGACATCTATTATGAAGCGTGAAAAGACGTCGTGGTCTAATTTGGCCGATGTAGTGGTAGGGCCGTGTGCCGTGTGCGGGCAAGAGGTTCGTTACGTCATTCCTTCGGATAGGCCGGACCCGGCCTTTCTAAACCATTCGACCTGTGACATCCTGCCGCTTTTACGTGTGAAAATTAAAACGGCAAATCCACCGCCTTTACCAGGCCAGCAGACTTACCGTTTTAAGTTCAGCTAAGTCAGATTTTTAGCAGCCGCAGGGCTTTTTTGGATCCATCGTATCCTCCTTAGTAGCCGACGCTAATCGGCTCGTCGATGTGACGGTCCAACCATTCGGCGATATCTTCCTTCGTGTCGGCGCTCGTGCGTTTGCCCACGATTCGGCCGTTTTCAAACAATAGAAGCGTGGGGATCGAGCTGATGCCAAACTCTTCGGCCAGGTCGGGAGTCTCGTCAACCTTCGCCTGCATGACCTTCACCTTGCCGAAATAGTCGTCGATAATTTCTTGAAGCATCGGCGGCAATGTTTGGCAGGGCGCGCACCAAGGAGCCCAAAAACCGACTAAAACCGGCATGTCGGAATGCAGCACTTCCTTTGGGAAATTTTGGTCCGTAACAGCTGCAATAGACGACTTTTCTTTCTTTTTCTTAGCCATAAATCACACCTTTCCTTCAGATTGACCCCTGCGGGTACAGCTAGGCGGGACTTAAACTCATCATCAGCGCCTGCCTGCCGGCAGGCAGGGTCGGCTTCTACACTAACAAACGCTTATGCGAGCGTCAAGAGGTCTTATGACCTAGCCCTAGGGCTAGGGAATC
Source organism: uncultured Elusimicrobia bacterium (assembly GCA_964441955.1). Taxonomy (GTDB): domain Bacteria; phylum Elusimicrobiota; class Elusimicrobia; order 2-01-FULL-59-12; family 2-01-FULL-59-12; genus CAYTWA01. The sequence goes on from CAYTWA010000002.1 coordinate 362,336, forward strand.
ACTCCAGGGGCCGCTTATAATCGGACGGCTTTAGCCCAGGTAAGGCCGGGAATGGCTCTGATTTGCTTTAAAACATCATTTGAAACGTCTGTATCGACATTGACGATGGTGATCGCCTCTCCACCGATCGACTTTCGACCCACCTGCATGGCGGCAATATTGATTTGATTTTTACCCAGAATCGTCCCTGCATGGCCAATTACACCGGGTTTGTCGACATTCGCATAAATCACCATGGTCCCCTCGGGGGTGACGTCTACGGTCATGTCATCGACCGCGACGATACGAGGATTGTTTTTACCCACCAATGTTCCAGAAACAGAAAGGGTTCCTTTGGCCATGACGGCTTTAAGCGTAACCAAGCTGGTGAAGACATGGGTCTCAGGGGTTTTGGTTTCCACCCATTTAAGGCCTCGTTCTTTGGCCAAGTGGGGGGCATTCACCAAATTGACTTGGATATCCAAAATGGGCGCGAGGAACCCTTTTAAAATGGAGAGGGTTAACGGGGTCGTATTTTTCTGCCCGATGTCACCGGCGTAGGCGATTGAAAGTTCTTTGACCGGGCCGGTCGCCATTTGGGTGACAAACGAGCCGATTTTTTCGCAAAGCGAAATATAGGGTTCCATTTCGCGGTAGGTCTCCGCGTCCATGGCCGGCAGATTCACGGCATTTTTTATAGTACCGGTTAAAAAGTAATCCCGTAGGGTTTCGGCTAGTTCTTGCGCCACCTTCACTTGGGCTTCTTCGGTTGAAGCGCCCAGATGGGGGGTGACGATGATATTGGGGACCGACAAGAGCGGGTTGTCTTTGTCGGGGGGTTCTGTTCCAAACACATCGATGGCCGCTCCCTTTACACGGCCGGTTTGCACGGCTTCGGCCAGCGCCTTTTCGTCGATAATGCCGCCGCGCGCACAATTGATAAGACGTGCGCCGGGCTTAAGCTTCGCGAGCGTTTTGCTGTTGAAAAGGCCACGAGTCGAGTCATTGAGTGGCACGTGAACGGAGATGTAATCGGCTTGAGCGTAGATTTCTTCAAGTGTCGCCAGTTTAATATTTAAATATTTCACGTACTCTTCGCTGGCGTAAGGGTCGTATCCAATCACCTGCATGCCAAAGCTTTGACAGCGCTTGGCGACTTCTTTGCCGATGCGCCCCAGTCCAATGAGGCCCAAGGTTTTTCCAAGGACCTCGGTCCCGGTGAACTTGGAGCGCTTCCATTCCCCTTGTTTTAAGCTTTCATTGGCTTGCGGGATATTGCGGGACAACGCCAGCAGCATGGCCACCGTGTGTTCGGCGGCCGAAATGGTATTGCCTCCAGGAACATTCACGACGATCACGCCTTGGCGGCTGGCTGCATTCACATCAATGTTGTCGACGCCAACGCCCGCTCGACCGACAATGCGCACTTTTTTGGCAGCGGCTAAAATGTCGGCCGTGATCTGTGTTTCACTGCGGACGATGATGGCATCGACGTCTTGGACCGCCTTTTTAAGGTCGTCGTAGGTTTGCTTGGTTTTAATGTTTAGCTCAAAAGTGCCGTTGTGGCTGGAGAAGATCTGAGTCCCTGAGTCACTGATCGGATCGGCAATGAGAATTTTATACATGGGCCACCTCCGTTGATGTCGGGGCCACAATCGCGGGTTTTTTTGCAAGGATTTGTTGAGCGGCCGCCACACCCTTCCCCAATTCCAGTTTGACGCCCAGTTCTTTTAGCATCATCTCGGTGGCCGAAAGCGCGATGATGACATCGAAGCGATCCATATATCCCATGTGAGCGAGACGGAAAATTTTGCCCACGAGGGTTCCTTGACCTCCTGCAACGGATACGCCAAAGTCGTCGCGCATCTTTTTAATGATTTTTTTGCCGTCGATTCCATCAGGCACCCCAATTGAGGTTAAGACATCGCAGGCGGGATTGGCAAAGCGCTTCAGGCCCAAGGCTTCGACGCCGGCCCGAGTGGCTTGCGCCAGCCAAGCGTGGCGCGCAAACACATTCTGAATGCCTTCGGCGCGGATTTGCCGGAGCGCCTCCGCCATGGAGACGACCAACGTGACGGGCGGCGTCCAGGGCGTTTCGTTATCAGGAAGCGACTTTCTCATTTTGCGCCAGTCAAAATAAAAGCGCGGATTTCTGGCCGCTTCGACGACTTTCCAGGCTTTCTCATTGACGGCGACCATGGCTAATCCCGGCGCGGTCATAAGTCCCTTCTGCGATCCCGAAACCACCACATCAAGCCCCCAGCCATCTGTGTCCATGGCTTGACCCCCAAGACCTGAAATCGCATCCACCACAAGAAGAGTCGGTGTCTTTGAACACAACTGCGCGAAGCGGGCAACATCGTGGACCACGCCCGTAGACGTTTCGGTCAGTTGGCAAAAAACGGCCTTCGCTTCCGGGTGCTCTTTTAGTGCTTTTTCAACATCCATGGCTTGGACGGCCGAGCCTAATTCGGCTTTTACGGCCACAACTCTAGCCGAGTAGGCTTCGCAAATTTTGACCCAGCGGTCGCCAAAAACGCCCGAGGTGGCCACAATGGCTGTATCACCGGGGGAAAGGATGTTGGCCACGGCGGATTCCATGGCTCCGGAACCCGAACTGCTCATCAAGAGGACATCGTTCTGCGTTTGATAAACGTATTTGAGGCCCGCGATAACGTCTGCGAAATACGCTTGGAATTCATTTGTCCGGTGGTGCAGAATGGGCAGCCCTTCTTTAGCGGAAACCTCGGGAGGAATGGGAGTTGGGCCGGGGGTGATCAGGTATGTCTTCTTCATGGCTATGTCTCCTTTTGCCAACGTCAGTTGTTGGCGTTCAAGCGAGTGATGGTTCGAATCGTCTACGTGCTGGTTAGGCGATTTTCTTTTCTTGCTTCATGTGGAGCACCGGAGGATAAACCTTTTGAATCACTTTGTCATCCACCACCACGCGCTCCAACTGCGTTTGTTCGGGAAGATCGTACATAACGTCCACCAAAACGTCTTCAATAATCGAACGGAGCCCTCGCGCGCCAGACCCGCGCTTAAGAGCCAACTGGGCCACCGCATGAAGAGCTTCCGGAAGGACATCAAGCTCCACACCTTCGAGCGAAAACATCTTCCTAAACTGCTTAATGATGGCATTCTTGGGTGTGGTCAGTATCCGAACGAGAGTGGATTCGTCCAAATCTTCCAATGTAGCCACGACGGGCAGTCGTCCAATCAGTTCAGGGATCATGCCCGTGCGAATCAAATCTTCTGTCGTAACGTGTTTAAGCACGTCTCCTACGCGGATATCTTGTTTGGGTTTTACTTCCGCGCCAAAGCCTAAACCCCGCTTGCCGACTCGCTGTTCGATAATCTTGGTTAACCCCTCAAAGGCACCGCCGCAAATGAAAAGGATGTTCGTGGTGTTGACTTGGATATATTCTTGCTGCGGGTGTTTGCGGCCGCCCTGAGGAGGCACGGAGGCCACAGTCCCTTCCAGAATTTTTAAAAGCGCTTGCTGAACCCCTTCGCCCGAGACGTCGCGGGTGATCGAGGGGGAATCGGTTTTCCGCGAAATTTTGTCGATTTCGTCGATATAAACGATCCCGCGCTCCGCGCGCTTCACGTCGTAATTGGCGGCCTGGAGTAAACGCAAAATGATGTTTTCGACATCTTCCCCCACATAGCCGGCTTCGGTTAACGTGGTGGCATCTGCGATGGCAAAGGGAACATGCAGCATTTTAGCCAGGGTTTGCGCGAGCAGGGTTTTGCCCGTTCCGGTGGGGCCAATCAGAAGGATATTGGATTTCTGAAGTTCGACTTCTTGCGGCCCTACAGCGGCTGCGGAGGTTTCCATGCGCCGGTAGTGGTTGTAGACCGCCACCGACAGCACGCGTTTGGCGCGTTCTTGACCGACCACGTACTCGTCTAGGACTTTCTTGATGTCGGCCGGTTTGGGGACGGACCGCGGTGAGCGCTTGTCATCTTCTTCACTGATTTTGTTAAGCAAGTTGAAGGAATTTCGGATGCATTCTTCGCACACGTAAATCCCTTGGCCGCCGATTAAACGCAGGCCCTCTCGTTTGCCTTTGTTGCAGAAAATGCAGTGGAAAAGGTCTTTAGGGTCTTTAGGGTTCATTTATTTTTTCCGAACGATCACTTCGTCGATCAAGCCGTAGGTCTTGGCTTCCTCCGCCGAGAGATAAAAGTTGCGTTCCGAATCGAACTGAATTTTCTCGAACGTTTGGCCGGTGTGTTTGGCCAGAATTTGATTCAAGCGTCGCTTGGTTTCAACGATTTCTTTGGCTTCGATTTCAATCTCGGTCGCTTGGCCGGAAATGCCCCCGCCATGGATCAGCGGTTGGTGAATCATGATGCGTGAATTAGGAAGCGCGAAACGTTTGCCTTTGGAGCCTGCGGCCAACAGCACGGCCCCAAAAGACATCGCCATGCCCATGCAGATCGTGGTAATGGGGCAGCGGATGTATTGCATTGTATCGTAGACGGCAAGCCCCGCGGTGACCATGCCGCCGGGGGAATTGATGTACAGGTTGATTTCTTTTTCCGGGTCTTCCGCTTCAAGAAAAAGAAGCTGTGCGATGATCAAATTCGCAGAGTCGGTAGTCACTTGGCCTTCATAGCCGCCTACGAAAATGATGCGGTCTTTAAGCAGGCGAGAGAAAATGTCGTAGCCGACCGCCGCGCCTTGATTCCACCTTTCGATAATTGTGGGTACCATTGAAACCATTGCGTCCTCCCTAATTTATTTGGCCGGCTTTACTTTGGCGCCGGCTTTAAGGAAATCTAGAACCTTGCCTTCCGTCAGTGATACCTGAATCGCATGCGCATGTTCCTTAAAATACGCTTCCACATTGTCCGATTGATCCTTGGACTCATCAAGCGCTTTTTTCTTAAGCGCCTGAACATCCGCCTCCACCGCTTCCAATTTTTCTTGTGCGGCGATAGCTTTAATCAAATAAGACAGGCGCACATCCCGTTCGGCTTGTGGGCGGGATTTTTCCATTAGCGTTTTCTCCGCCTGCGGGTCATTCGGCTGCACCAACCCTTGGCGGGAGAGCTGAGAGATCGCGCGCCGTGTCAGGGAAACGGCACGGTCCTCCACGAGTGTGGGGGGGACGGAAAAAATGTTGTTGTCCAAAAGCGCTTGGTAGATCTGCTCCTCCAACTCTTTATCGGCGCGCGCGGTCTCTTCTTTCTCCAGATTCTCGCGGACCTTCTTTTTTAGTTCGTCTAACGAGGCCAAACCGAGGTCCTTGGCGAACTCCTCATCCAAGGCCGGCATTTTCTTCGTTTTGATTTCCTTAACCGATATATCAAAAACGGCTTGTTTTCCAGCTATTTCTTTTTTGGCGTAATCGGCTGGAAAGGTCACCTTGACGGTCCGCGATTCGCCTGCCGCCGCCCCCAAGAGGCCCTCCGCAAAACCGCTGATGGTTTGAGGTTGGGTCATATCGAGCAGATAATTTTTGGCGGAGCCGCCGTCCAAAGGCTTGCCGTCAATTTTACCGTCAAAGTCGATCACCGCGAAGTTGGTTTTTTCGACTTTGCCGTTTTCAACGGTCACCAGATTGGCGTTTCGCTCGCGGACCTCTTCCAACGTTTTCTGCACGCGTTCGTCGGTCACCGGGTTGCTGGTTTTGGTGATTTTGATGCCCTTGTAGTCTTTGGCTTTTATGTCGGGGTCTTTTTCCACCTTCATCTGGAAGACCAAGGCATTGCCCAGTTCAAAATCGATCTTTTCGACTTTCGGCGTATCGATGGTTCGCAGCTTCCGTTCTTGAATCACCTGAGCGGCCGATTTGCCAATTAAGTTTTCGAGCACCGCACGGCGGGCGCGGTCGGCGAACTGGGTTTTGACCATGTCCATGGGGGCTTTGCCGGTACGGAAGCCGGGCAACGCGGCGCGCGCGTGGATATCTTTAAAGACGGCGTCGGTTTCCTTGGATACTTCGTCCTTGGGGATTTCGATCGAAAAAGAAATTTCGCACTCTTCTTCTTTCAGCACTTTGGTTTTAACGGTTAAGGGTTTTTCCATCGTATCCATGGTCATGACATCCTCATTTTCATAGTTTTGGACCGGGCGAGACTCGAACTCGCATGTCCTTGCGAACACAAGGTCCTAAGCCTTGCGCGTCTGCCATTCCGCCACCGGTCCGATATGCGTGCCATTCCACCGCCCGACCGGAATCTATGCGCCCGAAGGGACTCGAACCCCTAACCCTCTGCTCCGAAGGCAGATGCTCTATCCAATTGAGCTACGGGCGCTTAAAACTGGGCCATGTGAGACTCGAACTCACAACCTGTCGCTTAAGAGGCGAATGCTCTACCAATTGAGCTAATGACCCGAAAATCATTTCAAAAACCTGTCGCTTACCAGACGCCTACAAGAGGCGTCTGGCCCCGACGTAAGGAACGTCGGGGAGAGGCGCCCCGAGGACGACTCGGGGCGAGCGCGCCCTTGCGCGCTCGAATGCTCTACCAATTGAGCTAATGGCCCGAAACCAGGACAACAAACTGCCCCGTAGTGGAATCGAACCACTATGTCCAGCTTAGAAGGCTGGCGCTCTATCCGTTGAGCTAACGGGGCATAACTGAAGCAACCGCGTGGCCAAACGAATCGGGGCGAGGGGATTTGAACCCCTGACCTCCTGGTCCCAAACCAGGCGCGCTACCAACTGCGCTACGCCCCGAAAAAATCATCAAATTGATACGTCAAATCTATCGGGATTGATGCAGTTGGTCAAGAAGGGGCAAGTGTAGCAGTTTTCTGGAATGCGACTTCCCCGGTTAGCGAGGCGAGCTGCAGGGGTCCGGCTGCCCGATACGTTCTTTCCGCCTGGAATAAAAACCCGCCTTGTCACTCTAATGCGCCATGTGGATAGGGCGTGTTTTGCTGTGCCTGCTTTGTCTGGTTGTTCCCTGGGTTTTCATAGAGGGGGAAACCCGTGTCTTTTTTTCATCCCGAGAAAGCGTTGAAAAAGAACTCCTACGGCTTATTGCCCACAGCCGCGTTTCCATTGACATGGCGCTCTTTGAACTTCGTTCTCCGGCTTTAGCTCAGGCCTTAGCGCGGGCCCGTGCAAGGGGTGTCGCCACACGTTTAGTGCTGGATGCGTCGCGAGGTCGCAGGGATCTTCATGACGAGCCGGTCCGTTGGTTGGGGGGTAAACGGCGAAGCGGCCGTGGCGTGATGCACAATAAGTTTGCTCTGTTTGATCAGTTGTGCGTTATTACCGGTTCCTACAACTGGACACCCGGGGCGGAGTATTCCAACTACGAGAATGTGTTGCGAACAAATGACCCAAACGTGGTGGAGGCGTATCGTCAGGAATTCGAATCGCTCTGGCTTCAAGCAGAAACGCTGAGTATACGACCCAGTCCGCTCATGCCCCGCCCAATAATAATACAGCGAAAAAAACGACGCCCGCGAAGGAAGCGAATCAGACTCAAACTTCAAAAGCCCTGGACCATTGGGGGAAGAGGGTAATTTTCAACTACTTAGGCGGTTATTGTGGGTTTGATACAATCTCCGCCTTACCGGTTTTTGGTGGATATAGCTCAATTGGTTAGAGCGCCGCCCTGTGGCGGCGGAGGTTGCGGGTTCAAGTCCCGTTATCCACCCCATTATTTTGTGAGAAAGCCGCTGACGCGCGCAATTTGGCTGTCCATGTCTTGGCGGATTTGGCGGCCGAGCGACAGGTAATAACCCCAGGAACCGGCCATGAGGAGCAGCACCGCGGCAAACGCCCAGTAGGCGCCTTTCGTGGAGACTTGGTCGGGGATATGGTCATGTTCAAGCTGTCGTTGGGTCACGCGGCGCATCATGATTTCAGCCTTAAGCGAAACGGGTGCGGCAAGCGAATCCCAGCGCCTCAGAAGAGTGGATATTTTTTGAATCTGTCCATTTTCATCCGCCGGGAGCGCGATGCCGGAGGCTTCCAAGTGTTTTTTCAGTTGGCGCACGGCGCGCCGGCCAAACTTTTCGATTTGTTTTTCGGAAAACGGGGTAATCTGCTGGATGTCCTTTTCCGATAAGCCGTCCGCCAGCCACAAAACGGCCAACAGCCGTTCGGGGCCTTCCAGTTTTTTTAAGAGCAGCAGAAGTGTATCCTGCTGATCCGAAAGAAATTCAAGGTCCGCATCCACGGAACTCGCCAACAGCGTTTCACGAAAAATCGTCTTTTTGCCGAACCAGCGTAGAAAAAAATTGCGACGCTCCCAATAAGGTGTGAGCCAGATCAAAATGACGATCCGGTACAGCCAATAGGTGGGGGTGTTGCCTTCGAGCGCGGCCATGTCGCGGCGTGCCCGTAAAAAAGCTGAGCGGGCCAGCAGCCAGCCGTTTTTGGTCGAACCGCTTAAACGAACGGCCAAATTGTAAACGCGGCTTCCGTATTGGTCCCAAAGAGGTTCAAACTTCTGCGCTTCTTCCAGCTGGGAATAGGTTTTCACGAGCTAAGTATGGAAGCAGACTTTCGTGCGGTCAAGGTCAAGTTAAACGATGTGGTGTGGAGGGCCATTGGGGTCGTTTTTGCTCAGGTGCTGAAGAATGCGTGAACGCAGGTTTAAGAGGATCGGCTTCATGGCTTCCAGCGCCTTGGCGCGGTGGCTGATTTGGTTTTTGTGCGTGGGGCCAAGCTCAGAAAGGGTTTTGCCATATTCCGGAACTAAAAAAACCGGGTCGTATCCAAACCCCTCCGAGCCGCGGATACGGTCGGTGATGTAGCCATTTAGGTGGCCTTCGACGGTTTGGGTGGCGCCTTTGGGGACGGCCAACGCCATGACGGTGCGAAAACGCGCGCGGCGATGCGGGGTGGGAACCCCTTTTAAGAGCTTTAGAAGTTTGTGGTTGTTATCGGCAAAAGAACATTTTTCTCCGGCAAAGCGCGCGGAGATGACCCCCGGGGCACCATCCAAAAATTCCACTTCAAGTCCCGAATCATCCGCCAACGCTAGGTGCCCTGTGAATTTGGCGATCTCGTAGGCCTTCTTTTGGGCATTTTCCTCCAATGTCTTGCCATCTTCAACCACGTCGGGAGCACCGGGATATTCATCCAAAGTCACAAACTGAATGGGGGTTTCGGCGAAGATCGCCGTGATTTCTTTAATTTTATGCGCGTTGCGAGTGGCAAGGACGACTTTAAATGGGGAAAAAGTCTGCGCCAATGACGTCACGCGGCCCTTCCGGCCAGAAGAGAACCGACCTGACGTTTTTGGACGGCCAATACCTGCTTTATCCCTTGACCGGCTAAACGCAGCAGTGTTTGCAAGTTTTTATGGGAGAAAGGTTTGTGCTCAGCACAGCCTTGCACTTCCACATAGTCTCCGGACCCAGTCATCACCACGTTTAAGTCCACCTCGGCTTTGACATCCCGGGCATAATCTAAATCTAAAGAGGGCTTTCCATCCACAAGGCCAACGCTCACCGCCGCCACAAAATCTTTAATCGGCCAAACGGGCAGTCCATGGGTCTTGTGCCAATGTCTTAAAGCGCGGACTAATGCAATGAAGGCGCCATTAATGGCGGCCGTGCGCGTACCCCCGTCGGCTTGCAGCACATCGCAGTCGACCACGATACCGATTTCGGGAATAGAAGAAAGGTCGACCACCGCCCTCAGCGAACGGCCGATCAAACGCTGAATTTCTTTGGTGCGACCGCTCGAGGCGTTGCGGCCGCGCGAGGTGCGTTCGGTCGTGGCCCGCGGAAGCATCGAATATTCCGCCGTCAACCAGCCTTTGCCGGATTTTTTCGCGTGTTCGGGAAGATCTGTTGAAATGGAAACGGTACAAAGAACCCGAGTGTTGCCCATTTCGAATAAACACGACCCTTCCGGGTATTTAAGGTAATTGGGGGTGACACGGATGGTGCGCACGCGAGCCATTAGGAAAGCGCCTCCAAATTGCGGTTGATCCACTGAATTTTTGCTTCCGTTTGCTCCACTTGCGCCCGCTGGTTTTCCACCTGGTCTTTAGGAGCGCGGGAAATAAAATCTTGGTTTTCTAAGGTGGCGCGGCCGCGAGCGGCCATGTCCATCAGTTGCGATCGGTTTTTCATGAGTCGTTGCCGCTCCTTTTCTTTATCCACCAGGCCGTCTAAGGGGATGTAGAGTTCGCCGCCGTCGAAGACATTAAACGCAGAACCCGGCGGGCGGGAACCCGTGACGATTTCGATAGGCCCGTTTAACCTTCCTAAAAACTCGATTGACGCGCAGATCGACGGGGTGTTTAAGAGAGCAAGCCACGGCGCGCCCTGAGTGTTCACTTTTACGTTCAACTTATGAGCCGGGGGAATATTCATTTCGCTTCGCACAGTGCGGATGGCGGTCGTCAAATTCCGCATGCGGGATAGCTCCGCCGCCGCGTCGGGGTGTCGCCGTGCGATCTCCTCCCGAGGAAAAGGGGCTTTCATCACGCTCTCGTGACTTTGGCTTAAAAATGGGCGAATCGCTTGATAAAGCTGTTCGGTTTCAAAGGGCATGAAGGGATGCAGCAGCCGCAGCGCGCCGTCCAAAACATGGATGAGGGTGGCCTGTTTCGTTTTCCGAGACGGGGCTTCGCCGCTGAGTAAAGAAACTTTGGCGATTTCTACATACCAATCGCAGTAGGAGCCCCAAATAAAATCGTAGAGCGCACGGCAAGCCTCGCCAGGGTTGTAATCGGTTAGGGCGCCTTCGACCAAGCGAATGGTTTCTTGCAGTTCATGAACGATCCATCGGTCCGCGCTGTCAAGCTGTTGGGGCTCTGGGAGCGGCTGCGGGGTGTAGCCCTCCATGTTCATCAATACAAAGCGACTTACGTTCCAAAGCTTATTGGCAAAGTTGCGGGCTTTAAGAAACGCATCGTTTGACAACTGCATATCTCGCCCCGGCACGCTGGAGGAGGCAATCGAAAACCGCAAAGCGTCGGTCCCATATTGTTTCATGATGTCGAGAGGGTCGATGACGTTACCGAGGGATTTGGACATTTTTTTGCCGGCTTTATCCCGCACGATGCCATGGATGTAAACGTGCCGAAACGGCACGTCGTTACGAAATTCGAGCCCCATCATCACCATGCGTGCGACCCACAAGTAGAGAATTTCATGCCCTGTAACCAAAACCGCGGTGGGATAAAACGTTTGTAGGTCCGCCGAATTCTCCGGCCAATGAAAAATAGACATCGGCCAAAGAGCGGAGGAAAACCAGGTATCCAGCACGTCGTTATCTTGCCGTAGTTCGGTGGCTTGGCAGGTGCGGCAGGCGCGGGGTTCTTCCTCCGAGGCAAAAGGCGCGCAGCCTTTGGCGCAGTAATAAACGGGGATGCGGTGACCCCACCAGATTTGGCGTGAAATGCACCAATCCTTAATGTTGTCCATCCAGTGCAAATAGGGCTTTTCCCAAGCGGAGGGAAATATTTTGACCTGGCCCTGCCGCGTGGCCTGCGCCGCGCGCGCGGCCATAGGCCCCACTTTCAAAAACCATTGTTCCGAAACAAGCGGTTCGACGACGGTCTGGCAGCGGTAGCACTGAGCGGCGGCTAAGCGATACTCGTCCACTTTTTCCAGAAACCCTTGGGCTTCTAAATCGGCCACGATTTTTTTGCGCGCGTCGAAACGGTCCATCCCGGCGTAGGGCCCGGCCTGAGCGGTCATTTTTCCGTCGAACCCAATCACCACTTCTTGGGTCAGTTGGTGGCGCTCTCCAATTTCAAAATCGGTGGGGTCATGGGCGGGTGTTACTTTGACGGCCCCCGTTCCAAAGGACGCATCCACGGCCTCATCGGCGAGAAGGGGGATCAAGCGGTTCGTTAAAGGCAGACGAAGCCTGCGCCCCAGGAAGGTCGTGTAGCGAGTGTCCTTGGGACTAACCGCCACGGCCATATCTCCAAGGAGCGTTTCGGGGCGTGTCGTGGCGACCACCACGCCGGCGGCCCCATCTTCATAGGGGTAGCGAATGTGCCACAGTTTGCCGGAGCGCTCCTCGTGCTCCACTTCGATATCGGCCAACGCGGTGAGGCAGCGGGGGCACCAGTTGATCATCCGCGGGCCTCGGAAAATAAGGCCCTTTTCAAACAGCTTGACGAACGCATACCGAACGGCCTTCGAGCAGGCCTCATCCATCGTAAACCGGGTACGGGTCCAATCGCAGCTGGACCCCAAGCGTTTTAGCTGCATCAAAATGGTGTCGCCCGCCTCTCGGCGCCACTGCCACATCCGTTCGATAAACGCCTCGCGGCCTAAATCGAAGCGGGTTTTTTTCTCGGCGCGCAGCAATTTTTCAACAACATTCTGCGTGGCAATGCCCCCGTGGTCGGTGCCCGGCACCCACACGGCTCGGTCGCCCGACATGCGGCGCCAGCGAATTAAGACGTCTTGGAGGGTATTGTTGAGGGCATGGCCCATGTGGAGGCTTCCGGTCACATTGGGAGGGGGAATGGCGATCGCATAAGGCTCGCCGGATCCCGGCGAAGGCTTAAAATAACCTTTTTCCTCCCAAAACGTGTACCAGGGGGCCTCAGTTTCAGAGGGGTTGTAGATCTTAGAAAGCTCAGTGGTCATAGAAGTCAATTGAGGAATGGGCATTCAACAAAAATAGGCGGTTTAGAAGCAATTTCCGTCGCAAAATGACATTAGGAATTTTCCCTTGACACCCTACAGGGGCGTAGGTATATATGTAACGCGTTTTATGAATCCCACATTAGAAGGCCTCAAAAAACAGTTCGGACGCAAATTTACGGTGATGCTGATCCCCCACAGCGAGATCAAGCCGATCCGTCTCAACATTTCCGTGTCCTTCCTCGTTTTAATGGCGATCGGTTGGACGGGTTTAACCGTGTGGTCGGGTTTTATTGCGAGCCGCCATGTGGACTACTCGAAGGCCAAATCCGATGAAAGCGCCCTGCGCGCCAAGGTCTATTACATTTCTCAGGAAATGAAGAAGTCGCGCGAATACATGGACCGCGTCCGCGAAACCGAAATCGCCCTGCAAAACCTTTTAAATATGAAAAGCAAGCGCGCCATCGTGGAAGCCAAGGACGGGGGTGCCGCGGGGGGGCCAAGCCCCATGGATCAAGCCGCGCTCCTTAACACTTTGGCCGGGCGGCAAGTACTGACGACTATTGAAGAAGTAGGCGGGCAATTAACCGGTGTGAGCCAAGCGCAAAATGAGCTCATCAACAATGCCGATGAAATTTCAAAGTATGTGAAAGATCAGCGTGAGCTCTTCCGCGCCACCCCGATGGATTGGCCTACACGCGGACGCGTCACCTCTGGTTTTGGCCGGCGGCGCGACCCTTTTGGCGGTGAAAAAGGCTTCGTGCATCAAGGTTTGGATATTGCCAATTCGGTGGGTACCCCCGTGGTGGCCACGGCGGACGGCGTGGTTCAAATCGCTTCTTGGCAGGGAGGCTATGGGCGCCTCGTGGTGATCGACCATGGACGTGGATTTAAAACCTATTACGCGCACAATTCTGAGCTGTTGGTGAAGCGCGGCGACCGAGTCCAGCGAGGGCATGTGATTTCAAAGATGGGCACGTCGGGTCATAGCACCGGTTACCATCTGCATTACGAGGTGTGGCAAAACGGCCGTGTGACGGACCCTATGAAGTTCGTCAAAGGCAATCCTGTCGAGTGAGGTTTTCCCATGTTTAATCGCAGTCCAAACGGCTCGTCGCGTCCGGCTGAAGCGCACCTTGAAACCATCATCGGCGCGGAGTCCAATTTTCAAGGCACCCTTCGTTCGAAAGGCTCGGTCCGCGTGGATGGAAAAATTGAAGGCGGAATTTCAGCGGAAGGCGTGATTTTAGGCGAGCGCGGAGAAGTGCAAGGCGACATTTCGGCTCGTACGATCGTAGTCGGCGGTAAAGTGACGGGCAACATCCATGCCACGGAATCGCTGGAGCTGCTCTCCAAATGCCAGGTGTTTGGCGACCTTCACGCCCCGCAGCTCCTCATTGCCGAAGGCGCGGTTTTTGAAGGCAGTTGTTTAATGGCCTCTGACAAAGCCAAAGTCAAAGTCATCGATGTCAGTGTAAAAGCGTAGTCCCTTCCTTTACATCTCCAAAGCGCATAATTTAGAATCGGGCCACAGGTCAGCCCTTACGCCAAGAAAGGCGATCAGGGCTGTTTTTTTGCGCCTCCCGGCCGGCCGGAGAGCGCCCTGAACCCTAAACCTATGATGAAATTCATGCAGAAGCACAAGCTGAACCTGATACGCGCCACTGTCGTATTTTTTCTTCTTGGAACCTTCGTCACCTTCGGTAATGTTTTTTTTGCTCCCGGCTCCCCTAACGATGCCTTGGTCAAAGTGAATGGGGAAAAAATCCCGATCTTCCGGTTTATGTCGCATTACCAGCGGGCCTTGGCTTCCATTGCACCCGGAGTCAAATTAGATGAGGCAGCCCGCGCCCAAAAGCGTGATGAAACCATCCGCGATCTTGTGACGCAGGTGGCTTATAGAATGCAAGCGGATCAATACGGCATCGTGGTCCCTGATTTGCAGGTCCGCAACAGTCTGTCGCAAATACCGGCTTTTCAAAAAGACGGGCATTTTTCTTTGGAAGCCTATGGCCGCGCGCTTGGCTATCAACTAAAGACTACGCCGGAAGAATTCGAAGAAGAGCAGCGCGCCTCCATTGCCTTCTTCAAACTGCGCTGGCTCATACAGTCTTGCTTAAGGGTGTCCGATGACGAAGCGACTCGTGCGTGGGCTGTTCGCGGGCCGGCATTCATGAAGGCCAACGAATACTCTCAGGACGACCAAACAAAAAAGAAAACGCGGCGCAGCGCCCAAGAAATTCAAGCGTTATTTAGCCAGCGTTTGTTGGAAGAAAAAACATATTGGGTTTTTAATCAATGGCTGACCCAGGTCGGCAGCGGGCTTAAAGTGAAAACGTACCTGGAACGCTTAAAAGGGGTCACGAACTAATGGCCACCTTGGTCGTCGTCGGCGTGCAATGGGGCGACGAAGGCAAAGGGAAGATTGTTCACCTGTTGGGTAAGCAAGCCGATGCGGTGGTTCGCTACCAGGGTGGAAATAATGCCGGGCATACGGTGATCTTCGACGGCAAACACTTCGTCCTTCATTTAATTCCCTCCGGCATTTTAGAGCCGGGTAAAAAGTGTTTGATTGGAAACGGAGTCGTGGTCGACCCGGAAGCCCTCCTGGAAGAAATTGCATTCTTGGAACAAAAAAAAGTGCGCGTGAAGGGGCGCCTCTTTGTTTCGGATGCGGCCCATGTCATCCTCCCTTATCACAGACATTTAGACTGCCTGCATGAAGATCGCGCCGGGGTGGGGAAAATCGGGACGACGCGCCGCGGTATCGGCCCGACTTATTCCGATAAAGTGGGGCGTGTGGGGATTCGCGTGGCAGACTACATCAACCCCGACGTCTTTTTACCTTTACTCGAAAGCAATCTCAAAGAAAAAGCGCCGCTTTTAGCCAGCTTCGGTTCGCTTTCCGATATTCGAGAAGAAGTACTCAAACGGTATGATGAGCTGCGTCGCTTTCTCATTCCTTATGTCGTTAACGGCCCGCAAATGGTGTACCGGATGGTTGAATCGCGCAAAAAGGTTTTATTTGAAAGCGCGCAGGGCACGATGCTCGATGTCGATTTTGGAACATACCCCTTTGTGACCTCTTCCAATCCGGTTGCCGGGGGGGTGTGCATCGGTTCGGGTCTGCCGCCCACGCAAATTAATGACGTGCTGGGAGTTGTCAAAGCCTATACCACGCGCGTTGGCGAAGGGCCGTTTCCATCCGAACTAAAAAATGAATTGGGCGAATCGCTGCGCCAGCGAGGCATGGAATTTGGCGCCACCACGGGCCGTCCGCGCCGATGCGGGTGGTTTGACGCGGTGGCCGTGCGGCATGCGGTGC
Source organism: uncultured Elusimicrobia bacterium (assembly GCA_964441955.1). Taxonomy (GTDB): domain Bacteria; phylum Elusimicrobiota; class Elusimicrobia; order 2-01-FULL-59-12; family 2-01-FULL-59-12; genus CAYTWA01. Next base: position 378,178 of record CAYTWA010000002.1, read on the forward strand.
GGATTAACGGCTCTCGTTGGTTGGCACTGACCAAACTGGACGTATTAGAAGGAGTCCATCCCATCCAGATCGGTATTGGATATAAAGTCAAAGGCAAAACCATTCGGGAGTGGCCTACCGACCGGCAAATGCAGGCGGAAGCCGAGCCGATTTACGAGACGATGCCCGGCTTCACGGGGTCCATTCGGGGCCTTCGGCGCTGGAGCCAGTTGCCTCTCCATGCGCGCCGGTATGTGCAGCGATTGGAAAAACATGTCGGTGCGAAGATGGCGATGGTGTCGCTGGGCCGCAGCCGCGAAGAGACCATTATTTTAGACAGCAAGTTCCCCTGGAAGCCATGAAAGCCCTGCTCGCACTGGAATCGGGGCGAACCTTTAGCGGCACCTCTTTTGGAGCGGAAGGGGAAACCTCCGGCGAGATCGTGTTTAACACCTCGATGTCCGGATACCAGGAAATATTAACCGACCCTTCTTACGAGGGCCAAATCATCACGATGACAAGCCCCCAAATCGGTAATTATGGGGTGAACGAAGAAGATGCGGAAAGCCGAAAGCCCTTTGGCGCCGGCTTCATCGTGCGTGAAATCAGCGGTCTGTATTCAAATTGGCGAGCGCGCGAAAGTTTGCAGGCCTACCTTCAGCGCTACGGCCTAGTGGGTTTAACCGATGTGGATACGCGAGCCCTTACGCGTCATCTGCGTGATACCGGCTCGCTTCGCGGGGTCGTATCAACCAAAGATTTAGATCCGCATCGTCTGGTGGCCAAAGCCAAGGACCTTACGCCGATGGTGGGTTGTGATTTGGCGAAAGTCGTCTCCTGTGAGAAGGCTTACCATTGGGTCCGTGAAGGCGGGCGGTGGCTGCGCCGCCCCATCGATAAAGCCCCGGCGCTTGCGCCCAACGAAAAGAAGCGCATTGTGGTGATGGATTTTGGCATCAAGTTCAACACGCTGCGAAATCTTGCTCAGCGCGGTTGTCAGGTCATCGTGGTTCCAGCCACGAGCTCGTCGAGTTCAATTTTGGCTTTTGAACCGGACGGAGTTCTCGTGTCGAACGGCCCGGGTGACCCCTCCGCCGTCACTTATGGGATTGAAGCGCTTAAAGGGTTGATCAAAGAAATGGATGGCCGAGCTACGGAGAAACGTTTTGCCATGATGGGGATTTGTCTGGGCCACCAACTTTTGGGTTTGGCGCTTGGTGGGAAGACGTTCAAACTCAAATTTGGCCATCGCGGGGGAAATCACCCCGTCAAAGATTTAACCACCGGCAAAATCGAGATCACCTCACAAAACCACGGGTTTGCGGTCGATGCGGCTTCGCTTCCGGCAAACGATGTCGAAATGACGCACATTAATTTAAACGACAAGACCTGCGAGGGGCTTCGCCATAAACGCTTGCCCATTTTCGCGGTTCAGTACCACCCGGAAGCCGCCCCAGGCCCGCACGATGCGGCGTATCTCTTTGACCGTTTCCTACAGCAGGTGAACCGTGCCTAAGCGTACCGACATCAAAACGATTTTGATCATTGGCTCTGGGCCCATCGTGATCGGCCAAGCCTGCGAGTTTGATTATTCCGGTACGCAAGCCGTCAAAGCGCTCATGAAGGAAGGGTATCGGGTGGTGCTGGTTAATTCCAACCCGGCCACGATCATGACCGACCCGGAATTAGCCCATGCGACTTATGTGGAACCGCTCATCCCCGAAATTTTGGAAGAAATCATCGCCAAAGAACGCCCGGAAGCAATCCTCCCCACCTTGGGCGGCCAAACGGCGCTTAATTTAGCCGTGGCGTTGTCGGAGCGCGGAATTCTTGAAAAGTATAACGTCGAATTAATCGGAGCCAAGCTCGGAGCCATAAAGAAAGCGGAAGATCGCCTCCTGTTTAAAAAGACCATGCAAGACATCGGTCTTAAAGTGCCGTTAAGCGGATATGCCCGCTCCCTTGCCGAAGGGGAAGAGGTGTCCAAGCAAATAGGGTTTCCCATCATTATCCGGCCTTCCTTTACCTTAGGCGGGATTGGTTCAGGGACGGTCTACACCAAGGATGAACTGCTTCCAGCGCTCAAACGTGGTCTTGAAGCAAGCCCCGTCGGCGAAATTTTGATGGAACAGTCCGTGCTCGGCTGGAAAGAATTTGAAGTCGAAGTCATGCGCGATACGGCGGACAACTGCGTGGTCATTTGCTCCATTGAAAATTTTGATCCAATGGGTGTCCACACCGGCGATTCCATTACAGTTGCACCTATTCAAACCTTGACCGACCCCGAATACCAAGCGATGCGCGACGATGCCTTTGCCTGCATCCGGGCGATCGGCGTGGACACGGGCGGTTCCAATATCCAATTTGCGGTCAACCCCGCAAACGGCGAACGGGTGGTGATTGAAATGAATCCGCGCGTCTCACGAAGCTCGGCGCTGGCGTCTAAAGCCACGGGCTTTCCAATTGCGAAAATTGCGGCGCTTCTCGCGGTGGGCTACCACCTAGACGAACTTGAAAACGACATTACCCGAATCACGCCCGCCTCCTTTGAGCCCACGATCGATTACACCGTGGTTAAAATTCCGCGCTTTGCCTTTGAGAAATTCTCAGCGGCCGATCATACGCTTAATACCGCCATGAAATCGGTCGGCGAAGTGATGGCGCTCGGCCGAACATTTAAAGAAGCGTTCCAAAAGGCGCTGCGTGGTTTGGAAATCGGCGTAAACGGTTTTTCAGACCCCAAAGACTTAACGCCCGCGCTCATGGAAGACCGAATTCGTACCCCAAACGCCGAGCGCGTTTTTTATATCCGCCATGCGCTTAAAAACGGCATCTCTCCGCGCCAGATCAACGATTGGTCCAAAATCGATTTCTGGTTTATTCACCAGCTCGAAGAAATCATCCTCTTTGAAAAAGGTTTGGAAGGACAAGGTCCGTTGTCAGCGGAACTGCTTCTCGAAGCGAAGCGGTATGGGTTCTCCGATCGGCAGTTGGCGTCGCTGCGCGGCGTGAGGGAAGACGACGTCCGGCGCTGGCGCGCTGAAAAGGGACTCCTTCCAACCTATAAATCCGTCGATACCTGCGCGGCGGAATTTCAAGCGTTTACCCCGTATTTCTATTCCACGTACGAACAGGAAGATGAGATTCCCGCCAGTACAAAAAAGAAAGTCATGATTCTAGGCGGGGGGCCCAACCGCATCGGGCAAGGCATTGAGTTTGATTATTGCTGCGTGCATGCCGTGATGGCCCTTAAAGAAGAGGGCTTTGAAACCATCATGGTCAACTGCAACCCGGAAACGGTTTCGACCGACTACGACACCTCGGATAAGCTATTTTTCGAACCGCTGACCTTAGAAGACGTGCTGAACATCGTCGATAAGGAAAAACCCATGGGGGTCGTGGTTCAGTTTGGAGGTCAAACGCCGCTTAACCTGGCCTTAGCGTTGGAAAAAAACAAAGTGCCGATCTTAGGCACCACGCCGGATTCCATTGATTTGGCCGAAGACCGCGAGCGATTCGGTGCGCTTTTAACGCGCTTGGGGATTCCCCAGGCACCGGGCGGCACGGCACGTTCTTTTGAAGAAGCGCGTGCCGCCGCGGCCCGTATCGGGTACCCCGTGATGGTTCGGCCCAGTTACGTTTTGGGGGGGCGCGCGATGGAGGTCGTTTACGACGAAGCGATGCTCGCCGACTACATCGCCCGTGCGACCCGTGTGTCATCCGAACACCCGATTTTGATTGATAAATTTTTGGATAACGCCTTGGAGCTTGATGTCGATGTGCTTTCAGACGGCGTCGACACCTACATCGGCGGCATCATGGAGCATATCGAGGAGGCCGGCATCCATTCCGGCGATTCGGCTTGTATTTTGCCGGCGCGGTCGCTTTCGCCCAAGGATTTGACGACGCTTAAAGGCTACACCGAATCTTTGGCCAAAGGGTTAAACGTTCGAGGCCTTATGAACATCCAATTTGCGGTCCGCGAGGGGATCATCTATATTCTCGAAGCCAACCCCCGCGCGAGCCGAACGGTGCCGTTCGTATCCAAAGCCACGGGCATTGCGCTAGCCAAGCTGGCGGCGAAGGTGATGGCGGGGCGTAAATTAAAAGACCTCCTGCCGGCCAAGCTCCTCAAAGACGGGCCCTCCATGCCGTGGGTCGCCGTTAAAGAAGCGGTGCTCCCCTGGATGCGTTTCCCCGGGGTGGATATGGTGTTAGGCCCGGAAATGCGCTCGACCGGAGAAGTGATGGGGATCGACCAGGATTTCAACCGCGCCTTTGCTAAAAGTCAAGCGGCGGCCGGTTCGCAGTTGCCGAAAGAAGGCGGCGTGCTTTTTAGTTTAACGGAACGCGACAAGCAGGCGGGACTGCAGATCGCGCAAGAACTAGCGAAGATGGGTTTTACGCTTTATGCCACGGAAGGAACGACGGAATTTTTCAGGAGCCGAAATTTGGATGTGAAGTCCGTTCTCAAATTAACCGAAGGCCGCCCGAATGTCGCCGATGTGATCCGAAACCGGGACGTAACGCTTGTGATCAACACGCCTTCCGGAAAGAAGTCGCGTTCGGAGGGCTATACGATTCGAAGCACCGCGCTACAGCACAACGTCCCCATCGTGACCACGGTGGCAGCTGCGCGTGCCGCCTTAGCCGGCATCCGAGGATTGCGCGAAGGGCGCTACACCGTGTCGTCGCTGCAAGATTACTACGCCCACCAAAAAGGAAGCCCTTTGACCTCCGCCCATGGCTAGCGTAATCCTTAAAAATGTGGTCAAAAAAATTGGCGAGGCCGTCATCGTCAACAGCATTCATTTAGAAATTCCTGATCGGGAGTTCTGTGTTTTAGTCGGCCCCTCGGGATGCGGCAAGTCAACGACCCTTCGTTTGATCGCGGGGTTAGAAGACATTACTTCCGGCGAGGTCTGGATTGGCGATCGCCTGGTCAACAATGTCCCTCCCAAAGACCGTGACATCGCGATGGTCTTTCAGAATTACGCGCTCTACCCGCACATGACGGCCTATGAGAACATGGCCTTTGGGCTCAAACTACGCAAAGTGCCGAAAAAAGAAATCGATGGCCGGGTCCGTGAAGCCGCCGAAATTCTCAATTTGACGCATTTGCTGCAGCGCCGTCCCAAAGAACTCTCCGGCGGCCAGCGTCAGCGTGTGGCCGTGGGGAGGGCCATCGTACGCAAACCCAAGGTGTTTTTGTTTGATGAGCCGCTGTCCAATTTGGATGCGAAATTACGCGTGCAGATGCGCTCCGAAATTTCCAAACTTCATGATCGCCTCCAAACCACCATGATCTACGTCACGCACGACCAAATAGAAGCCATGACGATGGGGGACCGGATTTGTGTGATGAAAGACGGCGTGATACAGCAAGTCAACAAGCCGCTCGACATTTACAATCGACCCTCCAACAAGTTTGTCGCCAGCTTTATCGGAAGTCCTCCGATGAATTTCATGGACGTAGGAGTTGTTCGCCGGGGCGGTGAGGTCTTGTTGGATGAGGGCAAATTCCAGTTGACTTTACATCCAGGGATGGCCGAGAGGGTCGAACCGTATGTGGGGAAATCGCTCATTTTAGGGGTACGACCCGAAGACATTTATGACCGAGTTTACGCGGGAAACGTCACGGCCAAAGGACACACCGCCCTTTCCACAGTGGAAGTGGTTGAACCGATGGGCAGTGAAGTGCTGCTTTATTTAAACACCGGCAAAAACACCCTGGTGGCCCGCGTCGAACCTCAATCGGAAGCCCGGGTTAACCAAGAGTTAGAACTCGTATTCAACATGGAAAAAATCCACCTCTTCGACAAAGACACGCTGGACCGCCTTTCCTAAAGAATAAACGCCTCTAAAAATAAACCTTTTTATAATCGACATGAACCTGTAATACAAGCCTGCTATTTTAAAGAACCGCGATGAATAAGTACGTCCGTTTAGGTGTTGTTGTCGTGCTTTTGTTGGGAATGGTCGGTGAGAGCGTACCCGTTTACACCACAATCGATTCCCATCCGTCCTCTCCTGCACAATGCGAGGCGCTGTCTGCGCTAAGCGCGTGGTTCCTGCGTGCCATGGACAAAAAATCCAACGTGCGAGTGAGGAAACCGCTTGTAGCCGATTGGGAAATTCATGCCATGCAAAGTGAGGACCCACCTTACTTTTTGGAATTTTATCGCCGATCCATGAAATTTATTAAGACGGCGTTTTTCGCCATGGCGGGGCTTTTTGTTGGCATGGGCTTAGGCGCTCCGCTTCTGCGGCCTAATATCGATGAAACACCCCCCAAACTCTTAGAGATGCAATCGCGCATTTTGGAGTTGCTCGCGGAAGGGAGTCTCATGAGGGAAATCCCCGCTGCTTTGGAGACTACGATTCGGAATCTCGATTATCACGTCGGTCAAATCAAATCGAAACTGAAAGAGTATTTGACCCGTACAAGGGGGAGCTCAAATTCGGTTGTTCGAGAAAGAGATAAAGCACCACTCTTTGATGCGTTAGATAGTCCCAGGTCTTTCCTGGGCCACTGGGTTTATCGGTCCGGTCTATTGCAGCCAACCTCTTTACACCGCAGCTACTTGGAGATTCGAGCCTTTGTGGCGGATTTGGATGCGGCGGAACGACAGCTGTTTGGCGCCATTATCCTTGGGGCCGGATCGCATGAGACATTGCGCCAGCACATTCGGTCGGTCAAAGGGGGACGAAATTCACCCAAAACGATCGAATTTCATATCAAAAATATCAATAACAAAATACGCAGCCGTTTTCCAAAAACAAAACACACCTTTTGGAACATGGCGGACTTCGTGGCTTCTGTTTGGAATTTGCCGCTAAAAGGACTAAGCGCAAAGGATATTGCGGTAATCCTTGGACAAAAAAAAATCGATATTACGCAAGAGTCTTGGTCTTCGCGCGCACCTCCCCGCTTGATCGTGGGCGGCGCCCCCCTTGTCGCTGCGGCTTGACCCCCACAATATCTGGGTGATATAGTGCCCATGTCTCTACCAGTTGTGTTCCGAACCAAATCTTACGTTTCTAGCGGACGCGCCCATGAAATGTCCTTTCTGCGGACAAGAAGAAGATCGAGTTCTTGACTCCCGGCCTCTTGAAGCGGCGAGCATCATTCGCCGCCGCCGCGAATGTCAGTCCTGCCATAAGCGCTTTACCACGTACGAACGTCTCGAAAGCATGCCGATGATGGTCATGAAGTCCAACAACCGAATGGAGGCCTTCAGCCGCGAAAAGCTTCGCGAGGGCGTCATGCGCGCCTGCGAAAAACGGCCGATCAGCGTGGACCGAATCGAAAAACTTCTCGGCGATGTGGAATATGAACTGCAAGGGTATGTAATGCAAGTTCCCTCGCGCATCATCGGCGCCAAAGTTCTCGAGAAGCTTAAAGCCCTAGACCCTGTCGCCTATATTCGTTTTGCCTCCGTTTATAAACAATTTCAAAATGTAGACGAGTTCCTCAATGAACTCTCCAACCTTAAACTCACGTTAAATGGAAAAAAGCCGGCACGCGGCCGGAAAAAAGAGGCCGTACGATGATTAAGTCCGATGCCTGGATCGTACGGATGTGTCGACAAAAAGGGATGATCGAGCCTTTCGAGCCGAAACAAGTCAAAGTCATCGATGCGCAAAGCGGCGCGAACCCTGTGATTTCCTATGGGGTCTCTTCCTATGGTTACGACATCCGCTCGGCCCGAGCATTTAAAGTGTTAGACCCCGCCAAGGGTACGGCGGGCCTTATTGACCCCAAAAATTTTGATTTAAGCCCCTTTGAAACAGTCGAAGGCGAATATTGCCTGATCCCGCCGCATGGCATGGCGATTACCCAATCGTTCGAATATTTTCGTATTCCACGGGAAGTCTTGGCGGTATGTTTCGGCAAGTCGACCTATTCTCGTTGCGGAATCCAGGTTTCAATCGCCCCGCTTGAGCCCGAATGGGAAGGTCGTTTAACGTTTTCAATCGTCAATACAACGGCGCAGCCGGCCAAAGTCTATTCGGAAGAAGGCATCGCCCAGATTTTGTTTCTAGAATCAGATGAGACGTGCCAAGTGTCGTATGCGGACAAACAGGGGAAATACCAGAAAACAACCGTCTTAACACCACCCAAAGTCTAGGAGGTACGTTTATGTCATTTTTCGTTGGGCGCGACCGTGAAGCGCGCCGCGCTTATGGATTTGATGAAATTGCGTTGGTTCCAGGGGCTCTAACCGTTAATCCGGAAGAAGTCGACATTACCACCAAGATCGGCAAACTCACGCTCGAAATTCCGCTATTGGCGAGCGCCATGGACGGCGTGGTCGATGCGAAGTTCGCGGTGGCCATGGGGAAGTTGGGCGGCCAGGCTGTTCTAAATTTGGACGGCATTCACTCGCGCTATGACAACGTAGAGGAGGTGTACCAAAAAATTGCGGCGGCACCGCCCGAAACCGCGACGGAATTGGTCCAAAAACTCTACAAAGAGCCAGTAAAAGAAAAATTGATTGCTCAGCGCGTGAAAGAAATGAAGGCGGGCAAAATTCCAGCCGCCGTCTCTTGTATCCCGCAAAATGCCGAGCGGTTTTCCAAGATCGCGGAAGAAGCCGGCGCCGATTTGTTTGTGTGTCAGTCGACGGTGACGAGCGTCCGTCATGTGTCCAGTAAATACAAAGTGGTTGACCTTAAAAAATTGGTTAAAAATCTCGATATCCCCGTGGTGGTCGGCAATACCGTCAGTTACGACGCGTGTCTCGAGCTGTTTGAAACCGGCATCGCCGGTATTTTAGTGGGCGTGGGGCCCGGCGCCGCCTGTACGTCGCGCGGTGTTTTAGGGATTGGGGTTCCTCAAGTGACGGCGACGGTCGACTGTGCTGCCGCGCGCGACTTTTATTACAAAAAGACGGGCAAATACGTATCCATCATTACCGACGGCGGCATGAACCTAGGGGGGGAAATCTGCAAAGCGTTCGCCTCCGGTGCCGATGCCGTAATGGTGGGCTCCGCTTTCGCGCGCGCAAAAGAAGCGCCGGGGCGCGGATACCACTGGGGGATGGCCACCCCGCATCACAATTTACCGCGGGGGACGCGCATCCATGTGGGAACAACGGGGACTCTGGAGGAAATTCTCTACGGGCCGGCTCGGACCGATGACGGTACCCAAAACTTAGTGGGGGCGCTTCGCACCTGCATGGGGACCGTAGGCGCAATGAATATTAAAGAGCTTCAGCTGACCGAAATCATCATTGCCCCAGCCATCCAGCACGAGGGCAAAATCTTCCAAAAAGCGCAGCGGGTGGGAATGGGCAAATAAATGATCGTCATCCTTGACTTCGGAAGCCAATACACGCAGCTAATCGCCCGCCGCGTGCGCGAGGCGCATGTGTATTGCGAAATCCTGCCCTACCGCGCCTCATTGGCGGAAATTAAGCGTCGCAATGCCCAGGGGCTCATCCTCTCCGGCGGGCCTTCCAGCGTTTATGCGGAAGATTCGCCGCATCCCGACCCCGCGATATGGGATTTAAACATCCCCATCTTAGGGATTTGTTACGGCATGCAGCTCATGACGGAACATTTCGGCGGCCGAGTGAAGCGTTCTGACCACCGCGAGTACGGTCCTGCCGAAATCCAAGTGACCAAGGCGGAGGGTCTTTTTGGCGGTTTAGGGAAAAAGGTACCGGTTTGGATGAGCCACGGAGATGCCGCGGAAAACATGCCCGCGTCATTCGAATGTTTGGCCAAGTCGGGCAACTCGCCTTTTGCGGCCATTGCCAACCTTAAGGACAAGCTCTACGGCGTGCAGTTTCACCCCGAGGTCCACCATACGCCGGGCGGCTCCACCCTGCTGCGTAATTTCATCGTTGATGTCTGTCGCGTGAAGCCGGATTGGACGATGGAATCCTTCGTGCAATCCCAAGTGAAGGCCATCCAAGAGCAGGCGGGCCAAGGCAACGTCCTTTGCGCGATGTCGGGGGGTGTGGATTCGGCGGTGGCCGCTCTTCTGGTGGACAAAGCCATTGGCAAGCAACTGACCTGCGTCTTTGTCGACAACGGGCTTTTGCGTCAGGGTGAGCGAGAGCGGGTTGAAAAAAATTTTAAGAACCGTTTTAAAGGTGAACTTTTGATCGTCGAAGCCTCTGCCCGGTTCTTGCGGATGCTAGAGGGTGTGAAAGATCCGGAACGAAAACGCAGAATCATCGGCGCGGAGTTTATCGCCGTGTTTGAAGAAGCGGCGAAGAAAATTGGGCCCGTGGATTTTTTGGTGCAAGGGACGCTTTACCCGGACGTGATTGAAAGCGTATCGGTCAAAGGGCCGTCGGTGACGATTAAAACGCATCACAACGTCGGAGGTCTTCCCGAGCGCATGGCGCTTAAACTTATTGAGCCTCTGCGCTACTTATTTAAGGATGAAGTGAGGGCCTTAGGGAGGGAGTTAGCCATTCCTCCGGAACTTTTGGGACGCCACCCTTTCCCGGGGCCGGGTTTGGCAGTGCGCGTTTTGGGCCTGATCAACGAGGAACGTTTGGACCTCGTGCGTCGCGCCGATTACATTTTGGAACAAGAAATTCGCGCGGCGGGCCTATATGACAAAATGTGGCAGGCCTTTGCCGTCTTGCTGCCCGTCAGCGCCGTCGGCGTCATGGGCGATGAGCGCACCTATGAAAATGTCGTGGCTCTTCGCGCCGTTCACTCGACGGACGGCATGACGGCGGATTGGGTGCAAATTCCTTTTGAGGTTTTAGGAAAAATTTCCAGCCGCATCATTAACGAAATCCGTGGTATTAACCGAGTGGTCTACGACATCTCGTCCAAACCCCCGGCCACGATTGAATGGGAGTAAGGTATGAAAGTAAGAGATGAAGAAAGTATGAAAGTGAGTGGGAAAGAGTCGGTCCGTCCTTCGGACTCCATTTCTCGCTCTCTTAATCTCCCCGTATTTATCCGCGGAAAAGTCCGGGATGTCTATGATTTAGGCGACCGCCTGCTCATGGTGGCCACCGACCGCATCTCGGCGTTTGATTACGTTCTCTCGACACCCGTTCCGGACAAAGGGAAAGTCCTAACCCAAATTTCCGCATGGTGGTTTGCTCAGATGGGGGACGTGGTACCCAATCATTTGATCGAGACCGACGCGTCCAAATTCCCGCAAGAGCTTAAGCCTTACCGCGACGCCTTGGAAGGCCGCACGATGCTCGTGCGAAAGACCGACAAGATTATGATTGAGTGCGTCGTGCGCGGCTATTTGGCCGGCAGCGGCTGGAAGGAATACAAAGCCTCGCAAAGCGTTTGCGGTGTAAAACTTCCCTCCGGCTTGCGCGAGTCCGACCGGTTACCGGAACCCATCTTTACGCCCGCGACCAAGGAAGAGGGTGGCAAGCATGACGAAAATATTTCCTTTGAGCGTATGGTTCAGATTGTGGGGCTGGACTTGGCGACCAAGCTCCGGGACGTGAGCCTGGCGATTTACAACAAGGCGTCTAAAATCGCCGAGAGCAAGGGGCTTATTTTGTGTGACACTAAATTCGAATTCGGTCAGCTCAACGGGCAAATTGTGCTCATCGATGAAATCCTCACACCGGATTCTTCACGCTTTTGGGATGCGAAAGAATATGTTCCCGGTCAATCGCAAGATAGCTTCGATAAGCAATACGTGCGCGATTACTTGGAATCGATCCATTGGAACAAGCAGCCCCCCGTCCCCTCGCTGCCCGCCGATGTGGTCGCACGCACGCGCGAAAAATATGCGGACGCTTATCGGCGCTTAACCGGAAAAGCGTTCCATGCCTGACCAAGACCCTTCCGTCACTCTGGAAGTCCGTGCCAAAACGCAAAACCAAGCGGCTTCCCGTCATTTTCTCGATAACCTCCGGCATTTGGGACTGGGAGGGGTTAAAACGGTTCAGCCCGCACAGCTCTACCGCCTCTTTGGCCATTTAAGCCCGTCGGAGCGTGAACGCATCGCAAGGGATTTGTTGTGTGACCCGATCATGGAACAATGGCAATTGGCGGATGGTCCTACGCCCACGGATGTTAAGAGCCATCCACTCACCGTGGACGTTTGGTTTAAGCCCGGCGTGACGGACGTGGTGGGGGATAGCGTCCGCAAAGGCATTGACGATTTAGGCATCAAAAGCGTCTGTGCGGTGCGTACCGGGTCGCGGTTCCGGTTTTGGGGTCTGGTGTCGCAAGAAGCGGCGGAGCGCATGGCCCGGACGTATCTGGCCAATCCGTTAGTCCAGGAGTTTTCGATTCATGCTGATTAAAGAAGCCTTCAAGCAAACGATCCCGCTCCTTCGTGCGGATGAGGCAAAGCTGATGGACATCAGCCGCAAGGGGTTGCTGTCGCTTAGTTTGGAAGAGATGCAAGCCATTCAAGATTATTTTCGCCGCCTGGGGCGTGATCCCAGCGACGTTGAGCTCGAAACGCTCGCGCAAACGTGGTCGGAACACTGTAAACACAAGACATTTGGCGGCGTAATTGAATACGAAGAAGTGGGCCGCGGTTCCCGCACGTATGATCACTTGCTTAAGTCCACTATCATGCGCGCCACGCAAGAACTGGACAAGCCTTGGTGCTGGTCGGTTTTTAAAGACAATGCGGGCGTCATCGCTTTTGATGAGGACTGGGGCATCGCTTTTAAGGTGGAGACGCACAATCACCCTTCCGCGTTAGAGCCCTACGGCGGCGCCGGAACGGGACTTGGCGGCGTCATACGGGATATTCTGGGCGTGGGCTTGGGAGCTAAACCTGTTTTAAATACCGACGTTTTCGCTTTTGCGCCGCCCAATTTACCTGCCCGTAAAATTCCACAAGGGGTTTTGCCTCCACGCAGAATCATTGACGGAGTGGTTGCGGGCGTTCGCGACTACGGCAATCGCATGGGCATCCCGACGTCCAACGGAGCGGTCTATTATGACGAGCGCTTTGTGGCCAACCCGTTGGTGTTTTGCGGAACGGTCGGTCTTATCCCGCGCGATAAAGTGTCCAAAGAAGTTCATCCCGGTGATTTTGTGGTGGCCATGGGTGGGCGTACGGGGCGAGACGGTATCCATGGGGCGACCTTTTCTTCCGCGGCGTTAGAAGCAGGTATCACCTCCAGTGTCGTGCAAATTGGCCATGCCATTATGGAGAAACGCACGATGGATGCGCTGCTCCGTGCCCGCGACGAAGGCTTATACCGCGCCGTCACCGATTGCGGGGCCGGCGGTTTTTCATCCGCGGTGGGGGAATTGGGCGCTGAAGGCGGCGTTCAAGTGGACCTCGAAAAGGCTCCGCTTAAATACGAGGGTCTCCTTCCGTGGGAAATTTGGGTGTCGGAAAGCCAGGAGCGCATGGTGCTCGCGGTACCTCCGGAAAAGTGGGCAGCACTTAAAACTCTTTGCGAAGCGGAAAATGTGGAAGCGGCCATCATCGGTCAATTTACGGCGGATAAGCGCCTGACCGTCCGCTACGGCGGTGAAATCATCGGACAGCTCGAAATGGAATTTTTACATGATGGCATGCCGCGCATTCACCGCAAAGCCGTTTGGACTAAAACGGTGTTCCCGGAAACGCGCCTTTCCCCGAAAAAAAAGAACACTCTCTGGGGCGGCTTAAGGAGCGCCGGTTGGGGGCGTGCGTTGCACAAACTTTTGTCCCATCCCAACATTGCTTCGAAACGTTGGATTGTTCGCCAGTATGACCACGAAGTCCAAGGGGGGAGTGTCGTGAAGCCCTTTGTCGGCTTTGACCAACGCGGGCCTTCGGATGGGTGCGTGTTTAAGCCGCTGTTTGGCTCACCCAAAGGCGTTGTCGTGAGCAACGGGTTTAACCCGTCTTTCGGTGACTACGATGCGTACTGGATGGCGGCGCTCGCCATCGATGAAGCGCTGCGCAATTTGGTGGCTGTCGGCGGCGACGTCCGCCACGCGGCGATTCTCGATAATTTTTGTTGGGGCGACCCGCAAGACCCCGAAGAACTGGCGGCCTTGGTACGCGCTTCGCAGGCTTGCTACGACATGGCCAAAGCTTACGGCGTGCCGTTTATCTCTGGGAAAGACAGTTTAAACAACACCTGGCGTGATACAACCGGAAAACTTCAGTCTATCCCGCGCAGCCTTTTGATTTCAGCCATTGGCGTGATACCCGATGCCGCCAAAGCCGTCACGACGGATGCCAAGGAAGCAGGCAGCTGGATCTACTTGGTCGGGGAAACTCGCGAAGAATTGGGCGGCGCTCACATTTGGAAGGCGCTCGGGAAAGCCCCTCGCGGAAATTCTCCGCATGTGCAGCCCGGGCGTGCGCTTGAAATTTTCCGGCTTCTGTATGAGGCGGTGCAAAAAGGCTACGTGCGCGCATGCCATGATTTGTCGGAAGGCGGCTTGGCGGTCGCGGCGGCTGAAATGGCCCTCGGTGGGCGCCTGGGCATGGACCTCGATGTGGCCCGTGTGCTCACCATTGGCGATTTGCCGGATGAGTCGGTCTTATTTTCCGAAACACCCAGCCGCTTTTTAGTGGAAGTGCCGCCGGTGGCCAAACAAGGGTTTGAATCGATGGTTAAAGGGTTCGGGCATTGCATCGGTAAAGTGACCGCCTCAAAAAAACTCGTTTTCCGAAACGGCAAAACGCGCAAGCGGCTGCTGCAGGAGCCGGTGGCGGACCTCTCCGCCTCGTGGGAGAAAGTGCTTTGAGCGTTCAAGCGTTGGTTCTTCGAACGGCTGGAACCAATTGCGATATGGAAACGGCCGAAGCGCTGCGTCAGGCGGGCGCTGAGCCGCAGGTTCTTCATATCAATCAATTTTTGACGGGAAGCGTTTCTTTCGAACCCTTTCAGCTGCTGGTGATTCCGGGGGGGTTTTCCTACGGTGATGATGTGGCGGCTGGGAAAATATTGGCCAATGAACTGCGTTTTAAACTTCGCGATGCCTTGGACCGTTTTGTGGAGGGCCCGCGCCGGGTCGTTGGTATTTGCAATGGGTTTCAAGTCCTGGTTAAGACGGGTTACCTGCCGGGAACGCCGGAGCGCTCGCAGACGGTGACCTTAGCGCACAACGATTCCGGTCAATTTCAGTGCCATTGGGTTAAACTCTCACGCGAGAATTCCGCCTGCAAGTGGCTGAACGCAACAGATGAAGAATGGGAACTTCCGATGGCCCACGGCGAAGGCAAATTTGTGACGCAAGATGCCAAGACGCTTCAGGAGCTTGAAAAAAACCGCCAGGTGGTGTGGCGCTACAGCGGGACGAATCCCAACGGGTCGGTCCATGCGATTGCGGGGATCTGCAACAAAAAGGGCAACGTGGTGGGGCTCATGCCGCATCCGGAACGTCATCTCTTTCGTACCCAGCACCCCGAGTGGACGCGCTCCAAAGCGAAGGGGAAAATTCCCGTTGGGCTGCAATTTTTCAAAGCCGTCGTTGGAGGGCTTTCTTAAATATGTGCGGGATTGTCGGCATTCAGCATCACCCGGAAGCGGCGCGCCTGGCCTACTTGGGGCTCTACGCCCTGCAGCACCGCGGCCAGGAGTCCGCCGGCATCATCTCGTCGGATGGAAGCCAGCTTTATCGCCACGTGGGCATGGGGCTTGTGGCCGATATCTATGACGAAAAGGCGCTCGTTCCTTTAGAGGGGGAACTGGCCATCGGCCATGTTCGCTACTCGACCGCGGGAGACACGACGCTAAGTAACGCCCAACCGCTGGTCGCCATCACGGCGCATGGGTCGCTTGCATTGGCGCATAACGGCAATTTGACGAATGCCCTAACGCTTCGCAAACAGCTTGAAGCCGCGGGTTCGATTTTCCAAACCACCTCCGACACGGAATGTATTCTTCACTTGGTGGCACGCTCCAAGGCCAAATCGCTTCGCGAAGCGATTTTAGGGGCCCTTCAGCAAGTGGAGGGTTCGTATTCGCTCGTGCTGTGCACGAAAAAGGAATTGATCGCCGCGCGTGACCCTTATGGGGTGCGGCCGCTTGTGATCGGCAAATTAAAAGGGGCGACCGTGGTTGCCTCCGAGACCTGCGCGTTCGATCTAATTGGCGCCACGTTTGTTCGCGAGGTTAAGCCCGGAGAGATGATTTACGTCAATAGCGGGGGCATGAAGTCGACGGTTTTTGCCAAACGTCCGCAAACCGCCCACTGCAGTTTTGAAAACATCTATTTTTCTCGACCCGATGGCCGTTTGTTCGGTCAAAGCGTGTATGCGGTGCGCACCGAACTCGGCCGCCAATTGGCGCGCGAGGCCCCGGCCAAGGCGGACCTAGTCATCGCGGTCCCCGATTCCGCCAATGTGGCGGCCGTGGGGTATGCGGAGGAATCCGGAATTCCTTTTGGACTAGGCCTTATTCGAAGTCACTATATTGGCCGCACGTTCATTGAACCCAGCCAGTCTATTCGCGATTTCGGCGCCCGGATCAAATACAACGCGGTCCCGGAAGCCCTGGAGGGGAAAAACATCGTCTTGATTGACGATTCCATCGTCCGTGGGACCACGAGCAAAAAACTCATCCGCATGCTGCGGCGCGTGGGGGTCAAGGCCATTCACATGCGCATCAGCTCCCCGCCCATTATCGGCTCGTGCTACTACGGAATCGACACGCCTTCCAAAAAGGAATTGATTGCCGCCAACAAGTCGGTTGAAGAGATCCGAAAATACCTGGAAGTCGATTCCCTGGCGTACTTGTCGGTCGAGGGATTGCTTAAGTGCTGCAAAGGAAACGCCAAAACCTTTTGTGTCGGCTGCTTTACGGACAAATACCCCGTGCCCTTGATGGACTTCTCTCACAAAGACTTGCGGCCCGTATGCTAACCCGAAAGGATGCCCGATGACCTTCCTTCAACATATCCCCAAAGATGTCTGGATGGCCTTATCCGTAGCCGCCGCGGTCATCATCGCCTGGAAGTTTCTGACCGGAACGCTTAAATTCATCAGTCGCGTGGCCTTGCTCGGCGCCATCCTCTACGCCGCCTACCGCCTTTTTTATTCGCGTTAAGGGCTAATACCTCCCCGTTTTCCCTTTTAAGGCGCTACAGCCCACTGCCATAGATGTCAGACACACCATGTGGATGGCAGTCTACATGGCAGTCTAAAACATCGACGTAAAAACTCCAGAGTGCCATGCATGACTGCCAAAATCGCGACCATGGCACTCTGCATGGCATACAGCAACCGGCAGCTTTGACATTGGACATCTTGTCCGCAGCCCTAACGTTTCCACAAAAACAACTAATGTCAACCCAGGCACCGAGTTGCGTCTCAAGGCCTAATTTCCTTGGCGTCCAAGAGGCCGCGCGGATCGATGTTCATGAGGTTCTGCTCAAACAGTAACGATGACGCGCGACCCATCGGTATAGTTCCCAGGCCAGCCGGCGCATGCCGGGAAGTCGAAAGAGTACGGACAATGGCCAGGCCCACCAGACTTGCCCGGCCAAGTAGATTAAAGCGTCCGCCCCGCCAAAAACATGACCGTCATGTGTGAGGACTTTCATCTCCTCCAGTGATAAATCGGATTTTAGTCCCAGGCGCGTTTGGACCCAGGGCGTTTGCAGGGGAGCCAAGCCAAAACCCCGGGTATGAAGGACGCGATGAAACTGCTCAGCGCCGCCGCGACAGATCGGGCAGCGGCCGTCATAAAAGACCCAGCCTCTGGGTTCGCTTTGGCCAACCGATTTTTTAGTCAATGCGTCCATCGTGCACAAACCCCTGTCCAAGAAGTAAACCTTGGTAAAGCACATTATGCGGATATTTCTAAGCCGCTTAAACAGATACACTCTGACGGGCGTTTCAGCTCGTTTCTAATTGATAAAATGCCGGCACACTCTTCATGAAAATTCTCGTCATCGGCAGCGGGGGTCGCGAACACGCCATCGTGCATGCGCTGGCGCAAAGCCCCTCCGTCACCAAGTTGTGGTGCGCCCCGGGGAATCCGGGAATGGCTCAACTGGCCGAATGCGTGCCGATTGCCGCCGATAACCTAAAGTCTCTCTACACCTTCGCCCGCGACAACAAAGTCGACTTGACCATGGTTGGCCCCGAGGCACCTTTGGTGGCGGGTATCGTGGACCAATTTCGCCGGGAAGGCTTGCTTATCGTTGGGCCCACGCAATCGGCCGCTCGACTGGAAGGCAGTAAATCGTTTGCCAAAGAATTCATGAGAAAAAACAGCATCCCCACCGCCCGCTACGAAGTCATTCCCAACCTCACCAAGGGCGCCTATCAGCTGAAGCATCATTGGACGGGGCGCAGCGTGATGAAAGCCGACGGGTTGGCCGCCGGCAAGGGCGTCAAAGTGTGCGCCTCTTCCGCTGAAGCCAAAGAGTTTCTCTTCGAAGTGATGGAGAAAGAAATTTTCGGCACGGCCGGGTCGACCATGATTATCGAGGAGTGTTTGGAGGGGGAAGAGGCCACGCTCATGGCGTTTTGCGATGGTCTCACCTTAGTCCCCATGCCCGCCGCGCAAGATCACAAGCGGTTAAAAGACCAGGACCTTGGCCCCAACACCGGCGGAATGGGGGCCTATGCGCCGGCCCCGGTCGTGACCCCGGCGCTCATGCGGCAAATTGAAGAAGGCATTTTTGAACCATTTATGAAGGGACTTAAAGCCGAAGGGTTGGAATACCGCGGCATCGTTTATTTTGGCTTGATGATCACCTCCCAGGGTCCAAAAGTTCTTGAGTTTAATGTTCGCTTCGGCGACCCCGAAACGCAAGTGGTCCTTCCGCTTTTTAAGGGAGATTTCGCCAAACTTTTGAAGGCCATCGCCGAGCAGCAGCTAGAAAAACCTCTGGTCCAATGGAAAAATCAATCGGCCGCCTGCGTCGTGCTGGCTTCAGGCGGCTATCCGGCCTCTGTTTCCAAAGGGGATGTGATAAAAGGCCTGCCTAAAACGCTCGGGAAAAACACGATGGTCTTTCACGCCGGAACCGCGCAGCAAGGAGAGGAGGTCGTTACAGCGGGCGGTCGCGTGCTAGGGGTGACCGCCGTGGCCGATACCTTCGAAGAGGCGCGCCAGGCCGCTTACGATCAGGTAAAAAAGATTTCGTTTGATGGGATGCAGTACCGAGGCGATATCGGCGCTCGCGCCGTCGCGGCGGTTAATCGATGAAGCGCAGCGAAGCAACGTCGCAAGCCGGGGAGGTCGTCTTAGACCCCTCCGGAGTCGCCAAGAAAATATCGGCGCTCACCGATGCCATCCTTAAAGACTTTCGCAATTCGGCCGCTGAATTGGCCATCATCGGTATTCAAACGCGCGGCGCCATTTTGGCGCGTCGGCTGGCTTCTCGCTTGGGAGAAGCGTTTAGGCGCGAATTGCCCATTGGAATTTTAGACATCACGTTGTACCGCGATGACATCCACGCTATCGCCGACCAGCCGGAGGTAAAAGAAACCGAGATCCCTTTTGACCTTCAGGACCGCCCCGTCATTTTGGTGGACGACGTGCTCTTTAGCGGTCGTACCGTACGTTCGGCGATGAATGCGATGATCGACTATGCGCGGCCCCGTTGTATTCGCCTGGCCGTTTTGGTGGACCGCGGGCACCGCGAACTGCCGATTCAGGCGGATTACACCGGCCTCCTGCTCCCCACACGCCCGGAGGATGTGGTCGACGTCAATTTTAAAGAGTTGGATATCGAAGACAGCGTCCGCGTGCGGCGCAAAGGACGAACAGGATGAAGCTGCGGCATAAAGACTTAATCGGTCTTTCGACTCTTACAACCGATGAAATCGAATTGGTGCTGCGCACCGCCGCCCCGTTTAAAACCCTTTTTACGCGTTCCATCAAAAAAGTTCCAACTCTTCGTGGTCAAACCGTCGCCCTTCTTTTTTACGAACCGTCTACGCGCACGCGGACCTCTTTTGAATTGGCTGCCGCGCGCTTGTCGGCCGATGCGCTGAGCCTTTCTGTATCCTCCTCGAGCGTGCAAAAGGGTGAAACGCTCATGGACACCGCGCTTAATTTGGAAGCGATGAAAGTCGATTTTATCGTGGTGCGCCATTCAGTCTCGGGCGCGCCGGAACTCTTAAGCCGCGGGGTACGCGCTCACGTGATCAATGCGGGGGACGGCAACCACGAACATCCAACACAGGGCCTCTTGGATTTATTCACCATTCGTGAGAAGAAAAAAAAGATCGAAGGCCTCACGGTGGCAATCATCGGCGATATTTTGCACTCTCGCGTGGCCCGTTCAAATATTTGGGGGTTAACCAAAATGGGCGCGAAAGTCCGGCTTTGCGGTCCCGCGACGCTTATTCCACAAGACATGCGCACCGCCTTCGGAAAAAATGTGGATGTGACGTACAACATGAAAGAAGCGCTGGAAGGCGCCGATGTCGCCTACGTGCTGCGACTTCAAACAGAACGCCAACAAGAGAATCTCTTTCCATCGCTGCGTGAATACAACGAATTTTATGGGCTTGATTTGAAAAAACTGGCTTGGGCGAAGAAGGATTGTATGGTCATGCACCCGGGCCCGATGAACCGCGGCATCGAAATCGCTTCGGCGGTGGCCGACGGCCCCCAATCGGTTATTTTGGATCAGGTCACCAACGGCATCGCCGTCCGAATGGCCGTCATGTATCTGCTTTCCGGTAGCACCGAAGTCTCCAGCAAAGTGATTCAAAAATCCGTGGTTGAGGGGACCAAATGAAGAGCATCGTGAATGTGGCCAAACGCCAATCGCCCAGCGAATCCTCCAGCCGCGTGCGCCAGCTGCTGATTCGTGGCGGTCGCGTGGTCGACCCGCGCAACAAACGCGATGAAGTCGCCGATGTGTGGATTGAAGGCCAACACATTCGTCAGGTGGGAAAAAGTTTGAAAGCGTCTGCTGACGCCGAGATCTTAAACGCTGAAGGGCTCGTCGTGGCCCCTGGATTGATCGACATTCACGTTCATTTGCGTGAGCCGGGACAAGAAGAGAAAGAAACCATTGCCACGGGCACGGCCGCCGCTGCTTTGGGCGGATTTACGGCGGTGGCCTGCATGCCCAACACCGTGCCGCCCCTGGACAACGTTTCTCAAATCCAATTTGTGTTGATGAAAGCGCAAAGCGAAGGCCACGTTCGGGTGTATCCCGTAGGGGCGATTACTAAAGGCCAGGAAGGGCAAGAATTGACCGAATTTGGCGCCATGATGCGCGCCGGCTGCGTGGCCATTTCCGATGACGGAAAGGACGTGGCCAACGCCAAATTGTTCCGGCGCGTCCTCGAATATGCGAAAACGTTTGACCTCCCTGTGATCGATCACTGCGAAGAGCCCGACCTAGCCAAAGGCGGCGTCATGAACGAAGGCGAGTTGGCATCGCTCCTTGGATTAAAGGGCGCCCCAAGGCAAGCGGAATACATCATGGTAGCGCGCAACATCGCGCTTTGTGAGTTGACCGGCGCGCGCCTCCATCTGGCCCATTTGTCGACGAAAGAATCCGTCGCTTTAGTGCGGGAAGCCAAGAAGCGCGGCTTGCCGGTCACCGGAGAAACCGCGCCTCATTACTTCACGCTGACGGAAAAGGCGGTCGAGAATTACAACACCAACGCCAAAATGAACCCACCGCTTCGAAGCGAAGTGGATCGTCAAGCGGTGCTAGAGGGCTTGGCGGATGGGACGTTGGACGTCATCGCTAGCGATCATGCGCCGCACACGCCGGCCCAAAAAGCGCGGGAATTTGATTTTGCTCCTTTCGGCATTATCGGCCTTGAGACAATGCTGGGGCTTACCCTCACAGAACTGGTGAACAAAAAAGTGTTATCTCTTTCAGCCGCCATCGGGGCGCTGACCAATGCGCCCGCGCGGGTTTTAAGCTTGCCTGGGGGGCATTTGTCGCCTGGGGCTCCTGCGGACGTCACGTTGATCGATTTAAAAGCAAAGCACCATGTCACCGAATTTGTGTCAAAGAGTCAGAACTCACCGTTTACCGGCTGGACATTGGATGGCCGCGCCGCGGCAACGATTGTCGGGGGCGGCATCGTGATGCGGGACGGGCGTCTAGACCAAAAGCCTGCGCTGTAATGGCCGACCTTTCGGTTCGCCTTGGCTCTCTTGCTCTAAAAAATCCCATCTTGGTGGCGGCCGGCACGTTCGGGTATGGCTTGGAGTTTCAGGAATTTTTTGATCTTTCCCTTTTAGGCGGCCTCATCAGCAAGACGCTGACGCTGGAACCGCGTGCCGGCAACCCGGCGCCGCGTCTCGTCGAAACGCCTTCGGGTATGCTCAATGCGGTGGGGCTTCAAAACGTCGGCATCGATGCGTTTTTGAAAGAAAAGTGGCCAGCCTTGGCGGCGCTTCAACTTCCTATCGTAGTCAGTGTCGCGGGGTTTCGCCAGGAAGAGTTTGTCGCTTTGGCGCAGAAACTTCGAGGAATTCCAGTGTCGGCGATTGAACTGAATTTATCCTGCCCCAATGTGTCACACGGTACGGGAGCGCGATGCTTTGCGCAATCCGCAGAAGAAGCGGCGGCGGTGGTTCGCGCTGTTCGACCCATGGTGCCTGTGCCGTTGTGGGTGAAATTGACGGCCGAAGTGTCTAATGTCCCAATGATTGCTAAAGCCGTTTCTGATGCAGGCGCAGACGCGATCACTCTGATCAATACATTGGCGGGCATGGTGATTGATGTGGACACGCAAAAACCAGTTTTAGCCAATAACACGGGAGGACTTTCCGGCCCCGCGCTTCGTCCGATAGCCATCCGCTGCGTGTGGGAAACCTACCAAGCCATTTCGACGCCTCTTATAGGACTCGGCGGAGTGTTAAACGGCCGTGACGCGTTGGAAATGATTTTGGCGGGAGCAAGCGCAGTGGCGGTGGGAACGGCGAACTTCTGGAATCCGCGCGCCGCAATTCATATCCTGAAGGATCTTCACACGCTTGTGGAGAAGAAAGGAAAGCCGCTTCGGGAATTGATCGGAGCGGTTGAGGCTCACCGCGTATGAACCGACTGATCGTGGCGTTAGATGTCGAAACGGACCAGGACGCGCTCGATTTAGTGAAGCAGCTTCACCCTCACGTTAAACTGTTCAAAGTGGGGCCTGTGCTTTTTCTAAAATACGGGGGCGCTTTGCTGCAGTCGATTCGAGCCCTAGGCGCGGAAATTTTCCTCGACATGAAGTTTCATGATATTCCCTCGGTGGTGCATAAAGCCATCGAGCGAGCGGCGCAGTGGGGAGTCTACAGCGCGACACTGCATGCTTCCGGCGGTGCGGCGATGATGCGCCAGGCGGCTCTACTGCCCAAGCGTCCAAAGCTTTGGGGCGTGACGGTCCTTACGAGCTTGGAAGAGTCGGATTTAAAAACCATTGGCGTGGAGCGAAGCGTTGTCGATCAGGTGGAAGCGTTGGCCCAACTCGCCAAGGAATCGAAGTTAGACGGCGTGATTTCATCAGTCCGTGAGGCGGCGCAGATCAAAAAAGTCTGTGGAACCGCTTTTCAAGTGGTTACCCCCGGTGTCCGTTTAGCCCCAGGGGGAGACGATCAAAAACGCACGGATACACCGAAGGCCGCTTTTAACGCCGGGGCCGATTTTATTGTGATGGGCCGGCCGATTATTGAAGCCAAAGATCCGCTGAAGGCTGTTGAGGAGGTCTTACGTGACGCACGATGATGTCTTAAAACTTTTCAAGGAGCGCGGTGCACTCCTGCAGGGCCATTTCAAGCTGACGAGCGGCTTGCACAGCGATACATATCTTCAATGTGCACTGTTGTTTCAGTATGGTTGTGACGCTGATCGCTTGGGAGCGGAACTGGCCAAAGCGTTTAAAGGCGGGGAAAAACCCCCGACTGTTGTCATTTCTCCGGCGGTGGGTGGCATTGTGTTAGGTTACACCATCGCACGTGCGTTAGGCGCACGCGCGATGTTTGCCGAGCGTGTGGAGGGTCGGTTTACGCTTAGGCGGGGTTTTGCCATTATTCCGGGAGAAAATGTGGTGATTGCTGAGGACGTGATGACGACCGGCGGTTCTGTTTTAGAAATTGCCGAACTCGTGCAAAATTTAGGCGGTTCCATCGCGGGTTTTGCCGCGGTGGCCGATCGTAGTGAAGGGGAACTTCGTTTGCCGTCTCCGAAGAAAACGCTTCTGCGCTTGCCGCTTGTGACTTACACCCAGGACCAGTGTCCGATGTGTGAAGAAGGTACGCCACTGGTCAAGCCGGGAAGCCGCCCCGACCTGCCTGCCGGCAGGCAGGAGTCGGTGAAAAAATGATTACGTACAAAACCGCCGGTGTGGATGTGGATGCGGGCAATGCCTTAGTCGAGCGGATCAAAAAAATGTCGCCGTTGATTGGTGGGTTTGCCGGTCATGTGCCGCTTCCCAAAGGCTACAAAAATCCCCAATTAGTCGGTTGTACCGATGGCGTGGGAACAAAACTCAAAATTGCTTTTCTGGCCGATCAACACGATACCGTGGGAATTGATTTGGTCGCCATGAACGTGAACGACCTTCTGTGCTGCGGCGCCAAACCGCTTTTTTTTCTTGATTATTTTGCCTGCGGAAAATTGAACGTTGATGTGGCAGAAAAAGTCGTCAAAGGCATCGTAGAAGGCTGCCGTCAATCGTCGTGTGTGTTGTTGGGCGGCGAAACGGCGGAGATGCCGGGCTTCTACCAGCCGGGTGAATATGACTTGGCCGGTTTTGCTACGGGTGTGGTGGACAAAGCGAAGATCATTGATGGAAAAACGATTCGGCCGGGCGATGTGGTCTTAGGCTTGCCGTCTTCTGGTATTCACTCCAATGGATATTCGTTGGTTCGCAAAGTGTTTCCTGAAGCCGAACTGGCGCGGCGCTGGAAAGAATTCCTCGAACCCACGAAAATTTATGTCGCGGACGTCATGCCTTTAGTCGAAAAAAAGAAAACCGTGATCAAGGGCATGGCCCACATTACAGGCGGTGGTTTTATCGATAACATCCCGCGTGTACTTTCTAAAGGCCTTTCTATTCGAATCACCAAAGGGTCCTGGCCAGTACCGGAGCTCTTTAAAGAGATCCAATCGAAAGCGAACCTTCCTGATGAGGAGATGTACCGTACGCTTAATATGGGGATCGGTCTCATTTTGGTCGTGTCCAAAAAAGATGTCGCGCCGGTGGAAAAACAGTTGCCCGCTCTTTACCGCATCGGTGTGGTAGAGCAAGGGTCCAAAGGCATCCAATTTGCCTGATGCCCCGAAGATTCGTACGGTGGTTTTGGTTTCGGGCGGGGGAAGTAACCTCGAATCGATTTTGGCCGCGAAGGCATCCGGCGCGCTTCCTCAAAATGAAATCGTCTTAGTCATTTCGAGTAATCCCGATGCCTTTGCGTTGCTGCGAGCCAAGAATTACGCTATTCCCACAGCGGTCCTTAAGCTCCGTGATTTTTCGTCGGATGAGGCTTTTCAGGCCGCGCTGCTTAATGCGCTCGTGGAAGCCAAAGCCGATTTAATTTGTTTGGCGGGTTACATGCGAAAGATTGGCCCTCTAATCGTTTCGCGTTTCCGCGGACGGATCTTGAATATCCATCCGTCCCTATTGCCGAAATATGGTGGCGCCGGCCTCTATGGCCATAAAGTGCATGAGGCCGTCGTGGCGGCCCAAGAAAAAGAATCCGGCTGCACGGTCCATCTGGTGGATGAAGAATTCGACCATGGACGTACTTTGGCGCAAACACGTGTGCCCGTACGGCCGTTGGATACGGCCGAAAAATTAGCCGCACGGGTTCTTAAGGAAGAACACGTTTTATATCCAAAAGTGATTCGCGACTTTAGCCAAACATTAGGGAGACAGTCATGATTGATCGTTATTCCCGTCCGGAGATGAGCCGTTTGTGGACCGATGAGCACCGTTTTGAAACGATGCTGCGGGTTGAAATTTTATCGACGGAAGCCCTCGTTCGCATGAAGCGCGTGCCGGCCAAAGCGTTGGCCAAAATTCGTTCCAAGGCCCGTATTCATGTGGCGCGCATTCGAGAGATCGAAAAAACCGTGAAGCATGACGTCATTGCGTTTGTCTCGCAAGTGGCCGAAACCGTTGGCCCTGAAGGCCGCTATTTGCATATGGGCCTTACGTCGTCGGATGTGCTCGACACGGCTTTAGCGGTTCAGATGGTGGAAGCGGCGGATCTCTTGATTCAAGATATGGGCATTTTGCGTAAATCCCTGGCCGTTTTGGCCAAACGTTACAAACGAACGCTCATGATGGGCCGCTCGCATGGTATTCACGGAGAGCCGATCACCTTTGGCATTAAAGTGGCCGGGTGGTACACCGAAATGACGCGCGCGCTAGAGCGTTTGCAGCGCGCAAAAACGATTGCAGGATGGGGGAAACTCTCCGGCGCCATGGGCACCTTTGCGCACCTTCCGCCCTCCGTGGAGGCGTTCGTCTGCCGAAAATTAGGGTTGTTAAGCGAACCGATTGCAACACAAGTGGTGCCGCGCGATCGGCACGCCGAATACATGTGCGAGTTAGCCGTAGTAGCCGCGAGTCTTGAGCGGGTGGCCACCGAAATCCGGCATCTTCAGCGCACCGAGGTCTTGGAAGCGGAGGAACCCTTTTCCAAAGGCCAAAAAGGCAGTTCCGCAATGCCCCATAAGCGAAACCCTATAGCCAGCGAAAACCTGTGCGGCTTGGCGCGGCTGGTCCGCAGCTACGCTCAGGCCTCCCTTGAAAGTGTGGCCTTATGGCATGAACGAGACATCAGCCACTCTTCGGTGGAACGGGTATCCTTGCCCGATGCCACGATCCTGTTGGATTTTATGATTCACAGGCTTACGGGAGTGATCGCAGGGCTTCAGGTGTACCCTGAAAACATGAAGAAAAACATGTCGAAAACGGTGGAAATCGTTTCCTCTCAAAGAATTCTCATTGCCTTGGTAGAGTCTGGATATCGTAGGGAAGAGGCTTATAAAAAAGTACAAGACTATGCGATGCGCGCTTGGACGAATGGAGAAAGCTTTCGGATGTTAGTAGAAGACGATCCCCAGATCACAAGCCGCCTTAACCGCCAAAAGTTGGAAGATTGTTTTGACCCCGGTTACTTTGTTCGCCAGGCCGACGCCCTGTTTCGTCGGGCAGGCCTCGTCCGCTAGGAAGTCCGCCCTAGGCGGACATATCGATGAGACAGTCCCATCGATTGAGCTCTCATCTTGCGAGCAATATATGGATGGGGCAGGGCTGTGATACAATCGCGTCGATTTTTTGGGCGGTTAGCTCAGCGGTAGAGCATCGCCTTTACAAGGCGAGGGCCAAAGGTTCAAATCCTTTACCGCCCACGCTTTTGATTTTGTCTTAAAGGAGTTTATGAATGGTGATTTGGGCGTATGTCACGGTTGTTTCGCTGACCTGGGTTTTAGTCGCCATGAACGTCCGGTGGGTTTTGCGACAATACGCTAAAGACCATGTGAAATCACGGCTTTTTTCGCATCTGGCAACACTTTTTATTTTGGGATCCTTGATCATTATTGTCACGCATAAGATTGTGGACCGCGTGATGGAAGCCGAGCAAGAGTTGAAGGAACAAGCAACGGTGCAGACACAACTGCATAAAAACGTGCTTCAGGGGAATTAAAAACCAATTTTGGAGCTGTAGCTCAGCTGGTTAGAGCGCTGCCCTGTCAAGGCAGAGGTCACGGGTTCGAGTCCCGCCAGCTCCGCCATTTTTTAGTCAGTAGGAAAATGAAGAGATAGGCCAGCGCCGCCAACCCGCTCAGCCACACCAAACGCCAAGGAAGCGCTGTTTTGGCGACAATAGCCGCCCACCCGAGCCAGAAAAAACCTTGTAAAAAGACGAAGATAATCATTCCGCGCTCGAAGTAACGCGACCATTCTGAAACGGAGCTCCAAGACCGAACGGCATTGCTCAACAACACCAGCATGACGATAAGACAACTTAAAACGGCGATGTAAAAATTGGCTGGGCGATAAAGAAAACGGACCACGTGCTCTCCGGCTGGTAACTCTATTGCACGAAACGCCAGCCAGGCGCGCAAAAGAGGCGTTTCCTTGCCATCGACGTAGGCTTTCCAGCCCGGGAAGTCGACTTCGGATTCCATTAAAAATTGCGCAGACGTGGTCACGGTTTTAAGTGTTAACTCCGTCGGTTTCTTAACCAAAACATCCATGCTCGGTGCTTCGTAAGAGGCGACCACGTGATCCATCCCCTGAAGCATCGGGCGCTGGTGCAGTAAAAGATGGGTGCCGGGGTCTAGCTCACCCGAGAGCATTTTTTGGGCGACATCGGAAATTAGGGGTTCGGCTTCTCGGTACTTTTCCAACACACCTTCGTCCAGACGGACACGTACGGCCGACGGGGGAAAGAGCTGAAGGTACGGTTTTGCAAAAGGATTGCTGTAAATTGTGAGCCCGCCCTGGTAGACTGGCGCACCCAGAAGCGGACTGACATTTTTGGAGCTGGCTTCCAACAAGTAACCGACAGAGGCCAAACCCATCAACTGAAGGCCGATGGTTTTGCGTTTGGGGTCGCTGTCATAAAGGAAGGGGATCGCGAGCCGGTCAAAGTTGGTTTTGTGCAGCGTGGTCACGTCGTCGGCTCCACGGTAATCGTAAAAGCGGTACCACGTGGAAGTGTCCGGCCACAGCAAGTTATCCGCAGGGCCAAAAACGCGCGGCGGCCAAGGGCCTTTCTTCACAAATTCGATCGCAGGGGTGGTGGGATAATAAAGAGATTTAGGCGCAGCCCCCACCCACCCCCAACCATGCGCAATGATTTCCAAAATCGCGACGGCGGCGATGGGCGTCCATGCGATTCGTGCAGGCCAGGCGAAGAAAAAAATCATGAGCAGTAGTCCTACTAAAGCGACGGCATTGGCTTTTAAGAAAGGTTCACGTGAAGCAAAAGACAGCGGAAGCCCCGCGTATTGTTCCTGGCGGCCGTCGTTGTACATCACCAGAGCGACGGGGAAAAATTCGCCTTCAAGGCCCGAGTCTTGTATACGCGTTTTAAAGGTCGCACGGTCGCCTATGTGGCGAAGCGTGATGCCGGGAAGTTCTTTGAATTGGTTGTTGATCAAAAGCCCAATTTGTGCGGACTGAATGCCTTGGTGCTGCGGAAAACTACCTCCGATATCAATCCAACGTTTCCAGGATTTTGTTTTGCCCGGCGTTTCGAAGCCCTCCCCGGTATGAAACGAGTCTTTCATCAAGCGCACGGGTTCGCTGCCAAAACTTTGCATCAACGGCCCCTGCGTGTAGATGCCTATGATCCACGTCCCCGCTAAAGCCAGGACCAATCGAATCAAGCGTTTCCCATCATCTAAACGGTTGGCAGAGGTTAGGCTTTGCTGGGCGCCCCACGCTGCATAACAAGCCATTCCAAAGGCCGCGGTATGTTCCAAGAAATGGAAATGGCTTAGCTTAAAAAAGGGGGAGTAATAAAAAAGTTGAGAAATAAAGGGCGCTCGATAAGCCACGGCGATCGTTAGAAGCGTGGGCCAACCCAGGGCCTTAAGCCACACGGGCTGATTTTTTTGAATGAGACCATAGAGCGCGCAAAGCGTGAGTAGAGCGCCGCTCATTTGGAAGCCGCCCATATGCTGGAAGCCGATAAATGAAAACGGAAAATAATTTTCAAGTCCTAAATTCATCGCCGCACCCAAAGACACTCCGGCCGCACTCACTGCTGTCACCCATCCCCAGAGACGCCCTTTGCGAATTTGATCCGTGCTCCAGACGGCCGCAAAAACACCGCCCAAAAGCACGGCGATTTGGGGAACATCCCCACTGCCCAATGGGCGCGACATGCTGTCCATGAGCGAAAGGAGCCCGGGTGACTCACGCCACGCTTTGTTGTAGCTGGACCAGTAGTATTCAAAACAAGGAATGAGGTAAGGCGCTGCAATAAAACCGCCCAACCCACTGAAGGCGCTGAAGCGAATGAAGGGAGCCACCCATTTTTGCTGAGGTTGTGTTTGTCTTAGGCGAAAAGCCGTATACACGCCGCAAGCGATATAGGTAAAGAGGGCCGTTTCCGCATGGCCTGCCATCGAGGCAAATCCGACGGCAAACGGCAGGAAATAAAGCCCTGGTTTTTGTTTGCGGATGAAGGCTTCAGCGCCCAGAAAAACCCACGGGTGCCAGGTGGCCGACGTGGCTTGTTGGTAAACGAGATGGCCCACGATATACGGGCAAAACGCGTAGGCCATTCCAGCAAATAGCCCCGGGACCAGTGCCATTCCAACCGTTCGAGCGAAAAAGAAAGCGCCCCAGAAGGCTAAAGCCAATTTGAGAATGTCTTCCAAAAAGCGCATCGCATGAATGGGGACGATATAAAAGGGAATTTGCAGCATCGAAAAAACAGCGCTCAGCTGGTTTCCAAGCAGCGGCGCCCCTGCGTTGGCATGAGGATTCCATAAAGGAAAAAGTCCCTGACGGAGGCAATCCGCAGAAAATTTCAAATAGGGAAAAAAATTGCGAATGACTTCACCGCCGCCCCATGGGCCCCCGGGTGTCGGTTCTACATAAGGGAGTTCATTGCGCCAGGGGTAGCTGCCCTGAAGATTGGTTAGAGGAAGGTAAATTTGTTCCGTAAAAATGGGTTTCCATAAAAGGGTGACAATCCCAAGCCCCAAGACCGCCAAAGCGACCCACAACTCGACGGCGCGAGGAGGCGGCGCTGCCGGTTCTGACGGGTGGGGATGTTTGGGGGCGGTGGAGCGCGGCATCGCGCCGACCATATAAGAAATTGTTGCAAAAAGCCAGAACACCTCTAATAATCAATTCAAGATGAACACACTTCAAAACGTTTTAGATTATTCAAAGTTGGAAACCCGGCTTGGGGAATGGCGCGGCGCGTATCGGAGCGCCCAGCCGTACCCGCATATCGTCATTGATAATTTTTTGGAGCCCGAGGCCGCGCAAGAGGCGTATAAAACATTTCCTCCGGCGCAATCGGATGAGTGGATTCATTACACGCACGTCAACGAGCGCAAATTGGCACAAACCAAGCGGGAATATATCCCTGCTCCTGCGCTTCGGGTAATTGACGAATTAAATAGCCCGCGGTTTGTGCAATGGCTGGTGGATTTAAGCGGGATTCCAAAATTAGTCCCCGATCCGACCCTTCAAGGGGGTGGTTTACATCAGACCAAGCGGGGGGGTTTCTTAAATATCCATGCAGATTTTACGGCGCATCCCTACCAGACCCATTGGGCACGCCGGCTAAACGCCCTGGTTTATCTAAACCCGGATTGGAAAGAAGAGTATGGCGGACACCTCCAAGTGTGGGACCGTCAAGCCAAGGCCTGCCAGAAAAAAGTGCTCCCTATTTTTAACCGGCTACTCATTTTTTCAACGGCTCCGGATAGTTTTCATGGAGTACCAGACCCGCTGACCTGCCCAGAAGGGTGGACACGCAAATCGATTGCGCTGTACTACTTTACGGTGGAACCCAAGCCGGTGTTGACGCGTTCGACCGAATACCGCCCCAAACCCACGGATAGCCCCCTTCGTAAAATGATGATTTGGGGGGATAAGCAAGTGCTTCGCGCCGTCGATTTGTTTAAGCGCAAACTGGGATTTAGTGATCGGGCGCTGGGCCGAATTCTACGACTCTTCTCGCGTTAGCGCCTCTTCGGGCGTGCTTCCACCATAATTTGATAACCCCACATCGAGGGCCAAAGTCTTGCGAGGGCGCTTGAGACCCAGCCGAGAAAGCGTCCAAACGTGTTGGGAAAAAGCAGCATAAACGGCACGCCGATGCCGTGGTACCCCAGCACCTCATAGCCGGTTTCCCGCAGCATTCGGATAAAAGAGCCCAAGGTAAACAATCGCCGGTGCGTTACATCCAAAATCCCGCGTTCCCCATAATTAAAGACCCCGATCCCAAGCGCCGCTCGAATCCCGATAAAAGCGACGTTGGCGGTTGAAAAGATGAACAGCGGGCGTTTTTCAGTCTCCAAGCGGTACCGGCAATAAATGAGGAACTGTTCGGGGTTCGATAAATGCTCCAAAATATCGAGCAAAAGAATGTAATCGTAGGCGGAAAAATCTTCGCGGGGGGGGCCGGCTTCTAAATCCATGGCGACAAAGCGGTCTCCGGGGTAATGCTCGGGGGATACGGCGTCAACGCCCGTCACGCGGCAGCCTTTTTCTTTTAAACGCCCTGATACGAACCCAGGGCCGCACCCCATGTCGAGCACACGCGAACCCCTGGGCACTCGTTTGAATACATGGGCATGCGTCGAGCCCTTTTCCTGCGATTTGTCGGCGTATTTAACCTCATGGCGCAGCAATCCGCGGTATTTCATAGAACAAAGAAACCCGATTTTTTGGGAGCGGTAGCGAACGCTTTCCATCATGACGTCCCAGGTGTAGCGGGCGTTAAAATATCTTTCTTTTCCTGGAGGGGCTTGCGTCGACGCCGGGAGTTCCGCCACGCAGGATTGAAGCGCGTAGGCCTGAAAGAGCATTTCTATGTCGAAGGTTTGTTCATCGCTGTTTAGTTCAAAGGGGACCCGACGCAAAAAAGCCGTGTCATACATTCGAAAAGGGCGTGTGAAATCCATTAAAAAATCCTGTACGTTCCATTCCCCTAGAATGCGCCCAAGCTGCCGTGCGAAAAATAGGTAAATGCGCCTCTTAAACGCGCGGCCCGCAAGCAAACGATTGACCGTGGGGGCTAAGAGAATCGACGCCGTGTTAGAGGAGCTAAAAGACACCAGCGCGTGCCAATTCTCCGCGGTTAAAAGGGTGTCGGGGGTCAAAATTAAAACGGCATCGACGCTGCGCCGCAAAGCATGCCGGCAGGCCGCTTTTTGGCGTTCGCCGTACGAAAGGTTTGGGTCTAAGGGGAGCCACTCGACGTCTAAAGAAAGCCATGCCGGCCGGTCTTCAGTCGAAGCGATAAGGATCTTTTTCGTCATCGTGGCGCGAGGAAATTAACATTTCCGCCGTCTGCTGTCACGTCCGCTTTTCTATAATCAACCCATGCCAGAAACCACATCCCCTCAATTTGAGAACCAACTCTACGAGCTTTACCGCGACTTTTTCCGGCGCGCCGAGGCGGAACGCCGGTGGAACATCGAAAAAGACATTCCCTGGGAGAAATGCAACCCGCAAACCCGGGATTCGGTGGCTTTAATCGTGGAATCCTTTTGTGCCGTGGAATTGTTCTTGCCCGATTACACTTCGAAACTACTTCACTTAATCCGTAAAAGCCGGGGTCGGGCGTGGTTTCAGGCGAATTGGGGGTATGAAGAATCGAAGCATTCGCTTGCTCTGGAGGAGTGGCTAATTCGTTCCGGAAAGCGCACGGAAAAAGAAATTCGGGATTTTTCGGAAGTGGTGCTTGAGCGGGAGTGGGAATTGCCCTTTGAAACCCCACGGCAAATGATGGTCTATACGACGTTTCAAGAATTGTCCACGGGGATGAACTATAAAAATCTCCGGCGTAAGGCCATTGAAGACAACGATATGGCCTTGTCTACGGCGCTTAGTTTGATTGCAAGAGACGAGTCGTCGCATTACCAGTTCTTCCAAGATGGGGTGAAGCTCTACATGAAGATGGACCGCGATGGCACGCTGGAAGACATCGCGAAGGTGCTCAAAGATTTCCGCATGCCTGCCCAGTCTTTGATCCCCAACTGGGAACACCGCGGCCAAACCATCATTGGCGAAAAAATATTCTCGGACCGAATTTTTTACAAAGATATTATGCGCCCCATTTTGTCGGTCTTGGGCACCTCCCGTGAAGAGATTCAAGCGGTCGCCAAAACGTCGGATACCCCCGAGCTCCTAACCCCAACCGCCTGAGTGTCCGAAAGCTTTTGTTAGAATGCGCACGCCCTTTTCATTTTCTCCAAATTTCGGCAAGGTAGCTCAGTGGTAGAGCACTGGTCTGAAAAACCAGGTGTCGAGAGTTCGATCCTCTCCCTTGCCAAATTTTCTTAAGC
>CAYTWA010000002.1:412090-539981 GCA_964441955.1 uncultured Elusimicrobia bacterium
GGCGGCTTTAGCCGCCAAAATAGAGGACGGGACTGAAAAACCAGGTGTCGAGAGTTCGATCCTCTCCCTTGCCAAATTTTCTTAAGCGTGGTAGAGCACTGGTCTGTCCCATCCTTGATATCGCTCGCTGAAAGCGAGCTGAAATGGTTGGGACTGTCCCGTCGATGTAGGCGGCTTTAGCCGCCAAAATAGAGGACGGGACTGAAAAACCAGGTGTCGAGAGTCACCTGAGCTGGGCTCTTTACGATGTGGATTTTGACTTGAAGAGGCGGTGGGTTTTCTCGATGACCTGGCGGAAATCGTTATTCACTTGCGACCAATCCAGTAAATCCACTTCGATGGGAAGGCGGGAGGCGCTGAATGCATCTCTGGCTTGAGAAAGGCGGGAGAGCGGAATGGGCGAGTCGGTTTTCACCACGAGATCCAGGTCTGATGTTGGCGTGGCCTTGCCCATAGCCCGTGACCCAAACACCCACACCTCCTGACCGGCGAAAAATCGTTTCAAAATGGCTTGAACTTCGGCCAAGTCGTCTTCCGAAAGCTGAAACGCTTTAGCGGTTTCGCTTTTGGAGTTCATGAAGTAGATGGTTTGCATCTTGGATGAAATCTGGGATCACTTCCACCACGGAAGCCGCCACATTTTCTTCGTAAACATGGACGGTCTCATTGCGATGGTCGCGGTAATCGAGAAACCGCTTGACATCCGGGATCAGCTGAACTTTCGCGGCACGCCTAAGCAGATCGGCAAACGCTAAAGCATCCAATTCGGAGGGGTTCGGTTCGATTTCGCGAAGTTGGCGGCGAATCATTTTGCAAGCCAGCTCATAAGCCGTTTCAAACGAATGAATGACCGCGCTGCGAAATTCTTCACGAAGCGCCACATCCGATTGCGCCAAATCGGATTGATAAAACGACCAGCTTTTTTCGATCCGTTTAATCGATTTTTCTAGAGATTTATACTGCAGCATGCGGCTATTTTACTTCGCTTTCTGTTCGGATTCTGGATTAGAAGAAATATGAAACCAGGAAAACGCCAATTAGAATAAAGCTGATGGCCAGTTTGGCGGCAGAGCCCAAGAGCATGCCAACCCAGGAAGCAAATCCCACGTGGCCCGCGCGCACAAGATCGCGCCGCGCGATCCATTCCCCGATCATGGCCCCGATGAGCGGGCCCATGACCACCCCCACGATCCCACCAAAAAGACCAACCAGGGCTCCGATAGCGCCTCCCCACAGAGCCTCGCTGGAGGCGTGTGCTTTTTTAGCGCCCCAGTAGCACATAAGGTATTCCAACACCAAAGAAAGGAGGGTGAGAACCCCTAAGACCACAACGGTTAAAGGGCTGATACGAGTAAAACCATCCACCCACGCCGCCATGAGAATTCCGGCAAAGACGAGAGGAACCCCCGGCACGGCGGGTAAGACCGTTCCAAAAAGCCCTACCAAAATCAGCACAATGACGATACTCCAAACAAAAAAGTCCATGCCGCATTTTATAACAGGGGAGGGGGGCGGCGCCCACACCCATTGATCGGTTCGTCCGTAAAAGAGCCTCTGCTATAATCAGCTGCGTCGAGACCCTTTGACATCATCAATTTTTTGCCGAGGTAGCTCAGTTGGTAGAGCAGCTGTTTCGTAAACAGCAGGTCGGCGGTTCGAGCCCGCTCCTCGGCTTACGTTTTTGGGATTTGTGTGATGGAAGCGCTAGATTAGATCTAAACGAGAATGCCCATGCCTAACACCGTTCGACTGCACCGCGTTTTGGCGGCGAAACCTGAAAAAGTTTATCGCGCTTTCCTCAATTCCGATGCGATGGCTCGTTGGCTGCCGCCCAATGGGTTTACGGGAAAAGTGCATCACGCCGAGGTGAAGGTCGGGGGGACTTATAAAATGTCCTTCACTAACTTTACAACCGAGACGACCACGTCGTTTGGCGGGAAGTACCTCGAATTAGTCCCCAACGAGCGGCTTCGCTACACCGATCAATTTGATGACCCGAGTCTGCCTGGTGAAATGCAAGTTACGGTCACATTGCGCAAAGTGTCGGTGGGTACGGAACTCACCATTGTGCAAGAAGGCATTCCCGACGTTATCCCGGCGGAGGCTTGTTATCTTGGCTGGCAGGAATCTTTGCGGAACTTAGCAAGACTGGTGGAGCCCGAAATCCCGAATTAGAGAGTGATTTTGTAGCATCCGGCCCATGGTTTGGCCCCAAATACCATCATCAGTAGCTTCCCAACTTTAAAGAGCAAGGAGAGCACTCAAGGAAATCAGATCGCAACGAGGCGTCTTTCTGACATCTGATTTCCTTGAATGCTCTCCTTTCATTCCTGGCTCTCAAGAGCATCTGGTCCCACCTTCTGTTTCACCTTCATTTTTCGCTACTTTTCTATTGCACGTTACAGGGGGCCCTGGTATACCTAACGCGCATGCGAGCCTTTCTGGTTTCTGTGGCGGTCCTCTCCTTGGGTGTTCCTGCGTTTGCCGGTGATAACGCCGGTACATCGGGGTTTACATTTTTGGCCATTCCCGTTGGGGCGCGCGCAACAGCCATGGGGCAGGCGTTTACCTCGGTTCCCAATGATGTTCAAGGGGTCGCTTATAACCCTGCGTCCTTGGCGTCGATGGTCGCATCCCAGCTATCCGTCCAACACCTGACCTATGTCGAAGGGATTACTCAAGAATCATTGGCCTACGGCCGTGCCGGGCGCGACTCTTTAAGTTGGGGGACGTTTTTGAATTACTTACGTGTGGGAGGGATTACGCGGACCACGGCCACGGGGCTTACCACCGGGGATGGTTTTACGGAACAGGGCGATTTTTCCACGTCAGATATGGCTCTAGGAGGCACTCTGGCCAAACCCGTGACCGATGATTTACTGGTGGGGTCGACGTTAAAATTTTTGCGCGAAGATTTGGAAGACGCCACCTCCAAGGGCGCTGCGATGGATTTCGGTGTGCTGTGGCGTTCCAATGAATCGCGGTCGTGGAATGTGGGCGCATCGCTTCTGAACCTTGGATATGTGTCCAAATTTGAGGAAGCGGCGGTCAAACTTCCCTACACCTTTCGCGCCGGCATTTCCGGGCAGCCCTTCGCGCAGTGGCTTTTATCCGCGGATTACGTCAAGCGAAGGGATACGAAAGGGGAATTTGATGTGGGGGCCGAAGTCTCACCGCGAAAAGTGTTCTCGCTTCGTTTCGGGTATCGTTATGCGCTCAAACGACCAGACCTAGGGGCCCTTTCAGACTTTAGTGCCGGGTTCGGCATTCGACCCGGGATGTGGTCGATCGATTACGCGTTTGTGCCGTTGGGCGACCTGGGAATGACCCATCGTATTAGCTTTAACTTCCGCTTCAAAAGACGCGCTGATTAACCATCCGCCTTCGCCGAAGGCTGCGGCGGATGTCCGCCATAGCGGTAGTTTAGCGGAGGCGGACAAATTAGTATAGTGCCGCCGATGCTGCAGGATATCGCGACCTCCCGTTTAACCGGCCGGCTCCTCAGTTGGGGCCTTCCACTTTTCTATTTCCTAACCTCCGTCGGGTTTTACCTCCACACCTACGATTCCGCTCAAGTCAAAATCACCCTCGTTCAAATGCTCGGCACGGTGCTGACCACCGGCTTCTATGTGATGGTCGCCAGCCGTTGGACCATGGATTGGTCTCGGTATGGACCTCTGGTCGTGCCGCTTCTTATTTCGCTTGTTTCGGGTATTGTGTCGTGGGCGTTGGCGCCTTACCCTGGAAACAGTTTGGATGAAATGTTACGGCGTGTGTTTTATGTGCACATGGCACTCATCGCCCTTTTTGAAATTAAAACGTTGGAACGTATGAAGCGGATGGTGACGTTTTTGCTGGCGGCGGTGGCGCTTGCCTCTATTTATGGGTTAATCCAATCCCTCGATTTCCGCTTTTATCAAACACCCAAGCCCGGCTGGCTTGATCCCTTCATTTGGCGTCAGGCTTTCTCCGACCGTGTGTTCTCCACCTTCGGAAACCCCAATTTCTTCGGCAATTTTTTGGTCATTTTGACGCCGATCACGTTGGCCCTTCTGCTGCGTCGTCAACGTGAGCGCCCGACGTCGGTGCTGATCTTTTCCTTGGCTGCTATCCTGGTTTCGGCCATTTTATGGCAATGTCCCAAGATTTTTGGCGGTTCGGTGGAGCTCAAAAGCTGGGAAAACCCATTTTTCATGATGCTGCTTATGGGCTTCCTCTTTTTTGCGGCGATTCAGTTCTCGTTTTTGGGCGTATTGTTCTTCCTTATTACGCTGTGTGTCTTCCTTACGTTCTCAAAGGGCGCCTGGGTGGGGTATGTGGGCAGTTACCTTTCATTCTTGGGGCTCGTGCTTTTTCAGTTTTCACAGTTTTCATCCGATAAAGTGAAACGCGCCATTCAGTCCGCCGGCTGGATGACGCTGATATTGATGACCATTGCGGTGGGCTATTACTCCACCACACGTGCCGACTCCTTGCGGTTTCGTTTGGTGACCTGGACGTCCACTTGGGAAATGGCCCAGATGAACCCTATCCTTGGAAACGGCATCGGGTCGTTTCGCGTCCTTTATCCGGCGTTTCGCCGTCCGCAAATTTTCCACATCGAAGGCAAACACAATACCGAAACAGACCATGCGGAGAATGAATACATCGAAGTGCTCATGGACGAAGGCGTCGTGGGCTTTGGGATTTTCGTTTGGTTGATCGTAATGTTTTCCACGTCAGGCCTCCGCGCGTTGGGGCGCTTCACTCAAGGGTTAACCATTCGTGACCCGACTAGCGGAAAAAAGCGCGTCAGTGACGACCCTCGCGCCTATTACATGCTGGGTTTCTTGGCGGCTTTTTGGGGCATGCTCATGCATAACCTGATGGACGTCTCGCTGCGCTTTGTTTCCTCCGGTATTTTCCTTTGGCTTTTGATGGGCTTGATTGGTGCCATGGTCATTCATGATCCCATGGCCGATTCGGATGACCAATTAAACGCCCGGGAACAGCTTCCGCCAGAAGAGCCACCCTCGACTTTGGCGATGGTGGGCTCATCCTTTGTGGGTGTGGGCTATGGTTATTTAGCGTGGATCGTCCTGAGCGAATTTAATAACGCTCAAGGGCCCTTGCCTCCGGCCTTTGGCGAAGCATTGTTATGGCTGATTGCCTGGGTGGCCTTTGCAGGCACCGTGGGCGCGGTCTTGTGGGGTATTTACCGCGTTTGCCGTTCGGTTCGCTCCGTACCGGTTTTCTTCATTTTGTTGGCCGCCCTTTACCCGTTAAAAATCTTTTGGGGCTATTTCATGGCGGATGTGAATCACAACCGGGGCATCTTTTTTTCCAAGCAAGGCAAGTGGGAAGAGGCTATACGTCACTATGGGACGACCGTGCGGCTAAACCCCAACTATTTGATGTCGTATTACTTTATGGGGAATGTCTATACCGACCGATGGGGACCCGGCGATTTTGATCGCGCGCTCGAGCAGTATCGAAAGTTGTGGGCGTTGGCGCCGAACTATGTCCAATCGAAACATCAAGCCGGTCTCGTCTATTTGAAAAAAGCGGAAGATGATCGCCGGGCCTGGGAAACCTTGCTTCAGCAAGGCAAACGGCAAGAGGCGGATGCGGCGTTAAAACGTCTGATGGATGATTGGCATCAAGCCTTGGCGTTTTTCCAGCAGTACCATGATATCGATCCCGTTTTTGAGGGTAACTTCTCGCGCTCCGCTTGGGTACATATGCGGCTGGGCGAGGTATACAACCAATTGGGACGTGCGGCCGATGCAAAACGTGAGTTTGATACCGTCGAGGCCAAGTACAAAGAATCGCTGGAAGCCTGGGGTTGCCGCAAAGCGGAGCACAACATGATGGGTGAGGATTGGGACCGCACCCATCGGCATTACGAACGACTCTATACGGCGGAAATGTGGGAAAACTTAGGCAACATCCGCTTTATGCGCGGCCATTGGATGGCCTCTGAACGGGCCTACCGCATGGCGCTGCGCAGCAACCCTTCCAATGATCGTGTGAAAAACAATTTGGCTGCTGTTCGCAGCAAGTTGCATGCTCGCTAACAGCATCCCTGTCAGCATCCGTTGGATTCTCTACGCCTTATTCGTTATTTGCCCGCTTCTTTTTTTTACGGACCTCACCCGTAACCCTTACTACACACAAATTGCGCTCTTAAACATTCTGATGGCTTTTTTGTGGCTGATATGGCTGTGGAAAGACTACCGCGAAGGGACGTTTGTCTGGCGCAGCACGCCATTGGATTGGCCGTTGGGTGCGTTGGTGGTGTGGTGTGTGGCGTCGTGGATCATTTCGATGGTCAACCATCCGGTGCTTTTGAAGCCGATCTATAGCGAGGGAAGCAAAGGTGTTATTTTTTTAGTGATGAATACCGCCCTGGTCTACGCGGCGGTAGTCAGGCTTCAAGACCGTGCCTTGATGAAACGTTTGCTGTGGCTCACCTATGGGGTAAGTGTCGCGG
Organism: uncultured Elusimicrobia bacterium; assembly: GCA_964441955.1. GTDB lineage: Bacteria > Elusimicrobiota > Elusimicrobia > 2-01-FULL-59-12 > 2-01-FULL-59-12 > CAYTWA01. The sequence continues at coordinate 418,563 of CAYTWA010000002.1, forward strand.
CGTCGGTCTATGGCATCGCTCAGTACTTCGGCATCGAATGGATTTGGCCTAAAACGCTCAATCCCTATGGCAGCCGCCCGGTTTCCACGTTTGGCAATCCCAATTTTTTGTCTTCCTTTCTCGTCTTGGTGATTCCGGTGATGGTGGGAGACTATTTGTTGAAATCCATGGGTGCGCCGAGGATGGTTTTGTTGTTTGGCATTCTGATCAATATAGGTGCGCTGTTGGCCACCCTGACCCGATCATCATGGGCCGGTTTGTTGCTGGGCGTGGGCATCGTGGTTGTTTCGCTTCAGCGAATCCCTACGTTTCGTGCCCAGTGCGGCAAATGGTTATTCATGCTGCTGGTGAGTCTTGGACTGATGACCATGCTTTGGCCTAAAAGTGGCAGCAGTGTTTACAGTGCGACGGTCATCAGTCGTGTGCTGGAAGTCAAAAATACGAATGAAACGTATTACGGGCCTATATGGCAGCGCTTGTTGATATGGACTTGCGCTTGGAATATGGTTGTGGACCATCCCATCGCTGGGAAAGGGTGGGGATGTTTTGAGTTGTTCTATCCGTTTTATCAAGGACGACAGGTTTTTGACGCGCGTTTCAGTTCTCGGACGCATGCCAACAATTCCCATAATGAAATTCTCGAATACGGGTCACAGATCGGCCTCGTGGGGTTAGGGATCGTCTTCTGGCTTTGGGTTGTATTTTTCCGACAAGCGTGGGCGGTACAGCCACGCCTGGACCCCGCTTGGCGCCCCGTTCAAGCAGGGTTTCTAGGAGGAGTGGCGGGCATGCTCGTGGATAATATGCTTAACGTCTCGATCCACTTTGCCGTCCCCGCTTTCATGCTGTGGTGGTGGGTGGGAAGCGCGCTCGCGGCTTGCCCTGAATTGGTCACGACGCATCGTTGGACGCCTCGTCCATGGCTTAAAAATAGCGTCGCCGGCGTGGGGGTGTTATTGCTGCTCGTGAGTGCGGCGAGGGCTTTTGCGTTTTGGCGCGCTGAAATCAATTTCTTCGACGGATTCAAACGATCGAAAGCAGGCATCGATATGATGGGGGCTCGCAAATTTTTAGAGGCGTCCTACCGATGGCACCCGTTGGAAGTCAATAACAGCTATGAGCTTGGGAATGTCTATGCGCGGCTAGGGATGCGCGATGAAGCGACGTCAATGTACGGTAAGGCGCTTGATGCCAATCCCGGCTATGATGAGATATTTTTCAACCGAGCGACGATCTTGATGCAAGCGGGGCATGATGAAGAAGCCATCCGCCACTATCGGATATGCCTGGCCATTAACCCTTTGTCGCGGGAAGCTTATAACGTTTTGGCGGGGTTGTATTTAAAGGACGCTTCTAAAAATGCTGACCTCGTTGTGTCTTTATACAAGCAGGGTTTAAGTGTTTTCCCACAGGACCGCGATTTGTGGAACAACCTGGGTTGGGTCTTAACTCAAGAGCGCCGATGGCTGGAGGCACGAGAAGCGTATCAGCGTGCGTTGTCGAATGACCCGAATTTTGAGTTAGGGAAACGGAATTTGGCAGTCGTTAACGCGACGCTTCGCAAAGCCGGAGAGCGCTGAGGCTTTCTTGCATGCGCTCGGCGTAACGCTCTTCACCATCTACCCGCGTAATGCGAGGGGTGAGCACGACGAACGATTTTCCTTCCTGACGGAGACGCTCGGCCATCGCTGTCGTGTGAAATCCACCGACCACCAATACTCGGGGACCCGAAACATGTTTTTCGTTAGACTTATCCAGGAACACCTCGCTTCGTAGATCGGCCAAGCGGTAAAACGTTTCAGCGACTTGTGTGGCTTGTGCCAGCGCCGGCGATTGGATGACTCCGCTGCCGCCTTGCTGCCAGAATGCGATAGCATCCTTAGGGAGCCATTCCAGGCGAACCAAAGATCTCAGTCGATCCCAGCGGCTCGAATCACGACTGCCTAACGCCTGGCGGATGCGTTGAATCGTTTCCAGTTCATCCAGAGCTGCTTTTTCTAAACGTTTCGTGTTTTGATAGGCCTTTAAATTTTCGGTATAGAGCGACCAGTCCTCGATGCCGTAAAGCGATAACGTCCTGTCTGGATCCATCAAAGCCGCGCGTTGCGCACCGCTTGCGTTCCGTTCAAAGGCGGCGGGATTTAAAGGGCCGCAAGCCCCTTCAACAAAAACGGTTTCCAGATTCCATGCCCTTCGGCCATAGAGCAGAATCGAAGCAATAGCGCCTTGGGCCTCGATATGCTCATGAAGGTCTTGAATCAATACAAAATCGGGGGTGCGGTCGCGGGAAACAGAGAACGCATCAGTGACTCGGGCAATTGAAGGGGGAATTCCCAGCTGCTTTTGCGCTTCGTTCAATGGGGTCTGCGCGTCCAGTCTGAGCGCAGACAGGCACAGGAGGGCCAAAAGTCCTGGGTTGGTGTGCAGGCGCATACTAACCTTCTGTATAACGCGTCCTAGGCATCTGCAAGGGCATCTTTATCGACGACTTTCTGTTAAAATGACCCAAATTTAGACCCTCATAAGGAGTTTCCATGTCAGGACATTCACGTTGGGCCGGAATTAAGCACAAAAAAGGGATTGCCGACGCCAAACGCGGCAAGCTCTTCACCAAAATCATCCGCGAAATCACGATTGCCGCGAAACTCGCTGGGGGAAGCCCCGAGTCCAACCCGCGGCTTCGCAAAGCCATGGACGATGCGCGCGAAGCCAATATGCCGGCCGACAATATGAAGAAGGCGATCCAGCGTGGCACAGGCGAACTGCCGGGGGTCAACTACGAAGAATTGGTGTACGAAGGCTATGGCCCAAGCGGTGTGGCGGTGATGGTGGAAGTTACGACCGATAATAAGAACCGCACGGCCGGGGAAATCCGCCGTCTGTTTTCAGAACATGGCGGGAACTTAGGCGAAACTGGCTCCGTCGGCTGGATTTTTTCGTCGAAAGGCGTGCTGGTCATTGAAAAAACGGCCGCGACCGAAGATCAATTGATGGCGGTTGCGCTTGATGCTGGCGCGGAAGACATTCGTTCGGAAGACGCGGATGTTTTTGAGGTGACGACAGCCCCAGCAGATTTTGACAAAGTGAAAAAAGCGCTCGAAGCGGCCAAAATTCCTACCGTTTCTGCGGAAATCACGATGGTTCCCAAAACATCTGTCAAACTGACCGGTGATGCCGCCGCGAAGATGTTGACGCTGATGAATGGGTTGGAAGACCACGATGACGTCAAAACGGTGTATGCCAATTTTGATATCCCCAAGGACATCATTGAAGCCTCCGCCCATTAGCGCCACCACGGTGTTGGGTATTGACCCCGGCCTGGCCACGACCGGCTGGGGGGTTGTGGAAAAAAATACATCACAGCCGCGCCTTATTGCCTTCGGTTCCATCGAAACCACGGCGGGGCGACGCCTTTCGGACCGCCTATGTACGATTCGAAAAGATCTCGATCGTTTAATTGATACCTACCATCCCAGCGTGATGGCGATCGAAGAATTGTTCTTCACTAAATTTGCCGTCAGTATCGCCGGCACCGCGCAAGCTCGTGGTGTCATCTTGTTGGCGGCCGCAGAGCGGGGCTTGGCTTTGGCTGAATACAATCCTCGTTCTGTCAAAGTCGCTATGACCGGCTTTGGCGACGCCGATAAACTCCAGATGCAAACCATGATTCAACGTGTTTTCCATTTAACCGAAATCCCGAGGCCGGATGATGCCGCCGATGCCGTGGCCATTGCACTGTGTCATCTTCAGACGAATCAAAACTTACGAGTAAGCGAGAAAGCGAGTGAGCCAGTAAAGGACGGTCGTTCACTCACTCGATTAATCGCTCACTCACTTAATCACCGTCCCTTATGATTGGCTCGTTGCGCGGCACCGTGTTGGCAAAATCCCCGGGTCAGTTGTTGCTGGATGTTCAAGGTGTGGGGTATGAAATCGCTGTGACGTTGTCGGCTTTTGAACGGTTGCCGGACGTCAGCCAGGAGGCCCTCGTCTATATCAACGAATCCATGGGCATGTATGGCGGCGGTATTACGCTTTATGGGTTTTTGTCCCTCGAAGAAAAAGACGTGTTCACACTTTTGCGCGAAGTGCCGGGAACGGGGGCTAAGAAGGCGCTCGATTATCTCGATAAAATCTCCAAGTCGGCCCCGGATTTCCGGCGTGCCGTTTTGGAGGGAGATGCGGGGAGCCTCGTCAGTTTGTTCGGGTTTACAAAAAAGACGGCGGAGAAAATCATTGTGGCGCTAAAAGACCGCATTGCCGGCTTGCGCGTGGCCGGCCGTGAGAAATTTGCCGGGGCTTTGACCCCAACTGGAATCGGGGAAGCTTTGGCCGCTTTGGTTAGTTTGGGGTACCGCGAAAATGAAGCCCGAGGTGCGCTCGACCAACTTCCTTCACCGCTTCGGCAAGCGGGGGAACCCTCGCATTTGGTCAAAGAAGCGCTTAAACATCTGTCATGAAAATAACGTCTTCATCGTCATTTCCATCGCCTACAGGCGGAGGATCGATCATGGACCCCAGACAGGGACATTCGGGGGTGACGGCCGTGCAGGGGCTCCCAGCGGAGGACCCCTTAGAGCAATCACTGCGTCCCCAAACCCTCGATGAGTTTGTCGGCCAGGAACGTCTAAAGAAAAATCTCCGTGTGTTCGTGGAGGCCGCGCGCGCGCGTAAAGAAGCGCTGGACCACTGCTTGTTTTATTCGCCGCCCGGCCTTGGCAAAACCACCTTGGCCACCATCATCGCGCAAGAAATGAAAGTGGGGTTGCGCGTAACCTCAGGTCCCGTTTTGGAGCGGAAGGGAGATTTGGCAGCCATCTTAACGGGCCTGGCCGAAGGGGATGTTTTTTTCATCGATGAAATCCATCGGTTAAACCACGTGGTGGAAGAAACACTTTATGCCGCGATGGAGGATTTTAAGCTCGATATTATTATCGGGGAAGGCCCGAGCGCTAAAACCATCAATCTTCCGCTGCCGCGCTTTACGCTCGTGGGCGCCACCACGCGCGCCGGCCTTTTAACCGGCCCTTTGCGTGACCGCTTCGGGATCACCGCGCATTTGGAGTTTTATAACGAATCGGAACTTCTTCACATTTTGAAGCGGTCCAGCCGGATTTTAAAAGTAGAAGCCGATGCCCAAGGTTTGCAGGAAATCGCCCGTCGCAGCCGAGGCACGCCACGTATTGCCAACCGTTTGCTTCGCCGATTGCGTGATTTTGCCGATGTGTCGGATGGGAAAAAAATCAACGCCCAAGTCGCGGCACAAGGTCTTGCCTCGCTCGATGTGGATGCGCGCGGCTTAGACACCATGGACAAACGGCTTTTAACGGCGCTCATCGACAAATTTAACGGTGGGCCAGTGGGGATTGATACGCTGGCCGTCGCCCTTTCCGAGGCCGCCGATACGGTTACCGATGTCTATGAACCCTTTTTAATTCAGTGCGGCTTTCTCGCCCGTACGCCACGCGGCCGCATCGCCACAGAGCATGCGTATCGTCATTTGGGGCGCCCCATCCCGGTGCGTCCTGTCGAACCCTCAGCCACCCAAAACGACTTGTTTTAATCCTCATGACATCCTGGCGCCATTGGACCGCTTTGTTGATGCTCTCCCCTGCTCTTTTAGGGGGTTGCGTGACAGGCAGTTTGGCTGAAAATGGCCGTACCGGCTGGGCCAAAGACACGTTGGAGCAATCGCACGCCTCCTCCTCGTTGATTCGCGTTCGTATCCTGCGCACCCGGTCGGCGGTTCGTATCAGTGCACCCGGGCCAGTCGAGTTTCAATCGATTCGCGGAGATCGGTCCTTTTCCACTTCGGCTTCTTTCTCTGTTCGAGGGGGACGCCACCTGACTGTGGCGACGCGAACCTTTGCATCGGATGTAATCCTGCGTCCAAAAAATCCGGATGAGGCGCTGCGGGTGAATGGTCGACGCTATCGGGGTTTTTTGCAATTGCATCGTGGCAAGGGCGGTATTTTGGAAATTGTCGAGCATGTAAACCTGGAACAGTACCTATACGGCGTTTTGCCCAAGGAAGTCGGTGCGGCATGGCCAACGGAAGCGCTTAAAGTGCAGGCGGTGATTTCTCGAACCTATGTGCTCGCTAACCGAACCACGGACACTCAGCAGCTTTACGACGTGTCCAATGATGTGATGTCTCAGGTATATGGGGGAATGGATTCCGAACTGGTGGATGCGTCCAAGGCGGTCGAGAATACGCGTGGCCAGATTTTATTGAACTTGGATGGAAAACCGCTCGAAGCTTTTTTTCACGCCGCCTGCGGTGGTCATACCGATTTGCCGGAAGCCGTATGGCCGTCACGCGTCTCCAACGCGAGTTTTTCGAGTGTTCCGGACACGTTCTGTAGCGACTATCCGCGCCATCAATGGTCCACCGAAGTCAGTTTGTCGGTATTACTGAAACGCCTCCGACGCGCCGGGATTCACCTGCGTGATTTAAAAAGCGTGGCGATCGGCAATAAAATGGATTCAGGTCGAGCCGAAACGATTGTGGTGAAAACATCCCGCGGCACGGTCCATGTGCAGGGAAATCGGTTTCGTCTAGCCGCCGGCCCGGAAGTGGTGCGGAGTTTGATGCTAACGTCCGTAGAAAGCGGCCGCAAAACCGTCCGTTTCGAAGGCCGAGGCTGGGGCCATGGTGTTGGCGTTTGCCAATGGGGTGCGCGCGGCCGCGCCTTAGCCGGGCAGAAGTACGATGAAATCTTGCGTTCTTACTTCCCGAAGGCCAAGTTGACCTCTGTGTCGTCATGATTCGCACGCTTCGATCTTTCATGTTGTGGGCTATCGCGATTTTGATGGTCGGATGGATTGCTCTTGCCCTGTGGGGAACCACGTGGTTTCAAAGCCGAGGTGTATGGATTGCTCTGAATCCTCCGGGGTATGACTATGAGAAGGACGCCGAGTTGGCATTCAAGCGATTCGGTCTTTCAATAACCAGTCGTAAGTCAATCCTGGGATTCAATACCGGTTACAGCCCATGGTTGTATACGTTTCTTAATGCGCTTCAAGGACCGCCCTACAAGAGAGAAAGAAAGATTCGCGGAGTCCGACTAACCGCACAGGTTTTTCGCATCGAAGCAACTGGTCCTAAGATTGAAAGTTTTCAAAAGGGAATTGAGCGGTATTGTCAACAGGCTTCTCCTGATATGGAATGTGAGATTCGCAAGACCATCCCTTACGATTCCATAGAAGTGCATTTTTGGGGAATAGGATATGGGTATTCGCATCGTGGTTTTTGTCTCGCAAACGGTGGATGCACAGATGGTCAGTCGAACAATTTTGCTCAAGGTGCATCTACGAAAGGGAGCGGATCTTATATCCACATAAAGAGTCGAGACGGAAAGTATCCGACTTGGTCTTTTTGGATAAGCCCTGAGAAGGGTTTAGCCTTGCTTAGATTGACATACGACAACCGGGAGTTCGGACGTACCTACAATTACCTCAGCAGTCGTACAAGTGAGTGGTTGAAGTCACGGCAATCAAGCCCGGGCGAGTAAGTCCAGCAGCCGTTTTATGAAAAAAAGCAGGGCTTTTGGAGGAGTTCACTTTTCAGCGTTTAACCCTTAAATAACGGTTCACTTTTGAAAGTAAAATGACACATCAGCAACAATTTATGGACGGTTAAAGAAATGGCATGTATACTCAAGACGCAATGAAAAAAGCACCCCGAAAAGCCTGCGCGGGAGTTCCGGCCCCTCTCCCGGCTCCCAAATATGTGGTTGATGATTATCGCTGGGCGGATACACATCATAATGAATTGGCGAAAAAATACCCGGAGAAGTGGGTGGCCGTAGTAAATAAAAAAGTGGTTTCCCATGGTTCTCAGGCAGATCGTGTTTTGGCCAAAGCCCACCGCTGTACCCCGCGCCCTGACGTGGCTCTTGTTTTTATCGAAAGTCGTCTGCATTTCTATTGATGCGCATTCAGTTAAAAGTTGTTCGATACGAGGACTTTGAGGCCCTCGAAAAAGAGCATCCCTCTATTACCTATCGAGTCTATGTGTTACTGCGTTTCCTTAAATCTACGGGTTGGAGTATCCCTACACAAACTATTGTCGATACAGGGTCTCCGTACTCCATCATCCCTCACGAGTTAGCCCCAGCTCTTGAATTGCGTGGCCTCTATCGAACGCGTATTGGCGGCATGGTTCCCAATGAGTATATTTCCGGATCCATGGTTCAAGCTCAATGCATTGCGACAGATGAGACTGGGATTGTGTCAAAACCATTCGAAATCAGAGGAATTGTGCCCGACCGAAGAGGTATTCCTCTTATTTTGGGAATACATGGCTTACTTGACCGACATCGTCTGGTTTGTGAGATTTCAGAGAGAAAAGCATGGATTGATTTGTGAATAAACGCATGGGAATCAAAGGTAGAAAAAGATCAACCTATGAGCAGCATTTTCAACAAGCGATCAGCCAAGGGCTTGATGACTTAAAGAGGGGACGAGTTTTTCAGCATAAACAAGTTTTGAAAGAAATGCGCGACCTCCTACGGAAATATCGAAAAACGTAAAACGGCTGCCATAAAAGACTAAAGCTTCCTCTCCCATGAACCTCTCTGATTTTCACTACGACCTCCCCGAACACCAGATTGCGCAAGAGCCGGTGACACCCCGGGATCATTCGCGGTTGATGGGGGTGGACCGTTTGTCTGGGGCTATACGCCATCTGCGTTTCGATGCACTGCCCTCCTTGCTTCAAGCCCATGATGTTCTGGTTTTAAACGCCACCAAGGTATTCCCGGCGCGGTTGCGGGGTAAAAAGAAAACCGGCGGGAAAATTGAAGTGCTGTTTCTTCGTCCCGAGGCGCCAGGTTGGCTGGCGTTGGTTCGGGGAACAACGAAGGCCACTGATTTGGTGTTTCCGGAAGGGCTCGAGGCACAGATGACTGAGAGAACATCCCAAGGGGAATGGATTCTTCAGTTTTCTAGCAACCACTTGGTCGACTATTTAGACCGGTATGGGGAAATGCCGCTGCCTCTCTATATTAAGCGGCCGGCGCGGCAGACACAGGATCGCGATCGCTATCAAACGGTTTTTGCCAAAGAAACGGGTTCGGTGGCCGCACCCACCGCGGGGTTTCACTTTACGCCCGAACTCTTAGCAACACTCAAAGCCAAGGGCGTCCAAATTCAGGAAGTTGTTCTGCATGTGGGATGGGGAACGTTCCGGCCGGTGCGATCGGAGTTGATCGAAGTGCACCAGATGCTTCCGGAGCATTACTATGTTTCGAAAGAAACGGCCCAGGCATTAAACGAAGCCCGTGCGGCCAAACGCCGGATTATTGCGGTGGGGACCACGGTGGTTCGGACGCTGGAATCCTCCATTCAAGAAGATGGAACTTTTTGCGCAGGGCCGGGGGAAACGTCGCTTTACATCTATCCAGGATATCGGTTCAAGGTCGTTGATGCGCTCATCACCAATTTTCATTTGCCGGATTCAACGCCGTTGCTTTTAGCGTGTGCGTTCGCTTCAGATCTGAAATCCCCCCCTGCCCCCCTTTTCCAAAGTGGGGAGTCTAGATATGAAACCCCCCCTTTGGAAAAGGGGGGGAGGGGGGATTTTCCGTTTACTCTTAAGCGCGCCTACCAGACGGCGGTCCAGGAAGGTTACCGTTTCTATTCTTACGGCGATGCGATGTTTATTTCATAAGTGAACCCCTTCGAAATTATTGCCCGAGATCCCCAAACCCGTGCCCGGGCCGGCCGCCTGCATACGGCTCACGGCATTATTGAAACGCCGGTTTTTATGCCGGTTGGCACCAAAGGGTCGGTTAAAACACTCTTGTGGGACGATTTGGAAACACTTGGAGCTCAAGTGGTATTGGGCAATACCTATCACCTGTATTTGCGGCCCGGGGTGGACGTGATTGGTAAAGCGGAGGGGCTTCATAAATTTGTGGGGTGGGACCGCCCGATCTTGACCGATTCCGGTGGTTACCAGGTATTCAGTTTGGAACAGTTGCGGAAAATTAGTGAAGACGGCATTGAATTTAAGTCGCATTGGGATGGGTCGCTGCACACCTTAGGTCCGCAAAAGGCTACCCAGATCCAGATGGCTTTTGGGTCGGACATTCTTATGTGTTTTGACGAATGCCCGCCCTACCCTTGTGACCGCGAGCACGCCGTTCGGTCGCTGGAAATTACGACCCGCTGGGCCAAGCGCTGCAAGGAGGTGAAAGGTGATTCCTCCAACCTTTTATTCGGGATCACCCAGGGGTCGGTCTTTGCCGATTTGCGGCGCGACAGCACCCGTCAGTTGGTCGATTTAGATTTCCCGGGGTATGCTCTAGGCGGCTTATCGGTAGGGGAACCGCACGACTTGATGCATGAGATGATTGGCGTGTCGACGGAAATACTCCCTGAAAACAAACCACGGTATTTGATGGGGGTGGGCACCCCGGCGGATTTATGGGAGGCCGTTGAGCTAGGCATTGACCAGTTTGATTGCGTGATCCCAACGCGCAACGCTCGTAACGGCCAATTGTTCACCTCCCAGGGAAAGGTGAATATCCGCAATGCCCCGTACCGGGACGATTTCTCGCCACCAGACCCCCATTGTGACTGTGGGCTTTGTAGCCGTTATTCTCGGGCCTACCTCCACCATCTTTTTCGAGCAGGCGAGCTTTCGGCGCTCCGTTTGGCGTCTTTACACAATGTAAGCTTTCTATTAAAATCGGTGCGTAAAATCCGTCAATCCATTATTGACGGATGTTTTTTATCAGTCAAGCGAGATTTTTTGAATTCCTATCATGCTGTTAAGGGAGACGTTTTGATATGACTTCGCAAACTGCTGCCCCGCCTCAAGGCTCCATTGGCCAATCGGCTCCGGGGAATCCAATTCTTAGCTTTGTCCCCATGATCGTCGTTGTTTTAATCATGTACATGCTTATTATCCGTCCTCAACAAAAACAAGCCAAAGAGCACCGAAAATTGCTTGATGGCCTTAAGACCAACGATAAAGTGCTGACGCAGGGTGGAATTTACGGAGTGGTGGTTGGATTAAAAGGGTCCGTCGTTCAGGTGCGAATTGCCGATAACGTGCGCATCGATGTCAGCCGAAGTGCGATTACGCAGGTGATCCAAGACACTCCGGCACCCACGCTTGAGGTGAAGTGATGAACCGGACGCAAACTGTTCTTTGGTCGTCTCTGGCGTTAGTCGGATTGTCGTTGTATTTTTTATGGCCTACAGCGCGCTGGTATCGAATGAGTTCCGAAGACCGCGTGGAGCGTGAGAACGACCGCGATCCCATCTTAAAGAAAATTCTCAATCTTGGCCTCGACTTAAAAGGTGGAACGCACCTCGTCTTGGAGCTTGACCGAAGCAAGCTGCCCGCCAATATAAAAACACAAGAAGCCTTAGACCGCGCCATCGAAATCATTCGAAACCGCATCGACAAGTTCGGCGTCGCCGAGCCTTTGATTGCGCGTCAGGGCGATCGATGGATCGTGGTCCAGCTCCCCGGGCTTAAAGACCCGCAGCGTGCCAAGGAATTGATCGGCAAAACCGCTCTGCTTGAATTTCGCTTGTTGGATGAAAGCGGCGCCATGACCGGCATCAGCAAGGGCCTGCTGGATAAAAAAATGTCGATGGACGATTTTGTCAAGCAGCTCCATGCGGGCAAAGCCCCTGCCGATTTGGTCAAGCTGGTCCCCAAAGGCTATGACGTGATCCAGGAACGTTCGGACAGTGACCGATTGACGGGCCGCTATTTGGTGGTGAAGTCGACCCCCGAATTGACCGGTTCGACGTTGGTGGACGCGAAGGTCACTTTTGGCGGCGGAGATAACGATATGGGGCGCGGTTACCCCAGTGTGTCGATCGAATTTAATCCTGAAGGAACACGGTTGTTTGCATTGGTGACTGAAGCCAATGTCAACAAACAATTGGCGATTGTGCTGGATGGTGTGGTGCAATCCGCTCCTGTCATTCGCTCGGCGATTCCCGATGGGCATGCGGTGATTGAAGGGTCCTTTTCTGCGGAAGAAGCGCGCGACTTGGCCAATATTTTAAAAGCCGGGGCTTTGCCCGCGCCTGTCCGCGTGATTGAGGAACGCACGGTGGGTGCCACCTTGGGTGAAGATTCCATTAGAGCAGGCATCCGCTCCTGCGTCATCGGCATCGGACTGGTGATGCTGTTCATGTTGGTGTATTACCGAAGCTCGGGTCTTATCGCCAACGTCGCGCTTTTGATCAACATGTTGTTTATTTTTGGAATTCTCGCTTCGCTGCACGCCACGTTAACACTGCCGGGTGTGGCGGGGACGATTCTCTCTTTAGCCATGGCGGTGGATGCCAACGTGCTCATTTTGGAGCGCGTTCGCGAAGAATTGCAGTCCGGGAAATCTGTAAGGCTGGCCATCGACTTGGGCTATAAACACGCCTGGGCAGCCATCTGGGATGGCCATGTGACGACCTTGATCTCCGCGGGGTTACTGTTTCAGTTCGGAACGGGGCCGATCAAGGGGTTTGCCGTTACGCTCTTCTGGGGCGTGGCCGTGTCGCTCTTTACTGCGGTGTTTTTAACGCACATGATTTATGACCTTTGGTTTGCGCGATCTGACGTCAAGAAGCTCAACATCTAGGAGACTTTATGCAGCTTTTTCAAAAAACAAACTTTGATTTCATGGGAGTGAGGCGATATGCCTACTTAATTTCCCTGGCCCTTTTGCTGGTGGGAGTGGCCTCGCTTGTCAAAAAAGGCGGCCCGCATTTGGGGATCGACTTTACGGGTGGAAGCGTGGTGCAATTGGCGTTTAGCGCGCCCTTGCCGCTTAAGGATATTCGGGAGGCCTTAACAAACAGCGGTTTTGCCAATGCCGACTTGCAGTCGGTTTCGGAAGGCAAAGGCGTGATCATTCGCGTTCCAAAAGGAACACAAGCCGCGGATACCGTGGGCCGGGATATTTACCAATTGATGCAGGCCAAGTTCCCTCAGAACTTGGCCACCGCCGATGTGGCCATTGAACGCGCCGAATACGTGGGGCCTGCCGTGGGACGTCATTTGACCGATCAAGCGTTAAGCGCCATTGTATGGGCGTCCATTCTGATCATTCTTTATATCGCCTTTCGTTTCCGTTCGCTGGCCTGGGGGACTTGCAGCATCGTCGCCATGGTGCATGACGTCATCGTCATCATTGGTCTGTTCTCCATCTTAGACAAGGAAATTACGATCACCGTGGTCGCGGGCATTCTAACGCTGGCCGGTTATTCCTTAAATGACACGATTGTGGTCTACGACCGCATCCGGGAAAACCTTTACCTCTCCAGAAAAGAGGATTTTGCAACGCTCATCAACCGAAGCATTAATGAAACGCTATCACGAACGGTGGTCACGTCGCTGAGTGTGATCATGGTGCTTTGCGTGCTCTTTTTTCTAGGCGGCGACGTCATTCATGATTTCTCCTTCGCCATGCTCACGGGCGTGTTGATTGGCACCTATTCGTCCATTTTTGTCGCGGCGCCTCTTATCTATGAGTTTCAACGAAAGCGCGAATGACCCGGGTCAAGAACTTTCGCATCGCCATACGTCCCCGCGAGGTCGCTCGGTGGCTTAAGAAAGAGCGCGGGCTTCAAATAACGCCCGAACTCGAAGCCTCGATCGACCAAGCCGCCCAAGCCATCAAATGGCGATTAGAGCCCTCTGCACTTTTTACAACGGTTCCGCTGGCCACCCTGCAAAAAACCACGCCGCTTGAACTGCCGGCCAAAGCCATGGCGGCATCGTTGATCGCGGTGACTTTGGGCGCTGCGGTTGAAGAGGACCGACAAACCGCTATGGCACATCCCGATCCCATGCAAGAGCCTTTGATGGCCGGGCTTCAAGAAGAAGCGCTTCAGCAAGCGGTGTCATTTGCGTACCGGCTTATTCAAGAACAAGCCAAGGAGGAAGAGTGCGAGCTCTCCATTCCAGTCGTCATTGACGACCCGGCGCTCGTGGGCCCGGTTGGATCGTTGTTGACGGCTTCCCGTATTGGTTTAACGCTGGAGGCCGGCGCCTCACTGCCTTCCTACGCTCGGATGGCCTGGGTTTCTTGGACGCCGCTTAAGAAAGCCAAAAAAGCCGACGCTTCTTTGCGGGAAAAGGCCACCGTCTGACCTCATCTTTGTACGCGGGCCTGGCGACCCTGTATCTTCGGTTCGTGGCCCTCACTTCCAAAATTACTTTTCTACACAAAGAAATTCGAGACCGCTTGGAGGGAGAGGGCAGAGGGTTTATTTACGCGTTTTGGCATGGGCGACAAGCGTTTTTGGTGCGGCTGCATCAAAATGACCAAATTCACCCCTTGGTTTCGCAAAGCCGGGACGGAGAACTGATTGCGCGCGTCTGCCGCGCCTTTGGGATCGAGGCGATTCGCGGGTCCAGCTCAAGAGGCGGCGCCGAAGCCCTTTTGGGATTGCGCGAGGTGCTGGCCAAAGGGGAACGCGTCGGGGTAACGCCCGATGGTCCCAGAGGTCCGCTTCATTCGGTCCACCCAGGTGTGTTATTTCTAGCTCAGAAAACGGGCGCTCCCATCGTGCCGGTCGCCTATGGGGCCAAGTCCTCTTGGGTGTTTGGAAGCTGGGACCGCTTTTTAATTCCCAAACCGTTTAATCATATTGTGATGAGCTATGGGGCACCGCTTCATATTTCCCCGCAGGCAGATCTTGAACAGGAAGCCGTTCGACTGCGCGAGGCGCTTAAGGCCGTGACGGATGAAGCCGATCACGCGGCCGGGGCGCGACGCCTATGAACCGCTGGATATTTCGCATATACAACGCACTCGTGGTTGTGTTGATGCCGTTTGTTCTTTTATTTGTTTTTATTCACTGGCGGCGCAGAGTCTTGTCGAAGGGGTTGCATCGATGGGATGAGCGCTGGGGTCGTTTGACCCCGCAAAAGTTGAACGTTTTAGGGGCCGGCCGATGGTGGTGGGTCCATGCGGTGTCCGTGGGTGAAACCAAAGCGATTGAACCGCTGCTTCGTGAAGCCCCCCGCCGAAATATCCGGATTTTTCTTTCACTGGTAACTCCCGAAGCGTTGGCGTGGGCGCAAACACAAAAGCTCGCAGAGGTGATCGTAGCCGCCCCGATCGATCTTCCCTGGGTCATTCGCCGTTTGACGCGGGTTTTCAAACCGGAATGGTTCATTTCGGTTGAATCGGAGTTTTGGCCCAACCTGCTGCGCGAAACAAAAAGGTCGGGGGCCAGGGTCGCTTTGGTCAATGGACGCATTTCCGCGCACTCTTTCCGCTCCTACGGCCGGGCGCTTCGCATTCTGCCGGCTTTATGGGAATGTCTTGATGTTTGGGCTGTGCGCGAAGAAGAAGATGCGAAACGCTTTCGCTTGTTGGGCGTGCCTGCAGAAAAGATCCAAGTAACCGGGAACATGAAATACGATTTGCCGCTGCCACCCATCATCGATGCCCCTCATGACCCTAAGACGCCGGTAGTCGTCATGGGGAGTACGCGGGAAGGGGAAGAAGAAATGCTTCTTCCCGTGATGGCGCGTCTGCGACAAAAATGGCCAACGCTGCGCGTCATTTGGGCTCCTCGTCACGTGGAGCGTGCGGCGGAAGTGGGAAAGTTTTTAACCCAGGCGGGGGTTTCGCATCGCGTGAGATCTCAGATGACTGGGGCAGGATCGGCGTCGGGAGAAGGTGCTACCGACATTGTCTGGGATGTGATGGGAAATCTTTTAGACGCTTATGCGCTGGCCGATGTGGTGGTGATCGGCGGCAGTTTTGTTTCAAAAGGCGGGCAAAACCCTTTGGAGCCCGCGGCGCTTAAAAAAGCGATGGTCTTTGGTCTTTCGATGGAGAACTTTCGTGGGATCGCCGATGCGCTGGTGCAGGACAAGGGGGCCTATCAAGTGCCGTTGGAACAAGTGGAATCTTGTCTGGCCCGTTTGTTTTCAGACCCTGTGGAACGAAGGCGTCTTGGCGAGCAAGCATTTTGCGTTTTAAAGCAACGTCAAGGGGCTACGGCACGTACGTTGGCGCTGCTTGAGGACTTTTCATGAAAATTCTTGTGATTCGCTTATCCTCGCTGGGCGATGTTGTGCTGACGGTGCCCGTCTTTTCCGCACTTCGCAAGCAGTATCCAGATGCCCATCTGGCGGTGGCGGTAAAAGCAGCCTATGCCGATGTGTTCTCGGGGAATTCAGATATTAACGAAACGGTCGTTCTCGGTGCCGAAGAATCGCTGCTGGCCTTTATTCGTCGAATCCAAACGGCTCATTTTGATGTGGTCGTTGATTTGCATGCCAATCTCAGGTCTCGCCTGATCAGCGCGTTTTCTCATGCCCCGCGGCGATTGCGTTATCAAAAAGCCGCTTTAGCCCGACGGTTGTTTGTGGGGTGGAGGTGGTCCTCTCAAGCGCTTCAGGCGCACACGTTGGAGCGTTATTTAAACACCTTGGAACCCTTAGGGATCGTGACGCCGCCCGCTGCGCCTCGTTCCGTTTTGGTTATACAAACGGCCTTTTTAGGCGACGCTGTATTGACGACACCGCTCTTGGAAGCACTGCACATTCGCTTTCCCGCCGCTTCCTTAACAGTCCTTTGTACGCCAGAAATTGCCGATGTGTTTGGAAGCCAAGCCGCGGTGTCCCATGTCCTTGTTTTCGATAAACGCGGGAACGAACGTTCGTGGTTTCGCCGCATCGCTTTTGCCTTGTCACTGCGTCGACATGGGTTTGAATTGGCTCTTTTGCCGCACCGGTCTTTTACAAGCGCTTTTTTGGCCTGGGCGGCAGGCATTCCTCGGCGCATTGGATTTTCCCGCGGGGAAGGCCGGTGGGGCCTAACCGATGTTGTGCCTTTTGAATGGGGCGTTCATGATGTGGACCGCAACATTGCTCTCTTAAAGCCTCTAGGGGGAAGCGTGTCGCCCATTCCGTTAACGATGCAGCCCGAAATGGCGGCGGAACAAAAAATGCTGACTCGTTTGGCGCAGGCGGGTGTAGAGACGCAAGACCGTTTACTGGGCATCAACCCCGGCTCGGTTTGGGCCACCAAACGATGGCTTCCCGAGCGTTTTGCCGCGGTGGCGGACCGCATCGCGGGGGAACTGGGTTTTAAGGTTATTTTTGTCGGTGGAAAAAAAGATGCCGTGATTGTTCAGCAGGTGATGGATGCCATGAAGGGGCCCGCCCTTAATTGGGCGGGGACCACCTCTTTGAAAGAACTCATCGCTTTAATAGCGCGATGCCAACTGTTTTTGACGAACGATTCCGGGCCGATGCATATCGCCGTGGCTTGCCAGGTGCCGACTGTGGCGATTTTTGGACCCACGACGCGTCAGCTTGGTTTTTTCCCCTACGGAAAAGGCCACACCGTTATTGAGAAGGATTTGGCTTGCCGCCCTTGCGGGCTGCATGGACACGACCAATGTCCGCTGGGACATTTCGATTGTATGAAGCAGATCACGGTAAGCGAGGTGTTCGACGCTCTCAAGGCAACCCTCACCCCAGCCCCTCTCCCTGAGGGAGAGGGTGGCCGAAGGCCGGGTGCGTGTGCTACAAGACCGCAGGGTCTATGAAAATCCTTCAAATGATCGATGTGCCGTGGGATTCCGGGCTCGCGCATTATGCGCTCGTGCTTTCACAAGGGCTTAAAAAAGCCGGGAATCAGGTGTTTATCTCCGCGGTGCCAGGGCAAAAGCCTTGGCTAAAAGCGCGGCGTTTGGGACTGCGAACCGTTCCGCTTACCACTTTTAAAGGGTTGGCCCCCCTGCGACGATTCCTGAAGGATCAAAGAATTGATCTGATGAATGCGCACACAGGCCGGATGCACAGTCTGGCTGTGGCTGCCGCTTGGGGACAAAAGGTGGCCGTCGTTCGAACCCGTTCCGATGCGCGCGCCGTGCGCAAGACCTTTGGTGGAAAGCTTCTTTTTCAGAAAACGCATCGGGTGATTGCGGCGGCCGAGTACATTCGGCAAGCCTACATCAAAACACTTGGCCTTCCCGCAAAAAAGGTGGTGACGATTTATCAAGGCATCGATCCCGCCCAATTCGCGGGGTCGCCTCTCCCTGAAGCCCCCATTTTAGGCATCGTGGCCCGTTTGGACCCAGTCAAAGGCCACCGCTACCTGCTCGAAGCGCTCAGCCTTTTAAGCGCCGCGCATCCGCAGGTGCGCCTTAAAATAGTCGGCCAAGAGGAGAACATTAAAACTCGAGATCTGCAGCACATCGCGGAGCGTCTCCACGTTTCAGCCCGTGTGGAATTCCTGGGTTTCCAGCGTGACATAGCCTCCGTCATGAAAGGCTGCCGTATCGGCGTCATCGCCTCCACCGGCAGCGAAGCGGTCTCCCGCGTGGCGCTTGAATGGATGGCGGCCGCCCGCCCGGTGGTGGCCACGCGTGTGGGATGTTTGCCGGAACTTGTGGATGACCCCGCGACGGGTTTGCTTGTCGAACCCCAGAGCGCCCCCGCTCTCGCGCGTGCCCTAGGCCACTTACTTAGCCGTTGCGACAATGCGAAGGAGATGGGGACAGCGGGACGCCAGCGTGTCGAGCGAGAATTTAATTTGTCAGATTTTGTGAGTGTTAGTCAGCAAGTTTATCAGGAAGCCCGCCAACTTCGTTAAGCAGCGGCTGGTCATAGCGCGTTGTTTTTATGCTACCGATCTGCTAGCCTTTTGCTAGCACCTAAACGAGGAGGTTCAAATGCCCGGACTGTTGATTAAAAATGTTCCACCCCAGTTGGCTCGGAAGCTGAAGGCATTGGCGGCTCAACATCAGCGGAGCATGACCAAAGAGGCTTTGGTGTTGCTCGAAAACGCCGTCGATACGGCGACTGTTCCGAAAGAGTGGCCCGCCCCCTTTAAGGGTAAGCTTCCCATGACCGCAGCCGTCGTTAATCGTGGGAAACGTTTGGGGCGCTCGTGATTGTGGTGGATTGTAATGTGGTGGCGTATGCCTGGGTTGAGGGGCCTTGCACGGAGCTCGCTCGGCGGGTTCGCGCACAGGATCAGGCCTGGAAAGTGCCGCCCCTGTGGCGCCATGAAATGCTGAGTGTATTGAGTCTTTATGGGCGTTCCAGTAAAACGTCGCTCACCCAGTTAAAGACGATATGGGCAGCCGTCGTTCAGGCGATGATGCCGTACGAACAACTTCCAGATATGCAAAGAGCGCTGGAACTCTCGCTTCATCACGGCATTACCACTTACGATGCGCAGTACATTTCTTTGGCGGAAATCTTGAACGTTTTGTGTGTGACAGAAGATAAGGCACTGCAGCGCGCTTTTCCTTCTCGCGCCGTGTCGATGCATCGTTTCCTTCGGATGTAATGCCTCATTTAAGCGCTTTTTTAATCGTTCAAAACGAAGCCGCGGATTTGCCTGGGTGTTTGGCGTCGCTTAAAGGGTTGACGGGGGAGATTGTGGTTGTGGACAGTGGCTCGACCGATGGGACGCAAGCATTGGCCCGGAAAGCGGGGGCGAAGGTTTTTGAACGTTCGATGGATGGGTTTGCGGCACAAAAGCAGTTTGCCTTAGAGCAATGTTCAGGGGATTGGCTGCTCTCCATTGATGCGGATGAGCGGTTGACCCCCGAGTTGACGGCCTCGATCCGGCAGGTGCTGGCGAACCCTCAGCCACTGGCCGGCTACAGTCTGGTCCGGGATATGTACTTTTTGGGTCAGCGTCTGCGTTTCGGGGGGGTGGGGACAGATCGGGTGACGCGCCTATTCCGAAAGGGGAAGGGGCGGTTTAAGCCCGTTCGGGTACACGAATCCATCGAGATTGACGGGCCTGTGGGAGAATTGTCGGGCCGGCTTCTGCATTTTTCTTATGCAACACTTGATGAATATCGCCAAAAATGTGATCACTACACGACTTTAGCTGCTGATGATTTGATGAAAAAAGGCCGTCGTTTTCGTTGGACGGATTATCTACGTCCAGGCTGGGAACTATTTAACCGGATCGTTTTGAGGGGGGCATGGTTGGATGGGTATGCGGGGCTAACGTATGCGGTTTTGTCTTCCCGTGCCTCTTGGATGAGGTCTGTCAAGTTAAAAAATCTTCAGCAGCGTCTTGCGCAACGCTCACCCTGCCCTCTCCCTCAGGGAGAGGGTGGCCGAAGGCCGGGTGAGGGTGCCCCATGATGACGCCCGCTAAAGTGTTGATCGTTCGTACGGACCGTGTGGGGGACGTTCTTTTAACCACTCCGGTGGGTAGCGCTCTGCGGGGCTACTTTCCAAAGGTCACAATCCATTGGCTGGTGCGACCCTATACCGCGCCTCTCTTAGAAAAAAACCCGGATGTGGAGGCTGTGCACTTGGACTGCGGGCAGCCTCTGAGCGAACTGGTGCAAGCGATAAAAGCTGAACATTTTGACGCCGCCCTCGTGGTTTTACCCCGGTGGCGGACCTGTTGGGCGCTTTGGCGAGCGGGGGTCCCCATGCGAATTGGCCCGGCCAGCAAGTGGTACAGCCTGTTTTTAACCCACCGGCTATGGCAGCATCGTTCATGGGGCGGAAAGCACGAGGCGGATTACAATCTAGACTTGCTGGCACCCTTGGGTGTGTCTTTCAAGCGATACTCGACGCGTTTCGTTTTGACCGATTCCGAACGTCAGGCTGCGCGTCAGTTATTGGAAGGACATCGCATCCGATTTCAAAAGCCTCTCGTGGTGTTGCATCCGGGTTCAGGCGGGTCTTCTGCGCGTTGGCCGCTGCGTTATTTCACTGCGCTTAACGACCGGCTTCAGGAAGAGGGGTGCGATGTGGTCGTTACGGCGGGACCGGGCGAAAACTACCAGACGCTTATGATCGACCAGGTCGACCGAATTCCAGTCTTTGTCGCGCCCGGCAGCGTCCGTTTGCGAGAGCTGGGAGCAATTTTTAGTTGTGCCAATTTAGTTGTGAGCAATTCCACAGGCCCCCTTCACATGGCGGTCGCCTTAGGGGTGCCTACCGTATCGGTATATTCGCCCCTACCCACGTGTCATCCAAATCGTTGGGGGCCCTATCCCGCGTGGGTTGAACACGACGAACAGCATACGGTTTTAATGCCCAAGGAGGCACATGACCTTACGAATTTAGATGGGATACGCGTGGAGGACGTCCTCCGGGAATGCCGGAAACGTTTGTTCTCAAACGTCGGTGCGCGTGTTTAAGCGGCGTCTTCGCGAAGTTCGTCGAAATCATCCGCTTCTATATCCGGTGCAATGCGGCTCATTCCCGCTTTGACCTGATCGATGACCTCGCTCGACGTCAGTTCGCCTAGAGCCTCGAATCGGACGGGTCTGCCGTCGTCTTCGATGTCGTCGCCCGGCATGTCTTTCTTTTTTCGAGTGGGTTTCATATTTTCCTGGCCGATCTTTATACCGAGAAGTTCTGCTCCGCAAGTGGAAAAATGAGTTTCATAAATTTAATTTAAAAACCGATGAGATCAGGCTTGATAAAACGATCTATAGAACAACGATTTCGAGCTTTCTTTGCATGGGCAATCGGTGCCCTTTGCCCACCGGCCCGTCGCCAGCCCACTTGCTTTCGACGAATTCTTGTCATCCGTCCTCAGCAAGGCTTAGGAGACACGGTGCTCGCTACGCCGTTGGCGGAAGTCCTTAAAAAGCGATTTCCTGAAGCGCACGTGCACTGGCTGGGCAGCGCTTACAACGCGCGCGTTTTGGAGGGAAATCCGTTCCTGGAAAGAGTCTGGGTCTGGGACGTCAAAAAGCGCGGGGCGTCTCTTTCCCTTCTAAGCCTTCTGTGGCGGCTGAGGCAAGTGCGGTTTGACCTTGCCATCGCCGTCTTTACCCATACGCCCTCCTTTACGAATTTGTGGATCGCCCGAATGATCAGCCCCGCGACCGTTTGGAGTTTTGAAACCGCCTCTTATCCCGAGACCGTTTCCTGGAGCCGCCATTTATCGGATGTCGAGGTGGCGGCGGCGCCAACCGCTTCGCCCGAATGGCGCCAATACCAGGCGCTGGTTCAACCGTTGGTGGGCGAAATGAAGTGGCCGGCACCGCAGTACGTCATTTCGCGCGATCACACGGAGGAGGCGGTGTCGCGTTGGAAAACCTATGGCTTTCCTTTAGGCCAACCCAAGGTGGGGGTCTTTCTGGCGGGCAATGCCCACCGCAGCGATCGGCTTTGGCCGGCCGCTTCGTGGCGGGCGTTCCTTGAGCCTTTGAATAGGGAAAAACATGTTTCGCTAATTGCGATAGGCTCTCCGCCTGGGTTTTTAAATACCGCCGGCGCGGCACAGCATGAGCTTTACGAAGAGGTGGCGCAGGGGCTTGGGTTTACACTTCCGGTTTACCGGGAGCTGTCTTTGCCGCGACAGATGGCGTTTATTAAAGGGCTCGACCTTTTTATTTGTCCAGATGGCGGCACGCTGCATTTGGCTATTGCCTCTCATGTCAATACGATTGGGCTGTTCATTCGCACGGAAGCCTCCCGATGGCTTGCGCCCGTTCCTTGGGCCTGCGGGGTGCAGTCGCCCACGCCGGAAACCGTGCGGCGCGCAGTCGATGAAAGGCTAAAGGGTCTTATTCTATGAGGGTTTTTCTTTATTCGGAAAGTCATGGCTGGAGCGGCGGTGCGGCGCAGACCTTGCTGTTGGCTTGCGGCCTTAAAAACCGTGGTCATGAGGTCCGCCTGGGCGCCAACCCTGAAGGCGAGCTATTTCGACGCGCCACGAATGCCGGTTTGTCGCCGATTCCTTTCGTCATTCATGGTGACGCCGACCCCTTGGCAATTAGAAAGTTGTATTCGCTGATCAGCGGGCACTCTGCGGATTTGTATCACGCCCAGCACGCCAAAGCCCACGGCATCGGCTGGGTGCTTCGAACCTTATGGCGAAACGCCCCACCCTTTTTAGTGACGCGCCGGGTGTCGTTTCCAATCAAGCGTGATTTCTTTAGCCGCCGGAAGTACGTTTCGCCGCGCATCAACGGGTTTATCGCCGTCTCTAAAGGCATTCGGGACGTCTTAATTGAAGGGGGTGTGGACGCGGCCAAAATCGAAGTCATCTACAGCGGAACGCCACCGGAAGACTTTGCAGTGATTCCACAGGTGGAGTTGCAACGATTGAGAGAGTCGCTGGGCCTTCGATTGGACATACCCCTCATCGTGAAGGTAGCCAATTATTCGGCGTGGAAAGGGCAGGCCGTTTTAATTGAGGCCGCACGCCGCTTGAAAAGCATGCGGAAAAACTTTCAAATTTTATTCGCCGGACGGGATACGGACGGCGCGGCGTTTAACGGGCTTGTAGAAAAGGCCGGTGTGGCCGACTGTGTCAAAGGCATTGGATTTAGGACGGACGTGGCCCATCTGTTGTCTTTGGCCACCCTTAGTGTGAATGCGGCGGTCGAAGGCGAAGGGCTTTCAGGCGCGCTGCGCGAATCCCTCTTTTTGGGCATCCCCGCGGTGGCAAGCCGCGTATCGGGAAATGCCGAACTTTTGGAAGAGGGAAAATGCGGCGTGCTCGTCCCCGCCAACGATTCGGCGGCGCTCGCTCAGGCCTTAAAACATTTATTGGAGCACCCCGCCGAAGCCAAACAAATGGCCGATGCCGGCCGTCACCGCGTTCGACAAGAATTAACGGCGGACGTGATGGTCCAAAAAACCGAAGCGTTCTACCAGAAGATCCTACAGAACCGGTGCCAGGCTTGACATTGGAGATTCCTGTGGATAAAAACTCAAATCTCAAGCCCGGCACCGGTGTGGAGGATATGAAGATTCTTTTGGTTCAGCTGAAGCGTGCGGGGGATGTGTTGGTCGCAACCCCGGCGATTGAGGCGCTGTCGGCGCGTTTTCCGAAGGCTCAAATCGATTTTTTGACGGAGAAACCTTTCGCCGCGCTTCTTAAAAACCATCCGGGTCTACGCCATATCCAGATCTATGAAAAAAATGGGCTTTGGCGCACCGCCCGGTCGCTTTGGAAAAAAAATTACGATCTTTATATCGATTTTCAAGGCTCTCCACGCTCGGCGCTGATGGGTTTGTTGAGCGGGGCACGGCAGCGAGCCGGTTATGCGGTCCGGTTTTGGGGTATGACGTATTCTCTCACCGTGCCCCGCCCTAGCGGAGCGCAATCGGTGGTCGAGGGTAAATTTACTCTCCTGGAAAAATTGTTTGGTGTCTTTCCCGAGCGCCCGCCGCGTCGTCTTTACTTAAGCGATGCCGAAAAAACGTGGGCCCTTCAAAACTCGCCGGCGACCGCGTCAAAAATCATCGGCCTTGTCCCAACACACCGGCACGAGACGCGCAAATGGATTGGCCAATCCTTTGTGGAGACCGCCCAGCAGATGCAGGCAGCGGGGCACGGCGTCTGGTTTTTCTGGGGTCCTGGCGAAGAGTCAGAGGTTGCCGCGCTGGCGTCACAGGTCCCGGGGGCGTGGATGATTCCCAAGACGACATTTAGAGAAATGGCGGCGCTCCTTGCACGATGCGCGGTAGTCATCACCAACGACAACGGCCCGATGCATTTGGCGGTGTCCGTTGGAACTCCGACCGTCACGCTTTATGGCCCCACCGATCCTAGGAATTGGAATCCCGGCGGACCTCTCCACCGCGCGCTTCAAGCCCGCGATGTTCCGTGTTTGGGATGCAATTTGAACCACTGCCCCATTCAGCACGAATGCATGACGCACTTGCGGGCGAGCGATGTCGTGGCGGCTTGTCGAGACCTTTTGGCGGTGACTCGGTGAAACCCTCTGCCTTGTGGATGGCGCGCTTGGCGAGTCTAGGGTACGGCGTCGGGGTCAAAGGCCGCATGTGGGCGTATCAAAAGGGGTGGCTTTCGTCGAAGCGATTGCCCAAACCCACTATTTGTGTAGGCAATATTACGACGGGGGGAACAGGAAAGACACCGCTTGTCATTCGTCTGGCAACCGACTTAATGGCGCTTCGCCTTAAACCCGCCGTGTTATTGCGAGGTTACCGTCGTGAGAGAAACACGGCACGGCCTGTATTAGTGCGCGACAGTCAACGCATTCGCGCCCATTTGCCGGAGTCGGGTGATGAGGCCATGGAGTTGGCCGCACGATTATCTGGTTGCTGTGTGGCGGTCGGCGCGGATCGGCATGCCGCCGGTACGGCCGTGCTGCGGCACGAAGACGTCGACTGTTTTATTTTGGACGATGGCTTTCAACATCATCGGCTTCGGCGCGATATCAATATCGTGGCGTTGGATGCGACAAACCCGTGGGGAGGCGGCGCGTTGCTGCCGGCCGGTTTCCTGCGTGAATCCCCCGAGGCGCTTAAGCGCGGCGATGCGGTGGTGTTGACCCGAACGGCGGGTGTAAGCCCAGACCGGCTAAATGTGCTGCGCGAACAGGTGTCCACCTATATGAACCCGGGCGCCTTACTCTTAGAGAGTCGTCATGAACCGCGAGAATGGGTGCGCGTCACGGACGGCGAATGTTTTAAGTTGTCGAAAGTAAAAAACCGTCCCGTCGTATTGGCGGCGGCCATCGGCAACCCAGAGGCGTTCCGAGATGCCGTAAGAAGTTTGGATGCGGATATTAAACAGACGCTTTTTTTGCCGGACCATTCCGGGGGTGCGGGTCAGGTTTGGCAGTGGGCGCGAACGCGTCTAAAATCCGACCGGGTTTGGCTTGTGATGACTGAAAAAGACGCGATGCGCTGGGGGCACGCTATTCCGAAGGATTTATCCGCGCGAACGATGGCGCTGCGCATGGATTTGGAAATGACCCGCGGCCAGGACAACTGGCAAACGCTCCTTAGGACCGTAAAGGAACTCTCGCTTGCGAAATAAGCTCGTTTTTTTAGACCGCGACGGCACGTTGATGCGAGAAGCGCATTATTTAGGTGATCCCGCGCAAGTTAAACTGCTGCCGGGTGTGGCGCGCGCTCTAGAGCGCCTGCAGCGTGCGGGCTACAAGGCGATTGTCGTAACCAATCAGTCCGGTCTTGGGCGCGGGCTTTTGACGCGGGCCCAAGTCGATGCGGTGCGGGCGCGTTTTGTATCGTTGCTCAAAGGGCAGGGCGTAACACTGGATGGGTATTTCGAATGCTCGCACAAACCCTCCGACCGCTGCCCATGCCGTAAGCCTAAACTGGCATCGGTCAAAAAAGCTGCCAAACGTTTTCGCCGCTCTTGGCGAGGGTCGATTGGTGTGGGTGACCGACCCACCGATGTGGCGTTAGGGCAAAAGACAAAAGGCGAAGGGCTTCTGGTGTTGACCGGGTATGGACGCGAATGGTCCAAGCGCCGCAACGAGTTCAAGCCCAATGCCATCGTTGAAAATTTTCCGGCAGCGGTTCGCTGGATTCTTAAAACAGAAAGGAAACACTTATTATGAATTCGTCACCCACAAAAACACTTGGGACGTTGGTTAGCGAACTGGCCAAAACCCACAATGACCTTTGGCACGAGGAAGACAAAGCCCGCCAACCTGGGGACGCGGTGGTCGCCGCCGCCAAACGTCAGATCGACAAGCTCAACCAACAACGCAATGACTTGATCGAAAAAATCGATGAATGTTTCCTGGGAGCCAAAAATGGCTGAAACGATGGGAAGTCTCATCGACAAAATATGCATCAGCGAGCTTAAGCTGACGCACATCCAGGAACAAATCGATCGCCCGGATGCGACCCCGGAGATCCAAGAGCTCTGCCGAAACCGCTTTACTGTGATGACCCAACAGCGAGATGATTTGACATCTGAATTAAGCGCGTTGGTGGAGGCTTGGAAAGCCGGCCGCTACACCCCCAAAATCTACCGGCAATTCAAAATGTACAACGACCCCCGTTTCAATAAAACAGCGAAATGAGGTCAACCCGCCGTCTGGTGTGCCTCTTGCTTGTTGCTGTCCCGGCGATGGCGTTGGATGTCTCCACCCAGGCGGTCACCCTCAGTTCCTTCAGCTGGCGCTGTGTTCCAAACTCCGCATTTGCGAAGGGCGAACGTTTAGAGTTTACGGTCAAGTGGGGCTTGATCAAAGCGGGCAGTGCGGTGGTGTCCATCCCGGACCAGCCGGAAATCTCTAGCCGCACGGCGTACCGCGTGGTGACCGAGGCCAAGTCCGCCGCGGTGCTAGGAGCGCTTTACCGGGTTCGAGACCGAAACGAATCCTGGCTTGATACCGTTTCGCTCTCAACACTTCGCTACGAAAACCACATCCGGGAAGGCGGCTACAAAGCGGACCGCGTGGTGGAGGTGGACCAGCCGGCGGGCCGTTTTAAATTCAGCAAGATGAAGCATGACTTAAACCAGTGGGTGGTGACCGAGGGAACAGCCCCGGCGCACGTGCTCGATTCATTGGGCAGCCTGTATTACTTGCGAACCCAGGACCTGGTGGTGGGGCGCGATGTGGTGGTCGATATTATTGAACGCGATAAAATTTACCCGCTGGTCATCCATATCAAAAGACAAGAAACCATTCGTGTCCCCGCCGGGAAATTCGATTGTTATGTTGTAGAACCGGAGCTGCGCGACCCCGGCATCTTCATCGCCAAAGGCAAAAGTATCGAAGTCTGGCTCACCCAAGACAACCGCCGCATGCCCGTACGCATGCGCGCCAACGTCTTCATCGGGCATGTGTCGGCGGAGTTGGTGGATTACAAAACCTTCCCCTAGATTTGGCAGAAACGGACTGATTTTTGTAGGATTCTGCGTGCACCAACACCGACGTAAAACCTCCGCTTTAAACACTCAAAACCTTCTCGAACGCTTTAGCCGACTCAATGTCTTAGTGGTGGGCGATTTAATGCTCGATCACTACGTCTGGGGGGGGGTGTCTCGCATCTCCCCAGAAGCCCCCGTTCCCGTCGTCGATGTCTCCAAAGAAACGGAAATGCCGGGCGGAGCCGGAAACGTCGCCCTCAATATGGCGACGTTGGGTGCCAATGTCCACTTGGTGGGGCTCGTGGGGCAAGACGCCTCCGCTTCACGACTCCTTTCGCTTTTTCGAACGCTTCCAATCAACACGGAGCCTGTGATTCGCAGCCTTGATCGGCCTACTATTGTCAAAACCCGCATCATCGCGCATCACCAGCAGGTGGTCCGGGTCGACCGCGAAGTGCGCGGGGAGTTGCCGCCCAAACTTTTAGACCAGGTCTGGTCCCGGATGGAAGCCCTTTTGCCGAAAGTGGATGCGGTGGTTTTGTCCGACTATGCCAAGGGCGTGATTTCGGCGGCACTTCTTAAAAAGCTCCTGCCTGTTTTGCGTCGCCGAAAACTGCCGGTAACGGTGGATCCGAAAGTGGAAAATTTTGCCTGGTACCGCGAAGTGACGGCCATCACGCCCAATTTGAAGGAAGCTATGGAAGGCGGCAAAGTGCATTCGGTTCGCACGGAAGCAGAGTTGGAGGCCTTGGGCACGCGCTTGATACGCCAATTAAACGCCCAATCGATTTTGATCACGCGCGGGGAAAAAGGCATGAGCCTGTTTGAAAAAGGAAAGGTGCCTTATCACATCCCGACTCGCGCGCGCGAAGTGTTTGATGTGACGGGCGCCGGGGATACGGTGATTAGCGCATTGACCTTGGCGTTGGCCGCCGGGGCTTCTTTGCGAAATGCTGCCGAAATATCGAATTATGCCGCGGGCGTCGTCGTTGGAAAAATTGGGACCGCTAGTGTGACACCATCCGAATTGCGTCAGGCCCTACGGAGCGCCCGATGAGCCGCCGGGGCGACGTGCTCGCGGTGATTCCAGCACGTCTTGCGGCACAGCGCTTTCCTGGGAAGCCCTTAGCCCTCATTTCCGGTAAACCGCTCGTCCAGTGGGTTTGGGAAGCGGCCCTTAAGGCTAAACGGGTGACCCGTGTGGTGGTGGCCACCGACAGTGAAAAAATCGCCCGGGTCGTCAAGGGTTTTGGCGGGGAGGCGATCATGACCTCTCCTCGCTGCCCCAGTGGGACAGACCGCGTTGCGGAAGTGGCGCGGCACATTCGTTCGGAAATTGTGGTCAATGTTCAAGGGGATGAGCCGCTCCTGCAGCCTCAAACGATCGACCGTGTGGTCGAGGCGCTGCAAGACGACGCGCATGCGGTGATGTCCACCGCCGTGCGCAAGGCTGAAAATGAACGCGAATGGCGAAACCCCGATGTGGTCAAAGCCGTGCTCGACCGGCTCCATTACGCGCTTTATTTTTCGCGCGAAGCAATTCCCTCTGAGGCACGTAAGAGTGCGGCGGGCCTGTCGGCGGGCCAGCCCGCGCCGCATTGGGTGCATATCGGGCTTTATGCCTACCGGCGCGGATTCCTTTTTCGATTTGCGGCGCTGCCTCCTTCCACCCTGGAGCAGGCCGAACGGCTCGAGCAGCTGCGCGTTTTGGAGCATGGGTGCTCGATTAAAGCTGTTGTGGTCAACCAGCCGACCTGCGGTGTGGACAGGCCGCAAGACGTGAAAAAAGCCGAGCGCGAGCTCGCCAAACTTTACGCAAAGGAAAAATCGCGACGATGACCAAATATATTTTTGTTACAGGGGGAGTCGTTTCATCTTTGGGAAAAGGCATTACGGCCTCGTCGATGGGTCGACTGCTTAAGTCTCGCGGGCTTAAAGTCGACATGATCAAACTGGACCCTTATATCAACGTCGATCCGGGCACGATGAGCCCCTATCAGCATGGCGAAGTCTTCGTCACAGAAGATGGGGCGGAAACCGACCTAGACTTGGGACATTACGAGAGATTTCTCGATCAGGACATGACCCGCAAAAACAACTGCACGACCGGCCAAATTTACGATGCCGTCATCAGCAAAGAGCGCCGCGGGGAATTTCTCGGGAAAACCGTGCAGGTGATTCCGCATATCACCAACGAAATTAAATCCCGGATTACCGCCGTCGCACCTGGCAAAGACATCGTCATTGTGGAAGTCGGCGGGACGGTAGGGGATATCGAAAGTTTGCCGTTTTTAGAAGCCATCCGGCAGATGCGTTTGGACGTAGGCCGCGATAATGTGCTGTATATGCACGTTACCTTGGTGCCTTACATTCGTTCGTCGGAAGAGATGAAAACAAAGCCAACCCAGCACAGTGTGGGGAAACTTCGGGAAATTGGAATTGAGCCCGACATCATCGTCTGCCGCACCGAACGGCCGTTGGAAGAAGGCATCCGTCAGAAAATTGGCCTTTTTTGCAGCGTATCGCCGGAAGCGGTCGTCGAAGCCCGTGACGTGTCGTCGATTTATGAAGTGCCGATGGCCTTTGAGCGCGAAGGGGTCGATGAATTGGCCTTAATGCAATTGCGCCAAAGGAGCCACCGCAACGGAATGCAGGATTGGGCGCAAATGCTCGAGAAAATAAAAAACCCGCGCAAACGCGTGACGGTGGCCTTGGCCGGGAAGTATGTGGAACTCAAAGACGCTTATAAAAGCGTGGTCGAAGCCATGCTTCACGGCGGCATTGCCAATGACGCGCGGGTGCAAATCAAATATTTGGACGTGGAGTCCCCCGACATGGAGCGCGAACTGGCCGATGTTCAAGGCATTTTAGTGCCCGGAGGGTTCGGGGATCGAGGGATCGAGGGGAAAATAAATGTGATTCGGTATGCCCGTGAACGCGGTGTCCCTTACCTGGGCTTGTGTTTGGGCATGCAAACCGCCGTCATCGAATTCGCCCGGAATGTGTGCAACATGAAAAACGCGAACTCCACTGAGTTTAACGCCAAAACCCCCTACCCCGTGATTGATATCTTAGCGGAACAAAAGAATGTTCATCGCAAAGGCGGTACGATGCGTTTGGGGGTTTACCCCTGTCGTTTGAAGCCCGGCTCCTTGGCCGCCACGCTTTACGCAAAAGCGCAAGTGGATGAACGCCACCGGCACCGCTATGAATTTAATCCCAAATTCCGCCGGACGATTGAAAGCCATGGGCTGAAAATTTCCGGGGAATTTGTGGACCGCCATTTGGTCGAAATTGTGGAATTGCCGTCGCACCCGTTTTTTATGGCCGTGCAGTTCCACCCGGAATTTAAGTCTCGGCCTCTGCGCGCGCACCCACTCTTCAAAGGGTTTATTGGCGCGGCGCTCGACTTTAAACAGGCGGGTCCCCGCGAAGTTTCGGCGGCGGTGCACCTGCCGGCGTGAGGGCTTAAGATGAAGAACAAAAACGTTGTCGTTTCCGTGGGCTCCGTTCAGTTCGCGCGAAACGCACCTTTGGCTTTGATTGCGGGTCCTTGCGTGATGGAAAACGCCACGTTCACGCTGATGATGGCACGTAAATTGTCCGCCTTAGCCGGGCGTTTGGGTATTCCCTACGTATTTAAAGCGTCATACGACAAAGCCAACCGCAGCTCGATCGGTTCATTTCGGGGTCCCGGTTTGCGTTTGGGTTTGGAAATTTTGCGGCACGTTAAGGCCGAAGTCGGTTGTCCCGTTTTAACCGACATCCATAGCAAAGAAGAAGCGATTTCAGCCGCTCGGGTAGTGGATATTCTTCAAATCCCTGCTTTTTTATGCCGGCAAACCGATTTATTGTTGGCCTGCGGAGAATCCGGACAAGCGGTGAATATCAAAAAGGGTCAGTTCATGGCGCCATGGGATATGGAAAACGCCATTCGTAAAATCGAGTCTACGAGAAACAAGCGCATTTTGGTGACCGAGCGCGGTGTTAGCTTTGGCTACAACAACCTGGTGGTCGATATGCGCGGTCTGGCCGTCATGCGCGAATTCGGATACCCCGTGATCTATGACGCAACCCACAGCGTGCAGCTCCCGGGAGGGCTCGGGCATGCCTCCGGAGGTCAGCGTCAATTTGTTCGCCCATTGGCTCAAGCCGCCGTGGGATTAGGGGTCGCGGGGATTTTTTGTGAAGTACACCCCCGTCCGGACAAAGCCTTGTCGGATGGTCCCAATAGCTTGATGCTTGGCTCCATGCCGTCGTTTTTAAGCGACATGAAGGCCCTTGACCGCGTTTCCAAATCGTTTCGGGACTCGCCGCGATGAGTGACTCGCTGCAGGTCCCATCGAAGATGAATAGCGAATGGGAGGTTTCTCGATGAAGTGTCCGTCCTGTCAAATCGATAACAAGGACCAAGTCAAGAACTGCCGAAAGTGCGGCATGAACCTCCAGTTGCCAGCGTTATGGAAGCCAGATTGGGCCTGGCACCGTAAAACGCTGCTCATTATCTACGCCGTTGTGGTCGTCGCTTTTTTTGGGCTGCGGCATGCGCTTAAGCCCTATGTTCGGCAGCTGCCGATGGAAATTACGCCCTGGATGCACGAGGGAAAAAGTG
The DNA here is from genome assembly GCA_964441955.1 of uncultured Elusimicrobia bacterium. Classification (GTDB taxonomy): domain Bacteria; phylum Elusimicrobiota; class Elusimicrobia; order 2-01-FULL-59-12; family 2-01-FULL-59-12; genus CAYTWA01. The sequence continues at coordinate 450,723 of CAYTWA010000002.1, forward strand.
CGGAATATCCCCGCTAGTCTTTGTCTGATGATTCTTGTATCAGGCTGTCGACCGTCTTCGACCGCGCCGGAAAATTCCACGAACCCTCATGCGCAGGCGCTCTCGAGCACGGAAGCTACCCCCACGCAATGGATCGAAAAATTTAATCTGCAGGATATCCGCAATGGGTTAAAGTCAATGTCCCTTGTGGCCGAAACGGCACAGGTCTACGAAACTGAACATTATGCCGATGTCGCCATGCCCTTTGTGACGTTCTACAGTTTGGATGCTTCGAATAAAGAAACGTCTCACTTAAGAGCCCCTCAGGGCCGGGTCGATTTAACGACGCACGCGATGGAATCTTGGGGCGGCGTTACGGTGGTCACCTCCGACAGCACGACGCTTAAAACCGAGCGCCTTCGCTACGACCCCGCTATCAGAAAAATAGTGTCCGATTCGCCGGTTGAACTCCTTCGTCCAGGCGCTGTGACGCGGGGTGTAGGTTTGGAATCCGACCCGGAGCTTAAACGTGTCATTATTCGCAAGCAAAAAGCCGTCATTCAGGAAAAAAAATGACCCGTATTCGTTGGTCAGCGCTCGTCGCCGTTTGGATCCCTGTCTTTGGTCAGGCCGCCGCATCATCCCCTGGCGCGCCCGTAACTTTAGACAGCGACACGTTGGAGATTGTCGATAACGGAGCGCGCAGCATTTTTTCCGGTCATGTGGTACTCAAGCAAGATGACAGTGTTGTGTACGCGGATCGAATGGTGCGCAGCGGGCAGGACGGTCCCGTGGTGGCAACAGGACGAGTTCGGGGGATAAGCCGCGGCGAAAAAAAAGATCAGCAGGTAGAAATTTTAGGCACCAAAGCGCGCTATGAGCCTGTGTTAAAACAAGTTTTTGTTTGGGGTTCGCCCCGCGTTACAGTGCACGTCAAGGACGATCAAGGCCGCGCGGATTTTGAATCCGATGAAGCCCAGGCCAATTTGGCGGATAAGGAGGCTCGTTTGACGCGCCGCGTGCGCGGCCGCATCACACCCAAACAAGCCATGCCTTCCGCCCACCCGGGCGAGGTGAAAAAGCCGTGACCGGGAAAAGAGGGCTGCGCGCTGAACAGTTGTCGAAGCACTACGGCAAGCGTCATGTGGTCCGTGGGGTTGACTTGCATGTCGAACCAGGCGAGGTGGTGGGTTTGTTGGGCCCCAATGGTGCTGGCAAAACCACGTGCTTTCGCATGATCGTGGGTCTGGTGCGCCCCGACAGCGGCCGCATCCATTTAGGGGAACGCGACGTCAGTCATGAACCCATGTACCGCAGGGCTCGCTCTGGGGTGGGCTATCTGGCGCAAGAGCCGTCCATTTTTCGGGGCCTCACTGTGGAAGAGAATTTATGGGCGGTACTTGAAATGCGTGATTTCCCTGGGCAGGATAAGCGCGCGAAAATGGATACGTTACTTGAGGAGCTAGGGCTCCATTCGCTTCGAAAGCAAATCTCCGCCACGCTTTCCGGCGGCGAAAAACGCCGCTGTGAAGTGGCCAGGGCGCTTGTCACCGACCCGCAATTTTTATTGTTGGATGAGCCCTTTGTCGGAATCGATCCTTTAGCCGTAGCGGATTTGCAAAGCGTGGTCAAAGGACTTAAAGCAAAGGGAATCGGAGTATTGATTACCGACCACAATGTACGTGAGACCCTCGAGATTGTGGACCGAGCCTATATCATCTATGAAGGCCGAGTCCTACGAGAGGGCAATGCGCAGGAGCTTTTGGCCGACCCAGAAGCCCGACGCGTCTATCTGGGCGAGAAATTTACTCTGTAAGGATAAAAAAAGGAGCGCTTCGATGCATGTTAATATTACAGCCCGTCATTTAAAACTCACTCCCGCCATTGCAGACTATGTCCAAAAAAAGCTTGAAAAAGCCAAGCGCTTTTTAGACCCATTGATTTGGTCTCAGGTGATTCTGGGAGTTGAGAAAACGCGCCATTTGGCGGAAATCATCATCCATTCTTCGGGACGCACGTTCACGGCAAAAGAAGAATCCACGGACCTCTATGCCGCGATTGATTTGGCGAGCGATAAAATCGATGAGCAGCTGCGCCGGTACAAAGATCGCCGTCAAGAAATTCGAGCGGAAAACCGGCGCCGCAGCCCGCGTGGCAAATTTTCCGGGATGCCGCCCGTCCTCCCGGTGGATACGGCCGATACACGCGTATCCAGCCACCGAGTTTTGCGCTTGTCGCCCCAATCGATGCCCGAGGCGATCTCCGCGATGGAACGATCGGACAGCGCCCATTGGATTTTTATCAACAGCGACAATCAGCGTGTCACCGTGCTCTACCGCAAGCCCGATAAAACTTATGGGGTTGTCGAATCGATTGCGTAGTTCCTAGGAGGCTTATGATGCAAGACGAGAAAATAAAGTTGTTGGACCACATGGGCCCCAATGCGGTGCTCACTGAACTGACGGCGACCACCAAAAAAGGCGTGCTTGAAGAGTTGGTCGGCTTATTAGCAAAAGACGGCAAAGTTCAAAGCACCGAGGCTGTTCTCGACGTTCTCTTGGAGCGTGAAAAACTCGGATCGACCGGTATCGGCCAGGGAATCGCCATTCCTCACGCTAAGACCGATCAAGCCAAGGAGGTCAGCGCGGTGTTCGGCTTAGCCCGACGGGGCATTCAATTCGACGCGTTGGACGGCGAGCCGGTTTACTTATTTTTCTTATTGGTTGCTCCGCCGGATGCGGCGGCCCAACACTTAAAAGTGCTGGCTCGTATTTCACGTTTGCTTAAGGACAAATATTTCAGGCAGTCGCTGCGCGATGTAAAAAAACCAGCGGATGTCTTGCGACTGGTTAAAGAGGAAGACCAACTTTAATGGGCGTGCTGGTCGCTGACCTCAGCGAAGAAAAACAGACGGATTTAGACCTCGCCCTTTTGGCCGGTCAAAAAGGATTGAGGCGGGACATCACCGTTTCAGAAATCAACCGTCCGGGATTGGCGTTAAGCGGATATGTGGATTATTTCCCTTCGGAACGCGTCCAAATCATGGGGCTTGGGGAACATTCTTATTTGGCGACTTTCTCTCCAAAAGACAGGAGAAAAGCGCTGGACAAAGTATTTACGTTCAACGACAAAATACCCTGCGTCGTCTTGACGCGCGGCATTAAACCGCATAAAGAAGTGATCGAATCGGCTGAAGCGGCGGGTTTACCGCTCATCCGTTCAGGTTTAACCACCGCGCATTTAATCGGCGAAATCACCGTTTATCTGGAAGAAAAATTGGCGCCCACCACGACCGTCCATGGTGTCCTCATGAATATTTATGGGCTGGGTGTGCTGCTCGCCGGCGATTCCGGGATCGGCAAGTCGGAATGCGCGCTGGAACTCATCAAGCGCGGTCATATGCTGGTGGCCGACGATGTGGTGGAAATTAAGCAGCGCTTAGGTGGCATCTTATGGGGGACGGGGGCGGAGCTCATCCGTCACCATATGGAGCTGCGGGGGTTAGGGATCATCGATGTGCAAAAAATATTCGGCGTTGGGACGGTGCTTGACCGCACCCGCGTGGAACTCGTGATCCGGCTTGAAGAATGGAACCAAAACGTCGAGTATGACCGCGTCGGGCTTTCCGAGCAAGTGACCACGATCTTAGGCGTGCGTATACCCGAAATTGTCATGCCGGTTCGACCGGGTCGAAATTTGGCGGTCTTGGTGGAAGTGGCAGCGCTCAATCAGCGTCTAAAAAACAAAGGCCAATTCATAGCCAAGGAATTCAACCAAAAACTTTTAGCGATGATTGCGAAGAAACAAGGCGCGCCGACAGCCCCAAAAGAAGCGAGGATAAAAAAATCCAAATGAAAAAAACGACGCGCAAAAAACCCGCCGTTCTTTTTTGGATCGTCACCGGCATGTCGGGCGCAGGCAAATCCCAATGCATTAATTGTTTCGAAGATTTCGGTTTTTTCTGCGTGGATAACCTTCCTGTGGCGCTCCTCCCAAAAATGGCGGATTTGTGCGCGCAGTCCGGCCGCCCCATGGCGCGAGTGGCGCTGGGGATCGACATCCGCGAGGGCGGTTTCTTGCGCGATTTCGCCCAGACGATTTTGAAGTTAAAAACACACGGGGTGGACTGCCGCATTCTCTTTCTAGATGCAGATGATAAAACGCTGATGCGCCGTTTTTCAGAAACGCGTCGCCGCCATCCTCTGGGACTGAGCGTCCGCGAGGGCATCCATGAAGAGCGTCGCCAACTGCTTAAAATTAAAGAGCGCGCCGATAAAATCATCGAGACATCCTCCTTTACCCTCTCAGACTTAAAACGCATGCTGTCAGGTCTCTTAGAGCGGCGGCAAGCCAGCGACCTTCAAATCAGCGTGGTTTCCTTCGGGTACAAGTACGGCCTGCCGGCTGATGCGGATTTGGTGTGGGATGTGCGTTTTATGCCCAATCCCAATTACGAAGAGGCGCTGCGCCCTAAAACGGGGAACGATTCGCCGGTTAAACGATTCGTGATGAAAACCCCGCAGGCACGTGAATTTAGTCAACGTTATTTTCATCTGGTTCAAGATTCTCTCCCGCATTACATTCGCGAGGGCAAAAGCTATCTGACGATTGCCATTGGTTGCACGGGCGGGCGCCATCGATCCGTGGTCATGGCCAACAGTCTCAAGGAATTCTTGATGCATGAAGGGTTTCCCGTCACCGTGCATCACCGCGACGTGGAACGTTGATGCGCGGTTTATGATCGCTGTCATCGTCATTACGCATGGCGCCTTTGGTCAGGAACTTCTGCGCACTGCGCAGGATATGGTAGGACGGCAAGACAACGTGGTCGCTATCGGCGTTACGCCGGACATGGGGGCGGAAAACTTGGGGGCGGCGCTGGATGAAGCGCTTTCTCGTTTGAATACCCCTGAAGGCACGTTGATTTTGGTGGACATGCTGGGGGGGACTCCCTGCAACACGGCGTTGCTTAAAGCGAAAGACCTCTTGGCCGAGATTGTCACTGGTGTCAACCTCTACATGGTGCTTTCTAGTTTCACCCACCGGGCGAGACTCGATTTGAAAGCATTGGCCGCCAAAGTCATGGAAGACGGGCGTAAGGCCGTTTTATTGCCCAAAGAACTTTTGATGAAAAAATTGTCTTAAACGTGGCGGTGGATTTACTTCGCATCGATGACCGGCTTGTGCATGGTCAAGTGGTGGAGGGGTGGGTGCGGACACTGCGCATCGAGCGCCTGGTGGTGGCGAATGATGCGGTGGTGCTCGATGAAACTCAAAAGGCACTCTATAGCCTGGCGGTGCCGCAAGGCGTGGAGCTCCTTTGTTTAAGTGTGGTGGATGCAGCGGCGTCTTGGAAAATGCAAACGTGGATACATGGGAAAACGCTTATGTTGGTTTCAGGACCCCAGGATGCGCGGCGGCTTTTCGAACATGGAGCGCCTGTGACGAGTGTGAATGTAGGCGGGATGCATTTTAAGGAGGGTCGAGTGCAAGTGCTCAAAGCAATCAGCGTGGACAATCAGGATGTGGAAGCGTTTCGCGCGTTGTGTGAGGCCCGCGTGGTGTTGGAAGCGCGTCCCCTGCCGCTTGATGAACCGATCGATTTAAAACCCTACGTGGAACGCTGGGCGCAAGCCGGAGAAATGCCTAAATAACGATGGACCGCGTTCATTTCATCCTGGGAGTTCACAACCACCAGCCCATCGGCAATTTCGATTTTGTCTTCGAAAAGGCCTATCTGCAGGCATACCTTCCTTTTTTAGCGGCGATGGAAAAGCACCCGGCGATTCATTGGAACATGCACACCACAGGCATTCTGTGGGAATGGCTGGAAAAGCACCATGCCGATTATGTCGACCGGGTGGCCGAACAGGTGCGCGAAGGCCGATTGGAGATTTTAACCGGCGGCTACTATGAACCGATTTTATCCGCCCTTCCCAAGGCCGATAAAGCGGGGCAAATTCAAAAACTTTCCAAATATCTAAAGCTTCGTTTCAAAACCAAACCCCGCGGCATGTGGTTGGCCGAACGGGTCTGGGAGCCTCATTTAACAAAAGACTTAAGCGACAACAATGTGGAATACGCTTTGGTTGATGACACGCATTTTTTAACTACCGGTTTGACGATGGAAGACATGTGCGGCTCATTTATGACCGAAGAGCAAGGCCGATCGCTGAAACTTCTGCCCATCCGTCAGGATCTTCGCTACGCTATTCCCTTTAAAGAGCCCGGAGAAACCCTGAATGTGCTGCGGCCCTATGCATCTCCCTCGGCCCACAAGGCGCTGGTCATGTTTGACGACGGAGAAAAGTTTGGTTTGTGGCCGGATACATACAAACACGTGTATGAAGACGGGTGGCTCGAACGGTTTTTGACCGTCCTAGAAAGCAATAAAGATTGGATCATCACCTCGCGCATTTCCGATTACATATCTTCACACGTGCCGCACGGCCGAGTTTATTTGCCGACCGCTTCTTATTCCGAAATGAGCGAATGGACGCTGCCGGCATCCTCCCAGGAGGCGTTGCTGGACTTGCAGCATAATTCCGCCCCAGACGCCGCCCGGCGGTTTGTGCGGGGCGGGTTTTGGCGCAACTTTTTGACGAAGTACGAAGAGTCCAATACCCTCCACAAAAAAATGCTGCGGGTTTCCGAAAAAGTTCATAAAGCGGTCGAGGTCAGCGGAGGCCAGCTCGCCAAGCCGACCGGACGTACGCAGCGGATGCTGGATAATCTTTGGGCGGGCCAGTGCAATTGTTCATACTGGCATGGCGTTTTTGGTGGACTTTACCTGCCGCATTTACGTCAAGCGCTATACAAAGAACTCTTAAATGCGGAACTTCAAGCGGATAAGATTTTGTCCCCAAACGCCTCGCACATCGAATTTACCGATTTCGACAAAGATGGGATGGATGAAGTGTTGTTGGAAACGCCTGAACAAAACCTTTATTTAACGCCCAAAGAAGGGGGGGCAATTTTTGAATGGGATTTGCGAAGCCAGGGGGTGAACCTAGGGAATGTCCTCACGCGCCGCCCAGAGGGCTATCATCGTCAGCTGCTCGATTTTGCGGCGCGTGGCTCCCAAACGGCTGAAGGGGTGCGCACGATTCACGACAGCGTTCGCGTGAAAGAACCCGGACTTGAAAAGAGGCTATTTACCGATTGGTATCGTCGTACGACCTTAATCGATCATTTTCTTCATCCCAACACCACGTTGGACCAATTCTTTCGCTGTCAATATGGCGAGCAGGGGGATTTTGTTAAAGGAGGGTATCAAGCGGATGCCGTTCAAGACGCCTATCCCCAAGTGCGGCTAAGCCGTCAAGGGACTGTGTGGGCCAACGATCAGCGCAACGTCATCGGCATCGAGAAAACCATTTCGACGGCCGGTCCATCCGGCTGGCAGGTGGTGTACCGGCTTCAAAACATGGTGGGGGCCGCCTGCACGCTTTGGTACGGCTGTGAAATGAATTTCGCTTTTTCCAGCCAGGACCATCAAGACCCACAGGAGCATCTTGAACAGCTCCGCTGGGGTCGCAGAGATCACGGTTTTGGCTTGGTTCTAAAAGCACAGTTTGACATTCCGATGGACCTGTGGGAATTTCCGCTGGAGACTGTTTCCTTGTCTGAAGAAGGGTTTGAGCGCACTTACCAAGGCACGGTATTGCTCGCGCATGCGCGGGTTACGCTTCAACCCGGTCAGGTTTGGGTGCGAACCTGGAAAGTGAGCGTGACGCCCGAATGAGCGTCTGGATGGCCGCATTCTGGGCCGGGCTTCTTTCGCTCGACTTCATCGGGTTAGGCCCGATCATGATTTCCCAACCCATGGTCTGCGGGCCGCTCCTTGGCATCTTGCTCGACCATGCGGTGGTAGGCCTTTTGATTGGGGCTATTCTCCAGTTATTGTGGATGGATCTTTCGGCAGTTGGTGTAGGTATTCCATTCGATGCCACGGCGGTGACCTTGCTGGCGGTGTATTGGGCCAGCCTCGTCCCTTCACCGTCCCTTTCTCAAATCGTATTGGCCGTGGTGATGGCCGTGCCGTTCGGATGGGTTTTTCGCGCCATTGACCAGTGGGCACGGCGCTACCACACCTTTTTAATCCACCGTATCGACAACGCCTCGGATGAAGTATTAAGCCGGACCTTAACGAGCGGAATTACCATCGCACTCGGGCTTTTGTTTTTACGTTATACGCTGTGTTACGCCGTGGCGCTCAGTGCGGGGGAGTGGGTGTTGAATAAAGTGGCTTATATTCCGCGCTTAACACTCGTTGACCAGGGGCTTACAATGGCGGCGCTCCTATTACCGGTGGCCGGGTTGGGTGTGTGCCTAGAGCTCTTGTTGTCGGATGAACCCACGAAGCGCTGGGATATTTTAATGGTTCCGTTTCGGGGTCATAAAAAGAAGGACATATGAAACTGTGGTTGAGGCTGATTGAGACATTGGCGCGGTCGTTTTTCCTGCAAACACTATGGAATTACGAGCGAATGCAAAACATGGGATTTGCTTTCAGCGTAGCACCGCTGCTTAAGCATGCCACCCGTTCGCGTGAAGCCTACCGGGCGGCTTTGCGGCGCCACCTTCAATTTTTTAACACTCATCCGTACTTTGCGCCGATCGTCATGGGGGTGGTCTATCAAAAAGAGGCGACGGCCACCGCGAAAGGCGAAACCGACCCCACCATTCCTGTTCTCAAAGACACGATGGGCGCGGCCTTTGGCGGGGTCGGTGATCACGTGATTTGGGGAACCTGGCGGCCCTTTTGCGCATTATTGGCGTTGGCCATGGGGTTGCTAGTGGCCTACCCCGAAGCACAAAACAGCCCGACTCCCACCTTTTTCGATCAAGAAGCGGCAAAACGATGCGCGACCTGGTGGGTGGTTGGGTTTTTGAGTTTGTTCAATGCGCTCCACCTTTGGCTTCGGTGGCAGGGATTGCGTAAAGGAGCCGCCCAAGGCCCGCAAGTGGTGGCCTGGGTGCAATCCCTTCATTTGCAGAAGTGGGCAAATCAAATCCGGCGCTTGGGGCTTTTGATTGTCGCGGGTTTGGTTTTGGGGTATCTCGCGCGCTGGCGTGATACTCAATTGTTGGTTTGGATGTTCGGGACGCTCCTGGGTGCGGTCATCTTAAAGCGTTGGTCGTTTTCGGGCGCGTCCATTTTTTATCTGGTCTGTGCGGCCTCTGTCGCCATGACCTGGATGGGGATCCATTGGCCATGATCCCCCAATGCGCTTTGCGCTATGGCGGATCATCTGCCATAGCCATTTTTGGAGGCGATGGCAGATGACTGAAAAGGATTTCTTTATTCAAAACAAACTGGGGCTGCATGCGCGGCCGGCCGCGATTTTTGTGCAGACAACAGGTAAGTTTAAGTCAAGCGTGAAAGTCCGAAAAGGTGAGCAGACCGTGGATGGAAAATCGATCATGGGCCTCATGATGCTGGCGGCCGAGCAAGGGGCGAAGCTCACCATTGTGGCGGATGGCCCGGATGAAAAGGACGTGCTTGTGGTTCTCGAAAAACTGTTTGCGGACCGGTTTAATGAAAAAGACTGAACCCATCGTGCTTCGCGGTATCGCGGCCTCTCCTGGGATCGGAATCGGGAAAGCGTTTGTCTTAAAGGAAGAAGCGCTTTCCTATGCCATGCGCCGCTTAAAGAAAAATGAGATTAAAAAAGAAGTGCTTCGGTTCCGCACGGCCATTTCGAAAACGCGCTCGGACATTGAATCGTCTCGCGACCGCGTGCTCAAAGTGTTAGGCAAGTCCCACGCCTCTTTAATCGATGTTCACTTATTGATCTTGGAAGACGCGCTCTTTTCGGAAGATGTGGAAAAAGGAATTCAACAAGACGAGGTGAATGCGGAAGCCGCTTTAATCCGCGTGTTGGACAAAATCGGCCGCACATTCGACAAGCTGGGGGATGAATATTTCCGGCAGCGCAAAGACGATATTCAAGATGTGGGGAAACGCCTGATGCGGCATTTGTTGGGCCGGCAAACCACAGGGCTTCAGGGCCTTAAAGAACGCTCGATCCTCATTTCGCACGACCTTTCGCCCTCTGAAACGTTTTCAATGCGCGACGATTTGGTGGAAGCTTTTGCCACCGATATCGGGGGCCGCACTTCGCATACCGCCATTCTAGCCCAGGGGCTGGAAATTCCGGCGGTGGTGGGACTTAGGGAAATATCCGAGTTGGTGCGCTCAGGGGATACGCTGGTTGTCGACGGCAACGAAGGGCTTGTGGTCATCAACCCATCGCTGGCGATGCTTGAAAATTACCGCAAAGCGCGCGAAATTCAGCTCGCCGAGCGTCGCGAATTGGAGAAGCTGCGCGACCTTCCCGCCCAAACGCCCGATGGGCGCCGTGTGGAGCTGGCGTCCAACCTGGAATCGCCGGAAGAAGTAAAAGCGGCCTTAGGGCACGGAGCCGAGGGCATCGGTTTATACCGCACTGAATTTATGTATTTGAATCGAGGAACACTTCCAACCGAAGAAGACCACTACCGTCATTATGCGGCCGTCGCCCGTGCGATGTTGCCCTTTTCGGTGGTGATTCGAACGGTAGACTTAGGCGGCGACAAATTGGCGCCGCTCGGGGTGACGGGGCTCACAACCGAGCAAAATCCTTTCTTAGGACTTCGCGGTATACGCCTTTGTCTTCGTTACCCGGACATTTTTAAAACGCAGCTGCGGGCGATTCTGCGCGCCTCGGTAGAGGGGAAACTAAAAATCATGTATCCGATGATCACGACCTTGGATGAAATACGCCAAGCCAACGTGATTCTGGAGGACGTGCGGCGGGAATTGCGCGTGAAACGCATCCCCTATGACCAGACCATGGAAGTCGGCGTGATGATTGAAACACCGGGTGCGGCGATGATGTCTGATGCCATTGCCAAAGAAGTTGACTTTTTGTCGATTGGCACCAACGATTTAATTCAGTATGCGCTGGCGGTGGACCGCGTCAATGAAAACGTCGCCACCTTGTATAACCCCCTGCATATGGGAATTTTGCGTCTGATCGCGATGGTCATCGAGTCGGGGCACAAAGCGGGCAAATGGGTGGGCATGTGCGGCGAAATGGCGGGTGACCCCACCTTTACGCGCGTATTACTGGGAATGGGCCTCGATGAATTTTCCGTGCCAGCCGCCGCCGTGCCGCGCATCAAACGCCTCCTGCGCGAAACGCGTTACGAAGACAGCAAAAAGCTAGCGCAAGAAGTGCTGCAATTAGTCGACCAAGACGCGATTTTAAAACGCATTTACTCGCCGAAGTTTTGAAAAAGTAAGACTTATCTTGCCAAGGTCGCGAGCTGAGTACGGAATGCGCCTTCAGCCGTGCTCACCGGATTTGCCGTTTCATGTGATCCAAGACCAATAAAGCAACGACGTTCCCTTGAATACCTTTTGTAGAATTCGCACATATGAACCCTGTGGACGATCCGGTTCTTCAAAGTTTTTTACGTCGAATTGCACCGCTTAGGCCACAGGTCGAAAAAATCGTTTTTTTGGATCGAGGGCTCGAGGAATGGCGGCCCCTTGGTCAGATTACGATTTGATGATCGTTTTACCTTCAAGGGATCAGCCGATTATCGATGCGCTTTACGACGCTGCTGTTCAAGTTCTTTGCGAGACGGAGAAGGACATTTCATTGAAAATCTACTCTCATTCGGATTACCAGCGGCTATCCGCCATTCCAACGCCGTTTATGAAAACCATTCATCGGGAGGGTATTACGCTTGGATGAAGAGCGAAAAAACCTCGTTGTTGGGGCGATGGCAAAAGCCCGGGAAAAGCTGGCCACCGCGCAGCGCTGGTACAAAGAGGGGGCAAGGATCTTGGGACGATATTATGTCTAGGGCATATTACGCCGCTTTCCATGCGGCCCGGGCAATGCTCTCCTCAGAAGGACTTGCCCCGAAAACGCATGGGGGCGTTGCAACTCAATTTGGGTTGCATTTTGTAAAAAGCGGAAAAGTGGCGCCGCCATTTGGACGCTACCTTAAAAACCTCAAAGACGATCGCGGAGAAGGGGATTGCGAAATTTATTCGACGGTCACTCAAGCGATTGCCTCCAACGCTTTACAAGAAGCTTCGGAATTTGTGACGGAAGCCGAACGCTATCTTGCCCGCTATCTCAAGCAGCCCTGACGAGTCGATTGCGCTGAATGGAAATACGAAACTTCTGCATCATCGCGCATATCGACCACGGCAAGTCGACCTTGGCGGACCGACTGCTAGAAGCCACGGGAACCATCCCCAAACGGGAAATGAAAGAGCAAATCATGGACGGCATGGAGCTCGAGCGTGAGCGCGGTATCACGATCAAGGCCAAGGCCGTGCGGATGCGCTACACCTCGCCTAAAACAAAAAAAGAATACATCCTGAATTTGATCGATACCCCGGGTCATGTTGACTTTACCTATGAGGTGTCCCGCGCTTTGGCCGCTTGTGAGGGGGCGCTTCTTTTGATCGATGCGTCGCAAGGGGTTGAGGCCCAAACGCTGGCCAACTGCAATTTAGCGCGCGATGCCGGGTTGCTGTTGATTCCCGTCATCAACAAGATGGATTTGCCTTCTGCGGATATAGAAGGTTGCCGCAAACAAATTCAGGAAATTCTGAATATTGACGAGCCGGCGATTCCAGCCAGTGCCAAAGCGGGAATTGGCATTTCCGATATTTTAGACGCCGTGGTAGAACGAATCCCTCCCGCTAAAACTGATACCAGCGCACCGCTCAAAGCGATTGTGTTTGATTCCGTCTTCGATACCTTTCGCGGAGTGGTCGTGTATGTCCGGATTTTAGAGGGAGAAGTAAAAACCGGCATGCCTCTTTACTTCATGATGTCCGGCCTCAAATCGTCCGCGGATGAGGTGGGAATTTTGCAGCTTAAGATGGTCAAAACCGACCGTTTGCAAGCGGGTGAAGTGGGTTATTTGATTCTTGGTTTAAAAGAGTTGAAAGATGTGCGTGTGGGCGATACCCTTACTTCACAAGAACGTCCGGCGGCCGCTCCACACCCCGGCTATAAAGAGCTTAAACCCTTTGTATTTGCCGGGCTTTACCCCGTGAACCCCAGCGACTACGACAATTTGAAAAAATCGTTGGAAAAACTCCATTTGGCAGATTCCGCCTTCACATTTATGTCGGAAACCTCCACCGCGCTCGGGTTTGGTTTTCGCTCCGGCTTTTTGGGGCTGCTACACTTAGACATCATTAAAACGCGGATCGAGCGCGAATTTGAAATACCGCTCATCGCCACGGCGCCGAACGTGGTTTATGAGATCATCTTGCGGTCCGGGGAAAAGATCATCGTAGACAACCCCTCGCGTTTCCCGGAAGTGGGGGATATTGACCAAATTTTGGAACCCTATGTGAGTGCCACGATGGTCACACCGGGTGATTTCGTGGGGCCTTTAATGCAGCTTTGTCAGGACCGGCGCGGCATTTTCCATGACATGAAGTATTTAACGCCGACCCGTGTGGCGCTGCATTACGATTTGCCGCTAGCCGAAATCGTCAGCGACTTCTACGATGAACTAAAGTCCCTTTCCAAAGGCTACGCCTCTTTTGATTACGAGCACACCGGCTACTCGCAAGCCGAGTTGGTCAAGATGGAGATTTTGGTGAATGGGGAAGTGGTGGACGCCTTTTCCTTTATCGTGCATGAGGAGAAGGCCTATGCCCAGGGACGGCACTTAGTAGAATCGCTTAAAGAACTAATTCCGAGGCAAATGTTTGAGATCCCGCTTCAAGCGCGCATTGGCAGTAAATTCATCGCGCGGGAAACGATTCCGGCGCTTCGTAAAGACGTGCTGGCGAAGTGCTATGGTGGCGATATCTCGCGCAAACGAAAGCTTTTGGAAAAGCAAAAAGAAGGTAAGAAGAAAATGAAGCAGTTTGGCGCCGTAGAAATTCCTCAGGAAGCCTTTATGGCTATTCTGAAAAAATAGAGGACACGCCATGGAAGCCACTTTGTTTTGGATCGGGTGCGGTTTGGGTATTTACGGGGTCGTCCTTCGCCAGCTTTTTAAACACGACTGGCTGACCCCAAGGCGCGCTTTGGCCATTATGTTGCATCTGCTTTTTACCGGTGCCGCCGGAGCGCTCGTCGGATTTGTTTTGAGCGCTTCGACGGAGCTCCATGGGCCCACGATGAAGCTGCCGCTCTTAGGGACCTTGGCGGGGGTGGCATGGGGCGGGGTCCAGTTGGGTTCGCGAATCAAAAAGAGCGACGGGCCGCTAAGCTTGCTTGGCGAAGACTTGGAATGGATCGAAACGTCTTTTTCCGCCTTTATTTTGGCGGCCGTCATTATGTACACGGTACTGCAGGCGTTTAAAATCCCTTCGGGCTCGATGGAAGACACGCTGCATATCGGCGATCATCTTTTCGTGAATAAGTTTATTTACGGCGTACGCATCCCTTTCACGGACAAGCGGGTCCTTCGTCTGCGCCGCGTGCGCCGCGGAGACATCGTCGTTTTTGAAGCGCCGCGCGCGGCGCTTCAGTCCCCCCTTGAGCGCGAACGAAACGTCAAAAAAGATTTCATCAAACGCGCGATCGGCGTCCCGGGCGATGTCGTGGAGATCAAAAATAAAAAAGTCTTCATCAATGGGCAGTCCATTCATGAGCCGTATGTGGCCATTCGAAATCCCACGCCCTATCCGGCGGCACACCTTAACTTAAATGCCGACCAATATCAGGCGTATTGGGAGTCCGGTCGATTTGCTGTCCTTCGGACGCAAGACATAGGCGATAACTTTGGCCCGGTTCGGGTGCCAGAGGGCTACTACCTCGTGATGGGCGATAACCGCGACGGTTCGTTTGATTCCCGGTTTTGGGGCCCCTTATCGGCCAATCAATTGAAGGGCAAGGCGTGGGTCGTGTACTTAAGCTGGGGACGCTGGCCATTTGGGCTCTTTGGAGATGCGCAGACTTTCCCGTTTGCGGGGGTGAGGATCATTCGATGAATTACCAACAATGGCTGATCGCGGCGGTTATTTTCGTTATTTTGGAAATCCTTCCGCCTGCGACGCATTTCTTTTTTTTGTGCTTGGCATTAGGCTCTCTGGCGGCTTCTATTGCGGCGTATTTCGGAGGGCCGGCCTGGGCGCCATGGGTGGCTTTTGGAGTGGTGAGCATCGGGTCGCTGCCGCTTCTCATTCCATTAGCGCGGTTTCTCTTTACGCCCAAACCGACAGCGTCCAACGCGGACGAAGTGCTCAACCAAGAAGCGCTAGTCACGGAGCCTATATCCGAGCACAAAGCCGGTTTGGTGAAGGTGCGAGGCGAGGTGTGGCGGGCCACTTCGGAAGATGGTCCGCATGGGGAAGGGGAAAAAGTTCACGTTGTTCGAATTGATGGCACCCACGTGGTGGTAAGGAGATCGTTATGACTATAGGATTGGCACAACTGCTAGTCGTTGCAGCGATTATTTTCGTCTATGTGGCGCTTCGGATCGTGCGCCAGCATGAAAAAGCGTTGATCGAAACATTAGGGCAGTATAGCCGTACGGCCGCGCCCGGCTTGGTGTTGGTCGTTCCCGGTTTTCAAAGCATGCGCAAAGTCGATATGCGCGAGCAGGTGATGGACGTGCCGCCCCAAGAGGTAATCACCAAAGATAACGCCTCGGTGACGGTGGATGCCGTTATTTACTTTCAAGTCACCGACCCGTTTAAAGTCGTTTACAACGTGGCCAATTTCGCCTTGGCGGCCATTAAACTCGCCCAAACTAACCTCCGAAACATCATCGGCGAATTGGAATTGGATCAAACCCTGACGAGCCGCGAGCGCATTAACACCACGCTGCGGCAGGTGTTGGATGAGGCGACGGATAAATGGGGCGTAAAGGTGGTGCGCGTCGAAATTCAGAAAATTGAACCGCCCGCCGACATCACCAATTCTATGTCCAAGCAAATGAAGGCCGAACGTGAGAAGCGCGCCAATATTTTGGAAGCCGAAGGGTTCAAACAAGCGGCTATTTTAAAAGCGGAAGGGTCTAAAACCGCTGCCATTTTAGCGGCCGATGGTGAAAAGCAAGCCGTCATTCTTCACGCGGAGGGCCGGGCAGAAGCCATTAAGCGTGTGGCGGATGCCGAAAAGTATGAAACCGAGACCGTGTACCACGCGATTCACGCTGGAAACCCAACGAAAGACTTGATCGCCATCAAATACCTTCAGACGCTGGAGAAAATGGCCGATGGCGAGGCCACCAAAATCCTTCTTCCCATGGAGCTTTCGGGTGTGGCCGGTGCTGTGGCGGCTGCCGTGGAATTCATGAAAGAGTCGAAGGAAACCAAAGCCGATAAAAAAGCCTAATTCTTCGGTCGATCTCAAAGCTTGTCACGAGTTGCGCCGGCGTGCCGCCGGGGAAACCCTCGAGCCCGTATACTTTCTAAAGCACTATTGGCAAAAACGGCCCTTGTTGGTTCGAAAAGCGTTCGCGCCGTGGAGGGATCCGATCTCGCGAGATGAGCTGGCGGGGCTTTCTTGCGAGGCGGGCGTGGAATCCCGGTTGGTTTTAGAGCGTGGGGGAAAGAAGCCTTGGCAAGTCATCCACGGCCCCCAGCGCATCCGGACGTTGCGGACATTACCGAGCCACCACTGGACCTTGTTGGTTCAAAACGTGGACCGGTTTATCCCCGGCGTGGCCGATTTACTCCGTCCCTTCCAATTCCTTCCCGATTGGCGCGTCGATGACGTCATGATCAGTTTTGCGCCTCGCGGGGGTACGGTGGGCCCGCATATCGACAGTTATGACGTGTTTTTGCTTCAAGGGCAGGGACGTCGGCGCTGGCGACTTGATCCCAGGGCGCCCATCGACTTGCGAGCGGGGCTCGATTTGCGAATTCTAAAGCGTTTTCACGCCGAGGACGATTGGGTCTTAGAGCCGGGGGATATGCTCTATTTGCCGCCGAACCTGGCGCATTACGGCGTCGCACTGGAAGAATGTTTGACGTACTCGATTGGCTTTCGCTCACCGAGTGCCATCGAACTCCTCTGCGGTGTGCAAGCGCGCCTCATGCAGGAGGATTTGACTCCCAGCCGCTACCGGGACCCCAACCTTCGAATGGCGTCCCACCCGGCGGAAATTCCTCGCTCCACCCTCCGCCACCTTAGAACGTTGATGGAAAGTTCGTTGCGCAAACTTTCGGACGACGATTTTGATGGGTGGATGGGTGAACTGTTGACCGAACCGAAGAATCCCGCATGGGTTAAAGAGCGCCCCGTCACCGAATCCGCCTTGTGCGCCCTGGTAAGAAGTGGAACGACGTTGGTTCGCTCGCCTGGATGCCGCTTGGGGTTTATAAGGAAAGGTCAAACAACCCAGCTTTTTGCCGATGGCCACCGCCACGTTTTGAGTCCCTCCCTGGCCTTCGCCGCCTCTCTTCTGACGCGGCAGGGCCCGCTGCCAGCTTCGCTTTTGCGGGGGCATCTCCATAAACCGGGGTTTGCTGCGCTTTTGGCCCGCTTGGTGAGCGCCGGCGCGTTTGAGACGAAACGCTAAAGATGAAGTTCCACGCTCGCCGAACCAATAACCGCTGGGTTTATGCGTCGCTCTCCGCTATTCACGGGCAGGGGCTCTTTGCGCGCATCCCCATCCCCGCGGGGACCGACCTGGTCGAATACGCAGGCCCCAGGCTGGCCTACAAAGTGGGAAAAAAGTTGGCGGAAGAGGGCAATGTTTATTTGTTCCAGGCCAATCGCCGCGAATTCATTGATGGGTCGGTGGCCTGGAACCTGGCGCGTCACGCCAACCACTCCTGTGCTCCAAGTGCCGCCAGCGTTAGCGTGGAGGGAAAAATCTGGCTTCGCTCACTTCGGGTCATCGAGAAAAATGAAGAAATCACCTACGACTACGGCTATTCCTTTCGGGACCCGCCCACCGCCTGCCGCTGCGGTGCGGCCGCGTGCGCAAACGTCATCGTTTCCGCCCGCCACCGGCCGATGACTTTGCAACGACAACGGTAACAGCCGGGCGGCCGGGGTCGGGCCCGCCTACCGGCAGGCAGGCTCGGGCTCGGAATCGAGCTTATCTGGAACTAGGCGGTCTGCGGCGCTGTTATAATCGGCACCATCCCACGCACGAGGAGAACGCCCATGTCCCTACGCATTAACAGCGAAGCACCCAACTTTACGGCCGAGACCACCCAAGGGCCGATCGACTTCCACCAATGGATTGGAGACGCTTATGCCATCCTTTTCTCGCACCCCAAAGACTTCACGCCGGTTTGCACGACGGAGCTCGGGTTTATGGCCGGGCTTGAGAAAGAATTTAAAAAACGCAACTGCAAAATTATCGGTTTAAGCGTCGACCCCGCTGGAAGCCATTCCAAATGGGCCGCCGATATCGAAGAAACCCAAGGCGCCAAAGTAAATTTCCCCATGATCGGCGACCCTGAGCTTAAAGTCGCCAAGCTCTACGACATGCTGCCCGCCGAAGCGGGGGAAAGTTGCGAAGGCCGCACACCCGCCCATAACGCTACGGTTCGTACCGTGTTTATCATCGGGCCTGACAAAAAGATAAAGCTCATGATGACCTATCCGATGAGTACGGGCCGAAACTTCAACGAAATTTTGCGCGCGCTGGATTCCATTCAGCTCACCGCCAAAGAAAACGTGGCGACACCGGTTAATTGGATGCCGGGAGACGACATCATCATTCCCGTCTCCGTTTCGGATGAAGAAGCGCGTAAGAAATGGCCGGATGGTTTTAAGACGGTCAAGCCGTATCTGCGTACGGCTAAACAGCCCGGGCAAGGGTGACGGGCCTTTACTTACATATCCCCTTTTGCCACGCTCGCTGCGGGTACTGTGATTTCACTACCTTTACGGGTAAAGAAGACCAAATCCGTCGATATGTAGACGCGCTGCAAAACGAGCTCACGTTTTATGATCGCTGTCCCATCGCAACGGTGTTCTTGGGCGGGGGAACGCCTTCCTTATTAAACGGAGAGTCTATCGCGAGCCTCGTCACCGTTGTGAGGGATCGCTTTGAGTTGGACCCCCACGCCGAAATCACCTTAGAGGCCAATCCTGAAAGCATCACGCTCGAAAAGGCAATGGCTTGGCGCGCCGCCGGCGTAAATCGCATCAGTCTGGGGTTGCAGGCTATGGATGACACCCTTTTAAAAGCGATGGATCGTCTGCATACGGTCGAAGAGTTTAAAACGGCTTACCGGCAGGTGCGTGAGGCGGGTTTCACCAATGTCAGCGTCGATCTGATTTATGGGTTTCCCGAGCAGAGTTTAGCCTCTTGGCAGGATACGCTGAGGCAAACAGTCGCGTGGTCCCCTGATCATCTGTCACTTTATGCGTTAAAAGTCGAAGACCATACCCCCTTTCGCGCCAAAAACGTGCAAGTTAGCGATGACCTTCAGGCGGCGATGTATGAATGGGCGCGTACGTTTTTGTCGACTGAGGGCTACCCCCAGTATGAAATTTCCAATTTCGCTCGCCAGGGGCGGGAGTGCCAGCATAACCTCCTTTATTGGCGCCAGAAAAATTACATCGGAGCAGGGGTCGGCGCGGTGGGTTGCGTCGACGGCATGCGGTGGGAAAACCATAAAAATTTAGTGGATTACTTTCGGGATGTAAAGCTTGGCGTTTTTCCTCGAGTGTCGACGGAAATGTTGGACCCTTCAACGCGGCGGTTTGAGCGTTTAATGCTGGGATTACGTCTACGGGAAGGGATCGCTTGGGATGAAGCCGATGCGACGTGGTTGGCGGAACGTGCGCGTTTAGCCTCTTTACAATGGCTTGAAGAAATGGAGCCCGGGCGTTGGCGAATCCCAGACCATGCGGTTTTGTTCACCAATCAAGCCTTGCTTCCTTTTGTCTGAATTAGCACTCAAATTTGCATCTAAAAATAGATCACTTTGTCGCGATTGACAGCTCCGCAGAGCTCTTGCTATAAATTTAGCAGTCAGGTTTTAGGAGTGCTAATACGACGCGATGCGAACGCTAAATCCCTCTACGCAAGAAAGCCGCAAGAGGCGCCTGCTTCAAGCGGCGATCTATCACTATGTTCGCACCGGCAAAGCGGTCGGGTCGCAAGTCATCGTCGACAAATACAATTTCGGAATGTCCTCGGCGACCGTTCGCCACTTGCTGATGGAGTTAGAAAAAGAGGGCTATTTGCTTCAGCCGCATACCTCGGCCGGACGCGTACCGACCGATAAGGGGTATCGTTTTTATGTTGATTCATTGCTCGAAATTCAAACCATGGCTTTGGAAGAAGAGGAGAAAATCAAAAAAGACTATTCGGCGCGCAGCAAGGAGCTTAACGAACTGATGATCTCCACCTCCCATATGCTCTCTTCGTTATCCAATTACACGGGGCTGGTGTTGTCTCCGCGATTGGACAAGAGTATTTTGCGCCGATTGCAGTTGATTCATCTGGGAAGCAACCAAACCTTGATGGTCCTTGTTTCGCAGACGGGGTTGATTCGCCACCGTGTGGTGACACTTAAGCGAGCAATCACGCCGGAGCGCCTGGCTTCCATTTCGGAGGTTTTAAACGAGCGGTTGTCCGGCTTGCCGCTTTCCGAGGTCCGCACGCAGATTTTAAATCACATTGAAACAGTCGAAATGGAGCAGGCCGAATCCATGCAGCTGGCAAAAGATTTAGCCCGGGAAGCCTTTGATTTACAAGGGTTGGAAAGCGAAGTGTATGTCGAAGGCCGCGACAAGCTCTTTTCCATTTCCGAGTCCGATGACTACGGCCAACTTTCAGGTCTCATGAAAATGATCGAAGAAAAAAACCTGCTGGCCGACGTGCTGGCCAAAGCCATGAAGAAAGACGGCCTTTCCGTTAAAATAGGCGCGGAAAACCTTCGCCCGGAACTTCGCGGGGTGTCACTTGTTTCTTCGACGTACAAGATGGACGACCACACGGTGGGCGTGTTGGGCATTATGGGGCCGCGCCGCATGGAATATGCCCGAATGATTTCCTTGGTGGAAGGGGTGGCCCGGATCGTCAACCAAATGCTGTCCCGGATGAACATTCATGAGTGAGACCCCCGAAATCATCTCGCCGGAGCTTGAAGAACTTAAGAAAAAGGCGGCCGACTATTACGACCAGCTTTTACGTGCCCGAGCGGAGTTTGATAACTACCGCAAGCGCGTAGAGAAAGAAAAAATCGAAGCCCGGCAGTGGGGAAAACAAGAAGTATTGCAGCCTTTATTGTCTTTGGTTGATGTTTTCGAGCAGGCGCTTGCGCAAACGCAAACAGCCACCGATGTCAAAGACGTCGCCAAAGGGTTGGAGTTCTTACATAAAAATTTTTCAGCTTTTCTTAAAGCCGAAGGGCTCGAGGTGTTGGAGACGGTAGGCAAACCGCTCGACACGCAAAAAGCGGAAGTGGTTGAACAAGTCGAAGTGGAACCGGATCAGGCGGGCATCGTTTTGTCGGAAATGCAGAAAGGTTACGCAATCGCTGGACGGATCCTGCGTGCGGCTCGCGTTCGCGTCGGCGTTGCCAAAAAGAAGCTAGAGAGCGAATAAGCGAGTAAGGGATTACTTAATCGCTTTATTGCTTCATCGCTCACTTGCAATTTATAGGAGGACACACAAGATGGCAAAAATCATCGGCATCGACTTAGGGACATCCAATTCAGCGGCGGCGGTTATGGAAGGCGGAAAGCCCGTGATCATCCCGTCGGCGGAGGGCACAACGCTTGGCGGAAAGGCGTTTCCGTCTTATGTTGCCATCACCAAAGACAGTCAGCTTCTCGTGGGCGAACCGGCGCGGCGCCAGGCCGTATCCAACCCCGAAGGCACGGTGTATGCCTTTAAGCGCAAAATGGGCACGAATCATAAATACGCGATTCACGGAAAGGACTACACGCCTCAGCAGCTCTCGGGCTATATCCTTCAGAAAATTAAGAAGGACGCCGAAGGGCATACGGGCGAAACGATTCAAAAAGCCGTGGTCACGGTTCCTGCTTATTTTGACGACAATCAGCGTCAGGCCACCAAGGACGCGGGCGCCATCGCGGGTTTGGAAATCGTTCGCCTGGTTAACGAACCCACGGCCGCTTGTTTGGCATATGGCTTAGACAAATCCGGTCAGAACCAAAAAATTATGGTCTTTGACTTAGGCGGCGGAACACTGGACGTCACGTTGATGGATATGTCGAGCGCCGGCACTGAAGGGGCCACATTTGAAGTCGTGGCCACCTCCGGCGACACCCAGCTCGGTGGCACCGACATGGACAATGCGCTCATTCAGCATGTCGCCGCTGAATTTCGCAAAGAAAGCGGGATTGATCTGACGAAAGATAAACTTGCTCAAACCCGTCTTAAGGAAGCTGTGGAAAAGGCCAAGATTGAACTTTCCAACGTGATGGAAACTGAAATCAACCTGCCCTTCATCACGGCGGATGCCTCGGGCCCGAAACATTTGACGCAAAAGCTGACGCGCGCCAAACTGGAAGCCATCATTCAACCGATCATCGACCGCTGCAAAGGGCCCATTGACCGCGCGCTTTCCGATGCGCGCAGCAACCCGAAACACTCCGCATGGAAGTCCGTTTCGGATGTGACCAAAATTATTTTGGTGGGAGGCCCCACGCGGATGCCCATCGTCCAAAAGTTCGTGGAAGACCATGTCGGCAAAAAAGTGGAACGCGGAGTGGACCCCATGGAGTGCGTCGCCCTTGGTGCCGCCGTTCAAGCCGCGGTTTTAACGGGCGAAGTCAAAGACGTGCTGCTCTTGGATGTCACGCCTCTGACCTTAGGCATTGAAACCATGGGGGGCGTGCGCACGCCGCTAATTGACCGCAATACGACGATCCCGGTCAAAAAATCGCAGATTTTCTCGACGGCATCGGAAAATCAGCCTTCAGTGGAAGTGCATGTGCTTCAAGGTGAGCGGCCATTGGCCAAAGACAACGTCTCGCTCGGGCGCTTTATCTTGGATGGTATTCCTCCGGCCCCTCGGGGAACTCCGCAAATCGAAGTGGCCTTTGATATCGATGCCAACGGTATCTTGCACGTAACCGCCAAAGACTTAGGCACGAGCAAGGAGCAGTCGATTCGCATCTCCTCGCCGAACAAGCTCTCGAAAGATGACGTGGAAAAATACGTCAAACAAGCCGAGCAGTTCGCTGAAGAAGATAAAAAGACGCGCGAACAAGTGGAAGCCAAAAATGAATTGGACGGCTTGGTTTATGCCACAGAAAAGTCGCTCAAAGATCACGGCGACAAAATCACGGGAGATGACCGTTTGGCCATTGACCGCGCTATGAGTGACGCCAAAGAGGCGCTTAAGGGCACGGACGCAGAAGCGATGAAAAAAGCGCGTGAGACCTTAATGGCGGCTTCTCATAAGTTGGCCGAAACCATATATAAGGAAGCGGCCGAGAAAGCCAAAACCGCGGCGGGGGCCTCCGCCGGTCCGACGAATCCGGAAACTCAGCCTTCGGGCGCGGAAGGGGCGGTAGACGCGGAAGTCGTCGATGAGGGGAAAAAGTCCTAAACCCTCGTGGCTGAAAAAGAAGATTACTACCAGCTGCTCGGTATTCAGCGAAACGCAGGGCCAGAGGAAATCAAGGCCGCGTTTCGCCGTTTGGCGATCAAATATCACCCGGATAAAAATCCGAATGATAAGACCGCGGAATCCAAATTCAAAGCCATCAATGAAGCCTATGAGATGCTCTCCGACGCTCAAAAGCGTGCGGCCTATGACCGCTTCGGCCACGCCGGGGTAGGTCAAGGCGGTCCTGGTGGGCCCGGAGGAGCCGGAGGCGGACCCGGTTTTGGTGGGTTCAGTGATTTCGGTGATGTCGATTTGGGCGACATCCTGGGCAATATATTTGGTGCGGGCGCCGAAGGGGTGGTGGGAGGACAAGGACGCTCGCGCGGCAGGGCTGCTCGCGGGGAAGATTTGGGCGTTGAAGTCACGGTCAGCCTCAAAGAAGCATTCGAAGGAAAAGACCACCCGATTAAACTCCGCCGTGACGTGACCTGTGAAACATGCAATGGGTCGGGCGCCAAACCGGGTACGAGCCCCGTTAACTGCCGCACTTGCGGCGGGGCCGGGCAAGTGCGGGTGCAGCGTAGTTTTTTTGTCATGGCTCAAACCTGTCCCACCTGTAAAGGCGAGGGTCGAACCATCACCACGCCGTGCGGAGGATGTAAAGGAAAAGGCGTAACCGAAAAAGAATCCACGTTAACCGTTAAGATCCCACCTGGTGTGCGTGAAGGCACGACGCTTCGCATTTCGGGACGTGGCCAGGCCGGGGCTAAAGGCGCTCCCACGGGGGACTTGATCGTGATGCTGCATGTCGAGGAAGATTCCCGTTTTGAACGGGAAGGGGACGATTTGTATCTGAACCGCCGCCTCTCCGTCCCTCAGGCGGCGTTGGGTTGCGAACTAAGCATTCAAACCTTTGAAGACCCCGTCACGATGAAAATACCCGCGGGCACGCAAAGCGGCGCGTTGTTTCGTTTACGCGACCGTGGCATGCCAAAGTTAGGCGCGAGAGGCAGCGGCGATTTATTCGTCCGAGCGATTGTGGATGTCCCTAAAGATTTAAATGCCGAGCAAAAGAGGCTTCTTCGCGAATTTGCCAAAACTCTCGGAGAAGACCCGTCTCAGTACGATGAAGGCGTTTTAAAGAAGATATTTGGCAAAGGATAAATTCTGCCTCGTTTTTTTGCTGCGCCCGAACATCTTCAAAACGGCCGGTTTTGTCTAACTGGCAATGAAGCCCATCATGCCGTCAGCGTGCTACGAAAAAAAGTGGGGGATGAGATTCACCTTTTTGACGGCCGGGACGCCTCATTTGAAGGCCGTATTGAAACGATCGCCCCCAATCGAGTGGAAGGCGTTCTCTTATCCGAAAAACAATCCGGGCGCGACGTTTCCGCCGATATCGTGCTTTGCCAGGGGCTCATTAAAGGAGCGCGCTGGGATTGGCTCTTGGAAAAAGCCTGCGAGATCGGTGTGGCGCGCGTGATTCCCCTGTTGACTCGCCGAACCGTAGTGAAAGCAACGCTGCGCGATGCGCATAAACTGCAGCGATGGGCGAATATCGCGTTGGCCGCCTCCAAACAATGCGGCCGCAGCACGGTCATGACCGTGGATGCTCCCATTTCCTTTATGGATTCTTGGCCCTTGAAGCCTGCAGATGTGCCGGCGTTTATACCTTGGGAAAAAGAAGAAACTTTTGACTTCGGGACGGTCCTCGGTAAGCGTGCCTGGCTGTTTGTGGGGCCAGAAGGCGGC
The DNA here is from genome assembly GCA_964441955.1 of uncultured Elusimicrobia bacterium. Taxonomy (GTDB): domain Bacteria; phylum Elusimicrobiota; class Elusimicrobia; order 2-01-FULL-59-12; family 2-01-FULL-59-12; genus CAYTWA01. The sequence goes on from CAYTWA010000002.1 coordinate 475,936, forward strand.
TGGGACAGCTCCGAAGTGGAGATGGCACGGCGCTGCGGCGCGCGACCGGTCCATCTCGGCCCTACCTTGCTTCGCTCCGAAACAGCCGGGATCGTGGCGGCAACTCTTCTCTTGAAAGAAATGGGGATTTATTAACGTGATGGATGCTCATGTAGGTTTGTGGATCGCGTTTGCGGCCATCGTTTGCACCGCGATGGCCGTGGATATGGTGCAGCACCGTCACCAGAGCGAACCGCTTTCGCTGCGCGAAGCGCTTTTTTGGACGCTGACATGGGTGGCTCTCGCACTCCTTTTCGGCGTGGCGATTGCTTTCAGCATGGGCAAGACATCGGCGATGGAATTTATGACCGCTTACCTCTTGGAAGAATCGCTTAGCCTCGATAACATGTTTGTGTTTGTGGTGATTTTTAAGTTTTTTGCCATCCCCGCCGCCTATCAGCACCGCGTGCTTAAGTACGGCATCTTAGGGGCCATCGTGATGCGCTTCATTTTTATCTTTACGGGCGTGGCGCTGGTCAATCGCTTCGAGTGGGTGCTTTACATCTTTGGTCTGGTGCTGCTTTACACCGCCTATAAGCTGGCGCGTGAGAGTTCTGAGGAAATCAAACCCGGCAACAACCCCATCCTTCGGGCGTTCGAACAAATGATGCCCATCACCCATTCCTTTGACGGGGACCGCTTTTTTACGCACCTTACCGGCCGTTGGCATGCCACGCCGCTTTTTGCGGCGCTTCTAGTGGTGGAAGCCTCCGACTTGCTGTTTGCCATCGATTCCATACCCGCGGTACTGGTGGTGTCTAAAGATCCCTTTATCGTGTTTACATCCAACGTCTTTGCCATCATGGGCCTTCGGGCGCTATATTTCATGATCAGCGGGGTGATGGGGCTTTTCCGTTATTTGCGTTTTGGGTTATGCATCGTGCTCGCCTTTATTGGTGTCAAAATGCTGATCTCTCATTACGTCAAAATTCCCATTGGCTTGTCCCTTGGAGTTGTCGCCTCGGTGTTGGCCGGCTCCATTCTTCTGTCGCTGATGGTAAAAGAAAAACCAGAAGCCCATTCATGAATAAATCGGTAGCGTTCCACACCTTTGGCTGCAAGGTAAACCAATACGAAACGGAAGAACTCCGTGGCCAATTGCGCCTAGGGGGGTTTCGCATCGTTCCCATGGAAGAAGCAGCCGATGTGTACGTGCTTAATTCCTGCAGTGTGACCGCCGATGCGGACAGCTCGTGCCGCCAATGGGTCAGGAAGTTGCTGCGCGAGCAACCGCACTCCCGAGTTTTGGTGACCGGCTGTTATGCCGAGCGCGCCCCGCAGGAATTAAGCGATTTATCCCCGCGCGTGGAAGTCTTTGGCAACCGCGAAAAACCAATGATCGCGATGGCGCTGGGGGTGCCGACCGCTTGCATCGAAAATGCCGCCAAAACCGGCGTGACCGCTTTGGCGGAACGCAGCCGCGTGTTTCTTAAAATCCAAGACGGCTGCGACGCGCACTGTACTTACTGCATCATCCCCTCCGTTCGACCCGATATGATTTGTAAGCCCGCGCCGGAGGTGCTGCGGGAAGCCCAAGCCCTAATCGATAAAGGATTTCGCGAGCTCGTGTTAACGGGCGTGCGCTTGGGGCGTTACCTTTGGCAGGACTGGGACTTTGGCCGCTTGATGGAATCTGTGGTGGAGTTAACGGGCGACTTCCGCATCCGTCTGTCTTCGATTGAAGTGACTGAAATTCCGGATGCGGTCGTGGAACTTGCGGCCTCGCACCCTAAAATGTGCCCATTTTTCCACATCCCGCTGCAGTCGGGGGACGACAACGTTTTAAAACGCATGGGCCGCTGGTACACGAACGCTGACTACCGTTCACGCTTAGAATTTATTCGAAAACGCATCCCCGATGTCGCCTTTTCCGGTGATGTCATCGTGGGATTTCCAGGCGAGGGGGAAAACGAATTCCAAAACACACTGACGCTTTTGAAAGAGGAGGGTTTTACTCGTCTCCACGCCTTCCGCTATTCTGTCCGTCCGGGAACCCCGGCGGAGCGTCTCCCCGGTCACATTGAGGGTCGAGTGAAGGCTGAGCGCGTCCGCCAACTGGGGGAATTGGATAAAACCTTACGCCATCGCTATGCAGAAAAATTTGTGGGTCGTGAAGTGCGCGTGCTCCATGAATTGGACAATACCGGGTATACCGCCCATTACGTTCGCGCCCGGTCAGCTAAGGCGAGCTTCCCAGGCGAGTTTAGCGCCGGAATCGGTCAGGCGGTGAATGCCGACAGCCTGCTTTCCCTGGATTAACCATTGCAATTGGCACGCAAGACAAGTAAAAACCAGGTGTAATGGAAAACGGAACCGAACAACGCACCTCCGCCTTGGGCCAAATTGCGGCCGTTCTTCACGACCACTGGGAGCTGGCGACGCTTGAAATGGGGTATGAGTCCAAACAAGCGGCGCGTCGATTGGCGGCGCTCGTCATTTCTTGCATGTTTATCCTTTTGGCGCTCATTGTCGTTCAGGTGGCGGTCATTTATGGCTTAATCGCGACAGGGCTAACACCCGCGAGTTCTTGTCTATTGGTGGCCGGTCTGTATGGATTGCTCGGCCTTGGGATTTTTATGAAATGGGGTCGCCGGGATGCGCGGGGCGGGCCTGCTTTCGCCGGCACACGCCACGAGGTGGGAAAGAGCCTTCAATGGATACAGAAACTTTTCTCATAGAGCGCGACGCGCTTCGCGTGCGTTTGGCCGAACACCGTACGGTGGTTTCAGTTCTGCATGACAGTGGACAACGCGCGCAGGTGTTGGGCATGAGCGTACGGGAGCTGACGGCGCTTTTGCTCACCGCCCTTCCGTCCCAGGGTCTTTGGCGGTGGATGCCTAAAAGCCTGATGGCTTTTGCGGCCCCGTTAGCCGCCGGTGTGCTAAAGAAGAAGTTCTCCCAAGAGTCCCCTTTAAAGCGAATTTCAAGCCTACTTTTGCGCACTTTCGGAGTATAATGTCAGCTCTTCATGGTGCCGCCCTCTTATCGACGTTATAAATTGACGGGACCATGCTGGCTGTATAAATTAAAATAGGGGACAGCATGGCCGACTGTCTCTTCTGCCGCATTATTCGTAAGGAAATTCCGGCAAAAATCGTCCATGAAACGGAATTGACCCTGGCGTTGCGGGATATTCACCCTCGAGCCCCGGTTCACGTCTTGGTCATTCCAAAAGAGCACCTCGATAGCCTCATCCAACTGACACCCCGGCACTCGGGCTTGATCACCGATATCCACCAGGTGATCCAAACCGTCGCCCGCCTGGAGAAGGTGGACGAAAAGGGGTTTCGCGTGGTTGTAAACACCGGCTCGGAATCGGGACAAGAAGTGCCGCACTTGCATTACCACGTGCTGGCTGGACGCCGTCTGGTCTGGCCGCCGGGCTAAAGATGTGACCCGAAAGGGTCCTTAAGGAGGAACACCCGTTGGTTGGAATTAAAGTGAGAGAAAACGAGTCCATTGAAGAAGCGCTTCGCCGATTTAAGAAAGAGTGCGAACGTAACGGGATCATGCAGGAAATCAAACGCCGCGAGTACTATGAAGCGCCCAGCGTGAAACGTAAACGCAAGGCCCAAGAAGCGCGTCGAAAAATGCGCCGACGCATGATGCGCGGCTAAAGACAGGAAATTATTGGCATGCCCACCCAAGAGCAGATCTCCAAGGAATTGCTGGAGGCCATGAAGAGCAAGGACGCCGTAAAAACGTCCACGCTTCGCATGCTGATCTCGGCTTTTCGTAATAAGGAGATCGAGAAGAAGAAGACGCTTGGTGAGGGGGATTTGCTGGACGTGATTCAGGCGGAAGCCAAAAAAAGGCGCGAAGCGGTGGACGAATATCGCAAAGCGAGCCGCGACGATTTGGCGGCCAAGGAAGAAGCGGAGCATAACGTCTTAAAGGTCTACTTGCCCCAGCCGTTAGGGGAGGCAGAACTAAAGACTCTCGCGCAATCCGCAATCCAGTCCTGCGCTGCAAAAGGGCCCCAAGATATGGGAAAAGTCATGTCGGCACTGATGCCCCAAATCAAAGGCCGCGCTGATGGGAAGCAAGCCCAGGACATCGTCAAAAAACTGCTAGCGCCGTAGGCGTCGCAAAAAAAACAATGATCCCTGAAGACACCATTGCCCGCGTACGGGAAAGCGCTCATCTGGTGGAAATCATCCGGGAGTGCGTCCCCGGACTTCGGAAATCAGGGCGCAATTTCTTAGCAAGGTGCCCGTTTCACCAGGAAAAAACGCCCTCTTTTAACGTGAACCCGGAGCTTGGGTTGTTTAAATGTTTCGGCTGCGGCGTGGGCGGGGACATTTTCAAATTTGTCATGTTGCAAGAAGGCCTGACGTATCCGGAAGCCATTCGGAAAATGGCCGCCCGCGTAGGCGTTGAAATCGCGGAAGACCGTAAAGAAGTCGTGACAGGGGAAGCCCAGGAAAGACAGTCCCTTTACGGTCTGATGGAAGACGCCGCAAAGTTTTATCACCGTTATTTGTTGGAGTCGTCCGAAGCGGCCGATGCCCGAGCGTATTTAGGAAAGCGCGGCTTAAGCGAAACATCGATTCAAGCGTTTTGCATTGGCTACGCGCCGACGTCGGGCCATGCGCTGCGGGATGCCGCTTCGCGTAAAGGCTGGAGTATGGAGATCCTTGAAAAAGCGGGGCTTGTGAAGCGCCGCGAAGGCAGTGGGGGTACCCGTGACCATTTCTGGAACCGAATTGTTTTTCCAATTTGGGATTCTCAGGGCCGCATGATCGCTTTCGGGGGTCGGGCGATGGGGGAAGCGATCCCTAAATATATCAACTCCCCGGAGACTCCGATCTACTCGAAGAGTCGCCATCTCTATGGTCTATTCCAGGGAATTGCGAACCTTCGAAAAAAACGCCACATCGTGATTCTTGAAGGCTACATGGATGTGGTCGTCTGCCATCAATGCGGGTTCGATAATACAGCCGCGACCCTGGGAACGGCGCTCACGGAGGACCACGTGCGTCTTTTGCGGCGATATGCCGACCATGTCACATTGCTCTTTGACCCGGATTCCGCCGGAATGGCGGCATCGATCCGTGGAGGCGAACTTCTAATCGCCGAAGGGTTCACAGTGGATGTGGTGACGCTGCCGGAGGGGAAAGACCCCGATGAGATCTTGGTTGAATCAGGGACGGGCGCACTGGAGCAATTCCTGAAGTCAGCCATTTCGTACATGGACTATTTTCTGGCGCAAACGATGAAGGCTCACCCCGGCCTTTCACCCGAGTCGAAATTGGCGGTGGCGCGTGAGGTACTGCCGGTGATTCGAAAAATGCGCGACCCGTTGCTTCAAGACGAGCATTTGGCGCGGGTCGCCGAAGTGCTGCGCGTCGACAAGACGGTGCTTGGTCAGCAAATGAAGCGCTTGAAGGGCGAGGTTTCGCGCGTTCCACCGAAAGGAGACGTACCAGTGGCGCCCCTGATACGCAAGACGGTTTTATCGATTGAAGAAGAGATTTTGTTGCTGGCCATATCGTACCCAAGCGAAGGTGTGGCCCAACGCGTGTCGGGGGTGGACTGGCGTGAACCGAATTGTCGCATGGCGTGGGGATGGTTGGGCGCGCATGTGGCGACGGGATTGGTGAGGCTCTCTGAGCTTTTGTCTCCTCGTCCAGAAGAGGAACAGGCCTGGCTTTCGGCGCTGGCGCTTGAAAACCGGCATTACGCCAAGCCCGAAGAAACACTGGAGGCGCTCCTTAACGCGTGGAGCCGCCAAAGCGAAGCGCTTCAGCTCAGCGGGCTTAAGAAAGACATCGACGCGATGATTACAGGCCAGCGGCCGATGGATGATGGGGTTGTGCGTTTGTATAACGACTTGTCTAAACGATTAAAGGGATCCAATTCGGGAGGCCGTATCCATGGCTGATAGCGACGTCACCAGCAAAGAAGCGAAACCGGCAGCCAAGCTGCCAAATGATCCGGTCAAAGACTTAATCGAACAAGGCCGAGAAATCGGTTATTTAACCTACGACGAAATCAATCGTCGTCTGCCGGAAAACCTTGTGACGGGCGAAGAGCTCGATGAGCTTTTTGGCAAGCTGGAGGATTTGGGGATCGAAGTCGTCGACCGGGAAGCCGATTTGGTCAAGCCCAGCGACAAACCGGCGGAAGAAGAAGTGGTGCCCGACATCGGGACCGAAACTACCAATTCGATCCGCATGTATTTAACCGAAATGGGCAAAGTGCCGCTGCTCACCCGTGAACAAGAGCTCACGCTGACCAAAAACATCAAAGAAAACGAAAAGACGCTCAAGCTGATCGTTTTGGAGTCTCCGATTACCTTGCGCGAGATCCGCAATTGGGAAAACCTTCTGGAAGCCCAGGAAATGACGCCCAAAGAGCTGATGCCGCGCGGCCGCAAGACCAACCAGGAACTCTCGCGCATGCGCGCCAAGATGAAGTCTGTCGTCAAATACATCATGGCCGAGGAAGAAAAGCTAAGCAGCGCCACCGAAAGGCTGACTAAAAAAACCTTAAGCCCTCAGGCGCGCGAAACGCTGGAAATCAAAGCCGAAAAAATCCGAAACCAAATTATTAACCGGATTGTGGCGCTTAACTTAAACCTCGAGAAAATTAAGCGCCTGACCAACAAAATTAAAGTCATTGCGGCCAAACTGCGCGAATCGGAAGGTGAAGTGCTGCGCTATGAGCGGCGCTTTAAGATGCCTTACACGGAACTCTCCAAGATGTTTGAACAGGTCAAAAGCGGAAAGATTGCGCCGGCTGCTTTTCGCCGGGCGACAGGCTATCCGCACCAAGCCCTGGAATCCACGATTGAAAACTTGGGGAACGTCGTGGTCCGTCTTCAGCGCATGGAAGAACAACTCCCCATGCCCAAAGAGGCTCTCTACAGAAGCTACGACCAAATCCGTCAGCTGGAAGAGACGATCTTGGTTGATAAGCTCAAGCTCATCCGCGCCAACTTGCGTTTGGTGGTCTCGATCGCCAAAAAGCATTTGAATTCGTCTCTGGAGCTGGCCGATTTAATTCAAGAAGGCGGTTTAGGCCTCATCAAAGCGGTCGAAAAGTTCGAATACAAACGTGGGTTTAAATTCTCAACCTACGCCACGTGGTGGATTCGTCAAGCCATCAATCGCGCGATCGCCGACCAAGCCCGCACCATTCGCATCCCGGTGCACATGAAAGAAATCATTTCAAAACTGACAAAAGTATCCCGGCGTTACCGGCAGGAAATGGGACGCGATCCCACCGCCGAGGAATATTCCAAGCATCTGCGCTTGTCGATGGAAAAGGTCCGCGAGATCTTAAAGATCATGCAGGACCCGATCTCCTTAACGACGCCGGTTGGTGAAGAAGATGACTCGTACCTGGAAGATTTCATTGAAGACCGCAGCGGGCCCAACCCCACGCGCTCGGCGCATGAGTTTTTGCGACGAAAGGAAGTCGATAAAATTCTCTCGACCTTGTCTGAACGTGAGGCACAGATCATCAAGCTGCGGTTCGGTATTGGGACGGGATATCCGCGCACCTTGGAGGAAGTGGGCCGAATCTTTAACGTCACGCGCGAACGCGTCCGCCAAATTGAAGCGAAAGCCATTCGAAAGCTTCGACACCCGTCCCGCAGCAGGCCGCTGCGTGAATACCTCGAATAAAGACCTCGCCCTGCGTTTGCGTAGGGTTGAAAGCCGAAATGTGACTTACATCAGCCGCGAGTTCCCTGTATTCTGGGAGCGCGCGGCTGGTTCGTTTGTATGGGATGTTGAAGGCAAGCGGTATCTGGATTTAACCAGCGCCTTCGGGGTTACCAGCCTCGGTCATCGTCCACCTGCTTTAGAAAAAGTCATTCACCGTCAATCCGCCAAACTCTGGCATGGGATGGGAGATGTTCATCCCAGCCCAATAAAGATTGAGCTTTTGGAAGTATTAGCGTCTCTTCTACCGAAACCCCTTGAGGTTTCCATCTTGTCTAGTTCTGGCGCTGAAGCTGTGGAGTCGGCGCTTAAAACGGCCCGACTCTATACGCGCCAGCCGGGTGTGATTGCTTTTGAGGGGGGATATCACGGCCTTACATACGGTGCGATGGCCGCCACGCACCGCCCGGACTTTCGCGAGCCCTTCCAGGACCAGACGGCGCCTTTTGTTCGGCATCTGCCCTATCCCGATTCGTTGCGCGGTCCTTCCGAAAAAGAATGTCTGTATGCGGTGGAACGTGCGATGGCGGAAAACCGAAAGATCGGAGCTATTTTGGTCGAACCGATTCAGGGGCGCGCGGGCGTCCGTGTGCCAGGGACCTCCTTTTTAAAAGGTCTTCGTCGGTTGGCCACGAGCGGTGGACTTTTGTTAATTGCCGATGAGATCTTCACGGGTTTCGGACGAACGGGAAAAGATTTTGCGTTTCAGCATGCGGGAATCGTTCCGGATTTGGTGTGCGTGGGAAAAGCCCTCGCCAACGGCTTCCCAATTTCTGCCTGTATAGGGTCCCGAAAAATCATGAACGCCTGGCCGGAATCGAATGGGGAAGCGATTCATACCAGTACCTTTCTAGGAAACCCGCTGGGTTGTGCGATGGGGGTCGCATCGCTGCGGGAATTCCGTAAGCAGAAGCTTTCGACCCGCTCAGCCAAACTTGGACGGTGGTGGAAGCACGATCTCAAGAGCCAGTTGGGCGGTCGTTCGAGCGTTGAAGAAATCCGTGGAGAAGGGCTCATGATCGGCATCGAGCTTCGTAAGCCCGTAGGCGATGTGGTTCAATCGGCGCTTCGAAAAGGACTCATTGTCTTGACCGGAGGAAGCCGGCGTAACGTGTTAACGCTGACGCCGCCGCTCACGGTGCAACAGCAGGATCTTTCTCGAGTGACAAAGGTCCTTACGGAAATTCTCTAGAAATGGAACGCCTTCACTCGCGTATTGAACGCTTCATTCGTGCCGGAGACGGGGTATTCGACACGCTGGCGCTCGAACTCTTCGCCTACCAGTATGCCCAGAATGCGCCTTACCGCGCGTATTGTGAATCTTTGGAGGCATCCCCGGCGTCGGTCCGGGAATGGCAAGACATCCCTGCGGTACCGGTGCGTGCGTTTAAGTCGGCGGCGTTGACCACGTTTCCACCGCCGCGTGCAGCCGCTTGTTTTGAATCCAGCCGCACCACCGGGCAAGCGCCTAGCCAGCATTATTTGAAGGACCTCCTTTTTTATGAGACCGCCTGTGTGAAAAGTTTTTCCACCTGGGTGGTGCCCGAGGACGTCAAGCGGCCCTTTCTCATCCTAAACCCAAACCCTGGGGAGGCCCCGCGGTCCTCACTGGCTTGGATGTTCGACACCGTGACGCGAAAGTTGGCGTTGAGCGGTGATGGGTTTGTGTTGCGCGGCAAATTAGATGAACCTCGATTGGTCGACGTTCTAAAACGCATGCAGTCGGAAGGCCACCCGGTGGTGCTGTTGGGGACGACATTGGCGTTCATGGGTTTTTTTGATTATTGCCAAGCTAAGAATTTGGTTTTTGCGCTTCCTGCGGGAAGCCGTTTGATGGATACTGGGGGGATGAAAGGCAGCGGCCGCACTTTCACGCGATCTCAATTCGTGGATCAGGTGGTTCAGCGATTGGGGATCCAAGAATTGAAATGTGTGAATGAATACGGCATGTGCGAGATGAGCTCGCAGTTTTACGGAAAAGGTAAATCCTCCGTGTTGGAGGGCCCTGCGTGGGTCAGAACACTCGTTATAGATCTCGCGACAGGAGTCCCCTTCCCGGAAGGAAAACCAGGTCTTCTGCGTCATTTTGACCTGGCCAATGTGGATTCGGTCATGGCCATTCAAACCGAAGACCTAGGCCAAATCACGGGACAAGGCTTTGAACTGCTTGGCCGGGCTCCCGGGGCCGAGCCCCGGGGATGTTCACGGCCCATGGAACACGCGTGAATCCCATTGTCCAGTCCGCCTCGCTATGGCTGCGCTCAGGACCTTTTCGGCAAAAGGCGATTGAGGCTTTAACGGTCACGACCGGCTTTCCCACGCGGTTAGTCGAAATCGGCATTGAGAATGCGTTCCGTGTCATTACTCCCGCCGCGCTTCGTTTCACAACAAAGCCAGTGGATTCCAAAACCATTTTGATTGTATGCCCGTCCAACGTGTTCACCGCCTGGTTGCCACCCGCTGTCACGGCTCTGGCCATGGGGTATTCCGTTTGGCTCAAGCCTTCCGTGCACGAGCCAGCCTTTCCGCATTTATGGTGTAACTCCTTATCGATGGTCGATCGTGGGTTGGCGGAACGCGTCCGCCTTGTTCCTTGGCGGAAATCGATTTATGAGCTGGCCGACGCTGTTATTGCATATGGGGCGGACGAAGCCGTGGCGGACCTTAAGCGCGCATGTGGAAAAAAGCCTTTCCTAGGGTTTGGTCACCAAATAAGTGTGGGGATCCTATTTCGTGAGGCGCTTGGGCCGAAACGGATTGAGGCCACGCATGAAGCCGTACGTTCGGCCGTGGAACCATTTCGTCTACAAGGCTGCCTATCGCCTCAAACGCTGTACATCCAAGGGTCGTTCCAACCTCAACTCCCACACCCACTCCCACTGCCTCCGCTCCAATCATTTAGAGAGAAAGTGGATTTACTTCATCTTTTATCGGCGATCCCGTATCGTTTGGCTTGCGTGGGGTGGGCGGGGAATGATCAAACCCTTCAGCGTTTAAGGCCCGCCCTCACGCGCTTAGGTGTCGACCGAATTTGCCCCATCGATGAAATGCAGCGTCCTCCGCTCGATTGGCCCAACGGTGGGGTCGACCTGGTTGAATGGCTTGGGAATCTTCAACTTTAAAACGATGTATAACAATGTTACACATTGAGTGTAAAAACTTGGTGGAGGTCTCCTATGCTTAAATCCGTGACCATTGGCGCGCGAATCAGCCCTAAATTAGATGCCAGCCTTAATCGTCTGGCCAGCCTGACGGGTCGTCCAAAATCTTGGCATCTCTGCGAGGCAATCCCGTCGTATTTTTTAAACGAGCAGGAGTTTATTGAAGCCGTCAAGGAAGGTTTTGCGGATGTGCGTGCGGGGCGCGTGGTCGACCATGAGGAGGTCGTTCGTCACTTTGAAAAGCGGTTTAAACATACATCCCGTCGATGAGTGTACGGTGGACCAAAAAAGCCTTTGCCGATCTGGATGCTATCTACGAGGTGATCGTCGATGATCGCCTAGTGGCCGCCAAACGAATTCTTCGCACTCTGTTGAGTTGTGGAGAAGGATTAAGTCGCTACCCACGGCGCGCAAGACCTGGGCGTCTTCCCGAAACGCGAGAATGGGTAGTTTCAAGAATTCCTTACATTATTGTTCACGAACTACGCGTTTCCCATGTGAGCGCCAAACCCGATGTCTTAATTCTTCGCGTTATCCATGGTGCTACGCACTGGCCGCCTGAAAGCCGCCCTTCTCTTGGGTTTAACCTCTAACTCGATCTAGTAGAATGGCTCAAATTTCGGGCCCGTAGCTCAATTGGTTAGAGCGTCCGGCTCATAACTGGAGGGTTGAAGGTTCAAGTCCTTCCGGGCCCAGATATTTTATGGAAATTTTTACTTCATCTGAGGCGTGGATTGCGCTTGTGACGTTGACGTCGCTCGAGATTGTCTTGGGCGTCGACAACATCGTCTTTATCAGTATTCTGGCGGGAAAATTACCGCACGCTCAACGCACCCGGGCCCGCACACTGGGCTTGGCCTTGGCCATGGGCATGAGAATTTTGCTGCTGGTCTCGCTGTCTTGGGTCATGGGACTGACAGAGCCTCTGTTGACGCTTTGGAATCATGTTATTTCAGGCCGTGACCTCATCCTGCTCGGGGGGGGGATGTTTCTTATTTGGAAAAGCACACGAGAGATTCATGAACGCCTCGAAGGCCCTGAAAGCCATTACGAGGGAATCAAAAAGGCCTATACGTTTTCGGGTGTTTTAATACAAATCGCACTGCTTGACATCGTGTTCTCATTGGATTCGGTCATCACCGCCGTGGGAATGGCCCGGCAAATCAGCATCATGATCACCTCGATTGTTTTGGCTGTCGGTTTTATGATGGTGGCGGCGGGCCCACTGAGCAAATTCGTAGAAAACCATCCCACCGTCAAAATGCTGGCGCTTAGCTTTCTGCTTCTCATCGGTACCGCCTTAGTCGCCGAAGGTTTCCATCAGCACATCCCCAAAGGCTACATCTACTTTGCGATGGGCTTTTCCGTGCTGGTTGAGATGCTCAATTTACGTGCAAGCCGTAAAGTAATGGCGCACCCCGTGCATCTGCACCCCACCGCGCTTGACCCGGAAAAATAAACCGCTTCGAAAACTTCATTCGACGGGCATCCCAATTTTCGTAGAATAACCCACCAAAAAATTTCGGGTCCTTAACTCAGCGGTAGAGTGCCATCCTCACACGATGGAAGCCACAGGTTCGAATCCTGTAGGGCCCACCACTTTGAATGATATAGAGTGAAGGAATGGCCTTATGAAAGAACTTATCAAGCAGGTTTTGACGCTTCAGAAGCACGACCTTGAGCTGGATGGCCTCCAGAATGAGGCGGCTTCTATCCCAGCCAAGATTGCCGCGATCAAAGCGGATATTCAGGGGCGTAAGATTGCCTTAGAAGGCGCTAAAAAGGATCTTCAGCAATTCCAGATGGCTAAGAAGCAAAAAGACTTGGATTTGGATGCTCAGGAAAGCGCCATCCGCAAGCATTCCGGAGAACTCAATCAAGTAAAGACCAATGAGGCTTATCGCGCGCTCACCGGAGAAATTGATAAAGCCAAAGCGGAACGTTCCAAACTAGAAGACGCCATACTTCAGTTGATGGATCAAATCGATCAGGCCAATAAAATCTGGAAAGATAAAGAATCGGTCTCAAAAGGCGAAGAAAACGATCTGCTGAAACAAATTTCGGATTGGGAAGCCAAGCAAAAAGCGCTGGAACAGCAAACGGCAGAGAAAAAAGTTGAGCGTGATCAAGCCTTCGCCGCTTTGGACAAGCCGCTCGCAAGCACCTATGCCCGCATCCGCGGGAACCGCAAGGGAGCGGCGGCCGTTCCCATCCGCAGCGAGCAATGCGCCGGATGCCACATGAAAGTCGCGCAAAGTTTAATCAACGAAGTGCGACGAGGGCAAAAGCTCCTCACCTGCGAATCGTGCTCGCGCATTTTGTACCTCGAAGAAACCGTCGCTGCTTAAAAATATTGCTCTTTGAAAACCACATGCAGAATGCCGCTTAAGGGCGGCGAGTAAGCGATTGAGCGAGTACGTCACCAGCTGTTCCTTGCTCGCCTACTTGCTCACTCGCCGCCTTTGGGAGGAAAGTCCGAACTCCAAGGACAGGATGCCCGGTGACCGCGCGACCAGTCGTTCATGGAAGCGAGGCCCTCTTCCAGCAACGCATCGCTAGGAGGGAAGCCGGGGACTTGCGTTTTAAAGCGCAGGGCTGGATAGCGCCACAGAAAATAGACCGCTACGGCAGCGCAGAGCGAATAACGCAAAGCGAGCAGGTGAGAGCTGTTCGCTGCTCGCTCCTCGCTGTTCGTTTTGCGCTGCCGTAGCAAGGGTGAAAAGGTGAGGTAAGAGCTCCCCGGGTAGATCGCAAGGTCTATCGCATGGCAAGCCCCTCCGGAGCAAGATAAAACCATCCTGGTGATGTGCATGCCTGGCCGTAGGCAGGCCGATCAGGATGATTGAGGAAGAACCGGTCCGGTTCGTTTGACCTCAGGATCATCGCTAAGAGGAATGGCATTCATCCGCCGTCGCGTGAGCCATGGCGGAGACAAAATTCGGCTTACGCATGCGGTTTTCAGTTTTCCATTAAAACCCTCCGTTTATCGACGGAGGGTTTTAATTTTTGCCGGCTTGACGTGCGTGCCAAGTGGGGTTATACTGGCGCATCGTGGTGAAAAGTGGTGGAAAGTAGAAAACCGTTATTTCTGGGTCAGTTCGAGCATGGTTTGGATGATAAAAACCGGCTCTTTCTCCCGGCACGTTTTAGGCACAAACAAAAAGGCGCTGATTTCATTATGACGCAGGGCTTGGAAGGCTGCCTTTTCTTGTACCCGCCATCAGCGTGGGCGACGCTGGCCGAGAAGCTGGGTCGCCTGCCTATGTCGGATAAAATTGAGGAGCGAGCTTTTAAGCGCATGCTGCTTTCAGCTGCTTGTGACGTGGAAGTGGATGGACAGGGCCGGATATTAATTCCGCAGTCCCTGAAAGACTACGCGCAGATTAAGCGCGAAGCTGTGGTATTGGGAATTTTGCAGCATGTGGAAATCTGGGCGAAAGAACGTTGGCTTGACTATCAGAAGAAAGCCCGCTCCAGTTTTGAGAAGGCCGCTTCGCAGCTGGAATTATGACTCGGGTCTGCGAGGCGAAAAACGCTATGCGATACGAACACATCCCTGTTTTAGTTCATGACGTGATCGAAGCCTTCCACCTGCAGCGTCCCGCCTTGGTGGTGGATGGCACTTTAGGCTTGGGCGGCCATACGCAAGCGCTGCTTCAAACCTACCCGGATATGCGGGTGTTGGCTGTCGAGTGGGACCGGGAAGCGCTCGCGGTGGCGCAGGAGCGCCTCAAACCGTTTGGGTCTCGTTTTGAGGCGGTGGCCGGCAGTTACGCCGACCTTCCTTATCTTCTTACTCAACGAGAAATCAAGCGGGTGGATGGGCTTTTACTCGATTTCGGATTGTCTTCTTTTCAATTAGCCGACGCATTGCGAGGTTTTAGTTTTCTGCGTCCAGGGCCCCTCGATATGCGGATGTCCCGTGAGATTCCTAAGACCGCCTGGGACCTTCTTCGGGACGAAACCGAGTGGACTCTGATGCGTCTGTTTCAAACGCTTGGCGAGGAGCCCTGCGCTAGGCGCGTGGCGGCCGAACTCAAACGCCGTTTGACGCTGGGGACTCTTACCAATGACGCGCTTGAAATTGCTCAGGTGATTCGTCATGCCATTCCCAACCGACGGCCCGGCATAGACCCTGCAACCCGCTGTTTTCAGGCGCTGCGAATTGCTGTGAATCATGAATTAGAGAATGTCGACCGAATTCTCGAAGCCCTCCCAAACCTTTTGGCGCCCAGGGGCCGGGCGGCCCTTATCTCGTTTCATTCGCTCGAAGACCGCCGCGTCAAACAATCTTTTGCCCAAGCCGTCAAAGGATGTATTTGTCCACCCCGCGTGCCGGTGTGCGTGTGTGGAAAAAAACCGTGGGGCAAACTTTTGCAGCGAAAAGCGTTTAAGGCAAGCGAGGAAGAGATTCAAGAAAATCCCCGCTCGCGCAGCGCTCGTCTTCGCGTGATTGAGGCGCTTCCATGAAACGACACTTGCCGATTTCACCTTTTTGGCTGAAGGTTTTGGGTGCGTTTTTTGTCGTTTTTTTTCTGGTCGTTTGGGAGCACGTGCAGGCCAATCGCTACGAGCGGCGGGTGACGATTTTACGCCGTGAGATGGACCGTCTCACGTACGAAACCGCCCTGCTTCAAACCCAAATTCACCAACGCACCACCCCCAGTCATCTGGATGATGTCGCACGCAGGGACTTTGGGATGGAACCGCTCGATGCGAAACGCATTATTGGTTTACCGCAGTGAGTTTTAAGATCCGTTTCACCTTGGCGGGTTCGATCACCTTGCTGTTGTTCTCGGGGATTTTGGTTCGCCTTGCGTATTTACAGCTTTATTGCGCCTCCGACCTCGCGGCGCGCGCGAAACAATCGCATCACCGACACCAAATCGACCAAGATCCGCGCGGAGCCATTTTGGACCGCCATGGCGCGGTCTTGGCGGTCAGTATTGAAGGCGGTGCTTGTTTCGCCGATCCAAAGCTCGTCGCGCACCCCACGCAAGCCGCTGAGGCGCTGGCCGATTTGTTGCACCGCCCCGTTTCCGAAGTTCGCGCCAAACTCACTCAGAAAAAACGTTTTGTCTGGTTAGCTCGGCGCTTGGATCCCGCGACGGCCGAGGCTGTGCGGGCACTTAAAATGCGCGGAATTCAAGTCCTCGCGGAGCAGAAGCGTTTTTATCCGGAAGAATCGTTTGCCGCCCATACGTTGGGCGTTGTGGGCGATAACCACCAAGGTCTCTCCGGCGTGGAACTGACGGCCGATTCATGGTTGCGCGCCAAATCGATGCCCTCCCTTTTTAAAGATTGGGGCTTTCGCAAAAAAGCGACAGGGGAGCTTAACCAACGAGACGACTGGCCATCCCATTCCGTGGTGCTTACGTTAGACCGGACGCTTCAAACGATTGCCGATCAAGAATTGTCGCGACAGATAAAGATGTCGCGCGCGAAATCCGGGGTGGTCATCATTCAAAATCCGCATTCAGGCGATATTTTGGCGATGGCTTCATACCCGACGTTTGATCCCAACGTCTGGGGCATGTCCAAAGCGCCGGGACACTATGGCCCTGAAACTCTTAAAAACTCGGCTGTCGAGCGCGTCTTTGAGCCGGGGTCAACGTACAAAATCGTCACCGCGGCGGCGGCCATTGAAGAAAGAAAAATAAAGCCGGATGATTTGGTTTTCTGTGAATATGGCCGCTGGAAAATTGAGGGCCGCTATATTAAAGACCACGAAAAAGACGGTCAACTCACTTTTTGGGACGTCATCGGCCATTCTTCCAATATTGGCACAGCCAAGGTGGCGATGCGTTTGGGCCAGCAAGGGCTTTACCGTTACTCGCGCGCCTTTGGTTTCGGAATGCCCAGCGGCTGTGGTTTGCCTGGTGACGGCGCGGGCATTCTTCGTCAAGTGCCGCAGTGGAGCGGCGCGAGCCTAGAAACCATCGCCTTTGGACAGGAAGTGGGCGTGACCGCGCTTCAAATGGTGAGTGCCTATAGCGCGCTCGCCAATGGCGGCGTTCTCCTCGAGCCCCGTTTGTTTCATGGGTTGGTTGATCAAAACGGCGACTATCGGGAATGGAGCGCGCGACAACCGATTCGCAAGGTCGTTTCCAATGAAACCGCCGCCACTCTTCGCGCCATGCTGCGTCACGTGGTCGACGATGGAACGGGCAAAGCGGCGCAAGTTCCCGGCCTCTCAGTGGCGGGGAAAACCGGTACCGCACAAAAAATTAACCCAGAGACCCGTCAATACGATTCCCAGCGCTACATCGCCTCCTTTTGCGGGTTTGCTCCCGCAGAGAACCCAAAGCTTGTGATTGGCGTCTTCTTAGATGAGCCCCAGGCTTCCATTTGGGGCGGTTCAGAAGCGGCTCCGCTTTTCTCCCGCATCGTACGCGCGGCGGCTTCTTACTTGAAATGGCAAACCGGCAGCATTGGTCCCTTGGCGGTGTCTCGAACGATTCCTCGAACATGAAGCGAATTGCCGATTTAATGGATCCCATGTGGAGTGTGCAGGGCGACGCGACTTGCCCGGTCACCGATATTGTTTTTGATTCCCGGCATGTTAAACCCGGCGCGCTTTATGTCGCGATACCGGGAACGCGCTGCGATGGGCATGATTTTGTCGCCGAGGCGCTGCGTTCGGGCGCCAGTGGGGCGGTCGTGCAAAAATGGGTCCCGGCCAATGGCACTGTCATCCGCGTCCCCGATACGCTGCAAGCGCTCACGCACCTCTCGGTTCGTTTTTGGGATAACCCGTCCCGGCGTTTAAGAATGGTTGGAATCACCGGGACGAACGGGAAAACCACGACGACCTATTTAGTCGAATCCATTTTTGAGGCGGCCGGGCGCAAAACGGGGGTTTTAGGGACGATCAATTACCGCTTTAACGGCCACAGCCGGACCGCGCCGAATACGACGCCGTTTGCCAGCGACCTCCATCGTTTCATCGCCCAGGTGGCCGATGGAGGCGGGGCGGCTTGCGTCATGGAGGTGTCCTCGCATGCGCTTGCCCTTGGACGCACGCAGGGGATCGATTTCGATGTCGCCGTTTTCACGAATTTAACGCAAGACCATCTCGACTTTCATGGGACGCTAGAGGAATACGCCAAGGCCAAATCGCTGCTTTTTTCTCGGTTAGACCCCGCTTCCCCAAAACAACCGAAAACAGCGGTGATTAATTTGGACGACCCGTGGGCCCCCACGATGCGCCGCGCCAGCCGTGTCCCCGTCTTGGGCTATTCGATGCAAGGGGCAGAGGCGGATATCACCGTTAAAAATCTCCATTCGGATGCCTCTGGCAGTCGATTTGATTTGGTCATCCAAAAAAAAACTGTGCCGGTTCATCTCCAACTCTTAGGCGATTACAACGTGCAAAATGCGATGGCGGCGGCCGGCGCGGCGTATGCGCAAGGTATTTCTCTTGAAGTCATCGCCCAGGGCCTAGTGGGCTGTTCTGGGGTCCCCGGTCGAATGGAACGCTTGGAAGTAGGACAGCCCTTTACGGTCGTCGTGGATTACGCGCACACAGACGATGCCTTGCGCCAAGTGCTTACCACGCTGCGAAAGCTTAAGCCCGCCCGGTTGATCACGGTGTTTGGGTGCGGGGGAGATCGCGACCGAACCAAACGTCCACTCATGGGCGAATCGGCGGCGCGACTGAGCGATGAGGTGATTGTAACCTCCGACAACCCGCGCAGCGAAGACCCATCCCGGATCGCGTTGGATGTGGAAGTGGGCATTCGACGCGTGCATAGCGATCACTATGAAATTTTAATTGATCGCGAGTCGGCCATTGCCCGCGCGCTGGAATTGGCCCGACCCCAAGACATCGTGCTCATCGCGGGCAAAGGCCATGAAACGTATCAAATCCTAGGTAAACAAACTGTTCCCTTTGATGACCGGGACGTGGCCCGTCGGATCTTACGGCAGCGAAAGTCGGCGGTGTGAATTTCACCCTGTCGGATTTTTTAAGCGTGTGCGGAGGGAGGCTCGTTTCAGGCGGGTCTTCTGACCGGCTTGGCCCTGTCTCTACCGATACGCGTACGCTTCGCGATGGCGACACCTTCTTCGCGTTAGAGGGTCCGCGTTTTGATGGGCATGCTTTTATACAAGACGCCGCTGATCGCGGGGCCAAAACGATCGTGGTGCACCGTATGAAAAAAGACGGCGTTATTAAAGGAAATCGCCAGCCATCTATTGTTTTAGTAGAAGACACGCTGCGAGCTCTTCAAGCCCTGGCCAAACAAACGCGTGAGGCGGCTTCTGCCACCTTCATCGGAATTACCGGCAGCAACGGGAAAACGACGACGAAGGAGATGCTGCTGGCTATCCTAAAAAAAGCCGGCACAGCGTTTGCCACTCGAGGCAATTTGAACAACCACATCGGTTTACCGTTGACGCTTTGCGAAATGCCGGAAGGGGCGCGGTATGCGGTACTTGAATTGGGAACCTCAAAGCCTGGCGATATGGACCTATTGTTCGATTTGGCGCAGCCTCACATTTCGCTCATTACTAATGTGGGGAAAGACCATTTGGAATTTGTCGGGTCTCCCGAAGGCATGCTGCAGGTCAACCGTCCACTCGTGGACCGCCTTGCGAAAACAGGCATCGCGGTGATCAATGTGGACGATCCCTTGCTGGCCCCGTTAGCCCACCAGCTGTCCTGTCAGGTGGTGACTTACGGCCTTTCAAAGAAGGCCGACATACGTGCCGAAAAAATTGAGCCTTGGCCGCTGCCTCTTCGATTTGTCTTATGCGTAAGAGACCAAAAGCTCAAGACGACCCTAAGCTCTCCGGGACGCTTTCAGGTATTCAATGCCCTCGCCGCTGCCGCTTGTGCGCACGCGGCGGGTCTTACCGTCGAAACGATCGTAGAAGGTTTAAAGGAATTTCACCCGGCGCCGATGCGAATGCAGGTCATCAGCCGTCCCGATGGGTCAGTGTTGGTCAATGACGCTTACAACGCAAACCCGTCGTCGATGCGCATTGCTTTGAAAAGTTTTATGGAAGCCTATCCCGAGCAAAAGCGCTGGGCCGTTTTAGGGGACATGCGCGAGTTGGGCGCCGCCACCCGGGAGGAACACAGGGCCTTAGGGGAATGGCTGGCGCACCAAAAGCTCGATCGTTTGTTTTTATACGGCCGAGACACCCGATTTGTGGAAGATGCGATTTTTGGCGGTTCGCTGAGCGTTGAACGTTTTTTAAAAAAGCGTTATCTTGTCGGACGCTTGCGCTCTCTTATGGCGCAGGAGAAGCCAGCCGTGATATTTAAAGCGTCGCGCTCGATGAAACTCGAAGACGTCGTGAAGGGCCTCTAATGTTTTATTACCTTTATTTACTAAAGCCTCTTTTCTCGCCGCTTAATCTTTTCCAATACATCACGTTTCGCTCGGCCGGAGCGTTTTTGTCGGCATTAATTATAGCGTGGACGATTGGGCCCGGAATGATTCGCTGGTTGCGCTCCAAAAAGGCGCAGGGCTTACGTCAAGACACTCCGGCGACTCATCAAGCTAAATCGGGCACCCCGGCGATGGGGGGGCTGATTATCTTTCTCGCATTTGGCATCTCTAGTTTGTTATGGGCTCGCGTTCATGATCGATTCGTTTTACTGTTTTTTGCGGTCTGCGCTGTGTTGGCGTTTATTGGGTTTGCCGATGATTATTTGAAAACGGTGGCTCGGCGCAAAGACGGATTATCCCCTTCCTTGAAAATGGGAGCGCAGCTCTTTTTAGCCTTTGGGGTAGCCGCTTACCTTTATATGGACCCGCCAAACATGACGTTTTCCACACAAGTGATCATCCCCTATTCCAAACAGTGGATTTTAAATTTAGGTGCCCTTTACGTCCCCTTCGCGATGATGGTTCTGGTTGGCGCCTCCAATGCGGTTAATTTGGCGGATGGTTTAGATGGGCTGGCGTGCGGAACCGTGGTCATTTCCGCGCTGACTTACAGTTTGCTCGCCTACTTGGCAGGCAACATGCGCTTTGCTGAGTATTTACGCATTATTCCCGTTCCGGGGGCGGGCGAATTAATGGTCGTCCTGGCCGCGCTGATAGGCGCGTGCTTGGGTTTTCTATGGTTTAACGCGCATCCCGCCGAGGTTTTCATGGGGGACACCGGGTCTTTATTTTTAGGCGGGGCGATTGGGTTGGCGGCCCTCATTGTGAAGCAGGAACTGCTGCTTATCATTGTGGGGGGTATTTTTGTGGCCGAAGCCCTTTCGGTCCTCATGCAGGTGTACGCGTTTCGGATGCACAAACGCCGTATTTTTAAGATGGCGCCGCTTCATCATCATTTCGAAATGTTAGGCTGGCCGGAATCCAAAGTGACAATTCGCTTCTGGATTTTGGCGATTGTGCTCGCCCTGGCGGCGTTAGCCTCCCTTAAACTTCATTGATCTATTCGTGCGTCGGCGTGATCGGTGCCGGCAAATCCGGCGTGGCGGCGGCCAAGCTCGCTCACCGGCTGGGCGCTCACGTCGTGTTGAGCGATGCGGGACGCATATCGGCAACTCTTCCTACGGGTATTAAAAAAGAACAAAACGGACACACCGCTCTTTTATTGGATTCAGATCTTTTAATCCGCAGTCCTGGCGTTCCCGGTCATCTTTCCCTTCTTCATCAAGCCCGTCGCCAACGCATTCCCATTTGGAGTGAACTTGAATTTGCCTCACGCGTCATTCACCCGAAACGATGCGTCGCCATTACCGGCACGAACGGTAAAACGACGACCACCACCTTGGTGGGCGAATTATTTAAAGCGGTAGGGGCGACGGTTGTGGCCGGCAATATCGGAACTCCTCTGGCGGAGCTTGCTTCACGAATTTCCAGACATACCAACGTCGTTTTGGAGGTGTCTAGCTACCAACTAGAAAACATTGAAACCTTTCATGCCGATATCGCTGCAATTTTAAATGTCACCCCCGATCATCTTGAACACCACGGAACGATGAAGGCGTATGCGGCGGCGAAAGCGCGCGTGTTCGAGAATCAAACGCGTCGTGACGTGACGGTGCTTAATGCCGATGATGCCTGGTGTCGTCGCTTGGCCCAAAAATGTCCGGGACGCCTGCTATGGTTTAGTCGCACGAAAAAATTAAAACGGGGGGTGTTTTGGACGCCGGACAATCAGATTCATGTGGCCTGGGGAGCAAAGTCTTGTCGCTGGCCCTTGGTGGCTCGGCTTCCGGGACCTCACAATATTGAAAACGTTCTGGCCGCAGTCGCCATGGCGGTTGTGGGGGGAATTTCCCCAGTCGTCATACGGCGTGTCTTAGAGCGTTTTCGCGGCGTCGAACACCGTCTTGAAGACGTGCGGGTATGGCGTGGTGTGCGGTATGTCAACGATTCCAAGGCGACCAACGTCGACTCCACGCGGGTGGCGCTTGAGTCGTTGACCCAACCACTTTACGTCATTCTTGGCGGCCAGGGAAAAGGGTCTCCTTATGCCCCGCTTCTGCCCTTGCTGCGTAGCCGCGCTAAAAAGTTGCTCTTAATAGGCGAAGAGGCCGGCCGAATTCGACGGGAATTGGGAGGGCCAATCTCATACGAATTATGCAAAACGATGAACCGCGCTGTCAGGCGTGCTTCGGCGCTGGCGCAGCCGGGCGATGTGGTTCTTTTGTCGCCTGCTTGCGCGTCATTCGATCAATATAAAGACTATGAGGAGCGCGGCCGGCACTTTAAGCGTCTTGTGCGAAAGCTGGAGTAAAACATGGCCAAAGCCGTGAGGTCTCGACCCGATTTACCCTTGCTGTTGTTGACGTTAGGCTTGGTCGCGCTTGGTCTTTTAATGGTTTTTTCTGCCAGCGCGAATATGGCCGACACACGCTATGGGTCTCCCTATCTTTTTCTTCGTAAACAGGTGGTGTGGGACCTTTTAGGTATTGCCGCGCTTTTCGTGGGACTGCGCATCAATTACCGGGTTTGGGCGAAGTGGGCTGTGCTTGGATTATTATTGTCCGTGGTTTTACTGATACTTGTTTTATTCATCGGCCCGGTGGTCAAAGGCGCGCAACGCTGGATTGTACTGCCCGGTTTCACGTTTCAGCCGTCGGAGTTAGCCAAAATCTGTACCGTCCTTTGGATGGCCGCTTATTTGGATCGCCACACGAGCCAACTGAGTGATTTTATGAAGGGCGTCGCTCCGGCCCTGGGCGTATTATGCGCGGTCTGCGTGCTTATTTTGAAGGAGCCCGATTTGGGCACTCCAATGCTGCTCAGCGCCGTGTCCTTCATTCTGCTCTATTTGGCGGGTGCGCGTTTGCGTCCCTTGGGTTTGGTGGGGCTCGCCGCACTCGTGCCTCTTTATTTTGAACTTTTTCGTGTGAAATACCGATACCGTCGGTTAATGGCGTTTCTCGACCCCTGGGCCGACCCATCGGGAGCCGGATATCAATTAACGCAATCCATGCTGGCCTTTGGTTCGGGCGGGCTATTCGGGAAAGGTCTAGGCGCCTCGGAGCTTAAACTTCTGTATTTGCCAGACCCACACACGGATTTTATATTTCCCGTGATCGGCGAAGAATTGGGTTTTGTCGGCGCTTCTTTCTTGGTATTGACGTTTGTAGCATGGGGACTACGGGGATGGAAAATTGCGCGGCGCGCTCCGGATTTGTTTGGCCATTTAACAGCCGCTGGCATTACTTCTTGGGTGCTTCTTCAAGCGGTGATTAATATGGGGGTTTCCGTTGGACTTCTTCCGACCAAAGGGTTGCCGCTTCCGTTTGTGTCCTTTGGCGGATCGTCACTGGTGATTACCCTCTTTGCGGCAGGCATTTTATTGAATATCTCCACGCATTCGACGGGGAGCGGCGCCGCACTTCCCAAACCCGCCCGTAAAGGTAAACGATGAACGAATCGTCTTCCCTGGCCATTATTGTTGCCGGGGGAACCGGCGGTCACATGTACCCGGCGGTGGCGATTGCACGCGAACTGCTACGCCACGCCGCACCCTCTTTCGAAGTCTTGTTTGTGGTGCGAGAAGGCGATATCGGACGCGATATCCTAAGACGCGAGCAATTCTCTGTCGCGGAATTGCCCGGTCAAGGGATGCCCCGTGGCGCGAGTCCGGCGTGGCTGACGTTTCCCTGGAAAATCGTGATGGGCTTTTTTGGCGCGCTCCAATTGATTCGTCAAACCAAACCGCGCATCGTTTTGGGAATGGGGGGGTATCTCACGTTTCCTGTTCTCCTCGCGGCCCGCGTATGCGGCGTTCGATGCATGATCCATGAACAAAATGTATTTCCGGGGCTCGCCAATCGCGTAGCCGCCCATTTCGCAAACAGCGTAGCGGTGAGTTTTGACGAAAGCCGCCCTTATTTTCCATCCGGCAAAACCTGGGTGTCGGGGCTTCCGGTCAGACAGATGATCGGTACGCTCACTCGCCAGGCCGGTCGCGCGGCTTTTTTACTTCAGGAGGATCCGTTCACGTTTTTAGTCTTCGGCGGAAGTCAAGGAGCCCATCGATTAAACGTCATGATGTTAGAGGTATGGAGGATGCTGACGGGGTTGATTCAAGGGTTTCAAGTCATTCATATCACCGGCGAAAATGATGCCGACTACCTCAAAAATGCCTATCGCGGTTTCTCCTTTCGATCAGCCGTCATGCCCTATTGTCATCAAATGGCGGAGGCTTATGCAGCGTCCGATGTCGTCGTCTGCCGCGCCGGCGCTTCAACGGTGGCGGAATTAATTTCAGCCCGAAAACCGGCGGTTTTTGTGCCGTATCCTTTCGCCTCCAATGACCATCAGACGTTCAATGCTCAGGTGCTGTCCAAGCGCGGTTTGGCGCACCTTATTCCCGAGCGGGATTTAAGTCCAGAAATCATGGCTAAAACGCTGGCGCCGTATTTGGCATCTCCTGAGACGCTGCTCCAGGCGCGGTCGCGTTTTCAAACGGCGCGATTGCCGTCCGTAGGCTTAGAAGCCGCTCGGCGCGTGGCGATGTTCATGAAGTAAGATAAGTCTATGCGAAAGAAAATTTTAGTCGTTGATGATGATCCCTCGTTGGTGAATTTGCTCAAAGAATCTCTGGAGGGTGAAGGCTATCAAGTGCAAGCCGCTTATGAGGGGGGGGCGGCGCTTGGGCTTATCGAAGGCTTTAAGCCCGATGCCTTAATCGTCGATGTCAATATGCCTGGCATAAACGGAATCGAGACCCTTTCGCGACTGCGCCAAAATGCCGCCACCGCAAGCCTGCCGGTTTTGTTGCTCACGGGAGAATCCGACATGAATCTTGCGCGCGACAGCGCAACCGTTTATTTGGAAAAACCGATTGATTTGGACGTCCTTTCGGGTCACCTCGTTAAGCTCTTCAAAAATTCGTAGCCGCTTTCATGAAGGAATTTAAGCTCGTATCGCCTTATAAACCCTCAGGCGATCAACCGCACGCCATACGACTGTTGACCGAAGGCCTTCTTCGTGGAGACCGTCATCAAGTTCTTCTGGGTGTGACAGGCAGCGGAAAGACCTTTACCGTGGCCAACGTCATCCAAAACGTCCAAAGACCCACGCTCATACTTTCCCCGAACAAAACGCTGGCCGCCCAACTCTATGCTGAATTTAAAGAATTTTTTCCAGAAAACGCGGTAGAGTACTTTATCTCGTATTACGACTACTATCAGCCTGAAGCGTATGTGCCTTCGTCGGATACGTTTATCGAAAAAGATTCCTCGATCAACGACCACGTGGATCGGCTTCGCTTAAAAGCCACGACTGCGCTGCTGGAACGCAAGGATGTCATCGTGGTCGCCTCCGTGTCTTGTATATATGGTTTAGGGTCGCCTGAGAATTATCGATCGCTTTGCGTGGGGATTGAAAAAGGCCAGACATTCCCGCGTAAACAGCTTTTAGAGGCTCTGCTAGCCATTCAATACGAACGAAATGACGTCGAATTTTCACGCGGCAAG
The DNA here is from genome assembly GCA_964441955.1 of uncultured Elusimicrobia bacterium. Classification (GTDB taxonomy): domain Bacteria; phylum Elusimicrobiota; class Elusimicrobia; order 2-01-FULL-59-12; family 2-01-FULL-59-12; genus CAYTWA01. Next base: position 501,714 of record CAYTWA010000002.1, read on the forward strand.
TTCCGAGTCCGGGGCGATACTGTAGAAATTTATCCAGCTTACCTGGAAACGGCCATCCGTGCGGAATTTTGGGGCGATGAGATCGAGCGATTAACGGATTTTGACCCCACGACGGGCGGCGTACTGCGTGAAAAAGAGCGCACCTATATTTATCCCGCGAAGCACTTCGTGACCACGCCGCCTCAGCTCCAAGAGGCCCTGATCAAAATCAAAGATGAGTTGTCACAGCAAGTGGCCCTGTTTAAGTCACAGGGAAAACTTCTGGAGGCGCAGCGCCTTGACCAGCGTACCCGCTACGACATGGAAATGCTTAGGGAAACCGGCGTTTGTCAAGGCATCGAAAACTATTCACGCCATTTATCCGGGCGATCTGCCGGGGGACGGCCGGATTGTTTGATTGATTATTTCCCAAAAAATTTTCTACTGGTGGCGGATGAATCGCATGTGGCGCTTCCCCAAGTAAACGGCATGTATGAGGGGGACCGTTCGCGCAAGCAAACGCTTGTGGATTATGGTTTCCGGCTCCCCTCTGCGCTGGATAACCGGCCTCTTAAGTTTCATGAGTTTGAAACGCTGGTCCCTCAAAGCGTGTATGTGTCGGCCACCCCCGGCCCTTTGGAATTAAAAAAGACGGGCGGCGCCATCGTTGAGCAAGTAATACGTCCAACCGGATTGATCGACCCCCTGGTGGAAATACGCCCCACGGAGGGACAAATCGACAATTTGATTCAAGAAATCGAAACCGTGGCCAAAGCGGGCGACCGAACATTGGTTACGACGCTCACCAAACGCATGGCCGAGGATTTAGCGGACTTCTTACAGCGAAAAAAATTACGCGCACGCTATTTGCACTCGGATATCGATTCGATGGAGCGCATAAAAATACTGGGTGATTTACGAGCGGGGGAATTTGATGCGTTGATTGGGATCAATTTGCTCCGCGAAGGCTTAGACTTACCCGAGGTCACCTTGGTGGCGATCCTGGATGCCGATAAAGAAGGTTTCCTGCGAAGTGAGACCACGTTGATCCAAGTGTGCGGAAGGGCGGCGCGAAACGTCAATGGGCGCATATTGATGTATGCCAACAAGATAACCGGGTCGATGCAACGCGCTTTGGGAGAAATGAAGCGTCGACGTGAGAAGCAGCTGGCCTATAACAAGGAACACGGCATAACGCCCACGACCGTCATTAAATCGGTCAAAAGACTGCAGGAATTCCAGGTGCAGGCTCAAAAAGAGCATTTGTTCGAGACGCTGCCCGGTTTCGCTGATCCCCATAGCCTTTTACCCGCCCAAGTGCCCTCCACCTTGAAAGATTTAGAGGACCGTATGCGCGAGGCGGCCGACATGCTTAATTTTGAACTGGCAGCCGTTTTGCGCGATAAAATCAATGAGATTCGTGATATGACCGGGCTTGAAAGACCGCCGCGTCATGCCAGTCCCGCGGCGTTTCCACGGAGCGCAAGAGGGGGGCGAAAAAGACGTTGAAACAAGGCATGGTCGGGGCTAGACTGTGGTCATCAAATGAGACGTAAAATCAAATCAAAAATAAGGCCCGCGAAGGCTAAAAGTCCGCTCCTTAAGTTGCGCCAAGTGCAAGCCGAGATGGATCGCAATGCGCGTACCCTTATTCGAACGGACCTCCAGCTTCACCGCGCGAACGAACGGTTCGATAGTCAAATCCACCAGCTTCAAGCCCTCCACCGCGTTGGAACCGCCATCAATTCCACGTTCGATCTGGAAGTGATTTTGTCGTCCATAACCGAATCGATGGCGGCTGACCTTGCTTTTGAAAAAAGCGGCATCGTCTTTCTTGAGAAATTAACTTTAAAACCGCAGCAAAGCGCTTACCACGGGTTTTCTGCCATCGAGTATCGCGAGCTGTTGGACCAATTTACGTCCCTCATCCTGCCGGCTCTTCAAAAAGATGACGTCGTGGTGGAAGCCGCGAGTTTTTCATCGGTGGAATGGGGGCAGCTCTTAGGGCGCTTGAGCGTGACATCTTTGCTTCTTCTGCCGATGAAGATCAAGTCGCGCTTGATCGGTTTTATCGTGGGGGGCCGTACCCACCATACGCTGCGCATGAGCGACAACGAACGTCAGTTTTACCTCATGTATTCGGCGCAAGCCTCCACCGCCATTGAAAACGGCCGCCTTTACGAAGCCTTGGGTCAATCGAATTTGACGCTGGAAGAAAAGGTGCTCGAGCGAACCAAAAACCTCATGGATGCCAATGAGCGCCTCCGTGAGCTCGACCAAGCCAAATCGAATTTCATTTCGCTTGTCTCCCACGAACTGCGCACGCCGCTGACGGCGATCAAAGGTTTTATCGTAACCCTTTATCAGTACGACAAGGACATTTCTGACGAGAAACGAAAACTCTATCTCAGCGTCTTAAACGAAGAGACGGACCGGCTGACGCGGCTGATCACCGAGCTTTTGGACATTTCGCGAATCGAGTCGGGCCGTATTGAAATATTGTGGGAAAGGCTGGCCGTCCAGCGCATTGTTCAGCGCGTCTTTGACACGCTGACGCTAAAGCGCGGAAATGTCGAGCTCAAAATGCATTTTGCTTTGGATTTTCCGCAGGTCGCGGCGGACCCGGACAAACTGGAACAAATCTTCGTCAATTTGATTGGTAACGCCATTCGCTTCTCGCCTGCCAATGGGACGATTGAGGTTCGCGGGCATCGCCAAGGCGAAGGCGTTTTAATTGAGGTGGCGGACCAAGGAGCGGGAATCCCATTTTCTGAACAAGAAAAGATATTCGACAAGTTTTACCGTTTGGATAATGAAATCAACCGGAAAAGCCCCGGAACAGGGCTCGGGCTGCCCATTTGCCGAGCCTTAGTCAATCTCCACGGCGGGAAAATATGGGTGGAAAGCGAAGACCAACAAGGCTGCCATTTCTTTTTTACGCTGCCGCTTAACCTCGATAAATTGCCCAGTGATAAGCGGCCTGTTTCGGTGACGGACTAGGAGAGCTCATGCCAGTTCACATGGGCATCGGATCGAGCTCGCAGGCCGACATCGTATCGGCCGGACGTGACGCGGCGGAGCAGGCGATCGCCCATTTAGCCGGTCGGCGTCCGGATGTGTGGCTCGTCTTCGGCGCCATTCGCTTTGCCGATTCGCGGGTCCTTCGCGCCATCCGTTCGCTCTCCCTTGGAACTCCATTGGTAGGCTGCACCGATGCAGGAAGCCTTATGACGGGCGGCCCGCAGCGTAATGGGTTGGTGGTGATCGGCTTGGTTGGGGAGGGGGTTCGGTTTCTAACGGGAGCTTGCCGCGATGTGCGTGGGAAAGCCAAACAAGCGGGTGAATCCCTTGCCCAAGCCTTGCGGCTCCATCGCCCCGTCGATCCGCGTGCCTTGGTCCTTTTTTCCGATGGGTTGTCCATCAATGGCGCTGAATTTTTGCGGGGCATTCATGAGCATTTCGGCCAGCACCTCCCTGTGGCGGGAGGTGCTTCCGCCGATAATTTTTACTTTCAAAGGTGCTTCCAGTTTTTCGATGAGGACGTTTTTCATGATGGCGCTGTTGCCATGATGATCACCGGAGAAGTGCGCGTGGGTGTCGCAGCGCGTCATGGCTGGCTTCCTGTCGGTAGGCCAAGGCGCGTGACGCAGGCCTCAGGAGAGGTCTTGCAAACCCTGGACCGAAAACCAGCCGTTTCCATTTATGAAGATTTTTTGGGGTTGTCGCGCGAGGAGCTCAGTGAAAACCCAATCGCTCGCGTCGCGATGACGTACCCGCTCGGGGTTCCCCGCGCTAGTCGAGGCGAGAGTTACCTGCTTCGGGGTGCTCTGCGCGTGGGTGACCAAGGATCTCTCGTTTGCGCGGGGGATATACGTCCGGGGACGGATGTTCAACTGATGATGGGCGGGTATGAAGCCGCTCTCGAAGCCGCCCAGCAGGCCGCACACGATGCGATCAAAGCGGTGGGGTATCATCGAGTCAACGGAGCTTTGGTATTTTCCAGTGTCGCCCGTCAAAAGATGCTTGGAAGTGAGTTTCAGGGGGAAATTGATGTCATCCGCGGCGCCTTAGGAGGCCAGGCGGTTCGGATGGCGGGTTTTTACGGATACGGAGAGTATGGCGGTTCAGAGTTTCAAAATGAATCGGTCTCGGTCTTGGTGATGGGGTCATGAAAGAAACGATCTGGGTCGTAGAGGATGACATCAGCACGCAGCGTCTCGTGGCCCATACGCTTAGGACGCATGGTTTTTCCCCGGTGCTTTTTGATACGGCCGAGAAAGCTTTTGCCTCGCTTCGCGCCGGACAGATGCCCGCGCTGCTGGTTTTGGACATGATGCTGCCCGGCATGAGCGGGGTCGACCTCATTCGGCTTTTGAAAAAAGACCCAAAATGGGTCAAAATCCCGGTTGTGGTGGTCACGGTATTGTCCCGCGAAGACACGCAAGCCAGTGGAGCCGAGATGTCCACTGCCTATTGGATGAATAAACCATTTGATACAAACAACCTGATGAAGACGATCCAAGGCATCTTAAGCTCTGTGGGGCTCTAAAGTATGGCCAAAATTCTCGTTGTCGATGATGAAGATCACATCGTGATGATCCTCAAGGAAAACCTCGAATTTAGTGGTTTTACGGTGAACACGGCGTCCGATGGCCTTGAGGCCTTAGAGCAAGTTGAGAAGGATAAACCCGACCTGATCGTTTTAGACATCGGCATGCCGCGGATGGATGGATGGGAAGTAACTCGCCGGCTTAGGGCGGACCCACAAAACAAAACGATTCCGATTATTATTTTGACCGCGTATGCCCAAACGTCTGACCAAAAAAAAGGCGTAGAGCTGGGGGCAAGCCGCTTTATCACCAAGCCTTGCGACTTGGCCTTCCTGGTTGAAGAAATCAACGACTTGTTAGCCAAAAAATAACGCATGGAGCGACCCGCCTATCTGGCTGCCGTTGACCGGATCCTTTACCCTATTACTGTCGGCTACACCTTGGTCATCATGGGGTTTACCCTTTATGAATTTTTCCAAGGGGGTGCCTTCAAGTCCAAATACCCAATCACCGATGTTTATTTGCCGCTGTTAACCGCTTATGCCGCTCAGCGGGAGGGAGCCAAGTGGCTTGGCGCCGACGAATCAGCGATGCGGCTTCGACGGGGGGAATTGTTCGTGGGTGCCTGGTTCGCCGTATATCTGGCCCTATGGTCTGCCGCCAATTTAAGGCCGGAATTTGTGTTGCCGCAGGAGCTAAAAGCTATTGCGTTGGGCGTCTTGGGGATATTCGCGGTCACGGGTATCAGCAGCACGCTGCGCCAGCGGCGAACCCAGGGGGCGGTCAAAGCGGGCTTTGGTCCATTCGAGCGCCGTGAAAAAATGCTCCAGCTTTTGAACGAAAAAGGCGCTTTGCTGGCGGAAGAGGCTGCCCAAGCTCTAAGCCTTTCGCCTTCAACCGCCTGGCGAGTTTTGGAAGACCTGGAAAAAGAAGGGGCGGTCGTACAAATGGCCTCGGCAAACCCTCAACAACGCCGGTATCAGCTTAAAAAATAGAGCCTTTCAACGAGCCTTTCAGGGCCATTCATGCGTTTGAACAGCCTTTCATGAAAGGCTCCGTAAGCGCTCCCGGCTCCGGCTACGGAAGGCAGGTCAAGCGGCGGAGGCGGAAGGGGAAGTGCTGGTCGATGCTGCCGGAGGCGGTGTCATCGAAGGCATACTTTGGCTAAAAATCATCGGCACAAATTTGTATCCCTGGCCAGGGACCGTCAAGATTTGCTCGCCGGCCTTTTCTCCCAATTTTTGGCGTAGGTGTAGAATGTGGACATCCAAAGCCCTGGAATCTTGCCGTCCCCAAAGTCGTTGAAGTAAAAAGCTTCTCCTCACAACCTTTGGGCTTTTTCGAAGAAGAATAAACAGCAATTCCATTTCTTTATAGGTGAGAGCATCCATGGACTGGCCATTGATGGTGACTCGGTGATGCGACAAATCGACGGAGGTGCCGCCTGCGGAAGCCACCATACGTTCCGAACGGCTAACGTGCCGGCGACGCAGAAGGGCTTTTACGCGCGCGATGAGTTCTGGAAGTTGAAAAGGCTTGACTAAGTAGTCGTCTGCGCCAGTTTCGAAACCTTTTACGATGTCATCGAGACTGTCTAAAGCGGTGAGCATCAAGACGGAAACAGACTGGAAGCGGGGGTCTTCACGCAGGCGTTTGCATATTTCCAGGCCATGGATGTCCGGAAGCATAAGGTCCAAGGTAATGACGTCCGGAACGTTTTGCTCCAAAAGCTCGAGCGCCTTCTTGCCGTTTTCTGCCGAAAGGATTTTAAACTTTTCCTTCGCCAGGGTATACTCCAAAAGACTTCGAACTTCGGGCTCGTCTTCGACGATAAGAACCGTTGGCGTCATTTTTTTGTTCCTCCGTTCGCCTATTCCTCTTCGACGGGACTGGCGGCGAAAAACTCATCGCTGCGGGTCCTATGCGTGCCGAGTATAACAGGCGTTTTTTTGACGCGCAATAACTATTGTTAATGCAAAAAAACACTCCTTTACAACTTTTAAACGTATGTAACGAAACCGATACATAAAATCAACTAGTTTTTGATGTGTTTTATTGGGTCTTGACGAATGATGTTTCGGGATGTAAACACCCGGTATGAATAGCTGGACAAAAACGGCAAGCCCAAGGCCCTACACGCGAAAAGGAAACATGGAGTACGAGTTCGACTCCCATGCCCGCGAAGTGGCTATTTTGGACCGCTCCGGGCATGCTATTTGGAAGAAAGCGAAAGCCGAAACCGAAGCCCCGAACGCCCCGATCCGGTGGACCGGGACCAACGTGCAGGGTCAAACCGTAGAAACGGGCGACTACATCTGCAAAATCGTCTACGAAAACGACAAAGTAGCCTACCTGCCGTTTGTGTTCATGAAACGCCTCTAACAAACCGCTCCCTAAGCTGCAGTCCAGTGTCTTTGCTATCGTATGTCTGTGCGCTGGAACTCTTTTTCAATTCGCCGCCTTATTCAAGACGCTCTTCGGGAAGACGAGGCTCGCCGCGATGTGACGAGCCGAACGCTCATCCCATCAACCTTTCGATTAAGGGCGGCCATCCGAGCGAAACAAGCCGGTGTGGTTGCTGGCTTGCCTTTGGCCGAGCGCCTGTTTAAGGCGATGAGCCCTTCTTGCCGGGTTCAAAAAAAAGTCCGCGACGGCGCTAACGTTCGGCCGGGACAAACGCTCCTCCTTGTAAAGGGGAATGCTAGAGCCATCTTGGCCGCTGAAAGGCCAGCCTTAAATGCTCTGCAGCATTTGTCTGGGATTGCGACTCTCACCCATCAAACGTTGAAGCCATTAAAAGGATTTTCGACTCAATTGTTGGACACCCGGAAAACGCTGCCGGGTTGGCGCGAGCTGCAGAAATATGCCGTCTCCTGCGGAGGCGGGTCTAATCACCGGATGTCTTTGGGAGATGCCTTATTGGTCAAGGAAAACCATCAACGCATTGCCCAAGCGGGGGGAGTCGATTGGGTGAAAGCGCTTCACCAAACGATGAAAAAGCGTCCGCGGCTTTCCGTTCAAATTGAAATTCAGACCCAAGAGGATTTACGTCATGCGTTAGCGGTTAGGCCGCCGCGTGTTCTTTTGGATAATCTTTCGGTTTCTAAGTTAAAACGCATGATTCGCATTCTTCGAAAACAACTACCCAAAACCGAAATTGAAATTTCCGGCGGTGTACGGCCTCAAGACGTAAAACGTTTGGCTCGTCTAGGCGTTGAGCGTATCTCGATGGGGTGTCTTACTCATTCGGCCCCCGCGTTGGATTGCAGCTTGGATATTCTTCATGTTGACCCGGCTTAAGCTGCTCACGCATTTTGAAGGTCGTCAGGACCAGCTGGTCTCCGGTGAAGAGCTGGCCCGACAATTTCTCTTAACACGCGCCGGTGTCTGGAAGCATTTAAGCGCTCTAAAAGCGATAGGGTTTCCACTCAAGAGCGTGAACCGTTCGGGCTACCGTTTTCAAGGGGTGCCCGATTTTTCGCTGATGACCTTGCCCAAGACATTGGGATTGATCCCGCACTACGCCTTAACCGCTTCCTCAACGCAAATTCAAGCCAAGGCGGCGGCGATGGCCGGTTTACCCGAAGGGCATGTGTGGATCGCAGAAGTGCAAACCTCCGGACGAGGACGTCTCGAACGACGATGGGAATCGGCTTTCGGCGGGTTATGGTTTTCGCTGCTGCTCAGGCCCAAAATTCGCTTGGATCAAGCGCCCCCCTTGGCGATTGTGGCTGCTCAAGCGATCGTCACGATGCTTAAAAAAAACTGCAGCATCAAGGCCACGGTAAAGCATCCCAATGATGTATTAGTGGGATCCAAAAAAATAGCGGGCATTCTGACCGAAATGTCAGGCGAATCGGACCGGGTCCGTTGGATGGTGATGGGAATTGGCCTTAACGTTCATAACTCCCTTTCTTATGAATTATCAGCCACCGCCACATCGATTTCGGAGCTGACGGGAAAATCTTGGAAGCGTTCAAAATTGCTCGAATCGTTTCTGTATTACTTTTGGCCAGCCTATAATCGCTTTCCAGCATGAAACTTGGAACCTCGGTTATCGAACTCATTGGCAACACGCCGCTTCTGCGGTTGGACCGTCTTGCCCATTGGCTGGGAGAGGACCGAAAAAATGTCCAAATTTTGGCCAAAGCGGAATTTGCTAACCCTGGAGGAAGTGTCAAAGACCGCGCCGCCTGGAACATGATCAAAGAAGGCATCAAGAGCAAAGAGCTGACGCGAGAAAAGATCATTATGGATTCATCTTCCGGAAATACCGGCATCGCCTACGCCATGATCGGCGCTGCCCTGGGCTATCAGGTGGAGCTTGTCATCCCAGAAAACGCGAGCGAGAAAAAGCGCATCGCGGAAACCTATGGGGCGCGCGTGGTGTTGACGGATCCCTTGGAAGGGTCGGATGGGGCGATTGTGGAAGCACGCGATCGTTTGAAAAAATATCCTGGCAAGTATTTTATGCCCGATCAATACAATAACCCCAACAACTGGAAAGCCCATTACCACACCACCGCCAAAGAGATTTGGGAACAAACCCAAGGCAAAGTCACCCATTTTGTCGCCTGCATCGGAACGTCCGGCACGCTGATGGGGACCGGACGCCGATTGAAAGAGCTAAACCCCAAAATTGAAATCGTGGCCGTTGAACCCGCGACACCGCTTCATGGCTTGGAGGGCTTGAAGCACATGGAAAGCTCGATTGTCCCGGGGATTTATGATCCGAAGGTGCATGACCGTAAAGTACCTGTATACACCGAAGATGCCTATGAAATGGTGTGCCGCATCGCCCGGGAAGAAGGGCTTTTAATCGGCTATTCCGGGGGTGCGGCGCTCCAAGGCGCTTTCGAAGTCGCGATGGGCACTAAGGAAGGCGTTGTGGTCACGGTGCTGCCGGACCGCGGTGAGCGTTACCTGCGAGATAAATTTTGGGATGAAATCCTAGCGTTCTGGGAGAAATACAACCGATGATGAACCCGCCGGTGATGACCTTTTCCAAGGAAGCGTGGGAAGAGCTCCGCCGCCAAGCGCAAGCGGCCTATCCGTTTGAAGGATGCGGGTTGCTCCTAGGTCCATTCGAAAAGCGTAAAAAAGCGACCAAGATCGTCGTTTTAAAAAACACGCTGCGGGATGTTGGCCGAGGTCGTTTCGATTTTCAGTTCTCATCCCAAGAGTTTGCAGAAAAGCAACTCGCCGCAGACCGTGAGAATTTGGATGTGGTAGGAATCTTCCACACCCACCCCGACCATCCACCCACCCCAAGCAAAACAGATGAAAGCCAGCCGATGCTCTCCGGATGGATCAGCGTGATTGCGTCCGTCCACGGGGGAAAATTCAAAGAGGCGAAAGCCTGGTGGCGAGAAGAGGATGTTCAATCCTTCCAAGAATCGGAGCTGGTTCTAGAAACGTAAGGCGTCCGTTTTATCGCATCTATTCTTAGCGTCTGCGGCAGGGGTGGGTTTTGTATGTACGGCAGCGCAGAGCGCAGAACGCGCAGCGAATAACGAAGAGCTGATCGTTCAACGTTCTGCGCTGTTCGCTCTGCGCTTGCGTACCCACAAAACTTGACGGTACACACCCTTCTCAGCTATCGTTGGTCACCTTTCCAAAACAGGTTGTTTTTCCAATTCAAAGGGAGGAAATCAGAACATGGCCGAAAATCTCGTGGTGGTGAGCAAAGTTAAGAAAATGGTGAAAGAGGCGGGTCTTCGTACAGGCGGCGATTATATTGACGCTCTGTCCAAGAAAATCGAGGAGATTGTCAATGCGTCCGTCAACAAGGTCAAGTCCGATGCCAGCAAAAAGACTCTCGGAGCCGAAGACCTCTAACCTCTCCGTTCGTTCGATGTTCGATGCTCTAGCCCCGGCCTATGATCGGTTTAATTCCTGGGCGAGCTTAGGGCTTCATCATCGCTGGCGTAAGGCGCTTATTGGGCGCCTCCCGGGACAAAGCCGTGTGCTAGACATCGCCACGGGAACGGGAGACGTTGCTTTTTTGGCGCGTGAGGCCGGCCATGAGGTCGTGGGGCTCGATTTTTCGCAGCGCATGCTCGAACTGGCGCGGAAAAAAGACGCCCTGAACCAAATCCGCTGGTTAAATGGGTCGGCGGACCGTTTACCGTTTTCCGATCGATCATTTGGCTGCGTGACCTCTGCCTTTGCCCTGCGAAACCTGCGCGGCGGGCTAGAAAAAGTCTTTCGGGAATGTTTCCGCGTTATTAAAAATGGCGGTAAAACCCTGCATATGGATTTTGGACGTCCGAAGGGAGGCATCCCGCGCTTCGGCCACCGGGTTCATTTGCACTATGGAATTCCGGCGATCGGACAGTGGATTTGCGGCGACCACTGGCCAAAAAATTACCTGGAAAGCACCATTCAGGGATTTCATGATCCGGCGGAAGTCAAACGCCTTCTGGAAGCCGCAGGATTTTCCCGCGTGACGAACACGCCGCTTCTCTGGGGCGCGGTGCAAATTTACGAAGGAATGAAAGACGATGCTTGTTGATTACGGCCGGTTATTGATCCTTCTCCTTTTTGGTTTGTCGGTGGGCGTTGGCACTTTGTTGGTGGTAGGGCCGCTTTTCCGGTTTAAGAGTCAAGATGATAGGGCGCATGTTCCCTTTGAATGTGGGATGGAGCCCGTTGGAAGCCCATACGTCCCGATTGACCTGCGTTTTTATTTGTTCGCGCTATTGTTTGTCCTTTTCGACGTCGAAGCCCTTTTTCTTTTTCCATGGGCCGTCGTCTTTAAAGAGCTAGGGTGGTTGGGATTTGTCGAAATGATGGCGTTTGTGGCCGTTTTGATGTTTGGGCTCTTTTACGCGTGGCGCAAGGGTGGCTTGGAGTGGCCGGATGCAGCGGCTCAGGCCGGTCGAAAATAAATGGGAATTCTTTTAGATAAAGGCCCGCTCATTGCCGAACACCTGCCCGGCGGGTCTCTTTTTTTAACCGCGGCCGATATGTTCGTCAATTGGGCGCGCAAATCCAGTTTATGGCCGGTGACGTTTGGGTTAGCCTGCTGCACGATCGAGATGATGTCCGCCTACGCCAGCAAATACGATTTTGATCGTTTTGGGGTCATTCCTCGGCCGACCCCTCGCCAGGCCGACCTCTTGATTATTGCCGGAACGGTAACAAAAAAAATGGCCCCTCGTGTGGAACTCCTTTATCACCAAATGCCCGAGCCGCGTTTCGTGATTTCCATGGGGTCTTGCGCCAACTCGGGCGGGCCGTATTACGATGCCTATTCGGTATGTAAAGGCGTCGATAAGGTTATCCCGGTCGATGTGTACGTTCCGGGCTGCCCACCTCGCCCGGAAGCGCTTCAAGCCGGCCTTTTTGCCCTTCAAAAAAAGATTCAAGCGCACCAAATGTTAACCGCCGCTAAACGCCACGCTGCGACTGTCGCATGACCGCCGCTCAAATTGTCGCAGCTCTGGTCTCCAAAGACTCTAGCCTGCAAGAAATTCCAAAAGTAGCCGGTCAAGCCCGAGGAGAAGAGCCCTATGTTGCCGTGACGCCGGAGAAATTGTTGGACGCGGCAAAATTTTTGCAAACCGAATCGACCCTCGCCTTTGACTCTCTTTCCTTTCTCACCGCGGTCGACTTCAAAACTCATTTTGAGGTTGTTTACTATCTCGTTTCTACGGCGCATCACCATAAGGTGGTTCTTAAGGTCAAAGTGGATCGGCAGCGCCCGGAATTGCCGTCTGTCACCGGCGTCTGGCCCACGGCGGATTGGGAAGAACGAGAAGTTTACGATTTAATGGGGATACGCTTTTTAGGTCACTACAATCTACGCCGAATTTTACTTCCAGACGACTGGGAAGGCCATCCGCTTCGTAAAGATTATGTGCAAAAACCGGACCGCTACGACTAACCGATGAGCGTAACGCCCGTTTCCACCTCCGCGCCGGAAATTTTCCCGTCTAAAGCTCCCGACCAGGGGTTCTTTATTAGTTTGGGCCCCGCGCACCCTTCCACCCACGGCGTGCTTCGCATTGCGATCGTGGCCGATGGGGAAGTGGTGTTAAGCGCTCAACCGGATGTCGGGTACCTTCACCGTGCGACAGAAAAGCTGGCTGAGAAGCGCACGTATCCGCAAATCATCGTCTTGACGGACCGCTTGGATTACGTGGCGGCGATGACCAACAATTGGGCCTACTGTTTGACCATCGAAAAAATGATGGGTGTGGCGATCCCCGAGCGGGCCGAATGGCTGCGCATTATTGTAGGCGAGCTGCAGCGCATCGCTTCCCACTGCATTTTCCTGGGAACCTATGGCATCGATATTGGCGCCTTTACCCCGTTTCTTCATGCTTTCGGCCGCGAACGCGAACGCGTGCTTGACCTTTTTGAAGAACTTTGCGGCGCGCGCCTGACCTATAACTACATCCGCATCGGCGGACTTATGGCCGATACCCCCGATGGATGGGAAACGCGAGTTCGGCAATTTACCAAAGAAATGGTCACGCACATTGCGGAGTATGACACGCTCCTTACGTATAACCCCATTTTCATGGACCGAACCCAAGGGATAGGCGCGCTCTCCGGCGAGGATGCGGTGGCATGGGGTATGACGGGACCCGGCTTACGCGCGACCGGAGTGGCGCAGGACGTGCGCCGAAGCGATCCCTATGGCTTTTATAAGGAAGTGACCTTCGATATTCCCACAGGCAAGACCGGCGATTGCTGGGAACGCTTTTGGGTGCGTGTGGAAGAGATGCGGCAAAGCATACGAATCATCGAACAAGCGCTCGACCGCTTAACGCCAGGCGAAACGATGGCAAAAATGCCCAAATATTTCCGCGTGCCGGCCGGTGAAGGCTATGGCCACTTGGAAGCGCCCCGGGGGGACCTGGGCTTCTACGTTGTAAGCGATGGAACGCCCAGTCCCTACCGCATGCACGTGCGCGCACCGTCCTTTCTTAACTTGCAGGTCCTTCAGTTTTTATTGAAAGGCCAAAAGATCAGCGATGTGATCGCCATTTTAGGAAGCATCGATATCGTACTGGGCGAGGTTGACCGATGAGCCTCGAACTCGACGGCGTTTTTCGCCAGCTTTTTGAAATGCTTCGCCAAACTTTTTCAGGGTGGGGGTTTTCCGCGCTTGGGTCCCGTTTGGCGGTCATGGGGCTGCAAACCGCTGCGATTGGGGTGTTTGTTTTTTCGATGCCAGCCGTTTTGGTGTATGCCGAACGAAAAATTTCGGCCTGGATGCAGCGGCGCATGGGCCCCAGCGAAGTTGGCCCATTCGGACTTTTGCAAACGCTGGCTGATACCGTCAAACTTTTTTTTAAGGCGGATGTGCGGCCTCGAGGAGCCGATGCGTTCGCGCATCAATTGGCTCCGGCCATGACTGTTTTTCCCGTGTTTGCATGCTTTGCGCCCATTCCATTTGGGAAAGGGCTCACGCTAATCAACCTCGATGCCGGTGTCTTATGGGTTTTTGCGTTATCCGGCATTTCCGTGGTCGGGATTTTGATTGGCGGATGGGGGTCAGCCAGTAAGTTTTCATTGATTGGAGGGGTTCGTGGCGCGGCCCAAGTGGTGTCTTATGAAATCCCGCGGCTTTTAAGCGTGGTCCCCATTCTAATGGTTTATGGCACGCAAAGCTTAACGGCCATTGCTGAAGCGCAAACGGGGCGCTGGCACGGCTTGGTCCCTCAATGGTTTATTTTCTATCCGCATCCCCTTTTTCCGGTCATCGGCGTCCTGACGTTTTTGATTTTCTTGATCTGTTCGGTCGCGGAAACAAACCGAACCCCGTTTGATTTGCCGGAAGCGGAGTCGGAGCTGGTGGCGGGTTTCCATACTGAATTTTCAGGCTTTAAATTCGCCTTCTTCTTTTTGGCGGAGTACGCTTACGTCGTGCTGGCTTCCATGATGGCGGTCGCGCTCTTTTTCGGCGGTGGGGACGGCTATCATGCCGGCGGCCTTCTGCCTTCTTGGGCCTGGTTTTTTGCGAAAACAGCGGTTTTAATTTTTTGTTTCTTTTGGTTTCGCTGGACCTTCCCACGCCTTCGGGTGGACCGGCTGATGCAGTTATGCTGGCGCTTTCTATTGCCCTGGTCCGTTGTGCTCATTGTGGCCACCGGCATTTGGACGCTAAGGTCTTCGCGATGAACGATCCTTTTTTTGCCGCCGTTTTTTATCTGTTTTCAGCCGCCTTGATTGTGTTGGCGCTGATCACGGTTTTTGCAAAACGAGTGTTTCACGGCGCTATGGCGCTGAGCGGCGCCTTGGCGCTCGTGGGGGCGATTTTCGCGCTTTTGGGTGCCGATTTTCTCGCGGGCAGTCAATTGTTGATTTATGTGGGGGGCATCATGATCCTCATGCTCTTCGTGATTATGTTTTCGCAAGGGCCTTTCGACCGGAAAGAAAAAGCCACCAACTCCCAAGCGCTGCCCGCGGCTGTGGCGGCGCTGACCATAGCAAGCCTTTTAATCATGCGTTTTTACAGCGCTTACAGCGGCACGTTGGCGCAAGGGGCGCACTCGCCCACGACGCATGCGCTTGGCCGGTTCCTGTTAAAGGATTGGCGATTACCTTTTGAGGTGGTTTCGTTGGTTTTGTTGGCGGCCTTGGTGGGGGCGGTTATGTTTTCACACAAAGGCCCCGAGGAACCAGGATGACCATTACTCTTTACCATTTTCTAACGGTTTCGGCGGTCGTCTTTGCCATCGGCCTTTACGGCGCGTTAACACGACGAAGTCTTCTGGGTATTTTGATGTCGATTGAACTGATGCTTAATGCCGCCAACATCAATTGGGTGGCCTTTAACCGGTTCCTTCATCCGGAGGGGCTTCAGGGACAAGGTTTTGCCATATTTGTGATTACTTTGGCGGCCGCGGAAGCGGTGGTCGGTTTGTCGTTGGTCCTGGCGATGTATCGAAATGTTAAAAGCGTGAACGCGCAGGATTTAAGCCTCCTCCATGACTGAGCACTTTTTTTTGGTTCCACTTCTGCCGTTGGCCGCATCAGGCCTCATCTTCTTTTTCGGTCATCGATTAGGCCTAAAGGGCGCATGGCTGGGGTTAGCCGCGGCGGCGGCGGGCTTTTTGCTTTCTATCGATTGGCTGCTTAAATTTCTAGATGGCACGCTTCAAATTCCTCTAGAGCGCAGCGTCACCTGGTTTGAGATTGGAGTTTTTCGCTCCGAGTGGGGCGTGCTGCTGGACGGGACCTCGCTTGTGATGCTGTCGGTCGTCACCGGAGTGAGTTTCCTGGTCCAATTTTATTCGCTCGGGTATATGAAAGAGGCTCCACGGTTTCAGCAGTACTTCGCGTATCTGTCGTTGTTCACGGCGGCCATGCTGGCGCTCGTCATGGCGAACAATTACCTCCAGTTTTTTGTGGGGTGGGAATTGATGGGGGTATGTTCGTACTTGCTCATTGGCTTTGAATTTGAGCGGGATGCGGCCGCCGCGGCGGGCAACAAAGCCTTTATCACGACGCGGGTGGGAGATATCGGTTTTTATGCCGCGCTCCTGGTAATTTTCTTTTTCTTGGGGACGTTTAATTTCACGCAAATTCAAAACCATATCGCGGATAGCCAAGTGACGGTCCCCGTGTGCGGCGCCATTGCCCTGCTTCTTTTTTGCGGTGCGGCGGGCAAATCCGCCCAAATGCCGCTGCACGTGTGGCTGCCCGATGCGATGGAAGGCCCCACGCCCGTGTCCGCCTTAATTCATGCCGCCACCATGGTGGCCGCGGGTATTTATTTAGTCGCGCGCTCGTATGCATTTTTCGTTGCCGCGCCGCAGGCGCTAAGCGTCGTGGCGTGGGTGGGCGGTCTTACCGCTTTCTTTGCGGCCACGATCGCGTTGACGGCCAACGACGTCAAGAAGGTTCTCGCGTACTCCACCATTTCACAATTGGGCACCATGATGATGGGTTTAGGCGTTCTGGGATACTCCGCGGGGTTGTTTCATTTGACCACGCATGCCGCTTTTAAGGCCTTGCTCTTTCTTGCCGCCGGCTCGCTCATTCATGCCGCGCATACGAATGATTTGTGGAAAATGGGAAGCCTTTCCAAACAAATGCCCACCACCATGGTGACCTTCGCATGCGGAATGCTGGCGTTAGTTGGGTTTCCAGGGACTTCGGGCTTTTTCTCAAAAGAAAGTATTTTAGAAATGGCGTTTCATCATCATCACTACCTTTTGTTTGCCTTAGGATGCGTCACGGCTTTTTTAACGTCTTTCTACATGGCTAGAGCCTTTTGTTTAGCCTTTTTAGGCCAGCCGCGCGAGAGGGACCGTTTTGCGCATGCGCATGAATCGCCTTGGAGCATGACCGTTCCTTTAATCATCCTTAGCGTGCCATCGATACTGCTGGGATGGATCCTTAAAAATCATGTGAGACAATTTTTCCCTTACCCTGGAATGGACGATGCCGCCGCTTCCCACGCGGCCACCGCCATGGCCGTGGGGGCGGGGCTAACCGGTTTATTTTTTGGATTTCTACTCTATTCGGGCCATTTCTCTGGGGCGGTCCGCTTGGCGAAAGCCGCGTCGCCTCTCTACAGGCTTTTGTCGCGACGTTATTATGTCGACGAACTTTACGATCGGTTATTGGTGGTCCCTATACGCTGGATCGCGCGGGCTATGGATGCCTTTGATGCACGGGTCATTGATCGACTTTTTGTTGATGGTGTGGGCCGCCTTGCGCTCCACGCGGCCCCGCGGACCGGCGCACAGGCGCAGCGTTATTTATTGGTCATCGCGTTTGGGTTTATTTTTCTACTCGTGTCGCTTGATTATTTGACGAGGTAAAGCATGCCTTTTGGCGCACTATCGTTCATTACGTTTTTACCCTTGGCGGGCGCTTTGTCTCTTTTGGCCGCGCCGGCCGCCGATAAAAAGATCGCCCGGCTCATTGCTCTGATGTCGAGCGCCGGCGCTTTGGCCGCTTCCCTGTGGCTGTGGGCGCAGTTTGATGTCAAAGTGGCCGATTTCCAGTTTGTCGAAAAAGTGCCGTGGATTCCATCTTGGGGCGCGACGTATTTTTTAGGCGTGGACGGTTTGTCTTTACCACTCGTGGTCCTCACCACGTTGTTGACCTTTATTGCCGTCATCGCATCGTTGTCCATCGAAAACAGGCTGCGTGAATATTTTTTCTTTTTCCTGCTTTTGGAAAGTGCCATGGTGGGCGTTTTTTTAGCGCTCGACTTGCTTCTTTTCTATGTGTTCTGGGAATTGACCCTGATCCCGATGTATTTCTTGATCGGCATCTGGGGGGGGCCGAAAAGGGAATTTGCGTCTCTTAAATTTTTACTTTTTACTCTCGTGGGAAGCTTGTTCATGCTCGTGTCGATTTTGGCGGTTTATTTCCACGGTTCGCCTCCAACGTTTGATTTGACGGAACTGATTAAACAAACGGGGTCGATGTCTCGACTGTTTGGTTTGCTGGTCTTCGCAGGTTTCTTTCTTGGTTTTGCCGTCAAAATTCCGACCTTTCCATTTCATACGTGGCTGCCGCTGGCTCACGTAGAGGCGCCGACGGCGGTATCGGTTATTTTGGCCGGTGTTTTGCTCAAGATGGGGACGTATGGGTTGTTGCGTTTCGGTTTTACGCTTTTTCCGGCAGCCGTCCAAGAAACCTCTTTGGTATTGGCCGTCATGGCCATGATCAACATTGTTTACGGGGCATTTTGTTCGCTCGCTCAAACGGACATGAAGCGCATGATCGCGTATTCTTCCATCAACCATATGGGATACGTCTTATTGGGCATGGCGGCCCTTAACCCCGTTGGGCTTAATGGGGCCCTCCTGCAAATGGTGAGCCACGGGATCATCACAGGGAGTCTCTTCTTGTTAGTCGGTGTCCTTTATGACCGTGCCCACACGCGCGAAATTCACGTTTTCGGCGGTCTTGGAGCCGTCGTTCCGCAATACACGGGTTTTATGATGCTTGCTTCTTTCGCATCAATGGGACTGCCGCTCTTAGCGGGGTTTGTAAGCGAGTTTTCCTGTTTTCTAGGTGCTTTTCAAGTAAAGGCTCTACGGGGTATCGCGCTGGCGTCCCTTTCCGGCGTTCTTTTAACCGCCGTTTTTTTCCTGGTCATGATTCGTCGGGTCTTTTTTGGCCCTTTGAACGAAAAATGGAAGACCATGCCGGACCTGACCACCCAGGAGCGCTTCGCGCTCATTCCCTTAGCCGTATTAACGGTGGTATTGGGAGTTCATCCAGCACTTCTGTTACGCCCCGCGAGTGAAACGCTGACCCATTTGGCCGAATTGGCCAGGCAGGTCGTGCGATGAGCCTGTCCTGGCAAGTGTTCATGCCGGTCTTGGCACTCAGCGGCTTCGCATTTTTGCTTTTTACGGTGGATGCGCTTTGGCCGCGCGATCCGGTTTTAGTTCGGCGCGTCAGCTTTTCGTTGGCGGTGATTGGGATCGCCGTTGCGGCCATTCGCGTTCCGCTTGCTGTTCCAGAGCCATTTTTCGTTTTTGCAGAGGGAATGCTTCGCTGGGACGCTTTGGCGCAAGGGGTTATAGCCTTCGGGTTGCTTGCCTCTTTTTGGGTTGTGCTGATCAGTCAAGGGTACCGGGGTTTTACGGGGCGGCGGCTCGCCGTTTATTACGGTTTGCTGCTATTGTCCACGGTCGGGGTGATGCTGATCGCGATGGCCAACGACATGCTGATGCTCTTTATTGCCATCGAACTTTTTGCTGTTCCTTCTGTCGTTTTGACCGGCTATCTGCCCCGCCAGCAGCGCTGCGCTGAGGCGGGACTTAAATTTCTATTGATCAGCGCATTTTCATCGGCGATGATGATTTATGGGATGTCGGTCGTCTACGGCCTTGTGGGCTCGACCTCCCTAACCGTAATGCATCAGGAAACCGGGCTCCTGGAAACGCAGCGAGGCCTAGCCAATTTGGCTTTTTCGTTAATTCTTGTCGGACTGGGCTTTAAGATCGCCGTGGTACCGTTTCATCTGTGGCTTCCCGATGTGTTTGAGGGCGCGCCCACACCAGTAGCGGCCTTTTTGTCGATCGCTCCCAAAGTGGCCGGTGCGGCAGCCGCCATTCGCATTTTTTTGCCAACCTCAGGCCAAGAAAGCGCGGGGCTGATAGCTATACTGGCTGGCCTTGCTGCGCTCACGATAACGGTTGGAAACCTCTATGGATTGCGGCAAACCAATGTAATAAGGCTTTTGGCTTATTCCTCCATCGCGCACATGGGGTATTTGCTTCTTGGGTTGGTGGCCGGCGCCACGGTGGGGTTGGCTGGGTTTTATGCCTACGCATTCGTTTACCTCGCCATGAATGTGGGTTTATTTGCTGTCGTCGCGACCGTTTATAACGCCGATTTATCGACCGACCTTTCCGCCTTTAACGGATTGGCCAAACGTTCACCTGCCTTAGCGGGCCTGTCGACGATATTTTTAGTCAGTTTGGCTGGACTTCCGCCGACAGCCGGCTTTATCGGCAAATACACCGTTTTGTCCGCGGTTTTTCAATCGGGTTGGCGTTATTTGGCGGTGATAGGGGCTTTAAACAGCGTGATCGCCGCCGCGTATTACTTCAAAATTATTCGTGCGATGTATTTCGTTGAGCCTCACAGCGATCGCTCTTTCCGATTGGGTGCGGCCGCCCGCTTGACCCTGGTTTTAACCGGGTCCATCACTTTGGCCGTTGGCTTCATGCCTCATATTCTGCTTCATCGCATTCAGCGTCAGGCCGCTTCTTCTACTACAATTCTTGAACGCTCCCATGACCATTAATCTAAAAGAAGAAACGGCGCGTTTGGAAACCCTCTACCAGGGCATTTTTCCTTATTTGCTTCAAACAGAACGCGTCCTTCAAGACGTGGCGACCCGCGGTCAAGGTTTAATTCCCGAGATCGTCCACTATGTGGTCCAAGCCGGGGGAAAACGTTTGCGACCCGCGCTCGTCGTGCTTTCCGCACAAGTGGGAGGTGCTAAAACGGAAGACTCGATCACGGTGGGGGCGGCATCTGAATTGGTTCACTTAGCCACCCTCATTCATGACGACATCGTGGATAAAGCCGTACTCCGCCATCAAAAGCCCACCGCCGCCGTCAAATTCGGCGATGAAGTGGCGATCTTACTTGGCGACCTCCTTTATACCGAAGCTTTTTCGCTGCTGGCCCACGTCAATGACCCGGTGCTCATGGATTTGTACGCCAAAACGACCCGTACCATTTGCCAAGGCGAAATTAACCAAGTTCGTAGACGTTTTAAGTTGGATCTCACCCTTTCAGAGTATTTGGCGTTCATCGATTACAAAACGGCCGCCTTGATGAGCGCCTCGATGCGTGGGGGCGCCCGCCTAGCCCGTTTATCGGCGGAACAATCCGCCGCATTGGGCCAGTATGGGTGGAATTTGGGTATGGCGTTTCAAATTATTGATGACGCACTGGACTTGGTGGGGGAAGAAGCCATGACCGGAAAAACCTTGCGGACAGACCTCTCCAACGGTAAATTGACGCTCCCTTTAATTTATTTGCGCGATAAATTAAGCGCAACGGACCGGGCCACATTCCTGCGTTATTTAAAAGAACCCGAAGGGTATGTCCCTAAAATTATCGAGTGGCTAAAAGAATCGGGTTCCATCAAAGAAGGCTTCCGCCAAGCGGCCAATTTCGCCCATCAGGCCCAAATGGCGCTTCAGTGCTTCCCCGATTCCACCCCTAAAAAAACACTGCACTCCATTGCCGAATATATCGTAACTCGTACCCGTTAGCGCCTTGCTATCCGTGTAAGTCGTGCTATAATCCCCCGACGTCAAAAAATTGATCCCAACAAGGAAAGGAAAAACAAACTGATTTTATGGCAACAATTTCTATGAAAGCCCTCTTGGAGGCAGGTGTTCATTTCGGGCACCAAACACGTCGCTGGAACCCCAAGATGGCGAAATACATTTTTGGTTCTAGAAGCAATATCCACATCATTGATCTTCAAAAGACCGCCAAAGAACTGAAAAAAGCCTACAAATACATCCGTGAAATGGCCGTTTCCTCCCGGCCTGTTCTCTTTGTCGGGACAAAAAAACAAGCTCAAGAAGCGATCGGAAGCGAAGCGGCCCGCTGCAATTCCTACTTTGTCAATGAGCGCTGGTTGGGCGGCACCTTGACCAACTTTGACACGATCAAAAAGTCCATCGGCCGTTTAAACGAGCTTGACCGAATGAAATCGGAGGGTCTTTTCCGCGTGATGTCGAAAAAAGAAGTCTCGCGATTGGAAAAAGAACGTTTTCGCTTATCGAAAACCCTCGTTGGCATCAAAGCGATGGAGCGTCTACCGGGATGCATGTTCATTATTGACCCTGTTCAGGAACACACCGCTGTTCTTGAAGCGCGCCGGATGAATATTCCAATTGTTGCGGTCTGTGACACCAACTGCGACCCCGACTTGATCGATTACCCGGTGCCTGGAAACGACGATGCTATTCGTTCCGTCAAGCTTTTCTGCAGCATTATGGCCGACGCCATCCTGGAAGGGAAAGCCGAAGCCGAGAAAGCGGCCACTGCCGCGGCGTCTCCTGCGGATGATGGCACAGAACAGGCTGTGTCCGAAGCCCCAATTCCGTTATCTGAGAGCGAAGCCGTTTCCGAACCGATCGCTCCTAACGCCCACTAGACCCCGAGATTGCCCATGTCGACTACAAACAGCACCCCCGTAAGCGCTAAACAAATTTCCGAACTGCGCGAAGAAACCGGTGCCGGCATGATGGAATGTAAAAAAGCCCTTGAGGCTTCCGGCGGTGACAAAGAAAAAGCCAAAGCCTGGCTTCGGGATCGCGGCGTGGCTCTCGCGGCCAAGCGGGAAGGCAAGCACGCTGATAAAGGAATAGTCGGTTCCTACATCCATCACAACGGCTCGGTTGGTGTCCTCTTAGAACTTAATTGTGAAACGGACTTCGTGGCTCGCACGGAAGACTTTACCAAGCTTCATAAAGATTTGTGCTTTCAGATTGCGGCGATGCGCCCCCGTTGGGTATCCCGCGACCAAGTGCCCGTGGACGCAATGGAGACCAAACGAAAAGAATTTGAGGCGGAAGCGGTGGCGCAAAAAAAGCCCGCGCCTATTGCCGCTAAAATCGCCGAAGGCAAGCTTGACGCTTATTTGGCGGAATTTTGTTTGCTCGAGCAGCCTTTTGTGCAGGAACCCTCGGGCAAAGTGAAAGTAAAAGACCTTCTCACCGAAGCCATCGCCAAGATGGGCGAAAACTTGATTGTCCGCCGTTTTGCCCGTTATCAGGTGGGCGGCGAGTGACCTCGCGCCTGCCTGCCGGCAGGCAGGCCCATTCCGTTACAGCTAAAAAATTTAAACGCATTCTCTTAAAAATTTCCGGTGAAGCCCTGAAAGGCTCGGAACGCTATGGTATCGATGTGGATGCCCTTCACAATATTGCTCGCGAGGTCACCCAGAGTTTGACGGCTCAAACACAAATGGCGATTGTAGTCGGTGGAGGAAACATCTGGAGGGGTACTTCGGACCGCGCGAAAGGTATCGACCGCGTGACCGCCGATTACATGGGTATGATGGCGACATTGATTAATGCGCTGGCGCTGCAGGATGCCTTAGAAAAAATGGGCGTGCCCACACGCGTTCAAAGCGCCATCGAAGTGGCTAAATTGGCGGAAAATTTCATTCGTCGCCGAGCGATCCGACATCTGGAAAAAGGGCGCGTCGTGATTTTTGCCGGGGGGACGGGAAACCCCTATTTTTCAACCGACACGACCGCCGCGCTTCGAGCCGTTGAAATTGACGCCGATGTTCTTTTGAAAGGCACGCAGGTCGATGGGGTGTATTCGGACGACCCACGCAAAAACCCCAACGCGAAGAAATTCAAGGATTTGACCGCGATGGAGGCCATCCGTCAACGGTTGCGCGTCATGGACACCACGGCATTCTCCCTTTGTATGGAAAACAAATTGCCGGTCGTTGTTTTTAATCTCTATAAAGCCGGTAACATCCGACGCGCGGTCGCAGGGGAAGCGGTTGGAACGGTGATCAAAAGCGAGTAACCTATGCTAACGCAAAGCGTTTTAAGCGACGTTGAAGCCAAGATGCAAAAAACCGTTGAGAAAATGAAGTCTGATTTTGGGACGCTTCGCACGGGGCGCGCCAGCGCGGCTATCCTTGAAAACATCAAAGTGGACTATTACGGGGCGCTCACCCCTTTAAACCAAATGGGGGCTATCGCGGCTCCCGAACCTCGAACGCTTGAAATCAGGCCATGGGATAAAAGTGCTGTTCAGGCGATCGAAAAAGCGATCCTGAAATCCGATTTGGGGGTTACTCCCAGTAACGACGGTTCGGTGATCCGTCTTCAGATCCCCACCCTCACAGAAGAACGCCGCAAAGACCTCATTAAAGTGATCAAGAAAATGAGCGAAGAGTTTCGCGTCGTGATCCGCAACGAACGGCGCGACGCCGTGGAGCGTCTAAAAAAGTCGCAAAAGCTTAAAGAAATATCGGAAGACGATCTTAAAACCGCTGAACACAGTGTGCAAAAACTAACCGACTTGTACGTAAAAAAAATCGACGATTTGATGGCGTATAAAGAAAAGGATTTGATGGAGGTATGACCGTCCCAACCTCTTCTAACGCCGTCGCCGAAGCGGCGGCCTAATCGATGGGACGGTCCCGATTTATAGGGCAGCCAGAGGCTGCATCTGCAGAGGACGGGGTCGTTTCCCTCTGCGCCCCCAACGAGACCTCGGCGCCGCGGCTCTTGGCGCAGCTCGACCGTACACGCCTTCCGCGTCACATCGCCGTGATCATGGACGGAAACGGGCGCTGGGCTAAAAAGCGGCATTTGCCTCGGATTTTTGGTCATCGCGCGGGCATGGATTCCGTCCGTGAAATCGTCCGGGCTTGCGGCGATTTGGGCATCGAAGCTTTGACGCTTTATGCGTTTTCGTCTGAAAACTGGTCACGGCCCGCCCTCGAAGTCAAAGCCCTCATGAAGCTCTTGGAAGAATATCTTGGACGTGAACTCGCCGAGCTACATAAAAACAATGTGCGTTTAAAAACAATCGGCCATATCGAAAAACTTCCTGCCGGAGCGCAAAAAAAACTTCACGATTCGATGGCCTCCACCGCGGCCAATACCGGCCTAACGCTCACCCTGGCCCTCAATTATGGTGGACGTCAGGAAATCTTGGATGCCTGCCGACGTTTAATGGCTGATGGCGTGCAGAATATTGATGAAAAAACTTTTTCTAAATATTTGTACGCGCCTGAAACCCCGGAGCCGGATCTGCTCATTCGGACCTCCGGGGAAATGCGTATTTCTAATTTCTTGTTGTGGGAAATTGCTTATACCGAACTCTACGTCACCTCCACGCTCTGGCCGGAATTTAGACGGCGTCATCTTCTCGAAGCGTTGCTCGACTTTCAGCGCCGGCATCGGCGATTCGGCGGCTTATAAGCCATGTTGCTTCCTCGTTTCTTAACGGCGCTCGTGGGTATCCCTCTTTTTTTAGCCGCTGTGTATTTTGGCGGCTTGCCGTTTTTTTTCTTGATGTTGGGCGTCGTCTGGTTGGGGGTTCGCGAATTTTACGCTCTGGCGCAAGAAACCGGTTACCCTTGCTTTCCTTGGCTGGGCCAAGCGTGCGCCTTATTTTTCATGATTTCGATTTACTTAAACGGCGGTTCGATCGGCGCCTCTTTGGACCATTTGGGCACGCCAGCCGTTTTTGCCCTCATTTTAATAGCGCTGATCGCCCGCAGCCTGCTGCGTCCACCGACCGACACCACTTTGTCGGAATGGGCCGTCACGCTGTTTGGACTTTTTTATGTAGTCTGGCCGCTATCGCACCTCATGCTGCTTCGGGATTTGCGTCCCAATGGACAGCATGCGGCTTTCGTCTTGCTCATCATCATCTGGGCGTCTGATACGGCGGCCTATTTTGTTGGAAAGCGTTGGGGACGCCACCCCTTAGCCGAACGCATTAGCCCCAAAAAATCCTGGGAGGGGGCATTGGCCGCCGTGACGGCGGCTATGCTTGTAGGCGTCGCTTATCAAATGGCTTTTTTGCGCAGCGTC
Source organism: uncultured Elusimicrobia bacterium (assembly GCA_964441955.1). Lineage (GTDB taxonomy): Bacteria > Elusimicrobiota > Elusimicrobia > 2-01-FULL-59-12 > 2-01-FULL-59-12 > CAYTWA01. The sequence continues at coordinate 527,278 of CAYTWA010000002.1, forward strand.
TTTAGCCCTTTTGAGCTAGCCCTTCTTGCTTTCGTGACCAGTGCGATTGCCGTGGTGTCCGATTTAGGCGAATCCATTTTAAAAAGAGGCGCTGGTGTGAAAGATTCATCCACCCTGCTGCCTGGGCATGGGGGGATTTTGGATCGTTTTGATTCCTTTCTCTTGGCGGCACCTTTCTTTTATTACTATTGGGCCATATTCCAAAATTGAGCATGACTGTGAAAGAACGAACTGCTTCCCGCTCCCGTCCGCGTTCCACGTCGCCGGTGGAACGTCGTGTGATTTTGTTGGGGTCAACGGGCTCTATTGGAGTCAATGCGCTCGGTGTAGCCCGGCTTTTGGGTGAGCGTTGTCGCATCGTGGGTTTAAGCGCGTACGGCCAACTCGCGCGCCTAGAAGAACAGATTCGTGAATTTAAACCAGAAGTCGTGGCGGTATGGGAAGAAGCCGATGCCCAAGCGCTTCGCCTTAAAAATTACAGAAGCGGCAGCAAACCCCTTACTGTTCTAAGCGGACTGGACGGGCTGGTCGATTTGGCGTCCTGGGAAAGCAGCAATTTTGTTTTATCTTCCGTGGTGGGGGCTATTGGGCTTAAGCCGCTGATGGCGGCGATCCGAGCGGGTAAAACGGTGGCTCTTGCCAACAAAGAGGCCTTGGTGATGGCTGGAAACCTCGTCATGGCGGAAGTGAAGCGTTGGAATGCGACGCTCCTTCCTGTTGACAGCGAGCACTCCGCCATATTTCAGTGCCTGCTTGGCCAGCATCCAAATGGCGTAAAGCGGTTGATTCTGACGGCCTCCGGCGGTCCGTTTTATAAATATGAAGGAGATTTAGCCCACGTCACGGTGGAGCAAGCGCTTGCGCACCCGACGTGGAAAATGGGAAAAAAAATTACGATTGATAGCGCTACGCTCATGAATAAAGGGCTAGAAACCATTGAAGCCGCCATTTTGTTTGGGCTGCCGATTGACCAGGTGAACGTGGTGATTCATCCGCAATCGATTGTGCACTCGCTGGTTGAATATGTCGATGGTGCCATGTTGGCCCAGTTGTCAAAGCCCGATATGTGCCTGCCCATCCAATTTGCCATGACGTACCCGGAACGAACAAGAGGTCTCCTTGAGCCGCTCGATTTAGCCAAAGCGCAGAAGCTTGAATTTTATGAGCCCGACTTCCGGCTCTTTCCATGCTTGACGATAGCCCGCGACGCCGCCCGGCAAGGGGGGACGCACCCCGCGGTTATGAATGCCGCCGATGAAGTGGCCGTGCACGCGTTTTTAAATGCGCAACTGCCCTTTAACGGCATCGCGCGCGTGGTGGAAAAAACGCTTTCGAAGCATCAGGGGACAGCGCGCCCCACGCTTTCGGCGATTGTGGAAGCGGATCGGTGGGCGCGGGAAACCGCAAAGGACTTGCTGCGATGCGTCTAAAACGGTTAGTCCCACGAAGAAAGCATAACGCATGGGAGGTTTTCTAATGGATTCAGTGGCGCGAATATTACTGACGATTTTTTGTTTGGGATTGGTGGTGGTGGTGCACGAGTGGGGGCATTTGTTGGTCGCTCGGTGGCTTGGGGTTAAAGTCGAGCGTTTTACGGTCGGTTTCGGCCCTGAACTGTTCGGCTTTACGGCCTCCGGCATCCGGTACTCTATTTGTGCGATTCCACTGGGCGGCATGGTCAAGATGGCGGGCGATTCGGTTGAAACACGCAGCCAAAACCGCGAAGAATTTTTTGGTCAGCCCTGGTATTGCCGCAATCTCATCGCGCTCGCCGGGCCTGCGATGAATTACCTGTTGGCTTTCGTTCTTTTTGCGGGCGTGGCGGCCGTTTGGGGCGTGCATCGGCCCAGTCAAGAAGCCATCGTGGGTGATTTAATCCCCGGGCTTCCTGCCGCTTTGTCAAAACTTCAGCCGGGGGACAAAATTCTAAAAATAAATGGGGCGGTTGTCTCCGGCTGGGAAGACATGGCCAAACGGATCCACGGTTTGGCGGAGCAAAAAGTGGCGCTTGATGTCGAACGCGATCAAGCGGGTAAACCCCAAACGCTCAAGCTCACCCTCACGCCTAAGCGCGACCCCCAGCGAGGCATTGGCTTAATTGGAATTGTTCCGCGCGTGGAGCGAGTTCGCCCGGGTCTGCGGGGCAGTCTCGCGTCGGCCGTAAGCGAAATTAAGGGGTGGACGCTGCAGCCGATCATGTATTTGTCGCAGAAACTTCGCAGCATGGAAGGCCCAAAAGAACTTTCCGGGCCGCTGGGAATCGCTCAAATGGTGACCAAAGCCACGAAAGAAGGTGTGGCCTATGTGATTTATTTGATTGCGATCATCTCAACGGGGCTAGGTCTTTTTAACCTCTTCCCCATTCCAATTTTAGATGGAGGGCACATCCTTCTCTATACCATCGAGGGCCTTCGGCGAAAACCGCTGAGCATGAAAGCGCTCAATATGGCCAACGCCGTTGGACTGTCGATTGTCATCACCATCTTTTTATATGCGTCCTATCAGGACGTTTTACGCCTTAAGCTGGGCTTTATGAAGTAATGCGCTATTCCCAACTCTTACTGCCTACCCTTCGCGACGTCCCCTCTGAAGCTGAAACGGTTTCGCACCAGTTGATGCTGCGAGCGGGGTTGATTCGAAAAGTCGCTTCCGGTTTTTACGAATGGCTGCCGGCCGGGCTGCGCGTTTTGCGCCGCGTGGAAAACGTTATTCGCGAAGAGATGAACGCGGTCGGCGGCCAAGAAGTGTGGCTTCCGCAAATGCAGCCTAAAGAACTGTGGGAAGAAACCGGCCGCTGGAACGTGTACGGCAAAGAGCTGATGCGTCTTAAAGACCGGAAGAACAATGAGTTTTGCCTTGCCCCCACCGCGGAGGAGGTTATCACCGATCTCGTTCGCCGGGAAGTACGTTCTTACAAGCAGCTTCCGCTTATGCTCTACCAGTTTGGAATCAAATATCGTGACGAAATTCGCCCGCGTTTCGGGGTGATGCGCGCCCGAGAATTTTTGATGAAGGACGCCTATTCCTTTCATGTGGATGAAGAGGATATCAATCGTTTTTATCCAAAGGTCGTGGAGGCTTACACGCGCATCTTTACCCGCTGTGGTTTGAACTTTCGGCCTGTCGAGGCCGATTCAGGCGCGATCGGGGGGCGTTTTTCCCACGAATTCATGGTCCTGGCCGCAAGCGGCGAAGAAGGGGTCGTGAGTTCCGATTGCGGTTATGCCGCCAACATCGAACGCGCCGAACTGCCCGACACCGTGGAGGTCGTTGGCCCACCGACTTTAGAGAGCATTAAAGAGGTCAGCACACCCAACGCCTCCAGCGTCGAGGCCGTTGCAAAAATCGTGAATCATCCCGCGAAACAATTTATCAAAGTGCTCGTCATGATGGCTGATGAAAACCCTGTCGTGGTTCTATTGCGCGGGGACCATGAGCTTAACGAGGTCAAGCTGGCGCGGCTCCTCGGTGCTCAGCGCGTGGTCAAAGCCAATGAAACCACGTACACGCAAGTGACGGGGTCGGCGGTGGGGTTTGCGGGCCCGGTCGGGTCTAAAGCGACCCATTTTATTGCCGACCTTTCGGTGCAAACCATCACGGACGGCGTCGCCGGCGCCAATAAAAAAGATTTCCATTTGGTTCATGTGGTTCCCGGTCGGGATTTCAAGCCGGAGCGTTATGCCGATCTGCGCAAAGCGGCGGCCGGCGACCCTTGCCCGCGCTGTGGTAAGCCCTTAGAGTATGCACGCGGCATAGAAGTCGGTCATACCTTCAAGCTGGGGACCAAGTATTCCGCCAGCATGAAAGCGACTTTCACCGATGCTCAAAAAGCCACCCAAACGATGATCATGGGCTGTTATGGCATCGGTGTTTCGCGCGTGGTCGCGGCCTGCATAGAACAATGTCATGACGCCGGGGGAATCGTGTGGCCCGCTGCGCTTTCCCCGTGGGACGTCGTCGTCCTGGGTCTTAACATGAAAAGCGACACCGTCAAAGCCGCTGCGCAGTCCCTTTATATGGAAGCTCAAAAGGCGGGTTTGGAAGTTCTTTTTGATGACCGCGATGAAAGCGCCGGGGTAAAACTTAAAGATGCGGATTTGTTGGGCATTCCTTGGCGTGTCGTTATCGGCGAAAGAGGCCTGGCCCAAGGCCAGGTTGAACTTCAAAGTCGACGTGATAAATCCGTCCAAAATATTCCTCCCGCGGCGCTCCCCGCTCGCCTGAAAGAGGTTTTGTCCGCCTCTTGTTGATTTGATATTATGCCCCAGTGCTGAGTGGCGCTGTTGGCCACTCTTTTTTTTCGAGTCAATCGAACTTATGGCAAACACAAAAAGCGTGCTTTTGGAGCACATTCAAAGCCTTTCCGTCCCCGCTATTGAAAAGGAAGGGATGGAGTTGGTGGACGTCCAGTTCGTTCACGAGCACGGCCAATGGGTTTTGCGCTTCTTTTTGGACAAACCCGGTGGGATCACATTAGACGACTGCGCCATGATGAGCGACCGGATTGGCAATATTCTCGATGCGGCGGATGCGATTCCCCAAGCGTATTCCCTCGAGGTGTCTTCACCGGGCGTTTACCGGCCGCTTAAGACGGAAAGCGATTTCCGGCGTTACCACGGTCAGCGGGCGGACATTACGCTTTATGCTCCAGTGAATGGACGGCGTCATATCAAGGGCACCATTGCCGGTGTTGAAACGGGCGCGGTCATAATCGAAGAAGACGCCCAAAACCGTTTTACACTGGCGCTCAGGGACGTGGCGAAAGCGACTTTAGACCCGGATTTGGAAATCTAAGGGTGGAAACCCCGTTGGAGGACTTTCGTGGCAGATAAAGGCGAACTCATACCCGTACTCGAGCAGATCGAGCGGGACAAAGGCATTAAAAAAGACGACATTTTAAAGATGATCGAGCAGGCGGTCGTCTCGGCCTACAAGAAACATTCCGGAAAAATGGTCAATCTCGAAGCGCACATCGACTCGGAAACGGCCGAAGTCAAAGCCTTTATTGTGATGAGAGTGGTCGGCCAAGTCGCCAATGACATGGAGGAAATGACGGTGGCTCAGGCCAGGCGATACAACGCCAAAGCCGAAGAAGGAGAAGACATCCGCATCCCGGTCATCACCGAAGATTTTTCCCGTATTGCGGCACAAACCGCGAAGCAAGTCATCATCCAAAAAATTCGTGAAACCGAACGCCAGGGCCTGCTCGAGGAATATCAAACTAAGGAAGGCACGCTGGTGGGGGGCACCGTTCACCGGTTTGTCGACCAAAACATCATTATTGATTTAGGTAAAACCGAAGGGATCTTGCCGGCGCGCGAACAAGTGCGGCGCGAACGTTTTTCTATCGGCGAACGCGTGAAGATTCTGGTGTTAAAAGTGGAACGCGGCAGCCGCGGCCCAAAAATACTGCTCAGCCGTTCGCACCCGCTTGTGGTTCAGCGCCTCTTCGAACAGGAAGTCCCTGAAGTCTACGAAAAAATGGTGGAAGTCATGGACGTGGTCCGGGAGCCGGGGTTTCGTTCGAAGGTGGCGGTTAAAACCAATAACCCGAAGATCGACCCGGTCGGCGCTTGTGTGGGCGTCAAAGGCTCGCGCGTACGCCCGATTATCGACGAGTTGCGCGGCGAGCGCATCGACCTCATTTCGTGGTCCAATGACCCCGCCAAATACATCGCGGCCAGCCTCTCCCCCGCGAAAGTCCTGACGGTTAACATCCCTCATCCGGAAGATAAACATGCGGAAATTATCGTTTCTGACGATATGCTATCGTTGGCGATTGGCAAATCCGGGCAGAACGCACGCCTGGCGGCTCGTCTGACCGGGTGGCATATCGACATCAAATCCGAAACCCAGCGAAAAGAAGCCGTCCAAGAGCGGTTTGCGGCCAGCACGGAGCAGCTGTCGCATTTGGAAGGGGTTGGTCCGAAGACAATTGATATTTTGATCAAAGGCGGTTGGGGCAGCGCGGAGAGAATATCGAACGCCAAACCCGATGATTTAACAGTTCTGCGCGGCGTCGGCGAAAAAACCGCAATCAAAATCATCGAATCCGCAAAAGACTATTTAGCCAAAATATCTCAAGAAAAGCCGGCGACTGAAACCGCCGCGGTGGAAGAAATAGCTGAAGTCGCGCAAACTGAAGAGACGAAATGACCGATAAAGAAAAAAAACCGGAAAAAACTGAAAAACCAGGGGATGCCGGAGCAGGCCCTAAGCGCATGGTGCTTAAAACGCTAAAGCGCACGGCGGCCGCGCCTCCTCCATCACCTACGCTTCGAAAAGTCACTGGAACGGGTCAGCCGGTTCGTCGTGTGGTGCCCAAAGCGGCACCTCCAAAACCCGTGCCGCCACCCCCTGCGCCATTGGCCCCACCGGCGCCTGCGGTCAAAACGCCGGAAAAAGATCTTAATTTGCCTTCGGTTGAATCGCCGGTGAACGCCAAAGCGGCGGCCGCTCACGCCTCTGCGCCTGTATCCGCATCACCCAAGGCGGCTGTGGCAAAACCTGCCGTGCCTAAAGCGGCCGTTTCCCCAACGCTCGGCGCATCTGGTGCGCCGGTCACGGCCCCAAGTCCGGTCGTAAAACCGCCGCTTGCGCCGACCCCTAAAACAGCGCCCAAAGCGGAGCCGATGGTCACCTACAAATTACCGCCGCCGCCGCCCGTTAAGCCTCCTAAACCATTGGTCCCTCGCCAGGCACCTCAGCCCGCTGCGGCTGAAGCCAAACCGGTTGAATCGGCTAAAGCCGAGTTGACCCCCGAGTCCGCCAGTGCGGCTGCCGCAGTTGTGAGAAGCAAAATTCGAATTCCTGAAATTTTGACCGTGAAAGAATTAGCTGAAAAATTAAACGCTAAGCCCATTGATGTGATTAAGAAGTTGCTTGGTTTAGGCTCTCTAGTGACCATTAATCAGCAAATTGATTCCGACCAGGCCACATTGGCAGCCGATGCTTTTGGGTTTGACGTCGAAGTGGTCCAAATTTTGCCTGAAACCACGGAAGCAGACGATAAAGATGACCCGGCCAAATTAAAGCCCCGCCCGCCCATTATCACGATCATGGGCCATGTCGATCACGGCAAAACGAGCCTTCTCGATACAATTCGAAAAACCCGTGTGGCCGAAAAAGAAGCCGGCGGCATCACCCAGCATATCGGAGCTTACCGCGTGCCCACCGCCAAGGGCGATGTGGTGTTTTTAGATACCCCTGGCCATGAAGCATTCACCGCGATGCGCGCCCGCGGGGCCCAAGCCACGGATATTGTGGTGCTGGTGGTGGCGGCCGATGACGGCGTCATGCCGCAAACAATCGAGGCCATCGACCACGCCAAGGCGGCCGGTGTTGTGATCATGGTGGCCGTCAATAAAATCGATTTGCCCACAGCCAATGTGGACCGCATTAAACGAGACTTGGCCAGTCACGGGCTTTCTCCCGAAGATTGGGGAGGGAAAACTATTTTTGTGGAAGTGTCGGCCAAAAAAGGGACAAACGTCGAAAAACTGTTGGAAATGCTTTCGCTCGAAGCGGAATTGTTGGAACTAAAAGCCAACCCGGACCGGGCGGCGCAGGGCGCTGTGGTGGAGGCGCGTTTGGACCCTCGCCGCGGCATAACCGCAACGCTCCTGATTCAAAAGGGGACGCTTCACATCGGTGATGTGCTTGTGGCGGGCAATACATTTGGCCGTGTGAAGGCGCTCGTGGATGACCGCGGCGTGCGTGTGGAAGAGGCATGGCCTTCTTGGCCCGTGGAGGTGCTTGGGCTTTCCGGGGTTCCTCAAGCCGGCGACAAATTTATAGTCCTAAAAGATGAGCGCGAGGCGCGCGCACTCGTGGAGCGGCGCCAACAAATGGCCAACGAAGCTCAACGGCGGCGCCATGTGACGCTTGAAAATCTGCATGAGCGAGTAGCCGAAGGCAAAATTAAAGAGCTTAAAGTTATTTTAAAGGCGGATGTGCAGGGGTCCGTCCAGGCATTGAGAGACGCGCTGGACCGCATGTCGACGGCGGAAATTCGCCTAAACATCATCCACTCCGGAGTGGGCGCGATCAATGAAACGGATGTAACGTTAGCCGCTGCCAGTGACGCGGTGGTGGTGGGTTTTAATGTCCGCCCGGACGCCAAAGCGGAAGAAATTGCACGCCGAGAAGAAGTGGAAATTCGCACCTATCGAATTATTTACGAAGCCATTTCCGATATTCGTGCTGGCATGGAAGGCCTATTAGAGCCGGAGAAAACAGAACTGCGCATAGGCCGCGCCGAGGTGCGTCAGGTGTTTAAGGTGTCCAAAGGCGGCATGATAGCCGGCAGCATTGTGACGGAAGGCAAAATCACACGAGGGGCCAAGGCGCGTGTGATTCGAGACGCCGTGGTGGTTCATGAAGGGACCATCGATTCCCTAAAACGCTTTAAAGACGATGCCCGCGAAGTTGAAAAAGGCTTCGAATGCGGAATCAGCATGGGCTCCTTCCAAGACGTCAAGCCCAAAGACGTCATCGAAGCCTACAGCGAGGAAAGCAAAGCCCGTAAGCTGGAACTCGAAGGATAGCCTCCTATGTCGCGGCGCCGCCAAGAGCGTGTCACCGAGCTCATTCAGCAAGAAGTTTCCAAGCTCATTCCCTTTTTAAAAGATCCAGGTTTGGGGTTCATTACCATCCTAGCCGTGCGAGTTACACCCGATTTTGCCCAAGCGAAAGTCTATTATTCCGTGCTGGGAGGCGATGAGGAAAAACGCCGTACGCAAGAGGCCTTGGACCGTGCGCGCCCCTTCTTTCGGGCCAAAATGAAAGGCCTGGAAAGCCTTAAATATCCTCCGGAGCTCCAATTTTTTCTGGACAACAGCGCCGAAGAAGCGCAAAAAGTGCTGGACGTACTTACACAGTTGGAAAAAGAACGCGAACCCCACCCCGACGCTTGAACGGTTTCCTCCTTCTCGATAAACCAGCCGGGCGAACGTCTTTCGACTGCGTGGCGCGCGTGCGCCGCCTCTTGGGTGTTAAGCGTGTGGGCCACACTGGAACTCTGGACCCGCAAGCCCGGGGGCTCCTGATTCTCCTCATTGGTTCGGCCACCAAAACGCAGGAGCAGTTTTTGGCCATGCCCAAACAGTATCGTTTACGGGGGGAATTTGGGCGCCAAACCAGTACCGGAGATTCTCAAGGAGAGATCCGTGTTCAAAAGCCCTATTCGCAGGTCACGGTAGAAATGCTGCAAGACGCCCTAAAAGCATTTGAGGGGGACATTGAACAGTTGCCCCCGATGTACTCCGCGCTCAAATACAAAGGCAAGCCCTACTATGAGTATGCGCGAAAAGGTCTCGAAATCCCGCGTGTGCCGCGAACCCTCCGCATCGATTCCTTCGAGTTTATTTCCTATACCGCACCTTTTTGGGAGGCTCGCGTGCGTTGTTCGCGCGGCACGTATGTGCGAACCCTCGTCGAAGATGTCGCCATTCGTTTAGGAACCGTCGGCACGTTGTCAGAGCTCGTTCGCGAGAAAATTGGAGACTACGGCGTTCAAGAGGCGGTGGCGTGGAGCGTCATTGAGGAGGGGAATGTTCTGCGGCTTAAGCAGGCCGTACACCCTTGGACGTCCCCAAGTGTATTGATCGGGGGCTCACCCCCATGAAATCGGTTTTGACGCTGGGTACTTTTGACGGGGTGCACCGCGGCCATCAACGTATTCTTCGCCGCGTGGCCAAACGCGCGAAAGCGCTGGGTGCCAGTCCCATCGCGTTGGCCTTTACCATGCCGCCCCGCCATGCCGGCGTCCCACGCCCAAAACCGGTGCTCCTTACAACGTATCAAGAAAAGCTCGCGCTGCTGCGCCGATTCGGCATTCGAAAGGTTAAACCACTCATCTTTAACCGGCAAACCGCCAACACGACCGCAGAAGATTTTTTTCACCACGTCATGATGGGCCGCTTATTCGCGAAAGAAATTGTGGTAGGCCCGCGTTTGGCTTTTGGAAAAAACCGCGCCGGCCGTTTGCCGCTTCTTAAAAAGTTGGGGAAAGAAGCGGGTGTTCGTATTCACGTCATGGCGGCGGTGCCGTCCGTTTCATCGCGTCGGATTCGCGCCTTGTTGGACCAGGGAAAAATTGAGGCCGCCAACCGCTTGCTGGGATATGCTTATGGCGCGAAGGGAAAAGTGGTTCATGGGAATGGCCGAGGCCGTCGGCTTGGGTTTCCAACCGCCAACCTTGATATTCCAGTCGACAAAATTTTGCCGCCGGGTGTCTCCATCGTGCGCTTAAGACCAGGCGGGTGGAAAGGGCTTTGTAATGTGGGTATTCGCCCCACGTTTACGCCACAGGAGCCTCATCGCCACTGCGAGGTGTTTTTGCTGGAGGGCCCCAAGCGTCTTTATGGAAAAGTGCTTCAGATCGAGTTTCTTAAACACCTACGCCCCGAACGACGCTTCGCGACCCCGGCGGCCCTTCAAAGGCAAATGAACATCGATTTGCATAAGGCTAAGTTGTTTCGTATCTAAAAAGCAGTTTGTTTTGTGTTCCCTGGCCTAGTTTCCATTTAGACCCATAAAACGCGAAACACCCTTGTAATACGAGGCGATTACACTTGTTCCTATGAAGATGCGCTTGCGCTTAAAAGCCATTCCGAAGCCTATGATGGCTTTTGTTTTGTCAGCCTCCTTAATAGGGACGTCGAGTCATATGGCCGAAGCGGTTTTCGATGGCCCCCAAATCTTTGCGCGTCCAGCCCTCCCCGCTCAATTTGAACTGACTCCGCCCAAATCGTTGGGCGTTCTTACCGATTCGTTTTCCGCCGGTGAAGATCGTCCCCTGGTGGTGTTGATTCAAGATCTCCATGCTCACTACGGTGTACAGAAAAACATTGCCAAGCTGTTAGAGTTTTTATCTTCTGCCGTCACCCCCGCGGATCGTAAGCAGGGGTCCAGTGTCGTTTCGATTGCCGTTGAAGGCGCCTCCGGTCCCCTAGACCATTCGTTGATGGCGCTTTTTCCCGATGCCGCGATTCGTGAAAAGGCCGCGGATTATTTGGTGCGGGAAGGGGAACTAACCGGCGCCGATTATTACGCCATCACTCACGCTTTGCCGCACGCACTGACTGGCGTGGAAGAGGCAAACTACTATGAGTTAAACCGTGCGCTCTACCGCAAAACCTTTCGTGACCGGGAAGAGTTGGTGGGTGTGCTTAAAACCCTTCAAAGCGAAATCAGCCTTTTGCGTCCTCGGCGTGCCAGCCCGGCCCTTCGGGAGCTTGACCAGCAGTGGGCCGCCATCGAAAAGGGGACGTTAAGCCCCGAGGCCTTTCTCGCGACGGCGCCCGTTTCGGGACCCGATTTAGAAAAAGATTTCCCAGCGCTTGCCCATTACCGCACGCTGGCCATTCAGTTGCCCCCGGAGCGCTTGCGGGTTCTCACGCAAAGCTTTCTGGAAAACGTCCAAGGGCAGCTTTCTGGAAACGAACGTCAGACCCTCGTGCAGCTGGCCCGGCAAGCGGGTGGCGCGCCTTACTTTTTCTATTTACGCGATGTGATCCACCGCCACCGACTCTTCATGGCCGTGCCGCTCGACTTGGCGAAGTATATAGAGTGGATGTCCGTTCTGCGGGGCATGGGCATGGACGGCGTGATGCACGAGCTTCGCGAGTTGGTGTTTCGATTAAAACTGGAAAAAGCCCGAGAGGGCCTCGAGCGCGACCGGCTGCAAGTCGAGCACGACCTCGCCCTTCTCGTACGCATGACCGACCTCCAAGTCACCCAAAACGAACTCCAAACGATTGGGAAACGGTTGGATGGGTTTGTAGCGCTTGCCAGTCGACTGCTTAGTCTGTCCTCTTCGTCATCCCCGCGGATCGTTAGCGGGGATCCAGTGTCTTTAGCTAACGCACGATTGAAGGAGCTAATTTCATCCTCCATCGACTATTACGCCTTAGCCCACATGCGCAATGAGCCCATGGTTAAAAATACACTCAAACTGTGCACGGGGCACGGTTCACAGTCCACTGTTGTTTTGATAGCCGGGGGCTTCCACACAACCCCCATCACCAAACTCCTGCGCGAGCGGGGCGTCTCCTACGCCGTCATCACTCCGAGGGTCGATTTCATTTCCGAAGCCGACCGCACGCTCTACATCAAACGTTTAAGCGGGGAACTGCTAAGCGAAGAGGAAGTGCTCGCCAACGCCGGTAAATCCATGCGTCAACGCGGCTGGGAGCGCGCCCTTTCCAAAAGCCGAAGTTTGCTTAAAAGGCAAGGTGACACGTTAGCCGTCGGCGCCGTACTCACCGCAGGGGCCGGTTTAATGGCGCTATTGGGCGTCTGGGCCTCGGCGCATGGTCTCCCGGCGGACCTCTCCAGCCTTTCCAATATGATTCACGCCCACCCCGATTGGGCTCAGTTGGATCCCGTCACGGCCGCCTTGGTCGTGATTCCACTTATGAAGTCGCCATCGGTTCTGAGGAAAGCACCGGGCGATGCACCATTAAAGGAACGCGGTTCAGTACGCTTGCCTGGATTATTAGCGCGGCTCATCAACATGTTCAAGCGAAAGGTTCCGGTGACAGTCACTAGAAACGCTGGTACAAACACACACGATAAGTCAAACCGCGGGCCTGACACTGGCGAACGTATGAGTCGACGGCAGATGCTGGTTGTGGCGGGGGGTGGGGTCGTTTCTGCAATGACCGTTAAAGGCCAGGAAAAGCCAAAAGTTCAACCGAAAG